>NZ_JACVBM010000001.1:0-1093446 GCF_014852385.1 Pseudomonas sp. PDM03 | reverse complement strand
ATATTTGTTGACTGGACGGACGCCATCGCCAGCAAGCCGGCTCCTACAGGGGATCGGTGTACATATCCGGAATGAGTGACCGCAGCAGTGAAGGCGAGCGCGTACGGTTATAGAGACAGGTCGGCTGGCAGGCCGCCTCGCTTTTGCTTTGGTTTTTGATCTTGATCTGCCCCGTCGGAAGGCCGAGTGGAGGTTCTGCGTAGTGGGCAACCCGGCATGGATGCCGGGTTAGCCGCCCCGGCCATGGATGGCCGATGGCGGCGGGCCCACGGAGCAGGACCGGAGCGAGGGCATGGCGAGCATTAGCGAGCCACCGTACGTCAGGGGCGCGGGCGCTTGGTTACTTGGCGCTCTTCCAAGTGACCCGCTGTAAAAGCGGAACCAATAGCCGCCGTTACCCCGGTAATGGATATGTACACCCTCAAAAAACTCGTCGCCTGATAAGCAGCCATCGCTGGCAAGCCAGCTCCTACAGGGTCCAAGGTGAACCCTGTGAGTGCAACGTCAATCTCAGGCCAGGCATTCAAAACGCAAAACACGAACAACCAAACGCCCCCCAAAATCCCTGAAAATCACTCACCGGTGCCGAAGACAACCGCGCCCGCTCATGGCTATGGGCATGCACGGCGCAAGCCCCGACACACTGATGCACCTGCGCCGTCATCGGCGCCAACGGTTTCCAATGGCCCGGCACGTTCACCACCGGTGACCATTCCGGCACCACCGGTACAGGCGGCGGCCCGAGTTTCTCGAACTCGGCGGTGCCATAGACAATCTTGCCGTCGACAATCGTCAGCACCGACTCGATCCATTTGACCGCTTCGTCCTCGATGTGGAAATAGTCCGCCGACAGCGCAATCAGGTCCGCCAGTTGCCCGACCTTGATCTGGCCTTTCTTGCCCTGCTCGGAAGAGAACCAGGCGCTGCCGTGGGTGAACAATTCCAGCGCAGTGTCGCGGCTCAAGCCTTGCGGATACAACGCCAGACCACCGACGGTGCGGCCGCTGACCAGCCAATACATCGAAGTCCAGGGGTTGTAGCTCGACACCCGCGTGGCGTCAGTGCCGGCACCGACCGGTACACCTTCGGCAAGCATGCGCGCGATGGGTGGTGTGTGTTCGGCAGCCTTGGCGCCGTAGCGATCGACGAAGTACTCGCCTTGAAAGGCCATGCGGTCCTGAATCGCAATGCCGCCGCCCAAGGCTTTGACGCGCTCGATGTTCTGCGGGGTGATGGTTTCGGCGTGGTCGAAAAACCATGGCAAACCGTCGAACGGGATGTCGCGATTGACCTTCTCGAACACATCGAGCATGCGGCTGATGGATTCGTTGTACGTAGCGTGCAGGCGGAATGGCCAACGCTGTTCCACCAGGTGCCGGACCACTGGCTCCAGTTCCTGCTCCATGGTTTGCGGCAGGTCCGGGCGTGGTTCCAGGAAGTCTTCGAAATCCGCCGCCGAAAACACCAGCATTTCCCCGGCACCGTTGTGCCGCAGGAAATCGTCGCCCTGGCCGTAATGCGACGTGCCGGTCCAGTTTTTGAAGTCGGTCAGCTCTTCCTTGGGTTTCTGCGTGAACAGGTTATAGGCGATCCGCACCGTCAGCTGTTGGTCTTTGGCCAGTTGTTGGATCACCTGATAGTCGTCCGGGTAATTCTGATAACCGCCGCCAGCATCGATGGCGCTGGTGACGCCGAGGCGATTGAGCTCGCGCATGAACTGCCGGGTCGAGTTGACCTGGTACTCCAGCGGCAGTTTCGGGCCCTTGGCCAGGGTCGAATACAGAATCATCGCGTTAGGGCGCGCGATCAGCATGCCGGTCGGGTCGCCGTTGGCATCTCGCTGGATTTCACCGCCCGGCGGGTTCGGCGTGTCGCGGGTGTAGCCGACCACTTTCAACGCGGCGCGGTTGAGCAGGGCGCGGTCGTAGAGGTGCAGCACGAACACCGGCGTATCCGGCGCGGCTTTGTTCAGTTCATCAATCGTCGGCAGGCGCTTTTCGGCGAACTGGAATTCGTTCCAGCCGCCGACCACCCGTACCCATTGCGGCGTGGGTGTACGGTCCGCCTGATCCTTGAGCATGCGCAAGGCATCGACCAAGGACGGCACGCCTTCCCAGCGCAACTCAAGGTTGTAATTCAAGCCGCCACGGATCAAGTGCAGGTGCGAGTCATTGAGGCCAGGGATCACCGTGCGACCGTGCAGATCAATGATTTGCGTGCCGGGACCTTGCAGGGCCATGGCCTGAGCGTCGCTGCCGACCACCACGAAGCGTCCGTCCTTGATCGCGACGGCGCTGGCCTGGGGTTTCTTGCGATCGACGGTGTGCAGGCGTCCGTTGTACAGAATGAGGTCGGCCGGGGCATCTGGCATGGTTTTACTCCCTGCGATTAGCGGGCTGATCCAGGCGCCGACGGCACCTGCCGTAAGGCCTTGCAGTACACGTCGACGGTTGAAACCGTCGTGCTCGTCAGGTGGGCTCATGCAGTGTTCTCCGCTCGGTTCTTTCATAGAAAAAAAAGGGGATAGAACAGCCGATGTCTGACGCATGCGGCCAGAAGGAATATAGACCGCAAATTCACCGACAGCCGTTTTCCAAAGATGAAAAACGACGAATCCCGCCACAAGGGGCGGGATTCGTGTGCAACCAGAGGCTCCCGAGCGCGGGAGCCGCCGTCTTAGCTTGGGAACAGCTCGGACAGTTTCATCGCCAACATCATGTCGCCTTCAGCGCGCAGTTTGCCGCCCATGAACGCTTGCATGCCGTCGGTCGAACCGTCAACGATGCCTTCCAGGGTTTCGCCGTCCATCACCAGAGTGACCTGGGCGTCCGGGTTTTCGCCTTCTTGCAGTTCGCAGGTGCTGTCTTTGACGATCAGCGAGAAGTTCTTGGTGTCGTCGATGCGGAAACCGAAAACCAGGTCCAGGCCGGCAGCAGCGGCTGGGTTGAACTTGGCTTTCATTGCTTGTACGGCATCAGCTACGGAGGTCATGGTTCGATCCTTTCTTGGGTAATTAGAGCTGGGTGATTACAGCCAGGGTCACAATAGTCCGGACTCAGCGAAACGTGATGAGTTCCGGTGCTTTCAACAGTTGCAGGTGCGCATGACTGTTGAAAGAAGCCAGTGCCACCTCGCGACCACGGAATTTCAGTTGGTTGAGCGAGGTGTTGACGATTTGCCAGTTCAGTTCAAAGGCCTGCCTGGCGGGCATTTGCGTAATGAGGTGGAGCAGGGCAGTGATGGTGCCGCCGGAGGTGAACACGGCGATTTTCTGGGTGTTGTCGGCACTTTCGAGGATGCGATGCAGACCGGCCTGCACCCGCTCGACAAAGCCCAGCCAGCTTTCCAGGCCTGGTGTGTCATACGTACCGGCCAGCCAGCGCTCGATGATCAGTGCGAAAATACGCTGGAACTCGGCGCGGTTTTGCGCAGCGTTGCGCAGGATGTCCAGCGCTTCGGGCTCATCGTCGAGCATGGCCGGCAACAGCGCACGGATGACCGCGTCGGCGTCGAATTCGTTGAACGCGGAATCGATTTCCACGGTCGGCACCGGCAGGCCCAGGGCCGCGAACTGTTCCAGCGCGCTGTTGGCCGTATGCTGCTGACGGCGCAGGTCTCCCGAGAGGCAGCGGTCGAAGCTGATACCCAGTTCGGCGAGGTGCCGGCCGAGGACTTCTGCCTGGCGAATACCGGTCGGCGACAGGACGTCATAGTCGTCTGCACCAAAGGAGGCCTGGCCATGTCGAATCAAATAGATAGTGCCCACGTCCGCGTCATCCCGGTACGTTGAAGGTTCGGCGAGGTTATGAGGATGGCGGTGAGCTGTCAATGAAAAAACATACGCTTGTTTGAAATGCTCGTTACAGGCCTGTTGCCAGAGGTTTCACGGCTGGCCGCCAAGCCGGCGCATGGGTATGCTGATGGTATCCCGCGCGCGTTTATGCAGCGCATTGTACTGAAGGAGTCACTGTGGAGTTTTTGTCCGAGTACGCCAGTTTTCTGGCTAAAACCGTGACACTGGTGATCGCCATTCTGGTGGTCCTGGCCAGTTTCGCGGCATTGCGCAGTAAAGGTCGACGCAAGTCGGCCGGCCAGTTGCAAGTCAGCAAACTCAATGATTTCTACAAAGGGCTGCGCGAACGCCTGGAGCAGACCTTGCTCGACAAGGACCAGCTCAAGGCCTTGCGCAAGGTCGAGGCTAAATCCGAGAAAAAGCAAAAGAAGAAACCCGAAGCAAAACCGCGGGTGTTCGTGCTGGATTTCGACGGTGACATCAAGGCATCGGCCACTGAAAGCCTGCGTCACGAGATCACCGCGCTGCTGACCCTGGCCACGCCAAAGGACGAAGTGGTGCTGCGTCTGGAAAGCGGTGGCGGCATGGTTCACAGCTACGGCCTGGCATCCTCGCAACTGGCGCGCATCCGTGATGCGGGTGTGCCTTTGACCGTGTGTATCGACAAGGTCGCGGCCAGTGGCGGTTACATGATGGCCTGCATCGGCGAGAAGATCATCAGCGCGCCGTTCGCGATTCTCGGCTCGATCGGCGTGGTGGCGCAGTTGCCCAACGTCAACCGCCTGCTGAAAAAGCACGACATCGACTTCGAAGTCCTGACCGCAGGCGAGTACAAACGCACCCTCACCGTGTTTGGCGAAAATACCGAGAAGGGCCGTGAGAAGTTCCAGGAAGACCTGGACATCACTCACCAGCTGTTCAAGAACTTCGTTTCCCGCTATCGCCCGCAACTGGCCATCGACGAAGTGGCGACCGGCGAAATCTGGCTCGGCATCGCGGCGCTGGACAAGCAATTGGTGGACGAGCTCAAGACCAGCGATGAATACCTCGCCGAGCGCGCGAAGAAATCGGAGCTTTATCACCTGCACTACGCCGAACGCAAAAGCCTGCAAGAGCGCATCGGCATGGCGGCCAGCGGCTCGGTCGATCGCGTATTGCTGAGCTGGTGGAGTCGGTTGACCCAGCAACGCTTCTGGTGATTTTTCAAAACACCATCGCCTGAAAAATGAAACCGTGGATAGCCTCCACGGTTTTTTTTGCCTCCCGCAAGGCCGCGCTTTCCGTGCGCATGCAGCGAAATTTCCTATCGTCACTGTCAATCGGTCCGGCTTTTTCGGCAGCCCGGGTTGGGTAGGGTGGTGTTCCTGAAATGATTGCAATGGAATGCACCATGAAAGAGCTCCCTCATAACAACGCTGCCGGCCCGCATCCTGCGCCTTCTGCACGAATGCGAGACGAACTGAAAGCCGCGCTGGATATCGCGCTGCCCCAAACCCCCGGCCAGTTTGGCGAACACCTGATCAAGGAGAAATGGGGGCAGGGGATTGATCCGCAGACAGCTTTGCTGGTTACGCTTGATTACAACTACAAGGGCCATCCTGCCATTGATGGTATTGAGCAAGGGCAAGTAGCGAGCTCACGATCGCTCCTGCAAACGTTGTTATCCAACTATCAGTCTGTGGGTGACGGGCGTTTCGCTGAAACCGCGTTCGGCCTGTACACGCCGCCGGATATCGGGCCTGCCGTACGCATTGTGAAAAACGTCGATGAGTTCGCCGACCACGGCAGCGGTAATCACCAGACGTATGAAGGCATCTATCGCCAAACCACACCGCAAGTTTACGGGCCTTCAACACAGATCAACCTGCGGCCTGCCGATTACAAGAAATGGGTCTGGGAACTGGAACTGAAGGACTTGTACGAAGGGTATCTCGGTCAAGCCTGGCCAGCCGACGACGTGCTTGTTGCAGCCGAACCTTACGCGCTGAGGACGTCGGTCAAGGCGGCGTTCGTCATGGTCGCCTGGTTGCAGTTTCACGAACAACGCCTGTCGCCAAAAGGCCTCGAACTGGCGATGCAAGCGGCAGGTTTACCAGCGGATCAGCCATGGGAAACACTGACCATCGGGCAACTGCAAGCACAGACTCACGCGCCTTTCTCGGTCAGGATCGGCCGGATAAAGCTCTACCGTTATACCGCGAACGATATCTGGGCCTTTCGTGACACAGCAAGCGCCAGAGTGCTGTTGTACATTCCCGGCAATTCTTCTCCGCTGCACGAATTCGCCGATGCCGTTCAACTGCACCAATGGATTGCCGCTCAAGGCCGGGTGAGTGAGACCAGGCAGGCATTGGCCGCCCACTTTGCTGAACATGACCGCGAGGACGGTACGTTTCATGCCGGTGTTCTGACGGCGCTGGATGGCATGGCGTTGTATCCGGCAAAACACTGGCTGACGAACAATGCCGGTTTTTTCAACAACGACGGCTACTGGGACCCGGACGAGTACATTGGCTACGACGATCCGGCACCTGACACCGATCCGTTTGCCCAGTGCGTGCTGACGATGAAGAAGGCCGCCCGGACCAGCATCAAAAGCATCCGTGACGATGCCCAGGTCAATCGTGACAATCTAAGCGCGGTCGTTGAGCCGATTGTGCAATGGGTCAACCGGTTTGGGCCCTTGGTGTTGTTCGTTCCGGGAGGCGAGGGGATATTGGCGCTGGCCGGGCTTATCGATGCGGGCTACGGCATTGATCAGGTGGTCAATGGCAAGACATCCAGCGAACGCTCAGAGGGCGTGACGCGCACTGTTTTTGGCTTGCTCAATGCCTTGCCGATCGTCGCGGAGGTGGCGCAAAAAGGTGACGCTGCCATCATCGACTCAGCAGAGGAAGGCATAAGGCCTGTGCCGGAAGCGGCCGTTGCCCTAACGCCAGGCCCTTCGAACGTATTGCCGGCGACCCGCGTCGAACTCATGCGCGCAATTGGCCCCTCTGTAGCTTCGTTCAGCGATGAAGTGCTGGTGCAGATCGGCAAGGCCAGCACGATTGACGACGACATGCTGCGGTTGATCCAGACTGGCCGCTCGCCGACGCCCTTGTTGGCTGACACCATCAATCGCTTCAGGATCGATAAGGATCTCGGGCCGGCCGGGGACCCAGGGCTATTCGGCCAACGTTACGCTGAACTGCAACGTTCAGAGCTTGAATGGGTCCGGTTGTTCCAGGACCAATACCCGGACCTGCCAACAAGCGCAATCGAGCAAATGCTCGACCGCTATGGCGTGGACATCCAACGGACGCCCGAGATAGCCGAGGCCAGGCAGGTTTTCGCACGCCTGGACAGCAAGGCACGGCAATACCAACAGCATGTGCGGCTCAATCGCGCCTATGAAGGCTTTTATCTGCGCTCGGTGGTGAACGTCGAGACGGACAGGCTGGCATTGCATTCCCTGAAAAACCTGCCCGGTTGGCCCGAGGACTTGCGGATCGAGGTCCTCGACGGTTCGTCCACTGGCCGGGTGCTTGACCGTTGCGGTCCCCTCGATACCCCGAACTCCCGACACATCATCAAGGTGGGAAATCGTTACCTGCGGCAAGGCCGGCAAACGGATTTCTACGACGCGATCCTCGGCGTGCTGTCGGAGGAGGAGCGCTCGATTTTGCATCTCACGTCGCTGGATCCAGCCAGCGAGTTGCGGCTCAGCCTCAGCGATCATGCATTGTCCCGGCCCGAAACCCTGCTTGGCTTGCAAAGGCTCGACTCCGGGTTGACCTTCGAGCGGCAGGGGTTGCGCGGTGGGGGGTACCCGACGACGCCACAAGGGGACGCCATGAAACTGCAAGCGACCCGATTACAGATCAAGGACATTTACCCGGACTTCACCGACGCTGACGCGGATCAGGTCATACAGCGTGCGGGTGTATCCGTACAGGCGCACATCGACGGGCTGAATCTGCAGTTGCGGCAACTCAACACCGAGTTGTTTGACTGGGTCGATCAAGCCGCGCTAGACATTGCCGACATCGAACTTCCCTTGCTGGCCATGGGCGACGAAGCCGCTGCGGGTATGAGCCATGCACAAATCGCCGTGCACAATGCGCATGTCCTGCAAACGGGCTTGAATGAGGAGCGAGCGATCAGGACTGAGCTTGCCGTAGAGCTTGTCGCTATTTGGCAAAAACGCGGGCCACCGCTAAATCGCCTGTACTCAGGCGAGCAAGTGCGCGGTGTCAGGCTCGATCTTGCCTTCGAGAACTATCACCGATTGCCCACCTTGAGTGTCCGGTTGGACGATGTGCTCGAATTGTCGATGCAAGGCTTCCATCTGACCGAGGAGGGCAGTTTGAACGGCTTTCTCGAAAGCTTCCCGAATCTTGAAACGTTGAATCTGGAAAACGTCGACTTGCGTCATTTCTCCGAGGACGGCCACGAGGGGTGTGCCTTACCGCCTGCGCTCTGCGGGCTGAGACATCTGTCCTCACTCAATCTGCGCGCCACCCAACTGGTATTCACTGAGCGCGCCGCTTCACAACTGACCGACCTGACCCGCCTGCAAAGCCTCGACCTGAGCGACAACCCGTTGGGCGTACCGCCGATGCTGCTCGGCTTGAACAACCTGCGTAAGCTCAACCTGAGGAATACCGGAATAAGTCGATGCCCGGTCGGGATCAAGCATGAGCCGTACCTGACCTCCCTTGATTTGCGTGATAACCAGATCACGCGGGTCCCCCAGGCGGTGCTGAACCAGGCCATCGCCAGGGATCGAGTGCTGCTGTGGAACAACCCGTTGACCGACGAAGACACGTTGCGCCGTCTGATTACGCATCGAGAACAAACGGGGATCAACTTGTGGTTGGGTGCGGCGGGGCCTGACTATGGGAATCCGGTGGCCTGGTTGAACGGGGCTGAAGCAGGGCTGCGCGATGCCCGGCTGCAAATCTGGCAGCGACTGGCGCTCAAGCCAGGTGGTGGGCGGTTTTTAGGGACCATGAACACATTGACGCTCACCCCGGATTTCCAGGTCAACTATCTGGACCTTCAGGCACGGGTATGGCGACTGTTGACGGAAGCAGACGCTTCGGACCAGTTGTGGGGGCGATTGAGCAGGAATACACCTATGCCGGAGGGAGCTTTCGACAACCCTCTTGCGGTTTTCGCGGTGCTGGAAAACCGTATGCAGCTATACCGGGACTGGATGACCTTGGGACAACCGATACCGATCCTGCGATAGGAACGCCAACAAAGCCTTGACCCCGTCCGGGGCCAAGGCTTTAAACGTCAGCGGCGACGGAACAGCGGCAGCGGTTCGTCGGTGGCGGCCTGGTAGGTCACCGAGAAGTCCTTGAGACCTTCCAGGGCTTCGTACGGGTCTTTATCGGGACGCACTGCAAACGCATCGAAACCGCAGCGATGCATGTAGAACAACTGGTCGCGCAGCACATCGCCGATCGCCCGCAGTTCGCCTTTGAAACCGTAACGGTCACGCAGGAGGCGGGCGTTGGAGTAGTTGCGGCCATCGGTGAAGGCCGGGAAGTTCAAGGCAATGACCTGGAAACTCGCCACGTCTTCACCGATTTCTTCGGCTTCTTCATCGGCATCCAGCCACACACCCAGGCCGCCATCGCGGGCCTTGAGCATACGGCTGTGTTCGCGCCACAGCTGCAGCGGGACGATGTAGTCGTCGCAGTTGGTGATCTCGTCGATACTGAAATCCTTGGGCAGCAAGTGCCAGGTTTCGTCGACGACTTCGTTGTTCTTAATTATTCGCTGCATAGACGCGTTCCTTGAAGAGGTCGATGCCAATACGCTGATAGGTGTCGATGAAACGCTCGTCTTCGGTACGTTGTTCGATGTACACGTCGATCAGCTTCTCGATCACGTCTGGCATGGCTTCCTGGGCAAAGGACGGGCCGAGGATCTTGCCCAGGCTCGCATCACGGCTGGCGCTGCCGCCGAGGGATACCTGGTAGAACTCTTCGCCTTTCTTGTCCACCCCGAGAATGCCGATGTGGCCGACGTGGTGGTGACCACAGGCGTTCATGCAGCCGGAGATGTTCAGGTCCAGTTCACCGATGTCGAACAGGTAATCCAGGTCGTCGAAACGGCGCTGGATCGACTCGGCGATCGGGATCGACTTGGCGTTGGCCAACGAGCAGAAATCGCCGCCAGGGCAGCAGATGATGTCGGTCAGCAAACCGATGTTCGGCGTGGCGAAACCTTGCTCGCGCAATTCGCCCCACATCGCGAACAGTTGGGACTGTTCGACGTCGGCCAGAATGATGTTCTGCTCGTGGGACGTACGCAGCTGACCGAAGCTGTAGCGATCGGCCAGGTCGGCCACGGCGTCGAGCTGCTTGTCGGTGATGTCGCCCGGCGCAACGCCGGTCGGCTTCAGGGACAGGGTCACGGCAACATAGCCCGGCTTTTTGTGCGCCAGGGTGTTGCGGGTACGCCAGCGGGCGAAGCCCGGGTGTTGCTTGTCGAGTTCGGCCAGTTCGGCGGTCTGGTTGTCCAGCGCCTTGTAGTCCGGGTCGACGAAGTGTTTGGCGACGCGATGCACTTCGGCTTCGGTCAGCGTGGTCTGGCCACCGCGAAGGTGTTCCATTTCCGCGTCGACTTTCTGCGCGAAGACTTCAGGCGTCAGGGCCTTGACCAGAATCTTGATCCGCGCCTTGTACTTGTTGTCACGACGGCCATAGCGGTTGTACACGCGCAGGATGGCGTCGAGGTAGCTCAACAGGTCTTGCCACGGCAGGAATTCATTGATGAACGCTCCGACCACCGGCGTACGACCGAGGCCGCCACCGACCAGCACACGGAAACCCAGTTCGCCAGCGGCGTTGTGCACCGGCTCAAGGCCGATGTCGTGGACTTCGATGGCCGCACGGTCGGAAGTCGAACCGTTGATGGCGATCTTGAACTTGCGCGGCAGGTAAGCGAATTCCGGGTGGAACGTAGTCCACTGGCGGACGATCTCGCACCATGGGCGCGGATCGATCAGCTCGTCGGCAGCGACACCGGCGAACTGGTCGGTGGTGACGTTGCGCAGGCAGTTGCCGCTGGTCTGGATCGCGTGCATCTGCACGGTCGCCAGTTCGGCAAGGATGTCCGGGATGTCTTCCAGCGCCGGCCAGTTGAACTGCACGTTCTGGCGGGTGCTGATGTGGGCGTAGCCCTTGTCATAGTCGCGGGCAATTTTCGCCATCATTCGCGTCTGGCGCGAAGTCAGCTGGCCGTAAGGCACCGCCACTCGCAACATCGGCGCGAAGCGTTGGATGTAAAGCCCGTTTTGCAGACGCAGAGGGCGGAATTCTTCTTCGCTCAGCTCGCCTGCCAGATAGCGTCGGGTCTGATCACGGAACTGCTTGACGCGGTCCTCGATGATCCGCTGATCGTACTCGTCGTATACGTACATATAAGTCCTGTTCTCAGGCTTGGGCCGGTCGGATCCAGTTGCGTTTTTCGCCTGGAAAGTCTCCGATACTGCCTCGGCAATTCTGCGCGCACGGCCGCGCACTCCCAACGGAGCCGGGGCAAGATACCAGTTTGGAGTTATGCGCAAAAGTGATGTTTGAGTATATGTAAAGAACCAAATCGACTAACGAGAATCGTTATTACTAAACCCGTATTTGTGGTGTGGACAATCATCGTCTTAACTGTGGTCGAGTCTTTATGCAATCACCGATAAAACCGACAAGAGGCGATGCAATGAGCAACCCTACCAAAGCTACAAAGCCTGACAGTACGGTCGATGCTTGGGCCATTCTGTTTCTGATCATTCTGGTCGTGGGGACAGCGGTATTCTGGGTCAGCCATCAATAACCGACCCCGTCCGGGCCTGGTCCCGACAATTGTCGGACAAAAACTGCAATAAACGCCGTTTTACGGGTGTCCGCTGGCTATAATGCGCGGCGAATTTCCGGGGGCTCGGACGATCAATGTTGAAGTTTTTCTACACCTTTCTGTTGCTGCTCGGCACGGTTTACGGCCCTGCTGCGCGAGCGGAATCGGTGTTGTTCCTGAATCCCGGGGAAACTGACGAAGCCTTCTGGGTCAGCTATTCGCAATTCATGCAGGCGGCCGCCACGGACCTGGGTATCGACCTGCGGATTCTCTATTCCCGACGCATGCCGGAACTCACGCTGGCGCAAGCGCGCCGTGCACTGCAAGGTCCCGATCGTCCGGACTATCTGATCTTCGCCAACGAACAGTACATTGCCCCGCAAGTGTTGCGCCTGGCGCAAGGCAGCGGCGTGAAACTGTTTATGGTCAACGCGTCGCTGACGGCCAACCAAATGAACCTGCTGGGTGAGCGCCCTGATCGACTGGGCAGCCTGGTGCCCAACGACGAGGAGGGCGGTTACCTGATGGCCAAGGAGCTGATTCGCCAGCATCCGCCCGTGGCGCCTGGTCAGGTGATCGAGTTGCTGGCGTTCTCCGGCCTGAAGATCACGCCGTCGGCGCAACTGCGTGAGCAAGGCATGATGCGAGCGCTGGCCGAACACCCGCAAGTGCATTTGCGGCAACTGGTTTACAGCGGTTGGACCCGCGAACGTGCGTATGAACAGGCAAAGTTGCTGTTCCGGCGCTACCCGAAAGTCTCGCTGGTGTGGTCAGCCAATGACGAAATGGCGTTTGGCGCCATGCAGGCGTATTCGGAGACGGGCGGTGTGCCCGGAAAGGACGCATTGTTCAGCGCGGTCAATACCTCGACGGCCGCGTTGCAGGCGAAGGTCGATGGAAAGTTGAGCGTATTGTTGGGCGGGCATTTCACTTTGGGCGGTTGGGCGCTGGTGCAGGTGCATGACCTTGATCGTGGCGTGGACATCAGCCAGTACGGCGGCCGTGACCGCCAGATCCCGCTGCTGCAACTGGTCGACAGGGCAACCGCCAGGCGAATGCTGGCCATGGGTGAGTCGCCGGACTACGGCGTGAACTTCCGCCGAATGTCGGCCAAGGGCCGGCCTGTGTCCTATCGCTATCCGTTCAGCCTGCAAACCCTGATGCGCTAAACCCCGGCCAGCATGATCACCAGTTGCACGATGCCATAGAGCGTCAACGCAAACACCGCTGTGAACAGAATCCCCAGAATCACGAAATGACTCGGCTTGCCGTGAGTGAAATCCCGCGCGCGGTTCTTCCCGCTTTGCACCCCGAACGCCGCCGCCATGACGCTGTGCAGCATTTGCCAGAAGGTTGGCGGCTTGTTGTCGGCTGGATCGTCCATAAACCCCTCGTCATGCATTTTTGAACTGTAAGCATAGTCAAACAACCGTGAGGGTGAATGAGGCGGGCTTTTGCGAAGTCTGCCTCTGACTGCAGTACCAACAGCCCTGCTGTCTTCTATAAATATGTACCGCCATGGCGCTGGATGGCCGTGATTTCCTGATGCTTCAACCACAGTGATCAGGATGCACGTCATGCCCGAGCTTTCCCCGCCCATGGACCATGGGTTTCATGTTCCGTTTATCAAGAAACGCCTGCCCGACTGGACTCGACACCTCGCACCCTCACATATCGACAACCTCACCCGGGCCAGGGATCCGGCCGAGGAATTTGCCAGGAACTATCCGCGTCTATACGCCGAGGCGTCGCCTGCACTGCGCCTGGCGCTGTACGACAGTCAGGTGCGTAGCAACAACTCGACCCAGGCACTGGCCAAGACCCTCAAAGACTTCAAGGGCATCACCGAATTTGCCACGCCGTTGCTGGCAGAGGCGATGAACAAGACCTTTGGCCAGTCTCCCGATGTGACCAAAACCATGCTGTATCACCTGCGAGCGCCCAACCGGGCCGAAGAGCAGACACTGCTTCAGGCCGCGTTGCGCAATTTCGAGGACGATGAGCCCTTTGATGAAGTCGCCCTGCAGGAGACCAGTGCGCTGGCCCCCGTCGGGGCACTGCAGAATGAACTTTACGATCCGCGAGAGCGCTACCCGTTCTGGAGTACGCGCTACAAGATCCACGACAAGCTATCGATCAAGCCTGCGGAGTTCGCCAGACTGTGCCGGCAACTGGACCTGGGCCAGCAGTATCAGGCTCACCTGAGCACTGTGTTCGATGCGCCGGGTACCAGCGCTATCGTGCGTGAGCAGACGATCACGGCCAACAAAGACCTGATGCGCCTGCAAGTACACATCGCGCGAATGAGGTCGGACGTCAGTGAATCGGCGTATGCGACCTTGCTGGCGGTGCTCGACGGTAGCCCGCAACCCAAAATCGATGGCCGGGAGGTGGCGTTTAGCCAATTGACGGCACTGGGCTCGCAGTTCAGCGATGTGTTGATCATTGGCCCTGTGTCCCGAAAACCCACCTCGACCCTGGAGGACATCGCCGAGGCATTCCTGCCGGTACCCGTCTGGAGTATGGCAATCGACACCCATGCGCGAATCATCGTCTACATCCCGGGTGACACGAGGCACCCGATCAAGGAGTTCACGTCGCTGGCCGCATTTGCCAAAGACTTTGCCGTCCGACTGCGTTCGCGAAGCTTTCAGCGCTTTATCGCCGGATTGCTGCCCCAGGACGAGTCGCCGAGGTTTTTCCGCAGGCTCAACGCCCAGCTCAAAACCCACCGATGGAATCCGAATCGGGTCTGGCCGGGCCCGCCTTATAATCCGGAGGCCTACCGCAATGGCATGTATGAGGAGGTCTGGAACGATGACGTCAATGTGGCCCTGAGTGAAGCCTTCATCGACGCCGAAGTATTCGGCGCGCGCTACGAGGCCCACCTGGCCAGGATCAAATCCAACGCCAGACTCTTGGCTATTCCTACTGCCGCCGTTGATCACCAGGCCTGGGTCGAGCGCCTCGAACACTTGGCTGGATGGGGCTTGAACATACTCAACGTTGGCGCGTTCTTCGTCCCAGGACTCGGCGAAGTGATGCTGCTGGTGACCGCGGTGCAACTGGGCCGTGAGGTGTATCAGGGCGTGGAAGCCTGGAAGGAGGGCGATGCCGAAGAGGCCTGGGGGCATCTCACGTCGGTCATGCAGAACGTGGCCTTCATGGCAGTGCTGGGCGCAGTGGCCAGCAAGGCACCACCGATAACGGCTTCGCGCTTCATCGATGGCATGCGCAAAGTCACCACGCCGTTCGGCGAACCGCGGCTATGGAACCCCGACCTGGTGGCGTACAAAAGCAGCGTTTCACTCGAAGGCGTGACGCCAAACGCACTGGGGCAATATGAGGTGGGGGGCAAGACCTGCATCAAGCTCGAGGGCAATGCCTACGAGCAGACCTACGACCCGTCACTCAAACAATGGCGTATCAAGCACCCCACCGACCCTGAAGCCTTTGAGCCGATCTTGCAGCACAACCAGCTCGGCGCCTGGCGCCACCTTGATGAGCGACCACTGGAGTGGGACCGCCTGACACTGTTGCGGCGCATCGGCTCGCAGATGGACGCCTTCTCCGATGCGCAGTTGCAGCAGATCGCCGAGGTCAGCGGAGTCAGTGACGATGGCTTGCGCCAGATGCACATCGATCATCAGCCACCGCCGCCGCGCCTGGCGGAGTCTATAGCGGCGTTCAGCGCCGATCGGCAGGTGGATGAGTTCATCCTGGACCTGCGTCGTGGCACCCGCCTGAATGCAACCTCCGAGGTTACGGTGCCATTGGCCCTCGAGCTGCCCAACTGGCCAGTTGAAGAAGTAGTGGAAGTGTTCGAGGGAACCGAATACTGGGGCACTTCCCGGCGCTACGCTGCGCAGGCGGGGGAGCACAGTACCCGGCCAACGATCAAGATCACTCAAGCCGAAGTCCGCGCCGGCAAGCTGCCGGAGATCGTGCTGACGGCGCTCGACGAACCGCAAAAAATTCAACTGCTGGGTGCTCACGGCGCGGGACCCGGTGCGGACCGGGTACAGATGTTCAGGGACCGGCTTGCCGATCAGGCGCTGAATCGCAGACAGTCAATGTTCAATCGTCTGCACACGCCGGAATCGACATCCAATCCCGATATCCAGCGCCTGCAGCGCAGTTTTCCAACGCTGTCGACCGAGGCCGCCCAGGACGTGCTCAATGGCTCCCGTGCCAGCGATTTGGCCCGGTTGCGCAGTAGCGGCAAAATGTCCTTGCGCCAGGCCAAGGCAATTCGCCTGCATCTTCAGCAAGCTGCCCTTAATCGTGCTCTGTGTGGCTTACGCCTGGACAGCATGGCCTCGCTGGCCAGTGACCGTTTGGCATTGCACAACCTGCAATACGTGCCCGGCTGGTCCGCGCAGATGCGCGTGGAAGTGCGCGCCGGGTTCATTAGGGGGCCGCTGTTGGACAGCGTCGGCGGCGCAACCGCGAGGCCCGGTTTCTATCTGGTAGAAAGCCAGGGTACTTACCGGGCATTCAATGCACAGGGCGTGGCACTGAATAGCATTCCTGCCCATGGGCGCAATCTTTTCGAATCGCTGGTGGAGGTCCTGCCCCAGGCTTCCCGGGATAACCTGCAAGGTCATCAGGGCCAGACCTTGCGGAAGGAATTGGCCAACTATGCCAGCTCCCACCGCGAGGAGATGGCGCGCGTGCTCAACCAACGTCCCATCGACGGGCCGGCGCCGTCCCTGCGCCTGCCTTCAGGCCAACTCGGCTACCTGGCCAGCGGTCGCGGGGCCGGTTTCCCTGACGTGTCCGATGCCAGATTGGTTACCCGCGTACGAGTGCTCTACCCGAACATTTCCGATGAACAAGCCAATCAGTTCATCAGCAGCCGCCTGAGCGCTGGGGACAGCCATCAGCAGGTTTTCAACCTGCTGAATAACCGTATGCGGGAATTCCAAGGACTGTCCCGCCAGCTAAGCAATTGGATCGGGACCGGCGCCAGGCAAATCGCGCGCCGGATTCAGGCTGAAAGAGTGATGCAGTGCTGGCGCAATGGGCTCTATCGAGGGCTTGAACCTGAATTTGAACTGGACTTGAGGGGGGGAGATGCATTACCCGAGTGGGACGCCGACTTCAGTCATGTGAAAAGCTTGCGGCTCAAAAGTGGCCAGCTCACCACCGACACCCCTCCAGCACTGCTGGCAAGGTTTGCGCAGGTCAAGAAGCTCGACATTCTCGTTGAAGGGCAGGATATAGACGCCCTGGCGGGGAAACTGTCTGAATGGACCACGGTGACTGAGCTGCGTCTTGAAACCTATGGGCAGGCGTATGCGCCCCAATTCCTGCGCGCACTGGAGGGCATGACACAGCTTGAGGCCCTGTCTCTGACGGGGGACGCGGGCTTGATGGACTTCAGCAAGTTGACGCGCCTGCGTTCCCTGAAGTTGGTCGGCCAACCCGGTCAACCCGGCCGTTGGCCGACAGGGGTGCTGGATCTGCCGGCGCTCCAAACCCTGGACTCGCACTTTATGGCGATTCCGGACCTGCCCGCCGAACTCTATACCGGGCATGAAGCGCTTTGGCGTGGCTTGAGGTTAAAGTGGGGAGCCCTGGAGCCTCAGGCGTGGCGCAAGGCCTACAATTACGTGCACGACAATCCGGCGCATCTGGTGGATGAATCACAGATGGTCACGGATTACTGTCGTGGTCAACTTGCCTCGCTGGTGCCCATGGATGTTTCCTTCGCTAACGACGCGTTGGCGCGGTTCAATGCCGACGGTGTCACGGGCACGGCACTGCTCGAACGGGTCGACGCCCTGCACCAACAGCGCAGGACATTGGATCTGGCGTTGAATACGTGGCAGGACACCCCTGTCAGGGTTGAGGGGCAAGAGGTCCCGACTTATCGTCGCCAGGAGATTGCCAACAGGGTTCGTGAATGTGCACGTAACGGCTTGCGTGCCCAATATGCGCCAGGCGAACCGGTGGCGGGACCATCGTCGACATCTCCCGGCCTCGTCAACGAGTGGCTCGACCTGACAAGAATGGGACCTATCGGTGATCTGCCTGCACTGGGCGATATGGTGTTTGCTCATATTCGTCGCCTGAACCTGGCCGCCTGCAGTCTGACGACCGCCCAGGTCAATGACTTCGTGCGAGCCTTTCCGCAACTGCGCACCCTTGAACTCAGCAATAACCGCTTGACCGAACTGCCCCAGGCGCTCGAAGCATTGACCGAACTGACCGAGCTCAACCTTTCGTTCAATGAGTTGACCATCACGGCGACGTCTCAGGCCCGGATCAATCGCCTGACCTCTTTGCAAACGCTGAGCCTGTCGTTAAACCGGGTAGGCACACTGGACGTCAGTGCGTTGAGGAATCTGCAGAGTCTGGACCTGGGGAGTACAGGCATCACTCGCTGGCCAGAGGGTGCGCTTTCGTTACCCCGACTACGTCTTCTGGCCCTCAATAACAGCGCCATCACCGATATCCCGACAGAGGCGTTGACCGGTCATGATCGACTGCTGAGGGGGACCCTGCTGCAAGGTTGCCGATTGAGCCCGCAAAGCCTGGCGGCAGTGCGCGCCTTCGGTGAGCGCGCGGTGCTCCCGACGCCGATGGGCATCACCCGGGCGCATCTGGCGGCAGGTCGCACAGGCGGAGATCCTGAATTTTTCCCGGTCGAAGTGTGGGAGCAGCCGGATCTTCTATTGCCGCAGAATCTTGCGCCAAATGACATTACTTTGCCGCAGACTTTTGACGCCCGGTTGCAGCGCCTTGATCCGCAACTGGGCGAGGCCGAAGTCGCTGAGCGAATCAATGCATGGCTGGCCCGAGGCCTGGCGTTGACGGAGATTGATGCGCGGCTGGTGCAATGGGAGCAGCAGCAGACCCAACTGATCGGTCGTTTAAATGAATGGATCGCAGTACCGGCTTCACGCCTGCGTAACGCATGGCTGAACGCTGTGGACCGTCGTCGGGCAGCTGACCGATTGCTGGAAAGCTGGCGTCTCACGCTAACCGACGCGCCCGGAGTGGAGGGGACGCTCGATTTTACCGGCCTGATCATCGGTGATCCGCCCACCATGCCGTTCATTTTCAATCATGTTGTGGAACTCGACCTCACTGGCGTCGGGCTATCGGCGAATTCCGAAGGGTTCCTGCGTTCTTTTCCACGCTTGCGCAGCCTGACGCTCAACCAGAACGACTTGGGCAACTTGCCCGAGGCTGTGACCCAGTGCCAGGATCTGACCCGCCTGAACGCCACTTTCGTGGACATTCGCACCAACGAGCCTTTACAGCGCCAATTGCGTGCGTTGCCGCGCCTGCAATGGCTGAGCCTGGGCGAAAATTACCTGAGCGAATTTGACATGACCGGTCTCGACCAGCTGCAAGGTCTGGATCTGCGTGGCAACACCTTGGGCGATTGGCCGACGGGGGTACTGCAGGCACCCGAACTGACCACTTTAGACCTTAGAAACAACCGGATATCGACCATCCCTCAAGCAGCATTTGCACCGCAACACGCGAATCTGATGGCCGGCACCAACCTGTTCGATAACCTGTTGGAGCCCGATGAGTTCATCCGTTTGCAGGGATACTTGCAGGAAACCGGGCGAGGGTTAGGTTTCACTGACATGGATATCGATGAACAGATGGCGGGATTTGGCGATGGGGAATCGTCGGAGTCTGACGAGGCCGATGTGCATCCTGAACAAGAGTCAGACGCCGCCCAGAAAGAACGGTGGTTCAGTGGCGTTGCGGCGGACTCGGAAAAGCACGCCATGTGGAACGCCATGATGGAACAGGATACCACCCATGATTTTTCCTACATCCTGTCGCAGCTGCGCCATACCCGGGATTTTAGCGTGGATCGACTCGGTCTGACCCGGCGGGTCTGGCGCGTCATTGCGTCGGCTTTTGCTGACGAGCGGCTGAGGGAGCGCCTGATGGGCCTGGCAAAAGCGCTAAGGTACAGGGCGACCTGCGGCGACGGCCGAATCCTTTTGTTCAACGAGCTGGAAGTTGAGGTGTTCGAGTACGAGGCTTTGAAGTCCATTGCTCCTGAGCATAAAGGTCGCGAGCTGCTCAAACTGTCCAGGCGGCTGTTTCGCCTGTCGCAGGTGGAAGAGGTCGCCAGTACCAAAATCGCTGCTCATCCGGGGATTGATGAGGCGGAAGTTCGCCTGGCCTATCGCATCGGCCTGGCACAACGCCTGGATCTTCCCGATCAACCCAAAAGCATGCACTTTGCCAACATGGCGCGAGTGGCGGCTGCGGATCTGGACCAAGCCTATGCCAGCATCATTGCCCAGGAGCAGACAACGTTGTTCAACGACCAACTGATTGCGCGCAAATACTGGAGAGACTATCTGGAAGAAAAGTACCCGGCTGAATTCACCCGGCTGCAACAGCAATTCCAGGCAAAGTGCACGGACCTTGAAGACAGGTACGCCGAATTCAACAAGGCATACTTTCAGGAGCTGAAGGCGCTGGAATCGGACAACCTTGTCGACCGCAAGAACCTGCTGAGCGAACTCACGTCCCGTGAACTGGCCGAGCAGGCCGCGATGACCTGATCCTCGATCGGCAACACTCTGGAGTCGACAGGGTCGACTCCAGAGCTCACTGGATCAGTTGTCGTAACCCAGGTTCGGCGCCAACCAGCGTTCGGTCACGCTCAACTCCTGACCTTTACGCGAGGTGTAGCTCTGCACCTGATCCTTGTCGATCTTGCCCACTGCGAAGTACTGCGCCTGCGGGTGAGCGAAGTACCAGCCGCTGACCGCCGCCGCCGGGAACATCGCGTAGTGTTCGGTGAGGAACACGCCGCTGCGGCCCGCTTTCATTTCGCTCGCTTCAGGGTCAAGCAAGGCAAAAAGCGTGCTTTTCTCTGTGTGATCGGGGCATGCCGGGTAGCCCGGAGCAGGGCGGATGCCGGTGTATTGCTCTTTGATCAGCGCCTCGTTGTCCAGCGTCTCGTCCTTGGCATAACCCCAGTAATCCTTACGAACCTGCTGGTGCAGCCATTCGGCGCACGCCTCGGCCAGACGGTCGGCCAGGGCCTTGACCATGATCGAGTTGTAATCGTCGCCGGCGTCCTGATACGCCTTGGCCACTTCCTCGGCGCCGATGCCGGCGGTGGTGATGAAGCCACCCACGTAGTCGGTGATTTCGCTGTCCTTCGGTGCAACGAAGTCGGCCAGGGAGAAGTTCGGCTTGCCGTCGGTCTTGATGATCTGCTGGCGCAGATGATGCAGCTTGGCCAGGGGCTTGCCGTCATCGCCGTAGACTTCGATGTCGTCGTCACGCACCTGATTGGCTGGCCAGAAGCCGAACACTGCGCGGGCGCTGATCAGTTTCTCGTCGATCAGTTTGGCAAGCATTTCCTGGGCATCGGCGTACAGCGCGGTGGCGGCTTCACCGACCACTTCGTCCGTGAGGATGCGCGGGAACTTGCCGGCCAGGTCCCAGGAGATGAAGAACGGCGTCCAGTCGATGTATTCGGCCAGGACTTTGAGGTCGATGTTGTCCAGCACTTTGGATCCGGTGAACGTCGGTTTGACCGGCGCGTAGGTGCTCCAGTCGAACTGCGGCTTCTTGGCGATGGCCGCCGGATAGCTCAGGCGTTCGGTGCGGGCGCTGCGGTTGGCAGTGCGTTCGCGAACGTCGATGTATTCCAGGCGGGTCTTCTCGACGAAACCGGCCTTCAATTCCTTGGACAGCAACTGCGTCGCCACGCCCACGGCGCGGGAAGCGTCGGTCACGTAGATCACTGCGTCGTTGCTGTACTTGGGCTCGATCTTCACCGCCGTGTGTGCCTTGGAGGTGGTCGCGCCGCCGATCATCAACGGCAGGTGGAAATCCTGGCGCTGCATTTCGCGGGCGACGTGGACCATTTCATCCAGCGACGGCGTGATCAGGCCGGACAGGCCGATGATGTCGCACTTCTGCTCTTTGGCCACTTGCAGGATCTTCTCGGCCGGCACCATCACGCCGAGGTCGACGATGTCGTAGCCGTTACAGCCGAGCACCACGCCGACAATGTTCTTGCCGATGTCGTGCACGTCGCCTTTCACCGTTGCCATCAGGATCTTGCCCTTGGCTTCTGGCTTGTCGCCTTTTTCCAGTTCGATGAACGGGATCAAGTGGGCCACGGCCTGCTTCATTACGCGGGCGGATTTCACCACCTGCGGCAGGAACATTTTGCCGGCGCCGAACAGGTCGCCGACGATGTTCATGCCGGACATCAGCGGGCCTTCGATCACTTCGATCGGGCGGGCGAACGACTGACGCGATTCTTCGGTGTCTTCGACGATGTGCGTGGTGATGCCCTTGACCAGTGCGTGCTCAAGACGTTTGTTGACCTCCCAGCCGCGCCACTCTTCGGTCTCGGCTTCCTTGACGCTGCCGTCGCCCTTGTACTTGTCGGCGATGGCGAGGAGGGCGTCGGTGCCTTCCGGGGTGCGGTTGAGGATCACGTCTTCGACGGCGTCGCGCAATTCCACCGGGATCTGGTCGTAGATCTCCAGTTGGCCGGCGTTGACGATGCCCATGGTCAGGCCGTTGCGGATCGCGTACAGCAGGAACACCGAGTGAATCGCCTCGCGCACCGGGTTGTTGCCACGGAACGAGAACGACACGTTCGACACGCCGCCCGAAGTCAGGGCGTACGGCAGTTCGTCACGGATGTAGGCACAGGCGTTGATGAAGTCCACAGCGTAGTTGTTGTGTTCTTCGATACCGGTGGCCACGGCGAAGATGTTCGGGTCGAAGATGATGTCTTCCGGCGGGAAGCCGACTTCGTTGACCAGAATGTCGTAGGAGCGTTTGCAGATCTCTTTCTTGCGCGCTTCGGTGTCGGCCTGGCCAGCTTCGTCGAACGCCATCACGACGACTGCAGCGCCGTAGCGCTTGCACAGCTTGGCGTGATGGATGAACTGCTCGACGCCTTCTTTCATGCTGATCGAGTTGACGATGCCCTTGCCCTGGATGCATTTCAGGCCGGCTTCGATCACTTCCCACTTCGAGGAGTCGATCATGATCGGCACGCGGGAGATGTCCGGTTCGCCGGCAATCAGATTGAGGAAGGTCACCATGGCCTTCTTCGAATCGAGCATCCCTTCGTCCATGTTGATGTCGATCACCTGGGCGCCGGCTTCGACCTGCTGCAGGGCGACTTCCAGGGCTTCGGTGTAATTGTCTTCACGGATCAGGCGGGCGAATTTGGCCGAACCGGTGATGTTGGTGCGCTCGCCGACGTTGACGAACAACGAGCTGCGATCGATGGTGAACGGCTCCAGGCCGGAGAGGCGGCAGGCCTTCGCAATGTCCGGGATTTCACGCGGTGCATAACCGGCCACGGCTTTGGCGATGGCTTCGATATGGCCCGGCGTGGTGCCGCAGCAACCACCGACGATGTTGAGGAAGCCGCTTTGGGCGAATTCTTCGATGACCTTGGCGGTTTGCGACGGCAGTTCGTCGTACTCGCCGAATTCGTTCGGCAGGCCGGCGTTCGGGTGCGCCGAAACGTGGGTGCCGGCCTTGTTCGACAGCTCTTCCAGGTACGGACGCAGTTCGCTGGCGCCGAGGGCGCAGTTCAGGCCGACCGAAATCGGTTTGGCGTGGGCCACGGAGTTCCAGAACGCTTCGGTAGTCTGGCCGGAAAGGGTACGGCCGGAGGCGTCGGTGATGGTGCCGGAAATCATGATCGGCAGTTCGATGCCCAACTCTTCGAACACCCCTTGCACGGCGAAGATCGCGGCTTTGGCGTTCAGGGTGTCGAAAATGGTTTCGATCAGGATCAGGTCGGCGCCGCCTTCGATCAGGCCTTTGGTGGCCTCGGTGTAGTTTTCCACCAGTTCATCGAAGGTCACGTTGCGATAGCCGGGGTTGTTCACGTCCGGGGACAGCGAGCAGGTGCGGCTGGTCGGGCCGAGCACGCCGGCGACGAAGCGCGGCTTGTCCGGGTTCTCGAGGGTCTTCGCATCGGCGATCTTGCGGGCCAGGCGAGCGCCTTCTACGTTCAGTTCGTAGGCCAGTTCTTCCATGCCGTAGTCGGCCATGGAAATCCGCGTGGCGTTGAAGGTGTTGGTTTCCAGAATGTCAGCGCCGGCATCCAGGTAGGCTTTTTCGATGCCACCGATCACGTCCGGGCGCGTCAGCACCAACAGGTCGTTGTTGCCTTTGACATCGCTTGGCCAGTCGGCAAAGCGTTTACCACGGTAATCCTGTTCCTCGAGCTTGTAGCTCTGGATCATCGTGCCCATGCCGCCATCGAGAATCAGAATGCGCTCTTTGAGGGCGTGCTTGAGGGCTTGAAGGCGAACACTGCGATCGGACATTGGGACTACTCGGAAAGACCATGACGAAGGGGCGGGATCATAGCAAACCTGTGCGGTTTTAGAGCATGTCGGGGAATTGCATGAATATCGCTCATGTTGGTCGGCGCGCTGTCCCGGTAGAATCGCTGCGTTTTTTCAAGGATCGGAAACAGGGACATGTCGTATCGCGTCGTCATCAGCAGCGTATTGCTGTTCTTAAGCTGGGGCGCCGTGGCGCAGGGTCTGGCGTCTTCCGCTGCCATTTCCTACACCCGCGACATCCAACCGATCTTCACCGAAAAGTGCGTGGCCTGCCATGCCTGCAATGACGCCGCCTGTCAGCTCAACCTGGGCAGCGGCGAAGGCGCGGCGCGCGGTGCGTCGAAAGTCCCGGTCTACGACGGCGAACGCAGCCAGGCGGCCGCACCGACGCGGCTGTTTTATGACGCCTTCGGCAAGCATGCCTGGCAGCAAAAAGGCTTCTACCCCGTACTTGACGCCCAGGGCAGCCAGGCCGCGTTGATGGCGCGGATGCTGGAGCTGGGTCACAAAACGCCGCTGACGCCCAATGCCAAATTGCCGGAAGACATCGTCCTGGGCCTCAATCGTGAAAACATGTGCGCGATGCCGGCCGAGTTCGACGGTTACGCGGGGGCTCATCCGAAGGAAGGCATGCCACTGGCGGTCACCGGCCTGACCGATCAGCAGTACCAGACGCTGCAACGCTGGCTGGCCTCGGGTGCGCCGATCGATGAACAAAGCCTGGTGCCTTCGGCGAAAGAAGCCTTGCAAGTGGTGCAGTGGGAAAACCTGCTCAACTCGCCGGGCGCCCGGCAGAGTCTGGTGGGGCGCTGGTTGTTCGAGCACTGGTTTCTTGCCCACATTTACTTCAAGGACGGTGAGCCGGGGCATTTCTTCCAGTGGGTGCGTTCGCGCACGCCGACCGGCCAGCCGATTGACCTGATCAACACCCGCCGCCCGAATGACGATCCGGGCACGCAGGTGTATTACCGCTTGTGGCCGGTGCAGGGCGTGATCGTGCAGAAGACCCACATCACCTACCCGCTGAGTGCGGCGAAGATGGCGCGGGTCAAAAGCCTGTTCTACAACGGCAACTGGCAGGCCAATGCCTTGCCGGGCTACGGTCCGGAACGCCGGGCCAATCCGTTTGCCACGTTCGAGGCGATTCCGGCGCAGGCGCGCTATCAGTTCATGCTCGATAACGCCGAATACTTCGTGCGCACGTTTATCCGCGGGCCGGTGTGCCGTGGGCAGATCGCCACGGATGTGATTCGCGACAACTTCTGGGCGCTGTTCCAGGCGCCGGAACATGATCTCTACATCATCGACCCGATCTACCGCGGCCAGGCCACGCCGTTGCTGGCCATGCCGGGGCAGAACGACGATGTCGGCAGCGTGCTGAGCCTGTGGCATGACTATCGCGACAAACGTAACGAGTACGAAGTGCTGCGCCGCGACAACTACGCTGACGCGCCCGCGCCGAGCTGGTCGACTTTATGGGCTGGCAATGACAACGCGCTGCTGACCATCTTCCGGCATTTCGACAGCGCCTCGGTAAACAAGGGCCTGATCGGCGATGTGCCGCAAACGATGTGGCTGTTCGATTTCCCGTTGCTGGAGCGCACGTATTATCAGTTGGCGGTCAATTTCGACGTGTACGGCAACGTTTCCCATCAAGCGCAGACGCGCCTGTATTTTGACCTGATCCGTAATGGCGCCGAGCAGAATTTCCTGCGCCTGATGCCCGCCGATTCACGCGACGACTATCTCGACGACTGGTACCAGAGCAGCGGCAAATTCAAGATGTGGCTGGATTACGAGGCCATCGACAACGACAAGCCGACGGCACTGAACCTCGACGAAAAAGACCCGAAACGCGACTTTTCCATGCAACTGCTGGCCCGTTACGGCGAGCTCAATGCCAAGCCCGATCCGATCAACCGCTGCGACGGGGCCTATTGCTCGCGGCCGAACATCGACCCGGATTTGCAGAGTGCCGAGCAGGCCTTGAGTCGCCTGACCTCACGGCCCGCCGCCGGGCTGAAGGTCATTGATCAACTGCCGGAAGCGACGATGCTGCGTATCGAAGCCGCGAGCGGCAAACGCGAGGTTTATAGCCTGTTGCGCAACCTCGCGCACAGCAACGTCGCATTCCTGCTCGGTGAGTCGCTGCGTTATCAGCCGGGGCTAGACACGCTCACGATCTTTCCGGGTGTGCTCAGCAGCTATCCGAACTTCATGTTCAACATTCCTGCCGATCAGGTGCCGGACTTTGTCGAGGCGATGGAAAACGCCAAGGATGCCAATCGCTTCGAGAAAATCGTCGAACGCTGGGGGATTCGCCGCAGTCATCCGCAATTCTGGTTCTACTTCCATGACCTGAGCCGGTACGTTCACGAAACCGACCCGGTGGAAGAGGGCGTGCTGGACATGAACCGCTACGAGAATCTTTGATCTTTTGACAGCGGGCCGGTGCCGGTCTCTATGGACGCCGACCCCCCCCTGTAGGAGCCGGCTTGCTGGCGATAGCGTCCTTGAAATCACATTGATGTTGAATGTGACGCCGCCATCGCCAGCAAGCCGGCTCCTACAGGGGCGGTGGAGTGTCCGCCGTGTGCGTCGCGACCATTGGTTTGAGGTCGTGGGCAAATTATGAATGGGTGGCAAAATGCAGCTATCGGTGGCTTAAAGCCCGGATTGACGGCGAATCGCCGGGCCCTGGCGCGCTGGCGCTTTCCCGACAAAAATACTAGGACTTTGTGCGGCGCGATGATTGGCGTAAACTGCGCCCAAGCCTGCGAGGAGTTTCCATGACCGCTATTACCATTACCGACGCCGCCCACGATTACCTGGCTGATCTGCTCTCCAAGCAGAACACCCCGGGCATCGGCATCCGCGTCTTCATCACCCAGCCTGGCACCCAGTACGCCGAAACCTGCATTGCTTATTGCAAGCCGGGCGAAGAAAAACCCGAAGACACTGCGCTGGGGCTGAAAAGCTTCACTGCTTACATCGACTCGTTCAGCGAAGCTTTCCTGGACGATGCGGTTGTCGACTACGCCACCGACCGCATGGGCGGCCAGCTGACCATCAAGGCGCCTAACGCCAAAGTCCCGATGGTCAACGCCGACAGCCCGATCAACGAGCGCATCAACTATTACCTGCAAACCGAGATCAACCCGGGGCTCGCGAGTCACGGCGGTCAGGTCAGCCTGATCGATGTGGTCGATGACGGCATCGCCGTTCTGAAGTTCGGCGGCGGTTGCCAGGGCTGCGGCCAGGCAGACGTTACCCTGCGTGAAGGCATCGAGCGCACCTTGCTCGAGCGCATTCCCGAGCTCAAGGGTGTTCGTGACGTGACTGACCACACGCAGAAAGAAAACGCCTACTACTAAGGTGTTCGCTGCGACATGAAAAACGGCGCCCCGTGAGCGCCGTTTTTTTATGGGTGAAATTCATGGGCCCCATCGTCGGAACGCCGCCCGGCGCCGGCTCACTCCCACAGGGGATTTGTGGCGGACACAAATCCCCTGTGGGAGTGAGCCTGCTCGCGATTGGGGGCCTATGGCCGATACAAATGCGCATGCCCGGCACGATACAGCGACGACTCACTGAAATGATCACTGCCCAACACCCGACCCACCAGAATCAACGCCGTGCGCCGAAACCCCTTCGCCTCAACCTTCCCGGCAATATCCGCAATCGTCCCCACCACCCAATCCTGATCCGGCCAGGTCGCCCGGTGAATCACCGCAATCGGGCAGTCCGCGCCGTAATGCGGCAGCAATTCAACCAGGATTTTCTCCAGGTGATTCACCCCCAAATGAATGGCCATGGTTGCCCCATGCTGCGCCAGGCTGCCCAGTTCTTCACCGACCGGCATCGCGGTCTTGTCGGCGTAGCGAGTCAGGATCACGCTCTGTGACACGTCCGGCAACGTCAGCTCCGCGCCCAACAACGCCGCGCACGCCGCCGTCGCGGTAACACCGGGAATGATTTCAAACGCAATATCGAGTTCGCGCAGGTAACGAATCTGCTCGCCAATCGCGCCATACAGGCTCGGATCGCCGGAATGCACACGCGCCACATCCTGGCCGTTGGCATGGGCGGTTTTGATCAGCTCGATGATCTGTTCCAAGTGCAGTTCGGCGCTGTTGACCACCTGTTCGGCGCAATGGCCTTCCAGTACCGCGGCAGGCACCAGGGAGCCGGCGTAGATGATCACCGGGCAACTGCGAATCAGTCGCTGGCCTTTGACGGTGATCAGTTCCGGGTCGCCGGGACCTGCGCCAATGAAGTAGACGGTCATCGTCGTTTCCTGTCAGAAAAAGGGTCTGGGCAAGGCTTCAGATGAAGATTGCTCATGATCGAAGGCGGGGATTATCGAGGATTTTACGCAGCGCAGGCCAATGCCAGGGTGGCCTGGGCGTATTTTTGTCGCGAGATCAGTAGTTTTGCCGGTGCCTGGGCCAGTTGTTCGGCCAGGGCGAGGGCGGCGCTTTCTGCTACGCCGTAGCAGCCGGTGCGCTCAAAAGCGATTTCCGAACGGTGGCTGAGTTGCGGTTGATAACCGGCCAGTTCTTCACTGCTGAAGTACGTCAGCGGCAATTCGAGTTGTGCGGCAAGCTCGATCAGGCCCGGTTCGTCGCGCTTCAGGTCGATGCTGGCCAACGCCGTGATCTGCTGAAGTCCGATTTGATGCGCCTGTAATGCCTGATCGAGTAACGCCCGAAGCGTGCTGACGGGGCAGCCGCGCTGGCAGCCCAGGCCGACCACTAACGTCGGCGCTGTGCTGGTGTCGCTCATGCGTGGTATTGGCCATCGCTTTTGCGGCGGAACAACCAGGCGCTGATCAGGCCCAGGGCCAGCCAGAATCCGAGGTTGGTCAGCTGCGAAGCGATTTTGAATTGCGTTTCCAGGGCTTGCGGCGCGAGCATCGAGTGCACTTCCGGTTGTGGTGCACCGATCACGTGAGGGACGGCGAGAATCGCCACGCCCAGGAGCTTCATCAGCCAGTGGCGGCTGAAAGCGATCAGCGCGATGCCGACGGCGGTGGACGCTGCAGTGCCGATCCACCAGATTTGTCGTTGTGCCAGGTCAGCTGCTGCCGTGCCCGGCAGTTCCGGCGGCAGGCCGAGGGTCGGTGCCAGTACAAACGTCGCGTAACCGGCCAGGCCCCAGAGCAGGCCCTGCGAGGTTTTGGTCGGCGAGCGCAGCGTGTAGAGGCCCGCAAGCATCAGGGCGAAACCGACAGCCACTACCAGGTTGCCGCCAGTCGTCGACAGCACGCGCTGCCAGCCGTCTTCCGGCTCCCAGGCTTCTGCATCGTGGGTGTGAGCGGCGGTACCGGCGGCGTGTTCATGAACTTCAACAGCGGCCGGCTCGGATTTTTCGTAAGTCTCGGCCTGCAGAATCAGCGGAGCGACCCAGAAGCTTTGCAGCAGGGTCAGCAACAGGGCGGCCAGCAGCCCTGTGAAACCCGCGGTTTGCGCAATACGCTTGATCATGTCGGCAGGTCTCAATGGCACGGGAAGGCGGAGCTGTGACGGGTATCGTGCGCAGCGTTGTGCACCGCTTCGATGTGCGAGAAACCGGCGAAATACACCAGGCACGCGCCAAGGATCGACGCGCAGACGGCGGCGGTCAGGCGTTGAGCCAGGGTGGTCGTGGTGGTGCTGGCGGATGTGTGGCCGGTGCTGCTGATGATCGACATGGCGCTTCCCTCTGGTCTGTCAGCGGGTGAATAGAGCGCATGGAAGACCCCTGCGAATCGGGCTCGCAGAGATTCAAACAGCGCCCGCCCACCGCGGGTTTGTTATTCAGTGAACGTAATCGTCACTTTGTGTTGCGGGCCGGTCTCCGGGCTCACGAGGGGCTTTGGCGTCAGCCGAAACCTGCAAGCGTCACCTTCCCATGCCGAACTGCTGGCACAGTGGATCTGACGCTTCGCTCGCTTACCGTTGCGGGGGCAGCACCGGACTGACATGGCTTTGAGTAAAGCACATGAATCACCGGTTTCCCGTTTCACCCTGTGAAGGGCACCCGTAACAAGGTGTGTAGGAGAGCATGGGCGGGGGTTGGGCGTCAATTGGCAAGGGTTCTCAACTCGGAACCGAGTCGCTCCCTTCGCGGGCAAGCCTCGCTCCTACAGGGGATCGCATTTCTCTGTAGGAGCGAGCGATGCGGCGACCCGACTTGCCCGCGAAGGGGCCCGTGCGGCTACCACAAGACATTGACCCGCCCCCACACCATGCGTAGCCTTGCGCACTCGAGGTTCTTCGGCGTTTGCCGGAGCTAAGAAGGGAACGCGGTCGATGCCGCGGCTGCCCCCGCAACTGTGAACGGTGATGTTCGCTGCCACGCCACTGCAAACCTGTCCAACGGGTTCGCGGGAAGGCGCAGCCAACGCCAGTCTCGCGACAGGCACACCGTCAGCCAGGAGACCTGCCTCGACACGAATTCTCACTACAACCGGGCGGGGTGATCCGGTGGCGAACTCTTCCGCGCTCCTGTCGCTGCGGTCGTCGTCCCGCATGCCCGCCACCTTGCCAAAGGGCATCCGATGAAAACACTGGCCAAACTCCCCGTCACCATCGTTACCGGCTTCCTCGGCTCGGGCAAAACCACCTTGCTGCGGCACATGCTCGATAACGCACAAGGCCGCCGCATCGCGGTGATCGTCAACGAGTTCGGCGAGCTGGGCATCGACGGCGAAATCCTCAAGCAGTGCTCCATCGGTTGCACCGAAGAAGAAGCCAACGGCCGCGTCTACGAACTGGCTAACGGCTGCCTGTGCTGCACCGTTCAGGAAGAGTTCTTCCCGGTGATGCGCGAACTGGTCGCCCGTCGCGGCGACCTCGATCACATCCTGATCGAAACTTCGGGTCTGGCCCTGCCAAAACCTTTGGTCCAGGCCTTCCAGTGGCCGGAAATCCGCAGCGCCTGCACCGTTGACGCGGTGATCACCGTGGTCGACAGCCCGGCCGTGGCGGCCGGCACGTTCGCCGCGTTCCCGGACCAAGTGGATGCCCAGCGCAAACTCGACCCGAACCTGGACCACGAATCGCCGCTGCACGAGCTGTTCGCCGACCAACTGGCCAGCGCAGACCTGGTGATTCTCAACAAGGCCGACCTGATCAGCGCCGAAGACCTGGCCCGCGTACGCCTGGAAGTCGCCGAAGAACTGCCGCCCGCCGTCAAAGTCATCGAAGCCAGCAGCGGTCGCCTGCCACTGGACGTGCTGATCGGTCTCGGCGCCGGCTCCGAAGAACACATCGACAGCCGTCATAGCCACCACGATCATCACCACGACGGCGATGACCATGACGACCACGATCACGACGCGTTCGACTCCATTTCCATCGAGCTGCCACAAGCCGATGAAAGCCTGCTGATGGACGCGCTGACGCAATTGGTGGTCAAGCACGGCATCCTGCGGGTCAAGGGTTTCGCGGCGATCCCGAACAAGCCGATGCGCCTGTTGATCCAGGGCGTGGGCACGCGTTTTGACAAGCATTTCGACCGTCAGTGGGGCGTCGACGAAGCGCGCACCACGCGTCTGGTGCTGATCGGCCAGGCGCTCGACGCCGCGCAACTCGAAGCGCAACTGCGCGCCGCGCTCAGCGTTTAACCCATGCACCTGCTCAGGACCCAGCCCGGCGGTTTCGTCTCGGATGACAACATTGCCGACCTTGGACAAACCCCTGCCGAGCTGGTGATCCTGTGCAGCGGCGATTCCAGCCTCGCGCTGCTCGCCGAAGCCGCGCAACAGTTGCCGGACGATTACCCGAGCGTGCGTCTGGCCAACCCGATGCAGGTGCAGAACCACGCCTCTGTCGATTTGTATGTCGACGAAGTGCTGCGCCACGCCAAGGTGATTCTGATCTCGCTGCACGGCGGTATTGCGTATTGGCGTTACGGCGTCGAGCGGTTGGTCGAGCTCTCACAGCGCGGCGTGCAGCTGATTCTGGTGCCCGGCGATGATCGCCCGGACCCGGAACTCAGCGACCTGAGCACGGTGGTTGTCGAAGACCGCGACCGGCTTTGGCATTACTTGCGTCAGGGCGGCATGGCCAACGCGCTCGATCTGTTTCGCTGCCTGGCCACTCGTTGGCTGGAGCGCGACTACAAGTGGGCCGAACCACAAACCCTGCCGCGCACAGCGATTTACCACCCACAAAAAAGCCCCGCCGCACTGCAGGATTGGCAAGCCGACTGGCAGGCCGATCAACCGGTGGCGGCGGTGCTGTTTTACCGCTCGCATTTGCAGGCGGCGAACACCGCTTTCATTGATGTTTTCTGCCAGCGTTTGCAAGCGGCGGGGTTGAATCCCTTGCCGATTGCCGTGGCCAGTCTCAAAGAACCCGGCTGCCTCTCGGTGGTCGAGGACTGGCTGGATGACGTCGAAGCCTCGGTGATTCTCAACACCACCGGCTTCGCCCAATCCAGCCCCGAAGCGCCGCACTTGCGACCGTTTCGACGCAACATTCCGGTGATCCAGGCCATCTGCGCCCAGGACAACGAACCCGGTTGGCGTGCCAGCGAGCAAGGCCTTGGCCCGCGTGATCTGGCGATGCACATCGCGTTGCCGGAGCTGGACGGGCGGATCATCAGTCGCCCGATCAGCTTCAAGGACCTGGCGTGGCGCAGTGAGCGCAGTCAGTCAGACGTGGTGTGCTATCGACCACAACCGGAACGCATGGATTTTGTCGCCGAACTGGCGCGGCGCTGGATCGATCTGGCGCGTGTGCCGAACAGCGAAAAACGCATCGCCCTGATCCTCGCCAACTACCCGACCCGCGACGGGCGCATCGGCAACGGCGTGGGCCTCGACACACCGGCCGCTGCACTGAATATCCTGCGTGCGCTGCATCAAGAAGGTTACCCGCTGCCGGCCGAACTGCCGGGCAGCGGCACCGAACTGATCCAGCAATTGCTCGGCGGCGTCAGTAACGATCTCGACACCCTCGATCAGCGTCCGTGCCAGCAAAGCCTGGCGCTGGATGATTACAGCCTGATGTTCAACGCCTTGCCCAAGGCTAATCGCCAGGCAGTGCTGGAACGTTGGGGCACCGCGCAAAACGATCCGATGTTCCGTGACGGGCGAATGATGATCGCCGGCCTGCGTTTCGGCCTGACCTTCGTCGGCATTCAACCGGCGCGCGGTTATCAGGTGGACCCGAGCGCGGTCTATCACGACCCGGACCTGGTGCCGCCCCACGGTTATCTGGCGTTCTATTTCTGGTTGCGCAACACCTACGGCGCCCACGGCGTGATCCACGTCGGCAAGCACGGCAACCTCGAATGGCTGCCGGGCAAAGGCGTCGGACTGTCCGAGCATTGCTGGCCGGACGCATTGCTCGGGCCGCTGCCGAACATCTATCCGTTCATCGTCAACGACCCGGGCGAGGGCGCCCAGGCCAAGCGCCGCACGCAAGCGGTGATCATCGATCACCTGATGCCACCGCTGACCCGCGCTGAAACCTACGGCCCGCTGCGCAACCTCGAACTGCTCGCCGACGAGTATTACGAAGCGCAATTGCTTGACCCGCGCCGCGCCCGTGAATTGCAGCGCGACATTCTGCAATTGGTGCGCGACACGCACATCGACCGTGAGCTGCAACTGGACGAGAAGCTCGACAGCGACGCCGATGCAGCGATCTGGCTGCCGCGTCTGGACACGTATTTGTGCGACCTGAAGGAGTCGCAGATCCGCGATGGGTTGCACATCTTTGGTGAGTCGCCGACCGGGCGTCTGCGCATCGACACGTTGTTGGCTTTGTTGCGGATTCCACGCGGCGATGGCCGTGGCGCGCAGTCGAGTTTGTTGCGGGCGTTGGCCAAGGCGTTTGGGTTGGGCTTTGATCCGCTGGATTGCGCGTTGGCTGAGCCTTGGGTTGGGCCGCGACCAATTGAGCTGCAATCGCTCAACGATGAAGTCTGGCGCACGGCAGGCGATACCCGCGAACGCCTCGAACTGTTCGCCGCTCAACTGATCTCACAAGTTTTAAATGCCCCCCCAAAAACCTGTGGGAGCGAGCCTGCTCGCGATTGCGGAGTGTCAGTCGACATTGATTTGCCTGACACACCGCATTCGCGAGCAGGCTCGCTCCCACAGGGTCCGGGGTGGTCAGAGGTGCAAGCCATCCTCGACAACCTGCGCGAAGTCGTCGCGCCACGGCTCGACGCCTGCGGCCCGTCGGAAATGCGCGGCTTGCTCGACGCCCTCAGCGGTCGTTTCGTCCCCGCCGGCCCCAGCGGCGCGCCGAGTCGCGGGCGGCTGGACGTGCTGCCGACCGGACGCAATTTCTATTCGGTGGACGTGCGCAACTTGCCGACCACCACCGCATGGCGCATCGGTTTCCAATCGGCGAACCTGATTCTCGAGCGGCACTTGCAGGACCACGGCGATCACCTGCGTCAGCTCGGCCTGTCGGTCTGGGGCACCGCGACCATGCGCACCGGCGGCGACGACATCGCGCAAGCCATGGCGCTGATGGGTGTGCGCCCGGTCTGGGCGACGGGCAGTCAGCGGGTCGATGACTTCGAAATTCTGCCGCTGAGCCTGCTCGACCGCCCACGCGTGGACGTGACCTTGCGCGTGTCCGGATTCTTCCGTGATGCCTTTGCCAATCTGATCCGCCTGTTCGATGCGGCGGTGCAGGCAGTCGCTGCGCTGGATGAACCGGACGACCTCAATCCATTGGCGGCCAAGGTCCGCGCCGAACGCGAGGCGCTGCTGCAATCGGGCCTTGATGAAGAAGCGGCCAAACGGCAGGCCGGTTGGCGCATCTTTGGCGCCAAACCCGGTGCTTACGGTGCCGGCGTGCAAGGGGCAATCGATGGTCGTTTGTGGCAGAGCCGCGAAGACCTGGCCGAGGTTTACCTGAACTGGGGCGGCTACGCTTACGGCGGTGCCGACGAAGGCACGGCGGCCCGCGAGCAGTTCGCCCAGCGCCTGAGCCAGGTTCAGGCCGTGCTGCAAAATCAGGACAACCGCGAGCATGATTTGCTCGACTCCAACGACTATTACCAGTTCCAGGGCGGTATGCTCGCGGCCGTGGAAAGCCTCAGCGGCGCGGCGGCGGCCAGTTACCATGGCGACCACAGCCAACCGGACTTGCCGAAAATCCGTACGTTGAAGGAAGAACTGAACCGGGTGATCCGCTCGCGGGCGGCCAATCCGAAGTGGATCGACGGCGTGAAGCGCCACGGCTACAAAGGTGCGTTTGAACTGGCGGCGACGGTCGATAACCTGTTCGCCTTCGACGCGACGACGCAGTTGATCGACGATCACCAATACGCGTTGCTGGCCGATGCGTATTTGCTGGACCCGGCGACCCGGGATTTTGTCCGCGAGCACAATCCCCATGCGTTGCGCGACATGACGGAGCGCATGCTGGAAGCGCAGCAGCGGGGGATGTGGCAGGAGCCGGGCGCCTATAAAGAAGCACTGGAAAACCTGCTGCTGGACGTAGAAGAAGACACCTGACACACCGTAGATCCCCTGTAGGAGTGAGACCGGCTTGCCGGCGATAGCGTTGGGTCAGTCAATATTGATTTGCCTGACACACCGCTATCGCCGGCAAGCCGGTCTCGCTCCCACAGTTAGAAGCATTTCACCGACCATGACCGAGATTTGATAATGACTGACACCCCACATTTCCCCTTATCCGCCGTGGTCGGCGCCGACGATCTCAAACTCGCTTTGTACCTCACCGCCATCGACCCGAAAATCGGCGGCGTGCTGATCGAAGGTCCGCGCGGCATGGCCAAATCCACCCTGGCCCGAGGCCTCGCGGACCTGCTCGCCAGCGGTCAGTTCGTCACCTTGCCGCTGGGTGCCACTGAAGAACGCCTGGTCGGCACCCTCGACCTTGATGCCGCCCTGAGCGAAGGTCGCGCGCAATTTTCTCCCGGTGTATTGGCCAAGGCTGACGGCGGCGTGCTCTACGTCGATGAAGTCAATCTGCTGCCCGATCACCTGGTGGACTTGCTGCTCGACGTTGCCGCCAGCGGCACCAACCTGATCGAGCGTGACGGCATTTCCCATCGGCATTCGGCAAAGTTCGTGTTGATCGGCACCATGAATCCGGAAGAGGGCGAGTTGCGTCCGCAACTGCTCGACCGCTTTGGCCTGAACGTCGCCCTCAGCGGTCATACCGAACCCGCCCAGCGTGGGCAGATCATCCGTCGGCGGCTGGATTTCGACAGCGATCCGCAACGCTTCTGCGCCGAGTGGGAAAGCCAGCAGCAGTCGTTGCGTGAGCGTTGCCAGACAGCGCGCAGCACACTGGCGAGCATCCCCCTCGACGATGAGGCGCTGGCACAGATTACCGAGCGCTGTTTCGCCGCCGGTGTCGATGGGCTGCGCGCTGACCTGGTCTGGCTGCGTGCCGCCCGTGCCCATGCGGCATGGCGGGGGGCGAGCGCCATTGCCGAGGAAGATATCGATGCCGTTGCCGAGTTCGCCTTGCGCCATCGCCGTCGCGAACAGTCGCCACCAGCCCCGCAGCAGGCCCGGCAACCCGCGCCGCAACAATCCAGTCCGAGCGAAGGCCAGGGTCAATGGGGCGAAATGCCCGCGCAGGCGCTGCCGGTCGGTGCTCGACGTGAAGTGCCGAGCTGGCCAAAAAAGCCCTAGGCATTCGCCCTCGATCTGACGCGGGGGCGAATGCCAGGCCCCGCGCCGGACGGCTGGACCACGGCAAACAGGGTAAGCGTCATGCCGCCCGCAGCGGCTCGATCAATTGGCCCGGCACCTTGCTCAACGGCCGCCCGCGCCAACGCCAGGATGTGCTGTTTCAATTGCGCACCCGTTCGCCCCATGAGCTGTGGCTGGTGATCGTCGATGCCTCGGCCTCGACGCGTCGCCATCAGGCCTTGAGCGACGCCAAGGGGCTGTTGGCGCAGTTGTTCGACGACGCTTATCGCCAGCGTGCGCATCTGGCGTTGCTGACCGCCAGCGGCCATGCGCCGAAGTGGCAAGTGCAGGGGTTGAAAGCTTCCAGCGGATTGCGCCACTGGCTCGATGGCCTTGGCGCGGGCGGCGGTACGCCGTTGCTGGCGGCACTGGGCGAAGCGGGGCGATGGCTCGCGGTCCGGCAAAAACGCTTTCCGGCGGAGCAGCAACGGTTGTTGCTGGTGACGGATGGGCGATTGAAGGAGTGGTCGGGGTTACCGGCGCTGGCGTGTCCGGGGCTGCTGATCGACATCGAGCGTGGGCCGATCCGGCTGGGGCGGGCGCGGCAGTTGGCGACGGAGCTGCAAACGGATTATCGGCATATTGATGAGCTGGTTTCAGGCTGAGTTATTTGGGTGTTTACTCTGGCCCCATCGCGAGCAGGCTCGCTCCCACAGGGGGGCTATGTCGTTCGCAAATAATGTGTTCACTGTAGATCTAATGTGGGAGCGAGCCTGCTCGCGATGGCATCCATTTGGTTTTGGATAATCACGGCTTACCGACATCCCTGCCCTATGCTCTGAAAGCAGCCATTCACAGGAGTGAAGCATGCGTGTTCTAGCCACAAACAGTCAGGACGATTTCCGCGTCAAAGCCTACGCCGGCACCAACGGCGTGCTGCTGGCCATGGACCTGGCCGAATCCCGCCGTAAAGGCCTGCTGGGTTTCGCCATCGAAAAACAGCAAGGCAGCAAGCCCTGGTTGTTCCTGTTCAATAGCCTGACGTTCCCCGGCAAGGCTCATACGTTCCCGCAGTTTCACGCCACCCCGAGCGACCTCGCGCCGTTGCAGAAATTTCGCTGGGCCGATTACGCGGTCAATCCGGGGATGACGATCCATTACCGAATCCACCTCGCCTATGGCAGCGCGGATGCACCGCAGCTGGGCGAATTTCTGGAGGTGACCGTCACGTCCGACAACGGCCTGCCGCACAATCAGAGTGTGATTTTCAACCGCGCGGTGGCCGCCAGCCAGGCATTCCAGCGCAAGTTTCCCGATCTCGACGCGTTGATCAGCGCCAATAAGAACCTGCCCATCGAGGCCTGGCCCGATGCGCCGCGCCAGTGGCTGGAAAACGGTTTGCTCGGGCGCTTGCTGGGGTTTATCGAACGGGCGGTGGATGGTCAGTGGGCGCTGGACATTGCCATTTACGAGTACGAGTTGCAGGTGATCGTCGACGCCGTCAACGCGGCGTTCGAACGGGGTGTGAAGGTTCGCGTGCTGTATCACGCACAACCCGACGATGACGACACCGTCATCAACCAGGCCAGCCTGGAAAAAATCCCGGCGGCGAACAAGCGCGGGCGTGTCACTCACAACATCTTCCACAACAAATTCATGGTGCTGAGCCGGGTCGATGCCGCCGGGCAGCTTCAGCCTGAAGCGGTGCTGTGCGGCAGCACCAATTTCACGCCCAATGGCGTTTATCGCCAGGCTAACGTGGTGCATGTGCTGGACGACGCGCGTATCGGCGCCAGCTATCTGCAGACTTTCGAGCAAGTCTGGGCAACACCGGACGACGTCGGCGTCACCCGGCAATGGATCACGCAACACAACCCGATAGACCCGCAGCAACCGCTGTTCGCCGGGTTCTCACCGCGTTCGGGGCAGGGTGATTTGCGGGCGTTTGTCGAGATCATCAACGCCGCGAAAAAGGACGTGCTGTTTGTCACTGCGTTCGCCTTGCCCGATGACATTCTCAACGCGCTGCTCGGCCAGCCCCACGACGACATTTTGCGTTACGGCCTGCAAAACACCGCCAGCCGCATCACCGGTTTTCACGCTGATCGCAGCGCCGAATTTGCCGCGACTGCGCTGCTCAACACCGGGCTGGAGGGCTGGCTTCGAGAGAACATGAAGGGTCAGAAGGGCAATTTGCTGGTGCACACCAAAGCCGTGGTCACCGACTTCACCAGCGACGCGCCGACGATCATCAGCGGCAGCCACAACCTCAGCGCTGCGGCCAGTAACGGCAACGACGAAAACTACCTGATCGTGCGCGGCGATACCGATCTGGCTGATCGTTATGGTTTGGAGTTGCTGCGGTTTTACGAGCATTACCGCTTTCGCTACTTCGCGAAGAAACTTGCGCTCAAACAGGTGCAGCCGTTGAAGGCGGATGACAGCTGGACTGATGATTATTACCTGGCGGGGGATTTGAGGGAGCTGTCGCGACTGCGTTTCTCCGGACGGTAGTTTGGTGGATTCAATGCCCCCATCGCGAGCAGGCTCGCTCCCACAGGATCGGCGCAATACCTGTGGGAGCGAGACCGGCTTGCCGGCGATGGGTGTGACGCGGTCTACGCTCTGATTTCCGATTACTTCCCCATCGCCTGTCGGTACTGCCGCGTACGCCGCCCAATGTTCAAACGGTCAAGGATCAGCGCCCAGACTGCCGACACCTCAGGCCGGGGCTTGCGGCCACGGCTCAGGCGCTGGAGCTGGAATTTCACCACAGCCATGCTCGCCAGCGCGGCCAACGGTTTACGTTTCCACTGGATCGGCGGCAGTTGCGGATGGCTGTTCCGGCCTTCGCGCCAGTGTTTGACCAACTGCGGTTCGAGGGCCAACGCCGTGCCGATCCCGGCCATGGCGATGCCACTGTCGAGCACTTGTTCGACGATCGCCAAGCGCCGAATCCCGCCAGTCACCATCACCGGCATACGCGCCACACTCGCCAGTTCACCGGCCATTTCCAGAAAGTACGCTTCCCGCGCCAGGGTCCGGCCATCGCGTGCCTCGCCCTGCATGGCCGGTGCTTCGTAGCTGCCGCCCGACAACTCAAGCAAATCGATCGGTTGCTCGTTGAGCCACTGGATCACTTGGCGAGCATCGTCGGCGTCGAAGCCACCGCGCTGGAAGTCGGCCGAGTTGAGTTTTACCGAGACGCAGAATTTCGGTGATACGACCTGGCGAACGGCGCTGATCACGTCGAGCAACAAGCGTGCGCGATTCTCCAGCGATCCGCCCCAACGGTCGGTGCGGCGATTGGTCAATGGCGACAGGAACTGGCTGATCAGGTAACCGTGCGCCGCATGAATCTGCACGCCGGTGAAGCCGGCTTTTTCGGCGAGGGCAGCGCTGGTGGCGAAGCGCGTGATGACCTCGGCGATATCGCCCTCGGACATCGGTTTGGGTTCGGCAAACATCTTGGAAAATGAACCGAGATCCAGTGCCACCGCCGAGGGCGCCCACGCTTGCTGGCCGAGGTTGGCCATGGTCTGGCGCCCAGGATGATTGAGCTGCATCCAGAATTGCGCGCCACCGGAGCGGCCAATCGTTGCCCATTGGCGAAAGCGTTCCATGTCGCGTTCATCTTCCAGTACCACGCCACCGGGGCCGGTCATGGCGCGGCGGTCGATCATCACATTGCCCGTCAGCAACAACCCGGTTTCGCCCCCGGCCCAGGCCTGGTACAAGCGAAACAGTGCATCGGACGGCGCCTGCCCGGTGTCGGCAAGGTTCTCTTCCATCGCCGCTTTGGCAATGCGATTGCCGATTGTCTGGCCGTTGGGCAAATTCAACGCTTGGAAGGGCGACATGCTTGACTCTTCATCAGTGGAGAACAGAGGCTAAGCTTAAAGCTCACTTTAATGTCAAGCAGGAAAACGAGACCGGGATGAAAATTGATGACTTGGCTCTGGCATCCTTCAAGCCTTCGCGCTGATGGCGGCAGCCGATGGGGCGGGAATCGGATTGCGCATCAACGTGCCCACCACCAACGCCCCCAGCAATGCGAGTAATCCGGCGACCAACAACAAGAGACTGAAGCCGCCGACGAACGCCTGTCGGGCCAACGGTTCGACCACGCTGCGCGCGGCTTCCGGCAACAGGTCCAGCGCTGCCGGCATGTCACCGGCCACCACCCGCGACGCGATGCCCTGGGTCTGGGCGAGCCATTGCGCGCCTTGTGCCGACAAATCTGCGCGCAACAACTGTTCGGCATGGCTGGACAGCAACGCGCCGTACACGCCGATGGCCAGCACGATCGCACTGAAACGCATGGTGGTGCTCATACCCGAGGCCATCCCGGTGCGTTCCCTGGGCACGCAGGCCATGATGTTTTTCTGCGTGTCGCCGTTGAGCAGCCCGGCGCCCGCGCCGGTGACGGCAATCGCCAGGGCGAAAGGCAGGTAACCGCCGCTGCTGACCGCCCAGGCACTGAGCAGATTGCCGCTGCCGACCAGGGTCAAACCGGTCGCCATCAACGTGGCCGGGGCAAACCGACTGGCTAGGCGCACGCCGATACGCGGGCAAATCAACATGGTCAGGGCAAACGGCAACATGCCCAGCCCTGAGGCGATGGCCGAGAAACCCAAGCCGTTTTGCAGATAAAACGGCAGCAACGTCATCATCACCTGCGCGCAGCCGGCGTAGGCAAACATGCCCAGCAGCGCGCCAATGAAGCGCGGATGTTTGAACAATTGCAGGTCGACCATCGGCCGCCGCTGCATCCGCTCGATCACGACGAACAACCCCAGTAACAGCGCACCGCCGATCAGTCGGGCGTAAGTGATCGGGTTGTTCCAGCCGATCCGGTTGGCCTCGATCAGGCCCCAGATCAGGCACAACAAACTGCCACTGAACGCCAGGCTGCCCCACGGATCGAGGCGTGCGGATTGAGGGTCGCGGGATTCCGGCACGGCACGCCAGACCATGACCATCAGGAACAGGCCCACCGGCAAATTGAGGTAGAAGATCCAGCGCCAGCCAATGAATTCGGTGATCAAGCCGCCGACGGTCGGCGCGGCGGTCATCGCCACGCCCATGCACGCGCCCCAGAACGCCCAGGCCTTGGCCCGTTCCACTTCATCGTGAAACGTATGGCCGATAGAGGCCAGGGCCGAGGTCAACAGCAACGCCGCGCCGACCCCCTTGATCGCCCGTGCGATGTCGAGGAACAACGCGTTGGGCGCAGCACCGCAACCGATGGACGCCAGAATGAAAATCCCCAGGCCACAGAGCAGGGTTTTCTGCCGGCCGAAGCGGTCGGCGATGCTGCCCGCCGGCAGCAACAGGGCGGCGAAGGCGAGCATGTAGGCGCTGACCACCCATTCGATGTCGGCAAAATTGGCACCCAGATCCCGGGCAATCGTCGGCAGGGTGACGGCGACGATGTTGGTATCGAGGACGATCAACGAACACACGCCGGAGGCGGTCAACAATGTGAGGCGCGGATTGACGCGGCTCATGAGCGGATTGCCTTTTGCACAAGGCTGCTTTCTGTAACGGCGAAAAGGGGTTTGACGTACATGCTGTGGGCTCTCTACTGTGATTGCCGAATGAGCTTATCGCGACCGCTTGCCGGCTTCGTTAGCCGAAAACCGGCATTTCATTACCTTTGAGCTAATGCGCCCATGGACATACGGCATTTCCGCTACTTTCTGGCCGTTGCCCGGCAAGGCAACTTCACGCGTGCCGCCGAACAACTCGGTATCGCACCGCCGACCCTGACTCGACAGATCCAGGACATGGAGAACGAACTCGGCACGCGACTGTTCGTGCGCCAGACCCGTGAAGTCAGCCTGACCGAAGCCGGCGCTGCACTGCTGATCGAAGCCGAGGCGACGGTGCGGCAATTCGAATACGCCCAACGCAACGCCCAGCGCGCCGGGCGAGGGGATATCGGTCATATCGAGCTGGGTTACGTGGCTTCTGCGGTGTACTCGGGCCTGCTGCAAAAGCAGGTGCAGGCGTTCAGCCGCGAATGCCCGGACGTCAGCCTCAACGTGCGCGAAAGCCCGATGGCGAGCTTGCCGGCGATGGTCCTCGAAGGCCGGTTCGATATCGGTTATGTGCGTTCACCCATGACGTTGCCCGAGGGGCTGGAAGCCATTCGCCTCGACGCGGAAGGTTTTGTGCTGGCGCTGTCGAGCGAGTCGTGGCTGTGCCGTTTGAGCGAGATCGGCCCGGAGCATTTGCAGGGCGAGACGTTCATCCTGCCGGAGCAGATCAGCGGCACCTTGCAAGTCGCCGCCGAGGGCGGGTTTGCGCCGAAACTCGGGGCGCAACCCGGCGGGCTGGTGGCGGTGCTGGCGCTGGTGTCGCTGGGGCAGGGCGTGGCGGTGGTGCCGGAGTCGGTGGTCGGGCACGTCGGGTTGCCCGGTGTGGTTTACCGGTCGATCAAAGGGTGTGAGGCGAGCTCGTGGTTGTCGTTGGTTTATCGGCGGTTCGAGAAGTCAGCGGCGGTGGTGCGGTATATCGAGCGGGTGAAAGACCGTTAAAAGATCGCAGCCTACGGCAGCTCCTACAGTCGTTCGACGATGTTCTGCAGGAGCTGCCGTAGGCTGCGATCTTTTGACCTTCTACAGATTTTGTAATGATTTCTGACTGTAGGAAAAGTCGCTTTCACCTGTACGCTCCAAGGCCTTTTTCCTTTCAGGACTTGCATGAACACCCTCTCGGAGCCCCCCAGTTATCCTTCCTCTCAGCGCCATCTTGCGCGCCTGATACACGCGAAACACCCGGTCTTTCGCCTTCCGAACACCCTTGTCATTGCAACTCCACGGCCTCTGCGCCGCGCCTTGCCGTGCCCGGCATTCTGAATTCACTGAAGAGATCGAGACGTTTTTATGGAATGGATAGCTGACCCCACCGCGTGGCTGGGCCTGTTGACGTTGATCGTGCTGGAGCTGGTGCTCGGCATCGACAACCTGGTGTTTATCGCGATCCTGGCGGACAAACTGCCGCCCGAGCAGCGTGACCGTGCGCGAATCATCGGTCTGTCCCTGGCCTTGCTGATGCGCCTGGGCCTGCTGGCGAGTATTTCCTGGCTGGTGACCCTGACCCAGCCGCTGTTCGAGGTGTTCGAGCACAGTTTCTCCGGCCGTGACCTGATCATGTTGTTCGGTGGTGTGTTCCTGTTGTTCAAAGCGACGATGGAATTGCACGAGCGACTTGAAGGCCATGTTGGCCAGCGCTCGTCCAACACGGCTTACGCGCTGTTCTGGCCGATCGTCGCGCAGATCGTGGTGCTCGACGCGGTGTTCTCCCTCGACGCGGTGATTACCGCCGTGGGCATGGTCGATGAGCTGGCGGTCATGATGATCGCGGTGATCATCTCCATCGGCCTGATGATTGTCGCCAGCAAGCCGCTGACCCGTTTCGTCAACGCACACCCGACGGTGATCATGCTGTGTCTGGGCTTCCTGATGATGATCGGCTTCGCGCTGACCGCTGAAGGCCTGGGCTTCCATATTCCGAAGGGTTACCTGTACGCGGCCATTGGTTTTTCGATCCTGATCGAGCTGTTCAACCAGATCGCCCGGGCGCGCCGCAAAAAGTCCATGCAGGGCCTGCGACCGATGCGCGAGCGCACGGCCCACGCGGTCTTGCGTTTGCTGGGTGGTCGCAAACTGGCGGTGGAAGAGGTCGGTGAAGAGATTGCCGACATGCTCGACAACGGCGAGGCGCCGGGCGAAGAGCTGTTCGACCGTCGTGAGCGGGTGATGATCAGCGGCGTGCTGCAACTGGCCGAGCGCCCGATTCGCACGTTGATGACGGTACGCGCCGACGTTGATCACATCGACCTGTCCGACGATGCCGAAGCCATTCGTACACGGCTGATGCATTCGTCCTACTCGCGCCTGCCGTTGATACGCGACGGTGCGGTGGATGAGCCGCTGGGCTTCGTGCACAAGAAGGAATTGCTCAAGGAATACCTGGCCGGCAACGAGCCGGACCTTGAGCATCTGGCGCGCAAGACCATCAATTTGTTGGATAGTTATTCGATCCTCAATGCCCTGGAACAGATGCGCAAAGCCTCGACGCACATCGCCTTTGTGGTCAATGAGTTCGGTGACTTCGTGGGCGTGCTGACCATGACCGACATTCTCGAATCGATTGCCGGTGAGTTGCCCGACGCCAGCGAAATCGAGGGGCCGGACGTGGTGGAAGAGCCGGGCGGGTTCAGGGTCAATGGTGCATTGAACCTGATGCGGGTTCGCCAACGGACCGGGTTCGCCGTAGAACCGACCGAGGACTATCAGACCTTGGCAGGGCTGGTGATGAGCTTGCTGGATCGACTGCCGATGATTGGCGACAGCCATGAGTGGGAAGGCTGGCGCATGACGGTGATGGCGGTTGAGGAGCGGCGGGTGACGCGGGTGTTCCTGACGCGGATTGGCGGGTGATTATTCGTTGAGTTTGAGGGCCTCATCGCGGTGAGGCCCTCACATTCACCTCAACCCTTCGCGGATTGCTCTTCCAGCTGATCCGACTCAAACAGCTTCGCCAGTTCCGCCCTGGCTTCCTGCGCGGTCTGCAACACCTTCGCCGCGTCGTCATACACCGCATGCTGCGCTTCCAGCACTTGCTCGTCGTGATGCTGGAAACGCTTGATCCGCGCATCCGCCTGCGCCTGGGTCAGGCCCAATCCCACCAGCGTGCGCCGGCTCATTTCCAGGCTCGAATAATAGGTTTCCCGAATCGCCTCGGCCCCCAAGTCCACCAAGCGGTGCACATGCTGACGGTTACGGGCGCGGGCGATGATCTTGATGTGCGGATACAGCCGGTGCACCACCTCGGCGGTCTTGATGTTGGTGTCCGGGTCGTCGGTGGCGATGATGAAGTATTCAGCGTGCTCGATCTTGGCCGCGCTGAGGATTTCCGGGCGCATCGGGTCGCCGTAGAACACCGGCACGCCGCCAAAGCTGCGCGACAGTTCGATGGTTTCCACCGAGGTGTCGAGGGCGACGAACTTGATGTTCTGCGCGCGCAGGATACGGGCGACGATCTGCCCCATCCGGCCCATGCCGGCAATCACCACACGCGGCTCGTCGGTGTCGATCTCGCGGAATTTCTCCGGCACCACCACCGGCTGCACCTTGGGGCTGACAAGTCGCGCGCAGATCAGCAACAACAACGGCGTCACCGCCATGGACAGGGTGATGGTCAGCACCAGCAGATCGTACAGGCGCGGTTCGAACAAATTCTGGTCGCGGCCGATCTTGAACACCACAAACGCAAACTCACCGCCCGCCGCCAGTACGATGCCGAGGCGAATCGCACTGACCTTGCCCAAACCGCCAGCCAGTCGCCCCACGACAAACAGCAGAGGCAGCTTGATGGCGATCAGCAGCAGGGTCAGGCCCAGCACGGTGATCGGCGCGCTGAGCAGCAGGCTGAGATTCGCGCCCATGCCGACGCTGATGAAAAACAGCCCCAGCAGCAGGCCCTTGAACGGTTCGATCTGCGCTTCCAGTTCGTGGCGGTATTCGGAATCCGCCAGCAGCAAACCGGCGAGGAACGCGCCCAGTGCCATCGATACGCCGACCAGATCCATCAGCCACGCCGTGCCGATCACCACCAGCAACGCGGTGGCGGTGGAAACCTCCGGCAGACCGGTGCGGGCGACCACGCGGAACACCGGCCGCAGCAGATACCGTCCGCCGATCACCACCACGGCGATGCTGCCCAATACCCGTAAGCCGTGGTTCAAATCCTCAGTCGCGGTGCTGGTGTGATCACCGCCCGCCAGCAACGGCACCATGGCGATCAGCGGGATCGCTGCGATGTCCTGGAATAGCAGAATCGCGAATGCCAGGCGCCCATGGGGGCTGGTCAATTCCTTGCGTTCGGCCAGGCTTTGCAGGCCGAAGGCCGTGGAGGACAGTGCCAGGCCCAGCCCCAGCACAATCGCGCTGTTCAACGGCTGGCCAAACACGAACAGCGCCACCACGCCAATCACCGATCCGGTCAGCAGCACCTGCGCCAGACCGACGCCAAACACCGATTTGCGCATCACCCACAAGCGTCGCGGCGACAGCTCCAGGCCGATGATAAACAGCAGCAACACCACACCGAGCTCGGAAATATGACTGACGCTTTGCGGGTTGCCGATCAGCCCCAGTACCGACGGCCCGATGATCACCCCGGCAAACAGATAACCCAGCACCGCCCCGAGTTGCAGGCGCTTGGCTAAAGGAACGGTGAGCACCGCCGCGAACAGGAACACGACAGCGGCTTGCAACAGGTTGCCTTCATGGGGCATGGGGAAACTCCAGAACTCGGTACGGCGGGGGGTACAAGGATAAAGGCTGAGACGACGGGCGCAAGCCGGGCCTGCAATGATTGTATGGATGGCGCGTTGTTGCTTATTTCACCTGCAACAAAGCCGATGAGCAGAAACCCCCAATGTTTATTCAGTTCCTTTTTAGTTGAGAACGAGGGATTTCAACGTGAGGAAAAACGCCGTCCCATTGCGCATCGATCCGCCGGATTCGCTCACTCAAATCAGGATGGGTTGCAAATAAACGATCCATTGCCGACGACACGCCAGTATTGAAATACAGGTGACTGAACTCACCGGCCCTGACGGCCTTGATGTGCGAACCTTGTGCATGACCGCCAATCTTTTTCAGTGCACCGGCAATGCTCTGCGGATTTCGGGTGTACTGCACCGCCGTGGCATCGGCCAGAAATTCACGTTGCCGACTGACGGCGGCCTTGATCAGACTGCCAAAAAAACTCCCGGCGAATCCGGCTATACACAAAAAAATGCCGATCAGTACACCCGCCAGTTTCAGTCGTTGGTCACGGTGGTTGCTCTGACTCGCTTTGACCAATATCAGGCTGCCCGCCAGTCCGAGCACCAGCAGTCCGCTAATGATTGCCAGCATGTGCATGTTGAGGCGCATGTCCCCGTTGTAGATATGGCTGAACTCATGGGCAATCACGCCTTGCAGCTCTTCTCGCGTGAGCAGCGATATCGCACCCTGTGTCACGCCGATCACTGCATCTTCGGGGGTGAACCCGGCCGCGAAGGCGTTGATGCCCTCATCCGGTAACAGATAGACCGTCGGCACAGCGATGCCTGAGGCAAGCGCCATTTCCTCGACGATGTTGATCAGGCGTTGCTCTTCGAGCGTTCGCCCACCGTGATTGAGCTGACGTCCACCCAGTTTTTCTGCGATGACCTTGCCGCCGGCCCGGAGCTCTGCGTACTTGACCAGACTGCCCAGCAGAACAACGCCGATGATTAACGGCGCCACAACCCCGACGGCTTGCCAGTTGAGGGTCAATCTGCGGCTGCCGTCATTCGCATGGTCAAGACTGAATGCGAGGCAGGTTATGGTGATCAGGCTTAGCACCGACAGGATCATCAACAGGACGAGCAGCGCCGTTCGGTGTCTGGCCTGGCGCTGTTGCTCAAAAAAATTCATCGGACCATCCGTGGGCAAAGCGTTTTAGAAGGAAACCTGAGGTGCTTGTTGGATAGACGCGGTATCGGGGAATTCCAGCGGGGTGGCATCGGCGGCATGGCCGAAGCGAGCGGCCAGTAGCACGGCGGGGAAGCTTTGTTTGAGATTGTTGTAGGTCAGCACCGCGTCGTTGAATACTTGGCGCGCGAAAGTCACTTTGTTTTCAGTGCTGCTGATTTCTTCACTGAGTTGCTGCATGGCCTGCAAAGCCTGGAGTTCCGGGTAGGCTTCCAGGGTGACATTCAGTCGCCCCATGGCGCTGCTGAGTACACCATCGGCCAGACTCAGTTGCGCAATATTTCGCGCGTCACCCGGTTGAGCCTGGGCGGCCTTGAGCCCGGCCAGTGCGTTGTTGCGGGCGGCGATGACGGCCTCGAGCGTCTCGCGCTCATGGGTCAGATAACCTTTGGCGGTTGCTACGAGATTGGGGATCAGGTCATAACGGCGCTTGAGTTGCACCTCAACCTGCGCGAAGGCATTTGCTATTTCATTGCGGCGGGCAACCAGGCTATTGAAGAGCCCGATGACGTACAGAATGCCTAGAACCAGAACGGCCAAAATGACCAGCAAGACGATGCTGTTAGTGCTCATGGTGTGATGTCCTTGTTCACGGAAGGAGATTTTGCGCAGGATGTTAACGGAAAACCCAGGGCCTGACTGCTTTCGGTTAAGTCAGGTTGATCGTGCAGCTTCATGTCGGCCAGTGGCGCGTCAAACCCTATTCGCTGTGAACCCGCACCGGGGGCTCGGTGCCCAACCGATACTGATTATTCCCGCTGCGCTTGGCTTCATACATCGCCAGGTCTGCAATATGAATCAACCGGTCCATGCTCGGCGCATGGTCCGGGAACACCGCGACGCCCAGGCTGGTGCCGATGTGGCGCTGGTCGTTGCCGATGGTGACGGGAGGTGAGAGTTCGACGAAGATTTTCTGGCAGATGTTGCGGGCTTCGTCTTGCAAACTGCCGCCTTGCGGCAGGCCCTGGAGGATGACCACGAATTCGTCGCCACCGATGCGGGCGACGGTGTCGGTTGAGCGCAGGATTCGCTTCAGGCGTGTGGCGGTGGTGACGAGAACGCGGTCGCCGGCGGCATGGCCGTAACGGTCGTTGATGGCCTTGAAACCGTTGAGGTCGACGAACACCAGTGCGACTCGGGTGGCGGTGATTCGGGCTTGTTCCAGCGCCTCGGACAAACGCTCTTCGAGCACCAGCCGGTTGGGCAGACCGGTCAACGGGTCGAAATGGGCCAGGTGCTGCAGGTAACTGGCGGAGGCTTTTTCCTCGGTGATGTCGCGGACCACGCCCATCATCTTGATCGTTTCATCGTGGTTGTTCTTCACCACGTTGCCGGTCTCGCGCAACCAGCGGATGGTGCCGTCGGGCCAGATGACCCGGTATTCCTCGTCATGGTTCTCGCCGGTTTCCAGGCAGCGCAGCTCACCGGCCCGGACCCTGACCCGGTCGTCGGGATGCACGCAGGCGCAAAACAAGGCGTAGGAGGGCGTCACTTCGCCGATCTTGAAGCCGAACATGCCGTAAATCGCGTCCGACCAGTAGAGCCGATCGGTGTCGACATCCCAGTCCCAGGTGCCGATGCGAGCGAAATACTGGCTGCGTTTGAAGCGTTCGGCGTCGCTGTCCTGATGGATGTTTTGTCGTTCGGACAGATGGGTGATGAGCACGCGATATTCGTCGAGCTGCTTTCGCAGCGAACGCTCGCGACAGAGCAACGCGATAATCAGGGCAAGCAGCAACGCGCAAATGGCTGCGCCGGTCCAGACATGAATCATGCAGAGATTGCCGTCATGGCGTTTTGATCCCTAGGGTAGGTGCTGCATATCTTAGTTCACGACTAATGGCAGAAACAGGTCGAATAGGTTGCCAATCGCGCACGTTTCTGGGAAAACGGCGCCGTTACGTCCAATTGGGCGAGTGAACATTAGAGTGAACATGATGAATGATGAACTGCAGGTAATCGATCTTGAAGCGGGCGACGGCAAAGCTGCCGTCAAAGGTGCGCTGATCACCACCCAGTATCGTGGCTGGCTGGAAGACGGTAGCGAGTTCGATTCTTCCTACAGCCGGGGCAAACCTTTCCAGTGCGTGATCGGCACCGGGCGCGTGATCAAGGGCTGGGATCAGGGGATCATGGGGATGCAGGTCGGTGGCAAGCGCAAATTGCTGGTGCCGGCGCATCTGGGCTATGGCGAGCGCACGATGGGGGCGATCCCGCCGAACTCGAACCTGATTTTCGAGATTGAATTGCTGGAGGTTTTGACGCGGGATGATTGATTGGCGCGTCAGGGGGAGGTGTGTTGTTTGTCATGCCGCCATCGCCGGCAAGTACGCAATCCCTGTAGGAGCCGGCTTGCTGGCGATGAACGATAACGCGGTCAATCTGGCGTGCTAACCCTGAAACGTCTCCCGGTACGCATACAACCCCGGTGTCCCGCCCGTCATCACAAACAGCACGTTGTCCCCGGCGCGAAAACGTTCTTGCTCGAGATCCGCCACCAGGCCGGCAAACGCCTTGCCGGAGTACACCGGGTCGATCAACAGACCTTCGGCGCGAGCCATCAGGCGCACGGCGTCTTGCATGGCTGGCGTCGGCAGGCCGTATCCCTCGCCCAACTGACTGCCGTCGATCACAACCTCTTCTGGCCGCACGCTGGCGTTGCCGCCGAGTAATGCCAGCGTCTCCTGGGTCAATTTCAGGGTTCTGGCGGCTGACGATTCCCGATCCGACAACACCGAATAAGACTTGACCATCGAGGCCCCTCGGTCCAGCAACTGGAAGCCGGCCGCAAGCCCGGCGTGGGTGCCGGCGCTGCCGTTGGGCACCACGACCTGATTGAAGAGCAGGCCGAGTGCCGTCTCCTGTTGCGTGATTTCTGCAGCGCAACGCGCATAACCGAGACTGCCGAGGGGCGTTGAGCCGCCCATGGGAATCACCAGCACCTTGTGTCCCGCGTCCCGAAGTTGCGCCGCGCGAGCCTCGGCCCGGGCGAGCGAGTCGGTGCCTCCTGCCAGCACTTGCAGTTGCGCGCCAAACAATTGGTCGAGCAGCACATTGCCGTTGAGTTCGTAATCCACATCAGTCTTGGGGACCGAGCGCGTCAGGATCAATTCGCAGGCGATGCCCAGGCGTGCGCAGGCTGCGGCGGTCAGGCGCGCATGGTTGGACTGCACGCCGCCGACGGTAATAATCGTATCAATGCCGGCCCGCTGCGCCACACCGATATGGAATTCGAGTTTGCGCAGTTTATTGCCGCCACCGCCGAGCAACATATGATCGTCGCGTTTGAGAAACAGGCGAATTCCCCGCGCTCCCAGGCCCAACAGCTGTTCGAGGCGTTCGGCTCGTTGAATGGGCGTGGGGCCTTGCAGAAGGTCTGCTCGCGCAAAAGCGCTCAGGGCTTTGTCCAGTTGGGTTTGCATCGATGGCGCCTCGCTGACGTTTATCAGAGTGACTCTAGGGAGAAAGTCACTCGCGATAAACGCATTGCCAGTCATTACACCCTTAACCTGATGTAACAAATGCGCACGCGTGCTCTTCACGAGAACAGTGGGATTCGGCCATTCAGGGAAGGGCGGTAGCGCCAGGTCAAGTGCTCCAGCGCGGGTTTCAAGGCCAAAATCTGCCTCAGCGTGGCGCTGGCGATACTCATGGCCAGTACCTGCCCCGGGCATTGATGACGACCGGCACCGAAGGTGAAACTGCGTCGCTGCGGGCGTTCGAGTATGAATGCATCAGGCTGCTCATTGAACTGCGGATCGCGATTGGCCGACGCCAGCAGCACCAGGATCACATCGCCCGCATTGAAGTTCATCCCCTCGATTTCACAGGGTGCGGCGACGAAGCGACGAGTGTTCTGTACCGGCGGATCGAAGCGCTGGACTTCGGCCAACAGGTCGTCAATGTTGATCGAATCGTTCAGCCACTGCGGATGTCGAATCAACGCCAGTAACGCATTGCCGATCAGCCCGGCGGTGGCTTCATAGGTTTGGGAGAACAGGCCGATGAGGTTGGCAATCAGGGCTTCGCTGTCGGCGGAGCTTGCCGAAAACCGCTGGCGGATACCGGCAAGTAGGGCGCTTTGATTGTCCGGGTCGTCCAGCAACTCAATGAAGTAACCGCGCAACTGCTCCGCCGCCGCATGGGCAGCGTCCAGATGTGCCTGAGCGCTGAGGGGCGACAGGCACGCGACGAAATCCCCGGTCAGCTGGCTGATCACCCGAGCCTGTGCGGGCGAAACCCCTAGCAACGCCGCCACTACGCACACCGGGCCAAGAAACATTGCCTTGTGCAGCCCTTCGGCGTCGGGGCTGAGCAACCGCGCACCGACCAACACGTTGACTTCTTCCACGTCAATCAGCGCCAGCCCCGGCTGGATCGCCGATCTCGGGCAGCGCTGGCGTTCGCCCTCGTTCATCCGCATCAACTGACTGAAGACCTTGCCGGCCATGCCACTGGCAATGGCCTTGGGCACTGGTTCGTGAGTCGGCCGCACGTGACAGTCAGGATGCGTAAGCACCGCCGAGACGGCTTTGGCGCTACTGGCCACCCAGAGTTTCAGTCCCTGGTGAAAAACCAGTCCGCCTTGAGCGCGCAACTGCGCGTAATAAGGATAAGGATCGGCATGAGTCGCAGCGATGATCGGGTCCATGGGTCGCAGCCTTGTTCGTGGTGGGAAAAGTGTTGCTACTATCTCCAGTCCGAAAAGGGCTTGATTCGTCCGGGAGCGAAATATGAACGCAGAACTTCACGACCTCGGTGTTTCACAGGTGGCGGCGGCCATTGCCGAACCGGCCCGGACCAAAATGTTGTGTTCATTGATGGACGGCCACGCCCGCACCAGCACTGAGTTGGCGGCGATTGCCGAAGTCAGCGCTTCCACTGCCAGCGCGCATCTGGCCAAACTCAAGGACCTGGCGCTGCTGCGTCTGCATGTTCAAGGGCGTCATCGCTATTACAGCCTCGCGGACAAACGCGTGGCCCAGGCGCTGGAAGCGTTGATGGTGATCGGCCAGAACACCGCGCCGACCTTCAACCCACGCACTCCGGACCGCCTGCAATTTGCCCGCACGTGCTACGACCACATGGCCGGCACGCTGGCGGTGTTGCTGCATGACCGGCTGCTGGAAAAAGGCTGGTTGCTGGAAACCGATGAGCAGGCTTATCGGCTGACTGACAGCGGCGAGGCGTTGTTCGAAGGGCTGGGCATTGAAGTCAACGACCTGACCACGCAGCGCCGACGGTTTGCCTGCCCGTGCCTGGACTGGAGCATGCGCCGACCGCATCTGGGTGGTTCGTTGGGCGCGGCGTTGCTGCAAACGGCGATCAAGCGCAAATGGGTGACGCAGGATCTGGACAGCCGGGCGCTGACGTTGACCGCGTTGGGCCGCAAGGAAATCGGCGCCCGGTTTGATCTGAAGCAAAATCTGCCCGTAGGCACGCTGATTCCGGGATTGATCACCCAGGCCGATCAGGTCAGCGGCATCAAGGGCAGGGTGGGCAAGCGCCTCATTTCGGCGAACACCGAGCATTTGTAGGAGCCGGCTTGCTGGCGATAGCGTTCGTTCAGGCGATAAATATGTCGACTGGACGAACGCTATCGCCAGCAAGCCGGCTCCTACAGTTCTGAGGCGAATGGAATGTCTGGCTCATAAAAAAGCCCCCCATCGCCAAGACGATGGGGGGCTTGGATGCAGCAGAGGTCAGATCAAACCTTGACGATCCAGCCTGCTGGCGCTTCGATCTCACCGGTTTGCACACCGGTCAGCTCTTTGTAGAGCTTCTGGGTGACCGGGCCGACTTCGGTTTCGCTGTGGAACACGTGCAGGTGGTCGTTGTAGCTGATACCGCCGATCGGGGTGATCACGGCAGCCGTACCGCAAGCGCCGGCTTCCTTGAAGTCGGACAGCTTGTCGATGAACACGTCACCTTCAACCACTTCCAGGCCCAGACGCGTCTTGGCCAATTCGATCAACGACAGACGGGTGATGCCCGGCAGCACCGACGGCGAGTTCGGGGTGACGAACTTGTTGTCGTGGGTGATCCCGAAGAAGTTGGCCGAACCGACTTCTTCGATTTTGGTGTGGGTCATCGGGTCCAGGTAGATGCAGTCGGCAAAATGCGCCTTCTTGGCCTGGGAACCAGGCATCAGGCTGGCGGCGTAGTTGCCACCGACCTTGGCTGCGCCGGTGCCTTGTGGGGCGGCACGGTCGTAGCTGGAGATCAGGAAGTTGTGCGGGGTCAGGCCACCTTTGAAGTAAGCGCCGACCGGGATGCAGAAGATCGAGAAGATGAACTCGGGTGCGGTACGCACGCCGATGTTGTCACCCACGCCGATCACGAACGGGCGCAGGTACAGCGCGCCGCCGGTGCCGTAAGGCGGGATGAAACGCTCGTTGGCGCGGACCACTTCCTTGCACGCTTCGATGAACTGCTCGGTCGACACATGCGGCATCAGCAGGCGGGCGCAGCTGCGCTGCATGCGGGCGGCGTTCTGGTCCGGGCGGAACAGGTTGATCGAACCGTCCTTGCAACGGTAGGCCTTCAGGCCTTCGAAGCATTGCTGGCCATAGTGAAGGGCAGTCGAGCCTTCGCTGATGTGCAGCACATTGTCTTCGGTCAGGGTGCCTTTGTCCCACTCGCCATTACGCCAGTGCGACAGATAGCGCTTGTCTGTCTTGATGTAATCAAAACCCAGCTTGTCCCAATTGATGCTTTCGTTACCCATGACACCCTCTATCACTTAACAACCGTCGAAACGGTTCAAGGCTTCTGACGTTTTTTGGATGGGGACAACAATACTTCATTCCGGGCCTAAATCGCAGCCCGGACTATCGGAAGACAGACAGATAAATTGTGTTGGCCTCAAGAAATCGCTAGCAGGCTAGCTCCCACAGGAGAACGCATTCCAAAGTGGGAGCTAGCCTGCTAGCGATGGGGCCATCTCTGCCGCCATCCATTGTTCTGAATTACAGGTGCAACGCATGCCCCAACGCACGCAACGCCGCTTCCTGGACGGCTTCGCCCAAGGTCGGATGCGCATGGATGGTGCCGGCGATGTCTTCCAGCCGGGCGCCCATTTCCAGGCTTTGGCCAAACGCGGTCGACAATTCCGAAACACCCACGCCAACGGCCTGCCAGCCAACAATCACGTGATTGTCCCGACGAGCGACCACTCGCACGAAGCCACTTTTCGATTCCAGCGTCATCGCCCGGCCATTGGCCGCGAACGGGAAGCTTGAAACGATGCAGTCCAGGCCTGCTGCCTTGACCTCGTCCGGGGTCTTGCCGACCACCACCAGTTCCGGGTCGGTGAAGCACACGGCAGCGATAGCCGTCGGGTTGAACTCGCGGGTTTTACCGCTGATCAGCTCGGCCACCATCTCGCCCTGAGCCATGGCCCGGTGCGCAAGCATCGGTTCACCGCTGAGGTCGCCGATGGCGTAGACGTTGCGCATGCTGGTCTGGCAACGGTTGTCGATCTTGATCGCCGAGCCGTTCATGTCCAGATTCAGCGCTTCGAGGTTCCAGCCCTGGGTGTTGGGTTTGCGGCCAACGGCGACCAGTACCTGATCGGTTTCCAGGTTCAGGGTTTCGCCGTTCGGTTCCAGAACCTGCAATGTATTGTTATTAGAATCAAAGCCTTGGACGCTGTGCTTCAAGTAAAGCTTCACGCCGAGTTTTTTCAATTCATCATGAACAGGCTGGGTCAGTTCAGCGTCGTAGGCCGGCAGGATGCGATCCTGCGCCTCGACCACGCTGACGTCGGCGCCGAGCTTGCGATAGGCAATCCCCAGTTCCAGACCGATGTAACCGCCACCGACCACCACCAGCCGTTTCGGTACCGATGTGGGTGCCAAGGCTTCGGTGGAGGAGATGATCGGCCCGCCAATCGGCAGCATCGGCAGGTTCACGCTTTTCGAACCGGTGGCCAGCACCAGGTGTTCGCACTGAATACGCGTGTCGCCGACTTCTACGGTTTTACCATCGATAACTTTCGCAAAACCTTGAATAACCTGGATTTTGTTCTTTTTCAGCAGCGCCGAAACGCCAGTGGTCAGGCGATCAACGATGCCGTCCTTCCACTCGACGCTTTTGCTGATATCGAGGGTCGGCGCCGAGACGCTGATGCCCAACGCAGAATGTTTGCTGTGGTGCTGCGTCTGGTGGAACTGCTCGGCAACGTGGATCAGCGCCTTTGACGGAATGCAGCCGATGTTCAGGCAGGTACCGCCCAACGATTCGCCTTCCACCAGAATGGTCGAGATGCCCAGCTGACCGGCACGGATCGCCGTCACATAACCGCCAGGACCGCCGCCGATGATCAGCAGCGTGGTGTTCAAAATCTGCATGCCCTGCTCCATTAAAATCAGTCCACAAACAGGGTGGCGGGTTGTTCGAGCAAGCCACGAACGGCCTGGATGAATTGCGCCGCGTCCATGCCATCGACCACGCGGTGATCGAAGGAGCTGGAGAGGTTCATCATCTTGCGGATCACGATCTGGCCTTTGACCACCATCGGGCGTTCGACGATTTTGTTGACGCCGACAATCGCCACTTCCGGCAGGTTCAGCACCGGGGTGCTGACGATTCCGCCCAATGCGCCGAGGCTGGTCAGGGTGATGCTCGAGCCGGACAATTCATCGCGGCTGGCCTTGCCGTTACGTGCGGCGCTGGCCAAACGGGAGATTTCGGCGGTGTTGTCCCACAGGCTGCGGGCTTCGGCGTGACGCACCACGGGCACCATCAAACCGATGTCGGCTTGAGTGGCGATGCCCACATGCACCGCGCCGAGGCGGGTAATGACCTGGGCTTCGTCGTCGTAACGGGCGTTGATCTGCGGGAAGTCGCGCAGGGCGACGACCAGGGCGCGGACCAAAAATGGCAACAGGGTCAGCTTGCCACGGGTCGCACCGTGTTTTTCGTTCAGGTGCGCACGCAGTTCTTCCACGGCCGTGACGTCGATTTCTTCGACATAACTGAAGTGGGCGGCGCGCTGGGTGGCGTCCTGCATGCGCTGGGCGATCTTGCGGCGCATGCCGATCACCGGGATCTGTTCTTCGTCGTTGCGCTGGGCGTAAGCGGCGGTGGCGGTCGTTGCATTCGACTGACCTTGCGCCAGATAGGCGTCCAGGTCTTCGTGCAGCACGCGACCGGCAGGGCCGGTGCCACGCACCAGGCGCAATTGAATGCCGAGGTCCAGCGCATGTTTGCGCACGGCCGGGGAGGCCAGCGGACGCTCGTCGGCTTCGCGAGCCACCATCGGGCCCTGGCAGACGGCCGCTCGCGGCGCTGCGGCAGGTGCCGGTTTGGTTGCTGCAACAGCTTCGACTTTGGGTGCCGGCGCTTCTTTCGCGGCAGCAACCGCAGGCTGGGCCGACTCTTTAACGTTGCCCGCGCCTTCGACTTCAATGCTGATCAGGATGCTGCCAACCGCCATGACTTCGCCGGGCACGCCGCCCAGCGCAATCACCTTGCCGTGCACCGGCGAAGGGATGTCGACCATCGCCTTGTCGGTCATGACATCGGCCAGCACCTGATCCTCGACGACCATGTCGCCGACTTTGACGTGCCATACCGACAGTTCAACTTCTGCAATGCCTTCACCAATGTCCGGCATTTTAATAACGTGCGTGCCCATTCAGACCTCCATAACCCGATGCAAAGCCGCGCCCACTCGGGACGGACCAGGGAAATACGCCCACTCTTGCGCGTGCGGGTAGGGGGTGTCCCAACCGGTGACGCGTTCGATCGGCGCTTCCAGGTAGTGGAAGCAGTGCTCTTGCACCAGGGCAGCCAGTTCGGCACCGAAACCGCAAGTGCGGGTCGCTTCGTGAACGATCACGCAACGGCCGGTTTTCTTCACCGACTTGGTGATGGTTTCCAGGTCCAGCGGCCACAGGCTGCGCAGGTCGATGACTTCAGCGTCGATCCCGCTTTCTTCAGCGGCGACTTGCGACACATAAACGGTGGTGCCGTAAGTCAGGATGGTCACGTCCTTGCCCGGACGGGTGATGGCGGCGACGTCCAGCGGCACGGTGTAGTAACCGTCCGGGACTTGCGCGGCCGGGTGTTTCGACCATGGCGTGACCGGACGTTCGTGGTGACCATCGAACGGGCCGTTGTACAGGCGTTTTGGCTCCAGGAAGATCACCGGGTCATCGTTTTCGATGGAGGCGATCAGCAGGCCTTTGGCGTCGTACGGGTTGGACGGCATCACCGTGCGCAAGCCGCAGACTTGGGTAAACATCGCCTCGATACTCTGGCTGTGCGTCTGGCCACCGTAGATGCCGCCGCCGCAAGGCATGCGCAGGGTCATCGGGGCGGTGAACTCGCCGGCCGAGCGATAACGCAGGCGGGCGGCTTCGGAAATGATCTGGTCCGACGCCGGGTACACGTAGTCGGCGAACTGGATCTCGGCCACCGGACGCAAACCGTAGGCGCCCATGCCCACGGCAACACCTACGATGCCGCTTTCGGAGATCGGCGCATCGAACACGCGGGAGGTGCCGTACTTGTTCTGCAAGCCTTCGGTGCAACGGAACACGCCGCCGAAGTAGCCAACGTCCTGACCAAACACCACGACGTTGTCGTCACGTTCAAGCATCACATCCATGGCCGAGCGCAGGGCCTGGATCATGGTCATGGTGGTCGTGGTCATGGCGGTTTCCGGTTGAATATTGTTGTTGTGATCGTTCATGTCAGATCCCCAACTCTTGACGCTGGCGCTTCAAGTGCTCCGGCATCTCTTTATAGACGTCTTCGAACATGGTCGCGGCGCTCGGAATCTGGCCGCCGGCGAGGGTGCCGTACTGCTCGGCTTCTTTCTGCGCGGCGATGACTTCGGCTTCCAGTTCGGCGCTGACGGCGACGTGTTCCTCTTCGGACCAGTGACCGATTTTCACCAGGTGCTGCTTCAGGCGCGCAATCGGATCGCCCAACGGGAAGTGGCTCCAGTCGTCGGCAGGACGGTATTTGGACGGATCATCGGAGGTCGAGTGCGGGCCGGCGCGGTAGGTGACCCATTCGATCATGGTCGGGCCAAGGTTGCGGCGGGCGCGCTCGGCGGCCCAGGCGGAAGCGGCGTAGACCGCGTAGAAATCGTTACCGTCGACGCGCAGGGAGGCGATGCCGCAACCGACGCCACGACCGGCGAACGTAGTGGCTTCACCACCGGCAATCGCCTGGAAGGTGGAGATGGCCCATTGGTTGTTGACCACGTTGAGGATCACCGGCGCGCGGTACACGTGGGCGAAGGTCAGGGCGGTGTGGAAGTCCGACTCGGCAGTGGCGCCGTCGCCGATCCAGGCCGAGGCGATTTTGGTATCGCCCTTGATCGCCGAGGCCATGCCCCAGCCGACAGCCTGGACGAATTGGGTGGCGAGGTTGCCGGAAATGGTGAAGAAACCGGCTTCCTTGACCGAGTACATGATCGGCAACTGACGGCCCTTGAGCGGATCGCGCTCGTTGGACAGCAATTGGCAGATCAGGTCCACCAGCGGCACTTCACGTGCCATCAGGATGCTTTGCTGGCGGTAGGTCGGAAAGCACATGTCGTCGATGTTCAAGGCCAGGGCCTGGGCGCTGCCGATGGCTTCTTCGCCAAGGCTTTGCATGTAGAACGACATTTTTTTCTGACGCTGGGCGACCACCATGCGGTTGTCGTAGATCCGCGTCTTGAGCATGGCGCGCATGCCTTTACGCAGGATCTCCACCGGTACGCCTTCGGCCCACGGGCCCAGGGCATTGCCCTGATCGTCGAGCACGCGAATCAGGCCGCGGGCCAGGTCGGCCGTGTCGGCGGGTTCAACGTCGATTGGGGGTTTGCGCACCGTGCCGGCATCGGTCAGATGCAGGTAGGAGAAGTCGGTTTTACAGCCTGGACGGCCCGAGGGTTCAGGGACGTGCAGGCGCAGCGGTTCATACGCTTGGTTCATGGCTTCTACGCTCGATCTTGTGAATTTCTTGTAGTGAGCTGACCGTCATTCCACGTGTTATGGAAATCTTGTCCTACAAACATCATAGGCCCGGCGCAGGAGAATATTTATCTGTGTTTCGTTGCGTTGGTGGTCATTTGAGGTTAAAAAATCTGCATAAACAAAAATAACAGGTGGTTTTTTCTCATGCGCAAATTGGACCGTACCGATATCGGCATTCTCAACAGCCTTCAGGAGAACGCGCGCATCACCAACGCCGACCTCGCACGCTCGGTGAATCTGTCGCCGACGCCGTGCTTCAACCGGGTCAAGGCGATGGAAGAATTGGGATTGATTCGCGAACAAGTGACGCTGCTGGACGCCGACCTGTTGGGGCTGCATGTGAATGTGTTCATTCATGTCAGCCTGGAGAAGCAGGTGGAGGAGGCGTTGCAGCATTTCGAGGAAGCGATCTCGGATCGTCCGGAAGTGATGGAGTGCTATCTGATGGCGGGTGATCCGGATTATCTGATCCGGGTGCTGGTGCCGACCATTCAGTCGCTGGAGCGCTTCATGATGGACTTCCTCACCAAAGTGCCAGGTGTGGCGAACATCCGCTCAAGCTTTGCGCTCAAGCAAGTGCGCTATAAAACCGCGCTGCCGTTGCCGGCGAATGGATTGACCCTGACCAATTGACCTGCCCCCCCAAAACAACACAAAACCTGTAGGAGCCGGCTTGCTGGCGATGGCGGCGCATCAGCCACCATCATTGTTGCATGACACACCGTTATCGCCAGCAAGCCGGCTCCTACAGTTATTTGGTGGGGGCGGGTTGGTGCGGCACCGCGCAATTGTGGGAGCTTGGCTTGCCGGCGATTGCTATTCCGAAGCCGCTATCGCCAGCAAGCCGGCTCCTACAGGTTTTGTGGTGGGGGCGGGTTGGTGCGGCACCGTGCAATTGTAGGAGCCTGGCTTGCCAGCGATGGCGGCTTCGGGATCGCCATCGTCAGCAAGAGTCAGAGTTTGTTCAGGGGGATTTTCAGGTAGGTGATGCCGTTTTCTTCGGGCGGTGGCAAATTCCCGGCTCGTACGTTGACCTGAATCGCCGGCAACAACAGCGTCGGCATGCCCAGTCCCGCATCGCGCCGGGTGCGCATAGCGACGAATGCCGCTTCGTCGATGCCGTCATGGATGTGGATATTGCTCTTGCGCTGCTCGCCCACCGTGGTCTGGCACTGGGGCTTGCGATTTTCAGGCGGATAGTCGTGGCAAACGTAAAGCCGCACGCTGGCCGGAAACGCCAGCAGCTTCTGGATCGAGGCGAACAGTTGATTGGCATTCCCACCGGGAAAGTCGCAGCGTGCAGTGCCGACATCCGGCATGAACAACGTATCGCCCACCAGAATGACACTGCTGTCGATCAAATAGGCCATGTCCGCCGGCGTGTGACCGGGCACGTGCAGCGCCGTGGCCTTGAGGTTGCCGATCATGAACGATTCGTCGGGGGCAAACAGGTGATCGAACTGCGAACCGTCCACGGCAAATTCCGGTTCAAGGTTGAACAGGCCTTTGAACACGCCCTGCACCTTGCTGATCGACTGACCAATCGCAATCCTGCCGCCCAGCTCCCGACGCAGATAAGGCGCGGCAGACATATGATCGGCGTGGGCGTGGGTTTCCAGCAGCCATTGCACTTGCAACTGATGTTCACCCACGAAGGCGATGATTTTATCGGCCTGGGTGGTGGCGGTGCGCCCGGCGGCGGGATCGTAGTCGAGCACCGGGTCGACGATTGCACACTGGCCACCGTCGGCCTCGTAAACGACGTAACTGTAGGTCGATGAGGCGGGGTCGAGGAAGGCTTCAATCAAGGCGGGCATGGTGGCCGTTTCTTTTGGGACAGGTGTTCAGGGTAGTTTCATTTTCCCTGCGCTGACCAGCCCCGATCAATTCAATGCAGGAAAAAAGCTGCGCGGGCTCTATCCTGTCAGTCATCGATACCGGGCGTTCCCGGCTCTTCTCATGGATCACGAGCGTTTTATGTTGCTGGCAAGTTTTTTTGGTGTGGCCATGGGCCTGGTCCTCGGATTGACCGGCGCCGGTGGCGGCATTCTTGCGGTTCCGGCCCTGGTGCTGGGGTTGGGTTTGACCATGACACAAGCGGCCCCCGTTGCATTGTTTGCGGTGGGCAGCGCGGCGGCGGTCGGGGCCGTCGATGGGTTGCGCCATGGCCTGGTGCGTTATCGCGCGGCGTTGTTGATCGCCTTGCTGGGGGCGATTTTTTCCCCGGTCGGCATCTACTTTGCCCATCAACTGCCGGAAAAAATCCTGATGATTCTGTTCAGCCTGCTGATGGTCATGGTGGCCTGGCGGATGCTGCGCCGTGAGCGCCATGAAGAAGGGCCGAGCGATCACGGCCATGCCAACTGGGGCCAGAAAAACTGCATGCTCGATCAACAGACCGGGCGCTTTTCCTGGACCGCCAAATGCACCGCAACCCTGGCCGCACTCGGCGCGGTGACCGGCGTGGTCTCCGGGTTGCTCGGGGTCGGCGGCGGGTTTCTGATTGTCCCGGCGTTCAAGCAACTGACCGATGTGCAGATGCGCGGGATCGTCGCGACGTCCTTGATGGTCATCAGCCTGATTTCTGCCATCGGCGTGATTGGTGCATTTCATGCCGGGGTGCGGATCGATGGTCTGGGCGTGTCGTTCATCGTCGCGAGCGTCATCGGCATGATCGTTGGCCGACAGTTGTGCGCCCGAGTCCCGGCCCGGGCCCTGCAGATCGGCTTCGCCAGCCTCTGCGTGGTGGTCGCGGCCTACATGCTGTTCAAGGCCGGCGTCTAGGCGTCTTACACCTTAAGTTCCGGGCCCTCGTCGTGGCCCGGTCTTACACCCAACTTGCTGCACTCCACCGGCCACGCCAAAGCACTTCAAAACCACCCCCAAGGCAGCGTATGACGCCGCCGGTCCGCTTTCGATAATCGCCTCCGACATCCAGTCCCCCGCTGCGGAGCGCGTCATGCACAACAATAAGAATTTCAAGCACCGTTACTTGCCAGCCTTCATCGCCAGCCTGTCGACCCTGGGTTTGAGCTCAATGGCCGAAGCCGAAATCATGCTGTACGACAAGGACCAGACCACGTTTTCCACCGATGGCTACATCAACGCCTTCTATGTGAACAGCGACGTCGACCGTGCCGGCGAGCAGTTCGACCGTCGACAGGCGCGGGTGAAAATGGGCTTTTTGCCCAACTACCTGGGCTTCAACATGGGCAAGCAGGTCGACGACCTCAAGCTCGGTGCCCGGGCGTCGTTCTGGGTGACCATCAACGACAGCGAAACCAACGGCACCGACACCGCCATCGACGTGCGGCAGTTCTACGGCACAGTGGCCAACCCGGAATGGGGCGAAGTGCTGATCGGCAAGGACTTCGGTCTGTTTGCCCGTTCCAACATTCTGCTCGATGAGTTGCTGGCCGGTTACGGCCAGGTCAGCGACACGCTCGGGTTGGTGGATGGCGGCGGGGTGTCGTTCGGCAACATCGGCAGCGGCTATCCGTACCCGTTCCCGACGTCGCAGATCACTTACCGAACCCCGGTGATGGACGGCTTGCGAGTCGCGGTCGGGATCATGGACCCGGTGGACACCAACGACAGCAGCGCGACCGGCAAGGCCTATCAGGAAAACCCGCGCACCGAGAGCGAGATCACTTACCAGTTCGACCTTGCCGGGGCGAAGATTTACAGCTGGGTCAACGGCAGCTACCAGACTTCGGACAACACCGATTCCACGATTCAGTCAGTGACCTCCAAAGGTTTGGGTTATGGCGTGCAGGCGAAAATGGGCGGTTTGTCATTGACCGGTTCCGGATTCCAGGCGAAGGGCATCAACCCGTTTTTCACCAACAACGCCGGCGAACCGACGCTGCGTAATGTCGACAGCGACGGCTACCTGTTGCAGGGCTCGTACAAGCTGGGCAAAAACCGCCTGGCCTTGTCCTACGGCAAGACCAAGGACGACGGCAACGGCGTGGTGGGCAGCGGCGCGGACTATGAGACTCGCGGCATTGCGCTGTTCCATGACGTAAACGACAACCTGAAACTGGTGGCCGAGTACAACCAGTTCGAAATCAATGGCCACCAAACCAGCGCGCAAAACGAAGACACCGACACCTTCGCGGTGGGGGCGGTGTTGACCTGGTAACCCCCAATCCCTTGTAGGAGCCGGCTTGCTGGCGATGGCGGACTGTCAGTCACCATCATTGTTGCCTGACCCACCGCCATCGCCAGCAAGCTGGCTCCTACAGGTTTTGTGTCATGGCAGAAAGCGGCGCGCCGGGCGCGGATTTGTAGGAGCCGGCTTGCCGGCGATAGCGGCGCATCAGTCACCATCATTGTTGTCTGACCTACCGCTATCGCCAGCAAGCCGGCTCCTACAGGTTTTGTGTGATGGCAGACAATGGAACGCCGGACGCGGAATTGTAGGAGCCGGCTTGCCGGCGATAGCGGCGCATCAGTCACCATCATTGTTGTCTGGCCTACCGCTATCGCCAGCAAGCCGGCTCCTACAGGTTTTGTGGTGTTTGCTGGAACTCTCATCCCATCGAAGCGCCTGACCGCTACCCAAGTAGCATACGTCGCCGACCGCTGCCTTCGTACACTCCAACCTCACACATGCGCACCTGCGGGAGGCGACGATGCAGCAGGTTCAGAGCGACGGGGTCGTCAGTGCGATGTCCCAGGCGACCGATGCCGAGCAGGTGGCCCAGGAGTTGGCGCGGCAGTTGTTGCATCCACATTTGGGCTTTGTGCTGTTTTTCTGCTCCGCCGAGTACGACTTGCAGGCGCTGGGCCAAGCCTTGCAGCAGAGCTTTGGCGGTATCCGTCTGGTCGGTTGCACCAGCGCCGGGGAAATCACCCCGCTGGGTTACGGGCGCAACTGCGTGACGGCGGTGGGTTTCGACCATCGGCATTTTTCCATCGATGCCGAATTGATCGACGAGATGGAGCGTTTCAGCCTGATCGACGCCCAGCAAATGGTCGAGCGACTGGTCAGTGGTTGTCGCAGCAACACCCTGGCGCCGATCAAGGGCAATAGCTTCGCCCTGACCTTGCTCGATGGTTTGTCCAGCCGTGAAGAAATGGTGCTCGCGGCGTTGAGCGCGGCGCTGGGTGACATTCCGCATTTCGGTGGCTCGGCCGGCGACGACAATTACCTGACCCACACCCACGTTTACTTCGGCGGCGAGTTCCACAGCGGCGCGGCGGTGGTGGTGCTGGTCAACACCTGGCTCGACTTCGAAGTCTTCACCACCCACCACATCCTGCCGAGGGCGGAAAAACTGGTGGTCACTGGCGCCGACAGTGCCTCGCGCCGGGTCTTCGAACTGAATGCCGAACCGGCCGCCGAGGAGTACGCCAGGCACATCGGCGTGCCCGTGGCTGAACTCGATCATCGGATCTTCGCCGCCCACCCGCTGGCAGTGCGGATCAACGATCAGTATTACGTGCGGGCCATCCAGCAGGTGCACCCGGACTTGAGCCTGAGTTTCTACTGTGCCGTGGAAAACGGCATCGTCCTCACCGTCATGACCCCAGGGCCGATGCTGCCCAATCTGCAAACCCTGTTCGACGGTTTGCAGGAGCGCCTCGGTGACCTGTTGCTGACCATCGGCTGCGACTGTTTTCTCAGGCGCCTGGAACTGGAAGACGGCGGCAATCTGGAGCAGATCGGCAGGTTTTTGCGCGACCAGCGGGTGATGGGTTTCAACACCTACGGAGAACAGTTCAATGGCATGCACATCAACCAGACCTTCACCGGGGTTGCCATTGCCCGAGGCCGCTCCCCTGGACATCGCTGAGCTTGCGGCTCAAGTCGCCAGCCTGCGGCACGAAAACCACAAATTGCAGCGCATCAATGCTGCGCTGATCGAACGGATCGAGTCCGGCATCACCCGCGGCAACGACCCGTACGCGGCGTTCCAGCATTCGGTGGTGCTGGCCGAACAGGTACGTGAGCGCACCGATGCCTTGAACCAGGCTATGGCTGAACTGAAGTCAGGCAATCACTTGCTCAGCGAAGCACGTCTGCGCGCGGAAACCGCGCATCAACACCTGATCGACGCGATCGAGAGCATTTCCGACGCCTTTGTATTGTTCGACGCAGAGCAGCGGATCGTGCTGTTCAACAGCCGCTTCAAGGCGTTCTGGGGTAACAGCCGGGTGCGAATCAACGCCGGCATGCGCCTGGTCGAGGTCAAGCGGCTGATGCTGTCCACCGGCCTGTTCACCGAAGAACCGCGCGGGCAGGCCGACGAGAACCTGCTGTTCCGCTTGCAGGACGGTCGCTGGCTGCAAGTCAGCGAACGGCCGACCCAGGAAGGCGGGCGGGTGATTCTGTTCACGGACATCACCGACGTCAAACTCAGTGAAACCGTGCGCCGCGAGCAGGCCGTGGCGCAGAAATCGCATTTGTTGCAACGGGCCGTGGACAACCTGTCCCAAGGCGTGGCGATGGTCAACGCCGAGGGCATTCTGGAGTTGTGGAACCGGCGCTTCCTGGAACTCAGTGGCCTGGCGCCGGTGGCGGCGCATCGACCGTTCGCCGAAGTGATCGCCGACAGCGAGTTGAACCTGCTGACCCCGGCCAGCCGCGACGGCAACGGGCGCCCGGTGCGGGAATGCGAGCAGCGACTGTACGATGGCCGGGTCCTGGAAATCCGCACGCATCCGCTGCCCACCGGCGGCTTCGTCAACACCTTCACCGACATCACCGAACGCTACCAGCACGCCGAAGCGCTGAGCGAAAGCGAGCGCTGGATTCGCCTGATCACCGACCATGTACCGGCGCTGATCGCTTACCTCAATGCCGATCTGGTCTACGAGTTCACCAACAAGGTCTACGAAGAATGGTACTGCTGGCCACGCGGCGTGATGCTCGGGCAGAGCCTGCGCGAAGTGCACAGCGAGCAGCATTACCAGCGCCTGGAAGCCTATGTGGCGCGGGCGTTGGCCGGTGAGAGCGTGACGTTCGAGTTCGCCGAAACCAACATCAACAACCAGGAGCGCTACATGTTGCGCTCCTACGTGCCCAATCGGCTGGCAACTGGCGAAGTGGTGGGGATTTTCGTGTTGATCCGCGACATCACCGAACGCCGCCGCACGGCCGAGGCGTTGCACCAGGCCTATCAGAACCTTGAACTGCGGGTGCGCGAACGTACGGCGGAACTGACGACCCTCAATGACCAGTTGCTGCGCGAGATCGACGAACGTCGGCGAGTTGAGTCACGCCTGCGCGAGGCCAAGCTTGAAGCCGAGCAGGCCAACCTGTCGAAGACCAAGTTTCTTGCCGCCGTCAGCCATGACTTGCTGCAACCGCTGAATGCCGCGCGCCTGTTTACCAGCGCCTTGCTCGAACGCCGGGAGCCGCTGGCCAACGAGATTCTGGTGCGCAACGTCAGCAATTCCCTGGAAGACGTGGAGAATCTGCTCGGCACGCTGGTCGACATTTCCAAACTCGATGCCGGGGTGATCAAAGCCGACATTGCGCCGTTCGCCTTGAGCGAGTTGCTGGAAAACCTCGCCGCCGAGTACACCCAGGTCGCGCGTAGCGAAGGGCTTGAGCTGCATTTCATCGGGTGTTCGGCGCTGGTGCGCAGCGACATTCAGTTGCTTGCGCGGATCTTGCGCAACCTGTTGAGTAACGCGATTCGCTACACCTACAGCGGCCGCGTGGTGCTCGGTTGTCGGCGGCATCATCAGCGGCTGTCGATCGAGGTCTGGGACAGCGGCATGGGCATCGCCGAAAACCGTCTGGAAGAGATTTTCCAGGAATTCAAACGCGGTGATGTGCAACGTCCGGATCAGGATCGCGGGTTGGGGCTGGGGCTGGCAATCGTCGAGAAAATTGCCGGGATTCTCGGGCACCGCATTCACGTGCGTTCGTGGCCGGGCAAGGGCTCGGTGTTTTCCGTCGAGGTGCCTTTGAGCGCGACGGCACCCAAGGCACTGCCGAGCCTGTTGATGAGTGAGCCGATGCTCGAACGTCTGCGCGGTGCACGGGTATGGGTGCTGGACAACGATGCGGCGATTTGTGCCGGCATGCGCACCTTGCTCGAAGGCTGGGGTTGTCTGGTAGTGACGGCGCTGTCGGAGCAGGATTTGGCGCGGCAAGTGGACAATTATCACGCCGAGGCGGATTTGCTGATTGCCGATTACCACCTGGATGACGATCAGAACGGCGTGGATGCCGTGGCGCGGATCAACGCCCGGCGCGGCTCAGCCATTCCGGCGATGATGATCACCGCCAACTACAGCAATGAGCTCAAATTGCAGATTCGAGAGCTGGGGCACACCTTGATGCATAAGCCGGTGCGGCCGATGAAACTGAAGACGGCGATGAGTCATTTGCTCGGCAGACCTTGAGATATTTGTTGATGTTGAGGGCCTCATCGCCAGCAAGCCGGCTCCTGCAGGGGATCGCGTTGTTCCTGTAGGAGCCGGCTTGCTGGCGATTTGCTCGGCCGGCCTTGAGATATTTGTTGATGTTGAGGGCCTCATCGCCGGCAAGCCGGCTCCTACAGGGGATTGCGTTGTTCTTGTAGGAGCCGGCTTGCTGGCGATTTGCTCGGCCGGCCTTGAGATTTTTGTTGATGTTGAGGGCCTCATCGCCGGCAAGCCGGCTCCTGCAGGGGATCGCGTTGTTCCTGTAGGAGCCAGCTTGCTGGCGATTTGCTCGGCAGACCTTGAGATATTTGTTGATGTTGAGGGCCTCATCGCCGGCAAGCCGGCTCCTACAGGGGATCGCGTTGTTCCTGTAGGAGCCAGCTTGCTGGCGATTTGCTCGGCAGACCTTGAGATATTTGTTGATGTTGAGGGCCTCATCGCGGGCAAGCCGGCTCCTACAGGGGATTGCGTTGTTCTTGTAGGAGCCAGCTTGCTGGCGATTTGCTCGGCAGGCCTTGAGATTTTTGTTGATGCTGAGGGCCTCATCGCCGGCAAGCCGGCTCCTACAGAGGATCGCGTTGTTCCTGTAGGAGCCAGCTTGCTGGCGATTTGCTTGGCCGGCCTTGAGATTTTTGTTGATGTTGAGGGCCTCATCGCCAGCAAGCCGGCTCCTACAGGGGGTTGCGTTGTTCCTGTAGGAGCCAGCTTGCTGGCGATTTGCTCGGCAGGCCTTGAGATTTTTGTTGATGTTGAGGGCCTCATCGCCAGCAAGCCGGCTCCTACAGGGGATCGTTGTTCCTGTAGGAGCCGGCTTGCTGGCGATGGGCGCGACGCGGTTTAACGTCGTAGATAAGAGCCGAAATCAATATCCCCGGCACTCAGGATCGCCTGCACCCGATTGTGCACATTGAGTTTGCGCAAGATCGCCGAAACGTGGGCCTTGACCGTGGTTTCAGCGATTTCCAGGGTGTAGGCGATCTGTTTGTTCGACTCGCCTTTGGTCATGCGCTCCAGCACCAGCAACTGTTTGCGGGTCAGGGCCTGGAGCAGTTCAGGCGGGAAGCTCGGGGTGTCGTTCATCCGGCGGTGGGTGCCGCTTTTCTGCGTGCGGATGATGTCCGGCGGCAGGTAGACGTTGCCATTGAGAATCTGCTGGATCGCCTCGGTCATCTGCACCCGTGGCGAGGACTTGGTGATGAAACCCACCGCGCCATAGGTGATGGCTTGCAGCACGATCTGCTTGTCCTGTTCCGCCGAGACAATCACCACTGGAATGGTCGGCGCCTCGTTGCGCAGGTTGATCAGGCCATTGAGGCCGTGCATGCCGGGCATGTTCAGGTCGAGCAGGATCAGGTCCAGGTCGTCGTGGTCCTGAGTCAGCGCCAGGGCGCTGTCGAGGTCGGCGGTTTCCATGACCTCGCTGCCCGGGAATCCATCGCTGATGACGTTATGAATGGCTTCGCGAAACAGCGGGTGATCGTCGGCAATCAGAATTTTGTACATAGCCTTTCACCTCATTATTTTGATTATGGTGTGGCAACAACACGCACGCGTAAAGGTCAGGGAAAAGGTTCGGGCAGGGCGGGTGTCACGGGCAGGTTCGCCGCTTGCCAGGCATCCAGGCCATCGCGATACCAATACAGAGTCTTATAGCCCATGGCGGCGGCGCGTTTGACCGCATTCCAGCTCAACCAGCAATCGGACCGGCAGTAAAAGACCAGCGGTTGCCGGGGATCGCCGGCGGTGAATTTTTGCAGATTGCGCGTGAAGTATTCCTGCCAGTCGGGTGTCAGGTCGCCGTCGCCGGTGTTGGCCAGCCAGTGGCTGCCGGGCAGGTTTTCGTGGGGCTGGTCTTCGATGAAACGCCCTTGCAGCCATTGGCGGCGATAGACATCGATCAGCACCGGGCGAGGCGTCTGGGTGAGCAGGGTTTGCAGGGCGGCGGTGTCGATGATGGCGGCACCCTCCACCTGGTTCGGCGTGGGGCTGCGGTACAGGCCGATGCGGTAGCCATCAGCAGAGAACAGCGGTGTTTCGGCGTGTGCGACGCCCAGCAACAGGCTCAGCGAAAACACAGCGAGGGAAGGGCGCAGCAGAACACGTCGGGCACGCGGCATGGGTTCAGTCCTTATAGTTATGAGCCCATTACATGCCAGTCGCGGTGCGTTGGGAATGCGACGATAGACAGGGAAACCAGTACTAAAGTAGTAATTTTGGTGAGATCAACCGTAGGAGCCGGCTTGCCTGACGCACCGCGTTGCATTGATCGCCGGCAAGCCGGCTCCTACAGTTTGAGGTTGTCCACGCGATAACGGCAGATCACATCCCTTGTAGGAGCCGGCTGGATTTGCGCAGGGCGGCGTGTTGGGGGTTGAAGGTGAGGACTGCCAGTAGCGAGAACAACAGCGTCAGGCCGATGCATACGGCCAATGCCAACGGGTTGAAGCGCTCGTACAAGGCAAACCGCACCAGTTCCACTGCATGCGTAAACGGGTTCACGGCGCACAGCCAATACAACCACTCGCTCGACTCGCGCATCTTCCACAGCGGGTACAGCGCCGACGACAGGAAAAACAGCGGGAAGATCACGAAATTCATCACCCCGGCAAAGTTCTCCAACTGGCGGATCGCGTTCGACAGCAACAACCCCAACGCACTGAGCATCAACGCCACCAGCAGCAACGCCGGCAAGGCGATCAACAGGCCCATGGCCGGGGGCTGCACGCCGTACACCCAGGCAATCGCCAGAAAGGCATACACCTGCAACAGCGAAATCAGCGAGGTGGCCAACAGTTTGCTGCACAGCAGAAACGTGCGGGGCAAGGGACTGGTGAGCAGCACGCGCATGCTGCCCATCTCCCGGTCGTAGACCATCGACAGCGAACCTTGCATGCCGTTGAACAACAGGATCATGCAGGCCAGCCCCGGAATGATGTAGACCTCATACGGAATGTAGGTGTCGTAGGGCTCGATGATCGCGATGCCGAGTGCCGCGCGAAAACCGGCGGCGAACACCAACAACCACAGCAGCGGGCGTACCAGTGCACTGAGAAACCGCGTGCGCTGCAACACAAACCGCAGCCATTCACGCAGCACGATGCCGCTGAAACATTGCCAATACGCATTCATTGCACGGCTCCCGAGGTGGTCAAGCGAGCGAAGGCCGAGCCGAGATCGCCGCCGTGTTCCAGGCTCAGCGCATCGGCCTGGCCACTGGCGACCAAGCGCCCTTGATGGAGAATCAGCAAGTCATCGCTCGGCTGCACCTCGTCCAGCAAGTGCGTGGTCCAGAGCACGCTGAGGCGGTGCTCGCGGCACAAGCTGCGGATGTGTTGATTGAGCGCCAGGCGACTGGCCGGATCGAGGCCGACACTGGCCTCGTCGAGCAGCAACAGGCGTGGCTCATGCAGCAGCGCGCGAGCGATTTCCACCCGGCGACGATGGCCGCCATTCAGCTCGCGTACCCGCTCGCGACGGCGTTCGGTCAACGACTGACGGGCCAGTTCGGCATCGACCCGAATTGCGGTTTCACGCCGCGACATTCCGTGCAGCGCGGCGTGATAACGCAGGTTTTGCTCGACGCTGAGGTCCAGGTCCAGCGTACTTTGCTGAAACACCACACCCAATTGCTTGAGCGCCGGGCGCGGCGCATCCCGCAACGAACAAGCGCCGACACGGATATCACCGCGTTGCACATCGTACAGCCGGGTCAGCAAGGCAATCAGCGTCGATTTGCCGGCACCGTTCGGCCCCAGCAGCGCCGCAAAACGACCGGGCGCCAGGCTGAAACTCACTTGGCGCAACGCCTCCCGCGCGCCGTAGGCGAAACTCAGGTCGCTGACTTCCAGTGCGTTCATGGCGTCACCACCACGCCCCACGGATAGCGCCCGACCTTCACCGATTTGCTCACTTTGAGGCTGTCGATATCAATCACCGACACATCGCCGCTGACGCCATTGGTGGCCAGCAATTGCTTCTGATCCGGGGTGAATGCCATCTGCCACACGCGGCGGCCGACCAGCAGGTAATCGAGGATTTCGAAGGTTTTGGCATCGATCACCGCGACGTGGTTGGCCGGGCCCAGCGCGACGAAACCGTACTTGCCATCGGCGCTGAGTTTGATGCCCACCGGTTGCACCTTGTCCGGGTGCACGCCCTTGATCTGGAAGGTCAGGGTCTTGAGGACCTGCCGGGTGGCGGTGTCAAGAATGGTCACGGTGCCGCCGATTTCCGCCGAGGCCCACAACTGTTTGCCATCGGGTGCGAACTCGACGAAACGCGGGCGCTGATCCACCAGCGTGCTGTCGGCCAGGGTCTGGGTGCCGGTGTCGATCCAGTGCAGCATGTTGGTGGTTTCGCTGGTGTTCACCGCCCATTTGCCGTCCGGGCTGACGGCCATGCCTTCGGGCTCGACGCCGACGTTGATCTGGCTCAGCACCTTGGAGGTTTCGGTGTCGATCACCGTCACCAGCGCATCGTCCTCGTTGGAAACGTAGAGCCAGCGATTGTTCGGGTGCAGGGCGAATTGCTCGGGGTCCTTGCCCGAAGGCAGTTCCTTGATGATCTTGCGCGTGGCCACGTCCATCACCTGCACCCGGTCCGAATCGCTGGCGCAGATGTACAGCAGCTTGTTGTCGTGGGACAGCAACAGACCGCGTGGGCGCTGGCCGACGGGCAGGGTGTCGGTGACTTGCAGGGTCTGCATGTCGATCAGGCTGAGGCTGTTGTCTTTTTCGTTGGAGACCCAGGCGGTGCTGGCCGCGGCGTGCCCGGCAGCGAGCAACAGGGCGCATGAAAGCAGGATGCGGCGCATGGCGGATTCCTTATTGTTGTTGTGGAAAATCAGGGAAAGCGGCAGCTGACCTCGGGCTTGTCGTAACCGAGGCTGTCCATTTCGTTGAAGGGGTGCAGAAAGCCGTCCTGTGGCGAAGTGCTGACCAGCGCCCGCGGCTGCACGATGGGAATCGGCTGGCGCAACTGACCGTTCCACGGGCGATAACTGAGCTTGCGCCCCTTGAAGCCATCGAGCGGCAATTGGTCGCTGACTTCAAGGTTGCGGATCGCCACCGGATCGGTCTGACGCAGTTTGCTCACCGCGCTGGCGATGCTGCGCACGGCCATCCACGCGGCAAAGTCACGGTCGTTCATCCAGCGCCCGGCCATGGCTTCGAAGCGTTTCTGCAATTGCGCGGCGCCGTAGGTTTCCACGGTTTTGTGCCAGCCCACCGGGGTCAGGCCTTGAGTGCCGGCCACCGGGCGCGGATACCAGGTCTGGTAGGACACGTATTCGCCGAAGTCACCGCGTTCATCGGCCACCAGTACCACGTCGTACTCAGCGGTCTGGGTGAACAGCGGCATGTCGGCCTGGGCGCTGCGGCGTTGATCGTTATCGAAACTCCAGGCTTTTTCCGCCACCAGTTGCACGCCGAAGCGTTTCGCCGCTCGGCGCAGGGCGGCGGCATAGGCTTGATCGTCGGCGGTCGGGCCGACAATCAGCAGTGCCCGTTGCCATTTGCGCACCACCAGAAACTGCGCCAAGGCATCAGCGAGCATCGCCCGGCTTGGCAGCGTGTGCAGCACGTTCGGCAAGCAATCGGTGGTGCGCAGGCTGTCATCCGGGCTGCCGGCGTTGATCAGCAAACTGTCGGGCAGGGCGGCGCTGAGTTGCCGCAGGCTGGCCACCGGCGCGTTTACCACAAACAGACGCAGACCTTGCGCGTGTTGCGCCTTGGCCGCATCGAACAAGGCCTGCGGGTTGTCGACGTTGGCGTTGGCCAGGCTGTAACTGTGATTGAGAAAACGCCCGGTGCTGTTGCTGTCGGTGATCGCTAGTTCGGCGCCACGCAGGCCGGCATCGACAGGCTCGGGAATGATGTTCGACAGCAAGGGCCCCGGGTCGGGGCGATAACCCAGGTAACCGATCTGCACTTGCAGCGGTGCATCGGCCGCCTGACTTTGCGTCGCCAGCCCGGCGGCGCAGGCAATCGCCAACAGGTAGATCAGGGCGTAAGGGGCAAGCTGGCGCATAAGGCACTCCATCACGGGTAGCGCCAGCATAGGAAGCCTGAGGACGGGATGAAATATGCAGAAAGTACCAGTGAGGCAGTACCAAGGTAGTAACTCGTCGAGGGCGGCGCGGTTTTAGCATGGGCAACAACGGCCATCACTCTGAAGGAGATCGACCATGCGTATTCTCAAGGCGCTGCTCCTGCCGTTGCTGCTGATCCTCAGTCTGATCGGCGTCGACAAACTCCACGGCCCGCGCCCCGCGTCGCTGCTGGTGATGCCTGCGACACCGGGGCGCTAGGCGTGTCGGCCCTGTGGCGGATCAACCTCTGGGTCTGCGGATTTTTCGCGCTGGTCACTTTGGCGTGCATGGGCTTACTGGTGCACCAAGCGCTGGCGGATGTGGAGCGAGAGCTGCAATCCGCCGAGGCGGTGGTCGAGTACTTGAGCGAAACCGCCGCGCGCGATTCCGCCAGTCTGCAACCACGGTTGACGCAAAGTCTGCGTCACGTGCGGGTGCGCTGGCTCGAACCGGGCGAAGCGGCACAACCGCCAATGCAGGACGGGCTTGACGCCTGGCTCGGGCGATTGCTGTTTGCCGAGGCCAGGCACAGTGCGCGGGAGCTCGATCTGCAGGATGGCCGGCGTGTGCTGATTGCGGTCGACCCACGGGATGAAATCGATGAAGTCTGGGATTCCCTCCAGCAATTACTGAGCCTGTGTGGCCTGGCGTTGTTGTTGAGTCTGTTGACCATTCGCTGGGCCGTGCGCCGGGGCATGAGCCTGCTCGATGAGTTGCTGCGCGCATTGCGCCAGGTTTCCGGCGGCCAGCTCAAGGTGCGACTGCGCGCGCAAGGGATGCCGGAAGCGCGGCAACTGGCGGTGCACTTCAATCGCATGACCGAAGCACTGGAACAGGCGCGCGCCGACAACACGCAACTGACCCAGACCTTGCTGGCGGTGCAGGAACAGGAACGCACTCATCTGGCGCAGACCCTGCACGACGACCTAGGTCAATACCTGGCGGGGATTCGTGCGCAGGCCTGTCTGTTGCGGTTGGTCACCGACCAGCCGGACACCGTGGAGCGCACAGTGCGTGAGCTGGAACACAACTGCGAGCACCTGCAACAAGGGTTCAGAGCGCTGGTGCACGACCTTTATCCGGTGGTGTTGCAACACCTGCCGCTGGCCGAGGCTTTCGCGTTGCTGGTGGAGCAGTGGCAAGGCCGACAGGGTGTCGATTGTCAGTTGCGCGTCAGCGCTTCGTTGCCGCCATTGTCTGCGCCGGACAAGACCCATCTCTACCGCCTGTTGCAGGAAGCCTTGACCAACGTTGCCCGCCACGCCGCTGCCAGCGAAGTGCGGGTGCGCCTGCACCATCGTGGCGGGCAGTTGTGTTTGCTGATTCGTGACAATGGTTGCGGCGCACATCAACCGCAGCGGCCGGGTGTCGGTTTGTATTCGATGTTCGAGCGCGCCCGCAGTCTGGGCGGCGAGTTACGCATCATCAGCCACCCCGGCGCCGGTTGGGCGCTGGCCTTGAGCATGCCTTTGGAGGCGTCATGAATATTCTGCTGGTGGATGACCATGCGGTAGTCCGTCAGGGCTACGCGAGTTTGTTGCGCGCGTTGCTGCCGGCGATGGAAGTGCGTGAAGCCGCGACGGGTGAAGAAGCGCTGATCAGGGTTCAGGAGGCCGTGCCGAGTCTGGTGATCATGGATTTCGGCCTGCCGGGAATCAGCGGGCTGGAAACCACGCGCCGGTTGCGACAGCGTCTGCCACAACTGCGCGTGCTGTTTTTCAGCATGCACGATGAGCTGCCGCTGGTGCGCCAGGCACTGGAGGCGGGCGCTTCGGGTTACCTGACCAAAAGCTCGGCGCCCGAAGTGCTGATCGAGGCGGTGCGGCGGATTCTCGCGGGCCACGCCTACATCGAACAGCCCCTGGCCACTCAACTGGCGTGTCACCCGCAACAGGACGCCAGCGACCCGCGTTTGCAGAGCATGACCCAGCGTGAACTGGAGATTTTCGTGATGCTCGCCAAAGGCACTCCGGCCCGTGTGATTGCCGAGCAGCTGAGCATCAGCAGCAAGACCGTCTCCAATCACCTGACGTTGCTCAAGAGCAAATTGCAGGTGAGCTCCCATGCAGAGCTGGTGCATCTGGGGATTGATATGGGGGTGGTGCGAAAGGCGGGATAATCGAATTCACACATTCCCCTGTAGGAGCCGGCTTGCTGGCGATAGCGGTGTGTCAGTCAACATTTATTCTGACTGACACTCCGCTATCGCCAGCAAGCCGGCTCCTACAGGGGGAGGTGTTATTTATCCCACGTCGTCGGGCAACCGATGCAGCCATCCATATTCGCATCCTGAAAATTCGCATAATGCTGACGCGAGCCGCTGAGGTTTGCCTGCTTCAGGTTGCTTTCACCGAACTTGGCTTCCTGCAGATTGGCATCACTGAGATTCGCGCCTTTGAGGTCGGCCTTGCTCAACCAGGTCATTTCCAGGTCGGCCGCCCGCAGGTTGGCGTTGTGCAGTTTGGCGCCGGAGAGGCGGGCGAATTGCAGGTAGGCGCCGCTGAGGTTGGCGTCCTGAAACTGCGCACCCTGGGCGAACAAGCCCCAGCCCTGGACCGCCATCAACGTGGCACCGCTGAAGTCGGCCAGGCGCAGGTTGCTTTGTTGCAGGCTGGCGCGGGTCAGGTTGGCGCCTTGCAGTTGGGCTTTTTCCAGGTTGGCGAGGTCGAGGCGGGCGTGACGCAAGTCGGCGCCGCTGAGGTTCATGTTGCGCAGGTCTTGATTGCTCAGGTTGGCGCCTTTGAGATTGGCGCCGGGGCACTGGCTGTGTTCGGCGAGGGTGCAGCCGTTGATGAGCAGGGGGGCGTCGTCGCTGTCATCCGCGAAAACCGGAAGGGCAGCGATAAACAGCATTAGAGGTAGGTATTTCATGGCGGAGTTCTCGTTGTCTGGGAGGGCGTTATCGCCAGCAAGCCGGCTCCTACAGGTTGCGCACGTCTGTAGGAGCCGGCTTGCTGGCGATGGGGGCATCAGCGTTTCGCGGTCTGGTTATCCCAGCTCGGAATCTTGAACACCCAGAACGACCCGCCCTGAGCCACCGGTTTGGTCAGCTCGGCCATGTCGCCGCCCCACAACGGCACCGCGCCGCCATAGCCGACGGTAACGCCGATGTACTGCTCGCCGTCCTGTTCCCAGGTGATCGGCGGCGAGACGATGCCGCTGCCGGTCTGGAACTTCCACAGCTCCTTGCCGGTTTTCGCGTCGAAAGCCTTGAAGAAACCGTCGCCGGTACCGGTGAACACCAGGTTGCCCTTGGTCGCCAGCACACCGGCCCACAACGGCAAGTGTTCCTTGTGCTCCCACACCACTTTGCCCGTGGTCGGGTTCATCGCCCGCAAGGTGCCGACGTGATCGTCGTACATGCGCTTGATGCGGAAACCCATGCCCAGATAGGCCGAGCCTTTCTTGTAGTTGACCTCTTCGGTCCAGTATTCCTCTTTCCATTGGTTGCCCGGAATGTAGAACAGCCCGGTGTCCTGGCTGTAGGCCATCGGGTTCCAGTTCTTGCCACCGAGGAACGGCGGCGAAACTTCCACCGGTTTGCCCTTGGTTTCGCCCGGCAACGGCTTGGCCGGACGCTGGCCTTCATTCTCGACCGGCCGCCCGGTCTTCAGGTCGATGTGGCTGGCCCAGGTGATGTTGTCGACGAAGGGGAAGGCGTTCTGCAATTTGCCGTTGTTGCGGTCGACCACGTAGAAGAAACCGTTGCGGTCCGCATGGCCGGTGGCCTTGACCGTTTTGCCGTCCTTGTCCTTGTAGTCGAACAGCACCAGCTCGTTGTTGCCGGAGAAATCCCAGGCATCGTTCGGGGTGTGTTGGTAGAACCATTTCACCTCGCCGGTGCTCGGATCGACGCCGACCTGGCCCGAAGTGTAGAGGCTGTCGTAATCGTGCGGGTTGCCGTCCTTGGAGGTGCGCGCCCAGGTGTTCCACGGGCCAGGGTTGCCGGCGCCAACAATGATGGTGTTGGTTTCCGCGTCGAAACTGGCGCTCTGCCAAGGGGCGCCGCCGCCGTGGCTCCAGGCTTCGACCTTGCCGGTTTCAGTGGTTGGATCGTTCGGCCAGGACGGCGCCTTGACGTCGCCGGTCGGCGTACTGTCCTTGCCGTTCAAGCGGCCCATGTGGCCTTCGACGAAAGGTCGCATCCACACTTCTTCGCCGGTGTCCGGGTCGCGGGCATAGAGTTGCCCGACCACACCGAACTCATCACCGGAACTGCCGTGGATCAACAGCACCTTGCCGCTGGTCTTGTCTTTGATCAGCACCGGGGCGCCGGTCATGGTGTAACCGGCGGCGTGGTCGCCGAATTTCTTGTTCCAGACTACTTTGCCGGTGTTCTTGTCCAGCGCGATCAGTCGCGCGTCGAGGGTGCCGAAGTAGATTTTGTCGCCATAAATCGCCGCGCCACGGTTGACCACATCGCAGCACGGACGAATGTTGTCCGGCAGGCGATGGTTGTAGGTCCACAGGCGCTTGCCGGTCTTGGCGTCGAGGGCAAATACCCGCGAGTACGAACCGGTGACGTACACCACGCCGTCACTGACGATGGCTTGCGATTCCTGGCCGCGCTGCTTCTCGTCGCCGAAGGAGTAGGACCAGGCCGGCGTCAGCTTGAACACGTTCTTGTCATTGACCTGGGCCAAAGGGCTCCAGCGCTGGGCGTTGGTGCCCATGCCGTATTGCAGAACGTCCTTGGTGGTCAGGTGATCGTTGGCAATGTCTTCCCAGCTCACATTGTGCGTCGGTGTGGCAGGCGCGGTTGCAGCTTGGCCGGCAGCGCTCAGGGACAGGCTGCTCACCAGCAAAAAGGCTTGCACGGCGAGGGTCAAAGGGGAAAGGGCGGGTAGCGATCTTATTGTCATGGTTGCAGTTCCCAGTGGAGGTTTTGGCCTGCACAGGGTGGTGCGTCCGACGGGGTGGCGAATACGGAAAAAGTCCCGCTGTTGCCGGGAAGATTTCCCAGGCGGCACCTGATTTGGATGTGCGTCGCAAGCCCTACTACCAAGGTACTGGGTGGCGGCCACCAAAGCAGCATGGGGCTTGCGCGAAGCGCTTCCTAAGATGGCTGCCATAGCCTCTGTAAAGAGGTTTTGCGTGCAATCCTGAGGGCATAACAATGACAACAAAACGCAACGTCTTGCTCGTTGCCGGCCTGCTGGCCGGCTTCATCAGTGCAGGTTCGGTCTGGGCTCACGGCAATGTCGTGCCACAAGCCGTCGAAACCCAGGGACTGACCCCGATCAAGGACGCCGGCGTGCAACTCGATGGCGATGGATGGGCGGCGGTGAACCCTTACCGCACTTCCCCGGAACACGATAAGGCCGTCGAGATCGGTTCATCGGCCTACAACCAGAACTGCGCGGCCTGTCATGGCCTGGAAGCCAAATCCGGCGGCATCGCGCCTGATTTGCGCATGCTCGATGTCGGCGAGGCCGGTGATGAATGGTTCGTCGAACGGGTGCGCCATGGCGCGGTGCGTGACGGCCGGGTGTACATGCCGAAAATGGCGGACTACCTGAGCCAGGAAGCCCTGTGGGCGGTGCGCACTTACCTGGACAGCGTCCGCGTCGAGGAGTAATGCATGCGCCTGCTCGCGGTGTTGATCAGCGCTGTGTTGCTGTGCTGCCAGACGGTGCAGGCGCAGGTCCGCAGCTATGACGAAATGATCGCTGCCGGGGAGCTGAAAGTGGCGGTCTACAAAGACTTCGCCCCCTACAGTTTCGACAACGCCGGCCAACCCCGTGGCGTCGATGTCGACCTCGCCGAGGCGCTGGCCAAAGCGCTCGGCGTGCGCCTGACGCTGATCTGGGCGCCCGCCGGCGAGAAGCTCGACGACGACCTGCGCGACTACATCTGGCGCGCCAGTCCGTTGCACGATCTGCAACTGGCCGACCTGATGATGCGCGTGCCCTATGACCAGGATTACGCACGCAAGCGCAACGAACTGGGCGAACTGGAAAACAGCCATGTGGTGATGTTCGGTCCGTATCAGAACGAACAATGGCAAGTCGCCTATGACCGTCGTCGACTGGAATCGGTGGCCAGCGTCGCCGTGTTCGAGCACCACCCGATCGGCGTCGAGGTCGACAGTGTGCCGTCGTTCTACCTGACCTCGGTGTTCAACGGCATGCTCGCCGGCAAAACCCATCACTATCCCGGCGTGCCCCAGGCATTCGCGGCGATGAAGGCGGGCGAAGTCGACGCGGTCATGGCCATGCGCGGCGAGATCGACTGGCAGGTTCATGAAGCCGCCGACCCGCAAGTGGCGCTGGCGGAAAACGCCTACCCGAACATGGGCAAGCAACTCTGGGAAATCGGCATGGCCGTGCACGAGAGCAACCGGCAACTGGCCTATGCCGTGGAAGAGGCGCTGGAAACCTTGATCCGCGAGGGTTCGGTGAAAGCCATTTATGCCCGTTATGGCCTGCGCTATGACGTCCCGGAGATGTATCAACAGTGAACTGGCGCGCGTGTTGTCTGTTGGCCTGTTGGCTACCCTTGGCCGCGCACGCGGCAGACATCGCGCCGGGTCAAGACCCGGTGCCGTCGGTGATGTGGGCCTTCTATCACAAGCAGATGCTCGGCGACGCGCCGTTCGTGTTTGATGAGCGGGTCAAGCTGCTGGCGCCGCCGTTCGCCGAAGACGCCCGGCAAGTGCCGCTGGAAATCGACGCCCGAGCGTTCAAGGGCGAGGTGGTGAAAATCCTCGCCTGGGCCGAGCTCAATCCTTTGCCGAAGATTGTCGATTTCCAGCCGCTGGATCGGGTGTTGCCCTGGCTGTCGATCCGCATTCGTGTCGAACAAGCCACGCCGCTGCGCGCGGCCGTCCTGACTCGCGACGGTGTGTGGCATGTCGGCTCGACCCTGATCGATGCGGCGGGCGGCGGATGCACAGCGCCGAGCGTGGTGCGCACCCAGCCGGGCTGGGAAGAGCACATCGGCGAAGTGCTTGGCGGACGTTATCCCCGTGGCGAATTCAGCCGCTTGCGTTTGCAGGTGGCTCACCCGATGGATAACGGCATGGTCGGCGGTATCCCGGAATTCTTCATCAACCATGCCGAGCTGCGGGATCAGAACGATCAAGTGCTGGCCCGCCTCGAATTGTTTCCCGCCGTCAGCGAAAACCCCAACCTGGCCTTCGACATCGAAGGGGCAGGGCAGACGCGCCTGTTGCTGCGTGACAACAGCGGCAACGAATTTGATGCGGCCATACCCTGACTCAAAGGAGCGCGCGATGCGCTGGATGCTGCTGTTGTTCATCAGCCTGAGCCTTCCGGCATTGGCCGAACTCGACTATTCACTCAAGCCCCGGCAGATCGCCGCCGACACCTGGCTGCTGGAAGGCAGTACCGACAATTTTGCCAAGACCAACGGCGGCAACATCGTCAACACCGCGTTCATCGTCACCGAACGCGGGGTGGTGGTGATCGACACCGGGCCGTCCAGGCGATACGGCGAAGCGATGCGCAAAGCCATTGCCGCGACCACCGACAAACCGGTGATCCAGGTGCTGCTGACCCATCATCATCCCGATCATGTGTTGGGCAATCAGGCCTTCAGCGATGTGCCGATCGGCGCGCTCGCGGGCACTTGCGAGTTGTTGAAGCAGCAGGGCGACGCCATGGCCGAGAACATGTATCGGCTGGTGGGCGACTGGATGCGGGGCACCGAAGTGGTGTTGCCGACCGAGACGCTGACGCCCGGCGTGCGAAATTTTGGGAATCATGATCTGCGCCTGCTGAGCCTGGGTGGGCATACCGGCGCGGATCTGGCTATTCTCGACCAGCAAACCGGCGTGCTGTTTGCCGGGGATCTGGTGTTTTACCAGCGGGCGCTGACCACGCCCAACAGTCCGGGGTTGTCGGTGTGGCTGGCGGACATTGCCACGCTTCAGGGGCTGCCATGGACGCTCATCGTCCCCGGTCACGGCCCGGTGGCCACGGATGCAAAACCGTTCGAACAAATGCGCGATTACCTGACGTGGCTAGATCAGTTGATGCGTGAGGGCGCCGCCAGCGGCAGCGACATGAGCGAGATGATCCGCAGCTCCATTCCCGAACGTTTCGCCGGCATCAGCCTGAGTCGCTATGAACTGATCCGTAGCGTCAGCCATCTCTATCCGCGCTACGAACGCACACAAATGAAACGCGTTGACTCAAACCTGTAGGAGCCGGCTTGCTGGCGATCGGGACGCCTCGGTCTGTCTGATACACCGCGTTGCCTGGATCGCCAGCAAGCCGGCTCCTACGGATCTTGGGTGTGTTCGGGATCGGGGGTAACGCAAACCCTGTAGGAGCCGGCTTGCTGGCGATCGGGACGCCTCGGTCTGTTTGATACACCGCGTTGCCTGGATCGCCAGCAAGCCGGCTCCTACGGATCTCGGGTGTGTTCGCAAACCCTGTAGGAGCCAGCTTGCTGGCGATGGCGATTTCATTGGCGCCATCGCCAGCAAGCTGGCTCCTACAGGGTTGGGGCGTTCAAAAATTCTATGTCCGACCCTGTACTAAGGAACTAGCAATCTCAGCACTGCGGGCAATTGTTGCAAGGGCGGCGGCGCCCAAGAATCTGCACCAGACCGGGAAAATTTCCCGGGTATAACAATAACCGCAGAGGCAGCCGTCATGACCCAACCCGCACGTCGCCAACCCTTCGTCTTGAGCCTGTTGCTCAGTGCCATGCTGTTGTCCGGCACCGCATTGGCCGCCGTCACCGACCAGGACATTCTCCAGGACCCCAAGAACCCGGAGCAGGTCGTCACCAACGGTCTGGGCGTCCAGGGTCAGCGCTACAGCCCGCTCGACACCCTCAACGTCAACAACGTGAAGGACTTGCGGCCGGTCTGGGCCTTCTCCTTCGGCGGCGAAAAACAACGCGGTCAGCAAGCGCAACCGATGATCAAGGACGGCGTGATGTACATGACCGGCTCCTACTCGCGAGTGTTTGCGGTGGATGCACGCACCGGCAAGAAACTCTGGCAATACGATGCGCGTCTGCCCGATGACATCCGTCCGTGCTGTGACGTGATCAACCGGGGCGTGGCGCTGTATGGCGACCTGGTGATTTTCGGCACCCTCGACGCCAAGCTCGTGGCCCTGAACAAAGACACCGGCAAAGTGGTGTGGAGCAAGAAGGTCGCCGACCACAAGGAAGGCTATTCGATCAGCGCCGCGCCGCTGGTGATCAACGGCAAACTGATTACCGGCGTGGCCGGTGGCGAGTTCGGCGTGGTGGGCAAGATCGAAGCCTACGACCCGAAAAACGGTGATCTGTTGTGGACCCGACCCACCGTCGAGGGCCACATGGGCTATGTCTACAAGGACGGCAAAGCGGTAGAGAACGGTATCTCCGGTGGCGAAGCAGGCAAGACCTGGCCCGGCGATCTGTGGAAAACCGGCGGCGCCGCACCTTGGCTCGGCGGCTACTACGACCCGGAAACCAATCTGCTGCTGTTCGGCACCGGCAACCCGGCACCGTGGAACTCGCACCTGCGTCCTGGCGACAACCTTTACTCGTCGTCACGCCTGGCGCTGAACCCGGACGACGGCACCATCAAGTGGCACTTCCAGAGCACGCCCCACGACGGTTGGGACTATGACGGCGTGAACGAACTGGTGTCGTTCAACTACAGCGAAGGCGGCAAAGAAATCAAAGCCGCCGCGACCGCAGACCGTAACGGCTTCTTCTATGTGCTGGACCGCACCAACGGCAAATTCATTCGCGGCTTCCCCTTCGTCGACAAGATCACCTGGGCCACTGGCCTCGATAAACAAGGCCGGCCGATCTACAACGAAGCCAGCCGTCCGGGCGCACCGGGCACCGAAGCCAAGGGCAGTTCGGTGTTCGTCGCCCCGGCGTTCCTAGGCGCAAAAAACTGGATGCCGATGGCCTACAACAAGGACACCGGGCTGTTCTACGTACCGTCCAACGAGTGGGGCATGGACATCTGGAACGAAGGCATCGCCTACAAGAAAGGCGCAGCGTTCCTCGGTGCCGGTTTTACCATCAAGCCCTTGAACGAAGACTACATCGGCGTGCTGCGCGCCATCGACCCGAAAACCGGCAAGGAAGTCTGGCGTCACAAGAACTTCGCGCCGCTGTGGGGCGGGGTGCTGACCACTAAAGGCAACCTGGTGTTCACCGGCACGCCGGAAGGTTTCCTCCAGGCATTCAATGCCAAGACTGGTGAGAAAGTCTGGGAATTCCAGACTGGCTCCGGCGTACTCGGCTCGCCCGTGACCTGGGAAATGGACGGCGAGCAGTACGTTTCGGTGCTGTCCGGTTGGGGCGGCGCAGTTCCGCTGTGGGGCGGTGAAGTGGCCAAGCGCGTGAAGGACTTCAACCAGGGCGGCATGCTCTGGACCTTCAAGTTGCCGAAAGACCTGGTGGCCAAGCACTAACTCCAACCGTAAAACCTGTGGGAGCGAGACCGGCTTGCCGGCGATGGGGCCAGTACATTCAACAATGGCGTCAACTGTCAGACCGCCATCGCCGGCAAGCCGGTCTCACTCCTACAGGGGAATGCGTGAAACCTACTACCAAATAACGAGAGCCCCCCCTGCCAACGGCGCATTCGTCTGGCACGCGGGGCTCTCTACTATCGGTTCATCGCCTGTTTGCCCGACAGGCATCGACCCAGACAGAGGCCCATCATGATCTACGCACAACCCGGAACACCCGGCGCCGTCGTTTCCTTCAAACCGCGCTACGGCAACTTCATCGGCGGCGAGTTCGTCGCACCGGTCAATGGCGAGTACTTCACCAACACCTCGCCGGTAACCGGTGAAGTGATCGCCGAGTTCCCGCGCTCCAGCGCCGCCGACATCGAAAGGGCGCTCGACGCCGCCCACGCCGCTGCCGATGCCTGGGGCAAAACCTCGGCGCAGGACCGCTCGCTGGTGCTGTTGAAAATCGCCGATCGCATCGAACAAAACCTCGAAATCCTTGCCGTCACCGAAACCTGGGACAACGGCAAAGCTGTGCGCGAAACCCTCAATGCCGACGTGCCGCTGGCCGCCGACCACTTCCGTTACTTCGCCGGTTGCATCCGTGCACAGGAAGGTGGCGCCGCCGAAATCAATGAGCTGACCACCGCCTATCATTTTCACGAGCCATTGGGCGTGGTCGGGCAGATCATCCCGTGGAACTTCCCGCTGCTGATGGCCGCGTGGAAACTCGCCCCGGCCCTGGCGGCCGGCAACTGCATCGTGCTCAAGCCTGCCGAGCAGACTCCGTTGTCGATCATGGTCTTCGCCGAACTGATCGCCGACTTGCTGCCGGCCGGTGTGCTCAACATCGTGCAAGGTTTCGGTCGCGAAGCCGGTGAGGCACTGGCCACCAGCAAACGCATCGCCAAGATCGCCTTCACCGGCTCCACTCCGGTGGGCGCGCACATCATGCATTGCGCCGCCGAGAACATTATTCCGAGCACCGTCGAACTGGGCGGCAAGTCGCCGAACATCTTCTTCGAAGACATCATGAACGCCGAGCCACAGTTCATCGAGAAAGCCGCTGAAGGCCTGGTGCTCGCCTTCTTCAACCAGGGCGAAGTCTGCACCTGCCCGTCGCGTGCGCTGGTGCAAGAGTCGATCTACGAACCGTTCATGGCCGAGGTGATGAAGAAGATCGTCAAGATCAAACGCGGCAACCCGCTGGACACCGACACCATGGTCGGCGCCCAGGCGTCCGAGCAGCAATACGACAAGATTCTCTCGTACCTGAAAATTGCCCAGGAGGAGGGCGCCGAGCTGCTCACCGGTGGTGCGGCGGAACGTCTTGAAGGCGACTTGTCGAGCGGCTATTACATTCAGCCGACCTTGCTCAAGGGCCACAACAAGATGCGCGTGTTCCAGGAAGAAATCTTCGGTCCGGTGGTGGGCATCACCACGTTCAAGGACGAAGCCGAAGCCCTGGCGATTGCCAACGACAGCGAGTTCGGCCTCGGTGCCGGCCTGTGGACCCGCGACATCAACCGCGCGTACCGCATGGGCCGGGCGATCAAGGCCGGGCGCGTCTGGACCAACTGCTACCACCTGTACCCGGCGCACGCCGCGTTCGGTGGCTACAAGAAATCCGGTGTCGGCCGTGAGAACCACAAGATGATGCTCGACCATTATCAGCAGACCAAAAACCTGCTGGTGAGCTACGACATCAATCCGCTGGGGTTCTTCTAACCCCCGCAAAATCACCACAATCCCCCTGTGGGAGCGAGCCTGCTCGCGATGAGGCCATTACATTCAACATTGATGTTGACTGTAACGCCGCCATCGCGAGCAGGCTCGCTCCCACATTGGATTTTTGTGTGCCTGACGACCGCGCCATACCCCCTACCAACGCACCCCACAACCTCCTTCGAAAGTAGCATTCGGGCGCCTGCTGCTCCGTGCATTAATGGCTTTACCGGAATCGTCCGGCACAAGAAGAGGAATGACCCATGTGGACTAAACCCGCGTTTACCGATCTGCGCATTGGCTTCGAAGTGACGATGTATTTCGCCAACCGCTGATCGTCCACCCGGCCAGCCGCTGCGTTGGCCGGGCCTGCCTTCTGGAGCATCGCCCATGCACATTCGCGTTCTCGGTTCCGCCGCTGGCGGTGGTTTTCCGCAGTGGAACTGCAACTGTCGCCAGTGCGCCGGTATGCGCAATGGCAGCCTGCGCGCGCAACGTCGCACGCAATCTTCCATTGCCCTGAGCGACAACGGTGTGGACTGGGTGCTGTGCAACGCTTCCCCGGATATTCGCGCGCAACTCGAGAGTTTCGCGCCGTTGCAACCGGCACGCCGCTTGCGCGACACGGCCATTGCCGGCGTGGTCCTGATGGACAGCCAGATCGACCATTGCACCGGCCTGTTGAGCCTGCGCGAAGGCTGCCCGCATTCGGTGTGGTGCACCGAGCGGGTTCATGAAGACCTGAGCAGCGGCTTTCCATTGTTCACCATGCTCAAGCACTGGAACGGCGGTTTGCAGTGGCAACTGATCGGACTCGATCGCCAGCCGTTCAGCATCGCGGCCTGCGAAAAGTTGCAGTTTCGGGCCATTCCGCTGGTCAGCAATGCTCCGCCGTATTCACCGAATCGGGGCAACCCACAGCCAGGCGACACCATTGGCTTGTTCATCGAAGACCGGCGCACGGGCGCTTCGTTGTTCTATGCGCCGGGCCTCGGGCAAATCGATGACGAGGTGTTGAGCTGGATGCAGCGTGCCGATTGCCTGTTGCTGGATGGCACGTTGTGGCGCGATGACGAAATGCGCGTCTGTGAAGTCGGCCAGAGCCTGGGCAGCGAGATGGGGCATCTGCCGCAGAGTGGGGCAGGCGGGATGCTGGAGGTGTTGGAGGGTTTTACTCGTCAGCGCAAGGTGCTGATCCACATTAACAACACCAACCCGATCCTCGACGAAGACTCGGCTGAGCGGGCGTTGCTGGAGCGGCGGGTGATCGAGGTGGCTTATGACGGCATGGACATTGTGCTGTAGCGGATGACGCCTTCGCGGGCAAGTCGGATCGCCGCACCGCTCGCTCCTACAAGGTTCGCGCATCGCCTGTAGGAGCGAGGCTCGCCCGCGAAGGCGCCAGACCAGACACCGCAAATCCTCCAGGAGACCTGCAATGACTGATACAGCGATGACCCCCACTGAATTCGAACAGGCCCTGCGCGCCAAAGGCGCGTACTACCACATCCATCACCCGTTCCACCAAGCCATGTACGCCGGTCGTGCCAGTCGCGAGCAGATTCAAGGCTGGGTCGCCAACCGCTTCTACTACCAGATCAACATTCCGCTCAAGGACGCCGCCATCCTCGCCAACTGCCCGGACCGCGACGTGCGTCGCGAATGGCTGCAACGGATTCTCGACCACGACGGCGTGCCTGGCAGCGAAGGCGGTATCGAAGCCTGGCTGCGCCTCGGTGAAGCAGTGGGCCTGGATCGTGAGCAAATTCTGTCCCAGGAACTGGTATTGCCCGGTGTACGTTTCGCCGTGGACGCCTACGTCAATTTCGCCCGGCGCGCCTGCTGGCAGGAAGCGGCCAGCAGCTCGCTGACCGAGCTGTTCGCCCCGCAGATCCACCAGTCTCGGCTGGACGCCTGGCCAGCGCATTACCCGTGGATCGACGTCGCCGGTTACGACTATTTCCGCACACGCCTGAGTCAGGCACGGCGCGATGTCGAGCACGGTTTGCGCATTACCCTGGCGCACTACGTCACCGTCGAAGCCCAGCAGCGCATGCTGGAAATCCTCCAGTTCAAGCTCGACGTGCTGTGGAGCATGCTCGACGCCATGAGCATGGCCTACGAGCTGGAACGCCCGCCGTATCACACGGTGACCACCGAACGCGTCTGGCATCGGGGGATCGCCCTGTGAGTTTGATTAATCGCGAAAAATCACCGTCCTTAAGACAGGGTTTTCGCCTGCAGTGGGAACCTCGTCAGGACTGCCATGTGCTGCTGTACCCCGAAGGCATGATCAAACTCAACGCCAGTGCCGGGCAGATTCTCGACCTGCTGGACGGTCAACGCAGTGTGGCGGCGATCATTGATTTGCTCTCCGCGAGTTTTCCCGGTGTGCCGGGGATCGACGAGGATGTGCTGGCGTTTCTGGAGGTGGCCCATGCTCAATTCTGGATCGAATGATGCGCCGCCGGGGCCACCGCTGTGGTTGTTGGCGGAGCTGACTTATCGCTGCCCGTTGCAATGCCCCTATTGCTCCAATCCACTGGATTTCGCCCAACAAGGCGCAGAGCTGAGCACTGAAGAATGGATTCGCGTGTTCCGCGAGGCGCGTGCGATGGGCGCTGCGCAACTGGGGTTTTCCGGCGGTGAGCCGTTGGTGCGCCAGGACCTGGCGGAGCTGATCAAAGCCGCACGGGACATGGGTTACTACACCAACCTGATCACCTCGGGCATCGGCCTGACCGAGCAGAAAGTCCATGATTTCAAGGTCGCCGGGCTCGACCATATCCAGATCAGCTTCCAGGCGGCCGACGAAGCGGTCAACAACATGCTCGCCGGCTCGCGCAAGGCGTTCGCGCAGAAGCTCGACATGGCCCGCGCGGTGAAAGCCCAGGGTTATCCGATGGTGCTGAATTTCGTCACCCATCGGCACAACATCGACCGCATCGACCGCATCATCGACTTGTGCCTGGAGCTGGAAGCGGATTTTGTCGAGCTGGCCACGTGTCAGTTTTATGGGTGGGCCGAGCTCAATCGCGTGGGCCTGTTGCCGACCCGCGAGCAATTACAGCGCGCCGAACGCATCACCAATGAATATCGCGAACGGCTTGAGGCGCAGGGGCATCCGTGCAAGTTGATCTTCGTCACCCCGGATTACTACGAAGAACGCCCCAAGACCTGCATGAACGGCTGGGCCAATCTGTTTCTCGACATCACCCCGGACGGCACGGCGTTGCCCTGTCATAGCGCCCGGCAACTGCCGGTGACATTCCCCAATGTGCGCGAACACAGCATCGAGCACATCTGGAACGACTCCTTCGGTTTCAACCGCTTCCGTGGCGACGACTGGATGAAGGAGCCGTGCCGCTCCTGCGATGAAAAACACAAGGACCTGGGTGGCTGCCGCTGCCAGGCGTTCATGCTGACCGGCGATGCCGCCAATGCCGACCCGGTGTGCAGCAAGTCACCGCACCATGGCGTGATTCTCAAGGCTCGCGAGGAAGCCGATGCGCCGGGGCAGGGCATGGAGCACCTGACCTTGCGCAATGAGAAGGCCTCCCGCTTGATCTACCGCGGATAACCCACCCTGCACACACCCCCTGTAGGAGCCGGCTTGCTGGCGATGGCGGCCGCACTGGCGACGCATAACTCGCGGGCCTCATCGCCAGCAAGCCGGCTCCTACAGGGAATCTGACTACCCATTGGTCTGATTGCATTCACAGCCGGATGGGTTAGTGTGGTTCTTACCTTCCAAAACAATAAAAACAGGCTTTCCAATGAGCCAGAGTCTCAGCCAGCTGCGTAAATTCGTTTCGCCTGAAATCATCTTCGGTGCCGGTTGCCGGCACAACGTCGGCAACTATGCCAAGACCTTTGGCGCGCGCAAGGTCCTGGTGGTCAGCGACCCCGGCGTCATTGCCGCCGGTTGGGTTGCCGATGTCGAGGCCAGCCTGCAGGCCCAAGGCATCGATTACTTTTTGTATAGCGACGTTTCGCCCAACCCGCGTGTCGAGGAAGTCATGCTCGGTGCCGAGTTGTACCGGGAAAACCACTGCGACGTGATCGTCGCCGTCGGTGGCGGCAGCCCGATGGACTGCGGCAAGGGTATCGGCATTGTCGTCGCTCACGGGCGCAGCATCCTCGAGTTCGAAGGGGTGGACACCATCAGCGTGCCCAGCCCGCCATTGATCCTGATCCCGACCACCGCCGGCACCTCGGCGGACGTCTCGCAATTCGTGATCATCTCCAACCAGCAAGAACGCATGAAATTCTCCATCGTCAGTAAAGCGGTGGTGCCGGACGTGTCGCTGATCGACCCGGAAACCACCCTGAGCATGGACCCGTTCCTGTCGGCCTGTACCGGCATCGACGCGTTGGTGCATGCCATCGAAGCCTTTGTCTCCACGGGCCACGGGCCGTTGACCGACCCCCACGCGCTGGAAGCCATGCGCCTGATCAACGGCAACCTGGTGCAGATGATCGCCAACCCGACGGACATCGCCCTGCGCGAGAAAATCATGCTCGGCAGCATGCAGGCCGGGCTGGCGTTCTCCAATGCGATCCTCGGCGCGGTGCACGCCATGTCTCACAGCCTCGGTGGCTTCCTCGATTTGCCCCATGGCCTGTGCAACGCGGTGTTGGTGGAGCACGTGGTGGCCTTCAATTACAGCTCTGCGCCGGAACGCTTCAAGGTGATTGCCGAGACGTTCGGCATCGATTGCCGTGGCCTCAATCACCGGCAGATCTGCGGGCGGCTGGTTGAACATCTGATCGCGTTGAAACACGCCATCGGCTTCCACGAAACCCTTGGCTTGCACGGCGTCAGCACGGCGGACATCCCGTTCCTGTCGCAACATGCCATGCACGACCCGTGCATCCTGACCAACCCGCGTGAATCCAGTCAGCGTGATGTCGAGGTCGTCTATGGCGAAGCCCTCTGACGAGCAACAGGCGGCGCTGGCCGGCTTGCTCGGATTGGGCAGCCATTCGGCGCGCAAGAGCCATTACCCGGAACTGGCCGCCCGCCTGGAAGACCTGGAAACCGAGCGCAATCGCTACAAGTGGTTGTTCGAGCACGCGGTCTACGGGATTTTCCAGGCCAGCCTCGACGGCGGCATGCGGGCAGCCAACACGGCGCTGGCACGCATGCTCGGCTATCAGGACCCGCAAGACGTGATGTTTTCCAAGGCAGACCTGGCCAGCCAGCTGTTCGTCGGCGGTGAGCAGGAGCTGGAAAACATCGGCGAGATCCTTCGGCATCAAGGCAGCCTGCACGGCTACGAAACCCAGTTGCGCCGCCAGGACGGCAGCAGCGTCGATGTGCTGATGAACCTGTTGCTCAGGCCCGATAAGGAACAACTGGTGGAGGGTTTTGTCGCCGACATCACCGAGCGCAAACAGGCCCAGCAACGGCTGCAACAGCTCAATGACGAACTGGAACAACGCGTCACCGCGCGCACCGACGAATTGCTTGAAGCCAACCGCAACCTGCAGCAACAGATCACCCAGCGTAAACAGATCGCCGAAGCCTTGCGCGATGCCCGCGATGCCGCCGAGGCCGCCAATCGCAGCAAGGACAAATACCTCGCCGCCGCCAGTCATGACCTGCTGCAACCGCTCAACGCCGCGCGTTTGCTGATTTCGACCTTGCGTGAACGCAAACTCCCGGACGTCGAGCAGGTACTGGTCGAACGTACGCATCAGGCCCTGGAAGGGGCGGAAGATTTGCTCACCGATTTGCTGGACATCTCCCGGCTCGATCAAGCGGCGGTCAAACCGGATGTCGCGTTGTACCGCCTCGATGAATTGCTCGGGCCGCTGGTGTCGGAATTCCAGTCAGTGGCCGACGCGGCCGGGCTGCGCTTGCGCGTGCACATGGGCGATTACGCCATTCGCACCGACCTGCGCCTGATGACGCGCATCCTGCGCAATTTCCTCAGCAACGCCTGTCGCTATACCGACGAGGGCAGCATCCTGCTCGGCGCCCGGCGTCGCGGTGACAGGTTGCGTCTGGAAGTCTGGGACACCGGGCGCGGGATCCCGGCGGATCGCCTCGACTCGATCTTCCTTGAATTCAATCAACTGGACGTCGGCCGCGCCGCCGACCGCAAAGGTGTGGGGCTGGGGTTGGCGATCGTCGAGCGCATCGCCAAGATTCTCGACTACCGGGTCCAGGTGCATTCGCTGCCGGGACGCGGCTCGATGTTCAGCATTGAGGTGCCGATTTCCCGTGAGGTTCCGTTACCCATCAGCCTCGCGGCGCCGCAGCCGGGCACGGGTAACCCGCTGCCGGGCCGGCGTTTGCTGGTGCTGGATAACGAGGTCAGCATTCTGCAAAGCATGAGCGCGCTGCTCGGGCAATGGGGCTGCGAAGTGGTCACCGCCACCGACGAAGCCTCGGCGCTGGCCGCGTTGCAGGGGCATGCGCCGGAGCTGATTCTGGCGGATTACCACCTCGATCATGGGGTGGTGGGGTGCGAGGTGGTCCGGCATTTGCGCGAGCATTTCAGCCAGACGATTCCGGCGGTGATCATCACCGCCGACCGCACCGATCAGTGCCGACGCTCCTTGCAGCGACTGGATGCGCCGTTGCTGAACAAGCCGGTGAAACCCGGCAAGTTGCGTGCGGTGCTGAGTCAGTTGTTGGGATAGGCGCGGTATTGCAGGCTGAAACCCAGCTCGGCGGATTGACCTTGTTCCAGCAACACCAGTCCCGGCCGACCGGGCAAGTGGTGCGCATTGACGGGATGGCTCACCGGTTCGATGCAGAAAAAACCCAGGTCCACCGGGCAGTACAGCAGGAAGTAATCGCTGCCGCTGGCCTGGCATTCCAGTTCATAACCGAGGTCGGGTTGCTGGATCAGGCAATGGCCATCCCATTGGCAGAAACCGTTGTCGACCAGCGTGTCGGGCAGGGCCTTGAGCTGGCGAAAATCCCACTCGGCAGGCAACGAACCGAGTCGGGTCGGCAGTTTCGAGGCGTCGCACCACCACACCTGCTCAGCCTTTGCCTGCAACCGAGTGCCGGCGGTACGCGGCAAGTACGGATGCAGCCCCAAACCATGCCACGCGGCGCGCTCGGCCAGATGCGTGACGTGCAACCCGATGCTCAGTTTGCCCTGGCTCAAATGAAAACGCTGCCGGGCGCGATAGGCGAACGGCCTGATGCTGTCGAGTTGCAGGACGACTTCATCACGGGTCTGCGAAACCACCTGCCACGGTTGTTGCCAGGCGCTGCCGTGAATCGGCAGGGGATCGGTGAGGCTGTTTGGCTCGAGCGCGAGCCAGCCGTCCGGGCGATCGAAACCACCGTCGGAAATGCGGTTGGACCATGGCACCAGCGGAAAACAGCCGAGCTTGCCCGGTAGACCGGTGTTCAGCGCGTGCGCGTCACTGTGGCGCAACAGCGGCTGGCCCGAACTGTTGACGGTCCAGTTGACGATGCTGCCACCGGTTTCGGGGGCGAGGGTGAGGTGGGTGAATTCGTCTTCGAGTTCGAGCAGTGTTGGCGTCATGGTGACCCGCGATAGGAATGAGTACGGGGATAATTTGTAGGAGCCGGCTTGCTGGCGATGGCGGTCTCAAGTAAGCCATCGCCAGCAAGCCGGCTCCTACAGGTAACGCGTTTTCAATCAGTGGCTGAAAAGGGGTTCCGGCAAACCTTTAACGCCCGGATCAAGGGCGAACACACCGCCCGCCAGTGACTGTTCGTCATGGTCGTCGCCGGGGCGGATCGAGGTCACGAACAGGGTGTCCAGTCGACTGCCACCAAAGGCGCACATGGTCGGCTTTTTCACCGGTACGGTGAGGGAGCGGTCCAGGCGTCCGTCGGGGGTGAAACGGTGAATCAGCCCGGCATCGTTGGCGCAAATCCAATAGCAGCCTTCGGCATCCACGGCAGCGCCATCGGGGCGACCGCAGAAGTGATTCATGTCGACGAACAGCCGGCGGTTTGTCGGCGTACCGCTGTGGATGTCGTAATCGAAGGCCCAGATTTGCTGGGCCGAGGGATGCGAGTCAGACAGGTACATCGTGCGCCCGTCCGGGCTGAAGCCCAGGCCGTTGGGGACGATGAATCCTGAAAGTAGCGCGTCGAGCGGCCCGCGCTGACCGTCGGCGTAACGATACAGCGCACCGTCGGCCGCGTTGGCGCCCATGTTCAACACCATGCTGCCGGCCCAGAAACGCCCCTGACGGTCGCAGCGACCATCGTTGAGGCGCATGTCGGTGCGCGGGTGATCGACGTGGGCCAGCAACTCACTGTCGAGGCTGCCGTCATTGTGCGGCTGGAGGCGGAAGAATCCGCTTTCCATCCCGGCGACCCAGCTGCCATCGCGGTGACGCGCGATGCAAGCGAGCATCTCCGGCGCCGTCCAGGCCTCGACATGCCCGGTTTCGGCGCTCCAGCGTTGCAGGCCCCCGGCGGGAATATCGACCCAGTACAGGGCGTTTTCTTCCGGGACCCAGACCGGGCTTTCACCGACCGTGTTGCGGGCATCGACAATCAATTCGGCTTGCATGGCAACTCATTCCCTGGGTTTTTGTTGTGGGGATCAAGTGAACAGCGCTGACTCAATCGCCGAACGGACCGGACGCGACAAACGCGCCACCCTGGTAAACCATCGCCGGGTCATCAGCGGCCGGCATCGGCTGGGCGTCGATTTTTGCACGGAACACTTCAGAGGTGTCCTGCGGTGCGTAACCCAGCGCGGTGGCGTAGTGGTTGTCCCACCAAGTGTTCTTGTTGTCGGAAGCGCCATAGACCACGGTGTGGCCGACGTTCGGCGCGTACAGGGAGCGTTCGATCAGTTGGGTCAGGTCGCCAAAGCTCAGCCAGGTGCTCATCATTCGGCGGTTTAGCGGTTCCGGGAACGACGAACCGATACGGATGCTGACGGTCTCGATGCCGTAGCGATCGAAGTAGAAGCTGGCCATGTCTTCGCCGTAGGACTTGGACAAACCGTAGTAGCTGTCCGGGCGGCGAGGGGATCGGCCGTCAATCACTTCATCCTGTTTGTAGAAACCGATGACGTGGTTGGAACTGGCGAAAATCACCCGCTTGACGCCATGACGGCGAGCGGCTTCGTAGATGTGGAACACGCCGCAGATGTTGGCGCCGAGGATGTCTTCGAACGAATGCTCTGTCGACACGCCGCCGAAGTGCAGGATCGCGTCCACGCCTTCGACCAGGTGATGCACGGCTTGCTTGTCCGCGAGGTCGCAGGTCACGACTTCTTCGCGGTCATCAATGGCGGGGGCGATGTCGGCGATGTCCGACAGGCGAATGACCTTGGCGTAAGGCCGCAGGCGTTCGCGCAGCACTTTACCGAGGCCACCGGCGGCACCGGTCAGCAGCAGGCGATTGAAAGGGGCTTGGGAAGTGGTGGTCATGGAAGTTCCTGGGCGCGAAATTATTGTTGTTGAGTTCGTTGTAGGTTGTCGTACGACTGTGTCGAAGTATCGTTAGGGTTTCCGGGTCTTGTCAACGCAACTTTGGTCAAAAAAGACGGAGGGTTACCTGGCAAGAACGCTATCCCCTGTAGGAGCCGGCTTGCTGGCGATGCAGGCACCGCGGTGTATCAGCAAGACCGCGTCGTCTGGATCGCCAGCAAGCCGGCTCCTACAGGTTTTGGAGCAGTCGGGAAACGTATTACAACAACGAAATCGGGTAGTTGATGATAATGCGGTTTTCATCGAACTCGTTGTTGCTGAAGTCTTTGCGAATGCTCGCGTTGCGCCATTTGACGTTGAGGTTCTTCAGCACTCCGCTCTGTATGGTGTAGGCCAGTTCCGATTCGCGGCCCCATTCCTTGCCGTCGGTGATAGCGCCGGTGTGCACGTTATCGCCGCTGATGTAGCGGTTCATCATCGTCAGGCCGGGAATGCCCAGGGCGACGAAGTTGTAGTCATGACGCAGTTGCCAGGATTTTTCCCTGGCGTTGTCGTAGCTGGAGTTGTAGCTGTCGTTGGCCAGGGTGCCGCCACTGGTGCCGTTGACGCGCATCCAGGCATTGTCGCCGGTGAGCTTTTGCAGGCCGACGTAAAAGGTGTTGCCGCCGTATTTGGCAGACAGCATGGCGAACGTGGTTTTGTTGTCCAGGTCACCGGCGAGGGCACTGCCATCTTCCTTGCCGTTGAAGAAGCCGAGGTTGGCGCCGAGGGTCCAGTCACCGATGGGTTGGCTGTGGCTCAGGTTGAAGTACTGCTGATGATAAATGTCGCTGAGTTCTGCGTACCAGACGCCGACCTGCGTGCGCTTCTCGTTGAACAGGTATTCACCACCACCGAAGTTGAAACGGTCCGAGGTGAACGCCGCTTTGCCGTTCATGGACATGTCTTCCATGCTCGCATCGTTGCGCGGGCTGTTCTGGCGGAACTGGCCGCCGTAGAGCGTCAGGCCGCTGATCTCGGTTGAGGTCACCTGGCCACCGCGGAAGGTTTGCGGCAGGGAGCGACCGTCATCCGAACGCAGGATCGGCAGTATCGGCATCCATTCGCCGACCTTCAATTCGGTTTTCGAGATTTTGCCTTTGAGCGCCACCCCCATCCGGCCGAAGTTGTCGGCAGGGCGACCGTCATCGTGGATCGGCAGCAGTTGCGTACCGCCGGTACCTTTGCCGCCATCGAGCTTTTGCGAGTACAGGCCCAGCACATCCACACCAAAACCGACCGGGCCTGGCGTGAATCCTGACTTGGCGTCGAGGATGAAGTTTTGCGTCCACTCTTCAGCCTTGCCTTGTGGGTAGGTCGGGTTGGTGAAGTTGCGGTTGATGTAGAAGTTGCGCAGGTTCAGCGTGGCCTTGGCGTCATCGACGAAACCTTCGGCGTGGCCGATCACAGGCATGGCGAGTACGGCCAGGCTGCTGCAACTGATCAGGCTCAGGGTATGCCGGCGTGCGAAGACAGGGCGAGAAGTGCGGCTGGAGGAATTGCGGGCGAGTTTGCTCACTGTGACGTTCCCTGGGTATTTGTTGTTTTTATTTTTGTCATACGTCGTCGTACAACATCGGGGCGATTATTTGCGAGTGTTTCAGGGTATGTCAATCAGAAGTTATACGATGACTTGAATGGCCCCACACGATCCTTGTAGGAGCCGGCTTGCTGGCGATGCAGGCACCGCGGTGTATCAGGAAGACCGCGTCGCCCGGATCGCCAGCAAGCCGGCTCCTACAAAAATGGTGTTTATCCGGTAATCATCGGGGGCATGGTGCCCAGGAGGGAGACTGCCGCCACAGCGCCAATGCCCAGCAGCCACTCCATAATCACGCTGGTTTTGAGCGGCGCCATGCGCTGCTCGCAATCCGTGATCCGCTGCCGATTGAACAGCGCCAACCCCAGCATCGCACTCACCAGCAGCACCTTGATCAGCAGAATCAACGCAAACCCGGACAGCAACGGGGTCGGCCAGAACTGCCCGGTCAACACCCGCACATTGATCAGCCCGGTAATCACCAGTCCCGCCACCAGCGCATAACCGACACCGCTGAAGCGTTGCAGTATTTCGCGGACAGCATGGCCAGCCGGTTGCCGCAGGATCATCACCAGCAGCAACAACCCACCGAGCCAGGCCCCGACGCAGGTCAGGTGAATGATTTGATTGAGGATCAGCAACTGGCCGCTGAGGCCATCGAGCATCGCGCCGTGACCGACCGGCGCCAACGTCGCCAGCAGCAGGCCGCCGAGGACCAGGCGCAAGGGCAGGCTGGCGTGAAGCGGCGTCAGCAGCACAACCATCAGCAAGCCATTGAGCAGCAGATGCCAGCGCCAGACCTGGCCGAAAAACGTATTGCCCAGCACCAGGCGCAAGGTCGACGGATCGAACGCCGCCTCCCACGCACCGGCCATGCTGACGGTGATCAGCAGTAGCCAGGCGATGCCGCTGACCAATGCGACCGAGGCGAGCCAGCGGCTGACTCGCGCCAGCGTTTTGTCCAGCAACGCCTCATGACCCAACAGCAGCGGCCTGAATACCCAGACCCCGAACAGCATCAGCACCACGGTGAAATGCAGGAAGCGGCACAGCACCATCGCGCTCGTCATGAATTACTGGCCAACCTTGAAGCTGTAGGCGCCTTCGCTTTTGTGGGTATCGACCGACACCGCATGCCATTCGACTTTGTAGGCGCCCGCCGCCAGTGGCGCAGCCGGGGTCACGACCAGGGTCTTTTTATCGCTGCCTTCGGTGGCCAGGCTTTTCACCGCAACGTTGGCGCCGTCCTTGCTGATCGTGACTTTGGTGAATGCCGCTTCGACACCTTCGGAGAACACCAGGCGCAATTCCGACGGTGCACTCACGGTGCTGTCGGCAGCCGGCGTCTGGCTTTTCAGATGGGCATGGGCAAACACCGACGAAGTGGCGAGCAGCGAGCCGAGCAGGGCGGCGGCGGTCAGGGTTTTCTTGAAAAGCATCGTGGATACCTCAGAGGCAGGTTCGAAGAAGGGCGACAGTTTAACTGCGAGCGCGAGCGGGCGGGTGTACGAAGTTTCGTTTTCCGCTGTCGCCGCGATGTAGGGCGGATGCTAGTCTTGAGCAACGCTGTTGTCAGGGAGCCCTCATGGGCAATCACAAGATCGAGATTCGCCGCAGTAACGTCGAAAAAATTCTGCTCGGGGCCGAAAAGGTCTTCGCCGAAAAAGGTTTCGGCGGCACCGCCATGGCGGATATCGCCGCCGAAGTGCAACTGCCGCGCTCCAATCTGCATTACTACTTCAGCACCAAGACCGAGCTCTACAGCGCCGTGCTGTTCGATTTGCTGGAAGTGTGGAAGCAGGATGCGCTGTGCTTCGAGATGTTCGATGACCCGCGCGTGGTGCTCAGCAGTTACATCCGCGCCAAGATGAACCACTCGCGCAGCCGGCCTTACGGTTCGAAAGTCTGGGCCAACGAAATCATCCACGGCGCGCCGACGCTGGGTGAGAAACTCGACGCCAGCCTGTACGACTGGGCCAAGATGAAAGAAGCGAAAATTCGCCAGTGGGTGGACGACAAACGCATCCTGCCGGTGGAGCCTTCCAGCCTGCTGTACATGATCTGGGCGTCGACTCAGCATTACGCTGACTTTGATCATCAGGTGAATATTCTGAACGATCACCAGCCGCTGTCGGACATGCAGTTCGAGCGGGCGGTGCAGACGGTGACGAGCGTGATTTTGCGGGGGATCGGGTTGGAGCCCTGATATCTCGGGTGTTGCTGATGGCCTCTTCGCGGGCAAGCCTCGCTCCTACAGGTACCGTGCTGTACCTGTAGGAGCGAGGCTTGCCCGCGAAGGCGTCAGACCAGACAACGCATCACTCAAACGGCGACATGATACGGATTCCTCGGATCATGATTCCAATCCAGAAACGGCTTGCCGTTCTCCATCGGCACCATCTCGATGCAGTCCTGCACCGGGCAAGTGATCTGGCACAAATTGCAGCCCACACACTCGTCATCGATCACTTCATATTTGTGCGTCCCATCCGCCTGCCTGAGGCTGGCCACCGCCTGGTGCGAGGTGTCTTCGCAAGCGATATGGCAGCGACCGCAACCGATACACGCCTCCTGGTCAATTTTCGCGATCACCTGATAGTTGATGTCCAAGTACTTCCAGTCCGTGGTATTGCCCACCGCTCGCCCGGAAAATTCCGACACGCTGGCGTAACCCTGACTGTCCATCCAGCGTGACAAGCCGTCCTTCATGTCCTCGACAATCCGGAAACCGTGCAGCATCGCCGCCGTACACACCTGCACCGAGCCGCTGCCCAGCGCGATGAATTCCGCCGCGTCGCGCCAGTTTCCGATGCCGCCAATACCAGAGATCGGCAAGCCTTGAGTCTGCGGGTCGCGTGCAATTTCGGCGACCATGTTCAACGCAATCGGCTTCACTGCCGAGCCGCAATAACCGCCGTGAGTGCTTTGGCTACCGACGATGGGATTGGCGACCATGCGTTCCAGGTTAACGCTGGTGATCGAATTGATCGTGTTGATCAGCGACACCGCATCGGCGCCACCGCGATGGGCCGCGCGGGCGGCGACGCGGATGTCGGTGATGTTCGGTGTGAGTTTGACGATTACCGGCAGCGAGCAATACGTCTTGCACCAGCGGGTGACCTGCTCGACATACTCCGGCACTTGCCCGACCGCCGCGCCCATGCCCCGTTCCGGCATGCCGTGAGGGCAGCCGAAGTTCAGCTCGATGCCGTCGGCACCGGTGGCTTCCACCAGCGGCAGGATGTGTTTCCAGGATTCTTCGACGCAGGGCACCATCAGCGACACGATCAAGGCGCGGTCCGGCCAATCCTTTTTCACCTGAGTGATTTCCCGCAGGTTGATCTCCAGCGAGCGGTCGGTGATCAGCTCGATGTTATTGAAGCCCAGCACTTCACGGTTGGCGCCGAAATGCGCCGAGTAGCGCGACGACACGTTGACCGCCGCCGGGTCTTCACCCAGGGTTTTCCAGACCACGCCACCCCAGCCGGCCTCAAAGGCGCGGACCACGTTGTAAGCCTTGTCAGTCGGCGGCGCAGAGGCCAGCCAGAACGGGTTGGGGGATTTGATGCCGGCGAAGACAATCGAAAGATCGGCCATTTACGCAGCCTCCACGTTGAGCATCAATTGAGCGTTGATCGCCTCGGCAGCCAGCTTGCCGTGCTGCACGGCTTGCACGGTGAGGTCCTGATCGAGGCTGGTGCAGTCGCCGCCGGCATACACGCCGGGGATGCTGGTGCGCAGCTGTTCATCGACGGCAATCCGATCGCCCTGACGCTTGAGTTCACGGGCCAGCGGATCGCTGAGGGCGCTTGAGTCAAAGGCCTGGCCGATGGCTTTGAAGATCGCATCGGCGACCAATTCGAAGGTTTCACCGGTGGTTTGCAGGCGACCTTCTACCAAGTGTGTGCGGGCGAAGCGCATGCCGCGCACGTGGCCTTGATCATCGAGCAACACTTCTTCGGGTTGCGCCCACGTCAGTAAGCGCACCTGATTGGCTTTGGCGATGTCTTGTTCGTGGTGGGTGGCGCCCATGTCCTCGACACCGCGGCGGTACACCAGATTCACGTCATGCGCGCCGAGGCGGGCCATTTGCACGGCCATGTCGATGGCGGTGTTGCCGGCACCGAGGACGATGCAGTGGTCGGCCAAAGGCAGTTGTGTCAGGTCATCGGCCTGGCGTAACTCGCGGATGTACTCGGTGGCGGCGAGCAGGCCGGGTGCGTCCTCGTGATTCAGTCCCAGCTGTTTGCTGGCATTGAGGCCGAGGCCGAGAAACACCGCGTCGAATTGCTGATGCAGGTCGCTCAAGGTCAGGTTTTCACCGAGCTTTTGCCCGTGACGGATTTCGATGCCACCGATCTGCAACAGGAAATCCAGCTCCTTCTGTGCGTAATCGTCCACCAGTTTGTACTTGGCGATTCCGTACTCGTTGAGGCCGCCAGCCTTTTCCCGCGCTTCGAAAATCACCACGTCGTGCCCATGCATGGCACTGCGATGAGCGCAGGACAAACCGGCCGGACCGGCCCCTACCACCGCGATGCGTTTGCCGGTTACAGCCGCGCGCGGGAAGGGGTGTTCGCTAAAGTGCGCGTTGTCCACGGCGTACCGTTGCAAGAGGCCGATCAAGACGGGCGCGCATTCATGCTCGTTGTTGCGCACACACGCTTGCTGGCAGAGGACTTCGGTCGGGCAGACCCGGGCGCAACTGCCACCGAGGATGTTCGCCGAGAGGATTTTTTGCGCCGCGCCTTGCACGTTGTCCTGATGGATATTGCGGATGAACGAGGGAATGTCGATGTCGCTCGGACAGGCATTCACGCACGGCGCGTCGTAGCAATACAGGCAACGCGAGGCTTCCAGGTGCGCCTGGCGGTCGTTGAGCGGCGGCGCCAGATCGGTGAAGTGGCCGGCGAGGGCGGCCGCATTCTCAACGGGATGCGGGAGGTGGGTCAGGGTCTTGATCACGGTGTTGGCCTCACGGTTATTTGAGGTAACTGCCTCTGATGGGCATTGGTTTTTTGTCGCCTGGGCCGACGCCATCGCCAGCAAGCCGGCTCCTACAGGGGAATGCATTTCAACTGTAGGAGCCGGCTTGCTGGCGATAGGCCGAAGGCCGCTCTCAGCGTTTCACTGCCACAGGCTGATTCAACTCCGCCCGCTTGCTCAGCAAATCAAACACCGCCGGATACGCCGGCCGTTCGACGTAGCGCCCGGCTCCACGCTCGGCGCGCAAATCACCGTCCGCCCAGACCACCCGGCCCTGGCTGATCGTGTGGCTCGGCACACCGCGCACGGTCTTGCCTTCGAAGATGTTGAAGTCGACCTGCTGGTGATGAGTCTTCGCCGAAATCGTGCGTGTGCCCTCGGGATCCCACAGCACCAGATCCGCATCGGCACCCACGCGAATCGCACCCTTACGCGGGTAGAGGTTGAAGATCTTCGCGGTGTTGGTGGAGGTGAGCGCCACAAAGTGCTGCATCGAAAAACGCCCGGTGTTCACCCCTTCATCCCACAGCACGGCCATGCGGTCTTCGATACCGGCGGTGCCATTCGGGATTTTGCTGAAGTCGTCACGCCCCGCGGCTTTTTGCTCGGCGCAGAAACAGCAGTGGTCGGTGGCGGTGGTGTGCAGGTTGCCAGACTGCAAGCCATGCCAAAGCGCTTCTTGATGGCCGCGAGGACGGAAGGGCGGGCTCATCACATAACCGGCGGCGGTCTGCCAGTCCGGATGTTGGTAGACGCTGTCATCCAGCAGCAAATGCCCGGCCAGCACTTCACCGTAGACAGGCTGCCCCTTGCTGCGGGCATAGGTGATTTCGTCGAGGGCCTCCTTGGTCGACACGTGAACCAGGTACAGCGGCGTGCCCAGGGTTTCGGCGATACGAATCGCCCGGCTCGCCGCTTCACCTTCGACTTGCGAAGGGCGCGACAGCGGATGCGCTTCAGGGCCGGTAATGCCTTGGGCCATCAACTTGCGTTGCAGGTGATAAACCAGTTCGCCGTTTTCCGCGTGCACGGTCGGCACGGCGCCCAATTCCAGGCAGCGCTCGAAACTCGCCACGAGGGTGTCATCGGCCGCCATGATCGCGTTCTTGTAGGCCATGAAGTGCTTGAAGCTGTTGACCCCGTGATGGCTGACCAGCTCGGCCATTTCCTCACGGACCTGCTCGCTCCACCAGGTGATCGCCACGTGGAAGCCATAGTCCGACGCTGATTTTTCCGCCCAGCCGCGCCACTGATGAAACGCTTCCATCAACGACTGCTGCGGGTTGGGAATCACGAAGTCGATGATCGACGTGGTGCCACCGGCAAGTCCCGCCGCCGTGCCACTGAAAAAGTCTTCACTGGCCACGGTGCCCATGAAGGGCAGTTGCATGTGAGTGTGCGGGTCGATGCCGCCGGGCATCAGGTATTGGCCGCTACCGTCGAGCACTTCGGCACCCGCCGGAATATCAAGATTGTCACCGATGGCTTTGATCACGCCGTCGGCGCAATAGACGTCGGCGCGATAACTTTCATCATGGGTAATAACGGTGGCGCCACGGATCAACAGAGACATTCCGAGTTCCTCGCAGGCAATGACTGACTGGTGTCAGTTCTAACTGTTTTATATGCAGCTGGCGTCAACGTTCGTATTCCTGTCAACGCTGTCAGGATTAGAAGCTAGTATGAGTTCAAGGATTGAGCAAGAATATTTTTTATAAGCATATAACCGTTTTAACTCATTGATAAATAATAACTAAATCGATTAATCACCAAAATGGTGAGGCCTCTCACCATTTTGACGCACTTGACAGGTTCCAAAAATAGACGAGATTTCTTATGTGAAATCAGCCGCTTGAGAATGGTCTATGGTTGATGCGCAACTTTGAAAAAAAGATCGATGCACCAGATTGAGACCTGACGGTTCGGACAACTTGCCTGGCCTTTAGCCTGAGAGATCAGACAAGTCGCCGAGTACTCACTGGAGATAGATATAAAACTGATCAACATCAGTTAGTTGCAAAATTTTTATGGAACTGCCCGATGCGTATTCGGAGTGCCCGGCACGTTTATTGATGCCGCCAGCCCCCGATGAGCAAAAAATAATTCAAAGAACAGTGGAGCGGCCATGCAACAGATCAGATCGCAAGTGACCGAACGCGACGGCTTGTTCGAGCTCGAAGCCGGCAGCGATGTCCTCGACAGTCCCCGATACAACCACGACATGGCACCGACCAAGGTGCGCGAACGAACCTGGAACAAATGGCACATCACCGCGCTGTGGGTCGGTATGGCGATCTGCGTGCCGACCTACACCCTCGGCGGTGTGCTGACCGCGTATTTCGGCCTGACGGTGGGCGAAGCGCTGGTGGCGATTTTGCTCGCCAACATCATCGTGTTGATCCCGCTGACCCTGAATGCTTTCCCGGGCACCAAATACGGCATTCCGTTTCCGGTGTTGTTGCGTTCGTCCTTCGGCATCCTCGGTTCCAATATTCCCTGCCTGATCCGTGCGCTGGTGGCGTGTGGCTGGTTCGGCATCCAGACGATGTTCGGTGGGCTGGCGATTCACCTGTTTCTGGGCTCGGTGTTCGAGGGCTGGAAATCCCTCGGAGGCACCGGTGAAGTCATCGGTTTCATGGTCTTCTGGGCGCTGAACCTGTGGGTGGTGATTCGCGGCGCCGACTCGATCAAATGGCTTGAAACGCTGTCCGCGCCGCTGCTGGTGCTGGTGGGTGTCGGTCTGCTGGTGTGGGCGATGCCGAATGTGTCGATGACCGAGTTGCTGGCGATCCCGGCCAAGCGTCCGGAAGGCGCCAGTGTGGTCAGCTATTTCGCCGCCGGGCTGACCGCGATGGTCGGGTTCTGGGCGACGTTGTCGCTGAATATTCCCGACTTCAGCCGCTATGCGAAGAGCCAGAAAGACCAGATTGTCGGGCAGATCATCGGCTTGCCGCTGACTATGTTCCTGTTCGCCTCGCTGGGCGTGGTGATGACTGCCGCGTCGGTGAAACTGGTGGGCGTGACCGTCTCCGATCCCGTGACGTTGATCGGACATATCCAGAGCCCGGTCTGGGTGGCGCTGGCCATGGCGTTGATCATCATCGCCACGTTGTCCACCAACACCGCGGCCAACATCGTGTCGCCGACCAACGACTTCCAGAACATCGCGCCAAAGGTGATCAACCGCACCAAAGCGGTGTTGCTTACCGGTCTGGTGGGGTTGTTGCTAATGGGCCATGAATTGCTGAAGAAGCTTGGGCTGATTGTCTCGGACCTGAGCCTGGAAACGGTCTATTCGAACTGGCTGCTGGGTTATTCGAGCCTGCTCGGGCCTATCGCCGGGATCATGGTGGTGGACTATTTCCTGATCAAAAAACAGCAACTGGACCTGGCCGGGTTGTATCGCGATGACGTGTACCCGGCGTGGAACTGGTATGGATTTATCGCGTTCGGCGTGCCGGTGGTGCTGACGTTGCTGTCGTTGGGCAGCGATGCGTTCAGCTGGTTTTACAGTTATGGCTGGTTCACTGGCTCGGCGCTGGGCGGGTTGATTTATTACGGGTTGTGCTCGATGCGGCCCAGCCCGTCCATCGCGAAATCTCCGGTGTAGCGGAGGGCCTCATCGCCAGCAAGCCGGCTCCTACAGGGGAACGCATTTCAACTGTAGGAGCCGGCTTGCTGCGGGCGGCGTTCCGACGATAGCGGCCTAAAAAACACCGAAAAAATGCCTGAAAAAAACCAATAACAACTGCCTGAGGAGATCACCATGAACGCGGCCGTAGACGTTCTGCAATCCACCCATCAGCACATCAACCGCGACCGCCTGTGGCAGTCGCTCATGGACCTGGCCCGGCTTGGCGCCACGGTCAAGGGCGGCGTCTGTCGCCTGGCCCTGACCGACCTCGATCGCCAGGCCCGGGACATTTTCGTCAGGTGGTGCGAGGAGGCTGGGTGCACCGTCAGCATCGACGCCGTCGGCAACATCTTCGCCCGTCGCCCCGGCCGCAACCCGAACCTGCCGCCGGTGATGACCGGCAGCCACATCGATACCCAACCCACCGGCGGCAAGTTCGACGGCTGCTTCGGTGTGCTCGCCGGCGTCGAGGTGTTGCGCACCCTCAATGACCTCGGCGTGGAAACCGAGGCGCCGCTGGAAGTGGTGGTCTGGACCAACGAAGAAGGCTCGCGTTTCGCCCCGTGCATGATGGGCTCTGGCGTGTTTGCGGAAAAATTCACCCTCGAAGAAACCCTCGCCAAGGTCGACGCCGAAGGCATTACCGTCGGTGAAGCGCTGAACGCCATCGGCTATGCCGGGCCACGAAAAGTCAGCGGTCACGCAGTCGGCGCGTATTTCGAAGCCCACATCGAGCAAGGCCCGATCCTTGAGGACGAACACAAAACCATCGGTGTGGTGATGGGCGCCCTCGGGCAGAAATGGTTCGACCTGAAACTGCGCGGCGTCGAAGCCCACGCCGGCCCGACTCCGATGCATCTGCGCAAGGATGCACTGGTCGGCGCTGCGGTGATCGTCGGTGCGGTCAACCGCGCCGCCCTCGGCCATCAACCCCACGCGTGTGGCACCGTCGGTTGTCTGCAAGCCTATCCCGGCTCACGCAACGTCATCCCCGGTGAAGTACGCATGACCCTCGATTTCCGTCACCTGGAACCGGCGAGGCTGGACTCGATGATCGCTGAAGTCCGCGAGGTGATCGAAACCACTTGCGAAGAACACGGCCTGACCTACGAACTGACCCCGACCGCCGACTTCCCGCCGCTGTACTTCGACAAGGGCTGCGTCGAAGCGGTACGCGGTGCGGCGCAAGGGCTTGGCTTGTCGCACATGGACATCGTCAGCGGAGCAGGGCACGACGCAATCTTCCTCGCGGAACTCGGCCCGGCCGGGATGATCTTCGTCCCGTGCGAAGGCGGCATCAGCCACAACGAAATCGAAAACGCCGCGCCGGATGACCTGGCGGCGGGGTGTGCGGTGTTGTTGCGGGCGATGCTGGCGGCTTCGGCGGCGATTGCCGGGGGGCAGCTCGCGGCATAAACGTCAGAAATTCGCGTAAGCCCATGTAGGAGCGAAGCTTGCTCGCGAAGGCGCCCGTTCAATCGACAATGATAGTGAAGTCGATGGCCCCTTCGCGAGCAAGCTTCGCTCCTACGGATTCGGATGTTTGCCGCACGATCCCTACCCCTCGCGGTCGTAATCTTCACAGAGCGCCACACGTTGGCGCGGCCGCCATTGTGGAGATCCAATGAGCCAGGACGTCCTGACCACCGAAACCAATCGCCGCCAGTTACAGCAGATCATCGCCGGTTTGTCCGACGGGGTGATTCTGCTGGATCTCGACCAGACCATTGTGTGGGCTAATGATGCTGCGCTGGCCATGCACGGCGTCAGCCGGATCAGCGAGTTGGGCGCCAACGCCAGGGAGTATGCCCGGCGTTTCGCTTTGCGCTATCGCAATAACCACCCGGTGACAGCCGACAATTACCCGATCAGCCGGGTTGCCCGGGGCGAGACCTTCAGCGATGTGTTGGTGGAGGTGACGCCGACTGCCGACGAGGAGCGCACCTGGGTTCACAACGTGCGCAGCATGGTCCTGGCCGACAGTGCAGGGGCGCCGGAGTCGCTGGTGCTGATCATGGACGATGTCACCGAATGGGCCAGCGCCGAGCAGCGCTTCGAAAAGACTTTCAACGCCAACCCGGCTCCGGCAGTGATCTGCCGCCTCAGCGATTTGCGCTACATAAAGGTCAACTCGGGTTTTCTGGAAATGACCGGGTATGCCCGCGATCAAGTCATCGGTGTTTCGACCTATGAGCTGGACATCCTTGAAGGCGCCGAGAAGAAAGACCTGGCGATCGAGCGTTTGCGCGAACACACCACCATTCCCCAAATGCAGGCCGAGCTGAAGTTGGCCGATGGCAGCAGCAAACAGGTCATCGTCGCGGGGCAGCCGCTGGAACTGAACGATGAAGACTGCATGCTGTTTTCCTTCGTCGACATGGAGCCACGGCACAAGGCTGAAGTTGCCCTGCGCCAGAGCGAGGAACGTTTCGCCAAGGCCTTTCGATTGACCCCGGTGCCCACCCTCGTGTGCGGGGCTGGCGATCAGGTGGTGATCGACGTCAACGAAGCCTTCCTCGATACGCTCGCGTACCCCAGCGAAGACGTATTGGGCAAGACCCTCGCGGAGATCGATTTCATCCACGACCAAGGCGCCCGTACTCGGCTGTTTGCGGCGCTGGAGAAAACCGGCCGCCTGGATCGCATCGATGTGCGTATCCGAAAAAAAGACGCTCAACTGATCGATTGCGCGATTTGCGCCGACACCGTGAACATTCAGGACAACCCTTGTTACCTGCTGGTGTTGATGGACATTACCGAGCGCAAACGCACCGAGCTGGAATTGGTGGCGGCCATCGAAGAAGTGATGCAAGACGCGTCCTGGTTCAGCCGTACGCTGATCGAAAAACTCGCCAATGTGAAAAGCGCCAATTCGCCGAAATTGCCCAGTGTGTCGTTTACCGACCTGACGGCCCGGGAGCGCGATGTACTCGGCCTGATCTGCGAAGGCCTCGCCGACAAGGAAATCGCCGCGCGCCTGAAACTGGCCCCCAATACGGTGCGCAATCACGTATCGACGGTTTACTCCAAGCTCGATGTGCACAGTCGCAGCGAAGCGATTGTCTGGGCACGCGAGCGGGGATTGTTTTCCAGCGAACGCCGACCGAAGGGGCAGAGGTAAGGTGCAAATGCACTAGTTGAGGCAGTGCAAATGGATGTTCTGATCGGGCTCGGCGGTTTTTAGGCTGTAAGGGTGAGATACGAGCCTTCGCGTCCCCCTCGATACAGGAAAAGGAACCGTCACATGGTCACGTTCAGAGCGCACGGGTTTATGCGCCGTCGCCAAGGTGAATCGCAATGATTTCCCTGGCGCAATTACGTCTGCAACTGGAACGCAGTTTTTCGCCGCTGGCCTGTGAGTGCACGCTTACCGGAGATCATTCGCTCACAGTGAAGCTCTATCATCCGGTTTCCGGGCAGGTCGACCTGGTGGTCAGCGGGTTGAACGTGGCATCGCTCGGCCCCCCGCAAACGCTAGAAGCATTGATCGAAGAACTGCGTTACGAACTTGAGTGCAACACCCTGAATCGCTCCGATCCTGTCCGATAGGCAGGAAAAGTGAACGTTTGTTTCCCGTGATCGGTCCACCCTTTTGTAGGGTTTGCTGTTTATCGCGGAATATGTCGATCACTTATCGTGGGTCAACCTATGAACAGTCTTGGGAAATACACGTTTGCGTCTTTGTCGCTTGCATTCTGCATAACGATACTCAGCGGTTGCGCCAGTCCACCGCCGCCACCTCCCGCCGCCCCGCCTCCTATACCTCAACGCACGTGTGACACCTCTGAAAAAACCGATGTGTTGGGTGACGCAAGAGCCGAAGGGCAGGTGACAAGGGAGACCACTTTGACTCGCTGCATAACTCAATAAACCTCTATTTGATTTCGGATCGATCTCAATGCGGGTTCGGCCTGAAATCCATTTTGCTATGTCAGGTTGATTTTTTATCGCCACTTCTTCTAATAGAACTGTCAGTTATGACAGTTCTATTAGCCCGGATTTTTCCCGATAGTCGAGCAGACACGTTTTCAATAGCACTGCTGATTCTCGGGGGTACACCATGACCATAAATCTCCAAGCCGGATTTACGTTACCAATCTTCTGGGATGAGGCCAGGTTGTTCATCAATGGACAGGAGTACCGCCAAGGTGAGGCGTTTTTCTTGCTCCGAGGTCAGCCAAATCAAGTGACGATCGAAGTGTCATCGGATATCGCGCAGCAAGTACGCGTGGAATTGGCGGAAGACAACGACCTAAATCCTGTGGCATCGCCGGTTTTTGGCGAATGGGTGCATCCAGTCGATGGCAAATTTAGCTGGACGATTACACCGGACGATGGCGACAGTGGTCATCTCACCTTGGTATTTATTAGTCGGGAAGTGAATTTGCCGTGGGAGCTCTCTTGCCGCGTGATGGCAACCGATCTGTCGGACGAAGTGGACAGCGTTCGGGTGGACGGCGTCGCTTATCCAGACGATGTTGTGTTGTTCAGGGACGAACCTCGGACCATCACCCTGATCTATAAGCCAGGCAGCCCCGTGCAAGACTGGCCTCTGGAGTTGAAGGCTACCCTGCTCAGCGGATTGAAGGAGGGTGACCTGGTGGTGACTTTGGTCGGGCCGCATAGGTGGACGATCACGGCCTCCAACAACAGTGGCACGTTCAAGCTCGATTTGACGGGGACGGGTTTTACTTCAGGTATTTCTGTTCCTGTCAGCAAGGTGCTGTCACGCAACCTGGCGGATGAAGCCAGGGTTCAGATTGACGGGCAGGATGCAGAAAGCGGCATGGTGTATTTCAGAGGTGGGGTGCACACGCTGACGCTTGTTCCCACAGCAGGCAGTCCGATTGCGGGTTACATGATCGGGTTGTGGCTGGGGCGCTCGCCGCTCGTGACTTGCGACCCTCCGGCGGAGACGTTTACCGGGGTGCACAGCTGGAAAATCACACTCGCGACGGACAGAAGCGGTCTGTTTCATTTTGAGTTTGCGGCCGAGCATTTCGGCAGGGGCAACATAAAAATTGATGCCAATAAACTGTTGTCGCGGGATTTGGCGGATGAGGTGACATCCTTTCTGTTGGATGACGTTGCGATTCCGCCAACCGGAGCAGACTTCGATGGGTGGAAAATCAATACACTCAGCCTCGATTACAAGAATGCAGGCTTGTTGAATGGCGTTCCCATAGCCCTCAAATGGGATAGTGGCTCGGGGGTCGTACAGAATGACCTTGATTGCACCCCGTCCTTTAGCCAACTCTCCACGTCGCACAACTGGAAGATTAAAAGCGCTAAGCACGGGTCGGGAACCTTCAGGCTGAAGATATCCACCGCCGTCGATTCCAATGACGGGGCAATGCTTACGCCGGTTAATCGATTGTTGGCTCCGGATTTCACGGGCACCACGCTAAAATTCCAAGCAGGTAGCCAACCAGCCCCTGTGCCCCCTCAGACGACATTCGTTAATATCGGCCTTCCGATCTCCATTGTTGTAAGGCTCCAATTTCCGGGGGGCGCCCCGGTGGTCGGAATGCCTGCAACAATTGTGGTTCCTGACAAAGGTACCTACTCAGGTAAAACCGGCAGCCCTAATGGATTCTTCAGTACACCTTACATGACGTTTTTCACGGCAGGGGTGAAGACGGTCACTGCAGAAGCCACGCTGCCTGGCGGAACACGGCTTACGGCAACAGTATTGCTTGAAGTCGGAAAGGGGGCAGAAGAATAGCAAGCGATCATTAGGTTCAAGCTAACCCTGATGAAGAGGTGTGGGGTTAGTTTGGTTACCTGATTCCTTGTCCCAAAATGTCGTTTTGTTTGAGTCCGTATTTGAAGGCAGGCACTAATGCGCTGCCTTCAAACGGTTGGTTGTTGGAATAAGTTTCGCTTGTTCAGTCAGACCTTAATCATCGCCGCCTGCGGCGAAGGTACTTAACATCAGGACAAGAACCCCCCATCCACATTCAACGAAACCCCAGTCGTATAACTGGAAGCATCACTCGCCAGATACAATACCGCTCCCGCCATCTCGCTCGGGTCCGCCACGCGCTTCAGTGGAATCTGTGCCAGTGCGGTTTTCAAAATGGCATCGTTCTTCACCAGCGCCGAGGCAAACCTGGTGTCGGTCAGGCCCGGCAGCAGGGCCTTGCAGCGAATCCCGAACTGCGCACATTCCTTGGCGAACACCTTGGTCATGTTGATTACGGCTGCCTTGGTCACCGAGTAGATGCCCTGGAAAACTTCCGGCGAGATGTCGTTGATCGCCGCGACGTTCATGCTGTTGCCGCTGCTGTTCAGGTGTCCGGGCGGCAACAATGTAACTGCCTTTATCGCAAATTGCTCTATAAGACTGTCAGTTCTGACAGTTACCCAAGTCCAGTTTCTTTTGGATAGTCGAATGGTTTTTTTCACTACCTCCGTCGATGTTCGAGGAAACGCCATGACCATCCAGATCAAATCCGGATTATCCGGAATTCAGCCCGTATACATCTGCTACGGCGCCCCTAGCCATACCCTCAGGATAAAAAGCGCTGAGGAAAGTCCTTGGGTCGGCCATGGTGCGAGCCTCAATCACGCGGCCGGTGATTTATCGTTGGTCACCGCCGAACCCGGATATGGCGAACTTCAGACGCTTAGAGCCGAGGGTGCGGAATGGAAGCTCATCTGCCCGGCCAATGGCATGGACCGCGACTTCGAATACTGGTTTCAAAGTGAGTTTACCGCCGAGCCTTGCAAGATCCCGATGCGGTTGGGACATTATCGTCGTGAGATTCTGGGCAGCCTTGGTCCGATCAGTGCACCGGTGAAAGGAGATACGGTGAAGGCCGAAATCAAGGTCTGCTCGTACTACACAAAACAGGTGCTGGAAGGCATTGAGGTCAAGTGGTCGATTGATGGGACGACAGTGACAGTACCGACAACAGCGTCGGGCGTAAGCCATTTCACCCATACCGTCCAAACATTGGGTGAGCAAACGATCACGGCGGAATTCCACAGCCCGTATGACGATAAAACAGTGAAAGAGTCTTTTGAGATCAACGTTTATGAGACGAGCCCTTGGAAAGAGGCCAAGTTGTTCGTCAATGAAGCAGAAGTGAAGTGGGGTGATCCCATTGTACTGACTCGCGGAAGTGCAAACGCTGTAAGAGTGGACGTAGCGCCGGAGATTGCGAAGGTATTGCGTCTGGGGGTGGGTGAGGATGGAGGCTTGAACCTTGTATCAAACCCGCCTTTCGATAGTTCCGTTAGTCCGGTCGGCGAAACGTTCACCTGGACAGTCACGCCGGACGATGGGCTAAGCGGTCTTGTTACGTTGGTTATTTTCAGCCCGGATGTGGAGCGCCCCTGGGAGCTTCCGTGCTGGGTGATGTCGGCAGACTTGGCTGATGAGGTGGACGAGATTCTTGTTGGTGGTGTCGTTTCTCCGTCCGATGGTGTCGTGTTCTTCAGGAATGAGCCGCAGACCGTCACCGTGACCTACAAGCCAGGCAGCCCCCTGCAAAGCTACCCGTTGAAGCTGACAGGCACGCCGCTCACTGGTGTGCAACCAGGCGACCTGGTGGTGACTCCGGGCAACGGTCATACGTGGTCGGTCGCGGCCTCCAACCGTAGCGGGACATTCAAGCTGGAGTTGGAAGGAGTGGGCTTTGCCCAAGGCATTACGCTGCCCGTCAGCAAGGTGTTGTCGCGCATTCTGGCGGACGAGGTCACAGTTCAGATTGACGGACAGGATGCGGTGGCGGGCAGCACTTACTTCAGAGGAGGGGTGCATACGCTGACGCTGGTTCCCAAACCCGATAGTCCGATTGCGGGTTACATGATCGGGTTGTGGCTGGGGCGCTCACCGCTCGTGATTTGCAATCCTCCACCAGAGACCTTCACCGAGCGACATACTTGGACAATCACACTCGCGACGGACACAAGCGGTCTGTTTCATTTTGAACTCGCGGCCGAGCATTTCGGCGGGGGAAACATAAAAATAGAGGCCAACAAACTGCTGTCGCGCAGCTTGGCGGATGAGGTCACGGTTCAGATTGACGGAAAGGATGCGGTGGCCGGCAGCACTTACTTCAGAAGTGAGGAGCATACGCTGACGTTGGTTCCCAAACCTGATAGCCCGATTGCGGCGCATCGCGTCGGGTTGTTTCTGGGCGGCTCACCGCTCGTGACCTGCGACCCTCCGGCGGAAACGTTTACGGGGGTGCATACTTGGAAAGTCATGCTTGCGACGGACAAAAGCGGTCTGTTTCATTTTGAACTCGCGGGCGAGCATTTCGGCGGGGGTAATATAAAATTTGATGCCAACAAACTGTTATCGCGGGATTTGGGCGATGAGGTAACGGTTTTGCTGGATGGCGTGGCGATACCGTCAAGCGGTGCAGATTTCACTGGGGGGCAAACCAAGACGCTCACGTTGAGTTACAAAACTCCAAATGTGTTGATTGACGTTCCATTGGCCGTGGCCTTCGTGCCTGTCACGGGACTTGTAGCAAGTGATTTGCTCAGTCAACCGCGTTATAGCGAATTCACCCTAACACACCAATGGAAGCTCATAGGTGCACTGAACAAGTCGGGGGCGTTCAAGCTGAAGTTCTTCACCGATGCAGAGATGGCGACGATGCTTACTCCGACGAACAGACTCAGCACTTCAGGCTATAAGATCAGGTTTTTGGCGCTGGAGTTGCCAGGGGGATATGTGGAGTTACCTTCTTCTCCGGTCGAGACAAGAATGGTGGCAGGTGTCTTTGCCGCAACCGTTCGAGTGACTGAGTTGGATAATTCACCCATTGAGGGCGTGTCAGTGACGCTTGATAGCGGTACTACGGGAGTGACCAACGGCAATGGCATCATGACTGTTATTACGGGATTTGCACCAGGCACATATGACTATTCTGCGGTTGCGACACGGGGCGGCACGGACTACAAGGAAACGATTCGATTGAAAGTTGTGCTGCCCACTTAGAATCCAAGCAAGCGCTGAAACTTGGAGACGTGGTTGTGATTAAAACCAGACCACTTGAGTGGACGGTCACGGCCTCCAATCGCGGTGGTTCGTTTGAGCCTCGTTGAGCCTCGTTGAGCCTGGTTTGAGTGCAGAGAGGGCAATTAAGGGCTTAACGCTACCAGTCAGCAGGGCGCTGACGCATAGTCTGTCGGGTGAGGCAAAGGTGCAGACGGGCGAAAAAGTTGTGGTCGCCGGGACACTCTATTTCAGAGGCGGTTACACACGCTGATGCTGGCTTACAAGGACTGGCGGAACACGGCTTACGGCAACAGTATTGTTAAAAGTTGGAGGGGGACCGAAGAACGGAAAACGATCATTAGGTTCAAGCTAACCCTGATGAAGAGGGGCAGGGTTAGCCTGGCTGCCGATTGTTTGTCCCCAAACTTCGTTTTGTTTGAGTCCGTATTTGAAGGCAGGCACTAACGCGCTGCCTTCAAACGGTTGGTTGTTGGAATAAGTTTCGCTTGTTCAGTCAGACCTTCATCATCGCCGCCTGCGGCGAAGGTACTCAACATCAGGACAAGAACCCCCCATCCACATTCAACGAAACCCCGGTCGTATAACTGGAAGCATCACTCGCCAGATACAACACCGCCCCCGCCATTTCACTCGGATCCGCCACGCGCTTGAGCGGGATCTGCGCCAATGCAGTCTTCAAAATCGCATCATTCTTCACCAGCGCCGACGCAAATTTGGTGTCGGTCAGGCCCGGCAGCAGGGCGTTGCAGCGAATCCCGAACTGCGCACATTCCTTGGCGAACACCTTGGTCATGTTGATCACGGCTGCCTTGGTCACCGAGTAGATGCCCTGGAAAATCCCCGGCGAGATGCCGTTGATAGACGCGACGTTGATGATGCTGCCACCACCGTTGTCGCGCATCAGTTTGCCCGCTTCCACGGACATGAAGAAGTAGCCGCGGATGTTGACGTCGACGGTTTTCTGGAAGGCGCTGAGGTCGGTGTCCAGCACGTTGCAGAACTGCGGGTTGGTCGCGGCGTTGTTGACCAGGATGTCCAGGCGGCCGAATTGTTCGCGGATGCCGGCGAAGACCTGGCTGATCTGTTCCATTTCACCGATGTGGCACGCGACGGCGGTGGCTTTGCCGCCCGCAGCGATGATGGCGTCAGCGACGTGCTGGCAGCCTTCGAGTTTACGACTCGAGACGATGACGTGGGCGCCTTGCTGGGCCAGGAGTTTGGCGATGGCTTCACCGATACCGCGGCTGGCGCCGGAGACGAAAGCGATCTTGCCGTCGAGGTCGAACAACTGGGTCTTGGACATGTGATTTTCCTTATTGGAGATCTGGATCAGAGGCTAATTCTGTTCACTTAAGCGAATAAGGTCCCTGTAGGAGCGAGCCGGCTCCGGGCGGCGTTCCGACGATGGGCCCAAGGGCGCCGCGTTTAACCAGTAAACACGCGTTATCGTTAACGACCATCGTCGGAACGCCGCCCGGAGCCGGCTCGCTCCTACAGGGGGCCAATCAGAGGCTGGATTTCTGGATGACCTGCAAACTCATCTGCTCCAGCAGTTTGTTCATGTGAATGAACTGCGCGAAGCGTTTGTCCTGGGTCTGACCATGGAAGAAGCGGTAGTAGATCTGCTGCACGATGCCGGCAAGACGGAACAGGCCGTAGGTGTAGTAGAAGTCGAAGTTGTCGATCTGGATGCCCGAACGCTGGGCGTAGTAATCGACGAATTCGCGGCGGGTCAGCATGCCCGGTGCGTGGCTCGGCTGGCGGCGCATCATTTGCACCGGGGCCGGGTCGCCGGCTTCGATCCAGTAGGCGAGGGTGTTGCCCAGGTCCATCAGCGGATCGCCGAGGGTGGTGAGTTCCCAATCGAGCACGCCGATGATCTGCATTGGGTTGTTCGGGTCGAGGATCACGTTGTCGAAGCGGTAGTCGTTATGCACGATGCTTGAGGTCGGGTGATCGGCCGGCATCTTGTCGTTGAGCCAGGCTTTGACCACGTCCCATTGCGGGGCGTCCGGGGTCAGGGCTTTTTCGTAGCGGTCGCTCCAGCCTTTGATCTGCCGCGCCACATAACCTTCGGGTTTGCCCAGATCACCGAGGCCATAGGCCTTGTAGTCGACCTGGTGCAGTTCAACGAACTTGTCGATGAAGCTCTTGCACAGGGCTTCGGTTTTCGCCGAATCCAGGCCCAGTTCCGGCGGCAGTTCGGAGCGCAGGATGATCCCGTTGACCCGTTCCATCACATAGAACTCGGCACCGATCACCGATTCGTCGGTGCAGTGCACGTAGGCTTTTGGGCAGTACGGAAAACCGTCGCGCAGTTGATTGAGGATGCGGAATTCGCGGCCCATGTCATGGGCGGACTTGGCTTTGTGGCCAAACGGCGGCCGGCGCAGGACAAATTCCTGCTCGGGGTATTCCAGCAGGTAGGTGAGGTTCGACGCACCGCCGGGAAACTGGCTGATTTGCGGCAAACCGCTGAGGCCCGGAATGTGGGCCTTGAGGTACGGATCGATCAGGCTGGCATCGAGTTCTTCGCCGGAGCGGATACGGGTGGACTGGTCAGTAAGCGCCATGCTTATCCCTTCTGCTTATTCTGGAGGCCTGAGACTATTGGCTAATCTAATGTGCACACCCGGCACCGACAACCACGATCAGCCCTTATAGGTGAGCGTGTTGCCGGGCAATCATTGCTTTTGATACACCTGTTTGAATGTTGTCACAACGCTGCCTGATCCGCGTTGCTCGGCAGGGCGACGGGGGTGAGCACCGGTTCGCCGGAAAAGAACGCCACCAGGTTACGCCCGACCAGTTCGACCGTGCCCTGGGTCGCTTCCGGAGACAGTCCCGCGACGTGCGGCGTGAGGATGACATTGCTCAAGGCTTTCAAGGCCTCAGGCACCTGAGGTTCGTGGTCGAAGACATCCAGTGCCGCGCCGGCAATGCGTCGCTGTTCCAGTGCGCCGATCAGATCGGCGGTTACCACGACACTGGCCCGAGCGATGTTGACGAGAAAACCGTTGGGACCCAGCGCGTCCAGCACCGGGCGATTGATCAGGTTTCTGGTGCCTAGTCCGCCGGGCGTGGCCACCACCAGGAAGTCCGAGCCGCGGGCCAGTTCGGTAGGCGTCGAACAGAAGCTGTACGGCACATCGCTGCGATGCTGGCGGTTGTGGTAGCTGACCGTCATGTCGAAACCGTTGGCCGCGCGCCTGGCGATGGCCATGCCGACGGCGCCGAGGCCGAGGATGCCCAGGCGTTTGCCGGCGAGGGAAGGGCGCATGATCTTCGGCCACTCGCCCCGTCTTACGGCGGCGTCGCAGCGCGGGATATCACGCACTAGCGAGAGCAGCATCGCCATCGCGTGGTCGGCGACCGAAGACGCGTTGACGCCGGCGCCGTTGGTGACGGTCAGGCCGCGGTCGGCGGCGGCTTGCAGGTCGACGTGTTCGTAGCCGGCACCGATCACGCAAATGATCTTCAGCGCCGGCAGCGCGGCTATTTCGTCAGCGTACAAACCTAACGGGCCGCGGGTCAGGACCGCATCGATCCGGGCGCCGTGGGTGGCAATGGCCTCGGCGCGCTCGGCGGGGGTAGGTGCCAGAATCAGGTGAAACCCCTGATGCTCCAGAATCGGCAAGTAATCATTGATTGTTTCAACCAGTACCAGAACGGTTGCGGGCATGCTGGGCTCCTGTGACTTGAAAATCCCTAGAGATTGCTGGCTTCAAAGTGCATTGGCAACGATCAAGGTCGCAGCGCTACCAGATGATCATAGCGGAACAGGAGGGAGAGGTTATGGCGCTGTCAAAAAGCTGCGCGCCGCGTCCAGAATCTCATCGGACAACGGTTCGCCACGGGTCGCGCGGGCCAGCGTCAGGGCGCCGACCATCAAGGAGAACTGCACCAGCGCCTGCTGTCGATCGCGGGCGTCATCGCCGGTATCCATCAGGGGGGCGAACGTGCCGAGCAGCGAGTCGAGACCTCCCATGAACGTTTGGCGCAGGCCGCTTTCGGCGGCTTCGTGGCACATGTCACCGGCAAACGCCGTCACCGGGCAGCTGTCGCCCGGATTGTCGCGGCTGGCTGCCGACAGGTAGGGTTTGATCAAGGCCTGACGGGCGGCGTTCTTGTCTTCATTGGCGGCGATCCAGTCTTTCCAGCGGTCTGCCGATTGCTGGAATGCACGGCCACTGGCCTCCTGGGCCAAGGCTTCCTTGGACTCGAAATGCCCATAGAAGCCGCCATGGGTCAGGCCTGCTGCCGCCATGACGTCGATGACGCTGATGCCATGCACGCCCCGTTCGCGAAACAGCCGCGTGGCCGCCTCGACGATAATCTCGCGGTTGAGTTCGGCTTGTTTGCGGGAAACACGGGGCATTGGCGGCTCACATAGATAAAGGATGGCGATCAAAGGGCGTACTGAGCAATTCCGTTGCCGAACGACCAGTTCTCTTTTTTCACTTCGACGAGGTTAATGAAAATATCCTCAAGGCGCACCGCCAGTTCAGCGTTGAGGCTCTCGGCGATGGTTTTGTAGAGCAGTTTCTTCTGCTCGACGGTGCGGCCTTCGCTCAGGGTGATCTGAATCACCACCAGCTTGTCGCTGCGGTTGATCCCCAGGTATTGCGGGTCAAAGATGAAGTGCTGCTCGTCGTGTTCGGCGAGGATCTGGAAATTATCGTTTTCCGGCACGCCGATGGCGCTGTGCATGGCGGCGTAGATCAACTGCCCGATGCGTTTGGCGTGGGTGGGGTCCTGATGCTTTTTGATGTCGATGCGAACCAGTGGCATGGAAGGTCTCCGGAAGGGATGCGGGTTTACTTAAAATACATGATGGCAAACCTTTATCAAGTCGAAGCTGGCTTTGGCGATGAAGCGTTTGTGCGTGATTGAGGCTCAACCGAAATTGTAGGAGCCGGCTTGCCGGCGAAAGATTTCGGATATTGCGGTGTTCTTCCGACCGCCATCGCTGGCAAACCAGCTCCTACAGGGTTGTGTTCGCTCCAGATTTGCTGATCCGCACAACCATTCCTCAGCTAAGTCTTTGCTTCTGTTCATTAATCCCGGAGAATCGCGCCCCTGTTTCGGCCAGGGCGCTGCCTGTCGGATTTTTCCGACTCGTCCTGGCCGGGTAGCAACTGACCGGAATGTGGAGATCCCACCGGATGAATGATCAGGCCAATAGCGTTAACGAACGCTATGTAGCAGCGAACCCCGTCAGCCTTGAGGGCTGGAATCGTCATGACACCACCTGGATGCTCGGCCTGTTTGGCACGGCCATCGGGGCCGGTACCCTGTTTTTGCCGATCAACGCGGGTCTGGGCGGTTTCTGGCCGTTGCTGGTCCTGGCGCTGCTGGCGTTCCCGATGACGTTTTACGCGCACCGTGGCCTGACCCGCTTCGTGTTGTCCGGTCGTGAAGGCGCGGACATCACAGAAGTGGTGGAAGAGCATTTCGGCATCAAGGCCGGTGCGCTGATCACCTTGCTGTACTTCTTCGCGATCTTCCCGATCCTGCTGATCTACAGCGTGGCCCTGACCAACACCGTGGGCAGTTTCCTTGAGCATCAACTGCACATCATGCCGCCACCGCGCGCCGTGCTGTCGTTTGTGCTGATCCTCGGCCTGCTGGCGGTGGTGCGTTGTGGCGAGCAGGTGATCGTCAAGGCGATGAGCCTGATGGTGTATCCGTTTATCGTGGCGTTGCTGTTTCTGGCGGTGTTCCTGATTCCGCACTGGAACGGCGGCATCCTCACCACGGCATCGACGCTGCCTGAGCCGTCGGCGCTGCTGCACACCTTGTGGCTGGCGATCCCTGTTATGGTCTTCTCGTTCAACCACTCGCCGATCATCTCGGCGTTCGCGGTGGACCAGAAGCGTCGCTACGGCGACCACGCGGAAGAGCGCAGCTCGCAGATCCTGTCCCGCGCCCATGTGTTGATGGTGGTGATGGTGCTGTTCTTTGTGTTCAGCTGCGTGCTGACCCTGTCGCCGGCGCAACTGGCGGAAGCGAAGGCGCAGAACCTGTCGATCTTGTCGTACCTGGCCAACCACTTCAGTAATCCGACCATCGCGTTTGCGGCGCCGTTGATTGCGTTTGTGGCGATTTCCAAGTCGTTCCTCGGGCATTACATCGGTGCCAGTGAAGGTCTGAAAGGTCTGATCGTGAAGAGTGGCAAGCGTCCGGCAGCCAAGACGCTGGACCGTATGACCGCGGCGTTCATGCTGGTGGTGTGCTGGATTGTGGCGACGCTGAATCCGAGCATTCTGGGGATGATCGAGACTCTCGGTGGCCCGATCATTGCGGCGATTCTGTTCCTGATGCCGATGTATGCGATCCGCAAGGTGCCGGCGATGGCACGCTTTCGTGGTCAAGCGTCCAATGTGTTTGTGACGGCGGTTGGTCTGGTGGCTATTTCGGCGTTGATTTATTCGCTGAGTGCTTGATTGTTGTTTGCTTGATTGGTTGAGATGACGGCTGATCCGCTTTGCGGGTTGGCCGTTTTTTTTTGTGCGTTGGTTTTTTGAGGGGGGCATATCCGTTGCTGCGGTAGCGGCGGCTATTGGTTTCGCCCTTACGGCGAGTCACTTGGAAAAGCCCCAAGTAACCAAGGGCTCTTGCCCCTTTCGTTCGGTGCCTCGCTAATGCTCGGCATGCCCTCGTTCCGGTCCTGCTCCGTGGGCCCGCCGCCATCGGCCATCCATGGCCGGGGGCGGCTAACCCGGCATCCATGCCGGGTTGCCCACTGCGCAGAACCTGCGCTCGGCCTCTCGAGGGGGCGTGTGCCTCAAGATCAAAAGCTGAAGGCGAGCTAACGCTCGGCCTGATGAGTGGTGGGAATCAAAAGCGTATGGGATTCCCTGTAGGAGCTGGCTTGCCGGCGAAAAGCGTCTGGGCGACGCGTTCATTCAGACAGCACGCGTTATCGTTAACGTCCATCGCTGGCAAGCCCGCTCCTACAATTTTGAATCGTGTGAACCCAATCCCTTGTAGGAGCCGGCTTGCTGGCGATAGCGTCCGCCCAGTCAATAAATGCGTCGACTGACCCACCGCCATCGCCAGCAAGCCGGCTCCTACAGGGGATCGGTGTACATGTCCGGAATGAGTGAGCGCATCAGAGAAGGACAACGCGTACACAAAATGAGCCAGGTCGGCTTTCAGGCCGCCTCGGCGGCTGTGGCGGTAGTCGCCCCCTCGAGAGGCCGATTGGAGGTTCTGCGCAGTGGGCAACCCGGCATGGATGCCGGGTTAGCCGCCCCCGGCCATGGATGGCCGATGGCGGCGGGCCCACGGAGCAGGACCGGAGCGAGGGCATGCCGAGCATTAGCGAGGCACCGAACGAAAGGGGCAAGAGCCCTTTGGTTACTTTGGGGCTTTTCCAAAGTGACTCGCCGTAAGGGCGAAACCGCCAGCCGCCGCAACCCAAAAAACGGATATGCACACGGCCAGCGTTTTTATGACATGGCACCTGATCCAGAACACCTGTCCCCAAGGATAAACAGCTAAGCTGCGGCTGCATCGGCGCGCCGTAAAGCGCCGTCTCTGGAGACGCAACATGGCTCGTGCCCCCGGCGCATCGGCGCAACCCCGTGCCAATACACCTGACCGTTGGCTGGACGTACTGGCCGGCCTGTCGATTGCGGGTTTGTTGCTGCCCGAGGCGGTCGCCTATTCCAGCATTGCCGCGTTGCCACCACAGGCCGGGGTGATTGCCTTGTTTGCCGGGCTGCTGTGTTACGGACTTTTCGGCACCAGCCGGTTTGCCATCGTGTCCGCGACCTCGTCGTCAGCGGCCGTTCTGGCTGCCGCCACCGTCACGCTGGCCAATGGCGATCCGGCCTTGCGCATGAGTCTGGCGATCGGCCTGGTGCTGATGACCGGAGGTTTCTTCCTGTTGGCCGGGGTATTCAAACTCGGCAGCGTCACTTCATTTATCGCCAAACCGGTATTGCGCGGCTTTGCAGTGGGGCTGGCCGTGACCATCATCCTCAAGCAAGTGGCGAGCATCGTCGACGTCCACTTGAGCACCGGCAACCTGATCCGTTTCCTGCCGCAACTGCTGGAGCAGTGGCCGCAGTGGAATAAAGTCGGTGCATTGGTCGGGGCGGTGGCGTTGCTGGTGTTGTGGCTGTGCGCGCGGGTCAGGCGTTTGCCTGGCGGTTTGCTGGTAGTGGCGCTCGGCATCGCGGCGGGCCAATGGCTGAACCTGCCGGCCTACGGGGTCAAGCTGATCGGCGTCATCGATCTGAGTCTCGAAGTGCCGCAGCTCCCGGTGTTGCCGTTCACTGATTGGTTGCGCTTGGGTGAGCTGGCGTTCGCCATGGTGATGATCCTGTATGCCGAGTCTTACGGCTCGATCAGCTCGTTTGCGCTCAAACACGGCGACCGGGTGTCTTCCAACCGCGATCTGCTGGCCCTCGGTGCGGCCAATCTTTTATCGGGACTGTTTCATGGCATGCCGGCAGGGGCCGGTTACTCGGCGACGTCGGCCAATGAAGCGGCGGGAGCCGGTTCGCGTCTGGCCGGGACTGTGGCGGCGGGGGTGGTGCTGCTCATCGTCCTGACGGTGTTGCCGTGGATCGCCCTGACTCCCGAGCCAGTGCTGGCCGCCATCGTCATTCATGCCTTGGCCCGTGGCTTGAGCCTTCAACCGTTGGGCCGGTATTTCATCTGGCGTCGCGATCGCCTGCTGGTGATTTGCGCGGTGGCGGCGGTGCTGGTGCTGGGCGTGCTGGACGGCTTGCTGCTGGCAGTGGCAATCAGCGTGGTGCTGATGCTCAAGCAGATGTCGTCGGCGGATATTCAGGTGTTGGGGCAAATGGCCGGAGGTCACGATTTTATTGACCTGCAACGACATCCCGACGCGAAGGAAATCCCCGGAGTGCTGATCGTGCGGCCCAGCGAGGCGCTGTTTTTCGCCAATGTGGAGCGCATTCTCGGCGGTGCATTGCGCCTGGCACGGCACGCAGAGCCACCGGTGCATACGGTTATCCTCAGTCTCGAAGAGTCGCCCGATCTGGACGGCACCAGCATCGAAGCACTGGAAGCGTTCTTTTTGCAGGTGCGCGCCGAGGACAAACTGCTGATCCTGGCGCGGCTCAAGCATCAGGCAAAAGCAGCGCTGTCGAAGTTGCCGGCGCAGGAACTGGAGCAGGTGATTCTCAGCGGCCTGAGTGTCGATGTTGCCGTCCAGCAAGCCCTCAAACCAACCACATAAACCTGTAGGAGCGAGACCGGCTTGCCGGCGATAGCGGTGGGTCAGTCAAGGGAGGTATTAACTGACCCACCGCTATCGCGAGCAGGCTCGCTCCCACAGGGGATTGGTGCAATCCTTTCGGGCATAAAAAAACGCCGCTCATCTCACGATGGGCGGCGTTTTTTACAGCGTTGTAACGTTAGGCTTGAACGACCGGGATATTGGCGTTCGCAGCAACTTCACGGAACTCGGCGATCTGGTCGAAGGACAGGTAGCGGTAAACATCAGCCGCCATGCTGTCGATCTTGCCAGCGTATTCCATGTACTCCTCGACGGTCGGCAGGCGACCCAGGATGGACGCAACGGACGCCAGCTCGGCCGAAGCCAGGTAGACGTTCGCGCCGTCACCCAGACGGTTCGGGAAGTTACGGGTCGAAGTCGACACAACAGTCGAGTTCGGCTCTACACGTGCCTGGTTACCCATGCACAGCGAGCAGCCCGGCATTTCCATGCGTGCGCCAGCTTTGCCGTAGATGCCGTAGTAGCCTTCTTCGGTCAGTTGGTGAGCGTCCATCTTGGTCGGCGGCGACAGCCACAGACGGGTTGGCAGCTGACCCTTGACCTGATCCAGCAGTTTACCGGCAGCGCGGAAGTGACCGATGTTGGTCATGCACGAACCGATGAACACTTCGTCGATCTTCTCGCCAGCAACGCTGGACAGCAGACGGGCGTCGTCCGGATCGTTCGGCGCGCAGAGCACAGGCTCTTTGATGTCGGCCAGGTCGATTTCGATGACTTCAGCGTATTCGGCGTCAGCATCGGCAACCATCAACTCTGGGTTGGCAACCCAGGCTTCCATCGCTTGAGCGCGACGTTCCAGAGTACGTGCATCGCCGTAGCCTTCGCCGATCATCCAGCGCAGCAGGGTGATGTTGGAGTTCAGGTACTCGGTGATCGACTCTTTCGACAGCTTGATGGTGCAACCGGCAGCCGAACGTTCAGCCGAGGCGTCGGACAGCTCGAAAGCCTGTTCGATGCTCAGGTTGTCCAGGCCTTCGATTTCCAGGATGCGGCCGGAGAAGGCGTTCTTCTTGCCTTTCTTCTCGACGGTCAGCAGCCCAGCCTGAATCGCGAAGTAAGGAATGGCGTGAACCAGGTCACGCAGGGTGACGCCCGGTTGCATTTTGCCTTTGAAGCGCACCAGGATCGATTCCGGCATGTCCAGCGGCATAACGCCAGTGGCGGCGGCGAACGCTACCAGACCGGAACCGGCCGGGAACGAAATGCCCATCGGGAAACGGGTGTGCGAGTCACCACCGGTACCGACGGTGTCCGGCAGCAGCATACGGTTCAGCCAGCTGTGGATGATGCCGTCGCCCGGACGCAGGGAAACGCCGCCGCGGGTCATGATGAAGTCTGGCAGGGTGTGGTGGGTGGTCACGTCGATCGGCTTAGGGTAAGCCGCGGTGTGGCAGAAGGACTGCATTACCAGATCGGTCGAGAAGCCCAGGCACGCCAGGTCTTTCAGTTCGTCACGGGTCATCGGACCGGTGGTGTCCTGAGAGCCGACGGTGGTCATTTTTGGTTCGCAGTAGGTGCCAGGACGAACGCCTTTGCCTTCTGGCAGACCGCACGCCTTGCCGACCATTTTCTGTGCCAGGGTGTAGCCCTTGCCGGTGTCGACAGGTGCTTCAGGCAGTTTGAACAGATCGGTAGGGCCCAGGCCCAGTTCAGCACGAGCCTTGTCGGTCAGACCGCGACCGATGATCAGCGGAATACGGCCACCGGCACGTACTTCGTCCAACAGGACCGGGGTCTTCATTTCGAAGGTGGTCAGGACTTCGTCGGTGCCGTGTTTGCAGACTTTGCCAGCATGCGGGTACAGGTCGATCACGTCGCCCATGTTCATGTTGGTAACGTCGAATTCGATCGGCAGTGCGCCGGCATCTTCCATGGTGTTGTAGAAGATCGGAGCGATTTTGCTGCCGAAGCAGAAACCGCCAGCACGCTTGTTCGGTACGTAAGGAACGTCGTCGCCGAAGAACCACAGCACCGAGTTGGTGGCGGATTTACGCGAAGAACCGGTACCGACCACGTCACCGACGTAGGCGATAGGGAAGCCTTGACCGCGCATTTCTTCGATCTGCTTCATCGGGCCGGTAACACCCTGGACGTCAGGCACGATGCCTTCACGGGCCATTTTCAACATGGCGAGGGCGTGCAGCGGGATGTCCGGGCGGGACCAGGCGTCCGGAGCAGGGGACAGGTCGTCGGTGTTGGTTTCGCCGGTGACCTTGAACACGCGCAGGCTGATCTTGTCGGCCAGGACAGGGCGGTTGCGGAACCACTCGCCGTCAGCCCAGGACTGGATCACGCCTTTGGCGTGTTCGTTGCCGTTGCGGGCTTTTTCCGCGACGTCGTGGAACGCATCGAACATCAGCAGGGTGTGCTTGAGCTGAGCGGCAGCGACAGCAGCCAGTTCGGCGTTATCGAGCAGGTCAACCAGGGTCACGATGTTGTAGCCGCCCTGCATGGTGCCGAGCAGTTCTACAGCGCGTTTCTTGTCGATCAGAGGGGAAGTGGCTTCGCCTTTGGCCAGGGCAGACAGGAAACCTGCCTTTACATAGGCCGCTTCGTCCACGCCAGGCGGAATGCGATTGGTGATCAGGTCAACGAGGAAAGCTTCTTCGCCAGCCGGGGGATTCTTCAGCAGCTCAACCAGGCCTGCAGTTTGTTCGGCGTTAAGCGGCTGGGGAACGATACCCAGTGCTGCACGCTCTTCGATATGTTTGCGGTAGGCTTCAAGCACAGTTATTACCCTCATCAGTGGTCCCAAATGGGTGTCCGGGACGCTCATCCCGAAATTGCCGTACTCATGCGCTGCGTGGCGTTGTGGGCCACTTAGCCAGAATTACCGACAATTCCTTACAGAAGCTGCTTTCAAAGTTTTACGCCTGCAGAACGGGGAGCTGATGAGGGTTGGCGTTGGGCTTTTCCCCGCTGGAAAAACCCTTCGCCAACACCGCTCTGAAGGAACGACTGTGCTCGTGACGCTTTGAAAACAGCTTCTAACGGACATTGGCGCCTTAAAAGGCTGGCTGATTCTACGGCAAAAAAAATTTAAAGGTAAGTTGGGCTCTCAACTTTGAGGGGTGATGAATGTTAGACAAAGGGCTAACATGCCCGCCTGTTCTGCTTTCCCGTGCTTTGTTGACCTATGCCCAATCAGACCATCAAGACCCCCTGCGTCGGCCTTTGCTCCACTGTTTACGGTGACTTGGTCTGCCGTGGCTGCAAGCGTTTCCACCATGAAGTGATCAACTGGAACGGTTACAACGAGGAGGAAAAACGCGCGGTATGGCTGCGGCTGGAGCAACTGTTGTCCCAGGTGATGGCCAGCAAACTGGAGGTTTTCGATCCCCAGCGCCTGCGTCTGCAACTGGAACAGCGCAAGATTCGCTTCGTGCCGCATCAATCGGAGTATTGCTGGGCTTATCAATTGATCGCCCGAGGCGCGCGGGTGATCAACAATCTGGAAGCCTACGGGATGGTGTTGATGCCGGAGTTTCGCGACTGGAACCTGCCGGAGCTGCGGGATGCGATTGATCGGGAGTTCTTTTTGCTCTCCGAGGCGCATTACCAGCGTTACATCGCGCCCGGGTTCCTCAAGGATGCGTTCGGCGGTTGAATTTGAAGAGCATCGCCGGCAAGCCGGCTCCTACAGGTAACCGCGTACCCCTTGTAGGAGCCAGCTTGCTGGCGATGGCGATCTGACCGACACCACACATCTCAATGATGAGACACCATCTCTTCCAGATGATCCTCAATCTCCTGCGGCTTCAACACCAGCACATCGCTTTCCACCGCATCCAGCACCACCTCCGCCGTATTGCCGATCAACGCGCCGGATATCCCGGACCGCGCCACCGTGCCAATCACGGTCACCGATGCGCCCAAGGTGTGGGCCATGTACGGAATCAGCACATCCGCCGGACCTTCCGCGATATGCAGGTGCTCGTTGTCGATGTCGAACTCGGCTTGAAACGCTATGCACTGTTCGCGGTAACGCGCCTCGATGGTTTCGCTGAGCTGCAGTGTAGGGTCCGCCGCCGACAGCATCGGTGAAGGGTGGGCGCTAACCACATGCAGATGCGCCTTGGCCAGGCTGGCGATGTCATAACCGTGATCGATGATGATGTTGTGCAGGTGACGGTGTTCGTCATCGGTATTGCCGACATCAATCGCCGCCAGGACCACACCGCCTGCCCAGGGTTTCGAGGTTTTCACCAGCAGTACCGGCGTCGGGCAGGAGCGCAGCAGTTTCCAGTCCGCCGGGGTCAGCAGGGCTTTTTTCAATGAGCTGTCGGGGTAATGCTGCTTGATCACCAGCCCGCAACCTTCGGCTTGCTGCACATCGACGATGGTTTCGTGCAGGCTTTCGTTCCACGCCTGCTCGGTGGTCACGCTGTAGCCATCCGCGAGCAGTGCTGCCTTGAGCACGCCAAGCATGCCGCTATGGTCATGCTTGCGGTCGCACACCAGCAGATGCAGGTGAGCCTGGGTTACCCCGGCAATCAGCTTGGCCCGTTTAAGCGCCAGGCTTTCCGAGTGTTCGGGTTCGATGACCACCAGAATGCTGCGAATGGCTTGCATGATCGGGATCTCCAGATAAAAAAAGCATGGCGTTGCACAACTATAGTTGCTGGTCGCGCATCCGGGACTTGATGCATATCAACGGTCGTGGCTGGTGGTCTGGCGGCGGGCCGGTATAATCGGCGCCCTTCGTTTTGAACCTTTTGTCCGTGAGCCCCATGATCCTTCCCGAAATTCACGAGTTCCTCGGTTGCCGCACCCCTGACGGCTGGGTCCAGGCCGCGCTGGCCGATCAGGAAACCTTGCTGATCGATCACAAGAACTGCGAATTCAAGGCGGCCAGCACGGCATTGAGCCTGATCGCCAAGTATCACTCCCACGTCGATCTGATCAACCTGATGTCGCGGCTCGCCCGGGAAGAGCTGGTGCACCACGAACAAGTCATGCGCCTGATGAAGAAGCGCAAGATCGAGCTGCGCCAGCTGTCCGCCGGGCGGTACGCCTCTGGCTTGCGCAAAGTAGTGCGCAGCCATGAACCGGTCAAGCTGGTCGATACCCTGGTAGTCGGTGCGTTTATCGAAGCCCGCAGCTGCGAGCGGTTCGAGGCGCTGGTGCCGCACCTGGACGAAGAACTCGGCAAGTTCTACTTCGGTCTGCTGAAAAGTGAGGCGCGGCACTTCCAGGGTTACCTGAAACTGGCCTACCAGTACGGTGACGCCAAGGACATCGCTCAGGTGATCGAGCGGGTCCGCGCTGCCGAGCAGGAACTGATCGAATCGCCGGACGTGGAGTTCCGCTTCCACAGCGGTGTCCCAGCCGCCGCATGACCTGTAGGAGCCCGGCTTGCCGGCGATGGCGGCCCTGAGATTGCCATCGCCGGCAAGCCGGCTCCTACAAATGTCGATTTTGGTATGGAATTGTTAAAAACTCTTAAGAGTATGAAAGATCACTGAAAACCGGCCCCAGAGGCCGGTTTTTGCTGCCTGCAATCGCCGCCCCGACGCTGATTGACGCCATAATGCCGCCCACTTCACACAAGAGTTGGCACGCGTTCGTTATGGATAACCTGGGTTTTGGCAAAGTTCTGCTGGTGGAAGACGACGAAAGGCTTGCCGGGCTGATCGCGCACTTCCTGTCCCAACATGGCTTTGAGGTGTTACAGGTGCATCGCGGCGATCTCGCGTTGGCCGCGTTCCTCGACTTCAAGCCGAAAATCGTTGTACTCGACCTGATGCTGCCGGGCCAGAGTGGCCTGCACGTGTGTCGCGAAATTCGCAGCGTGTCCGATACGCCGATCGTCATTCTCACCGCCAAGGAAGACGACCTCGATCACATCCTCGGCCTGGAATCCGGCGCCGACGACTACGTGATCAAGCCGATCAAGCCGCCGGTATTGCTGGCCCGTCTGCGTGCGTTGCAACGCCGGCAAACACCGGACAGCACAGTCTGCAGCTCGCTGGAATTCGGCCATCTGAGCATCGACCGCAGCTGTCGCGAAGTGCGCCTGGCGGGTGAGGGCATCGAGCTGACTACCATGGAATTCGAATTGCTGTGGTTGCTGGCCAGTGCGGCGGGCAAGATTTTGTCCCGCGACGACATCCTCAACCGCATGCGCGGGATCGCCTTCGACGGTCTCAACCGCAGCGTCGACGTCTACATCAGTAAGTTGCGCGGCAAGCTCAAGGACAACCCGCGTGAGCCGGTCTGCATCAAGACCATCTGGGGCAAGGGTTACCTGTTCAATCCGTTCGCGTGGGAGCTGTAAATGCTGCGGTTATTTCTCGGTCTGTTTGTGATGATGACGGTTGGCCTGGTATTGGGGTTGCAAACCGTCGAGCGCACGTTTGATGCGCTGCTCGCCGGTCAAATGCAGAGCTACAACCGCGAGGCGGTGCGAGGTCAGGCCTGGTCGCTGGTGGAGCAGTTGCGCGGCCTGGACGGTCCGGCGCGGGAACGCCAATTGGAAACCGTGCGCCCTCACTACGGTTTGGGCCTGAGCCTGGTCGAAACGGATCAACTGGCCCTGACCGATCAGGAAAAAGCCGAGTTGGCCCAAGGCCTGCTGGTGCTGCGTGACAAGTACACGCAGTTCATCTCGCGCATTGACGACGGTTCGCAGTTGCTGAGCATCAAGCTGCCGGCCGAGCCGAGTCTGATGCCGTTCTACATTGCCACGGCCTATCTGATGATCGCGGTGATGATCGGTTTCGTGTTGTTTTTCTGGGTGCGGCCACACTGGCGAGATCTGGAGAAACTGCGCCTCGCCGCCGAACGCTTTGGCGACAACAACCTGTCGTCGCGGATCCTGCTGTCCAAGCGCTCGAACATTCGCGACCTGTCCGAGCATTTCAACCTGATGGCTGCGCGTATCGAAGGCCTGATCGCCAATCAGCGTGAGCTGACCAACGCGGTATCCCATGAATTGCGCACGCCGATTGCCCGGCTGTCGTTCGAACTCGATCAGCTCAAGCAACAATCCGATCCGAGCCAGCGTCGCGAACTGATTGCCGACATGTACGCCGACCTCGGCGAGCTGGAAGAAATGGTCTCGGAACTGCTGACCTACGCCAGCCTTGAGCGCGGCGCCACGGTCATTACCCGGGAGAATATTCAGGCCAACAGTTGGCTCGACAGCGTGGTCGGCAGCGTGGCGCTGGAAGCCGAAGCGGCCGGGGTGCAACTGCTGATTGTCGAGTGTCGGGTCGATGAGGTGCGCATCGAGCCGCGCTTCATGGCGCGCGCGGTGATCAACCTGCTGCGCAATGCCATTCGCTATGCCGAAGAGCGAGTGGAGGTGTCGTTGGTGCGCACCGGTGATCATTACGAAGTCCAGGTCAACGACGACGGGCCGGGCGTGCCGGTGGACGGGCGGGAGAAAATCTTCGAACCGTTCTCGCGCCTGGACGCCAGTCGAGATCGCCGCACGGGTGGCTTCGGCCTGGGCCTGGCCTTGGTGCGGCGGGTGTCGCAGTCCCATGGCGGGCAAGTGCAAGTGGCGGATTCGCCGTGGGGCGGGGCGTCGTTTCGCATGACCTGGGTGCATCAGGATTAGGTGCGGCGCTGCGGCCGACGCCATCGCCGGCAAGCCAGCTCCTACAATTTGTACGCGTACCCTGTAGGAGCTGGCTTGCCAGCGATGGCGTCACCAGCAACACCCTCAAATCAAAAGCTGTAAACGACCTGCCCAGCCACCGAAGTCTGCATCCGACGCTCGACAATCGGGCTGTCCGCCGCTTTACCACCCAGGTACTGCACCGCCAGCACCGTGGTAAAACTCCATTCATCGTTGATCGGCAGCGACCAGGTCAGATCCGCCCCCCGACTCACCAGGCCACCTTTGGTGTCATACGCCTTGAACTTGCTGCGCGACGCCTGAGCGCTGCTCACGCCATACCAGGTGCGCATGTAATTGCTGTCGCCGAACTGACTGTTCAGGCTGCCGACGACCTTGCCGTAGTCACCTTCATAAAACGGCGCGCTGATGCTCAGTTTCAATCGGTTCCAGGCTGAGCCGGTGTCGTGTTCGTCCTCGTCTTCTTCAAGCGCATGTTCATAACTGGCGCCGAGAATGATCGGCCCCATGTGATAGGTCCCGTCCAGCCCCAGCACGGGACGCGACTTGATCGAGCCCATGCCGTTGAGCTCATCCGAGCCCTTGAAACCGCTTTTACGGTCCTTGCGCACATCACTTGCGCCGACGTAGACGCTGAGGCCGAAATCGTCTTCGTCAAACGCCCAGCCAAGACCTTTTTGCGTGTCGAGAAAGAAACCATAAGGGCTGACGATTTCGCCGCCCAGCAGCGGCGCCACCACGCGTTCATCACTGCCGCTGTAACGCGGCGCACTGGCAGCACCGGCGCGCAGGCTGTAGTGCCAGTCTTCGGCATACAAGGAGGTGGAGGGGAGAAGCAGGCAAAAAGAGGTCAACGGCAAATACAGCGAACGAAACATGGGAGCACCCTGGGTGATAGTGGATGCGCCCATGCTAGGCGGGTGCCGCCCGGCAATCTTTGGCAGCTTTGTCGCAAAACTGTCAAAGACTGTGAACGGGGGTTGGCGAGCAGCTAGTCGCCTGTGGCGAGGGCGTAAATCCCTCGCCACGGGTTCAGCTTAGAAGTCCCACTTGGTGGTCAGCATCAGGTTGCGCGGCTCGCCGTAGAACGTCGTGTCGAAGTTGCCCAGGCCGGTCAGGTACTTCTTGTCGAAGATGTTGTTGGCGTTGGCGGTGAAACTCAGGTGCTCGTTGTACTGGTAACGGGTCATCAGGTCCACGAGGGTGTAGCCGCCCTGTTTGATCCGGGTGTAGTCGCCAGCGGGAGCGCTGTAGATTTTTCCGTAGAAAGCGCTCTGCCAGCTGATGCCGCCGCCAACGGTCACTTTGTCCAGGGCGCCAGGCAGGCGATAGGTAGTGAACGTGCGCACAACGTGCTCGGGTTTGCTGGTGGACAACGGGTAACCGAAGATGCGCTGCTCGTCTTTATCACGGGTGCGTGCGTAGGTGTAACCGGCCATCAGGTTCCAGCCATCGGCCAGTTCGCCGGCCAGTTCCAGTTCCACACCTTTGGTGGTGGTGCCGTCGACGGCTTTGTAGATGCCTTCGTTGGTGATTGCGTTGGTGCCGGTCTGCTCGGCGACGCCGTCCTGCTCGATGCGGAACAACGCCAGGCTGGCATTCAGCCGGCCATCGAGGTAAGCGGCTTTCAGACCGGTTTCGTAGCTGACGCCTTCAACCGGTGCCAGGGTCATGCCACTGGCATCCTTGTTGGTCTGTGGCTGATAGATCGAGGTGTAGCTGGCGTATACCGAGTACACGTCGTTCAGGTCATAGACCACGCCGGCGTAAGGCGTGACGACGCCGTGTTCCTTGTAGCTCGCTTGGGTGTCGTCCAGCGGTGAATCCGCGTTGTAGCGGTAGTCTTCGTTGTACTTGAAGGTGCTCAGACGGCTGCCGAGGATGACCGACAGATCATCGGTCGGGCGCAGGCGAGTGGCGAGGTACACACCGTTCTGGCTCTGGGTGCGTTCGTATTTGCCGTTGGCCAGGAACTCCTGTTTCGGCAGATGGCCGTCCCAGTCGTAGATGCTCCCCGGGACCATTTCGAAGGCGCTGGTGTCGTAGGTGGAACCGGTCTGTCGGGAGTGGGACGCCATGACGCCGGCTACCAGGTCATGCTCGCGACCGCCCAGGGAGAAGGGGCCGGAGACGTTCACGTCGGCGGTGTCCTGCACGCGATGACCTTCCCAGCGACCCCAGAAGAGGAACATGCCGTCGCCGGTATCGCGGTTCGGATTGCCGCCGCTGGCCGAGGCCAGTTGGGTGTCGTGTTCGGTGGTTTTCTCGCTGAGGCTGGCCTTGAATTTCCAGTCGTTGGCCAGCGCTTGTTCCAGCGAGGCAAAGTAGGTGGTTTCGTCGAAATCGCGGCGGCTCCAGTCGGCCGCCGGGTTGAAGCTGCGCGAAAAGTCGGTACGGCCACCGTCGGAGAAATACGTCGGGTTGCCGGTCCAGGAACTGCCGCGAGGCGTGGCGCTGGACTTGTCGATGCCGAACGTCAGCAGGGTATCGTCGGTCAGGTCGGCTTCGAGGATGCCGTAGTACAGGTCTTTCTTTTGGCTGTAGTGGTCAATGTAGGAATCCTTGTCCTGGTACACGCCGACAAAGCGCCCGCGCACGTTGCCCGAGTCAGTCAGCGAGCCGGAAATATCGCCGGTGGTGCGGTAGCTGTCCCACGAACCGACGGTGCCGCTGATCGAGGCCTTGAACTCTTTGGTCGGCTTCTTGCGGATCAGGTTGACGGTGGCGGACGGGTCGCCAGCGCCGGTCATCAGGCCGGTCGCGCCCTTGACGACCTCGATGCGGTCGAGGCTGGCGGAGTCGTCGCTGTTGTTCGGGTTTTCACCATAAACACCGTCGTACGGCTGGTTGACCCCGTCGTACTGGAAGTTGGTGATGGCAAAGCCGCGGGCGGAAAACTCGGTACGGTCGCTGTCGTATTTCTGCGTCGAAACACCGGGGGTGTTACGTAACGCATCGCTGATGCTTTGCACCCCGCGATCGTCCATTTGCTGGCGGGTAATCACCGTGACCGATTGCGGTGTTTCACGCAGCGACAACGGCAGGCCGGTGGCCGAAGACGTTGAGCCGGTGGTGTAGGAATGGGTGTCCTCGGTGGTCGCGCCCAAGGCGACACCATTGATGTTCGTTGCACCCAGTTGCAGCACGCCATCGTCCTTGGCTGCCGTTTTGCCGGTGGCTGTTTCGGCGGCATGGGCGGTGGAGGCAAGGCTCAGCAGAGCGGCCGGAAGGGCCAGCGCCAAGGGGCACAGGGCAAAACGAAAACGCGCAGCAATTGGGTGCGACATGGAGATCCCTTTGTATCGAATCGATCGGTAAGTGAAAGGCTTCTGAGGGTTAACCGAACGAAAAACGCAAAGGGGAACTGCCGTGTGAAAAAAATCGAAGTTTTGATTAGCGAGCCAGACCCAGTCGCTCGTGCCACTGTGCGATGGACTCTTCGGGCCAGATCTCGCACTGCCGATCACCGGCATGCGCCGCAACCTCCACCCACGGCGCTTTCGAATCGAGCATCACGTGCGTGTACTCGGGTGGCACCGGCAACGCCGTATCAATGGCCGAGGCGAACGGGTGAATCAGTTCCGGCCATTCAGGGCTGAACAGCCACAAGCCCGAGCCACACATCGAGCAGAAGTGCCGCTCTGCCGTGCTGCGGTGTGCGCGCTTGTCATCTTCGTCCTTGAGTCGTGCGTGATAGATCGCGATGGATTTGCGACCGCGCACCTTGAGGCTGGCGGCATCGCCCGCGATGTTGACCGAGTAACCGCCACCGCCCTGGGTCTTGCGACAGATCGAGCAATAGCAACGTTGGTAAGGGTAGGGGTGGGCGCTGGTCAGACTGAACGACACGGCGCCGCAGTGGCAGGAGCCTTCGAGTCGCATGGCAGAACCTCCAAATGATTGGCTGTTACTTCCCTGACCGCCTCGAAAACCGGTGGTTCATTGCTGGATCGGCACCAGGATCGCATCGCCGGTTGCCACCAGCTTCAACTGATCCCCTGTTTGTGCGAACAGTTCGGCACGGGCAAACACCTGCTTCTTGCCAGACTTCACCACCTGGCCGCGCGCAATGAACACTTCACCGACGGCGGGTGCAAGGCAATTCACCGAAAAATGTGATGCCAGGACATTGCCAGCGACCGTTCCGGCCGCAAACCCACAGGCGGTATCGAGCAGCGCGCCAATCAGGCCGGCATGCAGAAAGCCTGCGTATTGCGCCATGTCCGCCTCGCGAAAAGCCAGGGTCAGTTCCACCTCGCCCGGCTCGGTGCGGGTGACCTCGAAACCGGCCCAGCGGTTGAAGGCGGACGTTGAATTGATCTTTTTGAGTGCATCAAGCATGGCGAATCCCTCCGGTTGAGGCATCAACATGCGCCGGGTTTTGGGGGATGTCATGGTGGATAAAGAAGGGTGATGGGCGGGTGGCTTGGTGGTGAATATTCAGGCCTCATCGCTAGCAGGCTAGCTCCCACAGTGGTCTCCTGAACACTGGAGATCCAATGTGGGAGCTAGCCTGCTGGCGATAAACGAAAACACGGTCCCACTGGACGCCCACCGCCCGCCAAGTCAGCATGAGCACCTCGAATCGGGAACCGACCCATGCGCCGACTACCTTCCCTTGCAGCCCTCAAAACCTTCGAATGCGCCGCCCGCCACGCCCACTTCGGCCGGGCCGCCGCAGAGCTGTGCGTCACCGACAGCGCCGTCAGCCATCAGATCCGCCAGCTCGAAGAGCAACTGGGCGTGTCGCTGTTCATCCGCGAAGGCCGGCAAATCCGTCCGACCATGGCCGCCGGGCGCCTGATGCAAAGCCTGCAGCAAGCCTTCGAACTGATTGGTGAAGCCTGCGATGAACTGCGCGATCCGTCGTCGCTGGCGGTGTTGCGCCTGGCGGTGACGGCCGAGCTGGCGCAAAAGTGGTTGATGCGTCGCCTCACGGATTTCTACGCGCGCTATCCGCACATCACCTTGCACCTCTACGAACAGCCCATCGACGCCACCGTGCCGGGGGAAGACATCGACCTTGCGATCACCTATGGCACCGGCCCGGTGGACAGCAGCGCGTACTTTGTTCGGCCGTTGCCGGCATTGCAGTTTTTCCCGGTGTGCAGCCCCGGCCTGTTCAACCAGGGCGCCTTGAAAACCCCGAAGGACCTGGCGCGCCATTGCCTGCTGCACGACGATCAGGACGGCAAGACCTGGACCGCGTGGCTCACCAGTCATGCCGGCGATCAACGCCCTGAACGACAGTTGTATTTCGCCCATGCCGGCCTGGCGCTGGAAGCCGCGGCCCAAGGACAGGGCGTGGCCATGGGCGATAACCTCACGGCGCAGGAAGACTTGCTCAGCGGTCGACTGGTCCGGCCGTTTACCTCAAGCATGACCGCGCTGGGCCAATACGCGTTGGTGTGTGAACGAGTGCGCCTGGAGCGTCCGGCTGTGGCGCAGATGCTCGAATGGTTCAACGATCAGCTGCTCGATTGATGAGTTTAATTCAAGTATTCCGCAATAATCATCGTTGGCGAGGAGGGCGCCGACGACCTTAGCCTGTGGTCATTCCAATCCCCGTCAACGAGGTTTGACCATGGCACGTTCGCTCGACACCACCCCAAAACAAGACGGCTTCCGCCTGCCCGGCGAATTCGAAACCAAGGCCGGTTGCTGGCTCGGCTGGCCGGAGCGCACCGATGTCTGGCGCAACGGGGCCAAGCCGGCGCAGAAAGTCTGGGTGCAGATCGTCACCGCCATCTCTCAAAGTGAACCGGTCACCGTGTGTGCCTCCGCCGCGCAATTCGCCACGGCACGCCGTCAGTTGCCGCCGCAAGTTCGTGTGGTGGAAATGACCTGCAACGACACTTGGTTCCGGGACAGCGGTCCGTGCTTTGTGGTGAATGACGCCAGCGGCGAGGTACGCGGCGTCGACTTCGAGTTCAACGCGTACGGCGGCCTCGATGGCGGCTTGTACTACCCGTGGGACAAGGACGACCAGATCGCCGGCAAGATCCTCGAAATCGAGCGTTTCGACCGCTACCGCGCACCGCTGATCGCCGAGCTCGGCGGCATCCAGAGCGATGGCCAGGGCAGCATCCTGACCACCGAACAATGCCTGCTCAACCGCAATCGAAACCAGCACCTGGGCAAGGAAGAAGTCACCCGGCGGTTGACGGACTACCTCGGCGCCGAGCAAGTCATCTGGTTGCCGCGCGGTTGCAAGTTCGACGAAACCGACGGTCACGTCGACGATCTCGCGTGCTTCGTGCGTCCCGGTGAAGTGGTGCTGCAATGGACCGACAACCGCGATGACCCGCAATGGGAAATCTATCAGGAAGCCTACGACGTCCTGCGCAGCACCCGTGACAGCCGTGGCCGCGAGTTGATCGTTCACAAACTGCCACAACCCGACGTGCTGGAATGGACTGCAGAAGAAGCCGAAGGTCTGGACCAGCAAGACAGCACCCACACCCGTCAGGCCGGCACCAAAATCTGCGCGTCGTATATCAACTACTACGCCGGCAACACCTCGATTGTGGTGCCGTTGTTTGGTGATCGTAACGATCAGGTGGCACTGGCGACACTGGCTGAGCTGTTCCCACAGCACAAGATCGTCGGTATCGAAAATTCCCGGGAAATCCTGCTCGGCGGCGGTAACGTCGCGTGCATCACCATGCCTCAATACGCGGGTAAAGGAGTGTAATCATGGGCCTGCACAAACTGACTCAAGCGTTATTGCTGGTGCTTGCACCCTTGTGTGTGCAGGCCGCCGACAGCCCCAGACCGGTGGTGAACCTGTACATCTGGGGCGAATACCTGGCCCCGGATACCCTGACCAATTTCGAGAAAAAGACCGGCATCCATGTGATCGCCGATCATTTTGATTCCCTGGAAACCGTCGAGACCAAACTGCTCACCGGTCGCAGTGGTTATGACCTGGTGCTGACGGCGGGGCAGCATTTGTCCAGGGCGATCCAGAGCGGTGCCATTCAAACCTTGAACCTGCAGCGGTTGCCGCACTTTGCCGGCGTCGGTGACGAGTTCCGCCAGCACATGGCGGTGTTCGATCCGGGTAATCGTTACGCCGGAATTTATGCCTGGGGCACGACCGGTGTGGGGTATCAGGAAGAGGCCGTCAAAAAGCGCCTGCCGGAGGCGCCAACGGACAGTTGGGCGATGCTGTTCGATCCGGCGGTGGTCTCGAAATTTGCCGATTGCGGCGTGAGTTTGCTCAACGATCCCAACGAGGTGTTCGCCGCGGTGATGAAGTACATGGGGCTGGACATCAACCGCCAGAACCTCGATGACCTGAAGTTGGCCGAGCAGCAACTGGCGAAGGTCCGGCCGTACATCCGTTACTTCGACAATGACCTGAACATCAGCGACCTGGCCAATGGCAACACCTGCGTGGCGATGTCGTGGAATGGCAACGTGGCCATTGCGGCGGGCCAGGCAGAAGCCGCGAAAAAACCGTTCACGTTGACCTACAGGATACCGAAGGAAGGTACGTTGATCTGGTTCGACGCCATGGTCATTCCCAAGGATGCGCCGCATCCCGAGGCCGGGCTGGCGTTGATGGATTACCTCATGACACCGGAGGTAATTGCGCCAATCACCGACACCATTCACTACGCCAATGCGATCACGGCGGCGGATGACTTGATCGACCCGGCGATTCGTAATGATCCGGGGACGTATCCGTCGGCGCAGGTAAGGGCTTCGTTGTATAGCAAGAATGACAATGGCAAGGCGTTCAACCGGGCGTTGATTCGGGCGTTCAGTCGGTTGAAATCCGGGTTGTGACTGGATTTGAGTGATGTGTTGAATGGGCTGGCGCCATCGCGAGCAGGCTCGCTCCCACAGGGGATCTCCAGCGTTCACAAAATCCCTGTAGGAGCGAGGCCGGCTTGGCGGCAAAGAACAATAATGCGGACTATTTGGCTGGCACCCGCCACAAATACCAGGACGCTACCGTCCGATAAGGACTCCACTTCAAGCCGATCTCGACCATCTGTTTGCGCGTCGGCTGCACCTCCAGGCCCTTCAACCGCCGATAGCCCTCACGCACCCCAAAGTCATCCGCCGGCAGGATGTCCGGGCGCTCCAGGCTGTAGATCAGCAGCATCTCCACGGTCCAGCGCCCAACGCCGCGCAAGGTAATCAACTGCTCGATCAACGCCTCATCGTCCATGGCCAGCGCCGTCGCATAGTCCGGCACCACGCCGTCCAGCGCTGCTTGAGCGATGCCCTGAATGGTCGCGATTTTGCCGGCGGAAAAGCCGCAACTGCGCAGTTGATCAAACCCGCTCGCCAGAATCTGTTCGGGCCGCGGAAACGAGGCTGAAGGAAACAACGCCAGCAGCCGTCCGACAATCGCATCACCGGCCCTGGCGTGCAGTTGCTGATAGGCAATAGCCCGCACCAGCGACTCATACGGGTCGCGAGCCGCATGAGGCTGATGCAGGCAAGGGCCGATGGTCGCGATATGGCGCGCCCAATCGTCGTCAATGGACGCCAGAAAACGGGTCGCGGGCTGATAGGGATCGGGCATGAGGATCAAGTGTTTCCGACGGATTTCAGCAGGGCGTTCACTTCCCCGTACGTGAAGGCCTTGAGCTGGCTGCTGTCGAGTTTTCCGGTCTCCAGAAACCCCTTGGCCAGGCCGGCCATCGCGCCGTACAGAAACTCGGCGATTGCGGAGCCCGCGCTCAAACGCCGTACACCCAACGCTTTCAACGTCTCAGGGGCGGGTAACCCCGGCACCGCGAGTACGTTAACCGGCAGCGTGGTGCCACGGCACAGCGCGGCAATCTCGTACTCCGCCGAAACGCCTGCCGCGAACAGTCCATCCGCGCCGGCCGCTTGGTACAGCGCGGCGCGTTTCAGTGTTTCCGCGACGCGGTCTTCGGCCGGCACCAAGGCCTTGAGGTACACGTCGGTGCGGGCGTTGATGAACAACTTCACCTGACGGCGTTCAGCGACCTGGCGTGCGATGGCGATCTTGCGCGCCAGCAGCTCGGGCGGAGAAGCACCGTCCTCGATGTTGATCCCGACAGCGCCAGCGGCGAGCACCGCCTCAACCACTTCGGCGACCTGCGCCACGTCATCGGAATAGCCGGCTTCGATGTCCACGGTCAACGGCAGCGAAATCACTCGGGCGATGGCCTCGATGCTCGATACCAGGCGTTCGAGCGGCAGGGTGTTGCCGTCTGCGTAACCGTGCGCCCAGGCAACTGCCGCGCTGCTGGTGGCCACGGCTTTGCAGCCCAGTTGTTCAACGATGCGGGCCCCGGCGGCATCGGCAACGTTGGTGAGAATCAGCAGGCCGTCCTGATGCAGCCTGTGGAATGATTGGTCGAGCGTATCCATGGATTTCCTTCCTTATGAAAACACCGAGTGATCAGAACGCGAGTTGATGGGTGATCTGCACCGCCGCTTTTTCCAGCCTGAGCAGAAACGCCTTGCGCGGTTGTCCTCCACCATAGCCCGTCAGCGATCCATCTGCACCGATCACTCGGTGGCAGGGCAATACAATCGAAAGGCGGTTGTGCCCGTTGGCCAGGCCCACGGCGCGACTGGCGCCGGGCTTGCCCAGCCGCGCGGCGATGGTGCCGTAGGTGCTGGTCTGGCCGTATGGGATTTTCGCCAGTTCGGCCCAGACTTGCCGGGAGAACTCGCTACCGGGCAGGTGCAGGGGCACCTTGAATTCGGTCAGCTTGCCGGCGAAATATTGCGTCAGCTCGTCTTCGATTTGCTGCAGGTGAGCGTTGTGACCGGGCGCCACTGCGTAGCCGTAACGGTTCTGCAAGGCCTCGACTTCGCGGGTCAGCGCCGGCCGATCCAGAAACTCCAGCAGCACCAGCCCACGCCGTTCGGCCATGGCGATCATCGGCCCCAGCGGGGTGGTCAGGCGTGTGAACAACAGGGGCTCGCTGTGGGCCGCGCGGCCGGGCGTGATGTGAAAGGATTTTTGAAACGCATCGCGAAATCCACTCAGCGATTCGTACCCCGAATCGAACGCCGCGCTGTCAATGGAATCGCCTTGTCTGATCCCGCCCAGTGCCATGCCGAGGCGCCGGGTACGCAGCCATGCGTGAAAGGTCATGCCGAAATGCTGTTTGAACCAGCGGCGCAGTTTCAGCGGTTCAATGCCCTCGGCCACCAGTTGCACATCGGTCCAGCGCCGCTCGGGGGCGGCGTCCACCGACTTGAGTAGCCTTTGCACCCAGTCCGGGGCAATGGCGGCAGCGTCCAGCGGTTTGCATCGCAGGCAGGCTCGATAACCGGCGGACAGGCACTCATCCGCATGGGCAAAGAACTCGACATTCTCCGGTTTCGGCTTGCGCGCCGTGCAGCTGGGGCGGCAAAAGATCCCGGTGGTTTTGACCGCGGTAAAAAACACTCCCTCGTACGCGGTGTCGCGTTCGAGCATGGCGCGGACCATCTCGGCATGGGGAGGGAGCAAAGTGTCTTGTAAGTTCATGGCATGAGCATAAGACGCGGCGCTCGGCACCTCCACCGGAAAATCGACAGAGAATTCCAGTGAGCAGTCGGGCGCTACGTGTTCTCGACTTCGGACTTGTTCTTCTGACGGTCGATTAGAACCTGGCTAACGATGATTCCCCATATGACCGCTAATAAAAGATTGAACGTGATGAGCCTGAACACTGCAAAAAAAGCTCCGTATATCGCCATGGTCAGGATAGCCATACGTATGAGTGTCCAGTGTATGGGCTCTGATCTGATCGATGACAGTTTGAAAATGACAGGGCCAAAAAGTAAGGCCGAATACACTAATAAGCCGCTTAATCCCCCGACCATCAATATATAGAATGGCCAGTTGTGCACGTAGGCCACTTGTTTGGCTTCCGAAACGTTGTCAGCGGTTTCCCAGCGCATTTCGTGTTTGACTCCCAATCCATCACCCATTATCGGGCGAGGTACAAACATTTCCCATGCGATTTTATATTCATCCATGCGCGCAGAGATGTTGAAGTCTTTTGTTGTTTTATTGTCTGAAGATGCTTCCGGTTGAATGGAGTGATAGTTATCGGGTGCGGGCAGCGCTTCAACTGTACTGGTGCCGTTCGGTGATGTCTCTTTCGATATGTTTTGTTCGGGGGTGGAAAGTGCTGTTGTCGAAATAAGTGCATCGGGCTCGACAATGGTGTCAACAGACGTGTTGTTGAGTTCTGAGGTTGGCAGGGCGATCAATTGGCTCATCCGGCCAATCCAGATATCCTGGATGCCCGTAGAGTAAATGAATATCAAGCCCGCCGCGCCGAGCGCCGTGAGGGTTGTAATAAATTTCGGCAGCACCTCTTTGCGGTAAACGATGAGGTAAACCAGGAATATAAACATCGCCAGTAACGAGCTCAGTAACATGCTTCTGGTAAACGTGATAAGTATTGCGATCATGCAGGACAGGGCCATCAGTAAACCAGTCGTCGCTGCGGCCTTTGGCTGCGCCAGTGTGGCCAGGGTTACACCGATGACGAGCCCGACAGGCAGGAGGGCGTCGGTGGCCTGTGCGATCGACATGGTTATTCTGTCGCGCATGGGGCCAATGGCGTCGGCGTATTCACTTGCAACGGCTTCCGGGATTCTGAGCGCCTGGTCATCGACCGAAAGAAGCCAATAAGGCCGCCATATGTCGTTGTGAAAATAATAAAAAATAATAAAACCCGCGAGCATGAATATTGACGTTGCGATTGAAATTCCAATCCAGCGAATCCGGTTTTCGTCTTTGCCGGTCAATACCGCAACAGGTAAAAAATTCAATATGAAAAGAAAAGGAATAATTCCCCTGATCCAGTCCCTGAGCGGGATGTTGTTGTTCAGCGCTACTGTCAGATTTATCGTTATTGCAGTCGAGACTGCCAGTAATGTAAGCCCCCAAAGTTTCAAGAGGGGGCGGGCGATGGGGGCGCGTAGGCACTCAATAAAAGTGCCTGTCGTAATGACAACTAAAAGAAGCGCAAATGAAAATTCTTGCAAGCCAATTGTAGTGGGGGCTGGAGGTAGCGCAAATGCAAGTGGGAATAGTGTCAGTAGCCCTAGCCATGGAGAAAAAGCCGCCATGATGATAACTGAGGTCATGCCGGCAGCGGCCATAAAAAGAATAGTGTCGTTTTCTTGTGTCAGGCCAATAGCAGTCAGCGCTGCAATAATTATTGCAGCGCTATTTTTAATGCGGGTCATAGTGTTCAATACCATGAGTCACTCTCCCTCAGGAGAGCGTCTTTAGGATGGCTTGAAGCGGTTTGATATGACCAAATCGCCCCTGTCCATGATTCAACTTGCAACGAATCGATCGGTGCGTTTAACTCAGCCGGTCAGCACAATTGAATTGCACATTCATGCGTGCTGTCTGTTCTGTGCTTATGAATCGGACCTTGACCAAAGACTGGGCAGGCGTCGCTGTTGTCCGGCAGGCTGAATAAATCATGAGGAGTCCTTTCAGGCATTCTTGGGAGCCCGGGAATCAGGGCGCGGGCAGAAGAAGATACCGACACACTCAGTTGCTGAATGTAGGAAAGTTCCTGAAATGGGTACTCCGCTTTCCCTGTATCAAGCGCCAGTGTCTGAAACCGCGGAGCAGCTATCAAAACCCTGGGCAGGTGGTAAGCGGAGGAGGAGCAAGGCGAGGCGAGGGGGGAGACACTATTATCGCGGCCCGGCGACGCCCAGGATTAAGGGCGTCGCGGTTTTCAATGCCGTGGACTCGAAAAACGTTGACCTGACCGCTTTTTTACAAAGCCACCTCTTCCTTGATAGAGGACTGGCTTTTGCGGCGATCGGCAAGTATCTGGGCAAATATGAGTCCCCAGATAACGGAAATCAAAAGATTGAAGGTGATGAGCCGGAAGACAGCGAAGAAAGCACCATAGACAGTCATGGTCAGTACGGCCGCACGGATAATGGTCCAGTGCGTCGACTCAGACTTGACCCAGGACAACCTGAAAAACAGCGGCCCGATCAGTACGACCGAATAAACAAGGAAGCCAGCGATGCCGCCGACCATCAAAATATAAAAAACCCAGTTGTGCACATAAGCAACCCATTTGGTTTGCCGCTCATTCTCAACGGTCTCCCACTGCATTTCGTGCTTGATACCCAGGCCGTTGCCTAATACGGGATGGCTGACAAACATGTTCCAGGCAATTTTGTACTCTACCAGTCTGGACGAAACGTTAAAGTCCAGTTTTTCTTTCAAGACAGGGTCTTTACTGTAGAACTCCTTCAGGTTGCCAGTTTTTATTTCTGTCAGTTGGTTCATTCGCCCGATCCATATGTCTTGCATGCCAGTGGCGAACATGAAGACCACGCCAGCTACGCCTAACGCTGCTCCAATTTTCACGACTTTAAGCCGCATTTCCTTGCGGAACATGAATATAAAAGCGGTAAACACAAAGGCGATGAGCAGCGAACTCATCAACATGCTTCGGGTGAAGGTGATCAGTACGGCGAACAGGCAGGTCAAGGCCATCAAAAAACCGATTGCGACGACACTTTTGCGGCGAGCCAGGGTCGCCAGGACGACGCCCAACACGACCCCGACGGGCAACAAGGCATCCGTTGCCTGCGCCACCACCATCGTCACCCTGTCGCGCATCGGGCCAAGGGCCTCGGAATATTGCAGGGCAGCAGTTTCGGACATTCTGACGACCTTGTCGTCTACTATCACCAGCCAGTAGGGTAGCCAGATGTCGTAGTAAAAATAGTAAAAAATAATATAGCCGGAGAACAGGAATATGAGTGTGGCAATGGACCCGCCGAGCCAACGTATCCTGCTCTCATCGTTGCCTACGAGTATCGCGACAGACAAAAAGTTATAAATGAAGAGAAACGGAATTGCGCCGCGCACCCAGTCGACCAACGGCACGTCGTTTTTTACCGCGACGAACAGGTTGACTGCCAATACAAACAATCCGACAAGTAATGCCAAGCCGAAATACTTGAGTGCCGCCTTGTTCGCAGATCGTGAAAGTTTTACCAGTACACCCACAAAGATGACGCCCAGTAGCAGGGCGAACGAAAGTTCGGTGATTCCGATGGTGGCAGGTGCCGGGGGCAGAGAGAACAGCAGGGGGAATAACGCGAGCATTCCCAGCCAGGGCGAAAACGCCGCCAGGATGATGAGTGAGCAAATCCCGGCGACACCCAGATAAAAAACAAAACCGTGTTCTTGTATCAGGCAAATAGCGGTAAGCGCTGCAACTGCAATTGTTGCGCTATTTTTATTAAAAATCATTTCTATTACCTTGATTACTTCCGTGTTAGTAAGGGGAGACCGCCTTGAGCGAGGGCCTGAAGCAGAACTTTTCAGTTCAGGCTGGTTCCATCGACTAAAAGCGAGAGCCAATCAAAACGATAATGCAGCTGGTTAACCTGGCATTGACAAAGTTCCGGAATCTCACTGTTGGCGGCCAAATTGCCGTTAAATCACCCGCCGAGAGGCTAGACTCGGTGGGGTTGTGGCGCTATGACCATAGGTCGGATCAATTCTGAAATATTTTGAAGCGAACATTCTAGCCAGTGTGCTGATGCAACGCGAGGGGTGTTATGGCTATTCGGGACGGGAGGTCAGGCGCGCAGTCCTTGTTCGGCTTTTGGAAATGCTCGGTTTGAAGCCGTGGCGAAGGACGTTACCGGGAGCTTGAATGCCTGGATGCGCGATGGACCTGAAATGAATGAATCCGTTTTTCGAGTGTTCGCTGTCGGCCTGGAGCAGACAAATCACCAGGCGTGAAACACTTCAACCACGGCGTGCCATCAGCAACACCGAAGCCGCCGCCGACAGCAACCCCGCACAGCAGCGATTGAAAATCCGCTTGCCCCGAGGTTTCGCAAACCAGCGGCGCATGTGCAGGCCCATGTAGGCGTAGGCGCCGATGGCGATCCATTCCAGGATCAGGAACAGCGCACCCAGCACCGCAAATTGCGGCGTCACGGCCCGGTTCGGGTCGACAAACTGCGGCAGGAATGCAGTGAAAATCAGGATCGCCTTCGGGTTGCCGGCGGCCACCAGGAACTCCTGCCGCGCCAATGTCAGCATCCCCGCCGGCGCGCCAGTCACAACGTTTTCAGCCCCCGGATCCGCGCGCCACAATTGCCAGGCGAGGTAGAACAGGTACGCCGCGCCGACAATCTTGATCCCGTAGAACAACAATTCCGACGTTTGCAACACCACCGCCAGACCCGCTGAGGCGAGTGCGATCATCCCGGCGAATGCCAGCAGTCGACCGATCCCGGCCACACACGCGGTGCGGTACCCGTAACGCGTCGAATTGCTGACCGACAGCAGGTTGTTCGGACCCGGTGCCATGTTCAGGGCGAAGCAGGCCGGGAGAAAAAGGGACAAGGTGGCGAGGTCCATGATCGGCTCCAGAAGCGAGAGCGATATTTTTATCACAGGTGCCGTGCGGCCCGACCCATACAGTGGCGAACGGCACGTCCCGTACAATCGCTTACTTCGCGAACTTCTTCGCCCCCGCCACACATAGAATCACCGCCACGGTTACCGCCAGCATGCCGATGCTGACCTGCTCGTGAAGCAAGGTCGCCGCCAACGCCAAGCCAAAGAACGGTTGCAGGAGCTGAAGCTGCCCGACCGCGGCAATCCCGCCCTGAGCCAGCCCGCGATACCAGAAAACGAAGCCGATCAGCATGCTGAACAGCGACACGTAACCCAGGCTGAACCAGGCCGGAGTGCTGATCCCGGAGAACGATGCGGGGGCGAGCCACCAGGTCAACAGCGCCATCACCGGTAGCGACAGCACCAGCGCCCAGCAAATCACCTGCCAGCCGCCCAGTGTTCTGGACAGTTTCGCCCCTTCGGCATAACCGAGGCCGCACGCGAGGATGGCCAGCAGCATCAGGATGTCGCCTTCAGGTGAGGCGGTCAGGCCTTGGGAGGCGGCAAATCCCACCACCAGCAGGCTGCCCAGCACCGAGAAAAACCAGAATACCGGCCGCGGCCGCTCACCACCGCGGATCACGCCGAACACGGCGGTCGCGAGCGGCAACAGGCCAACGAAGACGATGGAGTGCGCCGACGTCACGTATTGCAACGCCAGCGCCGTCAACAGTGGAAAGCCAACCACCACGCCCATGGCCACGATGAACAACGGCAGCAGTTGGCTCCTTGCAGGGCGTTTTTCCTTGAACAGCCACAGCATGCAAAGCGCCAGAACGCCGGCGATGGTTGCCCGGGCGACGGTCAGGAAAACCGGGTCGAACTCCAGCACTGCCACTCGAGTGGCCGGCAGCGAGCCGCTGAAGATCACTACGCCGATCAACCCGTTGACCCACCCGCTGGTGGTCTTTTCCCGGGGCTCGATATGCAGGTTCGATACGCGTTCCATTGAGGTCACACTCCATGATTGTTTTCGCGGCGGGTTGCCTTGAGCGCATCGTATGGCCGACTATAAAGACAATCAAAAAATTGTCATGGATACATCTCGAGATGCCGCGCTCCCGATACAAGTCGCTGGTTGACACCTTTGCCACTGATATCCGTTGCGGACGTTTGCCGCCGGGCACTCGCTTGCCCACGCACCGTCAGTTGGCCGAGTCAGAAGGGCTGGCCCTGGTCACGGCCAGCCGGGTATATGCAGAGCTTGAGGCGATGGGGCTGGTGAGTGGGGAAACCGGGCGGGGCACGTTCGTTCGGGAGACGTCGCTGCCGCCCGGCCATGGCGTTGATCAACCCGAAGTGGCGGCGGGCGTGATGGACCTGAATTTCAACTACCCCTCATTGCCTGGCCAGGCCGATCTGTTGCGCAACGCCTTGCGTCAGCTCGCGTTGTCCGGCGATCTGGAATCCCATCTGCGCTACCAGCCGCATGGCGGGCGCCTGCATGAGCGCGCGTCGGTCGCCAGCCATTTGCGCACGCGAGGGCTGAGCGTAGAGGCCGGGCAGGTATTGATCGTCAGCGGTGCCCAGCATGGCTTGGCGGTGACGATGATGGCGCTGCTGAAACCGGGCGATGTGATTGCGGCAGACGCGTTGACTTACTCGGGTTTCAAAGTACTGGCGCAAGCGTTGCACCTGGAAATCGTGCCCATTCCCGTCACCGAGACCGGCCCCGATCTCGATGCACTCGACACGCTCTGCCGGCGTCGTTCGGTGCGGGCCGTCTACACCATGCCGACCCTGCACAACCCGCTGGGCTGGGTGATGGACGCGGCGTGGCGGAACCAGCTCGTATCGATTGCGCGCGCCCACGATCTGTTGATCATCGAGGACGCCGCATACGCGTTTCTCGCCACTGACCCGCCACCACCAGTGGCCCAATTGGCGCCGGAAAGGACGGTCTACGTTTCAGGGTTTTCGAAGAACGTCGCCACCGGCTTGCGTGTCGGCTTCGTTGCCGCGCCGGCTGAAAAGGTGCCGGCACTGGAACGCGTGATCCGGGCGACCACCTGGAATACGCCTGGCGTGATGACCGCGATTGCCTGCGCATGGCTCGACGATGGAACCGTCAGCAAGCTTGAGGCGCAAAAGCGCGCGGACGCACAGGCTCGGCAAGCCCTGGCTGCGGAGCTTCTGAAAGGGCTGCCGTGCATCACTCATCCTTCTTCCTACTTTTTGTGGCTGCCTCTGGCGGAGGACGCCAGGGCGGACCAGATCGCCGTGGAGTTGATACAAGAGCAAGTGGCTGTTTCCACCGCCGAACCCTTTTCCGTCGCTGCCAATGCGCCCCATGCGATCCGATTGGCGCTGGGGTCGGTGGACATGGATTCTCTTCGGGCAGCGCTGATCAAGGTGAAGCGGGTGGTGGGCGCTTATTCCTAGAACGGTTGGGCAGTTTTCTTCAATACGCGGACCAGCCCGCGCCTTACCGTGAGGCCTGGTTCAACTGAATTGAAGAAGGTATGCAATGAGTCTGATTATTTCGATGGCGGCGTTTGCCCTGGTGGCCTCGATTACGCCGGGGCCGGTCAACATTGTGGCGTTGAGTTCCGGCGCGCAGTTCGGTTTTCGCGCCAGTCAGCGCCACGTGGCCGGCGCAACGCTGGGTTTTGTGTTGCTGCTGGTGTTGATGGGGTTGGGGCTGCATGAAGTGTTGCAGGCATGGCCGGCGCTGACGCGGGTGGTGCAACTGGCCGGTGTGGCGTTTCTGTTGTTCATGGCGTGGAAACTGGCGGCGGACAACGGGCAACTCGACGCGAAGGAGTCGGGGCGGGCGCCGTCGATGGTGTACGGCGCGGTCATGCAGTGGCTCAACCCGAAAGCCTGGCTGGCCTGCGTGGCCGGCATGGGCGCGTTCGTCGCGGATGGCGAGGCGCGGCTGGTCTGGCAGTTTGCCGCGGTTTATCTGGTGATCTGCTACCTGTCCGTCGGTTGCTGGGCGTACGCCGGGACTTTTCTGCGCGGCTATCTGAACAACCCGGCGGGGATGCGCGTGTTCAACCGGATCATGGCGCTGTTGCTGGCGATGAGTGCGATTTACCTGCTGCTGCCCTGATCGATCATTCAGCCGCGATACTGCCCCGGTGTCGCCGCCAGATGCTGTTTGAATGCCCGCTGAAAATGCGCCTGATCGGCAAACCCGGCTTCCAGCGCCACGTCGGCAATCAGCTTGCCGCTGCGCAGTCGATCCTGGGCAAACTGGATACGGCGGTTGACCAGAAATGCGTGGGGCGTCATGCCGTAATGCTGTTTGAAGGCGCGGATCAGGTAGGACGGTGACAGTTGCGCAGCGTCGCAAATATCTTCGAGCTTGAGCATTTTCGTGCAGTTGTCGCGAATGTAGTCAGCCGCGCGCTCCAGTTTGAAATTGGGCTCGCGCAGCGGTTGATCGCCGGGGTTGAGTCGTTGCTGCACCTCGGTGAAAAACTCGACCGCCGCGCTGTGTTTGCTCAGCACGTCCTGCTCGCTGTCGACCAGTGTTTCGAACAACGCCTTCAGGCCGGCAAACAGGCTGGCGTCAGACGTATGGGTGATGGAAAACCGCCGAAACGCCAAGTCGCTGCCGAACCCGAGCTGATGCTGCAAGTCGGTGAGCCACGGCGTATCGACGTACAGCATCAAGTACGACCACGGTTGGTCATTGATTGGATTGCAGGCGTGGACGTCGCCGGGATTCATCAGCACCACGGTGCCGGCGCTGACCTCAAACTCCGATTGTTCATGGATATAGGTACTGCGCCCGGCGGTAATCGCACCGATGGAAAAGTGCTCGTGAGCATGCCGGGTGTAACAGACCTCGCGCCCATCGGCGATGGAGCGGGCCTCAATGAAGGGCAGGGCATCGTCGCGCCAGAAGCGGGGGGCCTTGTCAGCGTCTTTGCCAGCGGTGGGCTTCATCGTCGGTGTCCTCGGCAGTTCAGCACCGGAGTGTATTAGCTCTCGCCGTCAAAGGCTCGTTGCAGTGCAGCGATATCGAGTTTTTTCATTTGCAGCATCGCCTCCATGGCGCGCTGTGATTTTGCCGTGTCGGGGTCTTTCATCATGTTCATCAGGGCGATCGGCACGATTTGCCACGACAGGCCGAATTTGTCCTTGAGCCAGCCGCATTGCTGGGCCTGAGGGACGCCCCCCGCGCTCAGGGCGCCCCAGAAGTGATCGACTTCCTCCTGGGTCTGGCAATTGACCTGAAACGAGATTGCCTCGCTGAACTTGAACATTGGGCCACCGTTGAGGCCGGTGAAACTCTGTCCGTCGAGCTCGAAGCTGACCGTCATGACCGAGCCTTCAGGGCGGCCATGCAAATCGAAACCGGCGTGGCCATAGTAGGTCGTGGCGGTGATTTTTGAATGATCGAACACCGAGCAGTAAAACTTCGCGGCTTCCTCCGCCTGATCGTCGAACCACAGGCAGGGCGTGAGCTTCTGAACGCGTTGCATAGCGGTAATCCTCTCCACGGTTCACTCGTGCTGAACTTTCAGCGTAGTCAGCCGGGAGGGGCTCGGAAGTACCGCAGATCGACAAGTTACCGATCAGAAATCCCAGCGGGTGGTCAGTTGCACGTTGCGAGGCTCGCCGTAGAACCCGGTGCCAAAGTTGCCGAGCCCGGTGTAATAGGTCTGGTCGAAGAGGTTCTTCACGTTCAGCGTGGTGCTCAGGTGGTCGTTGACGCGGTAACGCGCCATGACGTCCACCAGGGCATAGCTTTGCTGGGTGATTTTCGAAGACTGGCCGAAGTTGACCGGGTCGTCGGGGTTGGGCTGGAACACATTGCCGAAGAATTCGCTCTGCCAGTTCACCCCGCCGCCGACGGTGAGTTTTTCCAGTGCCCCTGACAGCCGGTAGGTGCTGAACACCCGAACCACTTGTTCCGGCGCGGTGGTTTGCAGGATCGAGCCATAGACGTAATCGCCCTTGGCATCGCGGGTGTGGTTGTAGCTGTAGCCGGCCGACAGATTCCAGCCTTCCATCACTTCACCCGCCACTTCGACTTCAAAGCCTTTGGTCGTGGCGCCTTGCACCGGGCGGTACACCGACTCGGTATCGACACCGCTGACGTACTCGGCGACGTTGTCTTGCTCGATGCGGAACACCGCGAAGCTGGCGTTCAAGCGCCCGTCAAGGAATTCGGCCTTGAGCCCGGCCTCGTAGCTGTCGCCTTGCACCGGGTCGAGCAGTTTGCGCTCGGCGTCCTTGCTCATCTGCGGCTGATAGATGCTGGTGTAGCTGGTGTACACCGACCAGATGTCGTCGAGGTCGTAGACCAGCCCGGCATACGGGGTGACCACGCCGGTCTGGCGATAGCTGTCGCGCACATCCTTGGTGGTCGGGGCGCTGTAGTCCAGCTCGTCGCTGGCGGTGAAGTGGCTGACCCGGGCGCCGAGGATCACCGCCAGGTCGTCGGTTGGCTTGAGCCGGGTGGCCAGGTAGGCACCGGTCTGGCGCTGGTCGATGTCGTTGTCGCCGACCTTGGCAATGTCCGGTTTCGCGAACTCGCCGCGCCAGTCGAAGATGCTGCCGTCGAGGGGCGGGTAGACCGAACCGTGCACCGGGATGTCCTGGCGGGTGTGCATCGACATGAAACCGGCGATCAACTCATGCTCGCGACCCAGCAGGCTGAACGGGCCGGTGAAATTGACGTCGAGGTTGTCCTGCAACTGATCGCCCTTGAACCGTCCCATGTACATGTACATGAACATGCCGTTGCCGGTGAGCGGGTCCGGATTGCCGCCGCTGGCCGAGGCGAGGAAGGTGTCGTGCTGGCGATGCTTGCGGTCGTAGCTGACCTTCAGCTTCCAGTCATTCACCAGTTGCTGTTCCACCGAGGCGAAGATCGTCTGGTTGGTGAAATCGCGCCGGCTCCAGTCGGTGGCCGGGTTGAACGAACGGGAAAAACGGGTGCGCGAACCGTCGCTGTTGTACATCGGGAAACCGGTCCAGCTGGCGCCACGGGAGCGGGTATTTTGCTGGTCGATACCGAAGGTCACGAGAGTGCCCGGCGTCAGGTCGGCTTCGAGGATGCCGTAGGCGATGTCGCGGGTGTTGCGGTAGTTGTCCAGGTACGCGCTACGGTCTTGATACGCCCCGACGAAACGCCCGCGCACGTTGCCGCTCTCCGTCAGTGGGCCAGCAATGTCGCCGGTGCTGCGATAGTTGTCCCAGGAGCTCACGGCGCCGGTGATCGAGGCCTTGAATGCTTTGGTTGGGCGCTTGCGGATCAGGTTGACCGTGGCAGATGGATCCCCCGAACCGGTCATCAGCCCGGTGGCGCCCTTGATGATCTCGACGCGGTCGAAGGTCGCCATGTCGGTGCTGGTGGTGCCGTAATCGTAGACGCCGTCGTAGTCGGTGTTGACGCCGTCGTACTGGAAGTTGGTGATCGGCAGGCCACGGCTGGAAAACTCCCAGCGCTCGCTGTCGTAGTTCTGCACACTGACGCCGGGCACGCGGCGCAGGGCGTCGGCGATGCTGGTGGAGCCTTGGTCGTCCAATTGCTGGCGGGTGATGACCGATACCGACTGCGGGGTTTCACGCAAGGACAGCGACAACCCGGTGGCTGAAGAGGTCGATCCGAGGGTGTAGGCGTGGCTGTCTTCGGTGATGGCGCCGAGCGCCTGGCCGGAAACGTTGGTGGTGCCCAGTTCCAGCGGCCCATCCGCTGCGGGGGCAACCTGCAGGACATAGCCGTGGTCGCCCTGAGGCTGGGCTTGCAAGCCACTGCCTTGCAACAGTCGCTGCAAGCCCTGTTGCACGGTGAATTCGCCTTCAAGCCCCGGGCTATATTTATCACTCGCAAGGTCGTTGCGGCCGGCGAGGAATATCCCCGCCTGTTCGGCGAAACGGTTGAGTGCGCTGACCAACGAGCCGGCAGCGATCGTGTAATAACGCTTCTGGCGGGTGGGCTGTTCACTGGTGCCGGCTGTTTCGGCGTGGGCGAGGGCCGGGGCAAGACTCAGCAGCGCGACCGGAAGGGCCAGTGCCAACGGACGCAAGGCAAAACGAGTGCGAGCGAAGGAGTCGCGCAAAAGGGTGTTCCCTGGAATCAGATCGAGCGGCAATTGAAGTGCTTCACAGGGTTAACCGAACGAAAAACCAAAAAGGGAACTGTGGCGTTGAAATGTTTTTGGTTCACGCTTTTGGCGCGACGTTGACCCACCAGTCCATGGTTTTTTCGACGCGTATCGGTAGCGCCGCTTCCAGCAGGCGCAAGGCTTGATCGGTGTCCTTGAGCGGAAACGAGCCCATCACCGGCAAACCGGCGATGGCCGGGTCGCACGCCAGATGCCCCGGTCGGTAGCGGCTCAATTCTTCGATCAACTGCCCCAGCGGCAGGTTGTCCGCCAGCAACAGACCACGGCGCCAGGCTTCGCGGCCCGCCGCTGCTTCGGTGGAAGGCGGCGTGTGGTTTTGCGTGAACGCCAATTGTCGTCCGGCCTCGACCACCTGCACCTGGCCCGCCGTGGTTCGAACTTCGACCGCGCCTTCGTAGACGTTCAGCAACGTCCGCTGTTGTTCCTGGCGCACGCTGAAACGAGTGCCGAGCGCGCGCATCCGGCCTTCGGTGGTTTGCACCAGAAACGCTCGGCTGCTGTCCTTGGCGGTATCGATCAACACTTCCCCGGCACTCAACAGCAGCAGGCGTTGCGAGGTGTCGAAACGCACATTCAGCGCGCTGAGGGCGTTGAGCCAGATGCGGCTGCCATCGCTCAGGAGGCTTTCCCGGGTTTCGCCGGTGCCCGTAGAAAGATCGGCGGTCCATCGGCCCAGAGCGTCCGGCAGCGAAGATTCCCGCCAGGCGTTCCAGCCCAGTAGCCCGCCCGATGCGAGAATGAGCAGGCTCTTGACTGTCTGCCGACGGCTGATCGGCGAGCGCGCGGTATTACGCAGCACAAGTCCGGCGGCCTGCGGGTGATCATCCTGTAGCGCGGCAAAGCGCTGGCCAACACGCTCGACATAGCGCCAGGCCGCCTGATGATCGCCACTTTGCGCCAGCCAGGCTTGCCAGCGCTGACGTTCCTGATCGCCCACATGCTGATCGTTGAGTTGCACATACCATTGCGCCGCTTGTTCGAGGCTGGCATGGCTGATCGAGTTTGAAGAACCGGCGGGCATGGCGCTACTCGATCAACAGGCCATCGAGTTCGGCCTCAAGCATCGCGCAGTGCATCAGCGCCTGTGCCAGGTACTTTTTCACCATGCGTTCGCACACACCGATTTCTTCGGCGATGGCGCGGTAGGGCAGGCCATGCAACTGGGCGAGGATGAACGCGTCGCGCACATTCTTTGGCAGGCGCAGCAGCATGGCGTCCACTTCATACAAGGTCTCGACGATGATTGCCCGTTGCTCCGGCGACGGTTGAACCGCCTGCGGGCGTGCAACCAGCGTTTCCAGCCACGCCTGTTCCAGCTGTCGACGGCGCCAGTGATCGATGCACAAGCCACGGGCAATGGTCGCCAGGTAGGAGCGCTCGCGACTTTCGCAATCGAACACTTGAGGGCGCTTGAGCACGCGGATAAAGGTGTCATGGGCCAGGTCGGCAGCATCGAACGCATTGCTCAAGCGCCGGCGCAGCAGCTCATGCAGCCAGCGGTGATGCGTGACGTAGAGGTTCTGAACGCTGGAAGAATCGGCGACCATCATCGTGAACAGATATCCATGGGCGGCGGGTGCCATTGGTGCAAATAAGAATTGGTCGCGATTAAAACAAAAGGTTTGGCTGCGTGCAAATGATATTGGTTTGCTTTTAGGGTGTGTGGACAGGTAGAAGGCCCTGGTGAAGTCAAATTGACTCTTGCCGTAGTCGTATTGACTGTTCTGGTGTCAGGTCAAATTGACTGCCTTCGTCGCAGCGTATTGATTTTTATAGTTTAAAAAGCTGGCACGAAACCTGAAGTAACAAACGTACAACTGGTCTGATTCGGGAGTACGGAAAAATGTTCGCTTACTTCAGCAATCCTCAGAAAGTCTTGCACCTGTCTGGCAACATGTTGGGCGCGGGCCTGGCGCTGTTGCTGGCAGGCATCTACGGCGCTTATCTCTACGCCGGACACCTGCCGATCGTGGTGTTGGTCGCGATGCATGCCATGACCATCATCGGACCTACCTTGATCAAGATCGGCTATGTCATGCGCCTGCTGGCTCAGCATCGGATGGGCAAAGGTTTGGTTACCGCAGCGGTTTGAGGCATCAGACCGACATTTTGTTTGTGCCGAGACGCTAGCCTCGTCCCAGACCACCCTGTTCGGCGATCCAGCGGGTGGCCAGGTCGATAAAGGCGCGCAATTTCGGTTGAGTCTGGGTTCTGCTGGGGAAGTACAGGTACAGCGCCGAACTCAGTGGCACGAACGGTTGCAACACCCGCACCAGTCGGCCGTCCGCCAACTCATCGGCGATTTCCAGATCGCAGGCATACGCCAGGCCCGAACCGCTACGGGCGGCCGCCACCAGCAACCTTCGGTCATTGACGATCACGCCGCCCTCGACACCCACCGTAAAATCGCGCCCCTCGCGGCGAAACTCCCAGCGGTGTGCGCTCCCCGAGGTCGAAAAGCGAAAGCCGATGCATTGATGACGGGTCAGGTCCTCAGGGCTGGCCGGTTTGCCTGCCTTGGCGAAGTACTCCGGCGCACCCACCACCGACCATTGCAGATCCGGCGTGAGGCGCACCGCGACCATGTCTTTTTCGATGGACTCGCCCAGGCGGATCCCGGCATCGAAGCCGCCAGCCATCAGGTCCACTGTGGCGTCATCGAGGGAGATGTCGAGGGTGACTTGCGGATAAGCCTCGCGAAACAGCGGAATCAGCGGCTCCATCAACAAGGCCCCGGACAGCCTCGGTGCGGTGAGGCGCAGCGTGCCCATGGGCTGATCGCGAAAGCCGCTGAGCACCGCCAGCGCTTCATCGATTTCACTGGCCGCAGGCCGCAACCGCGCAAACAGGCTGGCCCCGGCTTCAGTCAACGCCACTCGGCGTGTGGTGCGCTGGAACAGCAACACGCCCGTACGGCGCTCGAGCAATTTGATCGCATGGCTGACAGCGGTGGGGGTGACCGCCAACCGCGTCGCGGCGAGGGTGAAACTCTTGTGCTCGGCCACCGCCAGAAACTCGGTCAAGCCATCGAAAGGATCGTGATTCATCGCGGTGCCATTATGAAAGAGCGTTTCATAGTGCTTGTAACACGAGGGCATTTTTCCGGGCAATCTTCATGCGTACCTTGTGCCTACCCCCACTGCACACAAGGAACACGCTCATGACCATCTCCAATAACTTCAAACGTATCTGGCTCATCACAGGCGCTTCTCGCGGTATCGGCGCAAAAATCGCCGCCGCCGCGCTGGCCAACGGTGACGCGGTGGTTGCCACCGCCCGCGATGCCAACAGCATCACAAAGCGTTTTGGCGATCAACCCGGTTTGCTGACCGTCACCCTCGACGTCACTGACGAAGCGCAGGGCGTTGCGGTCGCCAAAGCCGCCATCGAGCACTTCGGCCGCATCGACGTGCTGGTCAACAACGCCGGTTTCGGTGTGCTCGGCGCAGTAGAAGAAGCCACTGCCGATGAAGTACGCCGCGTGTACGAAACCAATGTCTTCGGTTTGCTGAACGTCACTCGCGCCGTCCTGCCGCACATGCGCGCCGCTCGTAGCGGGCATGTGATCAACCTGTCATCGGTGGGGGGATACAGATCCGGGGCGGGATTCGGTGTTTACTGCTCGACCAAATTCGCCGTCGAAGGGTTGAGTGAAGCGCTGCACGCCGAGCTGGAGCCCCTGGGTGTCAAGGTCACCATCGTTGAACCGGGCTATTTCCGCACGGAGTTTCTCGAAGGCAATTCGCTGGTCGAATCGCCGTCCTCGATTGCCGACTACGACGGCACTGCAGGCGAAGTACGCAAGATTGCCAAGGCCGTGACCCTGAATCAGCCTGGTGATCCGGACAAACTGGCCCAGGTCATGATCACCCTGGTGGAAGCGCAAAAGGCACCGCTGCGCCTGCCGCTGGGCAGTGACTGCGTCGCGGCGATCGAAGCCAAGAACGCCTATGTCGCCGGTGAGTTGCAGGCCTGGCGCGAAGTGTCGGTGTCCACCGATTTCTAAGCCCCAACGCGACCTGTAGGAGCCAGCTTGCTGGCGAAGCGGCAGCGGCCATAAAACCGCTTCGCCAGCAAGCTGGCTCCTACAGGTTTGGGGTGGTTTTGAGAGTACCGGTGGTCGATGAACCGGTCTCGCCCGGCAATTTGCGCTTAGCTATAGGGATAACCCAAACAGCGCTACCTGTAGGAGCGAAGCTTGCTCGCGAAGGGGCCGTGTCATTTGACATGGAAGTCGTCTGTCACACCGCCTTCGCGAGCAAACTTCGCTTCTACATGCGCCGTGAGTCTGAGGAATTCGTCATGCTGACCCTCAACATCAATGGCAAGGATCAGGCACTGGATGTCCCTGCGGACATGCCGCTGCTTTGGGTCCTGCGCGATGTCGCGCACCTGACAGGCACCAAATTCGGTTGTGGTATTGCCCAGTGCGGCGCTTGCACCGTGCATGTCGACGGGGCGCCGCTGCGCTCCTGCATCACGCCCGCCACGGCGGTGGCCCACGGGCAAAAAATCCTCACCATTGAAGGCCTGTCCACCGACGGTTCGCACCCGGTGCAACAAGCCTGGGCCGAACTCGATGTGGTCCAGTGCGGCTACTGCCAGTCCGGGCAGATCATGTCGGCGGCGGCGCTGCTGGCGAAGATCCCCAAGCCTACTGACAGCGACATCGACCAGGCGCTCTCCGGCAACATCTGCCGCTGCGGCACCTACCCGAGGATTCGTGCCGCGATCAAACGCGCCGCCGACATCGGTTGACGGGAGTCATGCGCCATGAACAGCATCAATCCGTTATCGCGCCGTGGTTTTCTCAAGGGCAGCGCAGTGCTGGGCGGTGGGCTGGTGATCGCCTTTATCATCCCCGGCGCCCACCGTTTTGCCATGGGCGCCGAGAACCAGGGCAACGTCTTCGCGCCCAATGCATTTTTACGAATCGGTAACGACAACAGCGTCACCGTGCTGCTCGGCCATTCTGAAATGGGCCAGGGCATCTGGACCGGCCTGACCATGCTGATCGCCGAAGAACTGGACGCCGACTGGTCGAAAATCCGCGTCGAACACGCCCCTGCCTCGGCCGCCGACTATGGTCTGGCCGGGTTTGGCGGGATGCAAATCACTGGCGGTTCGACCTCGACCTGGATGGAATTCGATCGCTACCGTCAGGCGGGCGCGGCGGCGCGGTTGATGCTGATCGAAGCCGCCGCCAAGCGCTTCAATGTTGCGCCTTCGGAAATTCGCACCGAGTCGGGTGTGGTCATTGCCGGCGACAACCGCGCCACGTACGGCGAACTGGCCGATGACGCGGGAAAACTGCCTGCACCGGACCCGGCGTCGATCAAGTTCAAGGAGGCGAAAGACTGGAAGGTCATCGGTAAACCGACCAAACGCCTGGACACTCCGGAGAAAATCACCGGGCGAGCCAAATTCGGGATGGATGTGCAGTTCGACGGACTCATGACCGCGATGGTTGCCCGCGCACCGGTGTTCGGCGGCAGCGTCAAATCCTTTGAAGGCGCGCAAGCGCTGGAGATCCCGGGCGTGCACAAAGTGGTGCAGGTGCCGACGGGCGTCGCGGTGATTGCCGATCATTACTGGGCGGCGAAACTGGGGCGCGATGCGCTGAAGGTCGATTGGGATCCGGGGCCGAACACCGGGCTCGACAGCCAACATCTGCTGGAGAGCTTTCGCAAACTCGCCGCCACGCCGGGCACTTCGGCCAGCAAGGCCGGGGATGCGCAGGGCGCTTTGCGCAAGGCCGCGAAGGCGATTGACGTCGAGTACAGCGTGCCGTACCTGGCTCATGCGCCAATGGAACCGCTCAACTGCACGGTGAAAATCACCCAGGACAAATGCGAAATCTGGACCGGTACGCAGTTCCAGACGCTGGATCAGATGATCGCGGGAAAAATCACCGGGCTCAAACCCGAGCAGGTCGAGATTCATACCGAGTTTCTGGGCGGCGGTTTCGGCCGGCGGGCCAACCCGACTTCGGACTTTGTCGCTGAGGCCGTGGAGGTCGCGAAGGCGGCAGGCGGCCCGGTGAAAACGGTGTGGTCGCGTGAGGACGACATCCGCGGCGGCTATTACCGCTCGGCGTTCCTGCATCAGGCGCGTATCGGCCTGGATGCCAGTGGAATGCCGATTGCGTGGAAGCACGTGATGGTCGGGCAGTCGATCATGGACGGCACAGCGTTTGCGGCCACCATGGTCAAGGACGGTATCGACAAAACGTCGGTGGAAGGCGTTGTCGACAGCCCGTACATCGAGGACTTGGCCAATCATCAGGTGGAACTGCATTCGCCGAAAACCGGCATCACCGTGTTGTGGTTGCGTTCGGTCGGGCACACCCACACAGCGTTCGTGATGGAGTCGTTGATCGATGAGCTGGCCGAAGCGGCTGGCAAGGACCCGGTGGAGTACCGGCGAACCTTGCTCAAGGACCATGCGCGGCATCTGGGTGTGTTGAACCTGGCGGTCGAGAAGGCCAATTGGACAGCGCCATTACCGGATGGGCATGCACTGGGTGTTGCGGTGCATGAGTCGTTCGGCAGCTACGTCGCGCAGGTTGCCGAGGTGTCCCAGGACAACCTGAAGATCCGCGTGCACCGGGTGGTGTGCGCTGTGGACTGCGGGATTGCGGTCAACCCGATGAGCATCGCGGCGCAAATGGAGTCGGCCATCACCTTCGGCCTCGGCTTTACCCTGCACAGCAAACTGACCTTCAAGAATGGGCAGGTGGTGCAGTCCAATTACCACGACTATCAGGTGCTGCGCCTGAACGAAATGCCAGTGGTTGAAGTGCATATCGTGCCCAGCACCGACAAACCCGGCGGCATCGGTGAGGCTGGCGTGCCGCCCACGGCGCCAGCGGTGGCCAACGCAGTGTTTGCCCTGACCGGGCAACGGTTGCGCGAACTGCCCTTGCAACTGTCGGGGGTGTGAGATGAGGCGACATCTGATTCTGGGCGCAGTGGTGCTGATCCTCCTGACGGTCTACGCCACGAACCTGTTCTCAGAGGATAGGGAAGCGTTGAAGGCTTTCGATACCGTGCAGAAAGTGTTTCAGAGCCCGCGCTGCCAGAACTGCCATATTCCCGGTGATTCACCGTTGCAGTTCGATGCCGGAACGCCCCACGCGATGAACGTCCTACGCGGCATGGACGGCAATGGCGCGGCCGGTTTGCCGTGCGCCACCTGCCACGCCGACAGCAATCCGCCGGCCAGTTACGGCCCGCATGCGCCGCCGGGTGCACCGCACTGGAGCCTGCCGTCTGCGGCGCACAAAATGGCCTGGATCGGACTGCCGGCCGACAAATTGTGCGCAATGATCAAGGACCGCTCCAGTAATGGCGACCGGGATTTCGCCGCGCTGATCAAGCATGTCAGCGACGACAAACTGGTGCTGTGGGGCTGGAATCCGGGTGAAGGGCGAGCGCCGGTGCCGGTGCCACACGATATCTTCGTCACTCAATTCAAGCGCTGGGCCGAGGCCGGAGGGCCTTGTCCGGTGGTGGGCAGTTGACCGACGGTCCGTTAACCGGGAGTCAAACCGGGTATCGACCACTCTAAAGAACATACCCGCCAATGGAGTGAGTCATGCTGAACCCAGGCAAACCGGTAAAACACGGCGCTAACGCAGACCCGTTGCTGTCGCCCCAACAAGCGCGTCAATTGCTGCGAGATCAGGCCCGTAAAGCCGAGCAGGAAGTGATTGGTGTGCAGATGGCGAGCATGGATGAGTTGACGCTGCTGTCCAACCGCCACGGCTTCACGACACTGGCTCAACTGGGGCTGGACGCCTGTCAGCAACTGGAAAAACCGGCCACGCTGCTGTTTTTCGATCTCGATAATTTCAAACACATCAACTATTTGTACGGTCGCACCGAGGGTGATGACGCCCTGAAAACCTTTGCCGACGTGCTGCGCATCGCCTTTCGCGAAAACGATGTGATTGGCCGGCTCGGCGACGACGAGTTTGTGGCCTTGTTGACCGGTTCAAGCGCTGTGGACATTGGCGCCATCAAGTCGCGGCTCGAAGAAATCCTCGACGAGCGCAACGCCACGATGCGTCGCGGTTATGACATTCGTTTCAGCATTGGCCAGGTCGAGTACGACATTAATCTGCATCACTCGATCGATGAGCTGCTGATTGAGGCGGAGAGGGCGTTGCACCGGTAGGCTGGAAGTTCCGCGGTGAATGAAAGGGCCTCATCGCGAGCAGGCTCGCTCCCACAGTGGATCTTCGCAGAATACAAAACTTGCATCCGGCACAAATCCTTGTGGGAGCGAGCCTGCTCGCGATGAGGCCCTCAAAATCACTCATATCTTCACTTGGCAAACAATTGCCCGATATCCTTGAACGCTTTGAACTCCAGCGCATTGCCGCAAGGATCAAACAAAAACATCGTCGCCTGTTCACCGACCAACCCCTGAAACCGAATGCCCGGTTCAATCACGAATCGGGTGTCGCGCGCCTTCAGCCTTTCAGCCAAACCCTCCCACTCATCCATCCCCAGCACCACGCCAAAATGCGGCACCGGCACGTCATGCCCGTCCACGGCGTTGGTGTGCGCCGCTTCCTGTGAGGCGTTTTTGGGCGCCAGGTGAATCACCAATTGGTGGCCGAAGAAGTTGAAGTCAACCCAATGGTCGCTGGACCGACCTTCCTCCAGACCGAAGACGTCACGGTAAAAAGTCCGGGATGCCGGGAGGTCATATACCGGGATGGCCAAGTGAAAAGGGGAGAGTTGCATCGCTGTGCCTCGCAGATTGACGGTGGTTGAGGTGGAGTTTAGCGCTGTGCTTTTCGATTGAAAGACGATAGTTTTTGCATCGAGCTCAAATTATTTCGATCAATCGAGACCGTCATGCTGCGTGAACTGAAAACCTTCATCGCTGTTACACGCTACGGCACATTCGCCGCCGCCGGCATGCACATCGGCCTGACGCAGTCGGCGGTCAGCGCGCAGATGCGCAATCTGGAACAGGCGTTGGGCATTCGTTTGTTCGATCGCACCGGGCGTCAGGCGATTCTCAATGCGGCAGGGCAACGGGCGTTGCCGATGGCTCGGGAGATGCTGGAAACCTTCAGTCGCATGGCGGTCAGCGATGACGTCAGCGAGTACCGCGGCGAGTTGAAGATTGGCGCAGTGGCCACGGCCCAGACCGGGTTGCTGCCCCAGGCGTTGTTGCGGCTACGCCAGCAAGCGCCGTTGCTGGAACCGAAACTGGTGCCGGGCGTTTCGCTGAATCTGCTGAGCCAGGTCGATACCGGGGAGGTTGATCTGGCCATTCTGATCAAGCCGCCGTTCGAGTTGCCCAAGGAGTTGTCGGCGCAGGTCATTCGCAAGGAACCGTTTGTGCTGATCGTGCCGCCGGAGCTTGAAGGTGATGACCCGTTGCAGATCCTCGCGAACCATCCCCATGTGCGTTACGACCGCAATTCCTTCGGTGGGCGCCTGGTGACGCGGTTCCTGCGTGAGCAGCAGATTGATGTGCAGGTGGCGTTGGAGCTGGATGAGCTGGAGGCCATCGTCAAAATGGTTGAATGCGGATTGGGTGTGTCGCTGCTTCCCGAAGCCGGGTTGTGGCTTGAGTATGGCGCGAAGGTGCGGATCATCCGGTTGGGCGAATTGACGTTCTACCGCGAGATTGTGCTGTTGCAGCGCTACAGCCAGCGTACGCAGCCCATCCAGCAACTATTTGCCAACTGTCTCACCTCAATCGACCTGAACACACAACCCCTGTAGGAGCCGGCTTGCTGGCGATGGCGATCTCACAGCCGACATTTGCAGTGAGTCGAATATAGCTATCGCCAGCAAGCCGGCTCCTACAGGGGATTGCGTTGAGTCTGAAATCGCAGGCACAAAAAAACCCGCCTGTAGAGGCGGGTTTTTTCGTTACCGTCGAAGATTACTCTTCGAGGCTGCCCATGGCCGTGGTGTTGAAACCACCGTCCACGTACATGATTTCACCGCTGATGCCGGACGCCAGGTCCGAGCACAGGAAGGCGCCGGCGTTGCCGACTTCTTCGATGGTGACGTTGCGACGCAGCGGGGTTTGCGCTTCGTTGGCGGCCAGCATCTTGCGGAAGTTCTTGATGCCGGAAGCGGCGAGGGTGCGGATCGGGCCAGCCGATACGCAGTTGACGCGAGTGCCGTCCGGGCCCAGGGAGCCGGCCAGGTAACGTACGCCGGCTTCCAGCGAAGCCTTGGCCATGCCCATTACGTTGTAGTTAGGCATGGTGCGCTCGGCGCCCAGGTACGACAGGGTCAGCAGGCTGCCGTTGCGGCCTTTCATCATTTCGCGGCCAGCTTTGGCCAAAGCCACGAAGCTGTAGGCGCTGATGTCGTGAGCAATGCGGAAACCTTCACGGGTGGTGGCTTCGGTGAAGTCGCCGTCCAGTTGGTCGCCCGGAGCGAAGCCGACGGAGTGCACGATGCAATCCAGGCCATCCCACTTCTTGCCCAGCTCAACGAAAACCTTGGCGATTTCTTCATCGCTGGCCACGTCGCACGGGAAGCACAGGTCCGGGTTGGAACCCCAGCTTTGTGCGAACTCTTCGACACGACCCTTGAGTTTGTCGTTCTGATAAGTGAAGGCAAGCTCAGCGCCCTCGCGATGCATGGCGGCAGCGATGCCGGATGCGATGGACAGCTTGCTGGCGACACCGACGATCAGTACGCGCTTACCGGCGAGAAAACCCATGTGTTGCTCCTCTCTTTCAGGTTATTGCGCAGTGGCTGGTGCCAGAAAAGCGGCTTCCAGCAACTGCTGTGTATACGGATGTTGGGGGGCGGCAAAGATACTTTGCGCGTCTCCCTGTTCGACCACTTGGCCATGCTTGACCACCATCAGCTGGTGGCTCAGCGCTTTGACGACAGCCAGGTCATGGCTGATAAACAGATACGTCAGGTTGTACTTGGTTTGCAGTGAACGCAAAAGCTCCACCACTTGGCGCTGCACTGTCCGGTCGAGGGCCGAAGTCGGCTCGTCCAGCAGAATCAGCGCCGGTTTTAGCACTAATGCCCGGGCAATGGCGATTCTCTGCCGCTGCCCGCCGGAAAATTCGTGGGGGTAGCGGTGCCGGGTTTCCGGATCCAGACCTACCTCCCTGAGTGCCGCAATAATCGCTTGTTCCTGTTCCGCCTCGGTGCCCATCTTGTGAATCCGCAGGCCTTCGCCAACGATCTGGCTCACGCACATCCGCGGGCTCAGGCTACCGAACGGGTCCTGAAACACCACCTGCATCTCCCGACGCAGCGGCCGAACCTGTTGTTGCGTCAGGCAGTCTAGCTGCTTGCCTTCAAAACGGATCGCACCTTTGCTGCCAATCAGCCGCAAAATCGCCAAACCGAGTGTCGACTTGCCGGAACCGCTTTCTCCCACAATCCCCAGGGTCTGTCCCTGAGGCAGGCTGAAATTGATCCCGTCCACCGCTTTGATGTGATCGACGGTCTTTTTCAGCAAGCCTTTCTTGATCGGGAACCAGACTTTCAGGTCCTCGACTTGCAGCAATGGCGGGCCAATCACGTTGGTCGCCGGCTTGCCGCTGGGCTCCGCTGCCAGCAGTTCCCGAGTGTACGGATGCTGCGGCGCGCGGAACAACTCTTCGCACGATGCCTGTTCGACGATGCAACCGCGCTGCATGACACATACGCGATGCGCAATTCTTCGTACAAGGTTCAAATCGTGACTGATCAGTAACAATGCCATGCCCAGACGGGCCTGCAATTCCTTGAGCAATTCGAGGATTTTCAGCTGGACGGTCACGTCCAGCGCGGTGGTCGGTTCGTCTGCGATCAGCAGTTCCGGCTCGTTGGCCAGGGCCATGGCGATCATCACGCGCTGGCGCTGGCCGCCGGACAATTCGTGGGGCAGGGCTTTCAGGCGCTTCTCGGGCTCCGGAATGCCGACCATTTCCAGCAGTTCCAGCGTACGTTTGGTCGCGACTTTGCCGATCAAACCTTTGTGGATGCCGAGGACTTCATTGATCTGCTTCTCGATCGAGTGCAGCGGATTGAGCGAAGTCATCGGCTCCTGAAAGATCATCGCGATCCGGTTGCCACGGATGTGGCGGATGGTTTTCTCTTTCAGGCTCAGCAGGTCTTGCCCGGAGTACTCGATGGTGCCGGACGGATGCCGGGCGAGCGGGTAGGGCAGCAGGCGCAGGATCGAGTGCGCGGTCACCGATTTGCCGGAACCGCTTTCACCCACCAACGCCAGGGTTTCGCCGCGCTTGATGTCGAAGCTGACACCTTCGACCACCCGCTGGCAGCGCTCGCCAACGACGAATTCGACGGCCAGGTCGCGCACTTCGATCAGATTGTCCTGATTCATTTCACTTCCTCGGGTCGAAGGCATCGCGAGCGGACTCGCCGATGAACACCAGCAGACTCAACATCAACGCCAGCACCGCAAACGCGCTCATGCCCAGCCACGGCGCTTGCAGGTTGGATTTGCCCTGGGCCACCAGCTCACCGAGCGACGGCGCGCCCGGTGGCAAGCCGAAACCCAGGAAGTCCAGCGCGGTCAGCGTGCCGATGGCGCCGGTCAGGATGAACGGCATGAAGGTCATGGTCGAAACCATCGCGTTGGGCAAGATGTGGCGGAACATGATCGCACCATTCTGCATCCCCAGCGCCCGGGCCGCGCGCACGTATTCGAGGTTGCGTCCGCGCAGGAACTCGGCGCGGACCACGTCCACCAGGCTCATCCACGAAAACAGCAGCATGATCCCCAGCAGCCACCAGAAGTTCGGCTGGACGAAACTGGCGAGAATGATCAGCAGATACAGCACCGGCAACCCGGACCAGATCTCCAGGAACCGCTGCCCGGCCAGGTCGACCCAGCCGCCATAGAAACCCTGCAAGGCACCGGCAATCACGCCGATGATCGAGCTGAGAATGGTCAACGTCAGCGCGAACAGCACCGAAATCCGGAAGCCGTAAATTACCCGCGCCAACACGTCGCGACCCTGATCGTCGGTGCCCAGCAGGTTGTCGGTCGACGGTGGTGCCGGGGCCGGGACTTTCAGGTCGTAGTTGATGCTTTGGTAGCTATAGGGAATCGGCGCCCACAGCACCCAGGCATCCTTGGCCTTGAGCAATTCGCGGATGTACGGGCTCTTGTAGTTGGCTTCCAGCGGGAATTCGCCGCCGAACGTAGTCTCCGGGTAACGCTTGAGCGCCGGGAAGTACCAGCTGTTGTCGTAATGCACCACCAAGGGTTTGTCGTTGGCGATCAGCTCGGCACCGAGGCTCAGGCCGAACAACACGAGAAACAGCCACAGCGACCACCAGCCGCGCTTGTTGGCCTTGAACAGTTCGAAACGCCGGCGATTGAGAGGGGACAGGTTCATCTCAATGCTCCCGGCTTTCGAAGTCGATGCGCGGATCGACAAAGGTGTAGGTCAGATCGCCGATCAGTTTCACCACCAATCCCAGCAGGGTGAAGATGAACAACGTGCCGAAGACCACCGGGTAATCGCGGTTGATCGCTGCTTCGAAACTCATCAGGCCGAGACCGTCGAGGGAGAAAATCACCTCCACCAGCAACGAACCGGTGAAGAAAATCCCGATGAACGCCGACGGGAAACCGGCAATCACCAGCAGCATGGCGTTGCGGAACACGTGGCCGTAGAGCACACGGTGATTGGTCAGGCCCTTGGCCTTGGCGGTGACCACGTACTGCTTGTTGATTTCATCGAGGAAGCTGTTTTTGGTCAGCAGGGTCATGGTCGCGAAGTTACCGATCACCAGCGCCGTCACCGGCAACGCCAGGTGCCAGAAGTAATCGAGAATCTTGCCGCCCATGCTCAGTTCATCAAAGTTGTTCGAGGTCAGTCCCCGAAGCGGGAACCAGTCGAAATAGCTGCCGCCGGCGAACACCACAATCAACAGAATGGCGAACAGGAACGCCGGGATCGCATAGCCGACGATGATCGCCGAGCTGGTCCAAACGTCGAAGTGGCTGCCGTGCCGCGTGGCCTTGGCGATCCCCAGCGGGATCGACACCAGGTACATGATCAGCGTGCTCCACAGCCCGAGGGAAATCGACACCGGCATCTTTTCCTTGATCAGGTCGATGACCTTGGCGTCGCGAAAGAAACTGTCACCGAAATCCAGGGTGGCGTAGTTCTTGACCATGATCCACAAACGTTCCGGCGCCGATTTGTCGAAGCCGTACATGTGCTCGATTTCTTTCACCAGCGCAGGGTCCAGGCCCTGGGCGCCACGATAGGCCGAGCCGGCCACCGACACTTCTGCACCACCGCCGGCAATGCGGCTGGTGGCGCCTTCGAAACCTTCGAGCTTGGCGATCATCTGCTCCACCGGCCCGCCGGGGGCGGCCTGGATGATCACGAAGTTGATCAGCAAAATGCCGAGCAGCGTCGGGATGATCAGCAGCAGTCGCCGAAAAATATACGCCAGCATCTATTACTCCGTGCCCGCAGGGTCGGCTTGCAGTTTGGTTTCGACTTCTATCGCCGGTGTCACGTTGGGCTTGATCCACCAGGTGGCCGTACCGATGTCGTACTTGGGTGAGATTTTCGGGTGGCCGATATGGTTCCAGTAAGCCACGCGCCAGGTCTTGATGTGCCAGTTGGGGATCACGTAATAACCCCATTGCAGCACGCGGTCCAGTGCACGGGCGTGAGCCACCAGGCTTTTGCGCGAATCGGCGTTGATCAGTTGCTCGACCAGTTGGTCCACCACCGGGTCTTTCAGGCCCATGGAGTTGCGGCTGCCGGGTTTGTCGGCGGCGGCAGACATCCAGAATTCGCGCTGTTCGTTACCCGGCGAGTTGGATTGCGGGAAGCTGCCGACAATCATGTCGAAGTCCCGCGAACGCACGCGATTGATGTACTGCGAGACGTCGACCCGGCGAATCACCAAGTCGATCCCCAGGTCGCTGAGGTTGCGCTTGAACGGCAGCAGCACCCGCTCGAATTCGGTCTGGGCCAGCAGGAACTCAATGTTCACCGGTTTGCCGTTGGCGTCGACCATCTTGTCGTCGACGATCCGCCAGCCGGCTTCCTGTAACAGCTGATAAGCCTTGCGCTGCTGCGTGCGGATCATGCCGCTGGCGTCGGTCACCGGGTTCTGGAAGGCCTCGGTGAATACCTGTTCGGGGATCTTGCCGCGGAACGGGTCGAGAATGGCCAACTGATCGGCATCCGGCAAACCGGTGGCGGCCATTTCCGAGTTTTCAAAGAAACTGCGGGTGCGCACGTAGGCGCCGTTGAACAGTTGCTTGTTGGTCCATTCAAAGTCCAGCAACAGCGTCAGCGCCTGGCGCACGCGCACGTCCTGGAACACCGGACGGCGCAGGTTGAAGACAAAACCCTGCATGCCGGTCGGGTTGCCGTTGGGGATCTGTTCCTTGTTCAGCCGACCTTCGGCAACCGCCGGAATGTTGTAGGCATTGGCCCAGTTCTTCGCGCTCATTTCCAGCCAGTAATCGAACTGTCCGGCCTTGAGTGCTTCCAGGGCCACGGTGTTGTCGCGGTAGTAATCGGTGGTCATCACGTCGAAGTTGTAGAAACCACGGTTGGCCGGCAGGTCCTTGCCCCAGTAATCCTTGACCCGCTCGTAGCGAATCGAGCGCCCGGCCTTTACTTCGCTGACCTTGTACGGGCCGCTGCCCAACGGCATTTCCAGGTTGCCCTTGTTGAAGTCCCGGGTCGCCCACCAGTGTTTGGGCAGTACCGGCAACTGACCGAGGATCAACGGCAGTTCGCGGTTGTTGGTGTGCTTGAACTTGAACAGCACGGTCAGCGGGTCTTCGGCGACCGCTTCAGCGACGTCGCTGTAGTAACCGCGATACATCGGTGCGCCGTCCTTGATCAGCGTTTCGAAGCTGAACACCACGTCTTCGGCACGGATCGGATGACCGTCGTGGAAGCGCGCTTCAGGGCGCAGGTAGAAACGCACCCAGCTGTTGTCCGGGGCTTTCTCGATCTTGCCGGCAACCAATCCATATTCGGTGAACGGTTCGTCGAGCCCCTGTTTGGCCAGGGTGTCGTAGATCAGCTCGATGTCGCCGGCCGACACGCCTTTGCTGATGAACGGGTTGAGGCTGTCGAAGCCGCCGAAACCGGCCTGACGGAAGACCCCGCCCTTGGGCGCGTCGGGATTCACGTAATCGAAATGCTTGAAGTCGGCCGGGTATTTCGGCGGCTCGTTGTACAAGGTCAGGGCGTGTTGCGGTGCGGCGCAGGCCAGCCCGGCGAACAACAGGCCGCTGGCCTGCAAGAGCAGGGCGCGTACGGGTTTCATCGATCTTTCTCCGAAGATTTCAGCCACCACGCGCTCAGGCCCAGCGTATAGGGCGGCGTGGTGACGAAGGCGAACCGGTTGCGGTAGGCCAGGCGGTGATAATTGAGGTACCAGTTGGGAATGATGTAGTGCTGCCACAACAACACGCGGTCCAGGGCTTTGCCGGCGGCAACCTGTTCATCGCGGGTCTGGGCGGCGAGCAGTTGCTCAAGTAAATGGTCAACCACCGGGTTGGCGATGCCCGCGTAATTTTTGCTGCCCTTGACCCCGACCTGGCTGGAATGGAAATACTGCCATTGCTCCAGACCGGGGCTGAGGGTCTGGTTCAGGGTCATCAGAATCATGTCGAAATCGAACTGGTCGAGGCGCTGTTTGTACTGGGCGCGGTCCACCGTGCGCAACCGGGCGTCGATGCCGATACTGGCGAGGTTCTCGACATAAGGCTGGAGAATGCGTTCCAGGTTCGGGTTGACCAGCAGGATCTCAAGCGAGAGCGGCTGGCCCTTGGCGTTTTCGACCCGCTGACCGTTGAGCTTCCAGCCGGCCTCGGCGAGCAGGCTCAGGGCCTGGCGCATGGTGTCCCGCGGAATGCCGCGTCCTTGGGTCTGCGGCAGGCTGAACGGCTCGGTGAGCAGTTTGGCGGGCAATTGCTCGCGGTACGGCTTGAGCATCAACCACTCATGACCGACCGGCAGGCCGGTGGCCGAGAACTCGCTGTTGGGGTAGTAACTCATGGCGCGCTTGTATGCGCCGCTGAACAGCGTGCGATTGGTCCACTCGAAATCGAACATCAGCCCCAGCGCTTCGCGCACCTTTGCGTCGGAGAAGGCCGGGCGCCGGGTGTTCATGAACAGGCCCTGGCTCTGGGTCGGGATCTGGTGCGGGATCTGCGCCTTGATGACATCGCCTCGTCGCACGGCCGGGAAGTTGTAACCGTTATCCCAGTTCTTCGCCTGATGCTCGATGTAGATGTCGAACTCGCCGGCCTTGAAGGCTTCGAACGCGACGTCGCTGTCGCGGTAGAACTCGACTTCCATGCGGTCGACGTTGTACTTGCCGCGATTGACCGGCAGGTCCTTGCCCCAGTAATCCTTGACCCGTTCAAACACAATCTGGCGCCCGGGCGTGACCGAGGTCATGCGATAAGGGCCACTGCCCAACGGCGGCTCGAAGGTGGTGGCCTTGAAGTCGCGACCTTTCCAGTAATGCTGCGGCAGCACCGGCAACTCGCCCAGGCGCAGGATCAGCAGTGGGTTGCCAGCGCGCTTGAAGACGAAGCGGATGCGCTGCGGGTTGAGCACGTCGACCCGCAACACTTCCTGGAGATTGGTGCGGTATTGCGGATGGCCTTCCTTGAGCAGCAATCGATAAGAGAACGCGACGTCGTACGCGGTGATCGGCGTGCCATCGTGAAAGCGGGCTTCGGGGCGCAGGTTGAACACCACCCAGCTGCGGTCTTCGCTGTATTCCACCGATTGGGCGATCAGGCCATAACTGGACGTGGGTTCGTCGCCGGACGGCGCGTATTGGCCGGTGCCGACCATCAGCGGCTCGTTGAGCTCGTTGATGCCGTACTGCAGGAAATTCGCGGTGGAAACCGGGCTCGAGCCCTTGAAGGTGTATGGGTTGAGCGTATCGAAGGTGCCAAACGCCATCACCCGCAACGTACCGCCCTTGGGCGCTTGCGGGTTGACCCAGTCGAAATGGGTAAATCTGGCCGGGTACTTGAGCGTGCCGAACTGCGCATAACCGTGGCTTTCGCTGATCGTCGCACTTGCGGAGGAGCTCAAGGCCAGGCTGATGAGGAGCAGGAGGAGGGGACGCTTCAAGTCAGAGATCCGATCCAGGCGGCTTGGGCTTTGTGGGCCGTACAGTAACAGCTTGTATGGACAGGAAAAAGACGGGGATTTAACGACCCCTTAATTGCCGGCACAGATCCCTTGTGGAGGCTTGGAAACCTATTTGATCGCTCGTCTTACAAAAACCTGTAGGAGCCGGCTTGCTGGCGATGGTCGTTAACGATAACGCGTGAAATCTGGTTAAACGCGGCGCACTTGAGCCCATCGTCGGAACGCCGCCCGCAGCAAGCTGGCTCCTACATGGGGTGTGTGAACCTGTTTATGGTATTTGGGCAAAAAAAAGCCCCTGAAGTCAGGGGCTTTTTTTAGTGCGGCGAAGCAACCGTCAACATCTGACCCGGCTTCAGCGCCTGGCCGACACGCGGGTTCCAGCGCTTGAGGTGCTGCATTTCAACGTTGAAACGCTTGGCCACGATGTACAGCGAGTCACCTTGCTGGACCTTGTATTGGGTCTGCGGTTTCTTGGTGTCCGTCTTGCCATTCGTCTTGGTATTGGCGGCCACTACGGTGTTGACGCGTCCGGAGCTGCGCTTGGTCTTGTCCTGCATCACCAGCGTCTGGCCAACCTTGAGGTCCTTGCCGGTCAGCTTGTTCCAGCGTTGCAGGTCTTTTACGTCGACCTTGTTGGCCTTGGCGATGGTGCCGAGGTTGTCGCCACGTTTCACGCGGTAGGCGCGTTTGAGGCTGGCGAGCTGGGTGTCGTCTACGCCTTCGAACACCGGTTTGAGCGACTTCTTGCTGATCAGCTCTTCGGGACGCATGGTCGACAGGCTGGCGGTCAGCAGTTGCGCCTTGGACGTCGGCACCAGCAAATGCTGAGGACCGTCCAGAGTGGTGGTGCGCTGCTTGAAGGCCGGGTTGAGCTGGAACAGCTCGTCTTCGTCGATATTGGCCACCGCTGCAACCTTGGACAGGTCCATGCGCTGGTTGATTTCGACGGCCTGGAAATACGGTTCGTTGGCGATCGGGTTGAGGTTCACGCCGTAGGCTTCGGGCGCCAGGACCACTTGCGACAGGGCCAGCAACTTCGGCACATAGGCCTGGGTTTCGGACGGCAGTGGCAGGTTCCAGTAATCGGTAGGCAGGCCAAGTCTTTCGTTACGTTCGATGGCCCGGCTGACCGTACCTTCACCCGCGTTGTAAGCCGCGAGGGCCAGCAGCCAGTCGCCGTTGAACATGTCGTGCAGACGGGTCAGGTAATCCATCGCGGCGGTGGTCGACGCGGTAATGTCGCGACGGCCATCGTAGAAACGGGTCTGGCGCAGGTTGAAGTAACGCCCGGTGGAAGGAATGAACTGCCACAAGCCAACCGCGTCGGCCCGGGAATAGGCCATTGGGTTGTAGGCGCTTTCAATCACTGGCAGGAGTGCCAGTTCCAGCGGCATGTTGCGTTCTTCAAGGCGTTCGACGATGTAGTGAATGTAGAGACTGCCGCGTTCGCCGGCGTTTTCGAGGAAGGATGGATTACTGGCGAACCACAGGCGCTGTTGCTCGATACGCGGGTTGACGCCCAGGCCTTCCTGCAACTGGAAGCCCTGGCGCATGCGCTCCCAGACGTCCTGTGGAATTTGCGGAGTAGGCTTTTCGCTGAGCCAGATGGGCTTCTGTTTGGCTCGCGCTGCGATGTTCGGGGTATGTGCCGCGTCGGTCTGCGGCACATGGCTGGAACAGCCCGCCAGAGTGGCGGACACAGCCACCGCTATGGCTTGAGCCAAGCGGGTCAATGCGTCTGAATTGATGGCTTTACGAATAGATGACGACATTGGCTGGAAGTAAGTTCCGGGCAAAAATGTCGGGCGATTCTAGAAAGCGCACCCTCTGCGGTCAACCATTCAGATTTTTCGCACCAACGGCAAGCCCTCTCAGAACTTATCCTTCCAAGCGCGCAGAGCAGCAAAAACCGCACTCGGAGCCCGGTTATAGGTGCCATTCCGTTCGTCCACTTTTTCTTTAACAGATGTTTCGTCGACACGTAAAAACGGGTTGGTCTGCTTTTCCAAGGCCAGTGTCGACGGCAAAGTAATGACTCCGGCGGCCCGTTGTTCCGTGACTTTAGCCAGACGTTCGACGGTATGTGGGTTGCCGGGCTCGACCGCTACGGCGAAACGCAGGTTGCTCAAGGTGTATTCATGAGTGCAGTAGACCCGCGTGTCCTCCGGAAAGGAGGCGAGGCGCCTCAGCGACGTGTGCATTTGCTCGGGGGTGCCTTCAAACAGCCGTCCGCAACCCGCGGCGAACAGGGTATCGCCGCAAAACAGCACGCCCTGATGGTAGTAGGCAATGTGCCCCAGGGTATGGCCGGGAACGGAGATCACCTCGAAGTCCCAACCCAGCACGCTGATACGGTCGTTGTCCTTGAGCGCGACGTCCCGCGCCGGGATGGTTTCACTGGCCGGGCCGTAGACCTTCGCGTCCGTCGCTTTTTTCAGCTGTTCGACACCGCCGACATGGTCGTGATGATGGTGAGTGATCAAAATATCACTCAGTGCCCAACCCGGATTCGCCGCGAGCCAGGCCTGGACCGGCGCGGCATCGCCGGGATCGACCACCGCACAGCGTCGCGTGTCGGGGTCTTGCAACAACCAGATGTAGTTGTCGGTGAAGGCGGGCAGGGCACTGATCTGTATCATCGTCGGATTCGCCAAGCGGAAAACAATGGCGCATCTTAGAACTTCCTGGCGCGTTGGAGAATGCAATGACTGATAAAGCGTTCGCTCAGGCTGATCCTGACTGGCTGGCCCTGATCAGCGCGGCCCGTGAATGGCTGTCGGGCCCCATCGGGCAATTTCTGCTGGACGAAGAACGACGCATGCTCGAAGACGAGCTGGGGCGCTTCTTCGGTGGCTATCTGGTGCATTACGGGCCTTCGGCCGAGACACCGCCGTCGGCGCCTCAGGTCCAGCGCAATGTGCGGCTGGGTGCGCCATTGCCGGGTGTCGAGATTGTGTGCGAAGAGCAGGCCTGGCCGTTGAGCGAGCATGCTGCCGATGTGGTGGTGTTGCAGCACGGCCTGGATTTCTGCCTGTCGCCCCATGGTTTGCTGCGCGAAGCGGCGAGCAGCGTGCGTCCCGGCGGGCATTTGCTGATCATCGGGATCAACCCCTGGAGCAGCTGGGGTTTGCGCCACGTGTTCGCCCATGACGCCTTGCGCAAGGCCCGATGCATTTCGCCGTCGCGGGTCGCAGACTGGCTGAACCTGCTGGGCTTCGCGCTGGAGAAACGCCGCTTCGGGTGCTATCGTCCGCCGCTTGCGTCCCCCGCCTGGCAAGCCCGTTTGGCCGGTTGGGAACGCAAGGCCGGTGACTGGCAACTGTCGGGTGGCGGCTTCTATTTATTGGTCGCGCGCAAGATCGTAGTCGGCCTGCGGCCGGTTCGGCAGGAACGTCGCGAGCCGATGGGCAAGTTGATTCCATTGCCGATGGCCAAGGTCAACCGCCGCAACATCGAGCCGTAACACTTTTTATATTCCCGGCCGGGCGCGTCCCGGCCTCGGGCATCGTCGATCAACGATCGGCGGGCCACCGCATTTTCTGGATAGATTGGCATGAGCGATAGCGTAGAACTCTTCACCGACGGCGCCTGCAAGGGCAATCCTGGCCCAGGCGGCTGGGGCGCATTGCTGGTGTGCAAGGGCGTTGAAAAAGAACTCTGGGGTGGCGAAGCCAACACCACCAACAATCGCATGGAGCTGATGGGCGCGATTCGCGGGCTGGAAGAACTGAAGCGTTCTTGCGACGTGCTGCTGGTGACGGACTCGCAGTATGTGATGAAAGGCATCAACGAATGGATGGACAACTGGAAGAAGCGCGGCTGGAAAACGGCAGCGAAAGAACCGGTGAAAAACGCTGACCTGTGGAAATTGCTGGACGAGCAGGTCAACCGGCACAACGTGACCTGGAAGTGGGTGCGCGGACACATCGGGCATCACGGCAACGAGCGGGCCGACCAGTTGGCTAACCGTGGCGTGGATGAAGTGCGCGGTTACAAACAAGCCTGACCTTTGTAGGAGCCGGCTTGCTGGCGATAGCGTCCCCGAGATCAATGCAAGGCTCAGGACCTATCGCCAGCAAGCCGGCTCCTACAAAGTGGGTGTTCACAGCATCAAAATGGCGTTGGCCAGTTGTTGGTCTGAATACTGATCGCTCAGCCCGCCACGAATCCTCTCGAATGCCGCTTCAATCCGCGCCCCGCGAATCTCCCCGTCACTCGCCACAAACGCAGCGGCATCATCCTTGGCCGCCAGCACAATCTTGTCGTCCTTGAATGATCCGCTCGTGCCCTTGGACGAACTCAAGGTCAGGCTCAACGTGATATCGGTGCTGATTACAAAACTGGTGGCCTGGGCGGTGGTTGCGATCAGGCAACCGCCCAGGACCAGCAGGCGTAGCGATTGGGTGGTGGTCATGACGAACTCAAATCCATCGGAAACAAGCCGCGCACGCTATCAAGCCGTTCTCTGCCAGACTTTATGAACATTGCTAATGATTGTTAAAAACTGCATGAGCTTCAGTCATTTGCCTGTGCGCACGCCTGATCCCGTGGGCGTGTTAACATCGCCGTTTTTGCACGATTGCCCCGTTGAGAGCTGAGCACTGATGGCCACCAGATCCGTTGTACTCGATACCGAAACCACCGGCATGCCGGTGACCGACGGCCACCGGATTATCGAAATCGGTTGTGTCGAGTTGATCGGTCGGCGCCTGACCGGCCGGCATTTTCACGTTTACCTGCAACCGGACCGCGAGAGTGATGAAGGCGCCATCGGCGTTCACGGCATCACCAACGAATTCCTGGTGGGCAAGCCGCGCTTCACTGAAGTGGCTGATGAGTTTTTCGAATTCATCAAGGGCGCGCAGCTGATCATCCATAACGCGGCGTTCGACGTTGGCTTCATCAACAACGAATTCGCCCTGATGGGCCAGCACGATCGTGCGGACATCACGCAACACTGCTCGATCCTCGACACCCTGATGATGGCCCGGGAACGTCACCCGGGGCAGCGCAACAGCCTCGACGCCTTGTGCAAACGTTATGGCGTCGACAACTCCGGCCGTGAGCTCCACGGCGCCTTGCTCGACTCCGAGATTCTCGCCGACGTTTACCTGACCATGACCGGCGGCCAGACCAGCCTGTCGCTGGCCGGCAATGCGTCCGACGGCAACGGGTCTGGTGAAGGGGCGGACAACTCAGCCACGGAGATCCGCCGTTTGCCGGCCGATCGCCAGCCAACCCGTATCATCCGCGCCAGTGAAGATGATTTGGCGCAACACATGGCTCGTCTGGAAGTCATCGCCAAATCCGCTGGTGCGCCATCGCTGTGGCAGCAACTGCTTGAGGCCGAAGCTCAGGCGTAAATCTCGAGATAGACACTAACCTGTAGGAGCCGGCTTGCTGGCGATTGCGGTGGGGCAGTCGACACGTTCATTGCCTGAACGGACGCTATCGCCAGCAAGCCGGCTCCTACAGGGTTATGCGATCCACTCGTGACCCATTTCGGGGCATTGCACTCGCCACATGCGCCTCAACCCTCTACCCTGAGGTTATTGGCAGGCTACGGACTGCCGCCTCAGGACACTGAGCCCCATGTATAAAGATTTGAGATTCCCGGTCTTGATCGTCCATCGCGACATCAAGGCCGACACGGTTGCCGGTGATCGGGTGCGTGGCATCGCCCGGGAGCTGGAGCAGGAAGGTTTCAGCATTGTCTCGGCAGTGGATTACACCGAAGGGCGGTTGGTCGCGTCGACCCATCATGGCCTCTCGTGCATGTTGATCGCCGCCGAAGACCCCAGCGCCAATTCCCATCTGCTGCAGAACATGGCCGAACTGATCGGTCTGGCGCGGGTGCGTGCGCCGGATTTGCCGATTTTCGCGCTAGGCGAGCAGGTGACGCTGGAAAACGCCCCCGCCGATGCAATGGACGAGCTCAATCAGCTGCGCGGCATTCTCTATTTGTTCGAAGACACCGTGCCATTTCTGGCGCGGCAGGTCGCACGAGCCGCGCGCAAATACCTGGACGGCCTGCTGCCACCGTTCTTCAAGGCGTTGGTGCAACACACCGCCGACTCCAACTATTCCTGGCACACGCCGGGCCACGGTGGCGGCGTGGCCTATCACAAGAGCCCGGTGGGGCAGGCGTTTCACCAGTTTTTCGGGGAAAACACCCTGCGTTCGGACTTGTCGGTGTCGGTGCCGGAACTCGGTTCGCTGCTCGACCACACCGGCCCGCTGGCCGAGGCGGAAGCACGAGCGGCGCGCAACTTTGGCGCCGATCACACCTTTTTCGTGATCAATGGCACCTCGACGGCCAACAAGATCGTCTGGCATTCGATGGTCGCTCGCGATGACCTGGTGCTGGTGGACCGCAACTGCCACAAGTCGGTATTGCACTCGATCATCATGACCGGCGCGATTCCGTTGTACCTGTGCCCGGAACGCAACGAGCTGGGGATCATCGGCCCGATTCCGCTGAGTGAATTCAGCCGCGAATCGATTCAGGCCAAGATCGATGCCAGCCCGTTGACCAAGGGCCGTGCGCCCAAGGTCAAACTGGCGGTGGTGACCAATTCAACCTACGACGGGCTCTGTTACAACGCCGAACTGATCAAGCAAAGCCTGGGCAACAGCGTCGAGGTGCTGCATTTCGATGAAGCCTGGTATGCCTATGCGGCGTTTCACGAATTTTTTGCCGGACGTTATGGCATGGGCACTGCTCGCAGTGCGGACAGCCCGTTGGTGTTCACCACCCATTCCACCCACAAACTGTTGGCGGCGTTCAGTCAGGCCTCGATGATTCACGTCCAGGACGGCGGAGCGCGGCAACTGGATCGCGACCGCTTCAACGAAGCGTTCATGATGCACATCTCCACGTCGCCGCAGTACAGCATCATCGCCTCTCTGGATGTGGCGTCGGCGATGATGGAAGGCCCGGCGGGTCGCTCGCTGTTGCAGGAAATGTTCGACGAAGCCCTGAGCTTCCGCCGGGCGCTGGCGAATTTGCGTCAGCACATTGCCGCTGATGACTGGTGGTTCTCCATCTGGCAGCCGCCGTCGGTGGAAGGCATCGAGCGCGTGGTGACTGAAGACTGGTTGCTGCAACCCGATGCCGACTGGCACGGCTTTGGCGGCGTGACCGATGACTACGTGCTGCTCGATCCGGTCAAAGTCACGCTGGTGATGCCGGGCCTCACCGCCGGCGGTGCGTTGAGCGAACGCGGGATCCCGGCGGCGGTGGTCAGCAAATTCCTCTGGGAGCGTGGGCTGGTGGTCGAGAAGACCGGGCTCTATTCGTTTCTGGTGCTGTTCTCCATGGGCATCACCAAGGGCAAATGGAGCACGCTGCTGACCGAGTTGCTGGAGTTCAAGCGCAGCTACGACGCCAACGTCAGCCTTGTGACCTGCCTGCCCTGCGTGGCGCAGCAGGAAGGCGCGCGTTACAAGGGTATGGGGCTGCGCGATTTGTGCGATCAACTGCACGCCTGTTACCGCAGCAATGCCACGGCCAAACATCTCAAGCGCATGTACACCGTGTTGCCGGAAATCGCCATGAAGCCGGCTGACGCTTATGATCATCTGGTGCGTGGCGAGGTGGAAGCGGTGTCCATCGATGAACTGGACGGCCGTATCGCCGCCGTGATGCTGGTGCCGTACCCGCCGGGGATTCCGTTGATCATGCCCGGCGAACGTTTCACCGAGTCGACCCGCTCGATCATCGATTACCTGGCGTTTGCCCGCACGTTCGATAGCAGTTTCCCGGGGTTTGTCGTCGATGTGCACGGCTTGCAACACGAAGACGAGGGCAATGGGCGGCATTACACCGTCGATTGCATCAAGGAGTGAGGACCTTTCCCAGTATGCAACCCGTCATGAATCCGAAATACCCAGGGCTGTCGGTTCGCGTTGCCGACGACGGCTTTGCGGCTTACATCTGGGGCAGTGATTTCAGTTTTGAAGTCACGGCCTATGTCGCCGCCGAAATCGGCAAACCGATGGAGCAGTGGTCGGTCACGCCAATCACCCCTTACCGCAAGTGCTATGGCATCGATCCCGAGGAATTCAGCAGTTTCCGCGACGCCGCCGACAGCGCGATTTTCATGGCTTATCTCGATGATGAGCCGGTGGGCCACCTGGTGGTCAGCACCAACTGGAACGGCTTTGCCCACATCGACGAGTTGGCGGTGCATGCGCCGGCACGGCGGCATGGCGTGGCCAAGGCGCTGCTGGATGTGGCGCAGTTCTGGAGCCGCAAGAAAAAACTGCCGGGCATCATGCTCGAAACCCAGAACAACAATCTGGGCGCATGTCGGCTGTATGAGCGCTGCGGTTATGTGATGGGCGGTGTCGATCACCTGCGCTATCGCGGCATCGACCCGAACACCGCCGAAATCGCATTGTTCTGGTATCGATTATTCGACAACCCGCTGGAAAGCCCGATCAGTTCGCCAACATCGCCACGGCTTGTTCCGTGATGATGTCCAGCAGTGCCTGAAGGGCGGGGGAAGGCTCGCCGTTCTTCAGGGTCAGGGCGTAGACGCTGATCGGCACGGCGGGCGCCAGCGGGCAGGCATCCAGGCCGGCGGATTTGGCCCCGAGCGCGGTGAACGGGTCGACAATCGCCAGGCCTTCACCGGCTTCGACCATGCTGCGCATCATCTGGTGAGTCTGAACCCGGGTGTGAATCACCGGGGCAGGGCGCAGGGCGTGCAGTTTGTTGTCGAGCGCCGGGCTCAGCGGATCATGACCTTCCAGGCCAACCATCGACTGCCCCGCCAGGTCTTGCAGCGAAATGTACTTTTGCTTCGGTTGCAGCCAGCCATGGGGGGCCAGCAGCTGGAGTTTGCCCTGGGCAATCACCTGGCAATGAATATCGGCGTGGTCGGGATCGTGCAGGCTCAGGCCCAGATCGCTTTCGCGCAGCAGCAGGCTTCTGACGATGTCGCGGGTGGGTTGGCTCAGGAGGCTGCAAGGCACGTCGGGGAGACGCCGGCGCAACGCCGCGATGCTCTGTGGCAACAACTGTTGTGCCAGGGGCGGCGTGCAAATGATGCGAAGGGGTGGGGCCTGATATTGCTTGAGGCTGCTGGCCAGTCGCAGGACCGGCTCGAGCGCATCGTAGACGTGGGCGATTTCGACCTGTAGCTCCCGCGCCTCGCGCGTGGCTTGCAAGCGTCCACGCACGCTGGAAAACAGCATGAAACCCAACTGACTCTCAGCGTCACGCAGAATGCCTTCGACCTCGGCCAGTGGCAACTGCAGCCATTCGGCGGCGGTGCCAAGGTGACCGGTCTGCAGGAGCGCCTGGATCACTTCGATATGACGTAAACGCATGCGTGAAGTCCATGTTCAGCAGGTGAGGGAGTCAGTGGCTGAATCCTAACCCAAGTCCGCGCATAAGACTTCTGCTCATAACGCGAGGTTATGAGGCGACGCTGGCTTCGGGTTCACGAATGAGGGTGACGCCCGATTGCACCAGCAGAAACTCGTTCTCATCAAGCTTGTTGACGCGATCGCCAATGGCCAGCTTGTAAGTGGTGACAGCGGTGAGGCCGTCTGCCGAAGGGGTGGATTCCTGGAACTCATGCACGGAATAGACACGGCCTTCCGCGTCTCTTGCATGGAACTGACTGACGAGTACTGCTGCCATCTGCTTAGAACCTCTGGAGATAAATCACTCAATTTGCGGTTCTGTAGACCGTGGTTGGGCGAGGTAAGTTTTCCTACAGGAAAAAAATAGTCAGGGGCGGCGTTTTTCAGTCGCCCACTGCTTGAATCGTCATCTATAACTACAAGCTCTTTCCATCGGACAGTCGAGAATCTTCCATGAGCAATGTCTACACGATCGCCGTTCTGGTCGGCAGCTTGAGAAAGGAATCGATCAACCGCAAGGTGGCGTTGGCCCTGGCCGATCTGGCACCTGCAAATCTCAAGCTCAACATCGTCGAAATTGGCGACTTGCCGCTCTACAACGAAGACATCGATGGCGAATCACCGCCGGCAGCCTACAGCACTTTCCGGCAACAAGTGAGTTCATCCGACGCGTTGCTGTTCGTCACCCCGGAATACAACCGTTCGGTTCCTGCACCGTTGAAGAACGCAATCGACGTCGGTTCGCGGCCATATGGCAAGAGCGCCTGGGGTGGCAAGCCGGGTGCGGTGATCAGCTGTTCACCGGGGGCTATCGGCGGGTTTGGCGCCAACCATCATTTGCGCCAGTCCATGGTGTTTCTCAATGTGCCTTGCATGCAACAACCGGAAGCCTACTTGAGCGGTGCCGGTTCGGCCTTCGATGAAGCGGGCAGATTGTCCGAGACGGTGAAGCCGTTTTTGCAGAGTTTCATCAATGCTTACGGGCTGTGGGTCGAGCAGCATAAGAAAGTCTGAATATCACTTTGATAGCCGCTGCCAAATGCAGGCTCGGCAGCGGCGGCATCAAATAATCGTTTCCAGACTTTGCTTTACTGGATATTCGAAATTCCATATATTCACGCCTCGTTTGTCCGGAGGCGTTTCCCTGTATGTCCGACTCTTACAGTCCCGTCGATGTTTTCAAGGCCCTGGCCGATGACACGCGCAGTCGTATCGCGCTGTTGATCGCCCGTGAAGGCGAGTTGTGCGTGTGCGAGTTGACCGCCGGGCTGGACTTGAGTCAGCCGAAAATCTCCCGTCATCTGGCGCTCTTGCGCAGCAATGGTCTGTTGGCGGACCGCCGTCAGGGGCAATGGGTGTTCTATCGCCTGCACCCGGACCTGGCGCCTTGGGTCGTCACTCTGCTGCACGGCGCGCTGGCTGAACATCAAGGCTGGCTGGCTGCCGATGTCGCACGCCTTCAAGCCATGACCGATCGACCTGTACGTTGCTGTTAATCCCTGATTTCTGTTGAAGGCTGCTTTGCATGCTCATTGCGTCGTTGATTTTCCTGCTGACCATCACCCTGGTGATCTGGCAACCCAAAGGCCTCGGTGTCGGTTGGAGTGCGGTGTTCGGCGCCGTGCTGGCGCTGATTTTCGGTGTGGTGCACCTCAGTGATATTCCGCTGGTGTGGCAGATCATCTGGAACGCCACCGGCACCTTTGTCGCGCTGATCATCATCAGCCTGTTGCTGGATGAGGCGGGGTTCTTTGCCTGGGCGGCGCTGCATGTCGCGCGGTGGGGGCGGGGCAGTGGGCGCAAGTTGTTTGCCTACATGGTGCTGCTCGGCGCGCTGGTCTCTGCCTTGTTTGCCAATGACGGGGCGGCGCTGATCCTCACGCCCATCGTGATTTCCATGCTGCTGGCGTTGCGCTTTTCCCCGGCGGCGACCCTGGCGTTCGTGATGGGCGCCGGGTTTATTGCCGACACTGCCAGCCTGCCGCTGGTGGTGTCGAACCTGGTGAACATCGTTTCCGCCGACTTCTTCCACATCGGCTTCAATCGCTACGCGGCGGTGATGGTTCCGGTCAACCTGGTGAGCGTTGCGGCGACACTGGCGGTGTTGATGTGGTTTTTCCGGCGCGACATTCCCAAGGATTACGACCCTGAGCAACTGGAACATCCGTCCAGTGCGATCCATGACAAGGCGACGTTTTATGCCGGTTGGGCGGTGTTGCTGATCCTGTTGATCGGGTGTTTTGCGCTGGAACCGCTGGGTATTCCCATCAGTGCCATTTCGGCGGTGTGCGCGGCGTTGCTGCTGGCCATTGCTGCCCGAGGCCACAAGATTTCCACGCGCAAGGTGCTGAAAGAAGCGCCATGGCAGATCGTGATTTTCTCGCTGGGCATGTACCTGGTGGTCTACGGTCTGCGTAATGCCGGGCTCACCGGGTATCTGGCGGGTTGGCTGGACGGTTTTGCCGGTTACGGCGTCTGGGGCGCGGCCATGGGCACGGGTGTGCTGACGGCGCTTCTATCGTCGATCATGAATAACCTGCCGACGGTGCTGATTGGTCTGCTGTCGATTGATGCGAGTCAGGCGAGCGGAGTGGTGAAGGAGGCGATGATCTACGCCAACGTGATCGGCAGTGACCTGGGGCCGAAGATTACGCCGATTGGCAGTCTGGCGACGTTGTTGTGGCTGCATGTGCTGGAGCGCAAGAGCATTCGGATCGGCTGGGGGTATTACTTCAAGGTCGGGATTGTGTTGACGGTGCCGGTGTTGTTGGTGACGTTGGCGGCGTTGGCTGTGCGGTTGTCCGTTTAGACCGCATCGACCCTATCGCCGGCAAGCCGGCTCCTACAGGACTTGTGAACAACTGTAGGAGCCGGCTTGCTGGCGATGACGTCCTCCCGGATACCGCAAATCTCAACCCCCACCCGGCACATTCGGCCAAAGATCCGCCACCAGAAACAACCGCTCCGCTTCCTCCCACTCCCCATTCGCATTTTCGATCAACCGAACCAGCAACTGCGCCGGCGCCAGCGGTTCCAGATCGCTCAGCCACGCTTGCAGCTGTTGCGTACTCCAGGTCTGCTCGGCCGGGTAGTGCGCCGGTGCCAGCCAGGCATGGCGGGGCAGGGGTTGCCAGCGACCGAATGGCCGCTGCGTGACAAAATCATTCCAGTCCTTTTGATGCAGCCAGCTACCGCGCAAATGCTGCGGGTGCGCACCACTTGGGGGCTCGGATTGCCCCGGCCACGGATACAACAGATAGCCGCCCAGCCACAAATGCGCACTGAACTGCTGGATATCCAGCGCCGCCAGGACCTCGCGGCTCTCCGGTCGCGCGGAAATCGGCAGCTGATGCTGGCTCAGGTGCGCCAGTTTACGGTCCAGCCGATCATGGCAGCCCGGCCCCAGCCATTGCGCGGTGTTATGCCCCGCGCCGTTTTGCGGGCCGAGGTAAAGCTTGATCGCCAGTTCCAGGTGATGCACGCCGTCGCGATCGCGCAGCAGCATGTCCAGTTCGCCCAGCGTGTGGCCTTCGCGACGGATTGGCATGTTCGCGGCAATCAGATTGATGCCCGGTGCATGGCGCACGGCGTATTGCCACAACCGTTCGTAATACAGACCCAAGCGCCGGGTCCGGGCCTGGGCCAGCCAGTGCAGCAAGTCGTAGCTGTCGTGATCCAGTTGCCGTAGCCAGAGTTCCAGCCGTTCCGGCGCCTGCACCCAGTCACTGCCGGCCAGTGGATGGCGTTGCGGCCACGGCGTGACCTCCAGCATCGGCGGCGCGAGGATGACCCAGGCCAGGTCGCGGACCTCGGGGTGGCGCAACTGGTGGGGTAACTGCAGCAAATCGGGAAATAGGATCATCTTGCGAGCATAGCCCTAAACCTGAGTGCGCCCTTGTGGCTGAAAGGATTTTGTCTATCCCGCGCTTTCGCCCATAATCGTGGTTTTCGCCGTCGCAAACCGTAGGGGCACCATGGAGCAATTTCGTAATATCGGCATCATCGGTCGCCTGGGCAGTTCGCAGGTGCTGGATACCGTCCGCCGACTGAAACGGTTTCTGCTCGATCGTCACCTGCACGTGATCCTCGAAGACACCATCGCTGAAGTCCTGCCGGGTCATGGCCTGCAAACTTCGTCGCGCAAGATGCTCGGTGAAGTCTGTGACATGGTGATTGTGGTCGGCGGTGACGGCAGCCTGCTTGGTGCCGCACGCGCACTGGCCCGACACAATATTCCGGTGCTCGGCATCAACCGTGGCAGCCTCGGTTTCCTGACCGATATTCGCCCCGATGAACTGGAAGTCAAAGTCGCCGAAGTACTCGACGGCCACTATCTGGTGGAAAACCGCTTCCTGCTGCAAGCCGAAGTCCGCCGCCACGCCGAGGCCATTGGCCAGGGCGATGCGCTGAACGACGTGGTGCTGCACCCCGGCAAATCGACACGCATGATCGAGTTCGAGCTGTACATCGACGGCCAGTTCGTCTGCAGCCAGAAGGCCGACGGCCTGATCGTCGCCACGCCGACCGGTTCGACCGCGTACGCGCTGTCGGCGGGCGGCCCGATCATGCACCCCAAACTTGACGCTATTGTGATTGTGCCGATGTACCCCCATACCTTGTCGGGTAGACCGATTGTGGTCGATGGCAACAGTGAGCTGAAAATCGTCGTGTCCAAGGATATGCAGATCTACCCGCAAGTCTCCTGTGACGGGCAGAACCACTTCACCTGCGCGCCGGGTGACACCATCACCGTGAGCAAGAAAGCGCAGAAGCTGCGGCTGATTCATCCGCTTGACCACAACTACTACGAAGTCTGCCGGACCAAACTCGGCTGGGGCAGCAAGTTGGGGGGTGGAGGCGACTGATGCTCGATCCCGCGCGAAGTTATGACCTTATCGGTGACGTGCACGGTTGCGCCCTGACCCTTGAGCACTTGCTCGACCTGCTCGGTTATCACAAACAGGGCGGCGTCTGGCGGCATCCGTCGCGCATGGCGGTGTTCGTCGGTGACATCATCGACCGCGGCCCGCGGATTCGCGAGGCGCTGCACATCGTCCACGACATGGTCGAGGCCGGCCAGGCGTTGTGCATCATGGGCAACCATGAATTCAACGCACTCGGCTGGAGCACGCCAGCGCCGCCGGGCAGCGGCAAGCAATTCGTCCGTGAACACACGCCGCGTCATGCGCGCCTGCTGGGTGAAACCCTGACCCAGTTTGAAGACCATCCCGCCGACTGGCATGACTTCCAGCAATGGTTCTACGAACTGCCGCTGTTTGTGGATGCCGGGCGTTTCCGTGTGGTCCACGCCTGCTGGGATTCGGGCCTGATCGAGCCGCTACGCGCTCTGTTTCACGACGGCTGCGTCGATGAACATTTCCTCCAGGCCTCGGCCGTGCCGGGCAGTTTTGCCTGCACCGTGTTCGACCGTTTGCTGCGCGGCACCGACATGCGCTTGCCTGACGGGTTGACCATGACCAGCGGCGATGGCCTGACGCGCTCGTTCTTCCGCACCAAATTCTGGGAAGACGACCCGCAAACCTACGGAGACATCGTGTTCCAGCCTGACGCTTTACCGGAACCCGTGGCCCGGACGCCGCTGTCGTCCACCGAGAAAAACACCTTGCTGCGTTATGGCGTTGACGAGCCCTTGTTGTTCGTCGGCCACTACTGGCGCAGCGGCAAACCGGCGCCGATCCGCCCGAACCTGGCCTGCCTGGATTACAGCGCGGTGCTTTACGGCAAGCTGGTCGCCTATCGACTGGACCAGGAAACCCGGCTCGATCCGCACAAATTCGTCTGGGTCGACGTCGAACGGCCGGAGGCACTGCGATGAGCGCCGTGGCGGTTTTACGCCTGCCGCTGGCGGTGGATCTGAGCGGGTTCGTCAAACTGCTGCAACGCATGCAGGTGCCGCATCGGGTCAGCGAAGAGCTGGGCGAGCAGGTGCTGTGGGTGCCCGCCAATATCAGTGAAGACGTGCGTGCGTTGTATGAGCGTTTTCCGACGGGTGATCCCGATCAGCAACTGGACATCCCGGTGGCGATAACCGCGAAGCGTCCCGGTTTCGTCGAGCAATTGCGCCACGCCAAAGCGACGGCGGCGGTGCTGCTGCTGAGCCTGATCGTCGGTGCGGTGACGCTGCTGGGCGAAAACCTCGAGACGATGCGCTGGTTGACCTTCCTCGATTTCCGGGTGGTCGGCGAATACATCCATTTCACGCCATTGGCCGACAGCCTGGCAGCGGGGCAGTGGTGGCGTCTGGTGACGCCGATGCTGATCCACTTCGGCATCCTCCACCTGGCCATGAACGGCATGTGGTATTGGGAACTGGGGCGACGCATTGAGTCGCGTCAAGGCGGCATCAACCTGATCGGCCTGACTCTGCTGTTCGCCCTGGTGTCGAACTACGCGCAGTTTTATTTCAGCGGCCCGACCTTGTTTGGCGGGTTGTCCGGCGTGCTGTATGGCCTGCTCGGGCATTGCTGGATCTTTCAGCTCCTGTCGCCAAACCGCGCTTATCGCCTGCCTCGCGGGGTCCTGGTGATGATGCTGGTGTGGCTGCTGCTGTGCCTGTCCGGGCTGGTCTCGATGATCGGCTTCGGTGAAATCGCCAACGCCGCCCACGTCGGCGGGTTACTCATCGGATGCTTCACCGGTTTGTTGGGTGGTTTGTACAACCGCCGTAAACTGGCCGCCTAAAAAAGTTATGTAAGTTCGGAGACCTTGATGTCCTCTTTTAACGAAATGATCAAAAACATCACCCCCGATATCTACCAGAGCCTGAAACTGGCGGTGGAAATCGGCAAATGGTCCGACGGTGGCAAACTCACCGCCGAGCAACGCGAACTGTCGCTGCAAGCGATGATCGCCTGGGAAATCCAGAACCTGCCCGAAGACCAGCGCACCGGTTACATGGGCGTGCAGGAATGCGGCTCGAAGTCGATTGAAGTGCCTAATATCCTGTTCAAGTCGGATGCCATCCATTGATCGAGATTGGCCGCGGTGCAATCAGTAAAATGTCGGCCCGCCTGGATGGGGCCGACGTGCAGTACGCGTTTCGTCTGGACGATGTCGAAGTGCCGGTCAACCCGTTGATCGGCACCACGGTACGTCTGGAATACCTGGGGGCGATCCACTGCTCCCATTGCGGACGCAAAACCAAAACCAGTTTCAGCCAGGGTTACTGCTACCCGTGCATGACCAAACTGGCGCAGTGCGATGTCTGCATCATGAGCCCGGAGCGCTGCCACTACGACGCCGGCACCTGCCGTGAGCCGGAGTGGGGTGAGAAGTTCTGCATGACCGATCACATCGTGTATCTGTCGAACTCGTCCGGGGTCAAAGTCGGGATTACCCGCGCGACCCAACTGCCGACGCGCTGGATCGACCAGGGCGCTCGTCAGGCGTTGCCGATCATGCGTGTCGCGACCCGTCAGCAGTCAGGCTTCGTCGAAGACCTGTTCCGCAGTCAGGTGGCGGACAAGACCAACTGGCGTGCTTTACTCAAGGGCGAAGCGGTTTCGGTGGACCTGGCCGAAGTTCGTGATCAGCTGTTTGAAAGCTGCGCCGAAGGCCTGCAAGCCTTGCAGGAACGATTTGGTCTTCAGGCGATCCAGACTATTAGCGATGCCGAGCCGCTGGAAATCCGTTATCCGGTGGAGCAATACCCGGCCAAAATCGTCAGCTTCAACCTGGACAAGAACCCGATTGCCGAAGGCACGCTGCTGGGGATCAAGGGCCAGTACCTGATCTTCGATACCGGCGTGATCAATATTCGTAAATACACGGCTTATCAGCTCGCCGTGCATCAGTAAGGACTCCAGCATGCGCACCGAACAACCGAAGATGATCTATTTGAAAGACTATCAGGCGCCTGAGTACCTGATCGACGAGACGCACCTGACCTTCGAGTTGTTCGAGGACCACAGCCTGGTCCATGCGCAACTGGTGATGCGCCGCAATCCTGAGCGTGGCCCGGGCCTGCCGCCGCTGGTGCTGGACGGTCAGCAACTCGATCTGCTGTCGGTGACCCTGGCCGACCGCGAACTGACGGCTGCCGACTATCAGTTGACCGAGAACCACCTGACGCTGCATCCGGCCAGCACCAGCTTCACGGTCGACACCAGCGTACGCATTCACCCGGAAACCAACACCGCGCTGGAAGGCCTGTACAAGTCCGGCACGATGTTCTGCACCCAGTGCGAGGCCGAAGGCTTCCGCAAGATCACCTATTACCTCGACCGCCCGGACGTGATGAGCACGTTCACCACCACGGTCGTCGCGGAACAGCACAGCTACCCGGTGCTGCTGTCCAACGGCAACCCGATTGCCAGCGGTCCTGGCGAAGACGGCCGCCATTGGGCGACCTGGGAAGACCCGTTCAAGAAACCGGCCTACCTGTTCGCATTGGTGGCCGGTGATTTGTGGTGCGTCGAAGACACCTTCACCACCATGACCGAGCGCAACGTGGCGCTGCGCATCTACGTCGAACCGGAAAACATCGACAAGTGCCAGCACGCCATGAACAGCCTGAAGAAATCCATGCGCTGGGACGAAGAAGTCTACGGTCGTGAATACGACCTGGACATCTTCATGATCGTTGCGGTCAACGACTTCAACATGGGCGCCATGGAGAACAAGGGCCTCAACATCTTCAACTCCAGCGCCGTGCTGGCTCGCGCCGAAACCGCGACCGACGCCGCGCACCAGCGTGTCGAAGCGATCGTCGCCCACGAATACTTCCACAACTGGTCGGGCAACCGCGTGACCTGCCGCGACTGGTTCCAGTTGTCGCTGAAGGAAGGCTTCACCGTGTTCCGCGATTCCGGTTTCTCAGCCGACATGAACTCGGCCACCGTGAAGCGCATCCAGGACGTGGCTTACCTGCGCACTCACCAGTTCGCCGAAGACGCAGGCCCCATGGCTCACGCCGTGCGCCCGGACAGCTTCATCGAGATTTCCAACTTCTACACCCTGACCGTGTACGAAAAGGGCTCGGAAGTGGTCGGCATGATCCACACCTTGCTCGGCGCCGAAGGTTTCCGTAAAGGCAGCGACCTTTATTTCGAGCGCCATGACGGCCAGGCCGTGACCTGCGATGACTTCATCAAAGCCATGGAAGATGCCAACGGTGTCGACCTGACCCAGTTCAAACGCTGGTACAGCCAGGCTGGCACACCGCGTCTGGCGGTGAGCGAGTCCTACGACGCAGCAGCGAAAACCTACAGCCTGACGTTCCGTCAGAGCTGCCCGGCGACTCCGGACAAGGTTGAAAAACTGCCGTTCGTGATCCCGGTCGAATTGGGCCTGCTGGACACCAAAGGCGCGCCTGTTGCCTTGCGCCTGTCCGGCGAAGCCAGCGCTCAGGGCACCTCGCGTGTCATTTCGGTGACCGAAGCCGAACAGACCTTCACCTTTGTCGATATCGCTGAACAACCGCTGCCTTCATTGCTGCGCGGCTTCTCAGCGCCGGTGAAACTGAGCTTCCCGTACAACCGCGACCAACTGATGTTCCTGATGCAGCACGACAGCGACGGTTTCAACCGCTGGGATGCCGGTCAGCAGTTGTCGGTGCAAGTGTTGCAAGAGCTGATCGCCCAGCAGCAGAAGGGCGAGAAACTGGTGCTGGATCAGCGCCTGATTTCGGCCTTGCGCACCGTGCTGTCGGACGAGTCGCTGGATCAGGCAATGGTCGCCGAAATGCTCTCGCTGCCGGGTGAGGCGTATCTGACCGAGATCAGCGAAGTGGCTGACGTTGACGCCATCCACATCGCTCGCGAGTTTGCCCGCAAGGCGTTGGCAGACGGTTTGTTCGAGGCGTTGTGGTCGCGTTACCAGGCCAACCGCGATTTGTCGAAACAAACCCCGTACATTGCCGAAGCCGAACACTTTGCCCGTCGCGCCTTGCAGAACATTGCGCTGTCGTACCTGATGCTCAGCGGTCAATCGCAAGTAATGGCGGCGACGCTTGAGCAGTTCGAGACCAGCGACAACATGACCGAGCGCCTGACGGCATTGGCGGTGTTGGTGAATTCGCCGTTCGAAGAGGAAAAAGCCCTGGCGCTGGCCGGTTTTGCCGAGCACTTCAAGGACAATCCGCTGGTCATGGATCAGTGGTTCAGCGTTCAGGCGGGCAGTACGTTGCCGGGTGGGCTGGAACGTGTGCGTCAGTTGATGCAGCATCCGGCGTTCAACATCAAGAACCCGAACAAGGTGCGGGCGTTGGTCGGCGCGTTTGCCGGGCAGAACCTGATCAACTTCCATGCGGCGGATGGTTCGGGGTATCGCTTCCTGGCGGATCTGGTCATCGAACTGAACGGGTTCAACCCGCAGATTGCTTCTCGCCAACTGGCGCCGCTGACGCGCTGGCGCAAATACGACGATGCTCGTCAGGCGTTGATGAAAGGGGAGCTGGAGCGGATTCGTGCTTCGGGTCAACTGTCCAGTGATGTGTTTGAAGTGGTCAGCAAAAGCCTGGCCTGAGTCTGGCGTTGCTTCCGCAGGGTTCACCCGGATCCTGTAGGAGGCGGCTTGCTGGCGATGGCTGTGTGTCAGGCTATGAGTTTTTTGATGGTGTACATATCCATTGCTGCGGTAACGGCTGCTTATGGTTTCGCCCTTACGGCGAGTCCCTTTTCCAAACGCCGAAAAGGAACCAAAAGGCTTTGCCCCTGACGTACGGTGGCTCGCTAATGCTCGCCATGCCCTCGCTCCGGTCCTGCTCCGTGGGCCCGCCGCCATCGGCCATCCATGGCCGGGGGCGGCTACCGCGGCATCCTTGCCGCGGTGCCCACTGCGCAGAACCTCCACTCGGCCTTCCGACGGGGCAGATCAAAATCAAAAACCAAGCAAAAGCCAAAGCAAAAGCGAGGCGGCCTGCCAGCCGACCTGGCTCTTTGATCGTACGCATCCCCCTGTAGGAGCCGGCTTGCTGGCGATGGCGTCCGTCCAGTCAATAAATATGTTGGATGACCCACCGCTATCGCCAGCAAGCCGGCTCCTACACGGTGATTGGGTTCACACGGTCAAAATTGTAGGAGCCAGCTTGCTGGCGATGGACGTCAACGATAACGCGTGCTGTCTGAATGAACTCGGTGTGCAAACGATTTTCGCCGGCAAGCCGGCTCCTACAGGGAATCGCGTACGCTTTTGCTTCTCACCACTCATCAGGCCGAGCGTTAGCTCGCCTTCAGCTCTTGATCTGAGCGCCCCCTCGAGAGGCCGAGTGGAGGTTCTGCGCAGTGGGCAACCCGGCATGGATGCCGGGTTAGCCGCCCCCGGCCATGGATGGCCGATGGCGGCGGGCCCACGGAGCAGGACCGGAGCGAGGGCATGGCGAGCCTAGGCGAGCCACCGAACGAAAGGGGCAAGAGCCCTTGGTTACTTGGGGCTCTTCCAAGTGACCCGCTGTAAGAGCGGAACCAATAGAAGCCGTTACCGAAAAAATGGATATGTACACAAAACACCAACCACAAACCCCAAATCACCCCACCTGATACCCCAACATTCAGAAAAACCCCCATCCCCCCAGGTTAACAAAAGATAACGTGGCGTCGATTGTCAGACCTTTCCAAACCCCGATAGGATAAGCCAGCTTCCGAAGGGGCTCTGGATTGCGGGTTTCAGGACTATGCTCCTAACCATCCAATCCCGATGAGCACCCCTTACGGCGCCCTGAAAGGTTGAACGACCTAACAATAATAATGGGGGAAGGTCTATGAGTGAGCCTGTCATGGGTGTGGGTATCTGCCGCCCGCCGGCACTGCGCAAATTCGCATTGTTGGCTACAGCGCTCTCGCTGTTGGGCTGTGCCGTGTTGTCGGCACCTGCGCTGGCCAATGCGGCGCCAGCCACCGACGTTGTCTATTCCGTTGAATCCGCCAAAGCCAGCAAAAGCCTGATGCTCGACGTCGTGCACGCCGGCAAGCGCCTGGTGGCAGTCGGGGATCGCGGGCACATTCTGTATTCCGATGACCAGGGCGCGACCTGGACCCAGGCCAAGGTGCCGACCCGGGCACTGCTGACCTCGGTCTATTTTGTCGACGACAAACACGGCTGGGCCGTCGGGCATGACGCACAGATCCTCGCCAGCGAGGACGGCGGCGTCACCTGGACCAAACAATATGAAGACCTGAAACGCGAATCGCCCCTGCTCGACGTCTGGTTCCAGGATGCCAGCAACGGCTTCGCCGTAGGCGCTTACGGCGCGCTGGTGGCCACCACCGACGGCGGCAAGACCTGGGAAGACGCCAGCGATCGCCTGGACAACGAAGACCAGTACCACCTCAACGCCATTGCAGCGATCAAGGATGCCGGGCTGTTCATCGTCGGCGAGCAGGGCAGCATGTTCCGTTCCTCCGACTGGGGGCAGACCTGGGAAAAACTCGAAGGCCCCTATGAAGGCTCGTTGTTCGGCGTGATCGGCACCGCCGAGGCCAACACGCTGCTGGCTTACGGGCTGCGGGGCAACCTGTTTCGCTCCACCGATTTCGGCACCACCTGGGAGCCGGTCGAGTTGAAAGCCACCCGTGGTGCGCTGGAGTTCGGTCTGTCCGGTGCGACCTTGCTCGACGACGGTTCCATCGTGATCGTCGGCAACGGTGGCTCGGTGATCCGCAGCAACGACAACGGCGAAACCTTCAGCGTGTTCAACCGTCCGGATCGCATTTCGGTTTCGGCGGTGACTGCGGCGGGCGACGGCAATCTGGTTTTGGCAGGACAGGGCGGCGTTCGCGTCACCTCGCCAACCGGCGCCGGTGCAGAGAATGGAAAAAACGGGTCGTCCAAATGAGCCGGGCAAATAATAAGAAGGCGGGTCTATGACATCCTTGAGCAGCCATCACCAAGACAAGGCGACGTTTCTTGAACGCCTGATTTTCAACAACCGCCCGGCAGTGATCGTGATCTGTCTGTTGGTGAGTATTTTCCTGTTCTGGCAAGCGACGCTGATTCGGCCGTCCACCAGTTTCGAAAAGATGATCCCGCTCGAGCATCCGTTCATTCAAAAGATGATGGAGCACCGCAACGACCTGGCGAACCTGGGCAACACCGTTCGCATTTCGGTTGAAGCCACCGACGGCGACATCTTCTCCAAGGAGTACATGGAGACCCTGCGTCAGATCAACGACGAGGTGTTCTACATCTCCGGCGTCGACCGTTCCGGCCTCAAGTCGCTGTGGAGCCCGAGCGTGCGCTGGACCGAGGTGACGGAGGAGGGCTTCGCCGGCGGTGAAGTGATCCCGCAGAGCTACAACGGCTCCCAGCAAAGCCTCGACTTGTTGCGCAACAACGTGCTCAAGTCCGGTCAGGTCGGGCGTCTGGTGGCCAACGACTTCAAGTCGAGCATCGTCGATATCCCGCTGCTGGAGTCCTACCCGGATCCGCAGGATCAAGGCAAGTTGCTGGCCCTGGACTACCGCAAGTTCTCCCACGAACTGGAAGAAAAGATCCGCGACAAGTACGAGAAACAGAACCCCAACGTGCAGATCCACATCGTCGGTTTCGCCAAGAAAGTCGGCGACCTGATCGATGGCCTGGTGATGGTGGTGATGTTCTTCGGTGTCGCCTTCGTTATCACCCTGATTCTGTTGTACTGGTTCACCAACTGCATGCGCAGCACCGTGGCGGTGTTGAGCACGACGCTGGTGGCGGTGATCTGGCAGCTCGGCCTGATGCACTTCTTCGGCTTCGGGCTGGATCCGTACTCGATGCTGGTGCCGTTCCTGATCTTCGCCATCGGTATTTCCCACGGCGTGCAAAAGATCAACGGTATCGCCTTGCAGTCCAGTGAGGCCGACAACGCGTTGACTGCGGCGCGGCGCACCTTCCGCCAATTGTTCCTGCCGGGGATGATCGCGATCCTTGCGGATGCGGTGGGCTTCATCACATTGCTGATCATCGACATCGGCGTGATTCGCGAACTGGCCATCGGCGCATCCATCGGTGTGGCGGTGATCGTGTTCACCAACCTGATCCTGCTGCCGGTGGCGATTTCATACGTCGGCATCAGCAAGCGCGCTGTCGAGCGCAGCAAGAAAGACGCGCACCGCGAACACCCGTTCTGGCGCCTGCTGTCCAACTTCGCCAGCCCGAAAGTCGCCCCGGTATCGATCGTGTTGGCCCTGTTGGCCTTCGGTGGCGGCCTCTGGTACAGCCAAAACCTGAAAATCGGCGACCTCGATCAAGGTGCTCCAGAGCTGCGTCCGGATTCGCGTTACAACAAGGACAACAACTTCATCATCAGCAACTACTCCACCAGTTCCGACGTGTTGGTGGTGATGGTCAAGACCAAGTCCGAAGGTTGCTCGCGCTATGAAGCGATGGCACCCATCGACGAACTGATGTGGAAGATGCAGAACACCGAGGGCGTGCAGTCGGCGATCTCGCTGGTGACCGTGTCCAAGCAGATGATCAAGGGCATGAACGAGGGCAACCTGAAATGGGAAACCCTGTCGCGCAACCCGGACGTGCTGAACAACTCCATCGCCCGCGCTGACGGCCTGTACAACAACAGTTGCTCCCTGGCGCCAGTGCTGGTGTTCCTCAACGATCACAAGGCTGCCACCCTGGATCGCGCAGTTCATGCGGTGCAGGACTTCGCCAAGGAAAACAACAAGGAAGGCCTGGAATTCATCCTTGCGGCGGGTAACGCCGGCATCGAGGCGGCCACCAACGAAGTGATCAAGGAATCCGAGCTGACCATCCTGATCCTCGTCTACATCTGCGTCGCGACCATGTGCATGATCACCTTCCGCTCCTGGGCGGCGACTTTGTGCATCGTGTTGCCACTGGTGCTGACGTCGGTACTCGGCAACGCCCTGATGGCCTTCATGGGGATCGGCGTCAAAGTCGCGACCTTGCCGGTAGTGGCATTGGGTGTGGGGATTGGCGTGGACTACGGCATCTACATCTACAGCCGCCTGGAAAGTTTCCTGCGTGCCGGTCTGCCGTTGCAAGAGGCGTATTACCAGACGCTGAAGTCCACCGGTAAAGCCGTATTGTTCACCGGCCTGTGCCTGGCGATCGGCGTGTGCACCTGGATCTTCTCGGCCATCAAGTTCCAGGCCGACATGGGCCTGATGCTGACTTTCATGCTGCTCTGGAACATGTTCGGCGCGTTGTGGCTGCTGCCAGCGCTGGCTCGGTTCCTGATCAAACCGGAGAAGCTGGCGGGGCAGAAGGGCAACTCGTTGTTCGCTCACTAAACCTCAGGCAAAACCAAAAAGCCGCAACCTTGGGTTGCGGCTTTTTTTATGGGTGATTGGAAAACTCAGCGGGGTTGCAACGGTAGAAAATCGCTGTTCGCCAGTTCCTTGCTGATGATTCCGTGATGAATTTCGATTTTCTGCTTCGGATCCTTGGCCTTGGCCATGGCCGATTCGTAGGTTTCGAAGCGTTGTTCCCTGGTTTTCAGATGCGCCTGGGTGTAGTCAGCCTTGGCATCATCCGCATTGGCGTAGTGAAAATGCCCGTACCACCAGGGTTGATTGTCTTCATTCAACAAGACGTACTCTTGCATGAAGTCACGCCGCCCGGTTTTCAGCTGAACCCGGTTGCCGATGATTCGCGCAAAAATTGCATTGCGTCGCAACAGATACTCCACCCCCTCGCTACTGGGCGGCCGGGCCAGTGTCATGCGGGTGCGAAGTTCGGTGGCCTTGGTCTCGAGAACGTGCGCCTTGTCGCGGAGTCCGCTGATCAGCGAAACGTCTGTTTCGCGGTTGGCCGGGGGACTTTCGTGTTGTTCCAGCCCATCGGCGTACCCGATCAGCTTTTGTGCCTCGCGTTGCAATTGCTCTTCGATTTCCTTGGGAGAACTGGCGCGCTGCGCGTAACCCTCGATCTTCTGCACGTTTTTATCGACATCGGCCAACGCCTTGCGGGCATCGCCCTTGAGCTGCTGGTAGGGGCGCGTTGCCTTGGTAGCTGCGGGTCTGGCATCGACAATTTCTACCCAGACATTGGGCTCGTGCTTGTGGAACGAAGCCAGTGGCCTTTCTTCGAACGGATGGTTGATGTCGACAATGTCTCCTTCCTGATGAGCGACCCGTTGTCGAAGATCGCCGATCAATGTGCCTTTGGCAGTTTTGATCACCCGCTTGCGACTGGACCATGAATAGGGACGTTTCACCGGCGGTTTGGGGCCCGATGCCGACGTTGAAGGCTCCTCCGGTTGTGGCAGCAGTTGAAGCGCTTCCGCCAGACGTCGTTCGGCATCGATACGCAGCTGGTCAATGAGCTCGCGCAGACGATTGAAGGGGTGTGCCTGCAGTTCTTCTGTGCTGAAAATGCCTATTGCCTCAAGGCCGTCCTGTGCCTTGTTGTACTGATCGACCAGGTTCTCCAGAACGGCGATCCGGTCGCTGTTGGTGTAGGTGTGCTCCGTTTGCAGTTCGGCATGCGAGCGAGAGTGCAACAACAGCGGGCTGACGGTATGTTCGAGCACACCCATGGTGTTGCTGCCGAGGGCCTTGAGACTGAGCAGGCGCAAAATACTCAGCTGATAGCACTTGACGCGCAGCGCCGTCATTTCATTTTCGGGCCTGTTGCCGGTCAGTCTCTTCCAGTACTCGATGCCCAGACGAGGGACCCGCTTGAGTTCCTGCAGTCGGCTGTCTATCTGATCCAGACACTTGATCATGGATTCGTTGATTTCTGAGGTTTTGCGCATGAACTCAAAATAGCGATCCAGTACCACGTCGCCCTCGCGGATCAACGCATCATGCAAATGCCCGACACCGTTTCTCAAATCCGCATAGGTTTGATCGACAGCTTCGCGCTCCCAGTCAGCGATGACGATCCGTTTACGGGCATTGTTGATGAGGTTTTCCGACAGGCTGCACAAGTGCACAGGATCGGGATCGGATTTCGTCAACTCGGCCAATTCCCTTTTCTCGGCCAGCAGCGTGGCGTAGCTTTCGGTCTGTTTGTCCAGCTCATCAACGAACCGTTGCCTGTACGTGGCGCGATCGAGTTCATTGCTGGCGGGATCGTTTTTTTTCAGTTGCATCAGGTTTTCAGCGATGTCGACGCGCTTCTGCACCCGCACTTGCTGAGCCACGAATTCCTGACGATTGAGTTCCAGCAGGTTGATGCGTTGTTCCGTGATTTCTCGCTGGGCGCTGATTCTCGAATTGCGCCCGCCGCCAACCAGTTTCAACCCTTGATCCAGAGTCCAGCGGCCCGCTCCATTGGTCTTGAGCTTGATGCCGGGATGATCCGGGTGCTCCGGATGTATCAGATACACCTCGCCGAACCCGGGCACGATGCTCACGCGAAACAGCAGGCCGGCGACGGTGGCGTGCCAAAGATTGCCGATCCGGTACAAACCTTTGAACACGCCGGTGCTAACGGGCTCTGGCAGGGGCATCGGCCATGGCACTTGAACCTCGCGTAACGTGTTGAACAGTCGGGCCGCTGCCGAATCGCGCGCGCTCGACTGGTTGAAGTCGAGCAGGGTCTTGCCACTGCCCGGCGGCTCGGAGGGCAGGCCCGGAGTGTCCTGGGTAATGGTCGATTCGGCGGGCCATGAAAATGTCTGCGCAGGACGGCGCAAGGAGGCGAGGGCATCCGGAACTGCCGTCTCTGCGCTGTCGGAAAGTGCTGGGGCTGCTTCCTCTCGAGCGACATGCAGAACCAACAGACCAATGTTCAACAGCACATCGATCCATGCCTGATTCCGCGCCTTCGGGTCATCACTGTCCAGCGCCGGCAGATCGTTGATCAGGCTGTGGGCGATTTGCAGCATCCAGCCCACCACCATGGCAGGGCCGCGCAACAACGGCAGAATCAGGTTGTTGAACACCAGCCAGCCACCCTCAAGGATGATCGCCCAGCGGCTCTCGGCATTCGACACCGATTGTCGATCCGCCAGATCGATCAGTGTGCGTGCATTGCTGACGAACAGACTGGCCAGCAATCGACCCTCTTCCAGCGCGCTGAGCCAGTCGCCAACCGCTTCGTCGCCAGCCAGAATCGCCGGTTGGGGCTTTTCATGCAGTGTAAATTCGTCCCCGGCATGGAAGTGGACAATGTGGGGTTCGGTGAAGCCGTTGTTGTCGTAGATCGGCCGTGCGCGATCCGGCAGCCAGGTCAGCACGCTGGTTTGCAACGGGCCGGTTTGTGCAATGGCACTCAGCAAGTCCTGACGGTTGGGGTATTGGTGCAGGGGCTCTGAGTACAGTGGTCGGTAAAGAATATGCGGGCCGTCTGACTTCAAGTCTTTCGGCTCGATGATGAACATGTTGCCGGCCACATCACACGAGGCCCCGACCTTGCGTTGAAACGCCAATGGCCTGATGACGACGGACTGTTCCTCGACGATGCGCTCGGCGGCCAACGGCTGGAACACCGCATCGACATATCGATAGCCCACGGAGGTGAAGCCGTGCTCGCCCTTGATCGAATGCTCAAGGGCGCGCAGCGGTAAATGCAGGCTCAGTTCCAGGCCGAAGAGTCGCAGTCGCTCATTGGCCTCGGGACTGTTGCCAAGCAACTGCGCCTCAATGTACTCGGGATAATGTTTTCCGACATCGACCCGGCTCACCAGATCCAGCAAATAGGCCTCGGTGGTCCAGTCTTGAATCAGCTGGTTTTCGGTGTGGCGCAGGGTCATCCGGCCCTTGGGTTTGCCGGCCAGGTTTTTTATCGCCAGGTCGGTCAGGGACATTTTGACGGGTTCGAGGTAGCCACTGCCCAAGTCGCCGACAGGCACGTGAAAGGTCAGCTCCAGTTCATCGGACTTGTAGCCGGGCGCCAAGGGCTGGTCTTTGAGCATTTGCTCATGCAGCGCATTTCTGGCGAACGTGCGAAGGTCAACGACGTCGTCGGGCAACGAGCGCCCCTGTGTCTGCTGTTTGACACTGGCCATCGACAACGTGTGTTTACGCCAGGCCATGCGCTCTGTGGCGCTGGCGCCCTGCAACCACTCGGGAATCGTTGTCTGTAGAGCGTGAAGGTGCGTCGGGTGGTTGTCGCTGCCGATAAACAGTGCGGCGACATCGGTGATCGCGTCAAAACGCTTTTCAAGGTCAGCCAGGCTTTGGCGTGCGGGCAGTTTGAGCGACTGCAAATCTTCCAGTTGCCGGTTCAGCAGCAGAGCTGCCTGGGTATCAAAGATGTTGCCGTCCGGAGCAAAACGTTTCCAGGTGATGGAGTCTGCCGTGAAGTCTTGCTGAAACCGCGCGCCCCACGCGGCACCGAAGGTTTGCAGGGACGGGAACGATTCGATGTTACCGGTCACGCTGCACAACAAATGAGTCTCGCCGCAAATCACCAGGATATCCGGCGCTTGCAGCGTGAAAGACACTTCGCCCCTGCTCAGCGTGACTTGAAGCGTGCAGGCTTCAATTGCACCTTTGGCCCAAGGACGCTGAAGGCGCTCGCGGTTGTCGGGTTGGCGGGCCAGCTCCAATAGAATCCCAGCCTGCTCGGCATCACTTGCCGCGAGGCGCGTTGCGGATGTTTTCAACACGCCGGCGAGCAGGTTCCCCAACCATTGCCAGCGGCTGACGCCGGTTTCGTCCTGTTCGTTCCAGCAGGCGGCCAATGATTCCTGAGCGCCGATGTAGAAAATGTCGGGTAATTCACGGATGACCTGCGCAATCACTTGCAGGTCGGGCAGTCGCGATGTCGTGTTGTCGGCGGTAAGTTGCGCGGGGGCACGGTTTGTCAAAAAACAGCTGCGACCGTATTGCTCGCTGAGATCGGGGAATGCGCCGCTGGCCAGGTAATCGAGTACCACGTCCAAAAGTAGCGTCAGCCGCCAGGCGCCATCCGGGATCGGTTGGGCAATTTTGGTTCGCTCAGGGTCGAACGCCAGTTGTGGGTACTTTTCCAGAATACCGTCCTTGAGCAGGCGGGCGGTTTGCGAGCGTAAGGTCGGTCGGCTATTGAATCGGGTATGAACCGCGCGCGCGATGATGTCGGTGTCGCTTGCGGCGGCGGGTGGTGATGCAGGTGTGGGCATGATGCAATCCTTTGCATGAGTGATTCCTCAACGTAAAACCGAATCGAAAGGGATGTGCGGTAGCCGGGTACCGCACATTGGGCGAGGCGATAGGCTAAGGCCTGTATTCAGGCCAGAAACGAAAAAGCCGCAACCAGGGTTGCGGCTTTTTTACATCTGAAGATCAACGTAACCCTTGTAGGAGCCGGCTTGCTGCGGGCGGCGTTCCGACGATGGCGGTGGGTCAGCCAACATATTTATCGTCTGAACAGACGCCATCGCCAGCAAGCCGGCTCCTACAGTGGGTCGTGTTTTATGAGGGATCGGCGCCGAGCACCACATTCAGCGCACTGCGCGCATCGTCCAGCTGCACCAGCGTCGCATGCCGGGCACCCAGCGCATCGCGGTTCTCGATGGCGGTGAGAATCGCCTTGTGCCGTGGCAACGCCAATTCATGCAGGTTCGGCCGCTGGTTGGAATGCTTCAACGCTTCGGCAATCGCGACCGACAGCATGTTGCACAGGTTCGCCAGCAGGTCGTTGTGAGTGGCGTCGGCGATGCGGCTGTGGAAATCCAGGTCCGGTTGCAACAGGGCTTCAGGCGTCGGCGCGGCCTCCATGCGTTGGTAGGCTTCGCCGATAGAGGCAATGTCTTCGTCGGTGGCGAATTGCGCGGCGAGGGCAGCCGCTGCCGGTTCGATGATGCTGCGCACGCTGGTCAGCAGATCGAAGAACTGATTCTGCGGGCTGCTTTGCATCAGCCAGTGCAGCACGTCCGGGTCGAGCATGTGCCATTCCTTGCGCTGCTTGACCACCGTGCCGACACGCGGACGGGAATACACCAGGCCTTTGGCAACCAACACGCGAGTGGCTTCGCGCAGCACCGGACGGCTGACCGCGTACTCCTCGCACAACAGGGCTTCGGCGGGCAGTTTGTCGTCCGGTTTGAAGCGTCCGGAAACGATCTGCATGCCCAGTTCCTGGACAATGCGCGAGTGCATGCTTTTGCGATCGGAGGGTTTGCGGTAATCCATGGGGAACGGCGCGATCCTGTGCGGGGGAGGTGCTGCGCATGATAGCAGGCGCGGCGAGGACGGTCGCCAGAGCAAGCAATCCTGAATCCTATGAAGATCAATTGTAGGAGCCGGCTTGCTGGCGATGGCGTCCTTTTAGGCGATAGATGTGTCGACTGACCCACCGCTATCGCCAGCAAGCCGGCTCCTACAAGGGGTGTGGGGTTAGTGGGAGTGGCGGGGGACTTCGGCACCTCGGCAACCGACCAGGAAGTCGAAGTCGCAACCCTGATCCGCTTGCAACACATGGTCGATGTACAGCTGGCGATATCCACCGAGGATCATCTGTTGCGGCGGTTGCAGATCGGCCATGCGCGCCGCCAGTTCGGCGTCCGGAATGTCCAGGTGCAGACGTCCGTTGGCGCAATCGAGCTCGATCCAGTCACCTTCCTTCACCGCTGCCAAAGGCCCGCCGGCCGCCGCTTCCGGTGCGACGTGCAACACCACCGTGCCGTACGCGGTGCCGCTCATGCGCGCATCGGAAATACGCACCATGTCCGTCACGCCCTGGGCCAGCAGTTTGGCCGGCAAGCCCATGTTGCCGACTTCAGCCATGCCCGGATAACCCTTCGGCCCGCAGTTTTTCATCACCAGAATCGAGTTGGCATCCACGTCCAGCTCCGGATCGTTGATCCGCGCCTTGTACATGTCAAAGTTCTCGAACACCACCGCACGCCCGCGATGCTGCATCAGCTCAGCCGTGGCGGCGGACGGTTTGAGCACCGCGCCGAGTGGCGCCAGGTTACCGCGCAATACGCAGATGCCGCCGTCAGCGCGGATCGGGTTGTCGAGGGTGCGGATCACTTCGTCCTGGCCGTAGATCGGCGCGTCCTTGGTGTTCTCGCCGAGGGTCTTGCCGTTGACGGTCAAGGCATTTGGATTGGGAATCAGGTTGGCTTCGCCGAGGCGACGCAACACCGCAGGCAAGCCACCGGCGTAGTAGAACTCTTCCATCAGGAAGCGCCCGGAGGGTTGCAGGTCGACGATGGTCGGCATGCCACGCCCGATGCGGGTCCAGTCATCCAGCTCTAGTTCCACGCCGATGCGGCCGGCGATGGCTTTCAAGTGGATCACGGCGTTGGTCGAACCGCCGATGGCGGCGTTGACCCGAATGGCGTTTTCGAAAGCTTCCTTGGTGAGGATCTTCGACAGTTTCAAGTCTTCGCGGACCATCTCCACCGCACGCATGCCGGACATGTGCGCCAACACATAACGGCGCGCATCCACCGCCGGAATTGCGGCGTTGTGGGGCAGGGAAGTGCCGAGTGCTTCGGCCATGCACGCCATGGTCGATGCGGTGCCCATGGTGTTGCAAGTGCCGGCGGAACGGGACATGCCGCCCTCGGCCGCGAGGAAATCATCGATGGAGATGGTGCCCGCTTTCACTTGTTCGCTGAGCTGCCAGACCACGGTGCCCGAGCCGATGTCCTGGCCCTTGTGCTTGCCGTTGAGCATTGGCCCGCCGGTGACGACGATGGCGGGTACGTCGCAACTGGCCGCGCCCATCAAAAGCGCCGGGGTGGTTTTGTCGCAACCGGTCAGCAGTACCACGCCGTCAATCGGGTTGCCGCGAATCGCTTCTTCGACGTCCATGCTCGTCAGGTTGCGGGTAAACATGGCAGTCGGGCGCAGGTTCGATTCGCCGTTGGAGAACACCGGAAATTCCACCGGGAAACCGCCGGCCTCGATCACGCCGCGTTTGACGTGGTCGGCGATCTGGCGGAAATGCGCGTTGCACGGGGTCAGTTCCGACCAGGTGTTGCAGATGCCGATGATCGGTTTGCCGTGGAACTGGTGGTCGGCGATGCCCTGATTCTTCATCCAGCTGCGGTACATGAAGCCGTTCTTGTCGGCAGTGCCAAACCATTGGGCGGAGCGCAGGGTGGGTTTCTTATCAGACATGATCGATTCTCTTATTGTATGACTATATTGTTCTGACTGAGGCGTAACATAAGCGCAATTCGATCTGTTTGGAAGTGTTGTTGCGTAAATAGTATTACTATATAGTCCGCTCCAACGGAGGGAAGGCCCTGGCAGTTTTTGGCGAGAGGCGTCCCCCGAGGTTCTATAACAACAACAATCGGAGACCGATCTCATGAGCCAGGAACTGCGGCTTATTCGTCGCATCACGCTGAAACTGATTCCCTTCCTGATCCTGCTGTACCTGATCGCCTATGTGGATCGCTCCGCCGTGGGCTTCGCCAAGCTGCACATGGGCGCCGACATCGGTATCGGCGATGCGGCTTACGGCCTCGGTGCCGGGCTGTTTTTCATTGGTTACTTCCTGCTGGAAATCCCCAGCAACCTGATGCTCGAACGCTTCGGCGCGCGGCGATGGTTTGCGCGGATCATGGTCACCTGGGGCGCCATCACCATCGGCATGGCCTTCGTTCAAGGGGCGCACAGCTTCTACGTGATGCGCTTTTTGCTCGGCGCCGCCGAAGCCGGGTTCTTCCCGGGCGTTCTGTACTACATCACGCAGTGGTTCCCGGTTCGCCATCGCGGCAAGATCCTCGGCCTGTTCATCCTCTCCCAACCGATCGCCATGCTGATCACCGGCCCGGTGTCCGGCGGCCTGCTCGGCATGGACGGCATCCTCGGATTGCACGGCTGGCAGTGGCTGTTCATCGTCATCGGTTCCCCGGCGATCCTGCTGACCTGGCCGGTGCTGCGTTGGCTGCCTGACGGTCCGCAACAGGTGAAATGGATGGATCAGCCCGAGAAAGACTGGCTGGCCGGCGAACTGAAAAAGGACCTTGAGGAGTACGGCCAGACCCGCCACGGCAATCCGCTGCATGCGCTCAAGGACAAACGCGTGTTGCTGCTGGCGCTGTTTTATCTGCCGGTCACCCTGAGCATTTATGGCCTGGGTTTGTGGTTGCCGACGTTGATCAAGCAGTTCGGTGGCACTGATCTGGTGACGGGGTTCGTGTCGTCGGTGCCGTACATTTTCGGGATCATCGGTCTCTTGATCATCCCGCGCAGTTCCGACCGTTTGAATGATCGCTACGGCCACCTCGCGGTGCTGTATGTGTTGGGTGCCATCGGCTTGTTTCTCAGTGCCTGGCTGACGGTGCCGGTGCTGCAACTGGCGGCGCTGTGCCTGGTGGCATTCGCCCTGTTTTCCTGCACTGCGGTGTTCTGGACGTTGCCGGGCCGGTTCTTCGCCGGTGCCAGTGCGGCGGCGGGGATCGCGCTGATCAACTTGGTGGGCAACCTCGGTGGCTACATCGGTCCGTTCGTGATCGGCGCGCTGAAGGAATACACCGGCAACCTGGCTTCGGGGCTGTATTTCCTCTCGGGTGTGATGGTGTTCGGGCTGATTTTGACCGGCGTGGTTTATCGGTTGCTGGAGCGCAAGCATGTGCTGCCGGCGGACCAGTTTGCAGCCAGCGCACGTGGCGCTTCCCGCACCTGATCCGGACCTGTAGGAGCCGGCTTGCCGGCGATGGCGTCGGCACATCCGGCATCATTGTCGACAGGCCGATCGCTATCGCCGGCAAGCCGGCTCCTACAGGGTTCTGCGGTGTTTTTGAGAATTGCTTACAGGAGAAAATTCATGCGTTTGGTTCAATTCGAATTGTTTAACGGCGAGCGCCGGGTTGGCGTGGTCGAGGACGGTCTGGTCCGCGAGGTGCAGGACGCGCGCACGGTGCGCGATCTGGCGTTGGCGGCGATCGAGGCGGGAGTCAGCCTTGAGCAGCAAGTGAACGCCCTGGGCGTGGGTATCAGCCACGACTATGCAGATCTGCTGGCGAAACTGCGCATCCTGCCGCCGCTGGACCATCCGGACCCAGCACACATGCTCGTCAGCGGCACCGGCCTGACCCATTTGGGGAGTGCTTCGGCGCGGGACAAGATGCATCAGCAGGCCGGCGACGAAGCAACGATGACCGACACCCTGCGCATCTTCAAGTGGGGCGTGGAGGGCGGCAAACCGGCAGCGGGGCAGGCCGGTGTGCAACCGGAATGGTTCTACAAAGGTGACGGCAGCATCGTCGTTCGCCCCGGTCAACCGTTCCCGCTGCCGCCGTTTGCCGAAGACGCCGGAGAGGAGCCCGAGCTCAGCGGTCTTTACGTCATCGGTCACGATGGCAAGCCGTATCGCCTCGGTTATGCGGTGGGTAACGAGTTTTCCGATCACGTCATGGAGCGCAAGAACTACCTCTATCTGGCGCATTCCAAACTGCGCAGTTGCAGTTACGGGCCGGAGCTTCGGGTCGGTGAGCTGCCGGAGCATCTGGCGGGCACCAGCCGCATTTTGCGCGACGGCGAAGTGCTGTGGCAGAACGAGTTTCTCACCGGCGAGGCCAACATGTGCCACAGCCTGGAAAACCTCGAATACCACCATTTCAAATACAGCCAGTTCCTGCGCCCGGGGGACGTGCACATTCACTTCTTCGGAACCGCGACTCTGTCCTTTGCCGACGGCATTCGCACCCGGCCGGGGGATGTGTTCGAGATCAGTCAGGCCGAGTTCGGTGCGCCGTTGATCAACGGTATCGCACTGGTTGAAGCGGCTTTCGAGCCCGGCACCATCGGCATTCTTTAAGGAGCAACCTATGATTCTTGGTCACAACTATATTGGCGGCCAGCGCAGTGCCTGCGGCAGCGTCAAACTCCAGAGCGTCGACGCCAGTACCGGCGAGGCGTTACCTCACGACTTCTATCAGGCCACGCCGGAAGAAGTCGATGCCGCCGCCAAGGCTGCCGCTGCCGCGTACCCCGCTTATCGCAGCCTGAGCGCCGAGCGCCGCGCGCAATTCCTCGATGCCATTGCCGATGAGCTGGACGCGTTGGGCGATGAATTTGTCGCCGTGGTCTGCCGCGAAACCGCGCTGCCTGCCGCCCGCATTCAAGGCGAGCGCGGTCGCACCAGCGGCCAGATGCGCCTGTTCGCCAAAGTGCTGCGGCGCGGTGATTTCTATGGCGCCCGGATTGATCTGGCCCTGCCGGAGCGCAAGCCGTTGCCGCGTCCCGACCTGCGTCAGTACCGCATCGGCCTCGGCCCGGTCGCCGTGTTTGGCGCCAGCAATTTCCCGTTGGCGTTTTCCACCGCCGGCGGCGACACCGCTTCCGCCCTGGCCGCCGGTTGCCCGGTGGTGTTCAAGGCGCACAGCGGTCACATGGCCACGGCCGAGCAGGTCGCTGATGCAATCCTGCGCGCTGCGGAAAAAACCGGCATGCCGGTCGGTGTGTTCAACATGATCTACGGTGGCGGGGTCGGCGAAGCGCTGGTCAAGCACCCGGCGATTCAGGCAGTCGGTTTCACCGGTTCGCTCAAGGGTGGACGGGCGTTGTGCGACATGGCCGCTGCGCGTACACAACCGATCCCGGTGTTTGCCGAGATGTCGAGCATCAACCCAGTGATCGTCTTGCCCCAGGCCCTGGCCGTTCGCGCTGAAAGCGTGGCCCGTGACCTGACCGCTTCGGTGGTGCAAGGCTGTGGCCAGTTCTGCACCAACCCCGGCCTGGTGATCGGCATTCGCTCGGCGCAGTTCAGTGCGTTTGTGCAGCAGGTGGCGGGGTTGATCAACGATCAGCCCGCGCAAACCATGCTCAATGCCGGGACGTTGAGCAGTTATGGCCAAGGCCTGCAAAAACTCCTCGCGCACCCGGGCGTGACGCACCTGGCGGGTAATCCGCAGCAAGGTAATCAGGCGCAGCCGCAGTTGTTCAAGGCCGATGTCAGTCTGTTGCTCGACGGTGATGAAGTGCTGCAGGAAGAGGTCTTTGGCCCGACCACGGTGTTTGTCGAGGTGGCGGATCAGGCGCAACTCAGCGCTGCTTTAAATGGCCTGCACGGACAACTGACGGCAACGATCATTGGCGAACCGGCAGACTTCGAGCAGTTCGGCGAATTGACGGCGTTGCTGGAACAGAAGGTCGGGCGAATCCTGCTCAACGGCTATCCGACCGGTGTGGAAGTCTGCGATTCGATGGTCCATGGCGGGCCGTACCCGGCGACGTCCGATGCGCGCGGCACTTCGGTGGGCACGCTGGCGATTGACCGCTTCCTGCGGCCGGTGTGCTTCCAGAACTACCCCGACAGCCTGCTGCCGGAGGCGTTGAAGAACGGCAACCCGCTGCGTATTCAGCGGTTGGTGGATGGACAGCCGTCGCGTGATGCGCTCTAACGGCTGAACGCGATCCCCTGTAGGAGCAAGCTTGCTCGCGATAGCGGTGTGACAGTCGCATTGATACTGAATGTGCCACCGTCATCGCGAGCAAGCTTGCTCCTACAGGGGCTGTGGGGGGCAGGAGTTTTGTGGTCGGCTCAGAGCGGCTTCCACATTGCGCTATCATTGCGTCTTTCCCCTTCAAAGATTGACTGCCATGACTGCCTCAACCGACACCTTGCTCAACGCCCTCGAACACTGCGGAATGGTGGAAATCGACGGCTTGCATGCCTTCGAATTCGCCCTTGATGTCGACGACAATCTGCACATCGAATGCATGGACGGTCGAGCGGCCAAACACTGGGAATTCACCCCCGCTCAGGTTCAAGCGGCAACCTTCGATTCGACTTTGCAGAGCTGGCTGATCAAGGACAACGGCGGCGAACACCGCCTGGTCTGCCTCGGCGACGTTGTCAGTGGCGACAACGAAGACGACGAACAAGAGGATGCGTAATCTCTGGCCGCTGTTGATCGCCGGCAGCATCGGCGCAATGGGTGTTCAGGCCGCATCCGCCGACGACTATCAATTGCTCGTGGGTTCCTACACCGCCGGGCAAAGCCAGGGCATTTATCGCCTGAGTTTCGACAGCGCCACCGGGCAGCTCGACGCCAAGCCGTTGCAAGTGGTCAACAGCGAAAACCCGTCCTGGTTGACCCTGTCCAACGATCAACGTCACCTGTTCGTGGTCAACGAAAACGGCCCGGGACAAAAAGACCCGGTCGGGCGCGTCAGCAGTTATGCGATCGACGCCAAAACCCATGCGCTGCGCCTGATCAATCAGGTCCAGAGCCTGGGCAACGAGCCGACCCATTCGAGCCTCAGTGGCGATGCCAGCCACCTGTTCGTCAGCAATTATTCGGTGGCTGAAGACCCGGGCGGCACGCTGGCGGTGTTGCCGGTGGGCGCCGATGGCACGCTCAAAACCGTTGTGCAAATGAGCAGTCATCCGTCCAGCCGGGTCAACCCCGAGCGGCAGATGTCGGCGCATGTGCATTCGACGGTGTCCTCGCCGGATGGCAAGTTTGTGTTCTCCAATGATTTGGGCGCGGACAAGATCTTTGTCTATCGCTTCGATCCGAAGGCCAACCCGGACTTGCCGTTGATTGCGGCCACACCCGCGTCGGTCCAGTTGCCGCCCGGCAGCGGACCAAGGCATTTGCTGTTCAGTGCCGATGGCAAACACGCGTGGCTGACCATGGAAATGAGCGCGCAGGTCGCGGTGTTCGATTACCGCGACGGCACGCTTGAGCAAACGCAAATGGTCGATCTGGCGGCCGGGCAACCGACTTCGGACAAAGCCGCCGCAGCGTTGCATGCATCAAAGGATGGCAAGTTCCTCTACGTCAGCAACCGTGGCACTGCCAATCAGTTGCTGGTGTTTGCCATTGACCCGGCGACCGGCCACCTCAAAGAGCTGCAACGCCGTTCGGTGGAAGGGGATCACCCGCGCGAGTTCAGCCTCGATCCGAGTGGCAGGTTCGTGCTGATCGCCAATCAGAAAAGCAACCAGATTGTCGTCCTCGAACGCGATGCCAAGAGCGGTCTGCTGGGTAAAACCGTGCAGAAACTGCCGATGGATGCCCCGAGCGATCTGAAATTCCTGGTGCGTCAATAGGCCGCAGGCCCCGGTTGATGGGGCCTGCATCCTTCTATTAATGACGCTGATATCTGCTACTGCTACAAAAGATTTCAAGGCGTCAGCCTCGGCAGTTAAGTTTGCTTCACGGCCCCACCGGGCAAGCAAGCCAACTGAATCCGAGGAATACCGCCATGAACTTCAATCTCTTCTCTGTCATCGCCGCATCCGCCATCTCTGCCACCGTTGCTCTGCCAGCCAGCGCCAACGTTGAAATCAGCGACAAAAAATCCCACGCCCAGAGCTACACCCAGAAATACCTGCAACAGAGCGCCAACTTCTACGCAGCGCTGGATCACAAAACCCAAGCCTGAAAGCCAAGCCCTGCACCCTTTATGCAGGAGCGAAGTCACTTGCGCGGATCAAGCTGAAAAGCTTCGAGAAAGCCTGAGTGATGTCGCTCCTGCATAACGCGTTTACGACAGCATCATATTGCTATTAATGCTGCGCTTGATATCACATGGCCATGAGTTTAAATTTGACGCTGATTTATTGACTCCTTCTACTATAAAAAGGATCGACAGCATGGCGATGCGTCTGGCCGTGGTACTTCTATTCCTCTATTCAACCCCTATTTTATCTGCCGCAACGCCCGTTCCTGGCGAGCCTGACGCTGCCCGAGAGCGCATGATGAGTTTTATCGAAGGCTGAAATAGACTGGCTTAATGATCAACGAAGCTGATGGTGACTATGGATAACCCTGAGTGGTTATCACAGCTTTTTTGATCGATTCTGTGGGCACTGAAACATGCCCACGGAGAACACCATGGCCAGCGCAATCCTCACTTCTGCCAAACACGGCGCCTACCTGGCCATCGGTCTTTACGTGGCGCTGGTGTTGGTTGTCAGCATTACCGCGCAATCGCAACACGAAATCGACGCACCGATTCAGGTCGCTTATCCCGCCATTCAGTTCGAGCACCGCGCACAAAACGCCGTGATCGATCACGCAGACGTGGCGGGAGTGACAGGGGCATGAAAGGGGGCAAACTCTGGGTCATCGCCTTCCTGGCGTTCATGACCAACGGCTCATCACTGTTGGGCATCGGACAAGCCTCGGCAGGTTCCGTGGCTCGCGCTATCGAAGCCAATCACAACCTCGCTCGCAGCATCGAAACCGAAAAGGCCATGGGCCTGCTGGCCGGTAATCCACCGATCAAACGCCAAGGCGATTTCTTCGGGCCGTTCCAGGTCGATTGCTCGGTGCTGCAGATGTGTGAAGTGTTCGCCTGATACGCCACCGCCCCCTGTAGGAGCGAGGCTTGCCCGCGAAGCTTTTGGCAGACTTGATGACCCCTTCGCGGGCAAGCCTCGCTCCTACAGGGGGATCATTTCTTCATGATTGATGTGAACAGGTCCGATTCCAGGAATCGCTGCAACCACGCCTGCAACCGCACGTAAGGCGTCTGCCCGAACCACTCGCGATCGACATGGGCGAACTGCCGAACGAACGGCATCAACGCCACATCCGCCAGGCTCGGATGCACCGCCAGCAAGTAATCGCGGCCCTCCAGCAACGCGTCCAGCCTGCGCAAGAACACCTCACCCTCGCTGCGATAAAACGCCATTGGCTGCTCGGGATAACGCTCGGCGTACTTGTAGCGATTCAGGTGCACCTTGAACACCTGATCGTTCTCTTCGATCAGCGCCGCGATCTGCGCTTGCCCCGCAGGATCATCCTTGAGTAACCAATCCTGCGGATCGTTCTGCGCCAATGCCCAGTGCATGATCGCCAGACTTTCATCGATGACCTGGCCGTCGACGCTCAGCACCGGCACCGTGCCTTTGCTCGACAGTGCGAGCATCTCGGCAGGCTTGGCCTTCAGGCTGACCTCGACGATGTTCACGGCAACGTCCGAGTAACGCAGGGCCATCCGCGCCCGCATGGCGTACGGGCAGCGGCGGAAGGAGTACAGCGTGGTCATTTCACCTCCAGGGTACTCAGGCCGTTGCCCTGACGGTGGACCTGGATCTGCACCGGAATCCGTTCGTGCATTTCCTGGACGTGGGAAATCACTGCGACCTTGCGGCCCTGAGCCTGCAAGCCATCGAGGGCGTCCATCGCCAGTTGCAGGGATTCCGGATCGAGGCTGCCGAAGCCTTCGTCGATGAACAGCGATTCGATTTTCAGCGTGCTCGACGCCATCGAAGCCAGGCCCAATGCCAGGGCCAGCGACACCAGGAACGTCTCGCCGCCGGACAGCGAATGCACCGAGCGCAGCTCGTCGCCCATCTCGGTGTCCATCACCAGCAAGCCCAGCATGCTGCCGCCGCGTTTGAGGCGATAGCGCCGCACCAGTTGCCGCAACTGCACGTTGGCGTGATGCACCAGCAGGTCGAGGTTGTAGGCCTGGGCGATCTTGCGGAAGGTGTCGCCGGTCGCAGAGCCGATCAAGGCATTCAAGCGTGCCCAGCGCTGATACTCGCTGTAAGCGTCGGCGATCTGTTGTGCCAGAGCCTGATTGGCGTTCTGCCGGCGCTGGTCCTCGGCCTGTTCGGCGCGCAGTTCGGCGCAACGGTGCTCGCTGGCGGCAAACTGGTTTTGCAGCTCGGACAGGGCGGTGGCCAGTTGCGCGGCATCGAGATTACCGTTGTGCTGCGCCTGATGACTGGCCAGACGCTTATCGCGTTCCTGCAACAACACCTTGGCTTGTTCGATGGCTTTTTCGTTGTGCTGCAACCGTTGACGCAATTCGCTGACCTGTTGGTCGTCGACGCTCAGCAACTGCTCAAGGCCGCCGTCATCCAGTTCCGGATGCAAGGCGCGCCAGTCGGCAATCTTCAGGCCCAGTTCACGATCTTCGCTTTCAAGGGCGAGCAGACGGTCTTGCTGCGCTTTCAGTTCCGCTGCCAGTTGCACCAGGCGCGTGCGCACCGATTGCAGTTCCTGACTGACTGTCGCTTGGGCATTGCGCGCCTGTTCGACGGCTTGATCCAGTTGCTGTTGCCAGTGTTCGGCGCTGCTGTGGGAGCCGAGCAGTTGCGTCAGTTGCTGCTGGCAAGCCTGTTGCTGCTCGGTGAGCGTGGTGAACTGGCGCTGAGCTGTTTCCAGCTGCTGGACGCGGGTCAGTTGACGATCCTGTTCCTTCTCCAGCGTCTGCTGGCGTTGTAGCTGTTCGCTCAGTTCATCGCGTTGCTGGTCGAGTTGCTCCAGGCGCTGGGCGATCTGCCGGTCGAGCTGCATGAAGGTCGCAGCCGGTTCGTTGCGCAAGGCGTCCAGTGTGTCGGCCGGGAGCAGGGTGCTGAAGGCGATCAGCTCTTCGTCCAGGCGCTGACGGTCATTGCTCAACTCGCGTTGCTGGTTGGCCAGATGCTGGGTCGCCTGCTGACTCGCGGTTTCGGCGTTGCGCAGTTGCTGTTGCAGGCGCGTGGCGTCCTGCTGCAGGGTGAGCAGGGCGGTCTGGCGCTGTTCGTCCTGCGTGATGCTTTGGTTCAACTGGCTGTTTTGCTGGTTCAACCAGGCATCGCGTTTGGCGCTGTCCTGTGTGAAAAGCTGCGCGGATAACGGGTGCGCATCGAGGCTCGGGGCCAGGCTTTGCTGCTGAGCGAGCAGTTGTTCCTGCTGTTGCAGCAATTCCTTCTGTTGCGCAATCACGCCGCCGACTTCGGTACGCAGGTCGGTGAGTTTTTCCTTGAGCGAATCCACCGCTTTTTGCGCGTTGGCCTGTTCGCTTTCATCATGGCGGCCGAGGCTTTGCAGCAGCGCTTCGGGCTGATGATAAGGATGGTCCGGGCTGCCGCAGACCGGGCAGGGCTGATCATCCTGTAGTTGCTCGCGCAGTTCTTCGACACTGGCGCTGCGTGCCAGACGCTGACGTTCCAGCAGTTCGCGGGTCACCGTCAGGGTCTGTTCGGCCACGGTCAATTCGTTTTTGGTTTTCACCCCGTCCTGGGTCAGGCGGTCGCGCTCCTGCTGGGCAACGGTTTGACGTTGCTGCAATTCGGCGATGCGCTTGTCCAGTTCCTGCTGGCCAGTCCACAGTCGCGTCAGCTCTTCAATGGCGCGCAGTTGCTTGCGGTTGTCCTGCAACAGAGTGCCCAGCAGCTGGATCTGTTCGGCCACCGCATCAGGCTCGGCGCCGGCCTCTTTGTAGAGCACTTCCAGATTCTGTTTTTGCGCCGCCAATTCCTCGGCGGCATGGGTGGCGTTCTGCTCCAGAGAGGCCAGTTCCGCCTGTCCCTTGTTCAATCGATTGCCGATCAGCATCAATTGTTGCAAGCGGTCGCGGTAGGCGTTCCAGGCATCGCTGAGCGGCGCCAGATGGGTGCTTTGCTCAAGCTCGGCGGCAATCCGTTGCAGACGCTCGGCAACCCGGTTCTGTTGCTCAAGCAAACCTTGAATCGTCTGTTGGCCTTCGGAGCAGGCCCGTTCCGCTTGCTGCTTGAGGTCGGCGCTGAGGCCGGTGTCCTTGATCAGGCGGGCGAGGGTGCTTTGCGCTTCAAAGGCCTGGCGCAGCAGTGGCGCGCTTGAGGTGTGTTGGCTTTGTGCCTCGATCAGCGCGGTTTGCGCTGCGCTGAGACTGTGTTCGAGTTGCGTCTGACGGGTTTGCAGATCCTGTTCTTGCCCGGTGTGCTGCTGGATTTGCGCGGCCAGGGGCGTGAGCTGGGCGGTCAGTTCGGTCTTGCGGGCGAACTGGTGCCGTTGTGGTGCCAGTTGTTCCAGTCGAGTCAGCTTCAAGCGGTCGCTGGCCAGGTTTTCCCAATCCTGCCGGGCGCTGGTCAGTTGCTCGGTGGCGCTGAGCTGCTCGTCCTGCAATTGGCGCAGCTCTTTCAGCCAGGTGTGTTGCAACTCCAACTGTTTAAGTTGCGCCTGTTGAGTCTTCAATTGCTGCTGTGCTTCGTTGAAGCGTTCATCCAGTTCTGCGCGGGCTTCGGTCGACAGCGGCGTGACGCCGGTGGCCTGATCCTGCAACAGCTTGTGCGCTTCACGGGCCTCTTTGGCCTTGTCGAAGGCGCGACGGCCGAGACGCGTGTAGAGCGCGGTGTCGGTGAGTTTTTCCAGCAGTTCGCTGCGTTCGTTGTCGTTGGCCTTGAGGAACGCACTGAATTCGCTCTGGGCCAGCAACACGGCACGGGTGAATTGCTCGAAGTTCAAGCCCAGGACAGCTTCGAGCTGGACCTTGAATTCAACCTTCTGACTGGCCAGCAGTTGATCCAGATCGATGTCGCGCAAGCTCTGACGGCTGTGTTGCAGCTTGCCGCCGGCCTTTTCCCGGGCGCGATTGGCTTCCCAGCGCGCGCGGTAGCGACGGCCATCGATGCCGACGAAATCCACTTCGGCATAGCCTTCACCCGTACCGCGACGCAGCAATGTGCGCGGGTCGCCGGTGCTGATCTCGCCGTCGGCGTCCGGCGCTTTGGCCGACACTTGCGCGTTGCTCAGCCGAGGTACGGCGCCGAACAGCGCCAGGCACAAGGCATCGAGCAAGGTGCTTTTACCTGCACCGGTCGGCCCTGTGATGGCGAACAAGCCGGCACTGGCCAACGGTTCGGCGGTGAAGTCGATTTCAAACGGCCCGGCCAGGGAGGCGAGGTTTTTCAGACGGATCGCGAGAATTTTCATGGCTGTTCGCTCTCCATTTGCACGTCTTGCAACAGCTCGGCGAAGTCCTTCAGCGTTTGCTCATCGACCTCGCTGCCGTAGTTGTCCTGCCAGGCGCGGCTGAACAATTCCTGAGGCGTGAGCTGGTCCAGTTCAACCAGGGTCGCACCGTCATCGAGGCCATCACGGCTGCCGTTGCCGGCGTACTCAGCGGCGATGCGCACCAGGCGCACGGCTTTGCCTTGCAGCGCGGTTTCGACCTGATGGCGCAAGTCCGGTTGTGGCTCGTCGAGGCGCACCCGCACTTCCAGCCACGGCTGACGCTGAATGTCGGCGAGCAAGTCGATGTTCGGCAGGTCGCCCAGTTGCAGCAGGATGTCAGCCAGAGGTGCCGGGCCGATACGTTGCAGGTTGACGGCGCGGGGAATCAGTTTCGGTTCGACGCTGATCAGGGTTTCACCGTCGAGCTGGACGTCGAGAATCTGATGCTGATAACCGATTTCGGAGAACGACAATGGAATCGGCGAGCCGCTGTAGCGAATGCGCTCTTCACCGTTGACCTTCTGTGGTTTGTGCAAGTGGCCAAGGGCAACGTAGCTGATGCTCGGGCCGAAGAGACTGGCGGGCAGGGCTTCGGCGTTACCGATGATCAGGCTGCGCTCGGAATCTTCGGACACCGAACCGCCGGCCATGTGCGCATGACTGATGGCAATCAGCGCCTGACCTTTCTTGCGCTTGGCGTTGGCGGCTTCGATCAGCCATTCGTGAACCTGACCGATCCCGCGCAAGTAGTTGTCGCCCAGGTGCGCGCCGGTCACTTCGGCAGGTCGCAAAAATGGCAACGCCAGGCACCAGGCGACGGTTTTGCCCTTGGCGTCCGGCAGTGGCAGCAGTAGACGCTCGGCGTCGAGTTGGCCGTCATCCAGCCACAACACACGACCCAGCGCATGCGTGCGCAAACGGCGCATCAACGGTGCAGGCAATTCGATGCGCGAGCCGGAGTCATGATTGCCGGCGATCATCACGATGGTCAGCTTCGGCTGCTGTTCGTGGGCGCTGACGATGAAATCGTAGAGGCGTTCCTGGGCTTTGACCGGTGGATTGACCGTGTCGAAGATATCGCCGGCGATCAACAGCACATCGGGCTGGTCCAGTTTCAGTTGATGCAGCAGCCAATCGAGGAAACAGCCGTGCTCGAAATCGCGTTCCTGGCCGTGCAGGTTCTGCCCAAGGTGCCAGTCGGAGGTGTGAAACAGACGCAAGGCGAGCTCCGTAGGAAATAAGGTGATGGCCGCGTGGGAATTGAAGGCGGCTAAAGGGGGGGGAGTTTACTGGCAAATACTTACCTTGCCTCCGAAAAATGCCTTCGCGATCAAATTTGCTCCAAGCAATGGACGGGGGATGTGAATGATTCTCCCAACTTATGGAAGCAGAAAAATTCGGAAATGACCTACATAAAAAATTGAATACCCCTGCATTTTTAAATGAGCCAGCTTGCCAAAGTCGCCATTTTTAAGAGCGAATATCGCCATGAAAAAATCCAGAGAAACGAAGTCATTACACTTGTCAAAACTTATAGGGGCGAGTGCAAAATTTTCTGTTGTAGTGATTTTCTCTTTTACATTGGTCGGGTGCGGAGACGACAAAGCGCCTACTGTTAGTTGGTTTATGGATAATCCAACAGAAATATATCGAACCCTAGGGGAATGTAGCTATTTAACAAAGTACAGCCCTGTGCCGAATTACACGTGGTGTGAGAATGCACGAACTGCATCTATAACGCTAAGTAGGAGGCGAAGTGATCTTGAAAAAGAAAAACACTTGGCTGCTGCAAGGGGTACTCCTGAGAACCTCAAAACAATTCATTGGTATGAGGGTAATCGCACTGCACGACAGGCGAAACTCAGGGAGTGCAAAGTAAGTGCAGGGAAAGGGGATATTGAGTTTGATCATGGCTGCTTTAACGCTACACGAGCCGGAATGAATCAGTATATAAGGGGCGGGTCTGGCGCATTCTATGGCGAAACTATGGGTGAGTTGACGCAGATACTACGCGCTGTATCTCCACTGCCCGACGCAGTCCCGCCCAACGCGCGCCAGTCTCGTGCGTCCCGCAATACCCTTGAAAGTGAGGCCCCGGCGGGCAAGCCTCTCCCGGGACAGGAGCCAGTCGAGCTTCTTGATCGGGTAACCAAAAAAGTCGTTGCACCATAAACTGAAAACTAAGTGCAGGCCTTCTATTTCAATAACGCGCCGGTTCTACTTGTCGCCGACTTTGATCAGTGTTTGGATAAGCCGACTAACGAGCAGTATCGTTCCACTAATATAAAAAACGAGCCTTGCCTCGGGGTGGGGAACGCGAACGGCGTGGGTTTGGGAAGTCCACTCGCCGTTTGCGTTCATATACACTCGGCCAAAACACTTCATGCTCTACGTTTGTCCGTCGGATTCAATCGCTGCACCTCGGCAAAGATCTCGGTGATCGGTCGGCGTGGCTGGCGTTTGTGCAAGGCGCGAACCTGGGCGCTCATCCGCACGAGTTCTTCGCTGGGTTTCGCCCATTGTTCTTTCGGCAGCGGCTCGGACCATTGGCGCATGGCGTCGGGCATGGCCTGCGGGCCGATTTTCTGCAGGCGGCGTACTTCCCATTCGACCAAGTGGTTGGGAATCGTCCACAAGGTCATGACGTGGTACAGGTACCAGAAAAAACCTGATACTCGATTGCGGGAACCGTCACGGATTTGCTCGTGCATGCGTGCGCGGGCGTTGTGGAAGGTGTGCAGGCCTTCGCGGGGCGGGTCGTCGGGGCCTTGCAGGTCTAGCGGGTCCTGAATGGATTTGAGGTCGTTGACCTCGTACTCCATGTAGCCGCGAATCGCTTCCCAGTAGCTGATGGCGATGGGCAGGCCGGCGCAGGGGAATTCGACGCTGGTGAGGATTTCGCCATGCTGGAAACCGATGCCCATGCCGTATTGACGACGGACGCCGTACTGGGTGACGCCTTGGGCTTCGATGACCCAAGCGGAGAGGGATTCCCAGGGGACGAAGACGGGTTCGGTGGCGTTTTCGGGCATGAAGCAGACTTCGCGGCGTTGGCGGTTGAAGCGGGTGGGGATGATGGTGAGGCGTTTTTTGTGGTTGTAGAGCCAGACGGCGAGGCCGATGAGTAACATGAGAAAACCGCCCTGTGCGGCTAGCGGGTAGGACGCATGGAAGACTCCTTGTATGGCGTGAGATATATCGTCCCAACCCATCCCGAACAAAAAAAACATGAAACCGCCTATGAGTGGAAACAGGAACGCAACCGAGAAAGCAACACTGAATGGCCCACCTAATATGGCTTGCCATGAAAATATCTGCGGCGATCCCAGCCCGAAATCCATGTACACCTCATTGAGTTCCCCGATGTGAGGCCCCAACGGCGGCAGCGGTGTTGGCAATGGCAGCGGCGCGAGATAAGTGATTCTCCCACTCGGAAACGGCTCGACATCACCGGCGTTGCGGGAGGGCTCAAGGTGCGAGGGTGTTGGAGATACATCAATCTTGGTGGGCATGGTCAGCCAGCTCCAGCAGGTGGGGTTCAACCAGCAACAGCGGGGGATGCTCGGTGACGGATTGACGGGGTAACGAAGGGAAATGGCCCTGACCGCGCGGGTTGAGGTGAATAACGTCAATCTGCGATTCCCACTCCCCCTTGGCGTTCAAGGTCTGTATACAGACGGCCAGCTCCAGTGTTTCGGACGCCGGGGTAAATTCGGCGCCAGTGTCCAATGGACAGTGCAGGCACAGCACCAGCCGATCCGGGGCTGCTTGCGCGATGCGCAGACTGTTCACCACTTCAGTGCTGATGATCGACTTGCGTTCTTGCGACACATCTCGGCTGTGCAGGGGAACGGAAATGCGCTGTGCACCGATCCCCAGGCGATGAGCCGGTTGACCACTCAACGGTGGCTGAAAGTCACTGAGCTTGTGCCTTGGCAGGACCAGATGAATGTCTCTGGGGTTGGCTTTCAGCAGCAGGTTTTTCAGCCACGAGTCATGCTCGTTCGGGCCCAGTTGCGCATATGGCGCGTTGAGCAAATAACCCAGATAGCGTTGATATTCGTCCAGGGTATGGTCGCCTCGCTTGTCGGCATCCAGACTCCATGGTGTGGTTTTCAGCCATTTGTCGTGGGCGCTGAGGTTGTAGCGGTTGTACAGCCAGGTGCCGACCAGTTCCAATACGGTGAACAGGGCGCCGGCCAGGTTGACGCGGAAGAACACCGTGGACAGTCGAGTGCCCGCGGCGGCCCAGGCAGTCGTTCGGGCTTCTGCCCCCCTTGCTGTCAGTACTTTGAAGGTAGCGTGGGTCGTGTGGCTTAAACCATAAGCATTAATGCCCGTCATGCCGCCTGCGCCCACTGTGGCAAGCGCGGCACTACTCTGTTCAGCGCGATCTCCGGTACGTATCGCCTGCTGCCATTTATGCTGCTGGGAATTGAAGCTGGACAGTGAAGCAACAAGACCAAAACCGTACGTAAAAAGGCCTAAGCCAACATGCATTTTCCCCACTTGCACATGCACATTCTGCAAGGCATGAAGCTGAAGTCCTGCGACGAGATCTGCGCTCTGCGCCTTTAGCGCGGTTTGCGCCAGACTCTGCGCCGCAGTGAATCCCGCCGCACCAGTAGCTGCCAGCGCACTGGCTAAGGGCATCCAGACGCGCTTGTTCTTGGATTGGTTGGTCAGCTCTCTCACCACCGAAACCAAATTCACCCCCTGCACCAAAAACACCAACAACCCCATCCCCTCACTTCGAATCAACTCTCCATTCGGCACGCCTTGAACCCCCAGGCGAATATCCTTCAGCAAACTCCGCACCTCCATCTGCTGCGCCGGTGGAAACACCACCGTCATTCCCGCCCGAGCCTGTGTCGCGCCATGCAACCGCACCGACTGATCCGGCAGTTCCGCAATCGGGCTCAACGCGCCGGCCAATCGTCCTTCCAGCAACGTCAACTGCCGACGCACGCGCAGGATCTCGTCCTGCAGCTCCATCGCCCGTGGCGTCTTGTGCCCCTGGCGATTCTTGTTGTGGTTGATCTGGTTGCGTTCGCGGGTCAGTACTTGCAGATAGTCGCGTTCCCTGAGCAGTTCCTTGAGCTGGGTTTGCAACGCCGCGTGTTCCGCCGGGCTGGCGACGGTGAAGGTCACGCCGGTAGTTCTTGCGGCGTCGAGGATCCGTCCCGATAGCGCCTTGGGCAGTTTGCGGAACAGCTCGTCGAGGTCGGGGATTTTCTCGCCCGTCAGATCGAACCCCTCCAGCACCTGGCTCAGGCCCAGGTTCAGCGCGGGGCTGAGGCTCTGCCGGGCTGCGTCAGCGACAGTGCGGGTGTGTTCCGGCAAGTCGTCGAGCGCCGGCAGGTGCGGTCGTTCGATCTTGTTCAGCTCGGCCAGCCAGAGCGGCAGGTTGTTGAACCACCCCATCACGGCATTGAACACGTTGGTGTATTGCGCGGCCTTTTCCGATTGCAGGCGCAGCGGCAAGGTATGGAACAGCGGTCGGGTCAGTTCCGGGTGTTCCTCCAGATAACCGAGCAGGATGGCGCTGGCGTGGTCGCTGCGGCAGATGTCCTTGAGGCAGGCGTATTCGGCGGTGAAGGCCTGATGCAGTTGCTGTTGATCCTGAGCGTCGTAATACCAGGCCGAACGATGGAAGTGACCGGCCGCCACCAGCCCTGTGCGGTCGGCGGTGAGACGATCGAGCATCCGGTTCCAGCGGCTGAGGTCGTCGCGATGCCGATCCAGCGCCGCGTCCATGGCCGGGCGGTCGATCAAGTCATTGATCCCGCGTTTACCGCTGAGCCAAGAGCCGTCGAGCCCCTCACTGACACGTCGGTGGTGGTCCTGGCCGAGGTGAATCAGCGTGTGCAGGTGACGGTCGACGAAAGCGTCGGGCGCGCCGGCGAAATGTTTGCGTGTGTAAAAGCGCCGATCGGCGGCTGCAATGGCGCGCTCTTCGGCCGTGAAGTCCGGCGTGAGGCTGTCGAACCGGTTCAGCTCACGAGCGCCATCGACGGCTTGATTGCGCAATGACTCCAGTTCCGGCGGTGCCGGTACGTCCAGCGGTTCAACGTTGCCACCCTTGTTCAGGTAGTCGAGCAAGGCCTGGCGAGTGCGTTCGCGATCCGGCTCCGGCAGCTGTTCCAGATCGTCGAACAGTGCCTTGACCTTCGGGTGGGTGTCGGCCTTGCCCAGGGCACTGATGTCCTCGGCACTGAGCTGGCTCAGGGATTCGATGTAACAGGCCAACAGGTAATCGCGTTCGTTGTTATCGGCATTGATCCAGTCGTTGACCCAACCGACGACAGTGTCCTGGTACTCGGCCAGGTCGCGCAGCACACCGAGGTCGTCATTCACCACGAGGAACAGCGTGTCGTCCTGATAAGGTCCGCGCACCTGGCCCAGAAACTCACCGATATGCGCCTCGCGAAAGCGCCGTGGCTGCTCCCACAAATAGGGTTCACGCTCGTGCTCGGGGGCATCGCTGACCTTCACTGTCGGCAGCGTCACGGCGTCGGTGTGCGCCTGTGTGGTCGGCACGTTCGCAAGTTCCGCCAGCCACTGTCTGCCTTGGTCGACCGTGAGCAAGTGCTCACCACCGGTGTCGCAATCCACCGGACCCAGATCGACGACTTGCATGAAGTGCTCGCGTTCCTCGCGGCTGTCGAGCACTTGCGCGCATTTGGTCGCCGTCCATTGCACTTCGGCAAAGTTCACATACAGGGTGCTGCGTCTTGAAAAGATCAGCGCCGGACGTTCCTCAATGGGCGTGCGCTGATCGCTGCCGACCGTTTTTCCCTTGTGCAGGAGGGCGCTGATCAAGCCGTTGTGCACCTGATATTCGTGGAGTTCACCGGTCACGCTGTCGATCACATACAACCAGCCATCGCGCAGCATACGAATACCCAACGGACGGGCCGTCAGGGCGTAGGGTAATTTCAGTTCGGAGCCGGGGTCGAGGGGCTTTTCCACCAGGCCATAGCGCAGGGGTAGCAACTGCACTTGGGTTTTGCGCAGAGGGCAGGCACCGGGGGAACCGATGGCGGTTTTCGAGGCGGCCGCCGCCGCAAGGTTGGCAGGGTGGGTCATGAGCGTTCCCCTTCAGTGGCAAAGCGGCAGGCCAGATCTGCGGCCAGCGCGACGCGCTCACCGGGCGATTGCAGCGATGGCGTGTGAAGCAATTGGGCGATGTGCGGATGTTGTTCGAGCGCCGAGCCGTCCAGCCAGGCCATGACGTTGGCGTAGTAAAAAAGCTCGGATTGACCACTCAGGCCGAGGGTGATGGCTTGCGCCTCCAGTTGTTCAAGCGATGGCCAGCGTTGAGCGACGGTTTCGCCGCGGTGGCGAGCAGGGAAGTGCGTGAGCAAATGGGCGTCGAGTTCGAGCAATGCCCGGCGCCGATCAACATGTTCCAGTGCTGCATTCAGTTCAGGGCTCAGGCGATAGGGCGTCGGCAGCTCAGGGCATTCATTCAACAAGGGGTGATGACGATGCCAATGGACGTCGACGCTGTCGGCCATCACCAGGCAGGAAATCGGGCCGAACAAACGCTGATCGCCGCTGCCGAACAGCGCCTGTGCCACGGCCGCATCGGCCAGGCGCAAAACCACCGGCAGGCCTTCGGGCAACTCAACGGTCAGCAGTTTGCGTAAGTGTTGAGCGACGTCATGTGCGGGCTGGCTGCTGAACAACAACACTCCCCACTCTTCGTGCGCCTGTTGCAGATAGAACTGAAAAACCGGGTCGTCAGGACCTGGAATGGCCACCAGCAGCGGTGAGATATCCCGCAGTGCGGTGAAGGGGGCACTGTCATACAGCGCAATCGTGCTGACAGCGGGATTGAGTGTTTTCAAGCGCTGCGGCAAATCACTGAAGGTCGTGCCGTCCAGCAACAGGAACGCCTGCTGCTCGCTCCAGGGCAGGTCTTCAGGCAGGGAAATCGAAAGTTTCATGCTTGGGCGGCCTCGCAAATCAGGCAGCGCGAGGCACGAGTTGAAACCAGGGCGCGGCGTTGCTGCGCCACGTGAAACGCCACTTCCAGCAAGGGCAATGCGCCCGGCATCAGCGGCTCTGCCGGCAGGCTCATGGGCGGTGAGCCGCCCTGCAGAATCGGTACGCTGCTGAAAATACCTTCCGGCCCCAACACCAGCCATTGACCGCCACCCACGAGCCCCAGGTGCGTCCCGCCATTGATCACGACTTGTTGCACGGCGCTGAAGTGGAGTTGTTGCGTAGCGCTGAGTCGTTGATTGGCGACACGAACATGCTGCGAGCCAAGGACCACGAGGTGATCATCCTGCCTGAGTTCGGTCAGTCGGTTGCCTTGGGTCAAGTGGCGTTCTTCGCCGCGCAATTCGTGGCTGCTGATGCCACCGACCAGCACGCTGCGCTGGTTGTCGACCTGAAGGCGTTCATCGTTCAGAACGTGCTGCACGAAATCGCGCTGGGCGCGCAGGGCAATTTCCTCGGCGCCTTTTCTGTCCTCGATGCGCAGCTCGTTGTAACCACCACCGCCGGGACTGCTTTGGCTACGGAAAATGCTGCGGGTGTGCTCGGCGGGCAAATCCAGAGGTACCGGTGTCGCGGCGTTGGGCAGGCAGGCAACCACGACGGGCTTGTCCGGATCGCCATCAGTAAAACCCACCAGCACTTCCATGCCGACTCGCGGGATTTGCACACTGCCGTAGCGGTCATGGGCCCAGCCCGTGGCGACACGCAACCAGCAACTCGATTGTTCGTTGCGCTGGCCGTCGCGGTCCCAGAGCAGCTGGACTTTTACCCGCCCGTACTGATCACAATAAATCTCTTCACCGGGCGGTCCAGTGACGACGGCGTGCTGGTTGCCCGTCATCCGGGGCTTGGGGTGATCAAGGGGCGGTCGGAAAATCACCTCCCACGGCGTGGCGACAAATTCGTTACGGTAACCCTGACGAAATCCATCCTCCGGGCTGGCGTCAGGCATCGACTCCTCAAGCACCTGCGGCTGTAAGCCGACATGCTCGACTTGCGTCAACAGCCACAGTCCGTTCCATTGCGCGCGAGGGTGTTCGGTCATCTCGACAAAGTGGCCACTGCGCAGGGCACTTTGGTCGCTGCGTCCGCTGGCAAGCTGGTAGTCGGCGCGGTGACGTTCCAGTGCCTGGTTGGCCAGATGTTTACCACGGTCTCGATGGAGGAACTGGCCTGGAAAGGCATAGTCCTCAAGGTGCGGGGCCAGCGGTTTTTCAGACACGCTGTCGAGTTGCAGGTTCGGTTTCTCGAAGTCGTAATCACGACGGCTGACGTGGGTCGGGCGGGTATTCAGTTGCAGCTTGAATTGGTCGATGACTGGCGCTTCGGCGACCATGCCGCTGGCTTGCCTGTACGCGGTTGACCGTTCTGGTTTCGGAAAACCGGTTTGATCGTCGCCGAACACCAGCACATGCCCCTCGGCGCTGTGCTGAAAGTGGAAGTGCAAACCTTCCTCTTCACACAGCCTTTGAAGAAAATGCAGGTCGGTTTCGTACTGAACACAATAAAGCCGAGGCCGGTACTCGCCGCTCAGTTGGAAACGCCAGGTATCGGGCTGTATTCCCTGCTCTTTGAGCACCTGTTCGATGATTTTCGGCACGCTCTGGTGCTGAAAAATACGCTGGTTGTGGCAGTGAGTGAGATAGGCGAGGCGGGGCACCAAGGTCATCTGATAGCGAGTCAGGCGTTTGCCGCTATCGCCTTGGGCGATTTGATAAACCTGCCCGTGAAGGCCCGCGTCGTCTGGACCGAAGCGCAGAAAAGCCGAACGATGCAACAGTGCATCGAGGTCCAGGTCGGGGCGCTCGCTGACCAGCTCCAGCTTGACTTCGTAAGGCCGGTTAAGTGCTTCCTTGGCACGGAACTCGACGACCTGAAGGTCGTGGGGGAAACCTTCAATATCGAGTCTGAAAATGACGGGTTTGACGGCGCTGAACATCCACATTTCCTTGTGCCTATTTCAAGACACCGGACTTTGCGTGGATCGCCGGAATAGCACAGTCAGACGTTTCGATATTTAGCGTAGGAAGGATCCGTTAAGCGCCGGATCGCTGTCGAAGGTTCTGACGTGACAGGGCGTCATCCGTAGGAGTTTCGTCTCAACAGTCAGTGAACGTTACTTCGGGTAAAGCGGCGGCAATCCACTGTCGCCGACCGGGTCTTGAACCCGCTCGGCAATCGGGATTGCCTTGATCGCGCGCCACAGCTCTTCACCTTGCCAATGCTGGCCGGTTTCGCTGTACAGCGCCCCGTTCAAACCATCCAGCGCGTCCGACAACGGTACGAATCGCGCCGCCATGTCGGCCAGGGTTTCCGGTTGTTGCCGGGCCCAGGCGTCGAGGGCCTGGCGGGTGGCGTGGGAGTCGTTGGCCTGACAGGCGCGCTTTAGGTCGTCGAGCACGGTGCGCGGGCTCGGGCCGGTCTGGGCTGCACGCAGGATCGCCGGTTGCCAGCGGGCACGCCACCAGAGGCCGAAACCCAGCAGGGTGGTGCAGGCGAGAATGACGGTGCTGAGTTTCCACCACCAGAGCGCTTCATTGTCGGCAGGGGAAATGACCAGCGGCGTGCCGGCCGGGGTATCGACCATCAGGCCCGGATTGTTCACCACTTGCAGCGTCCGCGCCGGCAGGCTGCTGTGTTCCAGATGATCTTCGAAGGTGTTCCACCAGACCACATCCACAGCCGGCAACTCGACGTTCCCCCGCTGAACAGGCACCAGCGCCTCACGGTCTTCGCGGCTGCCGATCAGGCCACGCTCGCTATTCTGGTTGACCAGCACCGGCTGATCCGGATAGCGCCGCAAGCCGTTGACGTCGGTGGCCGGCAATGGCGGCAGTTGTGAACTGGCCAAACCTTCGGCTTCCAAAATCAGGCTGCGAGTCAGCGAGTCACCCACTTGCGTGTGATCCGGTTCCGGATTCCAGCTCTCGCTCAGGGTCAGGCTGCGGGCCGGCAGCCAAGGCACGTCAGCCGGGTAAGTGGCAGGTTTCGGCTTGACGGTCAGCGGCAGTTCGACCGAGCTGACACGCATCAATTTGCCGGATTTCGGCACCTGGGACTCGACGTCCTTGGCCGGCTGCGCGTCCACCAGCGTGGCGCTGAAGATCTGCGCCGGAATGGTCAACTGGCCGCTGTGTTGCGGGTAGATCGCGTAGCGCAATTCGATCACGCCATGGCGCAGGCCGTTGATGTCTTTTTCGTAAGTGCGCGACTCGCCCAACTGCTCGATGCGCGCATCGGGAATCTGCAACGGAGTCAGGCTGCTGTCGTCATACAGCGACACGGAATGGTAGATGCGCAAGGTCAGGAGCGCCTGGGCCTGCACGTACACGCTGTTTTGATCGAGGCTGGCGTCGATGAATACCGGGGCCAGTTTTTGTGTGCTGTCCTGGGTTTCGCTCTCGACCACTTGCAAGGTGATCGGCTGGCTCTGCACATCGCCCAGTTGCAGCGACGGAATCACCACGCTGCCGTTCTGGCGAGGCAGCAGGGTGATGATCCAGCGGGTGGTGGCGCCGTTGCCGCCGTTAAGGGTCGTCAACTGGTTGACCTGGCGGGTGCCGCGCACTTCAAACAGCGGCTCCAGCGCCGTCAGGTCGGGCTTGCCGAACTGGGTGACATCGTTGGACTCCAGGGTCAGCTCGACCGTTTCGCCGGAGTTCAGGCGACTGCGGTCGACACTGGCGACCAGTTGCGCAGCTTGGGCCTGAACGGTCCAGATAAACAGTGCAAGCATGAAAGCGGTGAAGCGGGTCATCGGGTTTTTTCCTGATCCTGATGTTGCTGCTGTTCGTACCAGAATTTGCGCCTGAGCAATTCGCCGGGGTCGTCCGGGATCTTGCGCAGCCATTGTTCCAGCGCCTGGCGCTGTTCGCCATCGATGGTATCGCTGGCAGGGCGCAACGGCGGGGTGGTGCTTTGTTCGTCGCCCAATTCGCTGCCGGGCACCTCATTGGTGCCGGGGCGCGCCGGTGTCGTATCCGACTGTTCTGCATCGGGTGCCGTGGTCTGGGCATCGGACTTCGGTTCGCCACTATTCGACTGTTGGGTGGCTGCGCCCGGCGGTGGTTCCTGCGGGGTCCCGGTCTCGTCGCCTTCGGTTTTGTCCGGTTCAACGGGCGCCGGTGTGTTTTTCTGCTTGATCAAGCTTTCCACCAAGGCCTTGTTGGTCTGCGCCGGACGCAGATCCGGTTGCCGCTCCAGTGCCTGTTCGTAAGCATCCAGTGCGGCTTCCAGCTCACCGCCTTTGGCCAGGGCGTTGCCACGATTGTAGTGGGCGTGGGCATCATTGCCTTCGGCGAACCGCTGGGCGGCGCCACTGTAGTCGCCGGCCTCGTAAAGCGCCACGCCTTGCCATTGCCGATCCTGGAAATGTTGCGCGGCCTCGGCCGGACGCTTCTTTTTCAACAGATGCAGGCCTTGCTGGTCAGGGCGCAACCACAAGTCTTCGAAATCGAAGGCATAGCTCGGTTGCGGCAACAGGAACAGCAGCGGCAGACAGAACAGCCAGCCGCGTCGACCGGCGCAGGCCGCCAGCAGCAACAGCGGCAGCAACAGCCAGTAGCCCTGATCGGCCCAGCTGTCGAGACGCAGGGTCTGGCCGTCATTGCGCAAGTTGCGCGGGCCATCGAGCAAGCCGAGGGCGCGCAGGTCGGCATCGTCCAGGCGCGCGTGGCGATAGCGCCCATCGAGGCCGTTGACGAACGCTTTCAGGTTCGGCTCATCCAGGTGCGGCACCAGAATCGCGCCCTGATCGTCCTTGAGGAAACTGCCGTCCTCCTGAGTGATCGGTGCGCCTTCGGCGGTGCCGATGCCGAGCATCAAAAACCGGGTCGCCTTGCCGTCCAGCGCCTGCTGAATGCCTTCGCGTTCCAGTTCGGTCAGGGACGAACCGATCAGCAGAATCCGGCCGTCACCCAACGCGCTCTGATTCAGCAACGCAAGGGCTTTGGTCACCGCAAGATCGGCGCGATGGCCGGTCTGGGGCATCAACGACGGCTTGAGCGCCTCCAGCAGATTGCGGCTGGTAGACAGGTCATCCGACAGCGGCACCAGCGTGTGTGCGCTGCCGGCATAGACGACGATGGCGGTCTGGGCGTCGCTGCGGTTTTGCAGCAGGTCGAACAGCTTGCGCCGGGCCTGTTCCAGCCGGTTTGGCGTCACGTCGGTGGCGAGCATCTCCGGGGTCAGCTCAAGGATCACCACCAGCGGGTCGGCCGGTTTCTGGCTGGCTTGCTCGACGCGCTCCCAGCTCGGCCCCAACAGCGCCAGAATCGTCAGCAGCCACGCCACACCGAGGGCGACCCACGGCAATTTGCTGTCGCGACCGTTGCCGCCACTGAGCAGTGCGGAATGAAAGGCCGGCGGCAGAATCATCTGCCAGCGCCCGGCGCGCTTCTGTCGATGCCAGAGTTGCCAGAGCAACCAGCCGAGCAGTGGCAACAGCAGCAGCCACCAAGGGCGGAACCAGTAAGGCCACAGCGCACTCATCGGCGCCTCCGCAGGCGCAGGCGCTTGAGTCGCTGACGCCAGTCAGGCAGTTGCGTTTGCAAGAACAGATCCTTGGTAAACAGGCGCTGCAACGGGTTATCCGGCCAGCGTTCGCGCGCCACCAGCAACAGGCTCAACAGCAGTGCCATCGCCAACGGCCAGTGATACAACGCCTGCGCCGGGCGGGCCTGGGTCGGTTGCTGGGTCACGGGTTCCAGTTGATCGAGGGTTTCCTTGATCGTTTGCAATTCCTTGCCGTCGCGCGCGCGGAAATACTGGCCGCCCGTGGCGGCGGCGATGGCCTTCAGCGCAGGCTCGTCGAGGTCCAGGCTCGGGTTGATTCCGAGGAATCCTGCGGTGCCGCTTTGTTCGGGATCGGCGCCGATGCCGATCGGGTAGATTTTCACGCCTTCCTTGGCTGCCAGCCGCGCGGCGGTCAGCGGGTCGATTTCGCCGCCGTTGTTGGCACCATCGGTGACCAGAATCAGCACACGGCTTTGCGCCGGACGCAGGCGCAGGCGTTTGAGCGCGAGACCGATGGCGTCGCCGATGGCGGTGTTTTTGCCAGCGATGCCGATGCGCGCTTCGTCGAGCCAGACCCGCACGGTGCGCCGGTCAAAGGTCAGCGGTGCTTGCAGGTACGCTCTGCTGCCGAACAGGATCAGGCCGACACGGTCGCCTTCGCGCCGCTCCAGAAAATCACCGAGCAAATGTTGCACCAGCGTAAGGCGACTGACCTCATCGTCCTGCCACTGCATGTCAGGGAAATCCATGGAGCCGGAAACGTCCACCGCCACCAGCAGGTCACGGCCACTGGCGGCAATCGGCAACGGTTCGCCGAGCCATTGCGGGCGCGCTGCAGCGATCAGCAAAAACAGCCACAACAGGATGAACGGCGCTTGTTGCCGCCAGGCTGGCAGGTTAGCCCGGGCACGGCGTCGGGCCAGGCCTTCGAGGTCACTGAGGAAACTGACTTTTAGTGCCGGTTCGCCGCTGTCGGCCACCGGCAGCACGATGCGCATCAACCACGGCAGCGGCAGCAGGGCGAAGATCCACGGCCAGGCGAACTCAAACATGTTTGCGAATCCACGTGTCGACGGCTTGGGTCAGGCCGGCGATGGCCTTGTCGTCGAGTTTGCATTCGGGTTTGTAGGCGCCTTCGACCAGTACCATCCAGCGCGTCAGCCCGGCGGCCGGGCAACGGTTGTCGAGAAACGCCAGCCACTTGCGCCCGTTGAGGGTGTGGCTCTGGCTGTAGGGGTAATGGTTGCGGCACAGGCGTTTGAGCAAGCCATTGAGTTGCTGCAGCCAGGCACCGGCCGGTGCGCCGTCGTAAGGTTTGGGCATCAGCGCCAGTTCGGCCAGTGCGGCGATGCGCACCGGGTCCAGCGGTTGTTCGGCGCGAACGATGGGGCGCTTGTTCGGCAGGAAACGCCGGGCCTTCCACAGGCCGAAGCCGATCAGCGGCAGTAACAACAGCAAAAACCACCAGCCCGGTGCCGGTGGCCAAAAGCCAATCGGCGGCGGGGAAATCAGCGGTTGCAGTTGATCGAGGCTGCTCATCGATATTTCCCCGGTTTTTGCGGGTTCAGGTACTCGCGCAGTTGTTCGACCATTTCGCTCTGGGTGCTCAGGGGCATCAACAACACCCGCAGTTTTTGCGCGAGCAATTCCCAATGGGCGATGCGCGCTTCGGCCTGGGCGCGGTAGGTCTGGCGCAGGTCGAAATTCAGCGTGTCGAGTTCCAGTTGCGCGCCACGTTCGGCAAAGCGCAAAAGGCCGGCAGCGGGCAGGGCGTGGTCCAGTGGGTCGGACAGTGGCAGCAGCAGCAGGTCACAATGGCGCGACAGCAGGCTCAATTGCTGCTCGGAGCCCTCAGTCAGCGCGCGCTCATCGCAGATGACGATCACCAGGCTGCCGGGGCGCAGCACCTCCCGGGCACGACGCAGGGCCAGGTTGAGGGCATCGCGGTTCTGCTCGCTTTCGGTGTGCAACGACTGATTGACGCGCACCAGCCGGTTGAGAAATTGCAGCAGGCTTTGTTTGCTGCGCCGGGGCTTGATTTCGTAGTGTTCGTTATCGCCGAACACCAGCCCACCAACCCGATCGTTATGGCCGAGCGCGGCCCAGCCGATCAGGCTGGCGGCCTGGGCGGCGAGCACCGATTTGAACATCAGCCCCGAACCGAAAAACAGCCGTCGGCTCTGTTCGACCATGATGAAAATCGGCCGCTCGCGTTCTTCATGGAACAGCTTGGTGTGCGGTTCCTGGGTTCGGGCGGTGACGCGCCAGTCGATGCTGCGCACGTCGTCGCCGGCCTGATAGACCCGCACCTGATCGAAATCGACGCCACGGCCACGCAGCTTGGAGTGGTGCAGGCCGATCAGCGGGCTGCGCTGGCTCGGCGTGGAAAACAGCTGCACTTCACGCACACGATGGCGCATCTCGATCAGCTCGGCGAGGCTGACGCGGATGCCCGGCTCGGGCGGCAGAATGACGTTCATCGGGGTCAAGCGACGGCTACGACGTCGAGAATCCGCTGGACCACCCGGTCCTGGTCGATGCCAGCGGCTTCGGCTTCAAAGGACAGAATGATGCGGTGACGCAAGACGTCGAACAGCACCGCTTGAATGTCTTCCGGGCTGACGAAGTCGCGACCGGCCAGCCAGGCGTGGGCGCGGGCACAGCGGTCGAGGGCAATCGAACCGCGCGGGCTGGCGCCGTAGGCGATCCACTCGGCCATTTCCGGGTCGAACTTGGCCGGTGTGCGCGTGGCCATGACCAGTTGCACCAGGTATTCCTCCACTGCGTCAGCCATGTACAGACCGAGGATTTCCTTGCGGGCGGCGAAAATGGCCTGCTGGCTGACCCGGCGCTCCGGTTTGGTTTCGCCGTTGAGGGCTTCGCCACGGGCCTGTTGCAGGATGCGGCGTTCGACGGTGGCGTCCGGGAAGCCGATTTTCACGTGCATCAGGAAGCGGTCCAGCTGCGCTTCGGGCAGCGGGTAAGTGCCTTCCTGCTCGATCGGGTTTTGCGTGGCCATCACCAGGAACAGCGGCGACAGCTCGTAGGTGCTGCGCCCGACACTGACCTGACGCTCGCCCATGGCTTCAAGCAAAGCCGACTGGACCTTGGCCGGGGCACGGTTGATTTCGTCCGCCAATACCAGGTTGTGGAAGATCGGGCCTTGCTGGAACACGAAACTGCCGGTTTCCGGGCGATAGATTTCCGTGCCGGTGATGTCGGCAGGCAGCAGGTCGGGGGTGAACTGAATGCGATGGAACTGGGCTTCGATGCCTTCGGCGAGTTCTTTGATAGCCTTGGTCTTGGCCAGGCCGGGAGCGCCCTCGACCAGCATGTGGCCGTCGGCAAGCAGGGCGATGAGCAAGCGCTCGATGAGTTTTTCCTGGCCGAGAATCTGCGTTGAAAGAAAGGTTCGCAGCGCGAGCAGCGCTTCACGATGTTCCATCGATGACTGTTCCTGGAAAGGGTGACCGAAGACGTTCGAATAACGCCAGGGCTGGGGGCGTTACTTTAATCTATCGCGGGGGGCGGCGACTAACGGCATTTTGTGCAAAGTGCAGGAAATGATCGGGGGAATTGTTGGAGATTTGTAGCAGGGGAGTGATTGGGTGGCTGTGCCGGCCCCATCGCGAGCAGGCTCACTCCTACATTGACGGTGTACGACGATCAATTGTAGGAGTGAGCCTGCTCGCGATGAGGCCAGTCAAGGCACCATCAAATCTCGCTTATATAGGTGCCAGTACCCTTGAGAATGTTCTGCAACGTTTCTTCTACTTCGGCCAAATCCGCCGCATCAGTGCTGTGAATGATTTCCAGCGAATCATCACCATTCAGCGCATCCGCATCCGCCGCAGCGATTTCGATCAGCAAGCGGGTAGGGCTCAGCGTCACTTTCACGCCGTCCAGTGTTGAAGGTTCGCCATCAAGGGTGATCTCCAGCTCGTCCTCGTCCGGGTAGCGGCTCATCAGGAACATTTCACCCTGATCGCTGTGGCAGGCGAGCATGGCCATGTTGTCTTCTTCCTCGTCACACGGGTTGACGATCAACAGGGCGGTGGTCATTTTCATGGGTATTTCCTGGCTCGGCGAGCGTTGTGAACACAACAAAAGGCAATTCTGCCAGCCCTCGGGAATTTCTGCTCGGCTGACTGTCAGAGAATGTGACGTGAACATTCGGGGCGCTGTTGGTCATTTCTGGCACGAAGGTGCTGTAAATCCGGGCATAAAACACCCAATTTCCTACACGACTGCTAGTGTTGTCCGATACGCAGGGCGTTGGCTGCGTGCCGATGACCGAATATGTCGCAGCGCTGCAAGCACGGGCCTTGCCGCACTGGTTAAGCTGCGCAACGGATGAGCACCTGTAAAGACATTGCGCTGTCGATCTGCCAGTCGTTTTTGCAGATGCCCATTCATGGAAGGTGAATGTGACCTGAGTGTCTCGTCCAGCTTCACCCACCTGTCACCCTGTTTCCTCTGCCCGAGAATCAGGAACCGGGTGACGGATCGCCCCGAAAGGGGTTTTGCACGCGACGCTTCCATCAATAACAAGCCCAAGCGGAGTACCACAGATGGCGTTCTTCACCGCAGCCAGCAAAGCCGACTTCCAGCACCAACTGCAAGCGGCACTGGCGCAGCACATCAGTGAACAGGCACTGCCACAAGTGGCGCTGTTCGCTGAACAATTCTTCGGCATCATTTCCCTTGACGAGCTGACCCAGCGTCGGCTGTCCGACCTCGCCGGCTGCACCCTTTCTGCGTGGCGCCTGCTTGAGCGCTTCGATCACGCGCAACCGCAGGTTCGCGTCTTCAACCCTGATTACGAACGCCACGGCTGGCAGTCGACCCACACCGCGGTCGAAGTGCTGCATCACGACCTGCCTTTCCTGGTGGACTCGGTGCGTACCGAGCTGAACCGTCGCGGCTACAGCATTCATACTCTGCAAACCACTGTGCTGAGCGTGCGTCGCGGCAGCAAAGGCGAGTTGCTGGAAATCCTGCCTAAAGGCACCCAGGGCGAAGGGATCCTGCAAGAATCCCTGATGTACCTGGAAATCGACCGTTGCGCGAACACCGCAGAACTGAATGTCCTGAGCAAAGAGCTGGAACAGGTTCTCGGTGAAGTCCGCGTCGCGGTCGCCGATTTCGAGCCGATGAAAGCCAAGGTCCAGGAAATCCTGACCGGCCTCGACAACAGCAAATTTGCGGTCGACGGCGAAGAAAAAGCTGAAATCAAAAGCTTCCTGGAATGGCTGGTGGGCAACCATTTCACCTTCCTCGGCTACGAAGAGTTCGTGGTTCAGGATGAAGCCGATGGCGGCCACATCGTTTACGACCAGAATTCCTTCCTCGGCCTGACCAAACTGCTGCGCACCGGCCTGACCTACGATGACCTGCGCATCGAAGACTACGCCGTGAACTACCTGCGCGAACCTACCCTGCTGTCGTTCGCCAAGGCTGCGCACCCAAGCCGCGTACACCGTCCGGCTTACCCGGACTACGTGTCGATCCGCGAGATCGACGCTGACGGCAAGGTCATCAAGGAATGCCGTTTCATGGGCCTGTACACCTCGTCGGTGTATGGCGAGAGCGTGCGGGTCATTCCGTACATCCGCCGCAAGGTCGAAGAGATCGAACGCCGCTCCGGCTTCCAGGCCAAGGCTCACCTGGGCAAGGAACTGGCGCAGGTGGTCGAAGTGCTGCCGCGTGATGACCTGTTCCAGACCCCGGTCGACGAGCTGTTCAGCACCGTGATGTCGATCGTGCAGATCCAGGAACGCAACAAGATTCGCGTGTTCCTGCGCAAAGACCCGTACGGCCGTTTCTGCTACTGCCTGGCCTACGTGCCGCGTGACATCTACTCCACCGAAGTGCGCCAGAAGATCCAGCAAGTGCTGATGGATCGCCTGAAAGCCTCGGACTGCGAGTTCTGGACCTTCTTCTCCGAGTCCGTACTGGCCCGCGTGCAACTGATTCTGCGCGTCGATCCGAAGAACCGTCTGGACATCGACCCGCTGCAACTGGAAAACGAAGTGATCCAGGCCTGCCGCAGCTGGCAGGACGATTACGCCAGCCTGGTGGTGGAAAGCTTCGGCGAAGCCCACGGCACCAACGTGCTGGCGGACTTCCCGAAAGGCTTCCCGGCCGGTTATCGCGAGCGTTTCGCTGCGCATTCGGCTGTGGTCGACATGCAGCACCTGCTGAGCCTGAACGAAAAAAATCCATTGGTGATGAGCTTCTATCAGCCACTGGGTCAGGTCTCCGGCCAGCGCGAGCTGCACTGCAAGCTGTATCACGCCGATACCCCGCTGGCCCTGTCCGACGTGTTGCCGATCCTGGAAAACCTCGGCCTGCGTGTGCTGGGTGAGTTTCCGTATCGCCTGCGTCACAACAATGGCCGCGAGTTCTGGATTCACGATTTCGCGTTCACCGCCGCCGAAGGCCTGGAACTCGACATCCAGCAACTCAACGACACCTTGCAGGACGCCTTCGTCCACATCGTGCGTGGCGATGCCGAGAACGATGCATTCAACCGTCTGGTACTGACCGCCGGCCTGCCATGGCGCGATGTTGCGCTGCTGCGTGCCTACGCACGCTACATGAAGCAGATTCGCCTGGGCTTCGACCTCGGCTACATCGCCAGCACCCTGAACAACCACACCGACATCGCTCGCGAGTTGACCCGGTTGTTCAAGACCCGCTTCTACCTGGCGCGCAAGCTGGCCACCGACGATCTGGAAGACAAGCAGCAACGTCTGGAACACGCGATTCTGGCAGCACTGGACGACGTCCAGGTGTTGAACGAAGACCGCATCCTGCGTCGTTACCTCGACCTGATCAAAGCGACCCTGCGGACCAACTTCTACCAGACCGATGCACACGGTCAGAACAAGTCCTACTTCAGCTTCAAGTTCAACCCGCACCAGATTCCAGAGCTGCCGAAGCCGGTACCGAAATTCGAAATCTTCGTCTACTCGCCTCGCGTCGAAGGCGTGCACCTGCGCTTCGGCAACGTGGCTCGCGGTGGTCTGCGCTGGTCTGACCGTGAAGAAGACTTCCGTACCGAAGTCCTGGGTCTGGTAAAAGCCCAGCAAGTGAAGAACTCGGTCATCGTGCCAGTCGGCGCGAAGGGCGGCTTCCTGCCGCGTCGCCTGCCTCTGGGCGGCAGCCGTGACGAGATCGCGGCCGAAGGCATCGCCTGCTACCGCATCTTCATTTCGGGCCTGTTGGACATCACCGACAACCTGAAAGACGGCGCACTGGTACCACCGGCCAACGTCGTGCGTCATGACGACGATGACCCGTACCTGGTAGTCGCTGCGGACAAGGGCACTGCAACCTTCTCCGACATCGCCAACGGCATCGCCATCGACTACGGTTTCTGGCTGGGTGACGCGTTCGCCTCCGGCGGTTCTGCCGGTTACGACCACAAGAAAATGGGCATCACCGCCAAAGGCGCGTGGGTTGGCGTACAACGTCACTTCCGCGAACGCGGCATCAATGTCCAGGAAGACAGCATCACGGTAGTGGGCGTCGGCGACATGGCCGGTGACGTGTTCGGTAACGGCTTGCTGATGTCCGACAAGCTGCAACTGGTCGCTGCGTTCAACCATTTGCACATCTTCATCGATCCGAACCCTGAGCCAGCGAACAGCTTCGCCGAGCGTCAGCGCCTGTTCGATCTGCCACGTTCGGCATGGTCGGATTACGACACCAGCATCATGTCGGAAGGCGGCGGGATCTTCTCGCGCAGCGCGAAGAGCATCGCGATTTCCCCGCAGATGAAAGAGCGCTTCGACATTCAGGCCGACAAGCTGACCCCGACCGAACTGCTGAATGCCTTGCTCAAGGCACCGGTAGACCTGTTGTGGAACGGCGGTATCGGTACTTACGTCAAAGCAAGCAGTGAAAGCCACGCCGATGTCGGCGACAAGGCCAACGATGCGCTGCGTGTGAACGGCAACGAACTGCGCTGCAAAGTCGTGGGCGAGGGCGGTAACCTCGGTATGACCCAATTGGGTCGTGTCGAATTCGGCCTCAATGGCGGCGGTTCCAACACCGACTTCATCGACAACGCCGGTGGCGTGGATTGCTCCGACCACGAAGTGAACATCAAGATCCTGCTGAACGAAGTGGTTCACGCCGGTGACATGACCGACAAGCAACGTAACCAGTTACTGGCGAGCATGACCGACGAAGTCGGCAACCTGGTGCTGGGCAACAACTACAAGCAGACTCAGGCCCTGTCCCTGGCGGCCCGTCGTGCCTTCGTGCGGATTGCCGAATACAAGCGCCTGATGAACGATCTGGAAGGCCGTGGCAAGCTGGATCGCGCCATCGAGTTCCTGCCGTCGGAAGACGCGATCAACGAACGCCTCGCGGAAGGCCACGGCCTGACCCGTGCCGAGCTGTCGGTGCTGATCTCCTACAGCAAGATCGACCTCAAGGCGCAGTTGCTGGACTCCCGTGTACCGGACGACGACTACCTGACCCGCGACATGGAAACTGCTTTCCCGCCAACACTGGTGAGCAAGTTCTCCGAGGCCATGCGTCGTCACCGTCTGAAGCGCGAGATCGTCAGCACTCAGATCGCCAACGATCTGGTGAACCACATGGGCATCACCTTCGTTCAGCGACTCAAAGAGTCGACCGGCATGAGCCCGGCGAACGTGGCCGGTGCGTACGTGATCGTGCGTGACATCTTCCATCTCCCGCACTGGTTCCGGCAGATAGAGGCCCTGGATTACCAGGTTTCCGCTGACGTACAACTGGAGCTGATGGACGAGCTGATGCGTCTGGGCCGTCGCGCTACGCGCTGGTTCCTGCGTGCCCGCCGCAACGAGCAGAACGCTGCCCGTGACGTTGCGCATTTCGGTCCGCACCTGAAGGAGTTGGGTCTCAAGCTCGACGAACTGCTGAGCGGCGAGATCCACGAAAACTGGCAGTCCCGTTATCAGGCGTACGTCGAAGCCGGTGTGCCGGAGTTGCTGGCGCGCATGGTGGCTGGTACTTCGCACCTGTACACGCTGCTGCCGATCATCGAGGCCTCCGACGTGACCGGCCAGAACCCTGCGGACGTGGCGAAAGCTTACTTCGCCGTGGGCAGCGCGCTGGACGTCACCTGGTACCTGCAACAGATCAGCGCTCTGCCGGTTGAAAACAACTGGCAGGCCTTGGCCCGTGAAGCGTTCCGCGATGACGTCGACTGGCAGCAACGTGCGATCACCATCTCCGTCCTGCAACAGGGCGACGGCACTCAGGATGTGGAAACACGCCTGGCGCTGTGGATGGAAGAGAACGAAAGCATGATCGAACGCTGGCGCGCCATGCTGGTGGAAATCCGTGCGGCGAGCGGCACTGACTACGCGATGTATGCGGTAGCCAACCGTGAGTTGCTGGACCTGGCGTTGAGCGGCCAAGCGGTGGTGCCTGCCGCTGCTGTCACCGCCAGTGCCGAGCTGGAACCGGCGGCCTGATCAGTCGCTGAATGAAAAAGCCCCGCATTGAGAGATGCGGGGCTTTTTTTGTCTGAATGTTTGTGGTGTCCGGGCGGGCCTCATCGCCAGCAAGCCGGCCCCTACAGATTTTGTGTCGATCACAGGAGCTGCGAACGACATAAAATCTGTAGGAGCCGGCTTGCTGGCGATGGGGCCATCTGCCTCAATACAACTTCCCGCCAGCGTTATTATCAATCATCGACACTTTATCTGTCGGCCTGGTCAATAAATTACTGAGCGAATGGTCAAACTTCTGCAATGCCCGAACTTGCACATTCTGCTGTTCATTAATATCCGCCACGATCTCTTCGCTGCGTTTATAGTCCGCCCACACCGGGCTCAATGCTTTGGCGTCATGCCCTTGCGCAGTGCCGATGTAATTGAAGTTGGCATCATAAAAGTCCGCACTTACATCGGCCTTGATATCCGAACTGCGTGAGGTGATCAATTGGCTGCGGGTGTCGACAATCGCGACCACGTCCGGTTTCGCCGCCCTGAGGCTTTGCATGTCCGGGTACACCGTGACCGAGCCGAACTGGCGCTGCAACGAGGCCTTGACCCAATCCACCGCCAGGTCGGGTTTGGAGGTGGCGACGTAGGCATCGTGAATCGGTTGCACCAGCAGGCTCTGGCCGAAACCGGTGCCGGCATTGGCCTGATAGTCCTGCAGGTAGGCGCGGTTGGTCTGGGTGTTGCGGCTGTAGACGATGCCCAGCGAGACCTGACCGCCGCTGGCGACATGGGTGGCGCTGCTGCGGCCGACGGGTGTGCTGAAGATACCGTCGAGTGAAGAAACTGCCGTCGGTGCAGTGGGAATTGAGCAACCGGTTAAAACAGCGGCAAGCGACAAGGTGCTGACAAGTGCAAGTTTCATGGGTGTCTCTCCAGTGAAACAACTTGAGTCGGAAGTTAAAGTTGCCGGTGTTGGCAGTGACTTCAGACTAAACCTGTGGCGGCTGAATGAAATAGCCAATTCATGAACTTGTCAGGTGCCAATAGTCTTGTTTGGTTTAAAAGTTGTCGGTTAATTGCGTCGGGCAATAAAAAGGCCCGAACTTTCGATTCGGGCCTGTTTATTTATGGCTGTACGTTCAGCTATCAGTTTTCCAATGGGATCAACACTTTCTCGTCGGGGGACAACACCATGAACACCAGGAGTTTGGCCGGCTTGGTTGCGCTGGCATTTTTCGAGACCAGATGCTCCGAACCGGCGGCTTCATACCAGTACTCGCCAGCCTTGTAGGTTTTCGGTTGCTCGCCTTTCACCTGGGAAGTGATCGAGCCCGAAATCACATACGCCATCGCGGTGCCTTCGTGCTTGTGGGCGATGGAGGACTGGCCCGGCTTGTAATCGACTTCGATCATCAGCGCCTTTTTGCCCGGGACGTTTTTCAGTACTTCATCTTGCAGAATCGTGACTTTTTCCGAAGGGTCGTGGGCGAATGCCGAGGCAGAAACGCTCAGGGCGAGGACGGCAAGCGGGGTGGCCAATAAACGCAAAACTTTCATGATTCATCACCTGCGGAGGGTTAGTTGTCGCAAACAACGTTAGTCCGCCAGTGACCGCAATCAAACAGCCAATTCAGCAGAAGGTCAGGGGACCAATCCGGATTTACGCAAGGCAATGCAAAACCTGTAGGAGCCGGCTTGCCGGCGATAGCATCACCGCAGTGCATCAGGCACACCGAGGTGAATGGTCGCCTGTAGGAGCCGGCTTGCCGGCGATAGCATCACCGCAGTGCATCAGGCACACCGAGGTGAATGGATCGCCTTGTAGGAGCCGGCTTGCTGGCGATCGCATCACCGCGGTGCATCAGGTACACCGAGGTGATGCTATCGCCAGCAAGCCGGCTCCTACAGGGGGGGGTTAACGGATCGGGAAGCTGTTGAAGTCCACGGCGTTCGCCAATTGGCAATCGATCAGGTCGATGAAACCTTGCGCCTGTGGGGTGTTGAAATGCGATTGCATGGCCGCTTCCGATTGCCAGCGGGCGCTGACGTTCCAGCGGTTGCTGTCCTCGGGGCAGCGGTCGACCATATAGGATTCGCAGCCCGGTTGTTCACGCAGGGTTTCGACAATCTTTTGCAGTTGCTTACCCAGTTCGTCCGAGCGGCCGGCTGCGGCCTGCACCTTTACGGTGTTGATCACTTCGTTGGACATTGCTCACACTCCTGAATCAGGCCGGACGAATCCTGCTCATTGAGGGATAACGCTTACGAGGATAGGCCTGCACTTGCGGACCGCCAATAGCCAATTGCCGGATAAAAACCCAGACCAATCGCTCAGGCGATTTGCTGAAAAATGTCACGCAAGCGGTCCAGCGCGGTGTCGATGTCCAGGGTTTCAATGGCGCCAAACCCCATGAGAAGCCCGGCCTGTGGGGCCCGCTGGTAGTAAAAGGTATCGATGGAATACAGCCCGACTTCGACCTTTTTCGCCAGTTCGATCAGCAATGGCATATCGATAGGCACTTTGCACATAAGCACCATGTGGAAACCCGCCGTACTCGGGATCGCTTCGAGCCAGGGTGACAGGTCACCGGCGATGCGTGTGAGGATGCGTTCGCGACGCCCGGCGTAGATCGTGTGACAGCGCCGGATGTGCTTGAGCAGGCAGCCTTCGGCGATGAATTTGGCCAGTGCCCATTGGGGCAGGGTGGAGGTGTGCAGGTCGGTGAGTTGCTTGGCGCGGATCACCGCTTCGAGAATCGCCGGCGGCAAAATCGCGTAGCCGAGGCGCAGTTCCGGCAGCAGGGTTTTCGAAAAGGTCCCGACGTAGGCGACGATCCCGCGTTCATCCATGCTTTGCAGCGAGTCGGTGGGCCGGCCTTCGTAGCGGAATTCGCTGTCGTAATCGTCCTCGATGATGATCGCGCCCAACTCGTAGGCGCGCTCCAGCAGCGCCACGCGACGTGCCTGGCTCATCGGCATGCCGAGCGGAAACTGGTGGGACGGCGTGACATAAATCAGCCGGGTGCCCAGAGGGATTTTGTCGACCTGGATGCCGTCTTCGTCGACCGGTACGCCGATCACCGTGGCGCCGTGGCTGCCGAACAGCAGGCGCGCGGGCGGGTAACCGGGATCTTCCATGGCGACGATGCTGCCGGGGCGCGTGATCACGCGGGAGATCAGGTCCAGCGCTTGTTGCGCGCCGTTGCACACCACCACGTCTTCGTCCTGGCAATTCACCCCACGGGAAAACGCGATGTGCCGGGCGATCGCATTGCGCAGCGCCGGCAGGCCTTCAGGCAAGCTGTAGAAGCCTTTGGAACCGGACATCTGACGCAGCGCGTGGGAGGTACAGCGCCGCCAATCGTCCTGCGGAAACTGGCCCTTGCTGGTGGCGCCACCGATGAAGTCATAACGCAGCGAGCCTTCCAGCGTCGGGTGACGCAAAAACACCGGCAAATTGCGCCATGACTCGATGACTTCGGCACTCGCCAACTGCGAATGGCTTTGCTTGGGCTGCGTTTTTGCCGTCCGGGCATTGACGTAGGTGCCTTTGCCGATCACCCCGGTCAGGAAGTTTTCATAGGTCAGTTGCGCATACGTGTCGGAAATGGTCTTGCGCGAGATGCCCAGTTGTTCGGCCAGCAGACGGCTGGGCGGCAGTTGCGTCCCGGCTGCCAGGCGACCGGATTCGATGGCGCTGCGCAGTTGGTTGTACAACTGGCCTGCCAGGTCCTTGCGGCCGTTGATGACAACATGAAGTTCCATACCGGCGGGGCTCCTGGGCGGTTAAGGCGCGTGTGCGTCGCGCCAGATTACCCGCATGCGCCGCCGTGCAGAAGTTGCGTGGGGGAAAAACCGCGGATTGGTCTGCTCGGAGTGGTCCACCGGTATTTCGCGCAATTGGATCTGTATCGCCGGCGCATCAGCGCCTACCGTGAAAACATCTATCAATCCACGAGGCACGCCATGACTTCCCGTCTGGATTACTACAGCGCGTCGCCCAAAGCGATGAAAGCCATGATCGCCATGGAGGCGCTGACCAGCAACCTGAGCATCGAGCCGGCGCTGCTGCACCTGATCAAGATCCGCGCCTCGCAGCTCAACGGCTGCGCCTTCTGCACCGACATGCACTCGGTGGACGCGCGACGCCTCGGCGAGACCGACCGGCGTCTGTATTCGATTGTGGTCTGGCGCGACAGCGGCTTTTTCAACCCGCGCGAGCGCGCGGCGCTGGCCTGGACCGAAGCGGTCACCTTGCTCTCGCAAAGCCATGTGCCGGACGACGTCTACGCCCAGGCCCGGGAACAGTTCAGCGAGAGCGAGATGGTCGACCTGACCATCGCCGTTACCACCATCAACAGCTGGAATCGCCTGGCGGTGAGTTTCCGCCAGACCCCCAGCGCGTGAGGACGCTGTCACATCAGGTTCATGAACGTTGCGCAGGATGAGGTTTTCAAAGGACAGATCGACAGGGAGTCATTGATGTCATTCATGGAAACCGCCGGGCGCCAAAGCCCTGCCGAATACCGCTCGCCGGTAGACACCTCGTCATCCATACATGCGCAGGCCGCCGCGCTTGAACCGCAACTGGCGCAAGCGTTCATGGTCAGTGCCCGCTGCGGTTGTTTCATGCAGGCGTCGCGCAGTCTCAACATCAAGGCGACGTTGCTGCGCAAGCAGTTGGCGCAACTCGAAGCGCACCTGCAGTGCTCGCTGTTCAGCCATGGCGACAATGGCGTCGCCCTCAGTCGTGAAGGCTTGCAGCTTCAGGCGCAGTTGATTGCCTTGGCCCATGAACGCGACTTGCCGGTGATCGAACAGCCCTTGGTGCGCCTGGCCGTCGCCGAATCGATCCTGCATGACATCCTCGGTCGCGACCTGGTGGCCTTGCTGCGCCGCAACGCCAGTGTGCGTCTGGAGATCATTTCCCTCGACAGCGAGCTGGCCCTGCGCGCCGTCAGCGCCGATGTGGTGGTGTGGCTGGCGGGCACCGATTCACCGCTGCCGGGCCCGAGTTTTGCCGTCGGCGAGCCGCAACGCCTGGCGCGGCTCGACTACCTGCCGCACATTGCCAAGCGTTATTCACGCACTGCGTCACGCCCGGACAACCTTGATGACCTAGCTGATTTCCTGTTGGTGCAATGGCAGCCTCATCGTCAGGTCGAGAGCTTTGTGCCGTGGAATGCGCTGGTGGATCAGCGCCTCGCCGGGGTGGTGCAGCTGCATGCCTACGAGCTGATGCTGGAGATGATCCGATGCAGCGCCTGTATCGGTTTGCTGCCTGGATATATCAGGCACTTCGACCGTGGCCTTATCGCGTTGCCGGGGTTGTTTGGCCAACCGATGCACCGCCAGGTATGGATGGCAGTCAATGCGCAGTCGCAGGATGAAGCTCAGGTGCAGATGATCGTCGAACTGATTGAAAACACCTTCAATGAGCGCCGGGAGTGGTTCGAAGCCTGAGCAATACCTACTGTAGGAGTGAGACCGGCTTGCCGGCGATAGGGCCATAACATTCAACATTGATGTTGACTGTCCGGACGCTATCGCCGGCAATCCGGTCTCACTCCTACATTTGGTATTCGTCATGCTGGAAGATTGCGTTGTAGAGTGAGCGGCCATGTCTGTATCAAGGATGAATCACCCATGCCCGTCACTGACGCTGTCATTACGCTTGAACGCTTCAACGAATCCCACCTCGAAGGCATCACCGCGCTTTACAACGAGCCAGCGATTACCCGGCAAGTGCTGCAAATGCCGTTTCAGTCCATCGAGGTCTGGCGCAAACGCCTGGATCCGGGCAACGAACGGCATGTACAGCTGGTGGCGCTGCATCAGGGGACGGTGATCGGCAACATCGGTCTTGAGCAGTTTTCGCGCATCCGCCGCAGCCATGCCGCCAATTTCGGCATGGGAGTCTCTGAGGCGTGGCAGGGCAAGGGTGTTGGCTCGAAGCTGCTGGCCACCGCGCTGGACATCGCCGACAACTGGATGAATCTGCAACGGGTCGAGCTGTCGGTGTACGCCGACAACGAAGCAGCCATCGGTTTGTACCGCAAGTTTGGTTTTGAAACCGAAGGCCTGTTTCGGGACTACGCCGTGCGTGACGGAGTGTTGGTGGACACCTTGAGCATGGCGCGTCTGCGTCGCACGCCCAAGGCGGGTTGATTCACTCGCCCAGTGCAAACGCCACCGCTGCCTGCGCATGCAGTTCGGTGGTGTCGAGCAGGGGCAGGGCGCTGTGTTCGGGTTTGATCAGCAGGCCGATTTCGGTGCAACCGAGGATGATGACCTGGGCGCCGCGCTGGCGCAGGGATTCGATCACCTGCTGATAAATCCGGCGTGAGGCCTCGCTGATCACCCCGACGCACAACTCGTCGTAGATGATCCGGTGCACGGCTTGGCGCTCCTTCGCCTCCGGCACCAGTACGGTCAGCCCCATCGACGTCAGGCGTTCCTTGAGAAAGTCCTGTTCCATGGTAAACGCAGTCCCCAGCAACCCGACGTTCAGCGCGCCGGCATCCACCGCCGCTTGTCCGGCCGGATCGGCGATGTGCAGGAACGGAATGTTGATCGCCGCCTGAATCTGCCCGGCGACCTTGTGCATGGTGTTGGTGCAAAGCACCACGCAATCGGCGCCGCCAGCCTCCAGCCGCCGCGCGGCATCCACCAGAATCAGCGCCGCATCATCCCAGCGGCCGGCATGCTGGGCCTGTTCGACAGGCCCGAAGTCGACGCTGTACATTAGCAGTTTCGCCGAACGCAACGGCCCGAGCCGGTCGCGTACCTGTTGGTTGATGAGGCGGTAATACTCGGCGCTGGACTCCCAGCTCATGCCGCCGATAAGGCCGATGGTGCGCATGGCGTGCTCCTGTTGATGGCAACCCTTTGTCTGGGAGTATCCCGTGGCGCTTCACGGCTTTCTATCAGGAAATTTCACATGCTGAGCCAACGGCTTCCGGGCGCTAAAGTCAGCTTGCAACTTCTGCCCCGTGCCGCTTACAGCGCCCGCGATCCGGCGCAGTCGCGCACCCTCGGGGTGACGCTGGAGCGCCAGCAGGGTGTGCACGCGATTGACTCGGATCGGCGGGTGGATTTCGATACGTTGCCCGGTGTTCTGGCGTATACGCCGGTGGGCGTCGAAGTGTTTTCCGAATCGTCCACCGGCGGCGAATACTTGCTGATGCAGCTGGACGAATCGTTTGCCGATGAGCAATTGCCCGCCGTTGGCCATCGCGTACAGTCTTGCGGCAATCGACAGGCGCTGAGCCCGGCGCGCGAAGTGCGGCGTTTGTTACTCGCGCCACACCCCGACTTTCTGGCACTGGAGCAATGTGCCCTGGGATTTGTGGGTTTGGCGCAACCGCAGGTCGAAATGGCTCATCGGCCCGCGCCAGCCGCACTCGCCCAAGTGCTGGACCTGATCGCCGGACAATTCCATCAGCCCCTCACGCTGCAACAACTGGCGACGGCCTACGGCCAGAACGAGCTGCGCTTTCTGCGCGACTTTACCCGCGCCATCGGCCTGACACCGCACGCTTACCTCGTTGAAGTACGACTGCAGGCGGCACGGCGGATGATCGAGCACACCCGGCTGAGCCTGGCTGACATCGCCATTGATGCCGGTTTCACCCACCAGTCGCACATGGGCAGTGCCTTCCGCAAATTCCTCGCCATGACCCCCAGCCAATACCGCTCACGCTTTTAGTCGTACGCCCGCCGCGCGCATCTGCCATGCTCAAAGTCCGCAGCACTGCTTCAACCAAAGGAACACCGCAATGGACGACGTACAGCAACTGGGCGAGATGCTTCGCCACTACGCAGACAGCGAAGCGCACAAAAAACAACTGTTCGAGTCGCAATCGGCCGTGTGGGCGACGCGCATTGGCGAGCTGTTCGATCAGATCCAGCAATGGCTGGAACCGGTCCGGGCGCCGAACCTGCTGGAAGTCAGTCGCGAGGCGTATGTTGCCTCGGGGCCGAGCGTTCCGGTCGAGACGTCAACGTTCAAGACCGAGAAACTGGGCATCGTGATCGCCGGCAAACCCGTGGAGTTCGTGCCGGACGTCATGGGTACCGGTGGGCAGATTTCCCTGGCGGTGATGGGCCTGACCGCCGCGCGATATGGCAGCATTTCGCTGGTGTGCCTGCCGCCATCGAGCAGCTGGCAATGGCGCAAGACCAATGGTTTGAAGGACCCGGACACCTTTGCCTTCGACGCGAATTTCCTGGCGCAGCAGTTGCAGAGTCTGATCCCTAGAGATCGCGGCTGATCCGAGACCGCCATCGCTGGCAAGCCAGCTCCTACAGGGGATGCGTCGCACTTGTAGGAGCTGGCTTGCCAGCGATGGGGTCATCAGCTTCGAATCACATATCCAGATTCACCCAACCGGGCTTTGCCACTTCCGGCGCAACCGCCTTCACTACTTTCCCCGTCGCCAACTCCACCCGTCGTGCCACCTCCGGGTCATCGGCAAACGGGATCAGGCTCGCTTCCTCCAGACTTTCTGCCGTCTGCTGCTTCAGGCAGTACTCGACCGCCAGCCAAAGCCCCGCAACCCCCACGATATTCAACACGATCTCGAACATTTCAGCCCCTCGCCTCAGGCAATCCGTGCATCACGTTCAGCCATCGCCACGTCGGAAACCCGTACCGTGCGCCAGGCGTTGTAAGCCATCAACAGCATGCCGCTGAGGAAGAACACGCCACCGGCAAACCGCACCACAAATCCCGGATGACTGGCCTGCAAGGCTTCGACGAAGGAGTAGGTCAGCGTGCCGTCGTCGTTGATCGCGCGCCACATCAGGCCCTGGGTGATGCCGTTGACCCACATCGAGGCGATGTACAACACGGTGCCGATGGTCGCCAGCCAGAAATGCAGGTTGATCAGCGGCGTGCTGTACATCTGCTCGCGGCCGAAGACTTTCGGAATCATGTGGTAGACCGCACCGAAGGTGATCATCGCCACCCAGCCGAGGGCGCCGGCGTGCACGTGGCCGATGGTCCAGTCGGTGTAGTGGGAGAGGGCGTTCACGGTTTTGATCGCCATCATCGGCCCCTCGAAGGTCGACATGCCGTAGAAGGCCAGCGACAGCACCAGAAAACGCAAAATCGGATCGGTGCGCAATTTATGCCAGGCACCCGAGAGCGTCATCATGCCGTTGATCATCCCGCCCCAGCTCGGCGCCAACAGGATCAGCGACATGGCCATGCCCAACGACTGCGCCCAGTCCGGCAACGCGGTGTAGTGCAAATGGTGCGGGCCGGCCCAGATGTACAGGGTGATCAGCGCCCAGAAATGCACGATGGACAAGCGATAGGAATACACCGGCCGCCCGACCTGTTTCGGCACGAAGTAATACATCATCCCGAGGAACCCGGTGGTCAGGAAGAAACCCACCGCGTTGTGCCCGTACCACCACTGCACCATGGCGTCGGTGGCGCCGGAATACACCGGGTAAGACTTGAACCAGTCCACCGGAATCGACAGGTGATTGACCACGTGCAACATGGCGATCACCACGATGAATGCACCGAAAAACCAGTTGCCGACGTAAATGTGATGGGTCTTGCGTTGCACCACTGTGGTGAAAAACACGACGGCGTACGCCACCCAGACCACGGTCATCCACACCGCGCCGGAGAACTCGATCTCGGCGTATTCCTTGGTAGTGGTGTAGCCCAGCGGCAGGGTGATCAGCATCACCACGATGACCGATTGCCAACCCCAGAAGGTAAAGGCGGCGAGGGTGTCCGAGTACAGCCGCACCTGGCAGGTACGCTGCACTGCGTAATAACTGGCGGCGAACTGCGCGCTGCCGGCAAAGCCGAAAATCACCAGGCTGGTGTGCAGCGGACGCAAACGCCCGAACGAGGTCCACGGCAGGTCGAGGTTCATCTCGGGCCACACCAGTTGCGAGGCGATCCACACCCCCATCGCCATCCCCACGACGCCCCAGAAAATGGTCGCCACGACGAATTGGCGGACGACCTTGTAGTTATAGGCCTGTCCGATTGTTGCTGTGCTCATGGTCAATGCTTCCACGGTTGCAAAGTCTTGCCAGGCCACCCGGACTGGCATGCCGTGAACTGTAGAAACCTCATCGAAAACAAAACAGATTCAGGAAAGCGCAATTAATACGGATCAGATAAAGGCGCCGTACCTGTCAGAGTTGACAGTATCGGCGGATTGAATCCAGCGGTTTAATAAACCCGCTGACGCATTGGGTAGTGGTGAGTTCCAGTGGTTGCGTTCAAGGCAAGTCAGCCCTGCCGGTCATGGCGATCAGGAGGGGCACTTTCATACAGGATGTTCTGAACTCAAGGGTGAACCAATGACAACTTTCACTTATACAGGCCCCAAGGCGCCTGCCGATGACGCGTCCGAGATGCCCGATATTCGCGGGAAAAAGATATTCATGGGTTTTTGGCATAACTGGGGACCGAGTGCCGGGTATCAAGGCGGATTGACGGGTGAAGTGCAACTGGAAGACATCCCCGTCGAATACAACGTTGTGGCCGTCGCGTTCATGAAGGGGGCCGGTATCCCGACATTCAAGCCATACAACCAAACCGATGTGGAGTTTCGGCGTCAGGTTGGCGTACTCAACAAGCAAGGTCGCGCGGTGCTGATTTCACTGGGGGGCGCCGATGCTCACATTGAACTGCGCAACGGTCAGGAACAGGCGCTTGCCACTGAAATTATCCGATTGGCGGAAGTCTATGGTTTTGATGGGCTGGACATCGATCTGGAGCAGGCCGCTATCGACTTTGCCGATAACAACAAGGTAATTCCCGCCGCGCTGAAGCTGGTCAGGGAGCACTACGCGAAGGAAGGCAAGCATTTCATCATCAGCATGGCGCCGGAATTTCCGCACTTGGTCACTAGTGGCAAGTACGTACCGTATTTGACAGCGCTGGAGGACCATTACGACTTCATTGCCCCGCAATACTACAACCAGAACGGTGATGGGCTTTATGTGCCAGGCCTTAATCCACCTTGGCTGGCGCAAAACGATGGTGTGCGCAAGGAAGATTTCCTCTACTACCTGACCACCGCATTGGTAACAGGTGCTTATGGGTTCACCAAAATCCCTGCCGACAAATTCGTTATCGGCTTGCCCAGCAGTATCGATGCAGCCGCCAACGGGTATGTAGTTGATCCCGCTTTTGTGAAAAATGCACTCAAACGACTGGTAAAAGACAGCAACGGGATCAGAGGCTTGATGACGTGGTCGTGCAGTTGGGAGTGTGGCACCAACAAGGCCGGCGATTCGTACGATTGGCGCTTCAAAAGGCTTTACGCCCCCATCGTTGATGAGATGCCGAATCAACCTAAGTAGTGATCCATCAAACTGATATGGTTTTTTTGAGGCCTCCTGAATCTGTAATGTTTTTCCGGTGCCCCTCATAGTCGCCTCATCGAAAACGAGCCACAGAGCCCGTCCCATCCTGATGAGGTAGCCACATGTATCAGTACGACGACTATGACCGGGCGCTGGTCTTCGAGCGGGTTGCGCAGTTTCGTGATCAGGTCGAACGCTTCACGGCAGGCGAGTTGAGCGAAGAGGAATTCCTGCCGTTGCGCTTGCAGAATGGCCTGTACATGCAAAAGCACGCGTACATGCTGCGCGTGGCCATTCCCTACGGCACGCTCAGCGCGCAACAGATGCGTACGCTGGCGAGCATCGCCCGGGATTACGACCGTGGCTACGGCCACTTCACCACCCGCCAGAACATGCAGTTCAACTGGATCGAACTGGCCCAGGTGCCGGAAATCCTCGAACGCCTGGCCCAGGTAGAAATGCACGCGATCCAGACGTCCGGCAACTGCGTGCGCAATATCACCACCGAAGCCTTCGCCGGGGTCGCGGCGGACGAGTTGATCGACCCGCGACCGCTGGCGGAAATCCTGCGCCAATGGTCGACGATCAACCCGGAGTTCCTGTTCCTGCCACGCAAATTCAAGATTGCCATCTGCTCGGCCGTACAGGACCGCGCGGCGATCATGATGCACGACATCGGCCTTTATCTTTACCCCGGCGCCGACGGACAAATGCTCCTGCGGGTGATCGTTGGCGGTGGTTTGGGACGCACGCCGATTCTTGGCCTGCAGATTCGCGAAGGCTTGCCGTGGCAGCATTTGCTGTCGTATGTCGAAGCGGTGCTGCGGGTCTACAACCGCCACGGTCGGCGGGACAACAAGTACAAGGCGCGGATCAAGATTCTGGTCAAGGCACTCGGGATCGACGCCTTTGCCAGGGAAGTGGAGGAGGAGTGGCAGCACCTCAAGGACGGTCCGGCGCAGTTGACCGGCGATGAATATGCGCGTGTCGCCAGTGCCTTCGTGCCGCCGGATTACCGTTCGCTGTCCAGTACCGACCTGGAGTTCGGCACCCGTCTGGCCGAAAACAGCGCATTCGCTCGCTGGGTCTCGCGCAACGTCCAGCCGCACAAGGTGCCGGGCTACGCCAGTGTGGTGCTGTCGACCAAACCGGGCAGCGCTTCGCCGCCGGGCGATGTCACCGGCGAACAAATGGATGCCGTGGCCGCGTGGTCCGAACAGTTCGGCTTTGGCGAAATCCGCATTGCCCATGAACAGAACATCGTCCTGCCGGACGTGCGGAAGTCGGAGCTGTTCACACTCTGGCGTGTGGCTTGCGAGCATGGGTTGGGCAGTGCCAATGTCGGTTTGCTGACCGACATCATCGCCTGCCCCGGCGGCGACTTCTGTGCGTTGGCCAACGCCAAGTCGATCCCCATTGCACAAGGCATTCAGGCGCGATTTGACGACCTGGATTATCTGCATGATCTGGGCGACATCAGCCTCAATATTTCCGGTTGCATGAACGCCTGCGGCCACCACCACATCGGCAATATCGGCATTCTTGGCGTCGACAAGAACGGCAGCGAGTGGTACCAGATCACCCTCGGCGGCGCTCAGGGCAAGAACAGCGCGTTGGGCAAAGTGATCGGACCGTCCTTCAGCGCGGCTGAGGTGCCCGACGTGATCGAGCGGATCATCGCCACGTTCGTGCGTTACCGCGAGAGTGAGGAACTGTTCGTCGACACGTTGCAGCGCCTTGGTCTGGAGCCGTTCAAGGAAGCGGTCTATCCGAAGTTGCTGGAGGTCTCGGCATGAACAATCTGCTACGACTGGAGGCCGGTGTGGCGCGGATCGATAGCGCCGATCCGTGGACCCTGGTCAGGGATCCAGCCGCCGGACTACCTTCAGGTCCGGTGATAGTGCCGCTGGCCTGCTGGCTGGAGGAGCCCGGGCAGCAGGGCGTGTGGCTGGGGCCGGACGATGAGGTGGAAAGCCTTAAGCCGTGGTTCGACCAACTGCCGCTGATTGCGCTGGATTTCCCGAGTTTTCGCGACGGTCGTGGTTACAGCCAGGCGTATTTGCTGCGTACCCGATTGGGCTGGACCGGCGAGTTGCGCGCGGTTGGCGATGTCCTGCGCGATCAACTCAGCCACATGCGCCAGTGCGGTTTCGACAGCTTCGCGGTGCGCGAGGACAAGTCCGCCGAAGACGCGCTCAAGGGTCTCGCCGGTATGAGTGTGTTGTATGGCCGCTCGGTGATCGAGCCACGACCGTTGTTTCGGCGCCGCTGACAACCACACGACTTTTTGCTTTGGCCGGGGACCCCGTTTTGATAGAGTCCGCGCCTCATAAGGAAGCGGGTCAAAGAAAGGAGTCTGGTTTGAGCGCGGGCAAGAAAGTATTAGGGCTGGTCGCAGTGTTGCTGATGGCGGCCCTGTGGGGCAGTTATGTGTATCTGTTCCAGGAGAACCGTGACGGGCAACTCGGGGCGTCGGCCGACAGTTCCGCCTGGTGCGGCACGCCACCGGCCAGCGATGCGGCGGCGCTGGGCAAGGATCACCTGACCCTGCGCATCACCAACAACGTACGGGGCGATTTCATGCTCTCGGGTGCGGTCATCGTCTCCGAGCGCACTTTCGATCGATATGACCTGGGCCGCAATGAGTTGCGCCTGCGCCTGGAACCTCTTCAATGGTCCTACGGCGTCACGCCGATCTTCCTTGAGCAGGTCAGGATCAAACCGCTGAGTCGCAACCTCTCTTCGCTCGACAAAAGTGCCTACGCCGAGCTTGAATCCCGGCCCATCGGCGTGCAGGGGCGGGCGGCGGTGTTTCCGTTCGACACCTGGCGCTATGGCTACAAACCGGTGCTGTACATCCTCAAGGGCAATGAACGGATCGACCTGAAGTTCAAACGCATCACCACCCTCATGGAGATGTCCAACACCTTCACGCCGATTCAAAAGTACAACCGGGTCGAGTACATCAACGAGAAAAATTCATTGGTTCGCGAGGACGATTACAAGCCCTACGCGGCCAATGAGTGCGCCTTCAGTGTCGAGCGCAAAGGCTCGTTCAAGGTGATCGTGCTGCTGTTGTTGCTGGTGATCTGCCTGCCGCTGATGCACGTATTTTATCGTGACGAACCGGGCATCGATTTTCTCGCGACACTGGTGAGTATCGGCGCGATCCGCGTGCTGTTGGTGGGACCGCTAGAGGACTTCCAGCTGTACAACATCGACTTCCTGTTCGGCGCCGCGATTCTGTTGGTGGGCACGGTGTCGTTGATCAAGGCGATGCGGGCGAACAGTCGGCGGGAGTTGGCGTTGAAGAGTGGTTCGTCCTGGTGATACCGAGGCGACGCTATCGCCAGCAAGCTGGCTCCTACAGGGGCATGCGATCTCTGTAGGAGCCGGCTTGCCGGCGATGGGGCCCCCGGATCACTTCAAAGCCGGATCCCCCATGTTCATCTTCTTCCAGCCTTGCAACAGCACCTGAGCCTTGGGCTCCTGTCCGTTTTCCAGGTAGTACTGGATCAACGATAACCGCGCATTGCGGTTCGCCGGTTGCACCTTCAACAACCGTTCCAGTTCCTCGCAGGCCTCATCGACCTTGCCGCTGTCATGCAGCGCCACCGCCAGCACGTAGCCGAACTGCGCGCTCTGGGGCTCCAGCCCGGCGGCTTTGCGCAGCACTGGCATGGCCTGGGCCGTTTTGCCCGCTCGTATCAGCGACAACCCTTGGGTATGCAACAGCAAAGCGGCGTCCGGATGCTCCTTGAGGCCCTGTTCCAGCAGGGCCTGTGCGTCCTGACCGCGCCCACTGGCTTCCAGCCACTGCACCAGCGTCACCAGCGCCGGGTAAAAGTCCGGATCGCGCTGGAGCGCCGTGCGCAGCAGCGCTTCAACTTCAGCGCTGCGACCGCTGGCCTGATACAGCATGGCGAGGTTGAGGTTGGCTTCTGCGCGTTCGGCCAGGCTCTTTTGCACATCCTCATACTCGGCGATGGCGGCGCTCCAGTTCGCCTGAGCGCTGCCCAAACCATCGCGGGCGACGCTGAGCAGATCACGGGCGGCAGCGATGCGTACCGCTTTGACCGGGTCACCCAGTAACGGTGTCAGCAGTGGTGTGCGCTCCACTGGCGGGAGGAACGCGCTGATCGCCCGAACGGCGCTTTCACGCACTTGCGGTGCCGGGTTGCGCAAGTCTTGAGTCGCCAGCTTCAACGCCTGTTCGCTGGGGTACAGCGGCAACTCGGCCAGCAGCGTTGCGCGCTGGATCGCCGGCAGGTTGTTGCGTTGCAGCTGTTCGTACAAGGCTTGCGCCGCGCCGGGCTGACCGTTTCGAATCAGCCACAGGCTTTCGTCGTAACGCGGCGCCTGGGTGGCGGTGGCTGCGGTGTTCCAGAGCTTGAATTGTTCAGTGATTTTGTCACCGGCCTTGCCCTGATGGCAGGTCAGGCAGGCGTCCGGCGTGCCAAGTTTTTTCGCCCGCTCAGGGTTGGGAATGCTGAAGCTGTGGTCATGCCGAAAGTCATTGCCCATGTAGAACTTGCCGGGCATGTGGCAATCCACGCACTGCGAACCCGGTTGCCCCATGGCGTGGCGGGTGTGCTCGACCGAATCGTAGTTTTTCGCCTGCAAGCCCTTGCCCTCGACACCGGCCACCGAGGTTTTGCCAGCGCTGTTGTGGCATTGCAGGCAGATACCGTTGCCCGGCGCCTTGAGTTCGTTGCTGTGGGGGTTGTGGCAGTTGCTGCAGCGCACGCCCTTGTCGAACATTTTGCTCTGGGCGAAGGAACCGTGTTCGAACACTTCGTCCTTGATCTTGCCATCCAGCGCATACAACTCGCGGGTCAGGGGGCTGGGCAGATAGTCATCCATCAGGCGCTTGCCGACGGTGAAGCCATCACCCAGTGGAGCGCGCCGTGAATGGCAGCGGGCGCAGGTTTCGATCTCGACGGTCGCGTCCTTGTCCTTGAGGTCGACGGCGAAACCGGCGTGGATCAGATCAGTCTTTTTCGCGGTCCATTCCAGGTGGCTGGACGCCGGACCGTGGCACGCCTGGCAACCCACGCCAAGGCTGTTCCACTGACTGTCAAAAGTGTTTTTAGCCGCGTCGAAGTTGCGTTTATAGCCGGTGGTATGGCACTCGACGCACATGAAATTGGCGTTCTGGCTCGGCTTGCTCCAGTGCAACGGGTTCTTGAAGTTCACACCCTGGCCCGGATAAAGGTGAAACCAGCGGTGTTTCTCGGTATCCCAGGCGACGCCCAACGCCTGCAACCAACCGTCACCGACTTCAATCAAATACTGCTGCAACGGCGCGATGCCAAAGGTGTAGGCGACCTTGAAGTCAGCGTTGTTGCCATCAATGCCCGGTGTGTTGACCCAGAACTCGTCGTCCTTGCGCGAAAACCGGGTCGTTTCGTTTTCGGCCTTGAAGGTGACGTTGTTGAAGTCGCCGAGCATCGTCCCGGCGCTGGCTTCCTGCATCGCCAATTGGTGATGCGAGCCTTGCCAGTCCTTCACTTGTTCGCTGTGGCAAGCCTGGCACTGTTGCTCATCGACCATCTTCGCCGGCGCGGCGACCACGGGTTTTTCAGGTGCAAGGACCGGCGTACTGACCGACGGCGCATAGGTCTGCGGGGCCGGTTGGCTGCTGAACAGAAACCAGCCAATGCCCGCGATCGCCAGGAGCAACACGCTGATGAGTACGGGAAACAGATAACGAGAAAACGAAGTCGGTGACGAATCAGGGTTTGGGGCGGCTGCTTTGTTTTTATGTTTCGGCATTACGACTTCCATAGTCCGGGTGCGTTTGCCGTCAGGCGCGCGTTCTAGCTCGATGCAGCTTTGACGGATGCCGGGCGTCTGTCAAATGACGGTTGTGATCCTCTGCGCGGCGATAGATGAATGTTGTGATTCTGCACAACAAAACTCGCTGCATTGGCTATACCTGTTAAACCCGTTTCCAAACCGTAGTCGACCGCCCTACAGGAGTTACCGCATGAAGCTTGCATTAATGATGAGCACACTGTGTATTGCCTCGATCGGCGTAGTTGGCTGCGCCAGCAAAAAGGTCGAGCCGGACGAGTATTCGGGCTTTCTCAAAAATTACAGCCAGCTCCAGGAAGGCAAGTCACCTTCGGGTGCAGTAGTGATGCGCTGGATCGATCCGAAAGTTGACATCAAGAAATTCAAAAGCGTGTACATCGAGCCGACCCAGCTGTATCCCAAACCTCAGCCGACGGCAAAAATCCCTCAGACCACCCTGAACGGAATCACCAGTTATTACGATCAGGCGCTCAAACGCGAAATCGGCAAATCCCTGCCTCTTGCCTCAGGCCCTGGCCCGGGTGTGATTGTGGTGCGCGCCGCGATCACTGCCGTCAGCAGCAAGACCGAAGGGCTGAAGCCTTATGAAGTGATCCCGATTGCGCTGGTGGCAGCGGCGGTGAGTACTGCCAGCGGTATTCGTGATCAGCAGACCGACCTGGCCACTGAAGCGGTGTTCCTGGACGGCGGCAGCAATAAAGTCGTGGCCCAGGTAGTGCGCAAGGGCACCGGCAAACCGCTGGAAAATGAATCTCAGGTGATGAAGGCCGATGACGTGAAAAGCGTGATCGATGGCTGGGCTTCGGATATGCATCAGTCGTATCTGAAACTCAAATCCAAATAATTTGTTGGGGCTGAGGGCCTCATCGCGAGCAGGCTCGCTCCCACATTGGATCTCCAGTGAACACAAAAAATGTGTGCGACAGAGATCAAATGTGGGAGCGAGCCTGCTCGCGATAGCGGTCTACCAGGCGCTAAATCACTCCCCGACAAACCACCGGTAATACGGATTCCCCCCATCCCCGCGCATCACCTCGCGAATATCCCTGGCCCACGCATCACGGTCGCCGTCATAGGCATGCAGGCTCGCCCGATAGAACTGCATCAAGCGTTGCTGGTGCGCATTCATCCGCTCGATGAATCCCGCATCGGCATTCACTAACGGTGGCGCGACGTGCAAGTCCAGCAGGGCGGGGAGCACCCGACTGATCTCCTTGGCCCGCACCCACGGCGCATATTCGATACGGGGCTGGTCGTCGGTCACTGGCGGTGCATCGGCGGCGAAACGCTCCAGCCCCGTGCGATCGGTGACCCACGTGGCGAGCAAGGCGTTGGCGGAACCAATGCCCACGTCCTGCAACGTGCTGCGCACGCTGTCCTGCTGGAAGCGCTCGCTGATTTTCGCCGCATCCAGCGCAATCGGTTCCATCGAGCCCACCAGCAGCATTTCGTGGAACTCGCTGGTCCACACGTTGGCGTACGGGAACACATCGAGAAAGCTGCGCACCAGAGAGCGCGAATCGTCGATGTTCTGCGTGGGCAGCGGCAGCCACTGCGCGACCAGCCCCTGTTTCTCCAGGCGACTGGCGGCCAGTTGGTAGAAGTCCCGGGAGTAAAGATTGACCACGCCGGCCGCGGAGGGCGGTGGCGGCTCAAGGGTGATCAAGTCATAGCGCTGCGGGTTGCGCAGCAGCTCCTGGCGCCCGTCGCGCAGGCGTACGTCAACAGCGGGATCGGCGGCGGCATTGAAGTTGCCTTTGAACAGGGGCGCAGCTTTGACCACCGAAGGCAGCAACTCGGCCACCACCCGGTGTTCCAGCCCCGGATAACGGGTCAATGCGCCGGCGGTGATGCCGGTGCCAAAGCCGATCACCAGCGCCGAGCGCGGTTCGCCGTTGTGGATCAGCAGCGGCAGCAGCGCCTGAATGCGCATGTAACGCAGGGACGGCATGGCGTCGCCGGTGTTGGACACGCCTTGAATGTACAAGCGCTGGAAGGCTTTCTGCCCCTTGCCCTGGGTGACCACCGCCACGGTCCCGCCGCGTCCTTCTTCATAGAAGGCCAGCGTGGCGTTGCGAGCACCGGGGAGCAGGCTGGCGAGTTTGTTCACCGGGGTAAATATCGCCACCGCCACCGACAACAGACCGATAGCCACCACCGCTTGCCGTCGACCTTTCTTGACCCCGTGACCCTTGCGCACCGCGAAGTACCCGATCCCGGCGGCGACAATAGCCAACAGCCCCAATGTGCGTACCAGGCCCAGCCACGGGATCAGCACAAACCCGCAGAGCATCACCCCGACAATCCCGCCCAGCGTATTGAACGCCACGACAGCGCCGACATCCTGGCCGACTCGCTCGCGGCCAACGCTCAGGCGCAGGGCGAGGGGGAACGCCGCGCCCAACAACAGCGTCGGCACAAACACGATGCTTAACGCCGCCACCGCAAACCGCGCGCTCATGCCCGGCAATTCACTCGCACCCAGCGACAACACCCACGTTTCGGCGAGGCTTTGCGCGATCACCAGCCAGCGACCGAGCAGGGCGATTTCCAGCAATGCGACCAGCCCGGCGCCGGCGATCAGCAAACCGAATACTCCCCAGGGATCACGAATGCGCTCCACCCGACGGGCCAGCAGCACACTGCCGAGAAACAGCCCGGTGAGGTACGTCGCCAGCACCACAGCAAAGGCGTAGGTGCGGGTGCTCATGAACTGCACGATCGATTGTGACCAGACCACCTCATAACCGAGGGCCACGCCGCCGGCAATCGAGTACAGCCACAAGGCCAGTCGGTCGGGCGCTTTGCTCGACGTGTGTTTCGCCGGCGCAACGGCCGGCAATGAATGGTGACGCTGAAACCACAAGGCGCCGGCGGCGGCCAGCAGGTTCAGCATCGCGGCGGCCAGGGCACTGCCGCGCACGCCGAGGGTGGCAATCAGCACGAACGCGGCAAGCAGGGTGCCGGCGATAGCGCCGGCGGTGTTCGCCGCGTAAAGCTGGCCGCCAGCCTTGCCCAGATGCTGTGGGTCGCTGGCCAACGAGCGCACCAGCACCGGCAAGGTGCCGCCCATCAACAGCGCAGGGATGCCGACTAATGCGAAGGGCAACAGCCAAGCGGCCAGACCGATGTGTTGTTCCAGCCAGGCAAACGGGCTGGCCGCGAGGCTCATGGCGAAGGTCGCGCCGACACCCAGCACGGCCACGACCACTTCCAGCCCTGCATACAACAGAACGGGCTGCTGCAAGCGATCCGCCCAGCGTCCGAACAGCCATCCACCCAAGGCCAGCCCGGCAAAAAAAGCGCTGATACCGGTGATGATTGCATAGACCTCGACGCCGACCACCAGCGACAGTTGCTTGATCCACAGCACCTGATACACCAGCGCCGCGGCACCGGAGACGAACAGCAACAGGGCCGGGATCAGCAGCGCGGGGGAGGCGGCATGAGGAACAGGAATGGCCGACGACTTGCTGGCGACACGTGAGGACATAGGGCTATTGCCTTGTACAAATTTTGAATAAAACACAAATCCCTGTAGGAGCCGGCTTGCTGCGGGCGGCGTTCCGACGATAGCGGCCGTCCAGTCGATAGAAGTGTTGCCTGAACAACCGCTATCGCCAGCAAGCCGGCTCCTACAGGTAATGTGTTTGCATCTGGGAATAGGGCCGCTCGCCGTAACGGGCGAGCGGCGGTCAAACGGTCTTACTGTGCAGGTTGATTCTTCATTTTTTCAGCGATTTTGGCGTCTACCGCAGCGCGGATCTGGTCGACGCTGAAGCTGGCCGGTTTCTGGCTTGGCGGGTATTCGATAAAGGTTTGCAGGAACACTGCCGCTTTACCGGTTGCTACCGCTGCCAGATAAACGTTTTTGGTCGCCCAATCGTAATACTGGTCGGAAACCACGTCGGCGCGTTCATACGGGTCCATTCTCAGGTTGAGGATTTTTGGCACTCGCAGGCAGACGAACGGCTCACTCCACACCTTGAAGCCGCCGGGCGCGCGTTGCTCGCAGAACACCGCTTTCCAGTTATCGAAACGCATGGACACCAACACGCCGTCATCGTTGAAGTAGTAGAACTCCTTACGCTCACCTTTAGGCTGTTGGCCGGTCAGGTAAGGCAGCTGGTTGTAACCGTCCAGGTGCACCTTGAAGTTGTTGCCACCGGAGGTCGGTGCCCATCCTTTGAGGAGTTTGTTCTTCACATCGGTATCGCCGGCAGCGGCCAGCAGCGTCGGAAACCAGTCCAGACCGGAGAACATTTCGTTGGAGACTTCACCCGGTTTGACCTTGCCCGGCCAACGAATCATCGCCGGTACGCGGTAGGCGCCTTCCCAGTTGGAGTTCTTCTCGTTACGGAACGGCGTGGTCGCCGCGTCCGGCCAGGAGAATTGGTTCGGCCCGTTGTCGGTGGTATAGACGACGATGGTGTTGTCGGTGATTTTCAAGTCATCGAGGGTTTTCAACAGTTTGCCTACGTCACCATCGTGTTCGAGCATGCCGTCCGCGTACTCGTTGCCGGGCATGCCGCTCTGGCCCTTCATCGAATCACGCACGTGGGTGAACAAGTGCATGCGCGTGGTGTTCATCCAGACGAAGAACGGTTTGTCCGCCTTGGCCTGTTTCTCGATGAACGCTTGCGCGGCGGCAGTGGTTTCGTCGTCGATGGTTTCCATGCGCTTGGTGGTCAGGGCGCCAGTGTCTTCGATCTTGCCGTCCGCGAAGCTGTGGATCACGCCGCGCGGGGCATAGGACTTGAGAAATTCCGGGTCATCCTTGGGCCAGTACGGACGCTCGGGTTCTTCCTCGGCGTTGAGGTGATACAGGTTGCCGAAGAACTCGTCGAAACCGTGATTGGTCGGAAGGTATTCATCCTTGTCGCCCAGGTGATTTTTGCCGAACTGTCCGGTGGCGTATCCCTGGGACTTGAGTGCCTGGGCGATAGTGATGTCACGTTTCTGTAAACCGACAGGTGCGCCAGGCGCGCCGACTTTCGACAGGCCGGTACGCAACGGTGTCTGCCCGGTAATGAACGACGAGCGTCCAGCCGTGCAGCTGTTTTCCGCGTAATAGTCGGTGAACATCATGCCTTCTTTGGCAATCCGGTCGATGTTTGGAGTCTTGTACCCGACCACGCCCATGGAGTAGGCACTGATGTTGGTCTGGCCGATGTCATCGCCAAAGATCACCAGGATATTGGGTTTCTCGGCGGCCCCGGCAGTCGCCGAAATCGCCATCACCGAGGCCGCCACCAAGGCGAGTTTCGGTAGCCACTTGCGTATGCGAGTCATCTGACTTGCTCCTTTTGCGCTAGTGTCGCGTGGTGCGACAAACGTTTATTGCAGTCCTGCGTCACGCTTTTTATTGCACTTGCTCGGGAGTGGCGGCCGCCTCGAACGGATAGATCCGGCGCCATTCGGACGCCATGTCGACGATAGTCCAGCCACGGGTTTTTGCTTCGTCCAGGGCTTTGTCCAGGCGCCCGATATCGGACTTGCGGTCATAGGCCCATTCGCGTTTGGCGTCGGTGTGATGCACCAACCCCATGAATCGTTTGCCGGGGCCGGCGGCAGTCCACTGCAACATTTGCAGGTCGCCGTCAGAGTTGCCGAACGCCAGGATTGGCCGCTTGCCGATCACCGCGTCGATGCTTTCCGGTTTGCCCGGGCCGTCGTCGTTGTGGGCCAGCTTGGGGGTGCGCACGATCGAGGCTTTGCCGTCCTTGAACTGGAACGCCGTGACGAAGGTGGTGCCGATCACTTGCTCGGGCGGGATGCCGTAGACCTTCTCGGCGAAGGCGCGCATGAACCCGGTGTCGCCACCGGAGACGATGTAGGTCTTGAAGTCCTGGCCGCGCAGGTAGTCGAGCATTTCCAGCATCGGCTGGAAGATCATCTCGGTGTACGGCTTGCCGGTCTTCGGATGCCGGGCCTGGCTCAGCCAGGTCTTGGCATAGTCGTCGAAGGCTTCGGTGGTCATGCCGGTGTGGGTCGCACCGAAGATCTTCATGATGCCGTCCATGCCGGCGGCGGCGAGTGCCTGGTGATCGTTTTCCAGGACGGCCTTGAAGGGCTGGGTGGTTTTCCATTCCGGGTGCTGCGGCGCGGTGCGCTTGACCTCTTCCAGGGCAAACAGCAGCTCGAAGTACATCGGCTGCTCGCTCCACAAGGTGCCGTCGTTGTCGAACACGGCGATGCGGTCAGCGGGCTTGACGAAGTCCCTGCTGGATTGGTCGGTGACCGTCTGGACGAACTCGATGATGTGCTTTTTCGCCGGGCCGTCATTCCACGACGGCAATGGCTCGTTGGCATGCGCCAGCAGCGGCAGGATCAGCGTGAAGAGCAGCGTCAGCCCGAAACGATGGTGGCTTGAAGTCGCGTTCGTCATGGGAATTCCTTCTCGTGGACGGGGTTGAGCGGCCGCAGTGCGGGAACGGTCCGGACGTTGCTGCCTCGCGCCTGACTATGCAGCGTAGACAAGGATTGCCCGAGTTGGCGCAGCGCCTGATCTTCGGTCGATTGAGGGCTGTAACAGGCGCGTAACAGGTCCTGCAGGCGCGGGCCGAGGACGCTCAGTTTCAGGCCCCCGCGACTGCGTTTGAGCCACAGGTACAGGGCGCTGAGTTGCGCTGGTCGGGCGTTGATTTGTGGTGGAATCTGCCGCCAGGCGTAGTCGGCGGATTGCAGCCACGTGGCGTGTCGGGCACGGCGTCGGTCGCGCACGGACAGGTAAACGCGATGCATGAAAGGCCTTGCGAACCAGCCCAGAAGCAGCACTGCCGGCAGCAGCAAGACAACCAGCCAGTGCCTGGAAAAACGCACGCGACTGTGTTCGCCCATTTGTTTCAGGTCTTCGGCAATCGAGAACACAGGCGTGTAAGCGCTGTTGGCGACGGCCTCGAAGCTCACTGCCGGTACTTGAGCGGTGCGGGTTTGCTGGCTGCTGGCGTCCCACCATTTCAGCGCGATCGCGGGCAGGCTGTGATGGCCTTCGCTGTCGATGCGGTAAGTCACGGTGTCGATGCGTTGGCCGCCGGCGAAGTTGCCCCGGCCGTCGTCCATGCTGCTGATTTGCGGGTTTTTCGGGTAACGACTCAGGCCACTGACGTCGCCCAGTGACGGCGCGGGCAGCGACATGGCCATGGCGTTGTCGGCCTGCAAGGTCAGTTGCCGGGTCAGGCTGTCGCCGACCTTCAGAGGCGTTGCCGAGTCGATGACTTTTTGCGTGAAACGCAGCCCTTGCGCCACCAGCACAGGTTCACCAGGCTTGAACCCCGGCGGCTGTGTGGCGGTGAAATGCAGCGGCTGGCTTTGCGCACTCAACGGGGCGCTGGCCTGGCCCGGCGTGGCCTGCACAGTCAGCGCCGGAATGTCGAAACTCTGGGCCAGATTCGGGCTGATCCGGTAGCTGTAGCGCATGCCGTTGAACGCCTTGCCATCCAGCGTCTGGTTGATGTGCTCGGCGTGGCCGTCGGGCGGCAGCACCAGCGCGCCGGGCAGTTTCAGGTCGGGCAGGGCGGGGGCATCGGTGAACCAACTGTCGGTGAGGACGTCGAGTTGCAGCTCCAGGAGACCGCCGACCATGACCGGGTCTGCGGGTTGCAGGCGGGTCTGGATGCGCAGTTCGGGTTCGGTGGCGAGGGCGGATGTGGTGATCAGGCAGCAGAGCAAGGCGGCAAGTTTTGTGGTGAGTGAGCGGACGCTATCGCCGGCAAGCCGGCTCCTACAGTTTGAAATGCATCCTCCTGTAGGAGCCGGCTTGCCGGCGATGGCCGCGACTCGGTTCATGGCTTGCCCCCCGCCTGATCCTGCAAGCTGAACTTCTGCTTGAGGAATTTCGCTGGCGATGTCGTCAGGTTCTGCAACCACAACGCGTCCGACGTCGCCTGCTCGGTCTCCACGGCTTTGCTTTGTCCCTTGCCCGGCGCCTTGTCCATCTTGATTTCGTCAGGTTTGACCTCGGGCGCGTTCTGTTCGGCGCTCTCGGTGTCTTTCTCCAGGGCGATGGCCAACGCCAGATTGGCCGTGGCCTCCGGGAACTGAGGTTGCAGCTTCAGCGCCTGGGTGTAGGCCGCGATGGCCTGATCAAACTTGAAACGGCGCACGTAAATATTGCCCAGGTAAAAATACGCCTGGGGTGTTTCCAGTCGCGCAAAACTCGCCAGCGCGAGGTCAAAATCCGCCGCGTGATAGGCCGCGATGCCTTTCCAGTACGGATCGACAAACAGGGCGGCAGCCTTCGGGAAATGCTCATGTTCGAAGGCCCAGCGACCTTGTTGGTCAGGGGTGAAAAATGCATCGGTCAAGGCGTTGGCCTGGGCATTGGTGGGCTGAAAACCGATACCCAGCGCCAGTAGCAAACCGGCCGTCCAGTTCAGGCTCCAGCCTTTGCGCACGCTGAAAAACGCGATCAGCAGCAGCGGCCAGCACAGCCAGTATCCGGCGTCTTTCCAATGCAACTCACGCTGCTCGTCACTGGCCGCCTGGAAATGTTGCCGGGCGTGCAGTTCGATCCAGTCCAGATCGTTGTCATTGAGCGTCAGGCTGCCCAGCGGCGCCGCCATGGCTGATGCCAACTGCTTGAGCGCGGCCTGATCGAAACTGCCGAGGGCCGGGTGGCCGTTACTGTCGGTGCGCGGCTGGCCATTGGCATCACGAATGATTCCGCCATCCTCGCTACCGACGGCGAGGATCAACACTTGCAGCGTGCTGTCGTTCAGCTGCTTGCCCAGGCCGCCGAGTTGCGAGGTGTCGGCGCCGTCGGTGATCAGCAACAACGTGCCCGGCGTTTTCTCCGCCGCCAACAAGCGTTTGGCCTCGTCGATCACCGCGCCGACATCCTTCCCCGGTTTGCCGATCAGGTCGCTGCTCAATGCCTGGATAAACGTATCGAGCAACGCTGGATCGTCGGTTGGCGGCAGCACCAGATGCGCGCTGCCGGCGTAGGCGATCAGCGCGTTGCGGGCACCGGCGCGGCGCTGGATCAGGTCGTGCAGTTTGTGTTTGACCGCTTCCAGGCGACTGGGCGGCATGTCGCTGGCGTCCATCGAGGGCGAGAGGTCGATGGCAATGATCAGCGGCGCACGATTTTCCAGAAAGTCCGGCCGGTCCTGCTCCCAGGTCGGACCGGCAGCGGCGAGGGCGCCCAACATCAACAGCGCACACACCAGATGCACCGGCCGCAAACGCTGTTGGTCCTGCGGGGTCATCAGCAAGTGCGGCAGCAAGTGCTCGGCAATGTTGCTGCGCAAACGCCGCTGCACATCCCGGCTGCGCCTCCAGAGCCACGGCAGCAAGGCACCCAACGGCACGAGCAAGAGCCACAGCGGACGGAGGAAGTGCAAGTCGCTGAGGTTGATCTCCATCTCAAGCCTCCTGCCGCTGACGCGCGTGGGCCAGGTGCGGACGCAACAGGGCGCCGAGGTGGTAGAGCGCGAGCAAACCGATAGCGGCGCCGAGCGGCCACCAGAACAGATCCTTTTTCGGCTGATGACTGAGGGTTTTCACCTGGTGCGGGGTCAGCGTGTCGAGGGTGCTGTAAACCTGATCCAGCGCCGTGCGGTCTTCGGCGCGGAAGAACTTGCCGCCCGTGACGTCGGCAATCTGCTGCAAGCCTTGCAGGTTGACCTTGGCTTCGCCTTCGGCGCTCGGGTCGCCAATGCCGATGGTGTGAATCACCACCCCCTTGGCGGCGGCCATCGACGCCGCGTGATCCGGGGTGATGGCGCTGCTGGTGTCGTTGCCGTCGGTGAGCAGGATCAGGACTTTTTCCCGTTCATGGGCCTGATCCAGCAACTTCAGGCTCAGGCCAATCGCATCGCCAATGGCGGTGTTGGGCCCGGCCATGCCAATGCCGGTGTCGTCCAGCAACAGCGACAGGCTGGCGTGATCCAGTGTCAGCGGCGCCTGCGGATACGCGCCGCTGCCGAACACGATCAGGCCCAGGCGATCTTCTTTACGCTTGTCGATAAAACCGTGGACCACGTCCTTGACCGCCGCCAGACGGTTGATCTTCTGCCCGTTGGCATTGGTGAAATCAGTGGTTTCCATTGACTGGGAGATGTCGATGGCCAGCATCAGATCACGCACCGGTTGCTGGCGTTCGATGGGTTTTTCCACGTACACCGGACGTGCGGCCGCGAGCAGCAACAGCGCCCAGACCAGCAGGTTCAGGAGCAATTGCCAGCGATTGTTGCGTGTGCCGGCGGCGCTTGGCGCCTGTCCGACCGCGCGGCTCATGGCGCCAAAAAACGGCACGCGCACGGCGCTGCGGGCTTCGCGGTAATCGGGCAGGTAACGATAACCCAACCAGGGCAACGGCAGGAGCAGTAACAGCCAGGGGTAATCAAGCTGCCACATGATGCGACTCCACCCAGTGTTTGCAGGTGTCGAACAGCTGCTGGCGCTGATCATTGGGCAACGCCAGCAATGTTGCATCCGGCGCATAGGCCAGCAACGCCAATTGCCGGCTGAAATCCGCCGGCAACGGCTGCGCACTGTGCTGCGCCAGAAATGCCTGCCAATCCTCGCCTCCGAGTGCACCCACATCCTCCTGTGGGAGCGAGCCTGCTCGCGAAGGCGTCTGTCCATTCACCCTTGAAGCCGACTGACTCTGCGCTGAACCCTGTAGGAGCCGGCTTGCTGGCGATCGCGTCCGGTCAGTCACTATTGAAGGCGCCTGACACGCCGCTATCGCCAGCAAGCCGGCTCCTACAGAGGTTGTATTCCAACTCATAGGCATCGACAGGGCGACGCGTTTGAGCAGTTCGGGGAGTTCGCGCAGGGCGCTGATTTGATCATCGCTGCTTTGCAGTTCAGCCAACCGTACCAGCGCCTCGCGCCGATACCGATCCCGCCGCCACTGCCAATACCGCCGTGCACCCACCAGCAACACAGCAGCCATCAACACCGCCAGCAACACCCACCAGCCCCACGTCTGCGGCGCGTAACTGACAGGCGCCGGCAGGGCCATTTCCTTGAGTTGCTCAATGCTCGGCACGTTCGGGTTCATCGCCGCCCCCCGCCGAGTTTGCCCAGTTCCGCGCGCAGTTGTGCCTGCGCCTCGGTCGCCGTACTGAACATCATCAACGGCACCTGACTTCGCCGCAGCAGCGTGGCAACGTCCTTGAGCCGACCGCTGAGAAAATCCCCCAACGGCTGATGAACACTGCGTTGTTCGACCGCCAGCTCGACTTGCAACTGACCTTGAGTAATCAGCAAACGGCCATTTTTCGGCAGGTTCAACGCCAGCGGGTCGTACACCTGCATGGCGATCACATCGTTGTGCGCCGCCAGTTGCCGCATCAGTTGCAAGGTGCGTTCGCCCGCACCGGCAAAGTCGCTGACGATGCAGATCAGGTGATCGTGACCGGCCACTGCCAGACACTGTTGCAGGACTTTATCGAGCTGATCCTCGCCCTCGGCGTCCGGGTTGGCCGCGCTCAATGCCTGATTCTGCTGGACGATGCGACTGCACAGCGCCTCGATCCGTTTGCGGCTGCGCAACGGGGCAATCGCGTCGATCCGTGAGTCGTTGAATACCAACCCTCCAACCCGGTCGCCCGCGTTGAACACCATCCACGCTGCCAGTGCGCCGAGTTCGGCGGCAACCGCGGATTTGAAACTGCGTTGCGAGCCGAAAAACATCGACATGCGCTGGTCCACGAGGATCAACGCCGGGCGATCCCGCTCTTCGGTGAACGTACGCACCACCGGTTTGCCGGTGCGCAGTGAGGCGCGCCAATCGAGGTGGCGCAAGTCGTCTCCCGGTTGATAGCGGCGCAGCTCATCGAAATTCAGCCCGCGCCCCCGTAGCCGCGAGGCGTGGTTGCCGGCGAGGATGCTGCCTTGCGGCTGGCGTGCGAGGAAACTCAGGTCACGGGCCTTGAATTCCAGTGCCATCAATTGCGCCAGAGAGACATACACCAGACCGTCGACACTTTTTGTTTTCAACATCAGGCAGGAATCGCAACGTTATCGAGCAGGCGATCCAGCACCTGATCGGCCGTGACGCCATCAGCGACCGCGTCATAACTCAGCTGCAAACGATGACGCAGCACCGGATGCACCACGGCGCGCACGTTGTCCGGCGAGACAAAATCCTGCCCCTGCAACCAGGCATCGGCACGGGCGCAACGGTCCAGGCCGATGCCGCCACGCGGGCTGGCGCCGATGGCGATCCAGCGGCCCAGGTCCGCGTCGTAATCCGTCGGATGGCGGGTGGCGTTGATCAGGTCGATCAGGTAACGATCGATGGCCGGGGACACATGGATGGCGCTGACTTCCCGGCGTGCAGCGAAAATCACTTCCTGCGACAGCGCGAAACCCTGTACCGGCGCGGTCTTGGCGCCTGTCGCAAACTCCTCTTCACGCAGCAGCCGCAGCACTTGGCTCTCGTTTTCCGCACTCGGGTAATCGAGCAGCACCTTCATCAGAAAACGGTCCATCTGCGCTTCCGGCAGCGGGTAAGTGCCTTCCTGTTCGATGGGGTTTTGGGTGGCAACCACGATGAACAATTCCGGCAGCCCATGGCTGTTGCCGGCCACGGTGATTTGCCGTTCTTCCATCGCTTCCAGCAGAGCTGCCTGGACCTTGGCCGGTGCGCGGTTGATTTCGTCGGCCAGAATCAGGTTGCCGAACAGTGGCCCGGGCTGGAACCGGATCTCGTTCTTGCCATCGATCTGGTGCAGCACTTCGGCACCGGTGATGTCCGACGGCAGGAGATCAGGGGTGAACTGGATGCGGCTCATCTTCGCGTCCAGGTGTTTGGCCAGCGCTTTCACCGTGCGGGTCTTGGCCAGCCCGGGCAAGCTTTCCAGGAGCAAATGGCCGTTAGCGAGAAGGCCCAGCAGAATCTGCCGGATCACTTGATCCTGGCCCAGTACCGCTTCGGCGATGCTGGCTTGCAGGGCGTTGAGGTCGTTGAGTGCGGTCATTGAGGGGCCTTTATTCAAGTCGCCAAAGGCATTGGCAGGTTGATCGATAAAACTGGCGATCCCTGTTCACTTCTAGAAGAACGCCAAGGTCAGGTTGACGCTGAATCCGTTGCCTTCAGGCCGGTTCTTGGTGTCGAACTCCGGGATCCAGCGAGCGTTGACGCTGGCCTGGGCGTCGGCAAATTTGCCGGCCCAGCCCACCGTCGGACCGGCGCCCACCGAGCGTCCGCGAAAGCCGCTGTTGGCGCCTGACCCGGTGTCGTCGGTGAGCTGCTGGATGTAGCCCGCGGCCATGCCGGCGTTCCAGCCGTTGCCGAAGCCGTGGGTCCATAGCGCATCGAGGGTGAAGAGGTTGCCGTTCTTGTAGTCCGTGGCGTCGTTTTCGGTGTAGAACTCAAGCCCCCCGGACAAGGTGAACTCGCCGCCCTTGCCGTCGAGGTGAGTGAAGGCCACGGTGGGCATGAAGGTGTAGTTGTTCTGCCCGGCGTTGGCCAGGCGATCGTCGTTGTAAGCGCCGGTCGGCAGGTAGATCGGCAAGGACAACGAGAGGTGGTTGACCTCGTCGAAGTGGTAGCCGGCGGCGATGGGCGTCACCAGCAGGTCGGCGAACTGGGTGCCGGTATCTTCCGCTCCCAGCGTCCGGCCGCGAGGCCCGGTGATGCTCGCGGTAATGTCGGTGTACTGCACCGGCACGCCAATCGCCGACGCGTAGTTCCAGCGACCCTTGCCGGTATCCCAGACATGGGTGAAGTTGGCCATGGTGTAAGACACTTTCAGGTCCAGGCCGGTACTCAAGGCGCCAACGATAGGCACTTGTACGTTGCCCTTGAGTTCACCGTCGTACCAGAAACTGCTCAGCGACATTACCCAGCCGGGTTCCGGTGGCACGATCCCGGCATTGGAAAATACCTGCAAGCCGGTCATTGGCCGGCCACCGCCACCTTCAGCCGCCAAAACCAGCGGACTGATGCCAACCACGCAGAGGGCCAACAAAGGACGTACTACAAAACACCTGACCATGGCTGGCTCCGCTTACTGATTGGCTGAAATGACAGGCGTCAGCAAGGGCATTTTCCACTCGCCGCTGGAGACTTCCGGTCTCGGCAGGTACAGGCGCAGGACGCCGTAGAAAGGCCCGTTCGGCGCTGGCAGCCAATTACTTTGCAGGTCTTTGGCCGGGGCTTTGTGCTGCACATAAAGGGTCAGGCCGCCGTCGGCATCCAGCTTGAGATTCGGCAGCATTCGCGAGTTGATCAGGTAGCGGTTCAACGGGTTGGCGACCAGCAATTTGCTCTTGCCGTCGTACATCGTCAGCGACCAGAACGCGTCGGCCGGGGGCAGGGCGCCTTTGTCGAAATGCAGCGTGTAGTCGTGTTTCGAGGCGTCGACCGGTTGACCGTCCTTATCGACGAAATAACCGATGTAATTCGCCTCTTCGGCGGAGTTGCCGAAGATCCCCATGTTGGCGCCGGCGTAGCGGTACAGGTAGTTACCGTTGAGGTGGTCGCGGGTGCCGAACAAATCGCCGCTGCTGACCTGATGGCTGTCGACCTTGTCCTTTTTGAACTGTGCGAATTCGGCCTTGGCGTCGGCGATGCCGTCTTCCAGGGCTTTGCGCTGACTGGCTGGCAGCTCGTTGGGCTTGAACGGCTTGCCGGCTTCGATACCGATTTTGGCGAAGCGCGCCAGCAAGTCTTTTTCCGCATCCTGAGGAGGGGCAAACGACAGCATGAAATTCAGGTAGCCGAACAGCTCCGGGGTTTCGCTCATGGTCGGCGTGGGTTTGGGCCAGTTGACCTTCGGCGCGGCAGGCGGGGCCTTTTGTTTAACGTAGTGGCTCAGCGGTTCGATCTTGTAGCCCTTCTGAATGCCCTTGACCTTGCCCAGGTCTTTTTCGTCGAACAACTGCGTGCGATACAGCGCGTAGGCGAAGTTGGTTTCACTGCGCAGCAGACGGTCGATTTCAACCGGTTGCTGACCTTGCCAGTTCGGCCCGGCAATCATGAAATGCCCGCCGGCGTTGCCCGTGCTGCGGGTGCCCAGATACGCAAAATTCTGCGTGTAGGCGTCGATCAGTTGCACCGAGTAGTAACGGTGTTCTTCGATGGGCGGCAGGGTCAGCACCACCGGTTCGGCGCGCAGGTCCATCCAGATAAACGAGTAGGGCGTGTCGGCGTTGGGCGTGACGAAGGCCGTGTCCTTGGCGGTGAATGCCTGTGCGGTATTGCCGATCTGATTGAACGGTGCCTTGAAGTTCGGGCTCTTCTTGTCGACCGCCTGGGTGTAGAGGGTCTTGTACATTTCCACCACCGGGTAGCCGTACAAATAAGCTTCCTTGGCGATGGCCCGCGCTTCCTCCGGGCTGGCGGTGAATCCGGTCTTTTGACTGACGCTGACGTCTTGAGCGCCAACGCCGCAACTGACAAACATGCTCATCAAGCTGTAACCGGCTGCGCGAATTGCACCGTGCATAAATAGAGTCCTTATTTGCCGAAGGTGACGTTGATCCCCGCGAACAGCGTGAACTGCGGCAAGCCATCGCCCTTGCGCTCGACGGTCCACTGCGGCTCTATTAAAGCGTTGAGAATATTGGACCCGGATTTCCAGACCTTGCCGGCACCCAGACCGAGGGGGATGTAATGGGTGTCGTTTTTCAGGTCGAAGGTCCAGGTCGCGGTGGAGCGCAGGTACCAGCCTCTATCGAGGTTGTGAATGACAAACGGCTGCAGGGTGGCCGATTCGACATGCGGGCGGTCGCTGTCGCCGGCGAAAGAGCTCTGGTATTGCACCAACGCACCAAGCAAGCCACGGGGCGATGAATCAATCGCAATGGCCGCCAGCCCCGCTTGCCACTTGCCGGTGCCGAGCTCGTCCCGATCGGCGTAGGGCGCGGTGATCTGTGGGCCAATGCCCAACTGCACGCCTTCGGTCTTGAGCAGGAAGATATCGAACAGGTTCAGATCGCCTTCGCCGGTGCTGTAGCCACCGTGCGGATCGGGACGGGTGCTGATCGGTGCGGTGGCGCGCAGCAATTGCGGGACGCCGATGAAGTCGTTGGGCGCAATCGGCAGCGTCCCGCGCACCAGCAAATCGTTGGTGTGGATATTCGAGTCGTAGTACTTCGGGGTGTAGTAGTCCTGCAGGTTCATCCCCGGTGCGAGGTTCAACGGGTTGTTACTTTTGTTGGCCGTGTCAGCGTTGTCCGCCTGGGCACACACGGCGGACGTTATTGATGCCGCCAACAAAAGGGCGCTCGCTCCTGGAGTATTCGACATGATTCCCCGGTTCCTTGGTGGCTCATTGGTCTACTGGGCACTTGGCGGCCGTTACTGCGTAATCTCTTTCCTATCAAGCCTGTAGGACACGTCTGATGACGTTAGCAGTTGTCGGCGGGTAATCCAGTCGAAGGGCGCACTCTCTGCCTGTGAAGTGGCTGCTGATGTTGATCATGCGCATCAAACAGAACGCGGGATGGCATGCCGTATTCGAATAAAAAGCAGCCGGCATATTGCCGATTAGTCTTTGCGACCTGTGATTTGTGACAGTTTTCGGTGGCGTGTTTTTCGCTGATAGTTAAACGCCCAGTTTTCAATCACCGACGATTATCGAGAACACACCATGATGAACCAGCCCAATAAAAAATCAGCCCCCGATCGTTCCTGGGACGAAGCCACGATACTCTTCAACGGCAAGCCGGTATTGCCGAACCAGACAATCGCCCTGTTTTATGGAGAAGACAGTACTTTCGAAATAGAAGCTGCACCGGAAGTTGCTGAAGAAATTTATCTGGCGGTCGTGGACAATAATGAGGGCGTTAAACTCCTGGTGGAACCGAAATTGGAATCCTGGCACGAGCTGGTCGCCGGAAAATTAAGCTATAAGATCAGCCCGGAGATTGGAAAGAGCGGTGCTCTTGTGTTTGTTCTAATGAGTCGGCAATTGAATATGCCATTGGAAATCCCCTGTCAGGTCATGTCGCCCAAGCCAATTGAACAGTTAGTCATCCGGGTAAATGGCGAAGAGCTCAAGTCTGGCGATGTTGTTTATGCGGTGAGAAATCGCAGTAATTTAATTGAGGTGGAACCTTTTCCTGGTAGCCCGCTAATACGCCAGAAAATTGTATTGTCATCGGATGCAGTGACACCGCCGAATCTGGGGGCAGTGTTCGAACCGCCAGAAGGATCTCAAGCACTTAACCCCATTGCTCGTTGGAACCTGAATTGCGGTGACGATACGGATGGAAACTTGTCAATCAAATTGAGTCTGGAGAGTAGCCCGCAAGAATTTATTCATCTGCCAGTGGACGTGGGCTATCAAGACGGTGGTGTCAGACTGACAACCATTATTCTGCAGACGGTTGGAAATTCAAAAACATTAACGACGAGATCCATGAAGGGGACTCAGTTGAAGAAGGGGGTTCAGGTTGAGTGGCTAGGGGCAGACGGTAGTCGTCTGAAACTTGAATACACCGGTGAAAATGCATTCAGCTCTATACAGTTTAAACAGGGGGAATTGGTCGGTGTGATTACTGCCCGTATCTTTGTTCGCGGAAAACCTAGTTCTCCAAGAACCATCAATATCGTTTAACCCCGATAAGTATCAGGTTAAACGGGTGAGCGTAGAACTCCCGATCACGTCCGTTCAATGGCACAGGACCTGGACGTGATCGTGATCGTGGCGCTAGGGTGGGGGCTCAACGCTTGTTCATCTGCTCACGCTGCCGCTCCTCCTGCTCCCGCAGTTCCGGCGTGAACTCTGCACCGAAATCCTCGGCCTCGAACACCTGGCGGATCTCGATTTCAGCTTCGGTGCCGGGCATCGGGTTGGGGCAGCGCTTGACCCATTCGATCGCTTCCTCTTTCGACTTCACTTGCCACAGCCAGTAGCCGGCGATCAATTCCTTGGTCTCGATAAACGGGCCGTCGATCACCGAGCGCTTGTCACCGGAAAAACGCACGCGCGCGCCTTTACTGCTGGGGTGCAGGCCTTCTCCCGCCAGCATGATCCCGGCCTTCACCAGTTCCTCGTTGTAATTGCCCATCGCGGTCAACAGTTCTTCGCTGGGCATGACGCCGGCCTCGGAGTCTGGGCTGGCTTTGACAATGATCATGAATCGCATGGGGGTTGTCTCCAATGGATGTGAGTGATTCACAGCATGGTCGATTGGCCGACGTTTAAATCGACAGCGCTTCCCAAAGTATCGCCCGTCATCGAAACAACGCGGCTCAAGCCCTTATTCCAAGACAACGGTATTTCTCGAGCAGTTTTTTGTCCACTTCGCTGGCAGCCCACTACCATCGGACTACCCCATCAGTTTGTCTTGTGATTCGCCAACGATTGTTGAGTGCATACAAACTCGTCCGCATAGCTGGTCGCTAAGGGGCGCGGGCACAAAAAAAAGCGGTGCGTTCGGGATGAGCTTGTCGGGTAAGGGAATGGCGGTGCCAGTGAGCCTGCCTGAGAACTTCCTGTTGTCTGAGAATATGGTCGAAGAAGTTGACGTTCTGATTGACGGTAATCCTGTAAGTGATCCACGAACCCTTTTTGTCCACAACCGCCCCCGTATCGTAACGGCGACTCCCAAAAATGATACGCCCTTACTAGGTCGCAAAGTGACGCTCAAGAGACTGCTTTTTGGTAGCGTTGGCCCAGGAGATTTAATAAGTGAGCCTGGATTTGACCTCGCGCAAACGCAGCCAGTATGGAAGGTGACTGGTAATACCGGCAGCGGGGGGGTCGCGTTGGTCTTGGAATTCGCTGGAGTTTCAATGCAGGTTGTTGTTCAGTGTGTTCTTGAATCAGGTTAACTAATAGATGACGTAGTTTGTGTCGGAGGTGCTGCTTTTTAATGGAAAAACTTGAAATTAAGCACGCTTTGTAGCCTATCGCGATCAACAGTCCTTCGTTGGGCATGAGGCCCGCCTCGGAATCGGGGCTGGTTTTGACAATTATCATGAATCGCAATCATGAATCGCGTGGGGTTATCTCCAATGGAGGTGAGTGACTCAGGGCCAGCGATGAGTCGCCCTTTTTTTGAAGGTTCTACCGCTATCGTGAGCAAGCTTGCTCCTACCCGGCTTATCACGATTTGTATCCGCCCATAGGCCATCAGCGCAATCCATGGTTAACTTCTGCCTCGTCGAATTTTCCACATCAACGTTCAGAAGGACTCCGTTCATGGCTCAAGTCACTCTCAAAGGCAACCCGGTTCAAGTCAACGGCCAATTGCCACAAGCCGGTTCCAAGGCGCCAGCCTTTTCCCTGGTTGCCGGCAATCTGTCCGACGTGACCCTGGCGAGCTTCGCCGGCAAGCGCAAAGTGCTGAACATCTTCCCAAGCGTCGACACCCCAACCTGCGCCACGTCGGTGCGCAAGTTCAACGCCCAGGCCAACGATGTCGCCAACACCGTCGTGCTGTGCATCTCCGCTGACCTGCCGTTCGCCCAGGCCCGTTTCTGCGGCGCCGAAGGCCTGGAAAACGTACAGAACCTGTCGACCCTGCGCGGTGCCGAGTTCATCGAGAACTACGGCGTTGCGATTGCCGATGGCCCACTCAAAGGCCTGACCGCCCGTGCCGTTGTGGTACTGGACGAGAACGACAACGTGCTGCACAGCGAGTTGGTCAAGGAAATCGCTGAAGAGCCGAACTACGAAGCGGCACTCGCTGTACTGAAATAAGTCTGGTTTTACAATTGTTAACGGCCTGGCCCTGTCCAGGCCGTTTTCATTTGTGCTTCAGTGTCTTAGATAAATCTCCTGTTACGTAAGCCGAAGGTAAATTGCCGGTAAAGGCGCTTTGCTAAATCCCCGCCAGTGCTTATCGTTCAGCCTCCCGTAGAAAAAGCCCACGCGCCCAATGGTTGATCATTCAATGCAATCCTCCGCTCCCCGTAGTCCTCGTCGCTGGCTGTTCGGCCTGCTTGTCCTGTTGGTCATTGCCGGCCTGTGCTGGAAGTTCTGGCCTGGCAGTGCTGCGCCAAAAGAAGGCAACGGGCAAAAAGCCGTGGCCGGGCACACTGGCCGCTCGGGTGGCATGCGTCCGGGTTTCGGCGGCGCGACCGGGCCGGTTCCGGTGCGTGTGGCGCCGGCGGTCAAGGGTGACTTCCCGCTGTATTACAAGGCGTTGGGCACCGTGACGGCGCTGAACACCATTAATGTGCGCAGTCGGGTGGGCGGCGAGCTGATCAAGGTGTCGTTCGAAGAAGGGCAGATGGTCAAGGCCGGTGACTTGCTGGCGGAAATCGATCCGCGCCCTTACCAGAATGCCTTGCTGCAAGCCGAAGGCACCTTGCTGCAGAATCAGGCGCAACTGAAAAACGCGCAGGTCGATGTCGAGCGTTATCGCAACCTGTACCGCGAAGACAGCATCGCCAAGCAAACCCTGGACACCGCCGAAGCGCTGGTCGGCCAGTTTCAAGGCACGGTCAAGACCAATCAGGCGGCGGTCAACGACGCCAAACTCAATCTCGAATTCACCAAAATCCGTGCGCCGATTGCCGGGCGTGTGGGCCTGCGTCAGCTCGACGTCGGCAACCTTGTCGCCGCCAACGACACCACGGCGCTGGCGATCATCACCCAGACCCAACCGATCAGCGTGGCGTTCACCTTGCCGGAAAACAGCCTCGACGTTGTGCTGGCCCGCTATCGCAGCGGCGCCAAATTGCCCGCCGAAGCGTGGAACCGTGGCGACACCCAGATACAGGCCACCGGTGTATTGCAGAGCCTCGACAACCAGATCGACGTCACCACCGGCACCCTGAAATTCAAGGCGCGCTACGAAAACCGTGATCAGGCGCTGTTCCCCAATCAGTTCGTCAACGTCCACCTGTTGGCCGACACCCTCAAAGGCGTGGTACTCGCGCCGTCGGCAGCGATTCAATTCGGCACCAACGGCACCTTCGTCTATGCGATGGATGGCGACAAGAAAGTCACGATCCGCCAGTTGAAAGTCGGCGCCAGCGATGGTGACAACACCGTGATCACCGAAGGCCTGTCCGCCGGCGATCGTGTCGTCCTGGAAGGCACCGACCGCCTGAAGGAAGGCAGCGAAGTGGAAGTGGTCAACGACACCAAGGATGTGCCGACCACCCCGACCGGGCACCTGCAAGGCAAATCGGCGGCCGATGCGACTGAGCCGGCGACCACCGACAAGGCGAAAAAGGGCGGCGCATGAACATCTCGCGGCTGTTCATCCTTCGCCCGGTCGCCACGACCCTGAGCATGCTGGCCATTATTCTGGCCGGCGTGATCGCCTATCGGCTGTTGCCGGTATCGGCATTGCCTCAGGTCGATTACCCGACCATTCGCGTGATGACCCTCTATCCCGGCGCCAGCCCGGACGTCATGACCAGCGCCGTCACCGCGCCGCTCGAACGTCAGTTCGGGCAGATGTCGGGACTCACGCAAATGGCTTCGACCAGCTCCGGCGGCGCTTCGGTGCTGACTCTGCGGTTCAGCCTTGACATCAACATGGATGTCGCCGAGCAGCAGGTGCAAGCCGCGATCAACGCCGCGACCAATCTGCTGCCCAAGGACCTGCCGGCGCCGCCGGTGTACAACAAGGTCAACCCGGCGGACACCCCGGTGCTGACCCTGGCGATCACCTCCAAAACCATGCTGTTGCCCAAACTCAATGACCTGGTCGATACGCGCATGGCGCAGAAAATCGCCCAGATCAGTGGCGTCGGCATGGTCAGCATTGCCGGCGGTCAGCGTCAGGCGGTGCGGATCAAGGTCAACCCTGAAGCCCTGGCGGCCAACGGCCTGAACCTGTCGGACGTGCGCACCCTGATCGGCGCTTCCAACGTCAACCAGCCCAAGGGCAACTTCGACGGCCCGACCCGGGTCTCGATGCTCGATGCAAACGATCAACTGACTTCGCCCAAGGATTACGCCAACCTGATCCTGGCCTACACCAACGGCGCGCCGTTGCGGCTCAAGGACGTGGCGGAAATCGTCGATGGCGCGGAGAACGAACGCCTCGCAGCGTGGGCCAATGAAAATCAGGCGGTGTTGCTGAACATTCAGCGCCAGCCGGGTGCGAACGTCATCGAGGTGGTCGACCGGATCAAGGCCTTACTGCCGAGCATCACCGACAACCTCCCGGCCGGTCTCGAGGTCACCGTACTGACCGACCGCACCCAGACCATCCGCGCATCGGTCACCGATGTGCAACACGAGCTGCTGATCGCCATCGCGCTGGTGGTGATGGTCACGTTCCTGTTCCTGCGTCGGGCCAGCGCCACGATCATTCCATCGGTGGCCGTGCCGCTGTCGCTGATCGGCACCTTTGGCGTGATGTACCTCGCCGGTTTCTCGGTGAACAACCTGACCCTGATGGCGCTGACCATCGCCACCGGTTTCGTGGTGGACGATGCGATCGTCATGCTGGAGAACATTTCCCGGTTCATCGAAGAGGGCGACAGCCCGTTGAACGCAGCGCTCAAGGGTGCCAAGCAGATTGGCTTTACCCTGATTTCCCTGACGCTGTCGCTGATCGCGGTACTGATTCCGCTGCTGTTCATGGCCGACGTGGTAGGGCGCTTGTTCCGCGAATTTGCCATCACCCTGGCGGTGGCGATCCTGATTTCCCTGGTCGTGTCGTTGACCCTGACGCCGATGATGTGCGCGCGGCTGCTCAAGCGTGAACCCAAGGAAGAAGAACAGGGCCGATTCTACCGGGCTAGCGGCGAAGCAATTGATTGGATGATCGCGGCTTACGGGCGCAAGTTAAAGTGGGTTCTCAAGCATCAACCGCTGACGTTGCTGGTGGCCATCGGCACTCTGGCGCTGACCGTGTTCCTTTACATGGTCGTGCCGAAGGGCTTCTTCCCAGTGCAGGACACCGGGGTAATTCAGGGGATTTCCGAGGCGCCGCAGTCGATTTCCTTTGCGGCGATGAGTGAGCGGCAGCAGGAACTGGCGAAAGTGATCCTCGCGGATCCGGCCGTCGAAAGCCTGTCGTCCTATATTGGCGTCGACGGCGATAACTCGACGTTGAACAGCGGTCGCCTGCTGATCAACCTCAAGTCCCACAGCAACCGCGACTTGAGCGCCACCGAAGTGATTGCCCGCCTGCAACCGGAACTCGACAAACTGGTCGGTATCCGTCTGTTCATGCAGCCGGTGCAAGACCTGACCATCGAGGACCGGGTCAGCCGCACGCAGTACCAGTTCAGCATGTCGTCGCCGGATTCCGAGCTGCTCAGCCTGTGGAGCAGTCGATTGGTTGAGGCTTTGGCCCAACGACCGGAACTGACCGACGTCGCCAGTGACCTTCAGGACAAAGGTCTGCAGGTTTATCTGGTGATCGACCGCGATGCCGCCTCGCGGGTCGGCGTATCGGTGTCGAACATCACCGACGCGCTATACGACGCCTTCGGCCAGCGGCAGATTTCGACCATTTACACCCAGGCCAGCCAGTACCGCGTGGTCCTGCAGTCGCAGTCCGGCGAGAAAATCGGCCCGGACGCGCTGAACCAGATTCACGTCAAGACCACCGATGGCGGGCAAGTGCGCCTGTCCAGCCTGGCGCACATCGAAGAGCGTCAGGCGCAACTGGCGATCACTCACATCGGCCAGTTCCCGGCGGTGATGATGTCGTTCAACCTTGCACCCGGCGTGGCGCTGGGGCATGCGGTGCAAATCATCGAGCAAGTGCAAAAGGACATCGGCATGCCGATTGGCGTGCAGACCCAGTTCCAGGGCGCGGCCGAGGCGTTCCAGGCTTCGCTGTCGAGCACCTTGCTGCTGATTCTGGCGGCGGTGGTGACCATGTACATCGTGCTCGGCGTGCTCTACGAGAGCTACATCCACCCGATCACCATCCTCTCGACCTTGCCCTCGGCGGCGGTCGGCGCCTTGCTGGCATTGCTGTTGAGTGGCAATGACCTGGGGATGATCGCGATCATCGGCATCATCCTGCTGATCGGCATCGTGAAGAAGAACGCGATCATGATGATCGACTTCGCCCTCGACGCCGAGCGCAATCAGGGCATGGACCCGGAAACGGCGATCTATCAAGCCGCGTTGCTGCGGTTCCGGCCGATTCTGATGACCACGCTCGCGGCGTTGTTTGGCGCGGTGCCGTTGATGCTCGCCACCGGTTCTGGCGCTGAGTTGCGTCAGCCGTTGGGTCTGGTGATGGTCGGCGGCTTGTTGGTGAGTCAGGTGCTGACCTTGTTCACCACGCCTGTTATCTACCTGTACTTTGACCGCCTCGGTCGTCGTTTCGGCAAATCCGACGCCCAAGAGGTCGCGGTATGACGGCTCGCCGAAATTTCATCCCCGCAAAGCGCATTCCTTGTGGGAGCGAGCCTGTCTCCGGGCGGCGTTCCGACGAAGGCGTCCGGTCAGTCGACATCAATGTTGAATTTGAAGGCCTCATCGCGAGCAGGCTCGCTCCCACAGGGGTGGATGTCGGGAGCTACCCTCGATGAACCTCTCCGGACCTTTCATCAAGCGCCCGGTCGCCACCATGTTGCTGAGCCTGGCGATCATGCTGCTGGGCGGGGTGAGCTTCGGTTTGCTTCCCGTGTCGCCGCTGCCGCAAATGGACTTCCCGGTGATCGTGGTTCAGGCCAGTCTGCCCGGCGCGAGCCCGGAGGTAATGGCCTCGACCGTGGCCACGCCGCTCGAACGTTCCTTCGGCGCCATTGCCGGGGTCAACACCATGAGCAGCCGATCCAGCCAGGGCTCGACCCGGGTCATTCTGCAATTCGACCTCGACCGCGACATCAACGGCGCAGCGCGGGAAGTACAAGCGGCGATCAACGCCTCGCGCAACCTGCTGCCGAGCGGGATGCGCAGCATGCCGACCTACAAGAAGGTCAACCCGTCCCAGGCACCAATCATGGTGCTGTCGCTGACCTCGGACGTTTTGGAAAAGGGTCAGCTTTACGATTTGGCCTCGACGATCCTGTCGCAGAGCCTGTCTCAGGTGCAGGGCGTGGGCGAAGTACAGATCGGCGGCAGCTCTTTGCCGGCGGTGCGTATCGAGCTCGAACCACAAGCGCTCAACCAATATGGCGTGGCGCTGGACGACGTGCGCAACACCATCGCCAACGCCAACGTGCGCCGGCCCAAGGGCTCGGTCGAAGACGGCCAGCGCTTGTGGCAGGTTCAGGCCAACGATCAACTGGAAAAGGCCAAGGACTACGAGTCGCTGATCATCCACTACAACGGCGGTGCGGCGCTGCGCCTGAAGGATGTGGCGAAGGTCAGCGACGGCGTCGAAGACCGCTACAACAGCGGTTTCTTCAACGACGACGCGGCGGTGCTGCTGGTGATCAACCGCCAGGCCGGCGCCAACATCATCGAGACCGTCAACGAGATCAAGGCCCAGCTCCCGGCGCTGCAAGCCGTGCTGCCGGCCAGCGTCAAATTGAACCTGGCCATGGACCGCTCGCCGGTGATCAAGGCGACCCTGCATGAAGCGGAAATGACCCTGCTGATTGCCGTGGCGCTGGTGATTCTGGTGGTGTTCCTGTTCCTCGGTAACTTCCGCGCCTCACTGATTCCGACCCTCGCGGTGCCGGTGTCGCTGGTCGGCACCTTCGCGGTGATGTACCTCTATGGGTTCTCGCTGAACAACCTGTCGCTGATGGCATTGATTTTGGCCACCGGGCTGGTGGTGGACGATGCCATCGTGGTGCTGGAGAACATTTCCCGGCACATCGACGAAGGCGTGCCGCCGATGAAGGCCGCTTACCTCGGGGCACAGGAAGTCGGCTTTACGCTGCTGTCGATGAACGTCTCGCTGGTGGCGGTGTTCCTCTCGATCCTGTTTATGGGCGGGATCATCGAAAGCCTGTTCCGTGAGTTTTCCATCACGCTGGCGGCGTCCATCGTGGTGTCGCTGGTGGTCTCGCTGACGCTGACACCGATGCTGTGCGCCCGTTGGCTCAAGCCACATACGCCGGGTCAGGAAAACCGTTTGCAGCGCTGGAGTCAGCGCGCCAACGAGTGGATGGTCGGCAAGTACGCCACCAGCCTTGATTGGGTGCTGCATCACCGTCGACTGACGTTGCTCAGTTTGATCGTGACAGTTGGCGTGAATATTGCGCTGTATGTTGTTGTTCCTAAAACGTTTTTACCTCAGCAAGACACCGGTCAGCTGATCGGTTTCGTGCGCGGCGACGATGGTCTGTCGTTCAGCGTGATGCAGCCGAAAATGGAAATCTTCCGCCGTGCCGTGTTGAAAGATGAGGCAGTGGAAAGCGTCGCCGGCTTCATCGGTGGCACTAACGGCACCAACAACGCCTTCATGCTGGTGCGTCTGAAGCCGATCAAGGAACGGGCCTTGTCCGCGCAAAAGGTCATCGAACGCCTGCGCAAGGAAATGCCCAAGGTTCCCGGCGCACAGTTGATGCTGATGGCGGATCAGGACCTGCAGTTTGGCGGTGGTCGTGAACAGACCAGCTCGCAGTATTCCTACATCCTGCAAAGCGCCGACCTTGGCGAATTGCGCCAGTGGTACCCGAAAGTCGTCACCGCGCTGAAGGCGTTGCCGGAGCTGACCGCGATTGACGCCCGTGAAGGGCGCGGCGCACAACAAGTGACCTTGATCGTCGATCGCGATCAGGCCAAACGCCTGGGCGTCGATATGGACATGGTCACCGCCGTGTTGAACAACGCCTACAGCCAGCGGCAGATTTCGACGATCTACGACAGCCTCAACCAATATCAAGTGGTGATGGAGGTCAACCCGAAGTACGCCCAGGACCCGATCACCCTCAAGCAGGTCCAGGTGATCACCGCCGACGGCGCGCGGATTCCGCTGTCGACCATCGCCCATTACGAAAACAGCCTGGAAGATGACCGCGTCAGCCACGAAGGCCAGTTCGCCTCCGAAAGCATTTCCTTCGACATGGCCGAAGGCGTGACCGTGGAGCAGGGCACTGCGGCCATCGAACGGGCGATTGCCAAGCTCGGTATGCCGGAAGACGTCATCGTGAAAATGGCCGGCACAGCCGATGCCTTTGCCGCTACGCAAAAGAGCCAGCCGTGGATGATTCTTGGCGCGCTGGTGGCGGTGTATCTGGTGCTGGGCGTGCTGTATGAAAGCTACATTCATCCGCTGACCATTCTCTCGACCTTGCCGTCGGCCGGGGTCGGCGCGTTGCTGTCGATCTATGCATTGGGCGGCGAGTTCAGCCTGATTTCGTTGCTCGGGCTGTTTTTGCTGATCGGGGTGGTGAAGAAGAACGCCATTCTGATGATCGACCTCGCGCTGCAACTGGAGCGGCAAAAGGGCCTGGAACCGCTGGAGTCGATTCGCAGCGCGTGCCTGCAACGTCTGCGTCCGATTCTGATGACCACGCTGGCCGCGATCCTCGGGGCGTTGCCGCTGCTGCTGAGCCGTGCCGAAGGTGCGGAAATGCGCCAGCCGCTGGGCCTGACCATCATCGGCGGGCTGATCTTCAGTCAGGTGCTGACCCTTTACACCACCCCGGTGGTTTACCTCTATCTCGACAAACTGCGCCATCGTTTCAATAAATGGCGTGGGGTGCGTACTGATGCTGCTCTGGAAACTCCGCTATGACTGACCGTTCGCTTATCAACCTGTCTGCACCGCTGATCACGGCCCGAGGCTCGCGTTTGTTGAGCCTGTCGCTGTGCGTGGCGCTGCTCAGTGCCTGCGCCATCGGCCCGGATTACCAGCGCCCGACGGCCGCCGCGCCAGTGCAGTACAAGGAGGCGGCCGGTTGGCGTCAGGCCAACCCGAGCGATTCCCTGGCCCGCGGTGCCTGGTGGGAGCTGTATGGCGATCAACAGCTCAACGGCCTGATCGACAAACTCAACAGCGCCAACCAGACCGTCGCCCAGTCCGAAGCACAGTACCGTCAGGCCCAGGCCCTGGTGCGCAGTGCTCGCGGCGCGTTCTTCCCGACGGTGGACCTGACTGTCGGGAAAAACCGTTCCAGCCAGGGCACCGGCAGCAGCAGTTCGAGCCTGAGCAGTTCCTCCAGCGGCATCCGCAACACCTACACGGCCCAGGCCGGGGTCAGTTGGGAGGCCGACGTCTGGGGCAAACTGCGCCGGGGCCTTGAGGCCGACACTGCCAACGCCGAGGCAAGTTTTGCCGATCTGGCAGCGATGCGTTTAAGTCAGCAGTCGGAGCTGGTGCAGAACTACCTGCAATTGCGCGTGATCGATGAGCAAAGGCGCCTGCTGCAAGCGACGGTCGAGGCCTATCAGCGCTCGCTGAAAATGACCGAAAACCAGTACCGCGCCGGTGTTTCCGGCAAGGACGCGGTGGCACAGGCCACCACTCAGCTCAAGAGCACCGAGGCCGAGTTGGTCGATCTGATCTGGCAGCGCGCCCAGTTCGAAAACGCCATCGCCGTGCTGATCGGACTGGCGCCCGCTGAGTTCGGCATCGCAGAGACCACGGACATCCCGCTGCTGCCCGACGTGCCGCTGAACCTGCCTTCGCAATTGCTCGAACGTCGCCCGGACATCGCCTCCGCCGAGCGCTCGGTGATGGCCGCCAACGCGAACATCGGTGTGGCCAAAGCTGCTTATTACCCGGACCTGACGCTGAGTTTGAACGGCGGTTACAGCAGCAGCACGTCCTCCAACTGGTTCAGTGTGCCGAACCGCTTCTGGTCGGTCGGCCCGCAACTGGCAATGACCCTGTTTGACGGCGGACAGCGTTCGGCGAAAGTCGACCGCAGCGAAGCGGCCTATGACGAAACCGTGGCCAAGTACCGCCAGACCGTGCTCGACGGTTTCCGCGAGGTGGAAAACTACCTGGTTCAGCTCAAGGTCCTGGAAGACGAATCCGCCGTGCGTCAACAGGCTCTGGACGCGGCGCGTGAGTCCCTGCGCCTGACCCAGAACCAGTACAAGGCCGGGTTGATTGCTTACCTGGATGTGGTCGTGGTGCAGGCCACGGCGCTGAACAATGAACGCAACATGCTGGACTTGTTGCAGAGCCGGCTGATCGCCAGCGTGCAATTGATTGCGGCACTGGGCGGCGGATGGGACGGCCAGCTAGAACTCAACAACTGACCCCCGTATTCCCGAATTCCCCCGTATCCCTGTAGGAGCTGTCGAGTGAAACGAGGCGGCGATTTTTGATCTTGCTCCAGATTTTCATTGCCTGAAAGAATCGCCGCCTCGTTTCACTCGACAGCTCCTACAGAGGTGTGGAGTGCGGCTCGGGAGTAACGTTTCAGAGGTATTTCAGGCGATCAAACAAGCGTTTCATCGGCTTGATGGCCCTTTGCTAATTTTCTCAGTGCGTTCTTTTGTGCAATCAGTACAATCGCCCGATTTGCCCCCCGAGAACGGAAGCAGTACGGCGGGGTAGTCGCGAGAAATCCAATGCTCATCGGTAGCTATTCACCCACGCTGGTTATCATTTCGCTCTTCGTAGCGATTCTCGCCTCCTATACCGCACTCGACATGACCGGGCGCATTGCCACCGCCAAAGGTCGGGCCGTGCATTTGTGGACGGCGGGCGGGGCTTTTGCGATGGGCATTGGTGTGTGGTCGATGCATTTCATCGGCATGCTCGCGTTCAAATTGCCGATTGACCTTGGCTACGATGTCACGCTGACGTCGCTGTCGCTGCTGACCGCGTTCCTGTCCAGCGGCTTCGCCCTGTGGCTGGTCAGCCAGCCACAATTACCGGCCTGGCAACTGGCGTTCGGCGCACTGGTGATGGGTGCCGGCATCAGCGCCATGCACTACACCGGCATGGCCGCCATGAGCATGCAGCCGGGCATCGATTACGACCCTACGCTGTTCAGCGTATCGCTGCTGATAGCCGTTGGCGCCTCGGGCGCGGCGTTATGGATCGCCTTCCGTCTGCGCAAGCACACACCTTACGTCCGGCTGATTCGCGGCGGCGCGGCGGTGATCATGGGCATCGCCATCGTCGGCATGCACTACACCGCCATGGCTGCGGCGCAGTTTCCGGACGGCAGTTTTTGTGGCGCGGCCGTCAACGGTTTAAGCGGCAAGGGCCTGGACAGCCTGGTCTTGATCACCACGCTGGCGGTGTTGAGCATCGCCTTGCTCACCTCGATTCTGGATGCACGTCTGGAGGCGCGCACCGCCGACCTGGCCCGCTCGCTGACCGAAGCCAATCGTGAACTCACCCAACTGGCGCTGCACGACACCCTGACCGGTTTGCCTAATCGGGTATTGCTGGCCGACCGCATCGGCCAGGCCATGTCGAGGGTGCAGGAGCAGGGCGGTTGTTTTGCATTGATGTTCATCGATCTGGACGGTTTCAAACCGGTCAATGATGCCTTCGGCCATCACATGGGCGACCTGCTGCTGCGGGAAGTCGGCTTGCGCTTGCGCGAGGATCTGCGCAGCCAGGACACCCTGGCGCGGATCGGCGGTGATGAATTTGTCTTGCTGGTGCAACTGCGCGACGAACATGACGCCCTGAACCTGGCGGCCCGTCAGGTCGGAATGATCGCGCGCTCGTTCCGCGTCGCCGAACACGATTTGCAGATTTCAGCCAGTGTCGGCATCGCCCTCTATCCGGGCAACGGTCAAACGGCCGAAGAGCTGCTGATGAATGCCGATGCGGCGATGTATCACGCCAAGGGCGCGGGCAAAAACGGCTACAGCTTCTTCGACGCTTCGATGAACAGCAACGCGCGCAAACAACTGCAATTGCTGCAAGACCTGCGTAATGCAGTGGACCAGCAACAGTTCAGCCTCTATTACCAGCCCAAGTTCGACGCCAGCAATGGCCGGCCGGTCGGCGCCGAAGCGCTGTTGCGTTGGGTGCACCCGACTCAGGGCATGCTGCTGCCGGACAAATTCATCGAGCTGGCGGAGAAGACCGGGCTGATCATTCCGATTGGCGACTGGGTGCTCAACGAAGCCTGCCGCCAGATGCGTGAGTGGTACGTGCTCGGCTACACCGACTGGCGCATCGCGGTGAACCTCTCGGCCCTGCAGTTCTGCCATGCAGGCCTGGTTCAAAGTGTCGCCAAAGCCTTGGCCACGCACCATTTGCCCGCCAACAGCCTGACCCTGGAAATCACCGAAACCACCGCCATGAGCGACGCCGATGCGAGCATGACGGTGCTTAACGAGCTCTCGGAGATGGGCGTTGACCTGTCCATCGATGACTTTGGCACTGGCTATTCGAGTTTGATGTACCTCAAGCGCTTGCCGGCCAATGAATTGAAGATTGACCGTGGTTTTGTCCGCGACCTGGAACGCGACAGCGACGATGCCGCGATCGTTTCCGCCATCGTCGCGCTGGGCCAGGCTCTGGGTTTGCGGATTGTCGCCGAAGGGGTGGAAACCGACGTGCAGCAGGATTTCCTGACCCAGCTGGGCTGTGATTCGTTGCAGGGTTACCTGCTGGGGCACCCGCTGCCGGCGGAGCGCTTCATGGTCGACATCCTTCGAGCGGAGCGTGCGACCGCGTTACCGCTTACCGCCGAGTTACAGCCCTTGTAGGAGCCGGCTTGCTGGAGATGGGGCCAGTGAGAGTTACGTCGATTTCGAGGACGCTATCGCCAGCAAGCCGGCTCCTACAGTGGACCGTGTAGTTCAGATCGTTCAGGCCCGCCACAAAACCTTGTAGGAGCCGGCTTGCTGGCGATGGCGTCCGCCCGGACACCACAACACCCCATGCAAAAAACGTCGATGACGGTTATTCTTGCCCCCGACTGCTTACGCTTGAACGGGGAAAGCTCGCATGGACAAAGTCATCGTCATCACCGGCGGCAGCCGCGGCATCGGTGCCGCCACAGCCTTGTTGGCCGCCGAACAGGGCTATCGGATCTGCATCAACTATCAATCCGACGAAGAAGCTGCGCACCGTGTGCTCGAGCAAGTCCGCGCCCTCGGTGCCCAGGCCATCGCGGTCCGTGCCGACGTCAGCATCGAAGACGAAGTGATCGCCTTGTTTCACCGGGTCGACACCGAACTGGGCCGGGTCACCGCACTGGTCAACAACGCTGGCACCGTGGGGCACAAATCCCGGGTCGACGAAATGTCCGAATTCCGCATCCTCAAAATTCTCAAAACCAACGTCCTGGCGCCGATCCTCTGCGCCAAACACGCGATCCTGCGCATGTCGCCCAAACATGGCGGCCAGGGTGGCAGCATCGTCAACGTCTCCTCGGTAGCCGCACGCTTGGGCGCCCCCAACGAATACGTCGACTACGCGTCCTCCAAAGGCGCGCTCGACACCTTCACCGTCGGCCTGTCCAAGGAAGTGGCCGGCGAAGGTATCCGTGTCAACGCCGTGCGCCCCGGTTACATCTACACCGATTTCCACGCGCTGAGCGGCGATCCGGACCGGGTCAGCAAACTGGAATCGGCAATACCGATGGCACGCGGTGGCCGGCCGGATGAAGTGGCGGAAGCGATTGTGTGGTTGTTGTCGGATAAGGCGTCGTATGCGACGGGGACGTTTGTTGATCTTGGTGGCGGGCGCTAGTCCTCAAGTGTTGTGGTGCCTGTTCTGGTCTCATCGCGAACAGGCTCACTCCCACAGTGGAACACGGTCAACTGTAGGAGCGAGCCTGCTCGCGAAGGCGATAGTCCAAACACTTTCGAGCCTTCAGAACGACCGCACAATCCGCCCCAATGTCTCCATCGCCTTCTCTGAAGCCTCATCCCAAGGGCTGCCATAATTCAGCCGAATACAATTCCTGAACCGCTGCGCCGGTGAAAATATCGGCCCCGGCGCAATGCTGATCCCTTGCGCCAATGCCATCTGAAACAACTTCAACGAGTCCATCTGCGGCGGCAATTCCAGCCACAAAAAATACCCGCCAGCCGGTTGGCTGACGCGAGTCTGCGCCGGAAAATAGCGAGCAATCGCCGCGAGCATCGCACTTTGCTGTTCTTCCAGCGCATAGCGCAGTTTGCGCAGATGCCGGTCATAGCCGCCATGTTGCAGGTAGTCGGCAATGGCCGCCTGCGCCGGCATCGATGCGCACAGCGAGGTCATCAACTTCAACCGCTCAATCTTCTGCGCATAGCGCCCGGCAGCCACCCAGCCAATGCGATAACCAGGGGCGAGGCTCTTGGCGAACGAGCCGCAGTGCATCACCAACCCTTCGGTATCGAACGCTTTCGCCGGTTTTGGCGCCTGTTGCCCGTAATAGAGCTCGGCGTAGACATCATCTTCGATCAGCGGCACCTGATGGCTGCGCAACAACTCCACCAGTTCCTGTTTCTTGGCCTCGGGCATGGTGGCGCCCATGGGGTTCTGGAAACTGGTCATGCACCAGCAGGCCTTGATCGGGTGGCGTTCCAGGGTTTGCGCGAGCACGCCGAGGTCGATGCCGTCGCGTGGGTGCACGGGGATTTCCACGGCTTTGAGTTTCAGCCGTTCGAGGATTTGCAGGCAGGCGTAGAACGCCGGGGCTTCGATGGCCACCAGGTCGCCGGGTTCGGTGACGGCTTGCAGGCACAGGTTCAACGCTTCGAGGGCGCCGTTGGTGATCAGCAGTTCTTCCATGGGCAGCATCAGGCCGCCGACCATGTAGCGCAGGGCGATTTGTCGGCGCAGTTGCGGGTTGCCCGGCGACATGTCGGTCACGACCATGCGCGGGTCCATTTCCCGGGCGGCGCTGGCCAATGATCGTGACAGCCGTTGCAGGGGAAACAGGGTCGGGCTGGGGAACGCCGAGCCGAAGGGCACTGTGTTGGGGTCTTTGATCGAGTCGAGGACCGAGAACACCAGTTCGCTGACGTCGACTTCGGTGGACTCGTTGACCTGGCTGCTGATCACCGGCTCTGAAAACGGGCTCGGCGCATGGGTGTTGACGAAGTAGCCGGAACGCGGGCGGGCGCGGATCAGGCCACGGCGCTCCAACAGGTAATAGGCCTGGAACACCGTGGACGGGCTGACGCCGTAGGTCTGGCTGGCGTAGCGCACCGAGGGCACGCGCTGGCCGGGGCCGAGGACGCCGGAGCGGATCAGTTCAGCGATGTCGTCGGCGAATTTTTCGTAGCGTTTCATCGAGTGCCCTGGGGTTGCGGTATTCAGAGAAATTGGGGGGCCTTCTTCGCCGGCAAGCCGGCTCCTACAGGTCTGCGCGATTCTGTAGGAGCCGGCTTGCCGGCGATGCAGTCTAAGGGATCAACGGTTCATCGGCGCAACAAACCGGCTTTTGGCCACGCTATAAATCTGCGGTTCATCGCTGTCGACGATCTTGAAACTGATGCTCTGCGAGCTACTGCTCGGCCGTTCGGTGGTCATCGCCACGGACACCGGCACGTCGACAATTTCGCCCGGCGCCAGGCTCAGTTCGGTCTTGCCTTGCAGCTGGAAGCCGTCGCCATCGACCAGGGCCAAGCGGTAGTCCTGACGTTGCTGGGTCTTGTTGATGACCTTAAGGCTGTAGATGTTTTCGATCAGCCCCTGACTGTTCTCGCGGAACAGACCACGGTCCTTGCTGACGTCCAGCGACACCATCGGCCGTTCCACCAGCGCGAGGGCGAGGGCGCCGATCATCACCAGCAACACCGCGGTGTAGCCGATCAGCCGTGGCCGCAGCAGATGCGTCTTGCCACCTTGCAACTCGTGCTCCGAGGTGTAGCTGATCAGGCCACGGGCATAGCCCATTTTGTCCATGATCGAATCGCAGGCGTCGATACACGCGGCGCACCCGATGCACTCCATCTGCAAGCCATCGCGGATGTCGATGCCGGTCGGGCAGACCTGCACGCACAGTTGGCAATCGATGCAATCACCGAGGCCGACGTCGGCAGGTTTCACCTCACGTTTGCGTGGGCCACGGTTTTCACCACGGGCGACATCGTAGGAAATGGTCAGCGTGTCCTTGTCGAACATCACGCTCTGAAACCGTGCATACGGGCACATGTGCATGCACACCGCTTCGCGCAGCCAACCGGCGTTGATGTAGGTCGCGCCGGTGAAAAACAGCACCCAGAACAGGCTGACACCGCCCATCTGCAAGGTCAGCAGTTCTTCGGCCAGCGGGCGGATTGGTGTGAAGTAACCGACAAACGTCAGGCCCGTCAGCAAACTGATCGCCAGCCATAGCGTGTGCTTGGCCGAGCGACGCATCAGTTTATTCACGCCCCAGGGCGCGGCTTGGAGCTTGATTCGCTGGTTACGCTCGCCTTCGGTGATCTTCTCGCACCACATGAAAATCCAGGTCCAGGAACTCTGCGGGCAGGTGTAGCCGCACCAGACCCGGCCGGCAAACACGGTGATCGCAAACAGACCGAACGCGGCAATGATCAGCAGTGCCGACAGCAGAATGAAATCCTGCGGCCAGAAGGTCGCACCGAAGATGTGGAATTTGCTTTCGGAAAGGTCCCAGAGCACAGCCTGACGGCCACCCCAGTTCAACCACACGGTGCCGAAAAACAGCAGGAACAGAAATCCCGCACCACTCAGGCGCAGTGTGCGGAACAGACCGGTGAAGCTGCGGGTGTGGATCAGGTTGTCGCTGGACTTGGCCTTCATCTTTGGACGCGAAGTCTCATTTTTAACAAATGAGGCGGGTTCTACGATTCGGACGGGGATTCTTTCGCTCATGGTCTTTCGCTCATCAGCCTCCATCAGGCATGAGCACTATGAGCGGCGATCTGTTTGCATAACAGACTCAGGTATCGCAATAAAAAGCGGATCAGATGAGCGTTGAGCCTCGCCCTGCGACAAGTTGATGCACCCGTCACAACAGGGCGCGGGCGCCTATATCAGGCGCTCGCCCATGATGTTGATCCGGGTCAGTCAAATCACCGAATCACTGTCGGTGGCCTTCAGATGCCGGCGACCGTCCACTGCACCTGCTACGGTCAATGCATCGGCTTCTGCTTCGGTGATGTAAATGCGCTGGCCGTCGATGTCTACCGCCGACATCGCTTTGGCGCCGTCGGTGATGATGGTGACGTCGGGGCACAGACGGATTTCTTCGCCGTTCTGCGTGATGAAGAAGCAGGTCTGGTTTTCGATGCGCACAGTCATGGAGAGGTCCTTTTTTCTGAGGATTCTTGACTGTTAGGGCACCTGCGGCCGCCATCGTTCTGTGCAACCGATTAATGGTCGGCGCGGTCCATCCTCTATCGAGCATCTACAAGGATTGCGCCATGAACGCCTGGTGGCATGAGGTTTGGCTGACGCTGCAAGCGGAGTTCGCCGACATCGGCGACGCCTCACAACTGACACGAATTACCGTCAGATTGCTGATAGCGGCGATTTTGGGCGGGATTCTGGGGTTCGAGCGTGAACACAAGGGCAAGGCGGCCGGAGTGCGAACGCACATGTTGGTCGCGCTTGGCGCCGCATTGTTTGTGCTGGTGCCGCAAATGTCCGGTTCTCAGGCGGATGCCATGAGCCGCGTGGTGCAGGGCGTGATCGCCGGGATCGGCTTTCTCGGTGCCGGGACCATCCTGAAAAACCAGGACGGTGATGAAGGCCACGTGAAAGGCCTGACCACCGCCGCCGGGTTGTGGATGACCGCGGCGATTGGTGTTTCCGCCGGGTTGGGGCGTGAGGCGACGGCGGTGTTCAGTACGTTGCTGGCGTTGGGGATTTTCAGTGTGATGCCGAGGATCGTGAAGCTACTCGAAAACAAAGACTGACACGGAGCTGTAGGAGCCGGCTTGCTGGCGATAGCGGTTTATAACGCACCATTTGCATTGATTGACACACCGCTATCGCCAGCAAGCCGGCTCCTACAGGGGTTGCGGCATCATTCAGGGGGGGGCGCGCATCATTCGGGACTGACGATTACCGGCGGGATGGTTTCCGGCGGATCTTCACGCGGTGGCGGGGTAGTGCCCGGCGGATCCTGCTCGGGTACAGGTTGCGGCTCAGTCGGCGGAATCGTCGGTTGGTCGATGTTCGGATCGGGCGTTTCTGCCGGAATTGGAATACTCATCGTTGAAGCCTCCAGTGGCACATGGCGCAAGTCGTGCTTAAGTGTGTTGACCACTTCGTGCAGGAATTGATTCCACCGGATACCCAGGCAAATCCCCGTGAACTTTACCGGCGCCCGTCGCTCGGAACTTAAGTGAGTTCATTCCGGGGCCGCTGGCCTTGCGCGAGTGACGACCAGGTACAAGAGCGTCCATGGGGCGTGAAGGAGAGATGCTCGATGACTGCTGAAAAACCCACAGAGCTCAACTACAACCCTCATATGCCGCTGTCGCAGGCGTTACTGCTACCGCGCATCGCCATCGAAAACACTATGCCGACCCTCGAAGGCGGGCAATTCGCCGTTAAAGCGGTGGTGGGGCAAGACGTGGTAGTGACCAGCAAAGTCTTCGCCGACGGTCATGACAAACTGGCGGTTCGGGTCCGTTGGCGCGCTGCTGACGATGAAGTCTGGCAGAGCGAAGTCATGGGCGAGTTGGGCAACAACGGTTATCAAGGCCAGTTCCGCGTCGATCGCCAGGGCCGTTATGTGTTCTGCATCGAAGCCTGGGTCGATCAGTTCGCCAGCTTCTGTTATGAGCTGGAAAAAAAGTACACGGCCCGCGTGCCGGTCAGTCTTGAGTTGCAGGAGGGGCGCAATCAGGTCCAGCAGGCGGCCGAACGTACTGAAGGACCACTCAGCGAAGCGCTGGCCGCGCTGCACCATGAATTGTCCGGATTGCTCGAAACCGAGCAGGTCGCGCTGTTTTTGCACCAGCGTAGCGCTGACCTGATGGCCGAGGCCGATCACCACGCTTTTTTGAGCCTGAGCGCCGAGTATCCGCTGGATGTCGAACGCGAGCTCGCGCAGTTTGCCAGTTGGTATGAATTGTTCCCCCGTTCGATCACCGATGACCCGTCCCGTCACGGCACCTTCAACGACGTGCATTCGCGGCTGCCGATGATCCAGGACATGGGTTTCGACGTGCTGTACTTTCCGCCGATCCACCCGATCGGGCGCAGCTATCGCAAAGGCCCGAACAACTCGCTCACCGCTGGCCCCGACGATCCGGGCAGCCCCTATGCCATTGGCAGCGAAGAGGGCGGTCATGAGGCGATTCATAAGGAGCTGGGCACCCGCGAAGACTTCCGCCGACTGGTGGCTGCAGCGGCTGAGCATGGTCTGGAAATCGCACTCGACTTTGCGATCCAGTGTTCCCAGGACCATCCGTGGCTCAAACAGCACCCCGGCTGGTTCAACTGGCGCCCGGACGGCACGATCAAATACGCCGAAAACCCGCCGAAGAAATACCAGGATATCGTCAACGTCGACTTCTATGCCGTCGAGGCCATTCCCAGCCTGTGGGTCGAGTTGCGCGACATCGTGGTCGGCTGGGTTGAGGAGGGCGTGAAGCTCTTTCGCGTCGACAACCCGCACACCAAACCGTTGCCGTTCTGGCAGTGGCTGATCGCCGATGTGCGGGCGCTGTACCCGGAGGTGATTTTTCTCGCCGAAGCCTTCACCACGCCGGCGATGATGGCGCGCCTGGGCAAGGTGGGGTATTCGCAGAGCTACACCTACTTCACCTGGCGCAACACCAAGCATGAACTGTCGACGTACTTCACCGAACTCAACGAATCGCCGTGGCGCGAATGCTACCGGCCGAATTTCTTCGTCAATACGCCAGACATCAATCCGGCGTTTCTGCATGAGTCGGGGCGCGCCGGTTTTCTCATCCGTGCAGCGCTGGCGACCATGGGCTCGGGGTTGTGGGGCATGTATTCCGGGTTTGAACTCTGCGAAGCCGCGCCCGTGCCGGGGAAGGAGGAATACCTCGATTCCGAGAAGTACGAGATTCGCCCAAGGGACTTCAATGCACCCGGCAACATCATCGCCGAGATCGCGCAGCTCAATCGCATTCGTCGGCAAAACCCGGCGCTGCACACGCATTTGGGGCTAAGGGTCTACAACGCCTGGAATGACAACATTGTGTATTTCGGCAAGCGCAGCGCCGATGGCAGCAATTTCATTCTGGTGGCCGTCAGCCTCGATCCGCACAACGTTCAGGAAGCGAATTTCGAATTGCCGCTGTGGGAAATGGGTTTGTCCGACGACGCCAGCACCCAGGGCGAGGATTTGATGAACGGGCATCGCTGGACCTGGCACGGCAAGTACCAGTTCATGCGGATCGACCCGGCGCATCAGCCGTTCGGGATCTGGCGCATCACCGTCTAAACGCAGGATCTGTAGGAGCCGGCTTGCTGGCGATAGCGCAATTGCATTCAACAGTTCCGTTGACTGACCCGCCGCCATCGCCAGCAAGCCGGCTCCTACAAGGGAAAATCATCGCGTTGGAGGATTGTGTACGGCCCAGCGACCTTCTCGAACTCAACAGGAGTTTCAAATGGCGAAGAAACCCAAGGCAGCCACGTTTATCAAGGACCCGCTCTGGTACAAGGATGCGGTGATCTACCAGGTTCACGTTAAATCTTTTTTCGACTCCAACAACGACGGGATCGGCGACTTTCCCGGCCTTATCGCCAAACTCGATTACATTGCCGACCTCGGCGTCAACACCATCTGGCTCCTGCCGTTTTACCCGTCGCCACGGCGCGATGACGGTTACGACATTGCCGAATACCGCGGCGTGCACGCCGATTACGGCACGATGGCCGACGCCAAACGCTTTATTTCTGAAGCGCACAAACGTGGTTTGCGGGTGATTACCGAACTGGTCATCAATCACACTTCGGACCAGCACGCGTGGTTCCAGCGTGCGCGCAAAGCCAAGCCTGGCTCGGCTGCGCGGGACTTTTACGTCTGGTCCGATGACGATCAAAAATACGACGGCACCCGCATCATTTTTCTCGACACCGAGAAATCCAACTGGACGTGGGACCCGGTCGCCGGTCAGTACTTCTGGCACCGCTTCTATTCCCACCAGCCGGACCTGAACTTCGATAACCCGCAGGTCATGAAAGCCGTGCTCTCGGTGATGCGCTATTGGCTGGACATGGGCATCGACGGTTTGCGTCTGGATGCGATTCCGTACCTCATCGAGCGCGACGGCACCAATAATGAAAACCTGCCCGAGACCCACGATGTCCTCAAACAGATCCGCGCCGAAATCGACGCCAATTATCCCGATCGCATGCTGCTGGCCGAGGCCAACCAGTGGCCGGAAGACACCCAGTTGTACTTCGGCGACACCGATAAAAAAGGCCTGAACGGCGACGAATGCCACATGGCGTTCCACTTCCCGCTGATGCCGCGGATGTACATGGCGCTGGCACAGGAAGACCGTTTCCCGATCACTGACATTCTGCGTCAGACCCCGGAAATCCCCGCCAACTGTCAGTGGGCGATTTTCCTGCGCAACCACGATGAGCTGACCCTGGAAATGGTCACCGACAAGGAGCGCGATTACCTGTGGAATTACTACGCCGCCGACCGTCGCGCGCGGATCAACCTGGGGATTCGCCGTCGTCTCGCGCCGCTGATGGAGCGTGATCGTCGTCGCGTGGAATTGCTCAATAGCCTGTTGCTGTCGATGCCCGGCACACCGACGCTGTATTACGGCGATGAAATCGGCATGGGCGACAACATCTACCTCGGCGATCGCGATGGCGTGCGTACGCCGATGCAATGGTCGATCGACCGTAACGGCGGGTTTTCCCGCGCCGACCCGGCGAGCCTGGTGCTGCCGCCGATCATGGACCCGCAATACGGTTACCTGTCGGTCAACGTCGAAACCCAGGCCGGCGACCCGCATTCGCTGTTGAACTGGACCCGCCGCATGCTCGCGGTGCGCAAGCAGTCCAAGGCCTTCGGTCGTGGCACCCTGAAAATGCTGTCGCCGAGCAACCGCCGGATTCTGGCCTACACTCGTGAATTCACCGGGGCCGACGGCAAGCACGAAATCATCCTGTGCGTGGCCAACGTGTCCCGCAGCGCGCAAGCGGCAGAGCTCGACCTGTCGGCCTACGTCGGCATGGTGCCGGTGGAGATGCTCGGCGGGAATGCGTTCCCGCCGATTGGGCAATTGAATTTCCTCCTGACCCTGGCTCCGTACGGTTTCTATTGGTTTGTACTGGCGGCAGAAAACCAAATGCCGAGCTGGCACGTCGAACCGGCGCAAAGCCTGCCGGACTTCACCACGCTGGTGCTGAAAAAACGCATGGAAGAACTGCTCGAAGCGCCGTCCCGTGACACGCTGGAGCAGAGCATCTTGCCGAGCTGGTTGCAGAACCGGCGTTGGTTCGCCGGCAAGGACGCGACTATCGACAAGGTCAACCTGGCCTACGGCGTGCGTTTCGGTGATGCGCAGCATCCGGTGCTGTTGAGTGAAATCGAAGTCACCAGCGGCGACCAGACCAGTCGTTACCAGTTGCCATTCGGCTTCATTGCGGACGATCAGGTCGGGCCGGCATTGCCGCAGCAACTGGCATTGTCGCGGGTGCGACGCGGACCGCAGGTCGGATTGATCACCGATGCCTTCAGCCTCGAACACTTCATCCGCGCCGTGCTGTCAGGCATGCAGGAAAGCAAGGTGTTGCCTTCTGATGGAGGTGAAATCCGTTTCGAACCGACTGCCGCACTGGCCGGCCTGGGGCTGACGGCGGATTCGGAAGTGCGCTACCTGTCCGCCGAACAGTCCAACAGTTCGGTGGTGGTGGGCAAAACCATGGTGCTGAAGCTGATCCGCAAGATCGCCTCGGGCGTGCACCCGGAACTGGAAATGAGCGCGTACCTGACCAACGCAGGCTTTGCCAATATCTCGCCGCTGCTGGGCTCGGTGGTTCGCCGCGACGCCAAGGGCGAAGACAATCTGCTGATGATCGCCCAAGGCTATTTGAGCAATCAGGGCGATGCGTGGGAATGGACGCAGAACAACCTCGAACGGGCGCTGCGCGATGAACTGGCCGACGCCATGTCCGAGCAGGAGCAGCATTACAACGCCCTCGGCGAGTTGAAAGACTTCGCCGCAATGCTCGGTCAGCGCCTGGGTGAAATGCACCTGATGCTGGCGGCGTCTACCGACGACCCGGACTTCGCCCCGCACGTCACCACGCAAAAAGACGCCCTGGCCTCGGCCAAGGATGTCGCGGCGCAACTGGAGCGCGCGCTGAAGTTGCTCAAACAGCATCAAAGCGAACTGAACCCGGCGGACAAAACCCTGGTCAGCCGTTTACTGGACAACAAAAAAGCCATCCTCGGCCATGTCCAGGAACTGGGTAAAAAAGCAGTCGGTGGTCTGCGGATTCGCGTCCACGGCGACTTGCATCTCGGGCAGGTGCTGGTGATCAAGGGTGATGCGTACCTGATCGACTTCGAAGGCGAACCGGCGCGGCCACTGGCCGAACGTCGCGGCAAACACAGCCCCTATAAAGATGTCAGCGGCGTGTTGCGTTCCTTCGACTACGCTGCGGCGATGACGATCAACGTGCACAACGCTGATCACACCGCCGATGTGCAGGCGGCTCGCCAGCGTGTCGCCGACCGCTATTTAAGTGAAGCGCGACAGGCATTTGTCGACGCTTATCGGCTGGCGGCAGCTAGTCTTGCTCATGCGTGGCAAGATCCGGAAGGCGAGGACGCCGCGCTGGCGTTGTTCGGTCTGGAAAAAGCGGCGTATGAGGTGGCCTATGAGGCAGAGAATCGGCCCACCTGGTTGCCCGTGCCGTTGCACGGTTTATATGGATTATTGAGTGGGCTTAAACCCTTTTCCGATCTTGGTGGAGAGTAGTCATGAGTTTCTCGAACAAGGAACAGGGTCACGCTAGAGAGGCATTACTGCCCAGATCCCGGGACATCGATGCGCTGGTACGCGCAGAACATCACGACCCCTTTGCAATCCTCGGCCCCCATGGCGATGGTGCTGGCGGGCAATTCATACGGGCTTATCTGCCTGACGCGCTGAGCGTTCAGGTGTTGGCTAAGGACTCCGGCGAAGAACTCGGCAGCCTGGAGGCCACCCAGACGCCGGGGTTGTTTATCGGGCATTTCGAGCACGCGCAGCCGTATGTGCTGCGCACCCGTTGGGCCGGTGGCGAACAGGTGTCCGAGGACCCTTACAGCTTCGGCCCGTTGCTCGGTGAAATGGACTTGTACCTGTTCGCCGAGGGCAATCACCGCGACTTGAGCAGTTGCCTCGGTGCGCAGCTGAAAAACGTCGACGGCGTCGACGGCGTGCGTTTTGCCGTGTGGGCACCCAACGCCAGGCGGGTTTCGGTGGTCGGCGATTTCAATAACTGGGATGGGCGTCGCCACCCGATGCGCCTGCGTCACCCGACCGGCGTCTGGGAAGTGTTCATCCCGCGCATGCAGGCAGGCGAGGCTTACAAGTACGAGATCCTCGGTGCCCACGGCATTCTGCCACTCAAGGCCGATCCGATGGCCCTGGCCACCGCGCTGCCGCCGGACACCGCGTCGAAAGTCGCCTCACCGCTGAGCATCGAATGGCAGGATCACGCGTGGATGCAGGCACGCGTCGAGCGTTCTCAACCGAGCGCGCCGTTGTCGATCTACGAATTGCACGCCGGCTCCTGGCAGTGCGAACTGGACGATCTGGGCGAAGTCGCGCGCCAGTACACCTGGCACGAACTGGGTGAACGGTTGATCCCGTACGTCAAGGATCTGGGCTTCACCCACATTGAGCTGATGCCGATCATGGAGCACCCGTTCGGCGGTTCGTGGGGCTATCAACTGCTCTCGCAATTTGCCCCGAGCGCGCGCTACGGTTCACCGGATGACTTCGCCGCGTTCGTCAACGCCTGTCACCTGGCCGACATCGGCGTCATCCTCGATTGGGTGCCGGCGCATTTCCCGACCGATGTCCACGGCCTGGCGCAATTCGATGGCACCGCGCTGTACGAATACGGCAACCCGCAGGAAGGTTTCCACCAGGATTGGGACACGCTGATCTACAACCTCGGCCGCACCGAAGTGCACGGCTACATGCTGGCGTCGGGGTTGCACTGGCTCAAGCATTTCCATGTTGATGGCCTGCGCGTCGATGCGGTGGCGTCGATGCTGTATCGCGATTACTCGCGCAAGGCCGGCGAATGGGTGCCGAACCGTCACGGCGGCCGGGAGAACCTTGAAGCGATCGATTTCCTGCGTCACCTCAACGACGTGGTCAATCTCGAAGCCCCTGGCGCACTGGTGATCGCCGAGGAATCCACCGCGTGGCCAGGCGTGAGCCAGAGCACGCAACAGGGCGGCCTGGGTTTCGATTACAAATGGAACATGGGCTGGATGCACGATTCGCTGCATTACATCCAGCAGGATCCGGTCTACCGCGCGCATCATCACAACGAACTGAGTTTCGGCCTGGTATACGCCTGGTCCGAGCGCTTCATCCTGCCGATCTCCCACGACGAAGTGGTCCACGGCAAACACTCGCTGATCGACAAAATGCCCGGCGACCGCTGGCAGAAATTCGCCAACCTGCGTGCGTACCTGAGCTTCATGTGGGCGCATCCGGGCAAGAAACTGTTGTTCATGGGCTGCGAGTTTGGCCAGTGGCGTGAGTGGGATCATGATCAGCAGCTGGATTGGTACTTGCTGCAGTATCCGGAACACCAAGGTGTGAAGACTTTGGTCGGTGACCTCAACCGGTTGTACCGTGAAGAACCGGCGCTGCATGAGCAGGACGACGTGCCGCAAGGGTTCCAGTGGTTGATTGGCGATGACGCGATCAACAGCGTTTACGCGTTCCTGCGCTGGAGCAAGGACGGTCGGCCGATGCTGGTGGTGGCGAACTTTACGCCGGTGCCGCGTCAGGCTTATCGCATTGGCGTACCGTTTGCGGGGCGCTGGACTGAAGTGATCAACAGCGACGCGGCGACGTATGCCGGGTCGAATTACGGGAACAGCGGCGGGGCGTCTACCGAGGAAGAGGCAAGCCATGGGCAGGCGCTTTCGCTGGTGCTGAATTTGCCGCCGTTGGCGGTGTTGATGTTGAGGCCGGAGGGGTGATTCGGATTCGTTGATCGAGAACGGTTTCAGCGCTGTGCAACTACAACGCTGAAACTGGAAAACTCGTCACTTGGCTCCGACTAAGGGATAAACCTAATACTCAGGTGAGTAAGTTGATTTTTAGTGAAATGGCTAATTATAGCTCAGTCGCGAGGATTTCAGCGGTTTTTCTGGTCTGCCATTCTCGTCGCGCTGCATCCAGTTTCTAGAGGTTAAAGTTTCCATTGGAGTTAGTCCAAATTTACCTTTGGAGGGTAGGTTAACAGTGGGAGGTGGTTCTGTAAGGGTAGCCTCTTTGGAAGTTTCAGTGTTTGAAAGATTTTTGTGGCGTAATGCGACGTCCATATGCCAGTTGTAAAAATCTGCGGCGTTATAGAGGTTGTTTTCAAGATAGTTTTCCAATTCGTCCTGGTAATCGTGGGGGGGCTGCTCAGTAGTTTTGAATGAGTCAGGAATTCGCTCTGATACAAAAATATCTTTCAAATTCATACCGCCTTGCTTTAAAAAATTCAACGTATGCAGTTTCTGCTCCATCCTTGGTCGGTAATGACCACTTTTATTTTCTATAAAAGCGACTGCTCCTGATGTGATTACCATCATTCCAGCGTCTAAAACAGGGCGGCCAGAGAAAAGACTTGAGTGGTAAGTTTTGTTTCGTGCAGGTTTGAATAAAGCGAGCTCTGGTGCGTTATGTTCATTTAACGCCAGTACATATCCAAAATATCCAGGGGATTTAATCCAGTCCAATGAAGAAGTTATGCCGGCTTTATCATAATTAGCCTGGCTTCCAGTAGATCTGCGAATGATGCCTGCTTCGACTGTGTGAGGCATATGCCTCTCTGCTCGCTGCTGTTGATTGTAGTATCTGACGCCATGAAACTGTCGTGATCCGGCCGATTGTCTGGGGGCGTCTTCTTTAATTTGTTCGCCTATGTAGTCGAGATGTATGCCTCTTAATATATGTCCATAGCCCGTGAGTAAATGTTTATGGATTAAGTCCTGCCAGCGCTTTTTATTCAGACCTTCGCAATCGATGTTATTTATCGGGTCTGAGCTCAGAAATTGATACAGGTTCATCCCGTCGATGTACCCTGCTGGATCAGGATTGATCCACTGCTGCAACCACGGTGCGTAATAGCGGAATCCGTAATAATAAAGTCCTGTCGCATCCCGTTCCTTGCCGGAGTAGCGCACGGTTTTGTACTTGGCCTCGGTTACGTTTCGACCTGCCCAACACGCCGTGCCGCCAAACGAGTAATAGCATTCCTGGCTGATCAGGTTGGCATGCTGGTCCAGTTCCAATGTGCTGGATTTCAGGTGGTCGTTGAGGCTGTAACGTACCTGATCCTGAGCCATTTGATCGGGTGGTGCCGACACCCAGTGCAGCACCTGCACGCTGTTGCTGCCGGCGTTGGCGGTGATGACATGGAGGATTTCCCCGCTGCCGCTGTGACTGCGGACCTCCAAACCGGGCAGGTAACGTACTTCACGAAGCACTACTCGGGCATTGGTCAGACTCGAGCGCACTTTGCGCATCCGTTGGCCGCCGCCGTCGTAGATGTAGCATTCACAGTCGTCTTCTTTGTCCTTGCGCACGACCGGCCGCACCTCCCGCAGCTGGTTACGCAAGTCCCAGGTCAGTGACTGGCCGGCTTGCAGTTCTCGCAGGTTGCCGTTGGCATCGAAACCGTTGGCCAGTTCGTCCTCGGTCGGCGGCCGGTTGTCGCGCTCGGGCAGGCAGCGGTTGCTGTAACGTGCTCGGGTCAAGGTGCGGCCATGGGCTTGCGCGCCGACGTGCACCAGGTCCAGCAGGTTGCCGCCCGCGTCGTAATAAAAGGTTTGTGTGTAGTTGGCGAGCTGGCTCGGGTCGGGCGGCAGGGCTTGAAAGTCGGGCAGTGCGGGGCCGCCGGATCCGGTTTTGGCCTCACAGCCGGTGGCTCCGATCAACCGATAAAGCGTGTCGTAGCGGTAGGTCTTGAGCGGATCGATGCGCTGGTTGGCGAAGTAGCGGATCGGTTGCGTAGCATCCACGATGCTGAGCACATTGCCCACGGCGTCGTAGTGATATTTCAGGTCTTGCAGCGGTGTGCCATCGGCTTTGTCGGCGCTCAGTTCGGTCAGTCGGCCATTGGCTTCGTCGTAGCGGTGGCGGGTGATGACGCCGTTGCCGGCGGTTTCCGCTTCGATCTGGCCAGTGACGTTGTAGCGTATATCGTGGACTAGCAACTTCTCGACCTGTCTGCCGCCCGCCAGGGTCAGGCGGGTGTCTTTCAGTTGCCCGGCGAGGGTGTAGGCAAAGGACTGAACATTGCCGAAAGCGTCAGTCTGGCTGAGCAGTTCGCTGCCGGGTGCAAAGGTGTAAGCCGTGGTCGCGCCGTCTCCCGGTTCGAGCAATGCATCCCGCCCGGCAACGTCGGCCAGCCAATCGGGCGCATCGGTGCCGGTCAAAAACTTCCGTGTGTGGCTCAGCACATTGCCGGTGATACTCAGGTTACCAATATGAACGGTGCCCGCCGGGTCGTCGTGACGGATCGGTTGGCCGCACAGGTTGCACGCCGCAGACTCCGCGCTGGCATCGGCATAGGTAAAGCGCTCCAGCGTGTGCTCGGCCACTTCCCGACCGGATTCACGTATGGCCACCGGGCGCAGCAGTTCATCGTACTCGGTCAGCGAATGGCTGCCGCGGCCGTCCCAGTGTTCCAAAGGCTGCCCGGCGTCACCTGGCAACACAACGCGCCATCCGGCATCCACGCTGTCGGTCATCAATGCGCCACCTGACAGGCTCGTCACTTGGCTCAGGTTAAAAGGGGCCGATGCATCGGTGTGAGCCAGATCGAACAGATACGGATCACGACTGGCCGTCAATCGACCCACCGCATCGAAGCATTGCTGTGTCACCCGCGTGTCAACAGGATCGACCGCCTCCCGCCGATGAAACTGCACCGTCCTGAGCAACAGCCCACGCGCATCCGACACCACCATGGTCGGCGTGCCGGTATGCGCGAATGACGAAGCTCCGATTGGCATCCCTGCTGGCCTTGATCAAAGTGAACTGCCCATCACAATGCACGACCATCAATCGCCCGCCTACTGTAAGAAGTAACAGGTGAATCAAGTGTTTTCACCAACGCATCCGCACTCCCAAACTGCCAATCAGCCCGTTCAAATCATTTTCATCCACACTGCTGCTGTAATCCGCGCTGACATACAGGCTCACGGCGGGTGTCACTCTGGCCACCAGGCCCAAACCCACTTCGACCGTCGATGAATAGCGGCTGCTGCTGATCTTGTCGACCTGATCCAGGGTCACGGTATTGCCGGTGTAAACCGTGTGCCACAAGTTGGTCCGCACATACGGTTCGACCCCGAGGCCGTTGATGTCGTAGCTACCTTTCAACCGAGCACCGACCCGACCGCTCCAGGATGTCAGGTCGCTGGATGAAGCATTGCCGGAACCGGCGTACGGGGTGTCCAGGGTGATGCGCTGATTGATCAACTGAGCCTGGGGTTCGACCACCCAGTTTTCGCCCAGACCAATCGGAAAGCCACCTTCCACCGAGAAGGTGACTGCGCTGCCTTCGGTGGCTTGTCGGGCTCCTTGTTCATTACGACTGAAGCCGTTGACCCGACCGCCACTGGCCGTCAAGTCGACGTGCCAGCCCTGTGGGCCGGTCAGGCTCCAGTAGGCGCCGAGGCTCTGGCCTTGCAGGTTGAGGGTGTCGGTGTTGGGGTCGGCAAGGGCGCGACTGGTCAGCAGGCCGTTGCTGTTGCCTTGAAACTGGCTCATCCCGCCGATCAGCCCGACCTGCTGGGTATGGCCGCTACCGCTTTGCAGGGTGAGGATCGCCGGGCCTTTGAATTCGTTGGCGCCAGGAATGCTGAATTCCTGGGACAGATAATCGGTTTGTGCCTGACGCGATGCCTGTCCATAGAGCTGATCCCAGGCCGAGGGCGCAGCGTCTTCGATGGTCAGGTGTGAACTTCGCAGATCAGGCTTGGCGCTGAAGCGGCCGGGGTAGTTGGTAGCGAGCGCGGGCAAGGTGAGCACTGGGACCTCCTGTTCATACCAGGGGGTTGTTTCTTCCTCGGCAGGCGAGGCCTGCACTTCCATGGATGAGCACAGCAAGAGTGAACTCGAAACCGTGCAAAAAGTAACTTTGATCTCTTGTGGGGTGAATGAAGTTTTCATGGAGGTCTACCTTGCAGTCGCATGTGGTATCTCGCTATGGCGTCTCTCCTACCCCTGATTGAGGGGCGACCGAATGGATTGGGGCAAGCCGCTGGCGGCCCGTTTTGACGGGTGTCTGGGGGGTTGCTCCGGGTGGTACTTCCGGGGGTAGTAACGTCAAGCTAAGAAGACTGATGGCGTCGCGTCAAGAAAATGAACGATAAGCGGTATGTCTAATTTAGCCGTTGCAACTGATTGTTTTTTGGCGCTTATCTAAGTTCTTGTTTGTACGAAAAATCATCGTGAAAGTGTTGTTCCAGAGGCGTTTGAGCAGCCGACGGTCGGTAAGAAAGTCGATGTGAACGGCGAGATTCACGGTCGCATTCCTTAGAACATTACTGTCAATATCAATGATGCCTGACGGATCATGCCTGAAACACTAAAGACGCACTTCCACCGCCAACGGCAAATGATCCGACAGATGCGTCCACGGCTTGCTGCCCAATATCCGCGGCTCATGGCTGCTGGCATTGCGCAGATAAATCCGGTCCAGTCGCAGTAACGGAAACCGTGCCGGATAGGTTTTTGCCGGGCGACCATGGTGGCGCTCGAAGGCTTCGTGCAGGTAGTCGTGGCGGGCGAGGGCGGCGTTGCCTTGTAGCTGCCAGTCGTTGAAGTCGCCGGCGATGATCACCGGTGCATCGTCGGGTAAAGACTCAAGCAGTTGGCAGAGTAACTGGAGCTGCAACTGACGATGACTTTCCAGCAGGCTCAGGTGTACGCAAATTGCGTGGACTTCGGCGTGGCCCGGTACGTCGAGCAGGCAATGCAACAGGCCGCGGCGCTCGGGGCCAGTGATCGAGACGTCGAGGTTGCGGTATTCCCGGATCGGGTATTTTGACAGCAGCGCGTTACCGTGGTGACCGTTGGGGTAGACCGCATTGCGGCCATAGGCGAAATCGCTCCACATGCTGTCGGCCAGGAACTCGTATTGCGAGGTCTGTGGCCAGTTGTTGAGGCGGGAAGAATGGCGTTCGTGTTCACCGACGACTTCCTGCAGGAACACCAGGTCGGCGGACGTACTGCGTACCGCTTCACGCAGTTCCGGGAGGATGAAGCGTCGGTTAAACGCGGTGAAGCCCTTGTGGGTGTTGACCGTCAGCACTCTGAGTCGATTAATCGCCGGTGGCGTGTTCAATGGCGTCGATTCGACGGTCTGGCGCTTGGAATCACTGGTCACTTTGACTCCTCTGAATCAGGCTGGCTTATGTATGCGACTGATGCGGGGGCGGGCAGTTCAGTTTGAGCATGCGCTGCGGCCCGACTTGCCGGCGATGGCGTCCGCAAGAATGGCGCAAGGCTCAAGGGCCTCATCGCCAGCAAGCTGGCTCCTACGGGGGTGGGGGCAACTTTAAACCTGTGATCGACACAAACCTGTAGGAGCTGGCTTGCCGGCGATGGCGTCCGCAAGAATGGCGCAAGGCTCAAGGGCCTCATCGCCAGCAAGCTGGCTCCTACGGGGGTGGGGGCAACTTTAAACCTGTGATCGACACAAACCTGTAGGAGCTGGCTTGCCGGCGATGGCGTCCGCAAGATCAGCGTAAGGTTCAAGGGCCTCATCGCCGGCAAGCCGGCTCCTACAGGGGGTGTTGGTTTAGACGAAGACGATTTCATAGGGTAACCGCATGCGTTCCAGCAGTACCCGGGGCAGCAGCGGGGCGATACCGATGGCGGGTTCGCCGTCGAGCTGGCTGGCGTAGGCGTGGGTGGCGTGGCTTTTGCGTGCGACGGTCCAGGTGTCGAGGCGAACCTTGCGGGCGCGGTGCCATGGGATCAGCCCTCGATCACGCGTGGGCCAATGCCACGCCCAGACGGGTACTTCGTTGAACGCTGCGCCGACCGAGGCGGCGGCTTTGGCACTGGCGCGGCCGACGACGTCGTGGTCGACATTGCCGTCCTCGCACCAGGTGCTGAACACCACATCACCTGGCCGCAAGTACCGCGCGATGAATTGAGTCAACTGAAGCTCGCGCTCGGCCAGGGCGTTGTCGGTGAACCCACCGCGAATCCACTTCAGGCTGTGCATCGGCAAACCGAGGCGGCGCAAGGCTTCGACGCTTTCCTGGGGACGAAACACGCTGAGGCGTTTCTCCGACCATTGCTGTGACCCCGGATGGCTGGCGCTGCCGTCGGTGATCGAGATCAATTGCAGGGGATGGCCCAGAGCGCTGAGTAATTGCAGCAGTCCGCCGCAGGTCACGACTTCATCGCCGGGATGCGGCGCGATCACCACGGCGCGGGCGCCGGGCGGGACCAGGGTCTGGGTGTTGATGACGGGAATGTTGTCGAGCTGAGGCGCGTTGTTCCAGATCTGTGCAGTAAGGCTGCTGTCGCTGATGGAAACGGATTTCATCGGGCTACGTCCTTGTTCTAATTAATAGCAATGTGCCGCTCTCCGAACCCTGGATTGCCGCGAACAGAGTATTGCTCAAGTCACGCTATTCGTCGCGTCGATGTTCCCACCGGTACATATTTTTCTCCGGGTTGTGCCAGGCCGCGCAACTATCGCTGGAGTCGCTCCAGTGTCCGGCCGCTGCCTGGCCATGTAGAAACGCCCGTAGGTTCATTTCACTCTTCTTCCTCACGCTGCAATTCGAACAGCAGCAGCGAACGGCCGGTGACCGAATATTCGTGGCCGAACTCGAAGCGCTCCTGACCGCGGATCGATGGCTGATTGGTGTCGACCATGCAGGTCCAGAACCTGCCATCCGGCACTTGCGGCAAGGTGAAGTTGACGATGTCGTGGTGCGCGTTGACCACCAGTAGCAAGGTGGCATCAGCGCCCTTGCGGCGAATCCCGGTTTCCTGGGCTCGGCCATCGAGCAACATGCCGAGGCATTTGCCGTGGGATTCCTCCCATTGTTCGGTGCTCATCTCGCTGCCATCCGGCGCCAGCCAGGTGACGTCCTTGACGCCGATGTCCTCGTTGTAGTTACCCACCAGGAAGCGCCCGCGCCGCAGGATCGGATAGGCCAGGCGCAACTTGATCAGGCGTTTGACGAACTTCATCAATGCCTTGCCGTCTTCGCTCAGGTCCCAGTTGACCCAGCCGATTTCACTGTCCTGGCAATAGGCATTGTTGTTGCCGTCCTGGGTTCGGGCGAACTCGTCACCGGCCACCAGCATCGGCGTGCCCTGGGACAGCAGCAGGGTGGCGAAGAAGTTGCGCATCTGCCGCTGGCGAAGTGCGTTGATCTCGGGATCGTCAGTCGGGCCTTCGACGCCGTGGTTCCAGGACAGGTTGTTGTTGCTGCCGTCCTGGTTGTTCTCGTCGTTGGCTTCGTTGTGTTTTTCGTTGTACGACACCAGGTCGTTGAGTGTGAAGCCATCGTGAGCGGTGACGAAGTTCACCGACGCGTAGGGCCGCCGACCACGCTGATTGAACATTTCACCGGAGGCAGTCATCCGGCTGGCGAAGTCAGCGAGTTGGCCGTCGTCGCCTTTCCAGAACGCGCGCACGGTGTCGCGGAATTTGTCGTTCCATTCGACCCAGCCCGGTGGAAAGCGACCGACCTGATAGCCACCGGGACCAATGTCCCACGGCTCGGCAATCATTTTTACCTGGCGCAGTACAGGGTCCTGGCGGCAGGCAACGAGGAAGCTGTGACGCTCATCGAAACCGTCGTGGTAGCGCCCGAGAATGGTCGCCAGGTCGAAACGAAAGCCGTCCACGTGCATTTCCGACGCCCAGTAGCGCAGGGAGTCGGTGACCATTTGCAGCACGCACGGGTGACTCAGGTCCAGGGTGTTGCCGGTGCCGGAATCGTTGATGTAGAAGCGCTTGTCGTCGGGCATCAAGCGGTAATACGAGGCGTTGTCGATACCGCGCATCGACAGGGTCGGGCCCTGTTCGTTGCCCTCGGCGGTGTGGTTGTACACCACGTCGAGAATCACCTCCAGATTGGCTTCGTGCAGGTGCGCGACCATTTCCTTGAACTCGGCGATCTTGCCGCTGGCCAGGTAACGCGGGTCCGGGGCGAAAAACGCGATGCTGTTGTAGCCCCAGTAATTGGTCATGCCTTTGTGCAACAAGTGCTGGTCATTCACGAACGCGTGAATCGGCAGCAATTCCACAGTCGAAACGCCGAGCTTGCGGATGTGTTCCAGCATGTCATCGACCATCAACCCGGCGAAGGTGCCACGCACGTTCTCGGGGACAGACGGGTGACGCATGCTGAAGCCGCGCACGTGAGTTTCGTAAATGATGGTTTTGTCCCATGGCACGCTGACGCGATGGTCGTGGCCCCAGGTGTGCGCCGGGTCGATCACCTTGCATTTCGGTACGAACGGCGCGCTGTCGCGTTCGTCAAAACTGAGGTCGGCGTCGGGGTGGCCGATGGTGTAGCCGAACAGCGCTTCGGACCACTTCAACTTGCCGACCAGTTGTTTGGCGTAGGGGTCGATCAACAGTTTGTTGTGATTGAAGCGATGCCCGTTGGCCGGGTCATACGGGCCATAAACACGATAGCCGTAGATCAGCCCCGGATGAGCGTCGGGGAGGTAGCCGTGGTAGATCTCGTCGGTGTATTCCGGCAGTTCGATGCGCTCCAGTTCAACTTCGCCGGCGTCATCGAAGATGCACAGTTCAACCCTGGTCGCGTTGGCGGAGAACAAGGCGAAGTTGACCCCCAGACCATCCCAGGTGGCGCCCAGCGGGAAGGGCAGGCCTTCCCGGATTCGCGAAGCCTCGGCCTGAGGTTCTGGCGCGGTTTTTTTTGGACTGGTCATAGATGCTCCTGCAAAAAAGGGGGCTCACACACCGATTCACTGTAGGAGCGAGCCTGCTCGCGATGGACTCCAGAACGACGCGTTTTTCCAGACAATGCGCGTAATCGTTAACGTTCATCGCGAGCAGGCTCGCTCCCACAGTGTTCAGTGGTTTATCGGGGGCGAACGTGCCCACGGTGGCGAGAGGTCGCTCGCCACAAGGTCAGTCAGGACAATGCCGGGAAGTGTCAGACCGCAGGCGGTTTACGCGCTGCGCGAGGTTTCTTCTCGGTGGATTTTTCCCCGGGCGGGATCACCTTGGCCGCAGCGGCGGGTTTGGCCTTGGCTTTGGTTTTCGGCTCGCCAGCCTTGCCGTTGGCGGTTTTGCTGACGGCAGGCTTGGTGCCTGCCGCTTTGCTGCCGGCCGCCTTGGGCGATTTGCTGGGGGCCAGGGCTTCGGCTTCCGCCAGCTTGCGAGCCATCTCCCAGTGCCGGGCTTCATGGCCCTCGGGTTTTCCTTCCGATTCCCAGATCTGATAGGCAAATTCGCGGATGCGTTTATCGTCGGTACTCATCGCTATGCTCCTGAACTGAACTCAAAGTTTTGGATAAAGAGATTGACCGGGAAATCCCCCAGCGCGGCGCCAATCATCAGCTCCTTGTGTTCTGTGACTGCGACGCTGGAAAAAAGTCCCTTCAGATTTTCGGCAGGGGTGGCAAACGGTAATTTGACTCGCGTATCGCCCCACTGCGGCGCGCCGATATGGGGTTCGGCACTGTTTTTCAGCAGGCCTGCACAACGTATCGGGACGATCACGATGGCCTGCTTCTGGTTGTACGAGCGCGCAAATGCCAGCACTCGGTGTGCCTCGCAGCCGACCACTTCCAGCGCTTGATACATCCCGCGTTGAAACAGCTCGGCCTGTTGGGCGCGCAGGTTTAATGTGCGCGCGATCAAGGTTTGTTTGATGCGCCCGTCACGCCAGTTGGCCAGCAGTTCCGGCAGTTCCGGCGGACGTTGCATGCTGTGTTGGCGACTCGCGTAATCCACCGGGCGACGGTTGTCCGGATCGACCAGCGAGAAGTCCCAGTACTCGTTGCCTTGGTAAAGGTCCGCAATGCCCGGCACGGTCATGCGCAGCAAGGTTTGCGCCAATCCGTTAAGTGCGCCGGATGCAGCGATGGACGTCACGGCTTTGCTCAGGGCTGCGCGCAGCTGCTCACCTTCGGGGCTTAGCAGCAGACGTTCGATGAACGCCTGGGTCGCACGTTCATACGCATCGTTCGGCGCGCTCCAGCTGCTTTGCAGCTTGGCTTCACGCAAGGCTTTCTGCTGCCACTGCCAGAGACGTTTGACGTAGTCCTCGAGCGCGGGCCGATCGTCGACGCGCAGTTCCAGCGGCCAACTGCCGAGAATCGTCTGATACAGAATCAATTCATCGCCCGCCGACGGCATCGCATCGTCGTCGCGCACCGGCCGGGCCAGTGTCTGCCAGAGCGGCACCTGCTCGGCGAACCATGCGCTGCGCTCACTCAACACCGCCAGCCTGGCGCGGGTGTCTTCGCCGCGTTTGTGGTCGTGGGTCGCGGTGGCCAGCAGGTTGTCGGGGAATTCTTCGAGACGATTGAGGCACGCGGCATGGAAGTCAGCCACCGGTGCACTGAATTGTTCTGTGTTGAACCCCACGTCATTACGCGACAGCAAAACCGCCGAGCGATAAAACGCGGTGTCCTCGACAGCCTTTGCCGCTGCCGGTGACGTCAACTGCTGAAAACGCACGCAGGCATGCTTGAGCATCTTGCGCGGGCGACCCATCGGGCGTTTTCGCCAGGGTTCGCCGCCCAGCCATCGGGCCAGGCAATCGAGCACCGGCCAATCGGCTTCGCTGAGGTTTTGCCGCGCGCCGTCCATGGCTTGCTGAAAAAACCCATCGTCCTCAACGGAGCGCCCACAAGGGCTGATGTAGGTGCGATACACCGGGAAGTGCACGATCAGTTCCTGCAACGCCCGACGAATCGCGCCGAGGGTCAGGTCGCGGGTCATCACATCATCCCGGGCCACTTGCAGCAGCGCCTGGGCGACGCTTTCGAAGTCGCCGGCAAGCGAACCGTTGATAATTTGCTGACGGGCCAAGTGTGCTTCCTGACGGAAATCGGCGGGCCGTTCGCTGAAGCGGTTCCACAATTCGCCGAGGGTTTGCGCACCGGCGGGATCATGCTGCAGCAACGACAACTGGTTCATGAATTCATAACCGGTGGTACCGTCCACCGACCAGTCACGGTGCAGGGTTTCACCTTCGCCAAGAATTTTCTCGACGTAGATCGGCAGGTGTCGGCCCGGCGTCAGGCTGTCGACCCGGCGCCGCAGTTTGCGGCAATAACCGCGTGGATCGGCGAGGCCATCGATGTGGTCGATGCGCAGGCCGTCGATCAGGCCCTCGGCGACCAGTTCGAAGATTTTTGCGTGAGTGGCTTCGAACACCGCCGGGCGCTCGACACGCAGGCCGCCCAGTTCATTGACATCGAAAAAGCGCCGCCAGTTGATGTCATCCGCCGCCGTGCGCCAACTGGCGAGGCGATAGCTTTGACGTTCCAGCAACTGGTGCAGGCGCTGGAAACCGTCCGGCGTGAGCGAATCGTAGGCTTGCAGGTTCTGCTCTATGACGTGAAGCAGGGCCGGGTCGCTGGCCAGTTCGCGCAGCTCGACTTTCAACGGTTTCGCCAGACGGTGGGCGTCGGTCTGGTAACTCAAGGTGCTGAAACGGTCGGCCAGTGACTTGAATCGCTCGGTATCGTCCTTGAGTAATTCGCCGTAGTCCATCGGGCAAATCGGGAAGTGATGGTCGTAGTGTTCGACGTAAAAAACACCGTGCTGTGCATCGAAGCGCAAGGGCAGGGTGCCGTCCTGCAACGCCACGCCATAGTCGCTGCCGAGGAATGGCAGCAAGAGCTGACCCTCCATCAACGGATCGGGAGAATGCCATTGGATGTCGAAAAATTCGCCATACGGGCTCAAACGGCCCCATTCCAGCAAGTCCAGCCACCAGGGATTATCGCCGCCACCCACGGCCATGTGGTTGGAGACAATGTCGAGGATCAGTCCCATGTTCTGCTCACGCAACGCGCTGACCAAACGGCGCAACGCCGCTTCGCCGCCCAGTTCAGGGTTTACCGTGGTGGGGTCCACCACGTCATAGCCGTGCATGGAGCCTGCGCGTGCGCTCAGCAGCGGCGAGGCGTAGACATGGCTGATGCCGAGGCGGGCGAAATAGGACACCAGCGGCACCGCATCGTCCAGCGTGAAGCCTTTATGAAACTGCAAACGCAGGGTCGCGCGTGGTTGATTCATCGGTCACGCTCGGCCGCCTGAAGCCGCGCGCAGGCAAGCAATTCCAGACGTCGGGCCGCGTCCAGGTCATCGAGCAGGGCTTCGCTGGCGCCGGGCAAGCGGCGCGACCAATTCGGATGGGTGTCGATGGTGCCGGGCAGGTTGGCCTGCTGTTCGATGCCCAGGGCATCCTCCAGCGGCAGCAACACCAGCGGCGCGCGGGTATGGCCGAGGAAGCGAATGGCGGCGTCGAGTATCTGATCGGTCTCATGGGACTCTTCGCGGAAGTTCTGCGGGTCCTGGCTCAACGCCCGGCGCAGGCCTTCACGCTCCCGTTCGCGGTGACGGCGCCACTCGATTTCACCCGTGGCGTCGACCAGGCCCAATCGGGCATTCCAGTCGATATCGTGACCATGCCACCAGCCGTTGAGCGTCGGCAAATCGTGGGTGCTGGTGGTGGCCAATGCGTTGTCCGGCCAGTCGAGGATCGGCTTGAAGTGTGTGTTGTCCTGCTCGAACAGCAACACACGCATGCCGAGAATCGAACGGGCGATGAGTTTTTCCCGCAGGCCGTCTTCCACTGTCCCGAGATCTTCGCCGAGGACGATGGCTTGATGCCGATGGGATTCCAGGGTCAGCAGGCGCAGCAGATCGTCCACCGGGTAATACAGATAAGCGCCATCGGCGGGTGATGCGCCGTTGGGGATCACCCACAGCCGTTGCAGGCCCATGACGTGATCGATGCGCAGGCCGCCGGCATGGGCGAAGTTGGCCCGGAGCATTTCGATGAACGCACGAAATCCGTGACGCACCAGGCCTTCGGGCGAGAACGCGGAAATCCCCCAGCCCTGCCCGGTGCGATTGAGAATGTCCGGTGGCGCGCCCACCGTCAGCGAGGCGAGCAATTCGTCCTGGCGACTCCAGGCCTGGCTGCCGCCGCCGTCGGCACCGACTGCGAGGTCAGCGATCAGGCCAATGCTCATGCCGCTGCCGCGCGCGGCGGTTTGTGCGCGCTCCAGGCAACGGGTAATCAACCACTGGCAGAAGGCGAAGAAGCCGATGCGCCCGGCGTTCTCTTCGGCAAATTCAGCCAGCGCAGCACTGCGCGGGTCGCGCCATTGCTCGGGCCACTCGCGCCAGTCGAGGTTCTCACCCTTGGCGGCACGGGCTTCCTGAATGGCTTCGAAACGACAGTGGTTCTCCAGCGCTTCGCCAGCCGCGTGGCGGAAGCTGCTGAAATCGGCGTGCAACGGGTGTTCGCCCTGGACAAAGCCTTCGTACAACGCCTGTAACAGACGGTGCTTGGCCTCGGCCGCCACTGGCCAGTCAACCAGCGGCTGTTGTTCCAGATGTTTGAGCTCGGCGGCGAGCCCGGTGGCATCAATCGCCGTGCGCATCGCTCGTTCGCCAAGGATCGCGCCGGGTGCTGCGTACAGGCTGTTGAGGAACAGGCGGCTGGACGGCGAATAAGGGCTATAGCGTTGGGTGTCGCTGCTGAACATCGCGTGCAACGGGCTGATCGCCAGCGCTTCGGCGCCACGCTCACCAGCGACGCGGGCCAGATCTTCCAGCGCCTGGGTGTCGCCAAAACCGCCATCGCCGGAACGGCGCAGCGAGTACAGCTGCACGCTCAGCCCCCAGGCGCGAGGGATCGGGCTGTCGACCGCATCGCTGACGCTGTAGCAGCGTGCCGGCGCCACGGCCAGCGTAAAGGATTGGCCTTCGATAGTGACGTGCTGATAACCGACAGGAATCAGGCCGGGCAACATCGCTTGGTCATCCAGTTTCAGGTTGAGCCGCGATCCGTCCTCAAGGTGAATCTCGCAGGGGGTCTGCGGCTCGAAATAATGCGCGAGGCTGAGGCCCACGCCAACGTCCGCGGTCAGCAGCGGCGGCAGGTGCCGGGTTTGTTGCACTTGCTGCAATTCTTGCAGGCTGGCATCGATCTCCTGGGCGCTGCCGGCCGGATGGCCGAGCCCGGTCAGGACATTGCGTAACACCGATGGCGCAACTTTTTGTGGGCGGCCGTTGGCATCGATCCAGTCGACGGCCAGGCCAGCTCGGCTGGCCAGTATTTCCAATTGCGCATCGCTCATGGGCGCTCTCCATCCGGGGGTAGCAAAGTGGCTGCGGCCGTGAGGCTGACTAGCGCGCAATACGGGGCAAGGGTGCCCTGATTCAGCAGGTCGGCGGACTTCGGCGGGTGTTCGAACAACAACGAAGTACCGGCCTGTGGGGAGTGGACCACTGGCTTGTCGCTGAGGTTCAGGTCAATGCGCAGCAGGCTGCCATCGCCCAATTGCCAGCGCGCGCTCACCGCGCCTGGCGCCAGTACCTCGGCACCCAACGGGTGTGCACCGGGCAGGCGCGCGATGATCTGCTCGTGGCGGATTTTCAGCAGTTGGCGATACAGCGTGTAAATGGCCGATTGCCCGCTCGCCGTCAGATTCGGCCGGGAGTCTTCGAAGGTTTGCTGCGCGTTCGGGTCGGGAATCTGTTGACGCCTGGCCGGATCGGCAAATGCGTCGAATGCGGAAAATTCGTTACGCCGACCTTCGCGAACGAGTTCCGCCAGTTCGCCGTGATGGCTGGTGAAAAACAGGAACGGTTGCTCGACGGCAAACTCGTCGCCCATGAACATCAGCGGGATCATCGGCGACAACAGCAACAATGCCGTCGCGGCTTTCAAGGCGTCGGGGTGGGCAAGTTGGTGCAGCCGTTCACCGAATGCGCGATTGCCGATCTGGTCATGGTTCTGCAGGAACAGCACGAACGCCGTGGGCGGCAAATGACCGCTGGGCTCGCCGCGAGCTTCGCCATGGCGGTTGGTGTGGCCCTGGAACACGAAGCCCTGGCTCAGGCAGCGTGCCAACTGTTCGGTAGGGTTGTCGGCATAGTCGGCGTAATAGGCCTCGGTTTCACCGGTCAGCAGCACGTGCAGGGCGTTGTGACCGTCGTCGTTCCACTGCGCGTCGTAACCTTCCTGCAGCAGGCTGGCCTGGTTGTGTTCGTTTTCGACCGTCAGCCACACGTGGCGCGCCGGGTCGATTTGCTGCCGGATGCGTTGCGCCAGTTCCTGTAGAAAGTCCGGGTTTTTGATCGCGTGCACCGCGTCGAAGCGCAAACCGTCAAAGCGGTATTCCAGCAACCACATCAACGCATTGTCGATAAAGAAGTCGCGCACCTCGCGTCGCCGGAAGTCGATGGCCGCGCCCCAAGGCGTGTGCTTGTCTTCATTGAAGAACGCCTTGGCGTAGCGATGCAGGTAATTGCCGTCCGGGCCGAAGTGGTTGTAGACCACATCGAGCATCACCGCCAGACCATGGCCGTGGGCGCTGTCGATCAGGTGCTTGAGTTGCTCGGGCGTGCCGTAGGAGGCCTGGGGCGCGTAGGGCAGAACCCCGTCGTAGCCCCAATTGCGATCACCGGGGAACTGCGCCAGCGGCATCAGTTCGATGGCGGTAATGCCCAGTCCGGCAAGCCGGGCCAGGTGCTGCTCGACCTCGACGAAACCGCCGAGCGCACCGACGTGCAACTCGTAGATCACCGCCTCGTTCCAGGGCCGCCCCAGCCAGTCGCGGTGTCGCCAGGTGTAGGCGAGGGGATCGACCACCACGCTGTGCCGGTGAATGTCACCGGCCTGAGCGCGGGAGGCCGGGTCGGGCACCTCGAGTTCGCCATCAATGTTGTAGCGGTAACGCGTGCCCGCAGGACAACGCGTCTTGATCACGAACCAGCCATCGGCCTGAGGCAGCAACGGCAAGGACTGTCCATCTTCCAGTTCGACACTGACAAAAAACGCATCCGGCGCCCACAAGGCAAAACGCGTGTGCTCTGCGTCCAGCATGATTGCGCCGTGGGGCCAGGTCTCTAGGGTCCGTAACGGCATTGTTCAAAAACCTCTTACTGTTTGTTCGATTTCCCCAGCGCTTTAGCCACCAGCTGTTCGTAGAGTTCGGCGTAGGGTTCGACGGCTTTGCACCAGTTGAACGGTGCGGCCATGGCCCGGCAACGCATGGCATTGAGCAAGCCAGGAAAGGCGAACACCTTGAAGGCGCGGCTCAGGGCTTCCTGATAGCTCTCGACCGTGGATTCGTCGAACAGGAAACCGGTCACGCCATTTTCGATGGTGTCGGCCAGGCCGCCGGTGTTGCGCGCCACCGGCAACGAACCGAAACGCTGGGCGTACATCTGGCTCAAGCCGCACGGTTCATAACGCGAGGGCATCAGCAGGAAGTCGCTGCCGGCGAACATGCGGCGGGCGTCGGTTTCGTTGAAGCCGATGCGCACGCCGATCTGCCCTGGAAAGCGCAGGGCCAGTTCACGCATTGCCTGTTCTTCTTCCGGCTCGCCGCGCCCGATGATCGCGATCTGGCCACCGGATTTGACGATGTACTCGGACACGGCTTCCGTCAGGTCCAGGCCTTTTTGATAGACCAGGCGCGAGACCACGGCGAACAGCGGACCTTCGGAGTCGTCCAGCCCGAACAGCTCGCGTACGTGCGCCGCGTTGACCGCTTTGCCTTCCCAGTCACCGATGCTGAACGGACGGAACAGGTGGCTGTCAGTGGCGGCGTCCCAGCTCTCATCGATGCCATTGGGAATCCCGCTGAGCAGGCCTTGCTGGGTCTTGGCGGCGAGAAAACCGTCGAGGCCGCAGCCGAAGGCCGGCGTGGTGATTTCCTGGGCGTAGGTGGCGCTGACGGTGGTGATGTGGCTCGAATAAGCCATGCCGGCCTTGAGGAACGACATCTTGCCGTAAAACTCCATGCCTTCCTGTTGCAGGGCATGCGCGGGAATGCCCAGCTCGGGGCACGACCCCAGGCTGGTCACGCCTTGATAAGCGAGGTTGTGAATGGTGAACAGCGTCGGCGTGCGTTGACCGCGCCAGTGCATATAGGCGGGGGCCAGGCCGGCGGGCCAGTCATGGGCGTGCACCAGGTCCGGGCACCAGTGGATTTGTGCGAGGTTGGCGGCGATGTCGGCAGCCGCCAGGCCCAGGCGGGCGAAACGAATATGGTTGTCCGGCCAGTCGCGGCCGTTATTGGCGCCGTAAGGTGAACCTTCGCGCTCGTAGAGTTCAGGGCAGATCAACACGTAAATGACCAGGCCGTCAGGCATGTCCATGCGCCCGATCTTGCAGGCAGGCAGCGCAGCATGACCACCGAGCTCACCAATAATGTGGATCGGGTTTTCGCTGTGCAGCACTTGCGGGTAACCGGGGATCAGCACACGCACATCGTGCAATTTCGCCATGGCCCGGGGCAGCGCCGCGGATACGTCACCCAGACCGCCGGTCTTCACCAGGTCGGCGATTTCCGAGGTCACAAACAACACTTTCTTTCTGTTGGGATTCTGCCTGACCACCGGCGTCAACGTCTTGGTACCCGTGACGTTGATCGATTGGGCACTTGGGGCGCTCACGGCGCTCGTTTCGCCGACCTGCTGATGAGCACGTTCTCCCTGGATATCTAATGCCGTACTGATCATATGAATCTCCCGTGTTGTTGATCTAATTCTAGGTCTGGCAAACGGTGTTTCGTGGCCAAATCCTGTGGCCGGGCGCAAACGCGCTACGCATCGGTGAGCAAACGCTGCCCATGCGTTAAAGCAGAATGGCTGGAGTGGCCGTTGCAAGGATTGCACCAGTCGCAACGCACCTACCTTTCAGAGGACCGGCCACAAATGGCAAAAGTTTCGATTTTTTTGACACTTTGTGACCGACCGGTTTTGCCCCGCGAAAAGGAGTCTAGGCCAGAACTTAGAGCGGTGAAGGCCATATGGCAAAATTGTTCGACAATCGGTTCAAAGCGGTACGGACGTACCGCAAAGGCAGTCGAACGCCCCGACGAAGGGCATGTTTTTTCGCGATTCAGCCCCAAAAAGTAACCTGGCAGTCACATGAATGTGCGAGGGCAATTACGGTTGCGCACTGTTGTGGTGCGCTCTCAGGTCCCGCTTTTGGCCGAACCGCTGCCTTACTGCGGCGCGGGTTGCCTTGTTATAGTTCGGGCCTCATTTTTTGCCCGGTAAAGGATCACTGCCATGTCTCAGTACACTGCGTTCACCGTCGAACTGGCCGATAAAATTGCCCATGTGCAGATCAATCGTCCGGAAAAGATCAACTCGATGAACGCCGCGTTCTGGAGCGAGATCATCGAGATCTTTCAGTGGATCGATGACACCGACGAAGTCCGGGTGGTGGTGCTCAGCGGCGCCGGCAAACATTTTTCCTCCGGTATCGACCTGATGATGCTGGCCGGCGTGGCCAATGAACTGGGCAAGGACGTCGGCCGCAATGCGCGCCTGCTGCGCCGCAAGATCCTCGCGCTGCAAGCGTCCTTCAATGCCGTCGACAACTGCCGCAAGCCGGTGCTGGCAGCAATCCAGGGTTATTGCCTGGGTGGCGCGATCGACCTGATTGCCGCCTGCGACATGCGTTATGCCGCCGAAGACGCGCAATTCTCGATCAAGGAAATCGACATCGGCATGGCCGCCGACGTTGGCACCTTGCAACGCTTGCCGCGGATCATCGGTGACGGCATGCTGCGTGAACTGGCTTACACTGGTCGCTCGTTTGGCGCCGAGGAAGCGCGCAGTATCGGCCTGGTCAATCGCGTCTACAGCGACACCGCCAGCCTGCTCGACGGTGTCATGGGCATTGCCCGGGACATCGCCGGCAAGTCGCCGATTGCGATCACCGGCACCAAAGAGATGATCAGCTACATGCGTGACCATCGCATTGACGACGGCCTCGAATACGTCGCTACCTGGAACGCCGCCATGCTGCAATCCACTGACTTGCGCGTGGCCATGGCCGCCCATATGAGCAAACAGAAACCCGAATTTCTGGATTGATTGAAAAATGACTTCACGCTGGACCACCGCAGTACTGGACACCGATCAACCGGGCGGCTGGGCCGTCGCGCGCAGCCCCGAAGGCTTCCTGTTCGACGACAATGGCGCGCTGTTCCCGCGTGAATGGCTCAAGCGTCAGGACCTGCCGGTTCTGGCCGAGCACGGCATCGGTCATCTGGATGGCGAACCGGTCTACCTGCTGGAGCTGCGCAGTCACAGCGAAGTACCGGGCTGCAACTGGAAAGGCTTGCGGGCGTTCATGCTTGATGGCGATCACGCGGTTTACAAAGTGCTGGGTTATGCCGCGCAGATCGGCACCTGGGCCCGTGAACACCGTTTTTGCGGCAACTGCGGGCAGGCGACCTTGCAGGTGCCGCGTGAGCGGGCGATGTATTGCGAGCCGTGCAATTTGCGCTATTACCCGCGGATTTCGCCGAGCATGATCGTGCTGATCACCCGAGGCGATGAAGTCTTGCTGGCGCGTTCGCCACGGTTTGTCACCGGGGTCTACAGCACGCTGGCGGGTTTTGCCGAGCCGGGCGAGTCCGCTGAAGACTGCCTGATTCGCGAGGTGCGTGAAGAGGTGCAGATCGAGGTCAAGAACATCCAGTACATGGGCAGTCAGTGCTGGCCGTTCCCGCATTCGATGATGCTTGGCTTTCACGCCGAATACGCCGGCGGCGAGATTGTCTGTCAGGAGGACGAAATCGAGGACGCCCAGTGGTTCAACGTGCACGAGCTGCCGCCGTTGCCGGCGTCACGCTCGATTGCCCGTTACCTGATCGACGTCTATGTGGCGCGGCGTTTAGGCCACGCTGAACCAGTGCTGCCAGGCTAGGCGCACAGTCAGACCCAGCACCACGGTGATGAACACCGGGCGAATGAACTTGGCTCCGCCGCTAATGGCGGAGCGCGCACCGAAGAACGCACCGACCATCACCGACAGGCCCATGCTCAGGCCGATGATCCAGTCCACTTGCCCGGAAAAGATGAACACCGACAGCGCCGCAATGTTGCTGACGAAGTTCATGCTGCGCGCCACGCCGCTGGCCTTCACCAGGTCGATGGGGTACATCAGCAGGCTGCTCACGGTCCAGAACGCGCCGGTGCCGGGGCCGGCCACGCCGTCGTAGAAGCCGAGGCTGAAGCCTTGGGTCGATTGCCACTTTTTCTTGATCGGTGCCTCGCTGTCCAGCGGCGCTTTCGGCGTGCCACCGAACAACAGGTAGAGGCCGCAGGCGAACACGATCACCGGCAGCATTTTGTTCAGCCATTCGGCGGGCAGGTAATGCGCGACCACGGCACCGGTCAGCGCGCCGACCAAGGTGCCGACGATGGCGTGCACCCACTGCCGGGGATGGAACAGTTTGCGCCGATAGAACGTGAAACTGGCGGTGGCCGAGCCGAAGGTCGAACTGAGTTTGTTGGTGCCCAGCACCAGGTGCGGCGGCAGGCCGGCGGTCAACAGCGCCGGCGTGGTCAACAGACCGCCGCCACCGGCAATGGCGTCGATGAAACCGGCAATGAAGGCGACGACGGCCAGAATGGCGAGGGTGGTGAGGTCAACGCTGAGTTCGAAAGGCATGGAAATGGGCTTATTCGGCGGGGGGCAGCAAAGGGCTGCGGGGAAGGGCCGATATCTTACCTATATCCAACTTCTGCGGCGACTGGTGTGGCCTCTTCGCGGGCAAGCCTCGCTCCTACGGTTAAGCGTATTCCCCTGTAGGAGCGAGGCTTGCCCGCGAAGACTGACTTGCAGGCGCTACATCACTTGGCGCCCGGCCCATTGCCGATCTGCCACACAAACGGCGGTTCAGTCCCGTTAATCTCCCAATCCCCGACAATCCGCGCCTTGTAGATCACCGGATTGTGCGAAGACACGGTCCGCGCATTACGCCAATGCCGGTCCAGCGATTTCCCCTGACGCACATCCGAAGCCCCCAGCGCATTGAACAGCTCGGTGGTCGCCCGCTGAATCAGCTCCGACACCACCACCTGCGCTTTCGCCGACTCGAGTTCCGCCGCAACATTCGCCGCCCGCTCCAGCGCGTCATCCCCCGAAAACCGCGCCCGATACGCCCGCTGCGCCGGTTGTGCAGCCTTCAACGCGCTCGCTTCGGCGGCGTACACCAGCGCCGCCACTTCACCGACGACTTGTTGAACTTGTGAATCCTCACTGACGCGCTGGGCATTGCCATGGCTGTAAATACGTTTGCGTTCACGTACCTGATGCGCCACGTCGCGCAACGCGGCGCGACCGATCCCGCTCAGCGTGGCCAACAACACGAGCTGATAGAACGCCGTCTGGTATTTGAAACGGGTGGCGAAGTCGATGATGTTTTCGGCGTCCACCTCGGCGTCGATAAACCGCGACGTGCCGCTGCCCGTGGTGCGCTGACCGAAACCGTCCCAGTCATCGCTTTGCACGATCCCCGGTTGCCGGGTGCGCACCGCAGCGATGACATCGCCACCGGTGTCACTGCGCTGGGCGTAGACGTCGATCCAGTCGGAAAACAGGCTGCCGGTGCTGTAGAACTTTTCACCGTTGAGCCGCCAGCCGTCGCCGTTGGGCGAGACTTTGGTGATCACGTCGCCAATCGCCACATTGCCGATTTCAGTCCAGGCGCAGCCGACAATGTCGCCGTCGACAAAGCGTTTGAACCACAGGTCCCGTGCCGGCCCTGGCGTGGCGTTCAAGCGGTCCTCGGCAAACGCGAAATGCCCGCGCAGTGCCTGGGGCACGTTGGAGTCGGCTTCGGCCAGTTCGATCAGCAACTCAAACAGCTGCGGCAGGGAGGCGCCGCCACCCCCATATTCCACCGGCACGCGCACCGCGCCGAAACCGGCGTCCTTCAGCCACTGAATGGGCTCGTAAGGCAGGCTGCGCGACTGTTCACGCTCAACGGCACCGGCGGCGATGCGCTGGAAAATCGGACGGAATCTCGCGGCCAGCACTTCATAGTCAGTGCCAATGGACAGCGGATTGATTACCTGGTGTTCGGTCATGGGACAGCTCCTTGGATCGGCAGTGGATGCCAAGGGGGATTGCATGGTCCATGCCGGATAGGGACAGCCAGGATTTACTGAAGCGTAGGGATTCAGATTCAGCTTGAACTGTTGCCGGGCCAACAGCGCCGCAGCAAATTGCCCTGTCACACCCAGCCCCATGTGGGAGTGAGCCTGCTCGCGAAAGCGGTTGAACATTCAACAGATGTGCTGGCTGACACACCGCCATCGCGAGCAGGCTCGCTCCTACAGGGGACTTTGGTCGGATCAGGAAAGCACTGGCACGGTTGCTGCTCTCACCTCAGGACTTCCTAACGTCCCGAGGACACGTCAATGAGTCAGCAAGCCGTCAAATTTGCCTACTGGGTGCCGAACGTCAGCGGCGGGCTGGTGGTCAGCAAGATCGAACAACGCACCCACTGGGGCATCGACTACAACCGCAAACTGGCGCAACTGGCCGAAGCGGCGGGGTTCGAATACGCCCTGACGCAGATTCGCTTCACCGCCGGTTACGGCGCCGAGTACCAGCATGAGTCGGTCGCCTTCAGTCACGCGCTGCTCGCCGCCACCACCACATTGAAAGTCATTGCGGCGATCCTGCCCGGTCCCTGGCAACCCGCGCTGGCGGCCAAGCAACTGGCGACCATCGATCAGCTGACCAACGGCCGCATCGCGGTGAACATCGTCAGTGGTTGGTTCAAGGGTGAATTCCACGCCATCGGCGAACACTGGCTGGAGCACGACGAGCGCTATCGCCGCTCCGAAGAATTCATTCGCTCGCTCAAAGGCATCTGGAGCCAGGACAACTTCACCTTTCGCGGCGACTTTTACCGCTTCGACAATTACAGCCTCAAACCGAAACCGCTGGGCCAGCCGGAAATCTTTCAGGGCGGCAGCTCCCGTGCAGCACGGGACATGGCGGCGCGAGTTTCGGACTGGTACTTCACCAACGGCAACACACCGGAAGGCATCAAGGCGCAAGTCGACGATATCCGCAGCAAGGCCGCCGCGAACAATCACTCGGTGAAGGTCGGGGTCAACGCGTTCGTCATCGCCCGCGACACCGAAGAAGAGGCGCGCGCAGTGCTGGCGCAGATCATCGATCAGGCTGATCCGGAAGCGGTGAATGCCTTTGGCGATGCGGCGAAACAGGCGGGCAGGGCATCACCGGAAGGCGAGGGTAATTGGGCCAAATCGACGTTCGAGGATCTGGTGCAGTACAACGACGGCTTCAAGACCAACCTGATCGGCACGCCGCGGCAAATTGCCGAGCGGATTGTGGCGTTGAAAGCGGTGGGCGTGGATTTGGTGCTGGCGGGGTTTCTGCACTTTCAGGAAGAGGTGGAGTATTTCGGCAAGCGGGTGCTGCCGTTGGTGCGGGAGCTGGAGGCCGAGGCCAGCGTGAAACAAGCAGACGTCGCCTGACCACCACAAAACTTGTAGGAGCCGGCTTGCTGGCGATAGCGATTTCACAATCAACATCATCGTTGAATGTTATGACGCCATCGCCAGCAAGCCGGCTCCTACAGGGTGCGATGTGTGTTTACAGACCGAGGTCAGACAGTCCCGGATGATCATCCGGGCGACGCCCCAGCGGCCAGTGGAACTTGCGGTCGCTTTCCTTGATCGGCATGTCGTTGATGCAGGCGAACCGGTTGGCCATCAGGCCGTTCTCGTCGAACTCCCAGTTTTCGTTGCCGTAGGAACGGAACCAGTTGCCCGAGTCGTCGTGCCATTCATAGGCGTAGCGCACGGCGATGCGGTTGCCGGTGAACGCCCAGAGTTCCTTGATCAGTCGATAGTCCAGTTCCTTGGCCCATTTGCGTGTCAGGAAACCTTTGGCTTCTTCACGGTTGTAGGCGAATTCGGCGCGGTTGCGCCATTTGGTGTCCAGTGTGTAGGCCAGAGACACGCGCTCTGCATCACGGGAGTTCCAGCCATCTTCGGCCAGGCGAACTTTTTCAATGGCCGATTCACGGGTAAACGGCGGCAATGGCGGACGAACTTCGGCGTTAGACATTTAAAGTCTCCCAATAAGATTAAAGTTCAAGCAAGTTGTCGGGCTTGTTTAAAGTGTTACAGGTCCAATAACTTTCGCGCCATGCATTGCGCATTATCGGCGGCACTGTGATCACCCATGACAAGCGCCACGGTAATGGCGCCATCGATCAGGATCAGCAGCTGTTTGGCCAGCGTCTCCGGGTCGGTTGCGCCATGTTCGGTGCAGAGCTCGCGCACGTAGTCGAGCAGCTTCTGTTTGTGTTCTTTGGCGACCAGCCGGACCGGGTCTTGCGGGTCGCCGGTTTCACCGCTGGTGTTGATGAAAGCGCAGCCACGGAAGCCTTCGGAGGCAAACCAGGCCTTGAGCACGGTAAACAGGTTGAGCAGCCGGTCGGCCGGGGTTTCGGCCTGGTCGACGGCACTTCTGTACCAGAGCATCCAGCGCACGTCGCGGCGTTGCAGGGCGGCGACGGTCAACTCCTCCTTGTTGGCGAAGTAGCGGTAGATGCTTTTTCTGGAGACGCCGGCGGTTTTCACCAGAAGATCCATGCCCGTGGCAGCGATGCCACTTTTGTAGATCAACTTTTCGGTGACATCCAGAATGATGTCGCGTGTGTCGTTGCTAGTGATTTCGTTCATGGGGCATACAGTAGAACGATCGTTCTCCTTTGACAAGCGAATATTTTCTTGTTTGTTAGATTGCCATCGCTAGCAGGCTAGCTCCCACAGGGGAATGCATTTCAAATGTGGGAGCTAGCCTGCTAGCGATGGGGGCAGCACAGACACCAGCAAGACCCAAACCCCTCCATGGTGTAAGCTCTCAACCTCTCCGGATTCGACCCATTGCGAGCCCTATGCCGTCGCTTTTCAAACGCTCTCTGCTGCCCAAACTGCGCAGTTTTCCGCTGACCGCCGATGCCGTCACCATCCTCTCTGGCGCTGCCGAATTCCGTCGTTGCCTGTTGGAAAAAATTGCCCAGGCGACCCGGCGCATCTATATCGTCGCGCTGTACCTGCAACAGGATGAAGCCGGCCAGGAAATTCTCGATGCCTTGCACGCCGCCAAACTGGCGCGTCCGGAACTGGACGTGGTGGTGGTCGTCGACTGGCTGCGCGCCCAGCGTGGCTTGATCGGTGCCGGCAAACAGCCGGGCAATTCGGCGTGGTATCAGGAAACCACCCGAACCCACGCCAGCGTGGTCCCGGTGTACGGGGTGCCGGTGCAGACCCGCGAGCTGTTCGGCGTGCTGCATTTGAAGGGCTTCGTGATCGATGACTGCGTGATCTACAGCGGTGCGAGCCTGAACAACGTTTATCTGCACAAATTCGACAAATACCGCTACGACCGTTATCACCTGCTGCACAACGGCGCCCTGGCCGACTCGATGCAGCACCTGGTTCAGCACGGCCTGGTCGCCTCGAAAGCGGTGCATCGCCTCGATTTGCCGAACCTGCCGACCACCCGCAGCCTGCGCCATGACATCGGCGACCTGCGCAGCCGCCTGAAACATGCGGCGTACGACACCACGACGGGCACCACGGTTAAAGACGGTTTGTCGGTCAGCCCATTGCTTGGGGTCGGCAAGAACAACCCGTTGAGCCGGGTAATCTGCGAGTTGATCGCCAGTGCCCAGCATCAACTGACGATCTGCACGCCGTACTTCAACCTGCCGTTGGCGGTGACCCGGGAGATCAACCGGGCATTGGCCCGGGGTGTGAAGATCGACATCGTGGTCGGCGACAAAACCGCCAACGACTTCTACATTCCGCCGAGCGAGCCGTTCAAGGTGATCTCGGCGTTGCCGTACCTCTACGAGATCAGCCTGCGGCGTTTCGCCAAACGTCATCATCGCAGCGTCGACAGCGGCCAGTTGAACCTGCACCTGTGGAAGGACGGCGATAACACCTATCACCTTAAAGGCATGTGGGTTGATCAGCGTTACACCTTGCTGACCGGCAACAACCTCAATCCGCGCGCATTCCGTCTCGACCTGGAAAACGCGCTGCTGATTGATGACCCCAAAGGTGAATTGCTGGAGCCGCGTCGCAGTGAGCTGGCGGAGATTTTCCAGCACACCACGCGTATCGAGCGTTATCAGGACCTGCAAACGCTGCCGGATTACCCGGCGGGCGTGGCCAAGTTCCTCAAGCGTGTCAGTCGCGTGCGCATTGAACGCTTGCTCTATCGCATCCTATAAAGCCTGACGCTGCCGGGGCCCTGGCCACAGGGCCACCAGCAGCAACAACGCAGCCGCTACCAGATACGGCAAACGCGGTTCGATGCCGTAGATCAGCGTGGCGGTCAACGGCCCGATCACCACGCCGAACCCCTGGGCGGCGCCGATGGAACCTGCGGTCGCGCCTTGCTCCGAGGCCTCGACCGCATTGGCGGCAAGCGCGGCGAAGGACGGGAAAATCAGGCCCATGCCGCTCGCCGAGACAAAGAACCCCAGCCACAACCCCCATGCCGAATCGACCATGATGCTGCCGGAAAACCCCAGCGCAGCGACCATCGCGCCGACCCGGATCAGCCGTAGCGGCGGCCATTCCAGTCGACGCACAACCAGCTGTGAACAGATCAACGCGAAGCCGACCATGGTCAGGGCGATACCGGCCGTTTGCGCGGCGTCGGCCGGGCTCATGCCCAGTCGATCGATGGCGAAGAAGCCGACGGTGATCTGCGCGACAGAAACGCAGAGCATCGCCACGAACGCGACCGCCATGGGCCGACGCAACCGTGGATCGTTGAGGTGCACCTTGCGCGGCGCCTGACGCAAGTGCAATTCCTGAGCCTTGAGCTTGTAACGCAGCACGAGGAATGCCATCAGCGGTAGAAACGCCATGGCGTAGAAGGGCAGGCTCAGGCTGTATCGGGACAGCAACGCCGCTATCGCCGGGCCGATCACCAGCCCGCAGGCGTTGGCAGCGCCCAATGCGGCCATGGCTTTGGCGCGGTGTTGCGGCTCGACGTTGTCGGCAATCAGTGCATTACAGCCGACCGGGATCGCCGCATAGAACACCCCGATCAGCCCGCGTCCGAGCATCAGCCCGATAAACGCCAGCGCCGCTGAAGGCAGGAATCGCAAAGACGTGTCGATGAACAGGCACAAGGCCCAATAGGCGAGGGTGAATCCCGCAGTGCCGAGCAACAGAATGCGTCGTCGTCCAAAGCGGTCGCTGGCCTGACCCCATGGACGCGCCAGCACCATCCAGATCACCCCGGACACCGTCACCGCTGCACCGGCCTGCCAGGTGGCCAGGCCCAAGACCCGGGCGATGGGCCCGATCAAAGAAACGAACGCCATCATTGCCATGGTGCAGGCCATGTTGGCGACCATGAGCGGACGCAGGTCGAAGGTTGAAGCGGACATGAGTGAGTCTTCCGTGAGCTTTTATTATTGGCGGGGGATGGTAGCAGGAGGGGGATGTGTCGGGGCTGAAAATGCCTTCGCGGGCAAGCCTCGCTCCTACAGAGTTCGCGCGGGGGTGAAAATACCCCGTACGACATAAATCCTGTAGGAGCGAGGCTTGCCCGCGAAGGGGCCCGCTCAGACGCTACAAAAAATCAATTCAACCCCAATTTCCCACGCAACGTCGACAAATCCTCAGCCAGTGTATTCACCGGCCCGACCAGCGCCTTACGGTCGCTGTCCTTCACCTTGTCATAGGTCTCAAAACCGCCATCCTTGGTTTTGTACTTCGCCAGCGTCTTGTTCACCGTGGCAAAGTTTTTGTCGACCTTGGCAATGAACGCCGCGTCCTGCTTCTCGATCTGCGGACGGAACAGGTCAACGATTTTCTTCGCGCCGTCGATGTTGCCCTGGAAGTCATACAGGTCGGTGTGGCTGTAACGATCCTCTTCGCCGGAGATCTTGGTCGCGGCGACTTCTTCCAGCAGCGCCGCCGCGCCGCCGACCACTTTTTCAGGCGGGAAGGTCAGGCCGGCCACGCGGGTTTGCAGGTCCTTGACGTCTTTGTTCAAGCCATCGGCCAGTTCGCCCAGGCCCTTGGTGCTCTTCTCGGAAAACAGCGAGTATTCGATGCGGTGGAAACCGGTGAAGTCTTCGGCTTTCACGCCTTTTTCGTGGTCGTCGACACGGGAGTCGATGGACGCATCGAGGTCACTGAACAGCTCGGCGATCGGCTCGATCGATTCGTAGTAAACCCGGGTCGGCGCGTAGAGTTTTTGCGCGGTGGCCAGGTCACCTTTCTTCACCGCATCGGTGAATTTCTGGGTGTGGCTGGCCAGTTCGTCCAGTTGCTCGGTGACGTAGATCTTGTAATCCGAAATCGGCCCCACCAGTTCCAGCGGCGCCGTCGCCGCGAAAGCCGAAAACGGGGTGTTGAGCAAACCAAGGGTCAGCAATAACGCGAGTGGCGACTTTTTCATGGGACGGTTCCGTGTTGGGGGTTGGTTAGGCGGTGGCTTTTGTTTGTGTGGCGTTGAGCAGCGAGCGGCCGATGAAATCCTGGTCGCCCGTCACACCCGGCAGGGTGAAGAAGTACCCGCCGCCGACCGGCTTGAGGTATTCCTCGAGCGGCTCGCCGTTGAGCCGGGTTTGCACGGTGATGAAGCCTTTTTCCAGGTCGGCCTGGTAGCAGATGAACAGCAAGCCCATGTCCAGCTGACCGTTCTTGTTCACGCCGTTGGAGTAGTTGAACGGCCGGCGCAGGATCAGGTTGGCCTGACTCGCGGCGGTGCGCGGGTTGGCCAGGCGGATGTGCGCGTCGAGCTTGGTCAGCTTGCCTTCCGGGTCCTTGGCGTAATCCGGAACCTCGGTTTCGTGGGCGCCGCCCATGGGCGCGCCGGTGCTTTTGACCCGGCCGAGAATGCTTTCCTGTTCCTGCAACGGCGTGCGGTCCCAGCGCTCGACGAAGTTGCGGATGATCCGCACCGCTTGATAGCTGCCGTTGACGGCCCACGCCGGTTCGTCGCTGCCGGGCTGGACCCAGACGATGCGATCCATGGCCTTGGCGTCGTTGGAATCGGGGTTGGCCGAACCGTCGCGAAAGCCCAGAAAGTTACGCGCGCTCTGCGCCGGCACACCGGGTTTCGCCGGTGCCTGGGGCGGTACGCTGCCTTCCTGTTTCCAGCGCACCAGCAGCAAGTCCGGCAGGTTTTTCACGATGTCGCGCAGGGCGTGGATGTTGGTGTCGGTGGTGTTGGAGCAGAACTGCAAACTCAGGTCGCCGTGGCAGCAATCGGCTTCCAGCGCATCGTTGGGGAAACCGACCATGCGGCTCAGCCGTTTTGGTTTGGCGTGGGCCAGGCCGAAGCGTTCGTCGAATAACGATTCACCCACCGAGACGGTGATGGTCAGGTTGTCCGGCGTGACCACCGGGCCAAGAATCCCTGAATCCACCGGTGGCAGTTTCGGATCGACCTGCGCTACCGGGCCGCCCTTCATCAGGAACGCGATGCGCTCATTGAGCGTGCGGAACAGCCGTTCGAGGTCTTCGCGATCACTGGCCAACACATCAAACGACACCAACATGCCTGACGCCGGGCGCGGGGTGACGATGCCGCTCTGGTGCTGGCCATGGAAGTCGTGGCGGTCTTCGGTCTTGTCGCTGCTCGGCGCTTCGGTGACTTGCGCGGGGCTGGCGGCCATGGCCGGGCAGCTCAATGCCGAAGCGGCCAACGCCACACCGGTGGCGCCCATGCCCATCAATACCCGGCGACGCTGGAGGTTGAATTGCTCTGAATCGTTCATTTAAAAGTCGTCTTCTGCTTACAGGCCGGAAAGGCCAAGGGCGGGATCGATTCCATCGAGTGCATCGGCCAGTGCCTTGGCCTTGTTGGCGATCTGTTGACGCTGTGCGGCGCTGACGCTGTCGTAGCTTGCGTAGCCGTTCTCGACCTTGAAACCGTTGAGTTCGGCATCAAGGCTGGCGACAGCGCTGTCGAGGGCCGGCAGCAGTTCGGCGGCGGACTTGGTCAGCAACGGGCGCAACAGGTCGACGACTTTGCGGGCAGCTTCGAGGTTGCCGGCGAAACCGTTCAAGTCGGCGTGGCTGTAGCGTTCTTCTTCACCGCTGGTCGCGCGCACATCGCCGAGGTTATTGAGGTTGCGCACCACGATGCTGACCAGTTGTTCCGGGGGCAGCGATTGCGCGAGCAGTTGTTGCTTGAGCGTGGTGACGTCGGTCAGCAGCTGTTGGGCTACCGGTGTCAGGCCGTCGAGGTTGCGTTGCTGGAACAGTGCATATTCCAGGCGATGGAAACCCACGAAGCCGGGGTCCTGCTCACGCTTTTCAAAGTAGTCGGCACGGGCGTTGATGATGTTGTCCAGTTCCGCCAGGCGTTGCGTGGCCGGGGCAATGCGTTGATAGGCACTGCGCGCCGGGACGTACAAGGCTTGTGCCTGACTCAGGTCACCGGCTTCGATGGCTTGCTCAAGCGCAGTGACGGCCTTGATCAGCACGGTGCTCTGGCTGCTCAGGTAAACGCGGAATTCCGACAATGGCCCGACGAAAGCCACCATCGACGGCTTGGCCTTGGCAGCGGCATCGGACGCCGCGGTCGGTGTCACGTGCAGCGTGCCACGCGGGTTGCTCAGCAGGCCGCAGGTGATCGCGTAATCGCCGGGCAACAGGTTGGCGTTGATCACCTGACTCAGGCCGGGCGCGATGTTTTCCCGTTCTTCGACCACCAGCACGCCGTCAAGGATTTCCCATTCAACGGCGCGATCCGAGCGGTTGACGATGCGGAAACTGGCGCGACCGGCCGGCACCGTCAACGCGTTCGGTTCGCAGCTGTGGGGGTGAATGGTCACCAGCACTTCGTCATGGTTGGCCTGGCGTTTGGCCGCGGCCATTTTCGAGGCGTAGTAGAACAGGCCGCCGGCGGCGATCATCACGATCACCGAACCGGCCACCGCCCAGCGCAAGGCGCGGGGAGGGGAAGCCTGAGGAGGGGCTTGATTTGACATGGGTGCCCTTACTGACTGGAAAAAATGCATTGGCGCACGCCCACCCTGTGGGAGCGAGACCGGCTTGCCGGCGATGGTCGTCAACGATGACGCTGGAGGCCTGATGCACCGCGGCGCTCTTATCGCGAGCAAGCTTGCTCCTACAAAGAAGCGGAAGAAGGTTGTTTAGCGGGTGCCGGCGCCGGGAGAAAAAACATCACCAGCGCCACCAGCAGGTAAATCAGATAAGCGCCGAGGGTGCTGACGGTGGGCGCGTCCTGGTAGCCGAACATCCCGGCCAGCACCGAGCCCAGCGGGCCGTCCATTGGCAGCGTGGCGCTGAAGTCGAACAGCACGGTTTGCAGGTGATTCCACACCCCGGCTTCATGCAGCGCCTGTACCGAGTTGGCGAGAATGCCGGCGGCCACCACGAGGATGAACAGCCCTGTCCAGCGAAAGAACGCGCCGAGGTTCAGGCGCATGCTGCCGGTGTAAATGAGGAAGCCAACGATGATCGCCAGGATCAGGCCGAGCAGGGCGCCAATCGGGGCCGCCGGGCCTTCGCTTTGCTGGAACACCGCGAGCAGGAAAAACACCGTTTCCAGACCTTCCCGGGCGACGGCGAAAAACACCATTGCGATCAGCGCCGTGACCTGGTGTTTGGAGCCCGTCAAAGCGTGATCGAGGGACACATGCAGCGAATGCTTGATCGAACGCGCCACCTTGCGCATCCAGAACACCATGGAACTGAGGATGCCGACCGCCACCAGGCCGACCACACCTTCAAACAGTTCCTGTTGTTTCTGCGGGAATTCGGCACTGACCAATTCCAGACCGCCGCCCACCAGCAGGGCCAGCGCGGCGGCGAGAAACACGCCGATCCAAACGGCCGGCATCCACTGGCCACGACCGGTCTGTTTGAGGTAGCTGGCGATGATGCCGACGATCAATGCGGCCTCGATGCCTTCGCGCAGCATGATCAGAAAAGGAACAAGCATTCAGCACCGTCGTGGAATTAGATAGGGTGCTAATTTGTAACATAATGACACTCATTCCCAAATGCCAATAGTTGACATTTACCTGAACCTAACCTGAACAGCCCTCAACATCACCTCGATCCCCTGTAGGAGCGAGCCTGCTCGCGATTGCGGTATGTCAGGCGACATCAATGTCGACTGATTTGGCCTCATCGCGAGCAGGCTCGCTCCCACAGGATCTGCGCTAAGATGCCACCACTCAAACAACAGGGCACACCCCGCGCAATGTCGGAAAAAGACACCATTTCCATTCAACTGGTGCGTGAAGCGCTGTTGCAAAGTTGCGCCCCCGGTGCGGCCACCGATGAGGTATTGAACAAGGTCGGTATCGAACCGGCGCTGCTGGAGTCCGCCGTTGCCCGCGTCCCGGCCACGGCCTATGCGCGTTTGTGGCGATTGCTGGCCCGGCGTGGCGACGATGAGTTTTTTGGCATGGACCCGCGCAAGCTCAAATCCGGCAGCCTGGAGTTTTTGTGCCGCTGCTCGATGGTCCAGCCGAGCCTGGCCGCCGGCCTGACTTCGGGGCTGGGGTTTCTGTCGTTGATGCTTGAACACCTGCCCGCGCAGCTGGTTCGTCAGCAAAGCCTCGCGGAAATCGTCCTGCTGGAAGACGACCAGGACCCTCGCCGCGCGTTCACCTATTTCACCTACTGGATGATCGTTCACGGTGTTGCGTGTTGGCTGGCCGGGCGACGGATTCCGATTCTGGCCATCGAGTTGCGCTGCCCGGAACCGGATTTCTGTGATGACTATCAGGTGATGTTTTCCGAGAACCTGCGTTTCGACAGGCCGCGCACCCGAATGATTTTTTCGGCCGATTGCCTGGACCTGCCGATCAAGCGCAGCGCGGAAGAGCTCAAGCGCTTCCTGGCCCATGCGCCGGCCAATATTCTGGTCAAGTACCGCGACCCGGAGAGTCTGGCGAGTCGGATCAAGCACGATTTGCGGCAATTGCCCGCCGAGCAGTGGCCGGAAACCGAACCTCTGGCACAGCAACTGTGCATGTCGGCCTCGACCTTGCGGCGGCGGCTGGCGGAGGAGGGGCAGACCTATCAAGGCCTCAAGGACAGCGTGCGCAAGGAACTGGCCATTGTCTGGCTGGCGGAGCCAAGTATCAGCTTCGCCGAAATCGCCACGCGGCTGGGGTTTGCCGATGCGAGCTCGTTCTACAAGGCTTTTCGCAAATGGTCGGGGTCGAATCCGGGGCATTATCGGAGTTTGATTCTGACCGAAGCGAGCTGATCCGGGTTTTTTAGTGAATGGGTGGCCGCTATCGCCAGCAAGCCGGCTCCTACAGGGGAATGCATTCCAAACTGTAGGAGCCGGCTTGCTGGCGATGGCGTCTGTCCAAGCGCCACATTTGTCAAACCTTGGCCAAACCAGTCAGACAACTTGATAGCTTTGACCATTGCCCCCCCCCCCCGCGCAGAGCGAGTATTTCCCTGTTGGTTACGCTTCCCCCAACCTAATAAAAATACCGAGGGATTCTGGCAATGCGCGATTACTTGTCTGCCACGTCACAGTTCAATTATCAGCACACCGTCGACGCCGCACTCGCGGGTAACCTGACGGCCCTCAATGCCTGTGTCGAGTGTTGCGACCGGCATGCGTTGCCAGGTCGCATCGCGCTGTTCTGGGAAGGCCGGGACGGCACCAGTGCGACGTACACCTTCAGCGACTTGCAGGACAAGGCTGCACGTTTCGCCAATTTCCTGCTGGCGCAGGGCGTAAAGAAAGGCGACAAGGTCGCCGGCCTGCTGCCGCGCAATATCGAATTGTTGATCACCGTGTTCGCCACCTGGCGCATCGGCGCGGTGTATCAGCCGCTGTTCACCGCGTTCGGCCCCAAGGCGATCGAACACCGCTTGAGCAGCTCCGGCGCCAAAGTGGTGGTGACCGACGCGGTCAATCGCTCGAAACTCGCTGAAGTCACCGACTGCCCGACCATCGTCACCGTCGGTGGTGCAAAAGGCCAGGGCATCGTCCGTGGCGATTTCAGTTTCTGGGCCGAACTGGCCAACTATTCCGCTGACTGCGAACCGGTGCTGCTGACCGGCGAAGACCCGTTCCTGCTGATGTTCACCTCTGGCACGACCGGCCCGTCGAAAGCGCTTTCGGTGCCGCTCAAGGCAATCGTCGCGTTCGAGAGCTACACCCGCGACGCCGTGGACCTTCGCCCTGAAGACGCCTTCTGGAACGTTGCCGATCCGGGTTGGGCCTACGGCATCTATTTCGGCGTCACCGGGCCGATGGCGATGGGGCATCCGATCACCTTTTACGATGGCCCGTTCACCCTCGAAAGCACCTGCCGGGTGATCAACAAATACGGGATCACCAACCTCACTGGCTCACCAACCGCCTATCGTCTGTTGATCGCCGGTGGCGATGAGTTCGCTAAGTCGATCAAAGGCAAGCTGCGCATCGTCAGCAGTGCCGGCGAGCCGTTGAATCCGGAAGTGATCCGCTGGTTCGCCGACAACCTCGGCGTAGTCATTCACGACCATTACGGCCAGACCGAATTGGGCATGGTCCTGTGCAACCACCACGGCCTCGATCATCCGATCCACATGGGCGCCGCCGGTTTTGCTTCGCCGGGCCACCGTATCGTGGTGCTGGACGAGGAGTACAAGGAACTGGGTGTCGGCCAACCCGGCATCCTCGCCATCGACCGCACTCAGTCGCCGATGTGCTGGTTCAACGGCTACGAAGGCGCACCGACCAAAGCCTTCGTCGGCAACTATTACCTGAGCGGCGACACCGTCGAGTGGAACCCGGACGGCAGCATCAGCTTCGTCGGCCGCAGTGACGACGTGATCACCACCTCCGGCTATCGCGTCGGCCCGTTCGATGTGGAAAGCGCATTGATCGAACACCCGGCCGTCGTCGAAGCCGCCGTGGTCGGCAAACCCGATCCGGAGCGCACCGAACTGGTCAAAGCCTTCGTCGTGCTCAGCGCGCAATACCGCGCCGCGCCGGAGTTGGCCGAAGAGTTGCGCCAACATGTGCGCAAACGTCTGGCCGCGCACTCTTACCCGCGTGAAATCGAATTTGTCAGCGAGTTGCCGAAAACCCCAAGCGGCAAATTGCAGCGCTTTATCTTGCGCAACCAGGAAATCGCCAAGGCTCAAGAGGCCGCAGCGAAGAACGTTTCAGCTTGAATCCAAGGAAACAATGATGCAGATCGAAAACAAGGTTTTTCTCGTCACCGGCGGTGCCTCCGGGCTCGGTGCGGCCACCGCTGAAATGCTGGTCGCTGCCGGCGCCAAAGTGATGCTGGTGGACATGAACGCCGAAGCGGTCGCGGCCCAGGCTGAACGTCTCGGCGCGCAAAGCGTGGTCGCGGACATCAGCAACGAAGCGGCGGCGGAAGCGGCGGTGCAGGCCACAGTCAAAGCCTTCGGTGGCCTGAACGGTCTGGTCAACTGCGCCGGCATCGTGCGTGGCGAGAAGATCCTCGGCAAAAACGGTCCGCATGCACTGGCCAGTTTCAGCCAGGTGATCAACGTCAACCTTATCGGCAGCTTCAACATGCTGCGTCTGGCGGCGGCGGCCATCGCCGAAACCGAGCCGGATGCCGATGGCGAGCGCGGTGTGATCATCAACACCGCTTCCGCCGCAGCCTATGACGGCCAGATCGGCCAGGCGGCTTATGCGGCATCCAAAGGCGCGATTGTCAGCCTGACCTTGCCGGCGGCTCGTGAACTGGCGCGCTTCGGTATCCGTGTGATGACCATCGCTCCGGGGATTTTCGAGACGCCGATGATGGCCGGCATGACCCCGGAAGTCCGCGATTCCCTTGCCGCTGGCGTGCCGTTTCCACCACGTTTGGGCAAACCGGCCGAGTACGCGCAGCTGGTCAGGCATATCATTGATAACAGCATGCTCAATGGCGAGGTGATCCGTCTCGACGGTGCCTTGCGCATGGCCGCCAAGTAAGGAGGATTTGTCATGACCCTTTCCCACGATCCAATCGTTATCGTCAGCGCCGTCCGTACCCCGATGGGCGGTTTCCAGGGCGAACTGAAAAGCCTGACTGCACCGCAATTGGGTGCCGCCGCGATTCGCGCCGCCGTCGAACGCGCCGGTGTTGCGCCGGACGCGGTTGAAGAAGTGCTGTTTGGCTGCGTGCTGCCCGCCGGCCTCGGCCAGGCGCCGGCGCGCCAGGCTGCACTGGGCGCCGGGCTGGATAAATCGACCCGCTGCACCACGCTGAACAAGATGTGCGGTTCCGGTATGGAAGCGGCCATTCTGGCTCATGACATGCTGCTCGCCGGCAGCGCCGATGTGGTGGTGGCGGGCGGCATGGAAAGCATGTCCAACGCGCCATACCTGCTGGACCGCGCCCGCAGCGGTTATCGCATGGGCCATGGCCGTGTGCTCGATTCCATGTTCCTCGACGGCCTGGAAGACGCCTACGACAAGGGCCGCCTGATGGGCACCTTCGCTGAGGATTGCGCTGAAACCAACGGCTTCAGCCGCGAAGCGCAGGATGCGTTTGCCATCGCCTCGACCACTCGCGCGCAGGAGGCGATCAAGGACGGCAGCTTCAAGGACGAGATCGTGCCGTTGACCGTGACCGTCGGCAAAGAGCAAGTCGTCATCAGCAATGACGAGCAGCCACCTAAAGCCAAACTGGACAAGATTGCCTCGCTGAAACCGGCGTTCCGTGAAGGCGGCACAGTGACTGCGGCCAACTCCAGTTCGATCTCCGACGGTGCGGCGGCGCTGGTGCTGATGCGCCGTTCCGAAGCGGACAAGCGCGGCCTGAAACCGCTGGCGGTGATCCATGGCCACGCGGCATTCGCCGACACGCCGGGCCTGTTCCCGGTGGCACCGATCGGCGCGATCAAGCGGCTGATGAAGAAAACCGGCTGGTCGCTGAATGACGTGGATCTGGTGGAAGTCAACGAAGCCTTCGCCGTGGTCGGCATGGCAGCGATGACCCATCTGGAAATCCCCCACGAGAAACTCAACGTGCATGGCGGCGCGTGCGCCCTGGGCCACCCGATCGGTGCGTCCGGCGCGCGGATCCTCGTGACCCTGCTCTCGGCCCTGCGCCAGAAAGGCCTGAAACGCGGCGTTGCGGCGATCTGCATCGGCGGCGGCGAAGCCACGGCGATGGCCGTGGAATGCCTGTACTAGGTCAACCTCACCCCTGTGGGAGCCAGCCTGCTGGCGATGCGGTATGTCATAAAAGCAGACAGTGACTGACACGACGCCATCGCCAGCAGGCTGGCTCCCACAGAGTTCTGTGTCGTACCCCGGATTTTAAGGATTTGCCATGATTCCCAATGACGAACAACTGCAGATCAGCGAAGCGGCCCGGCAGTTTGCCCAGGAACGGCTGAAACCGTTCGCCGCCGAATGGGACCGTGAGCACCGTTTCCCCAAGGAAGCCATCGGCGAAATGGCTGAACTGGGCTTCTTCGGCATGCTGGTGCCCGAACAATGGGGCGGGTGCGACACCGGTTACCTGGCCTACGCCATGGCCCTGGAAGAAATCGCCGCCGGCGACGGCGCCTGCTCGACCATCATGAGCGTGCACAACTCGGTCGGCTGCGTGCCGATCCTCAACTACGGCAACGACGACCAGAAAGAACGCTTTCTCAAACCGTTGGCCAGCGGTGCAATGCTCGGCGCTTTCGCCCTGACCGAACCGCAGGCCGGCTCCGATGCCAGCGGCCTGAAAACCCGTGCGCGCCTGGAAGGCGATCATTACGTCCTGAACGGTTGCAAACAGTTCATCACCTCCGGGCAGAACGCCGGTGTGGTGATCGTGTTTGCAGTGACGGACCCGAGCGCCGGTAAACGCGGGATCACCGCACTGATCGTGCCCACCGATTCACCGGGCTACAAAGTCGCCCGCGTCGAAGACAAACTCGGCCAGCATGCGTCCGACACCTGCCAGATTCTGTTCGAAGACGTGAAAGTGCCGGTGGCCAACCGCTTGGGCGAGGAGGGCGAAGGCTATCGAATTGCCCTGGCCAACCTCGAAGGCGGTCGCGTCGGCATCGCTTCGCAATCGGTGGGCATGGCCCGAGCCGCGTTTGAAGCGGCGCGGGATTACGCCCGTGAGCGCGAGAGTTTCGGCAAACCGATCATCGAGCATCAAGCCGTCGCGTTCCGCCTCGCGGACATGGCGACCCAGATCGCCGTCGCCCGGCAAATGGTGCATTACGCCGCCGCGCTGCGTGACAGCGGCAAACCGGCGTTGGTCGAAGCGTCCATGGCCAAACTGTTCGCCTCGGAAATGGCCGAAAAGGTCTGCTCTGCTGCATTGCAAACCCTCGGCGGTTACGGTTACCTGAACGACTTCCCGCTGGAGCGGATCTACCGCGACGTGCGGGTATGCCAGATCTACGAAGGCACCAGCGATATTCAGCGCATGGTCATTTCGCGCAGTCTTTAAGAAGGAGTCCATTGTGAGTTACGAAACGATTTTGCTGGAAACCCACGGCCGTGTCGGCCTGATCACCCTGAACCGTCCGCAGGCGCTGAACGCGTTGAACGCGCAGATCGTCAGCGAACTGAACCACGCCCTCGATGGCCTGGAATCCGATTCGAACATCGGTTGCATCGTGCTGACCGGCTCGAAAAAAGCCTTCGCCGCCGGTGCCGACATCAAGGAAATGGCTGAGCTGACCTACCCGCAGATCTACCTCGACGATCTGTTCAGCGACAGCGACCGCGTGGCCAACCGCCGCAAGCCGATCATCGCTGCTGTGAACGGTTTTGCCCTGGGCGGTGGTTGTGAACTGGCGTTGATGTGCGACTTCATCCTGGCCGGCGATAACGCCCGGTTCGGCCAACCGGAAATCAACCTCGGCGTGTTGCCGGGCATGGGCGGCACCCAGCGCCTGACTCGCGCGGTCGGTAAAGCCAAGGCGATGGAAATGTGCCTGAGCGGCCGTTTGATCGATGCCGTGGAAGCAGAGCGTTGCGGGATCGTCGCGCGGATCGTTCCGGCGGATGAATTGCTGGAAGAAGCGCTGAAGGTCGCCGCGCTGATCGCCAAGAAGTCGCTGCCGATTGCGATGATGGTCAAGGAAAGCGTCAACCGCGCCTTCGAAGTGAGCCTGTCGGAAGGCGTGCGTTTTGAGCGTCGGGTGTTCCATGCGGCGTTTGCGACGCAGGATCAGAAGGAAGGGATGGCGGCGTTTATTGCCAAGCGTGAGGCGGAGTTCGTCGGTAAGTAATGCGGTGTCCTGGCGGACGCCATCGCGAGCAGGCTCGCTCCCACATTCGACCAGGTTTCTTCAGGAGAAATGCGGTCAAGTGTGGGAGTGAGCCTGCTCGCGATGCTTTTAGGCTTCAAACCAGATAATTCTTCAACTCTCGCGCAATCACCATCCGCTGAATCTCGCTCGATCCTTCATAAATCTGCGTGATCCGCGCATCCCGGTAGTAACGCTCCACCGGGTAATCCTCCAGATACCCGTACCCGCCATGGATCTGCATCGCTGACGAGCAGACCTTCTCAGCCATTTCCGAGGCAAACAGCTTGGCCTGCGAAGCTTCCGACAGGCATGGCTTGCCCGCACTGCGCAACCGCGCGGCATGCAGGATCATCAACCGTGCAGCGTTGAGTTGCATGTGCATGTCGGCCAGCATATTGGCGATGCTCTGGTGCTCGATGATCGGCTTGGCGAACTGCACGCGATCACGGGAGTAGGCCAGCGCCGCTTCGAATGCGGCACGCGCGATACCCAAGGCCTGCGCGGCGATGCCGATGCGTCCGCCTTCGAGGTTGGAGAGGGCGATGGCCAGGCCTTTACCGCGTTCACCCAACAGATTGGCTTCGGCAATGATGCAGTTGCTCAGGGTCACTGCGCAGGTATCGGAGGCGCGAATGCCCATCTTGTGTTCGGTGCGATCAACGATGAAACCGGCGGTATCGGTCGGCACCAGAAACGCCGAGATACCACGCTTGCCCAGGTCCGGATCGGTCACGGCAAACACAATCGCCAGTTTCGCCCGCTTGCCGTTGCTGACGAATTGCTTGGCGCCGTTGATCACCCACTGGCCGTCGCGCAGTTCGGCGCGGGTGCGCAGGTTATGCGCCTCGGAACCGGCTTGCGGCTCGGTCAGGCAGAAGCAGCCGATGGCCTTGCCGCTGGCCAGATCCGGCAACCAGGTCTGTTTCTGTTCGTCGGTGCCGTAGTTCATGACCGGCCCGCAACCCACGGAATTGTGGATGCTCATCAGTGCACCCGTGGCACCGTCGCCGGCGGAAATCTCTTCCACCGCCAGGGCGTAGGCGACGTAATCGACATAAGTGCCGCCCCATTCCTCGGGCACCACCATGCCCAGCAGCCCCAGCTCGCCCATCTTCGCCACCAGACCGTCGTCGATCCAGCCGGCCTTTTCCCAGGCTTGCGCGTGCGGCGCGATTTCGCCATGGGCAAAGTCCCGGGCCATATCGCGGATCATGACTTGCTCTTCGCTCAATTCGATATCGTGCATGGCTCAGCTCCCGCTCCGGTCAAACCCTGTGAAAAAACTCGCGACATGTGCGGCGTCCAGCGCCTGCAAGGTCGGCGGGTTCCAGCGCGGGGTCTTGTCTTTGTCGATCAGCAAGGCGCGCACGCCTTCGATCAGGTCGCCGCGCTCGAACCACTGACGGTCCAGGTGCAGCTCCAGGGCAAAACAGTCTTCCAGACTCAGGTGTCGACCGCGTCGCAGCATTTCCAGGGTCACGCCCATGGCCAGCGGTGAACGGCTTTGCAGCAGGTCGGCGGTGGTGGTCGCCCATTCATGGCTGTCGGCAACCGTGACGTCGCGCAGTTGTTCAACAATACTCGGCACATCGGGCAGGGCGAAGAAGTGATCGATGGCCGGGCGCAGCGCTGCCAAAGGCGCGTCCGGCAGTTGCTGAACGGCGAGTCGGGCCAACAGGCCTTGCAGGTCCTTGAGCGGCGTGTCGTGCCATTCCAGCTGATCGAGTTTTTCGTCCAGCGTCGCCAGTTTGCTGCTGTCCAGATACCAGTCGGCCAGGCCGCAATAGAGCGCATCCGCCGCACGGATCTGCACGCCGCTGACGCCCAGGTAGATCCCCAGTTCACCGGGGATGCGCGGCAGGAAGTAACTGCCGCCGACGTCAGGGAAATAACCGATGGCCACTTCCGGCATCGCCAGGCGGCTTTTCTCGGTGACCACGCGTAAATCGGCGCCTTGCACCAGGCCCATGCCGCCGCCCAGGACGAAGCCGTCCATCAGGGCGAGAACCGGTTTGCGGTAATGGTGAATCGCGAGGTCGAGGGCGTATTCCTCGACGAAGAAGTCTTCGTGCAGGGTGTCGCCGTTTTTGAAGCTGTCATACAACGAGCGGATGTCGCCGCCGGCACAAAAGGCTTTTTCGCCGGCACCGCGCAAGACCACCGCGTGAATGTCCGAGTCCTGCGCCCAGGCGTCGAGCTGACGCTGCAGATTGCGCACCATGTCGAGGGTAATGGCGTTGAGGCCGGCGGGGCGGTTGAGGGTCAGGTGACCGATATGGTTGCGAACCTCGGCCAGCACGTCGTTTTGCGTGGCATCCATGGACGAAGTCCACTTCGATGAAACCTGAGCAGTCATCACTAACTCCCTGCTTTTATTGTTCTTTATAGAGAAGCTCGCGCGCGAGCGATGCTGGATCGTAACAGTGCAAATTTGCCTAGTACAACCCGGATATGTGCAGGTCTCGTGTGCATTTTTGTAATAGCGCTGAAGGATTTCCCTCTCAAGACCACCGTGGGCCGCGCTCACGACCGAATCGGCTGTGAAAACAGCCTTATCAGCGCAATCGGGGCGTCTGTAGCGGCCCTTACGACACCTGCAACGGGTTATCTGTTGGCATTCTGGCCGTGCTTTTGAAGCCGTCTGTGCCGAGGGTTTCAGGCTGGAGGCCGCAACGTGCGGCCCCTCGAACAAAACAATAAGAACGCTGTTGCGGCTCGCGCCGCACCGACTCTCTGTTCCTGCCCAAAAAGGCGGTCCGGTTCGCCAGGCCGCGATAATTCCAAACAAATCGGGACTCAAGAAGATGAATATCAAATGGCTGACTTTGCCGACACTCGCGCTGCTGTGCTGCACCACCGGCGCCCATGCCAAGGAATGGAAAGAGCTGCGATTCGGCGTCAACCCAAGCTACCCGCCTTTTGAGTCAACCACCGCCGATGGCGGCGTGCAGGGCTTTGGTGTGGACCTGGGCAACGCGATCTGTGCCGAGCTGAAACTGACTTGCGTGTGGGTCAGCAATGATTTCGACGGGCTGATTCCTGCCCTCAAGGCCGGCAAGTTCGACGCCATCGAATCGTCGATGACCGTGACCGAGCCGCGCAAAAAGCAGATCGACTTCACCGACCGTCTGTACGCCGGGCCGACCGCCATCGTCACCCGCAAGGACTCCGGACTGCTGCCCACCGCCGAGTCGCTGCGGGGCAAGACCATCGGTTACATGCAGGGCACGATTCAGGAAACCTACGCCAAGGCCAAACTGGGGCCGGGCGGCGTGAAGCTGCGCGCTTATCAGAATCAGGATCAGGTGTACGCCGACCTGGTTTATGGCCGTCTCGATGCGTCGATCCAGGACAAGCTGCAAGCACAGATGAGCTTTCTCACATCGCCACAAGGGGCTGACTTCCAGAACAGCGAAGGCATCAGCGACCCGTTGGTGCCGTCGGAAATCGCCATCGGCGTACGCAAGGACAACGAAGAACTCAAAGGCATGCTCAATGCCGCCATCAAGGCCCTGCATGACAAGGGCATCTACGCACAGATCCAGCAAAAGCATTTCGGCGATCTGGACCTCTACAACAACTGATCCTCGCGCCCCAAGACACTGTGCCGTGAACCGGCACAGTGTTTCACCGTGGGCGCCTCAAGACAGGTGACTGGCGTGAATTCCTTCCTGAATCTGATCGGGCTCGATGTTTCGGCCCTGCAAGGCTATGGCCCATTGTTGCTGCACGGCACCTGGGTCACGTTGAAACTGTCGGCGCTCTCGCTGCTGGTGAGCATGGCGCTGGGGTTGCTCGGCGCGGCGGCAAAGCTGTCGCCGCTGAAGCTGTTGAACCTGCCGGCAACCTTCTACACCACCTTGATTCGCGGTGTGCCGGACCTGGTACTGATGCTGCTGATTTTCTACAGCCTGCAAGGCTGGCTGAGCAGCCTGACCGAAGCGATGGGCTGGCCTTACATGGAAATCGACCCGTTCGTGGCCGGGATTATCACCCTCGGGTTTATTTATGGCGCGTATTTCACCGAGACCTTTCGCGGAGCGATCCTCAGCGTGCCGCGTGGACAACAGGAAGCCGCGGCGTGTTTCGGTTTGAACCGCTGGCAGCGGTTTCGCTTCGTGGTGTTTCCGCAAATGATGCGTTTTGCCTTGCCGAGCCTGGGCAACAACTGGCTGGTGTTGCTCAAGGCCACGGCGCTGGTGTCGATCATCGGCCTGTCGGACCTGGTCAAGGTCGCGCAAGAGGCCGGTAAAAGCACCTTCAACATGCTCGATTTCCTGCTGATGGCGGCGGCGCTTTATCTGCTGGTCACCAGCGCGTCGAACTACGCCTTGCGTGTGTTGGAGCGACGTTACAACCAGGGCGTACGGGGGATGGCGCGATGATCGAGTTGATTGCCGAATACTGGAAACCCTTTCTGTTCAGCGACGGCGAGACCCTCACTGGCCTGGCGATGACCCTGTGGTTGCTGGTGGCGAGCATCGCGATGGGCTTTGTCCTGTCGTTGCCGTTGGCGATCCTGCGCACCTCGCGCTGGGGCTTGCTGCGCTGGCCGGTTCAGCTGTTTACCTACGTGTTTCGCGGTACGCCGCTGTATATCCAGCTGCTGATTTGCTACAGCGGGATCTACGGCATCGCGGTGGTGCGCTCGCAGCCGCTGCTCGAAGCGTTCTTTCGCGACGCGATGAATTGCACGCTGCTCGCGTTCACCCTCAACACTTGCGCCTATACCGTGGAAATTTTCGCCGGGGCGATCCGCAGCATTCCCTACGGTGAAATCGAGGCAGCCCACGCTTATGGCTTGAGCGGCTGGCGCCTGTACCTGCGACTGATCCTGCCCTCGGCGTTGCGCCGGGCGCTGCCGTATTACAGCAACGAAGTGATTCTGATGCTGCACGCGACATCGGTGGCGTTCACCGCGACCATTCCGGACATTCTCAAAGTCGCCCGCGACGCCAACGCCGCGACCTTCATGACCTTTCAGGCGTTCGGCATTGCCGGCCTGCTGTACCTCGCGTTGTCGTTCGGCCTGGTCGGCGCATTTCGCCTCGCGGAAAAGCGCTGGCTGAGCTTTCTCGGGCCGACTCATTAATCCATTTATCCAGAGCAGCGCCGAATCGGGTGCTGCAGCAGGGGTGTCTGCATGTACAAACTCACGGTTGAAAATCTGTATAAACGTTTTGGTGACAATGAAGTGCTCAAGGGCGTCTCGTTGAATGCGCGGGCAGGGGACGTGGTGAGCATGATCGGCGCCAGCGGTTCAGGCAAAAGCACCATGCTGCGTTGCATCAATTTTCTGGAACGGGCGGACGAGGGCGCCATCGAACTCGACGGCGAACGGGTCATCACTCGCCCGGGCGCGGGTGGTATGCGCGTCGCCCATCCGGCACAGTTGCAGCGTTTGCGCACGCGTCTGGCGATGGTGTTCCAGCATTTCAACTTGTGGAGTCACCTGACCGTCCTGGAAAACATCGTGCTCGCACCGTGCCGGGTGCTGGGCATCAGCCGCAAGGCGGCTGAGGAAAGTGCACGGGCTTATCTGGACAAGGTCGGCTTGCCGCAGCGAGTCGCCGATCAATACCCGGCGTTTCTCTCCGGCGGCCAGCAACAACGGGTGGCGATTGCCCGGGCGCTGGCGGTGGAGCCGGAAATTCTGCTGTTCGACGAGCCGACCTCGGCCCTTGATCCGGAGTTGGTCGGCGAAGTGCTCAAGGTGATTCAGGCACTGGCGGAAGAAGGCCGGACCATGTTGATGGTGACCCATGAAATGGGCTTTGCCCGGCAGGTGTCGAGCCAGGTGTTGTTCTTGCATCAGGGGCGGGTCGAGGAGCAGGGTGATGCGACGATCCTCGACCGGCCAAACAGTGAACGTTTGCAGCAATTCCTATCGGGTCGTTTGAAGTGAGGCAAGACGTACATGGCGGACATCCGCGATCTGTCGATCGTGCTTGATCGTATCGATCAGGCAATCATTGAAGTGCTGCGCCATGAAGGGCGCATCACTTACCAAAAGCTTTCGGAACGCGTGCACCTGACCCCCAGGCCATGCCTGGAACGGGTGCGCAAGCTTGAGCAGCTGGGGGTCATTCGCGGTTACGGGGCGATCCTCGATGAGAAAAAACTGACACCGGGGCTGTCTTTGCTGGTGTTGGTGGCGCTGTCGAACCAGAGCGGGCGGGCGGCGCAAAAAGCCTTCGAAGCCAAGGTCCGTGCTTGCCCGCAGGTGCTGGAATGTCGCTTGATCAGCGGCGCGTTCGACTACAGCCTGCGCATGCGTTGCCGCGACATGGAACATTACCGGGTGCTGACCGAAGTCTGGTTCGACGACCCGGAGCTGCACATCGACAAACTGGTCAGCCACCCGGAACTGGCGATGGTCAAGACCACGATGGAGTAATAAACACCGAAGTTCCCTTGTGGGAGCGAGACCGGCTTGCCGGCGATTGCGGTATGTCATTCAGCAATAATGTTGTCTGACACACCGCAATCGCCGGCAAGCCGGTCTCGCTCCCACAGTGGTTCTGGGTGTTTGCCGAATCGGCTGGAGGGGCCTGAATCTTCAGCCGTTTTCCTCACCACCAACCCCGTTATCAACCGGGTTTTCCCGCTCCCGAAACAGACAATGAGCCTCTCTCAACCCTCATTGAATCTGTGCCCATGCAAACCACCAATACCGTTTTGATGATTCGCCCGACACGTTTCTCTTTCAATCAGGACACGGCGGCGAACAACCGTTTTCAGCGCCCGGCAGCCGTGTCCGAAGAGGTTCAGCTCAAGGCCCTGCAAGAGTTCGACGGCTACGTTGCCGCACTGCGCGGGCAAGGCGTCGAGGTCCTTGTGCACAACGACCTTGAAGCCCCACACACGCCAGACTCGATCTTTCCCAACAACTGGTGGAGCAGCCACCCCGACGGCACGTTGGTGCTGTATCCGATGCAGGGCCACAACCGGCGCCTGGAGCGGGATAAAGGTGTGCTCGACTGGCTGCGCGACGAATACCGGGTCGAGCAGTTGCTGGACCTTTCCAGCCTCGAACAGCAGGAAGTCTTCCTTGAAGGCACCGGCAGCATGGTGCTGGATCGTCAGCAGCGGATTTGCTACGCCGGCTATTCCACCCGCACTCACGCCCGGGCGCTGGATCAGGTGGTCGACCATCTGGGTTACGAGCTGTGCGCGTTCACGGCGGAAGACCGTCAGGGCGTCGCGATTTATCACACTAACGTGATGATGAGCGTCGGTACGCGGCTGGCCATTGCCTGCCTGGCATCGGTCACGAACCCGAGCGAACGCCTGGCCCTGCGCTCGCGGCTGGAAGACAGCGGCAAGCAAGTCATCGCGCTGAACTGGAGCCAGTTGGAATCCTTTGCCGGCAACATGCTGGAAGTTCAAAGCAGTGCGGGCGACCCCGTGCTGGTGATGTCACGTACCGCCTGGCAAGCGTTGGACACCCGCCAGCGTCGGTTGATTGAAGCCCACACCACGCCGCTGCCGGTGAACATCGACACCATCGAACGCATCGGCGGCGGCAGCTCCCGCTGCATGTTGGCCGAAGTATTCCTGCCCAAACACCTGACTGCCAAGGAGCAAGTGCGATGATCGTCCGTCCCGCCACACCGGCTGACCTGCCGGCACTCCTGGCCCTGGCCCATAGCGCCGGGACCGGTTTGACCACCTTGCCTGCCGATGCGCCGCGTTTGCGCCAGCGTCTGGAATGGGCCGCGAAAACCTTTGCCGGCGACGCCGAGCGTGCCGATGCCGACTACTTGTTTGTGCTGGAGAATGACCAGAAAGAGGCGATCGGTATTTGTGCGCTGGCCGGTGCCGTCGGCCTGCGCGAGCCCTGGTACAACTATCGAATGGGCTTGTTTGTCGCAGCGTCGAAAAACCTCGGGATCAATCAACAACTGCCGACGCTGTTCCTGGGTAACGACATGACCGGGCAATCGGAGTTGTGCTCTCTGTTCTTGCACGCCGATCACCGCAGCGGCCTGAACGGGCGTTTGTTGTCGAAGGCGCGGTTCCTGTTTCTCGCAGAGTTCCGTCAGCACTTCGGCGACAAGGTCATTGCAGAGATGCGCGGCTACTCGGACGAAGCAGGCGTTTCACCGTTCTGGGAAGGACTGGGGCGGCACTTTTTCAAGATGGACTTTGCCGATGCCGATTACCTCACCGGCCTGGGCAACAAGACCTTCATTGCGGAACTAATGCCCAAATTTCCGCTGCCGACCTGCCTGTTGCCGGAAGCGGCGCGCTCGGTGATTGGCCGCGTCCATCCCAACACCGAGCCGGCGCTGGGCATGCTTCAGGCGGAAGGATTCGAACACCGCGACTACATCGACATTTTCGACGGCGGGCCGCTGATTGAATGTGCCACCGCCGACATCCGCGCGGTGCGTGACAGTCAGGTGCTGCAATTGAGCATTGGCACCCCCGGAGAACAGGCGGCGACTTACCTGATTCACAACCGCCAGTTTGCCGAGTGCCGGATTACCGCAGCTCCGGCGCGGGTAGCGGCGGGCACGTTGATTGTCGATGCGCAGACCGCAAAAACACTGGGGTTGAGTGCCGGGGCATCGGTGCGGGCGGTGAGTCTGGCGGTGCCGGCCAAGCAATTATCTGCGGCGTGACTCGAACCTTCAGGAGCGAGACTGCTCGCTCCTGAAGGGTTCTGTAGGGTGTCAGGTTCTGCGGCTAAGGACTTCAGTGATACTGCGCCGTTTGGCATGCAACTCACTGGCTTGAATCAACTGCTCAAGGTCTTCGGGCGTGACGTCAAAGAAAGCTTCCATGTCCGCCAGCGCCCGTTTCAGATCCTGGGCAGTGATCGCCTGGCTGTCGATGGGCGGGTGATCGGCCGGCACCATCGCCACCGGTTCACTGGCGCGTCTTGGGTAACGAATGCGCGTCAGGTTGTTGTACGCCAGCGCGCTGAGCAACATCGTCGAGGCGCCGAGCATTACCGGGCCGAGGGCTTTCCAGTCCAGCGCGATGGTCGCCGGGTCTGCCAATACCAACAGCAACGCCAAGGCACCGGCCGGCGGATGCAGGCAACGCAGCCAGCACATCAGGATCAGCGACATGCCCGCGGCCAGGCAAGCACTGCCAAGGGTTCGCCCGAGCACGTGGGCGACCAACAATGCGATCACCCCTGCGCTCAAGTAACCGCCGAGAATCGACCAGGGTTGTGCCAATGCGCCGGAGGACACCGCGAACAACAGCACTGCCGAGGCGCCCAGCGGACCGATCAGGTGCTGCGCCACTTCGATGCCGAAAACCTGTGAGCACAGCCAGACGCTGAACATCGTACCGAGGGCCATGCCGATGGCGGCGCGGCTCCATTCAGAAGGTCGGGTATTGATGGCGGCGGGGAACCAGCGAGCAAACATGAGGTGAATGGTCCGTTGCAAAAGTCGAGGCAAAAAAAAGGCTTAGCTGGGATACCCAGAAAGCCCTTGAAGTCGTTCCAACTATTGGGGGAGGAACGAGGCACAGTGTGCCGCTCATTCCAGACGGAGACAAATTCATATTAATGCAGTTTCAGTGCATTAATTTTGCTGTAAAGCCACCCGGCGTCCGCTCATGAAACACAGGAAACCGCCCATGGCGGTCAGCGCGCTCAGGGCATAAAACATCGTCGGCGCCGGGGTGTGCATCAACAGGAAACCGCAAATCACCGGGCTGAGGGCACCGCCCAAAGCCGCCAGGTTTTGGGCTCCGTAGTAACTGCCGCGCAGTTCTTCCGGGGCCAGGGTGTCGACGAACAGGAATTCGGCGGGGTAAATGATCATTTCGCCGAGGGTGAAGATGAACATCGCGATGCACCACGACACCAGGCTATCCGCCAGGCTGAAGCCGATCAGGCCGAGGATGAACAGGCTGGTGCCGCCGGCAATCCAGTAGCGCAGTTGTTCACGCTTGAGGAAACGGCCGATCTGGTATTGCAGCAGGATCACGCTGATGGCGTTACAAGCGAGCAGGGCGGCCATGGTTTCCAGGGCGCGTTTGGAATCCTGGGTCACCAGCAGGTATTGCGACAGGTACAGGGTGAAGCGCCCATGGACCACGGTGCTGAGCAGGCAGCCGCAGGTGAACATGATCAGCGTGCGGTCGTTTTTCAGGGTGATCAGGGTTTTCAGAAAGCTTTGCGGCTGGCCGATCGCGGGTGTCTGGCTCGAATCTTTCGGGATCCCGCTCATCAAAAAGATGCTGAAAAACGCAATGCCGCCGGCAATCAGGAACGGCGCAATCGGGTAGACACCGGCGATGACCACGCCGAGCATCGGCCCCGTGGCATAACCGATGTTGGTCAGGGTGTAACGCAGGGAAAAGGCCTTGGCGCGCTGGCCCATGGGCAGGTTTTCGCTGAGGATCGCCTTCGAGCCGATCAGGAACAGCGCCGAAGCGGTTTCGGTGATCACCAGGGTCAAGGTGGTCAGGTAGAGGTTTTCGGCGAAGGTCAGCAACACGAAACCGATGGCGCTGGAGAGCATGGCGAGGATCAGCAGCCGGCGTTTTTCGAGGCGGTCGATGATGTAGCCGCCGTAGAGCGCGAGCAGGGTGGCGATGAACACCGCGATGCCCAGCAGCAAGCCAACGTCCTGTTGGTTGAGGCCCAGTTTGTTGCTCAGGAACAACGTGAGCAACGGGCTGGTGATGGCGCGGCTGACGACGATGGTCAGCGATACGATCATCAACCGGCGGATAACAAGCGAGTAAGTGGCCACGGTGGGGCAAATGTCCTTATTCAGATTTCAGGGTGTTCGGCGATGTACCGAGTCGTGCCCAATCGCGAGCAGGCTCGCTCCCACATTTGGAATGCGTTCCCCTGTGGGAGCGAGCCTGCTCGCGAAGAGGCCAGATCAGCCACCGCATTACTCAACTCAACCACCGATCCAGCACAGCAACCGACTCAAGCTGTTCCAACCGCCACAACTGCCCGACCAACTCTTCAGCCTGCAACCTCGGCATCACCCGCACCGCCAAACTGAAAAACTTCTGTTCCAGCGCGTCATCACTCAACGGATTACCCGGCGCACCCAGTGGCGGGTCGACGCACAGGCTGGCCTGCCGACCGTCCACCGTCCGCACGCTCACCACGGGCTCGCCATCCTCTGACAGTTGCGGGTCCACTACAAGACGAATGCGCGACATCCACAGCGCAATCTGCGGAACACGCCGTTGTTCGTCGTCATACGCCTCCAGCCGGCAATGCCCATGAACCAGGCGTGCGGCGAGGGCGTACGGCAAACTCATCTGCGCCGCCGCGAGGCTGCTCACTTCCTGAGCGCCGCACATGTCCTGCAGAAACCCGCACAGCGAAACCTCAAGGTCTTCAACCTGATCAACATCCACCTGCAGTTGATCCAGCAACAACCCCAACGCGTCGATGGCCGAATGCGTGCCACGGCACGAGGCGAACGGCTTGATCGAACAGCGGGCGAGCTTCCACACGACACCCAGGTCGGCATCCAGCGCCTCGGGTTGTGCCGTCTCGCCGGCCAGGGTTTTCAGAAAACCACCCCAGACATCATCGAACAGCTTCGACGGCCCGGTGATGCCTTGCTGCGCAAACCGTGCTGCCAGCAACCCACCTTCGGCGGCGCGCCCGCTGTGCAGTTTTTTACTCTGCGAGCCGTCGTGGATGAAGGCCCACAAGCCGCCGCTGAAACTGCCGGCAATGCCCAGTGCCGAGAGCATTTGTCCGGCGTTCAAACCCAGGATGCGTGCACTTGCCGCTGCCGCGCCAAACACACCGCAGGTGGCGGTGGAATGCCAGCCGGCGCCGTTGTGCGCCGAATAACCACCACAGGCTTCGAGCACGCGGCGGCCGACTTCGTAACCGATGACCACCGCCGTGATGAACTCGCGACCACTGACAGGCCGCGTGCACATCGAAACAGCGGCCATCACCGCCGGCAGCACCACCGCGCCGGAATGGTCACAGCCACCGGTGTCGTCCAGTTCCAGCGCATGCGCGGCGACGCCGTTGAGCATCGCAGCCTGAGCGGCGCCGACCCGCAGGTCCGCGCCCCAGACCCGCGTGCCGCCGATTTCACCCGCGAACACCAGGCGCGCCTGTTTCGCCACATCGCTATCAGCCCCGGCCAGCGTCGCGCCAAAGGTGTCGAGAATGTGCCGTTTGGCTTGTGCAACCAGTGCCGGGGGCAAGTCTTCAAATCGTGTGTCGACGCAAAACTGCGCCAGTCGTTGCAAGCGCTCGGTCATAGGAGGTAGTCCCGATAATGCCGTTCGTACACTGACGCCGGGTGATCCTCGGTCACAGGCGTCGCGGAATCGGCCCACCACTGAGCGACTTCGGCTCCGGTGGCGATCCACACGTCGTTGTGTTGCTGAATACCCTGCAGCAATTCGCGCAACACGCCGATCCGCCCCGGTGTAGCAATGATTTCCGGGTGCAAACGCAGCACGTAACACAGCCCGAAGCGGTGAAACCCGGCGAAGTCCATTTGCAGGTTGCCCAGGGTGTGGCTGTAAGAAGCGATCCGCGATTGCGCCGGCGGCACCGCTGGGCTCAGGTTGAACGCGAAGTAGGGTTCGTCTTCCAGCTCGTAGTGCAAGGGCAGTTCAATCACCTGCGGCGCAGTGGGATGCGCGAACGGCAAATCATCGCCGCGCCACGAGGATGACCAATGAATGCCTTGATCCCTCAGCGCCTCGATGAACCCCGGCGCGCCATTGCCAGCGGGGATGCGAAACCCCGTCGGGCGCTGGCCGGTCAATGCTTGCAAAGCCTCGCAGCCGGCGGCAATTTCGGCACTCTGCTGCGCCAGATCGAGGGTGTCGTAGTTTTGATGGCGATACCCGGCGCAGGCAATTTCATGCCCACCGGTCTGAATCGCCTGAAGGTGTTCGGGGTTTTCTTCGGCGACGATACCGGGGACAAACCAGCTGCTGCGAACCCCCAGCTCCTTGAACAAACCCAGCAGACGCTCGACGCCGCGCTGGCTGCCGTAACGCCATACAGACAGTGTCTTGTCGCGCCCGGCGACTTCCGGCGCCTGGGTGAGAATCCCGTGAATGTCGTTGTAATCGACGGTCAGCACCACCGCGCAGCGATAGCCGTCGGGCCAGACGATGGAATCAGCCATGGTGATGCTCCTTCAGCCACCACTGGGCGACGTCGCGGCAAGTGGCAAACCACACGTCGTCGCGCTGACGCATGTGTTCGAACAGTTTTTCCAGCAACAGGATGCGTCCCGGTTTGCCGGTGATCTTGGGGTGGAACAGGGTGGTCAGGCACAACCCTTCATTCATGGCGCCATCGTACTCGCGGCACCAGTTGTCCAGAGTCAGCTCGTAGCTGGCCGTGCGGTCCAGTCCCGAAGGAAAGTCCGGCGCGCGGGTGTAGGCGAGGGAGGCGTAGTCGTCCATTTCCCAGCGACCGGGTATTTCCACCAACGGCGTGTCGAACCCCGGCACGTTCACCAGATACGGTCGGTCGTCGCCGCGCATGCTGCTGGAGTAGGTCACGCCGGCTTCCACCAGCATCGCCGGGGTCTCGGCGCGCCAGTCGCCGGACGGCGTGCGGAAACCTTCGGCGCGGATGTTCAGGCGTTTCCAGAACACCTCGCGGGATTTCTTCATTACGTCCTTTTGCTGGTCCAGCGTCAGGGCGTAAAAGGATTCGTGTTTGTAGCCGTGGTACGCCACTTCATGCCCGCGCTCGACAATCGCCTGGCACTGTTTCGGCCAGTTCTCCACGACCCAGGCCGGAACGAAAAACGTGGTCGGGATGCGGAATTCGTCGAGCAGGTCGAGAATCCGTGGCAACGCCCGATAAGGGCCGTAACCACCAAAACCGAAGTACTCGGGCTTGTGCCAGATCGAGCCGTTGAGCATCGCATCGCCGGTGGGGCCGTCGAGGTCGAAGGCCAGGGCAAGGCAGGCCTTGTGCTGGTCGGGCCAGGTTGGGGAGGACGACATCGTTGGTGCTCCGTTCTCAATAGTCGAAACGCAACCAAACCTGTAGGAGCCGGCTTGCCGGCGATGGCGGTGTGTCAGTCAACATTCATAGCGACTGATCCACCGCTATCGCCAGCTAGCTGGCTCCTACAGGGCAAGCATTACTTGCCGGCGTTGATGGTTGCCGTCTTGATTGCGCCCAGCTCCAGGTCCCATTTTTTCAGGATGGTCTGATAGCTGCCGTCATCGATCATGCTCTGCAAAGCAACCTTCACCGCTTCGCTCAGCTCAGGCTTTTTGTTGCTCAGGCCCATGCCGGAGAACTGCACGGAAATCGGCTGGCCGACCGTTTTGTACATGTCCTTTTCCTGAGTCTTCAGGTACGACAAGGTCTCGCTGCCTTGCATCGCGGCATCGATACGGCTCTGACGCAGTTGCGCACGGGCGTCCGCCGAGCCTTCGGTGCCGATCACCACGATGGCCGGTTTGCCGGCGGCTTCGCAGTTGGCCTTGCTGTATTCAGCGATTTCCGCCGGGAACGTGGTCCGGCGGCTGGTGCCGACTTTCTTGCCGCACAGGTCGGTGATTTCGTTGAAGTCCTTGTTCTTCTGCAGGGTGTAGAACTGTGGACCGCTGGTGAAATAGTCGACGAAGGTCACGCTGGCCTGACGCTCTTTGGTGTCGGTCATGCCCGACAGCACCATGTCGACGCGGTCGGTGGTCAGGGCGTTGATCATTTGCTCGAAGCCGGTTTCCTGCCATTTGATCTTCACGCCCAGACGTTCGGCCAGGGCGTTGCCCAGATCAACGTCCACACCGGTGAGGGTATTGGTGGCCGGGTCCTTGAAATCCATCGGCGGGTAGTTCGGCATGATCGCGACGACGATCTCGCCTTTTTCCTTGATGCTGGCCGGCAATTCGGCAGCGAAGCTGACGCTGGAAGCCATCAGGCCTGCGAGTACTGCTGGGATTACGATGTTCTTCATGGTCGTTCTCTTATGTGTGTTGTTACGCCAGCCGGCGCTTAGGTTCGAACGGCAGAAATGAAGCTTTGGGTGCGCGGGTTTTGCGGACTTATTAGTATTTCTTCGGGGCTTCCTGCCTCCACGATCTGCCCGCCGTCCATGAACACCATGCGGTTGGATACTTCGCGAGCGAAGCCCAGTTCATGGGTGACGACGATCATGGTCATGCCGGATTGCGCGAGATCGCGCATCACCGACAGCACCTCACCGACCAGTTCCGGGTCGAGTGCCGAAGTGGGTTCATCGAACAGCATCAGCTTGGGCCGCATGGCCAATGCGCGAGCAATGGCGACACGTTGTTGCTGACCACCCGAAAGCTCGATCGGGTAGCTGTTGCGCTTGTCGGCCAGGCCGACGCGGGCGAGCAGTTCCAAGGCTTCTTCGTGCGCCTCCTTGGGCGAACGCTTGAGCACCTGGCACGGCCCTTCGATGATGTTTTGCAACACAGTCATGTGCGGAAACAGGTTGAAACGCTGGAACACCATGCCGGTGGCCAGGCGTTGACGGGCGATCTGCGACTCGTTGAGCTCGTGCAGTTTGTTGCCGACGATGCGGTAACCCACCAGCTCGCCGTCGACCCACAGGCCGCCCTTGTCGATCTTTTCCAGCTGGTTGACGCAACGCAGCAAGGTGCTTTTGCCGGAGCCGGACGGGCCGATGATGCACAGCACTTCGCCTTGCTCGACTTCGATGTTGATGTCCTTGAGGGCGTGGAAATGGTCGTAATACTTGTTCAGGCTCACGGCCTTGACGATGCTTCTCATGTTCAACTCCTCAAGAACGCTTGCCGGCGCCGCGAGCGAAACGACGCTCCAGACGGCTTTGACCAAAGGACAGCACGGTGACCGTGGCCAGGTACCAGATACCCGCAACGATCAGCAGCTCCATCACCCGGGCGTTGGCGTAGTAGATGTTCTGGGCGTTGTAGAGCAGCTCCGAGTACTGGATGACGCTCGCCAGCGAGGTCATTTTCACCATGCCGATAAACTCGTTGCCGACCGGTGGAATGATGATCCGCATGGCCTGCGGCAGGATGATCCGGCGCAGCGCTTGCAGGCGCGGCATGCCGATCGACTTGGCGGCTTCGTACTGCCCGGTGTCCACCGACAGCAGACCGGCGCGCACCACTTCGGCGGTGTAGGCGCCCTGGTTGATGCTCAAGCCGAGGAGGGCGGCCACGAACGGCGTCATCAGGCTTACGGTGTCCATTTCGAACACGCCGGGGATGCCGATGGTGGGGAAGATCAGCGCCAGGTTGAACCACAACAGCAGTTGCAGGATCAGCGGCGTACCGCGGAACAGCCAGGTGTAGGTCACCGCCACGTAGCGCAGGATCGGGTTGGCCGACATGCGCATGATCGCCGTGATCACCCCGAATACAATGCCCAGCCCCATCGCCAACACGGCCATGACGATGGTATTGAGCAAGCCCCACATGATCGCCTGGGACGTGAGGAACTGGCCGATGTACGACCACTCGATCTTGCCTTCGGCGAAGGCCCGCACCAGGCCGATGATCGCAATGACGATGACCGTGGCGAAAAAGATCCGCCCGTAATAGCGCCGTGGCACGTGATCGTACTGGGTGATATCGAACTGGTTTTCCGCCAGTTTGCGCTCCGCCTGGAGTCGTTCTGCCTGAGTCTGGCTCATGTTGTTTCTCCGAACTGTTCTTTCAAATCCAACGCAGATCCTTGTGGGAGCTAGCCTGCTAGCGATTGCGGTGTGTCAATCAGCGAATGGTTGTCAGACAGAGCCAAATCGCTAGCAGGCTAGCTCCCACAGGGTTATGCGTGGCGGCTGTTAGAGGCGGAAGCCCTGATAGTTCTCGGTCCATTCGTGTTGCGCGGCGAGGGCGGTCTTCAACCGGCCGATCTGCTCGCGCACCTGCTGCGGCGCCGTACCACCCCAACCGCTACGGGCGGCGATGGCGGCTTCCAGCGTCAGGCTGTCGCGCACTTCCGGGGTCAGGCGCGGGTCGATCTCGACCAGCAGTGCCGGCGAGGCTTCCCACAACTCGATGTCGTGTTTCTCACAGGCCTGAACCAATGCGCCGGTGATTTCATGGGCTTCCTTGAACGGCACGCCGCGCACTGCCAGCCAGTCGGCCACTTCGGTCGCGAGGGTGAACCCGAGCGGTGCCTGACGGCGCAACTCTTCAACGTTGACCTTCATGGTCGCGACCATCCCGGCCATGGCGGGCAGCACCAGCAGCAAGGTGTCGACGCTGTCGAGCACGCCGTTCTTGTCTTCGCTCAAGTCGCGGTTATACGACAGCGGCAAGGATTTCAGGGTGGAGAGCAGGCCGGTGAGGTTGCCGATCAGGCGACCCGCCTTGCCCCGGGCCAGCTCGGCAATGTCCGGGTTTTTCTTCTGCGGCATGATCGAGCTGCCTGTGGCGTAGGCATCGTCCAGCGCAACCCAGCGAAATTGCCGCGAGGACCACAGGCAGAATTCTTCCGCCAGGCGCGAAATGTTGATTCCGAGCATGCTGGCGATAAACAGGAACTCGGCAACGTGATCGCGGCTGGCCACGGCGTCGATGGAGTTTTCGCAGACGCCGCTGTAACCCATTTCCTTGGCCGACTGTTGCGGCAGGCGCGCGATGGCGGAACCGGCCATGGCGGCGGCGCCGAGTGGCGACAGCGAGGTGCGGATGTCCCAGTCCACCAGCCGTTGCACGTCACGCAGCATCGATTGGGCGTGAGCGAGCAAGTGGTGAGCAAAGACAATCGGTTGCGCCTGTTGCAGGTGAGTGAAACCGGGGCAGATGCTTTCGATGTGTTGTTCGGCCTGGTCGACCAGCGCTTGTTGCAAGGCCAGCACTTCGACGGCCAGGGTGCGCACGTGGTCCCGCAGGAACAGACGCAGGTCGTTGGCGGTCTGGTCGTTGCGCGAACGGCCGGCGCGCAGCTTGCCGCCCAATGGGCCGAGGCGCTCGGTCAGCAGGCGTTCGATGAAGGTGTGGACGTCTTCGTCATCCAGCGTTGGCGCGATGCTGCCGGCTTTAAAGTCAGCGCCGATACCTTCCAGCGCGGCCAGCATGGTATGGGTTTCCTGCTCGCTCAACAGCCCGGCGCGCTGCAGTTCACGGGCATGGGCCTTGGAACCGGCGAGGTCGTACGGGGTCAGGCGAAAGTAGCGCTCGGGGCAACGGGACAGGGCCGCCAGGGCTTCGGATGGGCCGCTTTTGAAGCGGGCACCCCAGAGACGGTCGGTGGTTTGAGACATTGTTGTTTTCCTCGTCGGTAAAGCGAACTGAAATTGATGCGCAGAGCCGGGAAGACCCGCCGGAAATAATTCGGGCGTGGTTCGGCCTAAGCAGTTTTCAAGAGGGCAGTTGCAGCGTTGCGAGAGCTGATCGAAGTGTCAGCTTTTAGTAGTTCGAAATCAGTGAGTTGGCACTGAAGTACGGGGATTATTAGCGGTTGCCAAGCCTGGTTTTCTGTGTTCATTATTATTGGCCGGCTATGTTTTTGTTGTTGGGCACAGGTTGTTGAATAGCGCGCCAGAGGTAAATAAGCATTATGGAAACCCCACTTTCCAATTCCGGAAACCCGGCGCCAAAAACGGCGCATCGGGCGCCACTGGCCCTCAGCGGGCTGGATTTCAAACTGCTCAAAGTGTTCAAGGCCGTGGTCGAAGCCGGTGGTTTCAGTGCGGCGCAGAACGAGCTGAATGTGGGGCTGGCGGCCATCAGCAAACAGATCTCCGACCTTGAAATTCGTATCGGCATGCGCTTGTGCACCCGAGGTCGCGAGGGCTTTCATCTGACCGAAGAAGGCCGCCTGGTGTATCAGGCATCGATTGATCTATTTGCCTCGGTTGACAACTTTCGCGACCGGCTTAGTTCAGCGCAGAACGAACTTATTGGCGACTTGGGCGTGGGGGTTATTGATAACACTATTTCCGATCTTAATTCGCCGTTAGTTGCAGCGCTTAGACGGATAAATGAAGAGTCGCCGAAAGTAAGGTTTCAACTTCAGGCGTCACAACTGGATGAAATTGAAAGAGGGGTCGTAGAGGGGCGCCTGGTGGCCGGTATCGTGCCGGTTTATCAGAAACGCGAAGAGTTCGACTATTACACGCTGTATGAAGAACGCTCGGAGGTTTACTGCGCGATCGGCCACCCTTTGTTTTCGGTGCCGGACGCAGAAATCGGCAGCAACGTGCTCAAGGATTACGAGTGCATCAACCACCGCTACGCGATCCATCGCGACAAACTGAATTTTGCCCGGTACGACAGTTTTTCCGCCTCGGCGACCCAGGTGGAAGCCGTGGCGCTGCTGATCAAGACCGGGCGTTTCGTGGGTTTTCTACCGCAGCATTACGCCGCGTCGATGGTCGCCCAAGGGCAGTTTCGCGCGGTTCGGCCGGACCTCATTCACATCAGCACGCCGTTCAATCTGATCCTGCGTCACAACACCGTGCGCAGTCCGTTGGTGAAGGCGTTTGCCCAGGCGTTGGGTGTTGATTTGAAGGTGCCGGTTCAAGGCTGAATCGCATCGCACAACGGCGCCCGCCGGGTAAACCGTGGGCGACTTCGTCGTTTAAAACCTGGGTTAAACGCGGGCCTGTTTCAGCAGGGCTCAATGTTGCAAAGCCCATGCGCCGATAAAACAGTTCATTCCACGGCAAGTCGCGGAACGTGGTCAAAGTCAGACCGGCGAGTTCTTGCCCGCGAGCGTATGAAACAGCGGTTAACAGTAACTTTCGACCAATGCCCCGGCCCTGAAATGGCTGGCTGACCGACAGTTCCTGAATATGCAGTTGGTTGTCGATTTCCCGCGCAGCGAGAAAACCTGCAAGTACACCTTCCGCCGATTGCGCCACCCAAACCTGCTCCGTCTGGATAGCCCATTGATGGTGTTCGGCATCGGGCACAGGGCTGTCGGCCAGCCAGGCCAAAGAAGGCTCGGCGCGAAACAATTCAGCGGCGCAACGTTCGATGTCGGGGAGGGCGGGGGCGTCAGTAATCAAGGCGCGGCGTAAAGTAATTGTCATGTCTGTCACAGGTAGGAACTGCCGAAGGTTCGGGCTGCGTTCGGTGATGGGTTGGTGGGCAACGATTGGAAATGGTCCTCATCACGGTTGTCACCGTTCATGAGCGACGTTTGTCGGTCGGATTCAAGCGCTGCACCTCGGCAAAAATCTCGGTGATCGGTCGGCGCGGTTGGCGTTTGTGCAGGGTGCGAACCTCGGCGCTCATCCGCACGAGTTCTTCGCTGGGTTTCGCCCATTGCTCTTTCGGCAGCGGTTCGGACCATTGGCGCATGACGTCGGGCATGGCCTGCGGGCCGATTTTCTGCAGGCGGCGGACTTCCCATTCTACGAGGTGGTTGGGAATCGTCCACAAGGTCATGACGTGGTACAGGTACCAGAAGAAACCTGAAAGCCGGTTGCGCTGGCCGTCACGGATTTGTTGATGAAGGCGCACGCGGGCGTTGTGGAAAGTGTGCAGGCCTTCGCGGGGCGGGTCGTCGGGGCCTTGTAGATCTTGAGGGTCCTGAATGGATTTGAGGTCGTGGATTTCATGTTCCATGTAGCCGCGGATCGCTTCCCAGTGGCTGATGGCCAAGGAGAGGCCGAAGCAGGGGAATTCGACGCTGGTCAGGGTCTCGCCGTGCTGATAGCCGATGCCCATGCCGTATTGGCGGTGGATGCCGTATTGGGTGGCGCCTTGGGCTTCGATGACCCAGGCAGAGAGGGATTCCCAGGGGACGAAGACGGGTTCGGTGGCGCCTTCGGGCATGAAGCAGACTTCGCGGCGTTGGCGGTTGAAGCGGGTGGGGACGATGCTGAGGCGTTTTTTGTGGTTGTGGTGCCAGACGGCCAGGCCGATGAGTAGGGAGCAAAAACCGGTAAATGCTGCATTTCCGTATGACACCAGAAAAACTCCTTCTATTGCGTGAGTGATGTCGTCCCAGCCCATCCCAAATAAAAAAAACATGAAGCCGGCAATGAGTGGGAATAAGAATGCAACCATACAAGTGCCGCTAAGTGGTCCTCCTAATATGACCTGCCATGAAAAAACCTCCGGTGATCCCAATCCGAAGTCCATGAACACATCATTGAGTTCCCCGATGTGAGGACCATGCGGTGGCATGGCCGTCGGCAAGGGCAACGGCGCGAGATGAGTGATCCTCCCGCTGGGAAACGGTTCGACATCACCGGCGTTGCGGGACGGTGCGGGCACCGGGTTAGGCATTGGGGGATCACTCTTGGCGGGCATGGTCAGCCATCTCCAGCAAATGGGTTTCAACCAGTAACAGCGGCAGATGCTCGCTGATGGATTGCAGCGGCAGGACCGGGAAACGCCCCTCATACCCAATAGGGACACGAAACTTGTTTGCCTTTGAACGCTTGGGTTTCACCTTAAAAAAGACACTCATGCGCGCTGCTTGCCCGTGGCATTCAAGCGCTGCACTTCCGCGAAAATCTCGGTAATCGGTCGTCGTGGCTGGCGTTTGTGCAAGGCGCGAACCTGGGCGCTCATCCGAACGAGTTCTTCGCTGGGTTTGGCCCATTGTGCTTTCGGCAGCGGCTCGGACCATTCGCGCATTACGTCGGGCATGGCCTGCGGGCCGATTTTCTGCAGGCGGCGCACTTCCCATTCGACCAGGTGGTTGGGAATCGTCCAAAAGGTCATGACGTGGAACAGGTACCAGAAAAATCCCGATAGCCAATTGCGCTGGCCGTCGCGGATTTCCCGGTGCAGGCGTGCGCGGGCGTTGTGGAAGGTGTGCAGGCCTTCGCGGGGCGGGTCGTCGGGGCCTTGCAGGTCTTGCAGGTCCTGGATGGATTTGAGGTCGTGGATTTCATGTTCCATGTAGCCACGGATCGCTTCCCAGTGGCTGATGGCCAAGGAGAGGCCGAAGCAGGGGAATTCGACGCTGGTCAGCGTCTCGCCGTGCTGATAGCCGATGCCCATGCCGTATTGGCGGTGGATGCCGTATTGGGTGGCGCCTTGGGCTTCGATGACCCAGGCAGAGAGGGATTCCCAGGGGACGAAGACGGGTTCGGTGGCGCCTTCGGGCATGAAGCAGACTTCGCGGCGTTGGCGGTTGAAGCGGGTGGGGATGATGCTGAGGCGTTTTTTGTGGTTGTGGCGCCAGACGGCCAGGCCGATGAGTAGGGAGCAAAAGCCACTAAATAGCGCGTAGCCATAACTTGCATCATAGACGCCGAGTATCGAGTCCCAGATTTCTACTTGGCTGTAACCGAAAACGACCCCGAGGATTCCAGCAACTAGTGGTGGTAGAAAAGCGAGCATTAAAGTGCCGCTGAATGGTCCGCCTAATGTTACTTGCCACATAAACACTTGAGGTGATCCGAGCCCGAAATCCATGTACACCTCATTCAGTTCCCCGATGTGAGGGCCATGCGGTGGCATGGCTGTCGGCAAGGGCAGCGGCGCGAGATAGGTGATCCTGCCACTGGGAAACGGCTCGACATCACCGGCGTTGCGGGACGGTGCGGGGATCGGGTCAGGCATTGGGGCATCACTCTTGGTGGGCATGATCGGCCATCTCCAACAGATGGGTTTCAACCAGCAGCAACGGTGGATATTCGCTGACGGATTGAGGCGGCAGTACCGGGAAACGCCCTGTACTGTGAGGATTGATCCGAATGAGTTGAGTCCGTGGCTCCCAGATCCCCTTGGCGTTAAGGGTTTCGATACAGACCGCCAGCTCCAGCGTTTCAACCGCCGGGGTAAACTCGGCGTCCGGATTCAGTGGGTAGCGCAGGCATAGCACCAGCCGATCCGGTGCTGCTTGCACGAGGCGCAGACTCGCCACTACCTCATCGCTGATCACTTCCTTGCGTTCTTGCGGCACACCACGGCTGTGGAGAGGTACAGAAAGACGGCGGGCTCCGATCCCCAGACGATGAATCGGTTTGCCGCTGAGAGGCGGTTGGAAGTCGCTGAGATTGAACCTCGGCAGGACCAGATGAATGTCGCTGGGTTTGGCTTTCAACAGCAGGTTTTTCAGCCACGAGTCATATTCGTTCGGCCCCAGTTGCGCATACGGCGCGTTGATCAGGTAGTCCAGATAGCGCCGATATTCATCCAGTGTGTGGTTACCGCGATGATCGGCATCCAGGCTCCAGGGTGTGGTTTTCAACCATTTATCGTGGGCGCTGAGGTTGAAGCGGTTGAAAAGCCAGGTGCCCCCAAACTCCAGAACAGTGAACAGAGCACCGGCCAGATTAAAGCGGAAGAACACGGTAGATAGTCTTGTTCCCGCTGCGGCCCAGGCGGCTTTTCTAGCTGCGGAGTTTCCAGCTATCGCGACGGTATAACCCGCGTGCAAGGTTTGGCCCAAGCCGTAGGCGTTAGCAGCCGTCATGCCACCTGCGCCCAAAGTGGCAAGTGCTGCGCCAATCTGTTCGGCGCGATCTCCGGTCCGTGTCGCCTGCTGCCATTTCTGTCGTTGGGAATGGAGGCTGATGGCTGAAGAGGCAAAACCAAAAAGGTAAGTAAAGAACCCCAGCCCCACATGCATCTTCCCCATCGACACCTGCACATTCTGCAACGCATGATGTTGAAGCCCGGCCACGAGCTCAGCGCTACGCGCCTTCAGAGCGGTATCCGCCAGACTTTGCGCGGCCGTAAATCCCGCCGCTCCCGTAGCAGTCAAAGCTCCAAAGAATTCGTCCCGTTTCTTGGGGTTTTTGGTCTGACTCATCATCTCTCTATAAACCGAAACCAAATTCACCCCCTGCACCAAAAACACCAACAACCCCATCCCCTCGCTCCGAATCAACTGCCCATTCGGCACCGAGCTCACCCCAATCCGGATGTCCTTCAGCAAACTCCGCACCTCCAGCTGCTGCGCCGGCGGAAACACCGCCGTCACACCCGCCCGGGCCTGCGTCGCGCCGTACAGCCGCACCGACTGATCCGGCAGTTCCGCAATCGGGCTCAGCGCCCCGGCCAATCGCCCTTCGAGCTGGGTCAACTGCCCGCGCACCCGCACGATCTCGCTCTGCAACTCCACCGCCCGCGGCGTTTTGTGGCCCTGGCGGTTTTTGTTGTGGGTGAGCTGGTTTCGTTCGCGGGTCAGGGTTTTCAGGTAGTCGCGCTCCTTCAGCAGTTCCTTGAGGGTGGTTTGCAGCACCGCGTGTTCCGCCGGGCTGGCGACGGTGAAGGTCACGCCGGTGGTTTTTGCGGCGTCGAGGATGCGTCCCGACAAGGCCTTGGGCAGTTTCCGGAACAGTTCGTCGAGGTCGGGGATTTTCTCGCCCGTCAGGTCGAAGCCTTCCAGCACGCGGTTCAAGCCCAGGTTCAGTGCGGGGCTGAGGCTGTGCTGGGCGGCATCGGCGACCGCGCGGGTGGGGTCGGGCAGGTCGTCGAGCGCCGGCAAACCCAGCTGTTCGATCTTGTTCAACTCGGCCAACCAGTGCGGCAAGTTGTTGAACACACCCATGCCGGCATTGAACAACGTCGTGTATTGCGCGGCCTTTTCCGGTTGCAGGCGCAGGGGCAAGGTGTAGAACAGTGGCCGTGTCAGCTCCGGGTGTTCCTCCAGATAACCGAGCAGGATGTCGCTGGCGTGTTCGCTGCGGCAGATGTCTTTGAGGCAGGCGTATTCGGCGGTGAAAGCCTGATGCAGTTGCTGTTGATCCTGCGCGTCGTAGTACCAGGCCGAACGGTGGAAGCGACCGGCACCCACCAGCATCGTGCGGTCGGCGGTGATGCGATCGAGCATCCGGTTCCAGCGGCTGATGTCGTCGCGATGCTGAGACAGCGCCACGTCCATGGCCGGGCGGTCGATCAAATCGTTGACCCCGCGTTTGCCACTGAAACTGGAACCTTCGAGCACGTCCGTTATGCGTTTGTCTTGCTCATGGCCGAGTTTGATCAGGGTATCGAGGTGACGCTCGACGAAATCCTTGGGGGCCACCTCGAAATGCTGGCGCGTGTAGTAACGGCGATCCGCCTCGTCACTGGCGCGGCCGTGGGCGGTGAAGTCGGGTGTGGCGCCCTGGTATCTGGCGAATTTAAACGCCTCGGCATGGGCGTCTTTGCGCAATTGCTCCAGTTCCGGGGGCGTTGCTACGCCTGCAGGCTCGACCTTGCCACCCTTGTTCAAATAATCCAGCAAGGCTTGGCGGGTGTGTTCCTGATCCGGTTCCGGCAACTGCTCCAGATCGGCGAACAAGGCCTGCACGCTCGGGTTGCCGTCAGCCTTGGCCAGCCCGCCGATATCCCTGGCACTTAGCCGGCTCAGGGATTCGATGTAAAAGGCCAGCAAGTAATCGCGTTCGTTGGCGTCGGCATTGCTCCAGTCGTCGACCCAACCGACGACAGTGTCTTGATACTCGGCCAGATCGCGCAGCACACCGAGGTCGTCATTCACCACCAGGAACAGCGTGTCGTCCTGATAAGGTCCGCGCACCTGGCCCAGAAACTCGCCGATGTGCGCCTCGCGAAAGCGCCGCGGTTGCTCCCACAGATAGGGTTCACGTTCGTGCTCGGGGGCGTCGCTGACCTGTACTGTCGGCAATAAAACAGCGTCCGGCGGCGACTCGGCTGCCTGTTCAGCGCGGTCTTGTGCGGCTTGCGCCTGCCGGGCCGGGGCAGTCGCAATCTCCGCCAGCCACTGTTTGCCTTGCTCGACCGTGAGCAAGTGCGTGCCACCGGTTTCGCAATCCACCGGGCCGAGATCGATGACCTGCATGAAGTGTTCGCGTTCCTCACGACTGTCGAGGACCTGGGCGCATTTCGCCGCTGTCCACTGCACTTCAGCGAAGGTCACGTACAGCGTGCTACGCCTTGAAAAGATCAGCGCCGGACGTTCCTCAATGGGCGTGCGCTGATCGCTGTCGACCTTTTTGCCCTTGTGCAGCAGGGCGCTGATCAAACCGTTGTGCACCTGATATTCGTGGAGTTCACCGGTCACGCTGTCGATCACATACAACCAGCCATCGCGCAGCATACGAATACCCAACGGACGGGCCGTCAGGGCGTAGGGTAATTTCAGTTCAGAGCCGGGATCGAGGGGCTTTTCCACCAGGCCATAGCGCAGGGGCAGCAACTGCACATGGGTTTTGCGCAGAGGGCAGGCACCGGGGGAACCAATAGCGGTTTTCGAGGCGGCCGCCGCCGCGAGGTTGGCAGGGTGGGTCATGGACGACCCGCCGAAGCCACTGGCGTGAAAGTGCAGAACATCCACAGGTCCTTGTGTCTATTTCAAGACACGGGACTTTGCGTGGATCAACCGATTGGTTGATGTCAGGCGATTCGATAATTGGCGTAGGACGGCTCCGTGAAGTCGTAATCTGCGGTCAGGTGCCGACTGCCTTCGTCACAAGACGCATGGTTGTAAGAGCGGTCTGTAGGGATGGGGCCTGGGGGGCGCTGTATCGCGGGCGCAAAGCGTAGGAAGGGACAAACCCCAACACTGAACAGCATCAATGCCAGCAGCCCGAACGTCAGGGACTGCTGGCGCATACTCGGTGACTTGACGATCAAGCAACAACTGAAGCCACTGGCCATTGTTGATGCGGAATCGGTAACTTGCGCGAGTCACCGCGCCCCATCGGAAAGTACATAAACCCGCTGCGCGCCAACCGGTCTGCGTCATACAGATTGCGCCCATCGAATATCACCGGCGCTTTCAATCGTTGCTGGATCAGATTGAAATCCGGCGCCTTGAACTGTTGCCATTCGGTGCAGATGATCAACGCATCAGCGCCGGCCAGCACAGATTCCGGAGTACCCATGAGCATCAGCTTCGCTTCATCGGGATATAAATGCTGGGTTTCCTGCATTGCCTCCGGGTCGAACGCCCGCACGCTGGCACCGGCGGCCCACAGCGATTCCAGGAGTACCCGACTCGGCGCGTCGCGCATGTCGTCGGTGTTGGGCTTGAACGCCAGGCCCCACACAGCAAACGTCTTGCCGCGCAAATCGCCTTTGTAGAATGCGTTGATGCGCTCGAACAGCTTGTGTTTCTGCCGCTGGTTGATGGCTTCCACCGCTTGCAGCAGGTCGCTGGAGCAATGCGCTTCCTCGGCGCTGTGGATCAGGGCGCGCATGTCCTTGGGGAAACACGAGCCGCCATAACCGCAGCCGGGGTAGATGAAGTGGTAGCCGATGCGCGAATCGGCGCCGATGCCCAGGCGTACCGATTCGATGTCGGCGCCGAGGTGTTCGGCCAGTTCGGCGATCTGGTTGATGAAGCTGATCTTGGTCGCCAGCATGCAGTTGGCGGCGTACTTGGTCAGCTCGGCGCTGCGCAGGTCCATGAACATGATCCGGTCATGGTTGCGGTTGAACGGTGCGTAGAGGTCGCGCATGACATCGCGCACGTCATCGTTTTCGCAACCGATGATGATACGGTCCGGGCGCCGACAATCGGCGACAGCCGAACCTTCTTTCAAGAACTCCGGATTGGAGACGATATCGAACTGCAGCAACCGACCGATTTTGATCAGGCACTTGTCGATGTGCGTGCGCAAGGTATCGCCGGTGCCCACGGGAACGGTGGATTTCTCCACCAGAATCACCGGCTGCTCGCGGTGGCGGGCCACCGCTTCACCCACCGACAGCACGTAGCGTAAATCCGCTGAACCATCGTCCCGGGACGGCGTGCCCACCGCGATGAACAACACCTGGCCGTGTTGCACCGCGAATTTTTCATCGGTGGTGAACTGCAACCGCTTGGCCTCCAGGCTTTCGCGCACCAGGCTGGCCAGCCCCGGCTCGAAAATGCTCACGTGGCCTTGTTGCAGCAACTCGACTTTTTTCTCGTCGATGTCCATGCAAACCACATCGTGGCCGACTTCAGCCAGGACAGCGGCCTGCACCAGGCCGACGTAACCGCTACCAAATACACTGATTTTCATAGGTCACTCCTGAGTGTGGACGCGTGAGCAGGTCGAGCGTTGATGGTGATGACGCCCAGAATGACCAGGGCCACCCCGAGGCTTTTGGAAAGGCTGAAGTCTTCGTTGAACCCCGGCAGGACGGCGGCCAGCAGGTACACCAGCGCGTAGCTGATGCTCAGCAGCGAGTAAGCCCGGCCCAGCGGCACATCGCGCAGGGCCAGGAGCCAGCTGAGCATCGACAGGGCGTAAGCGAGGATGGCGGCCAGCACCACGGCGACGGCGCTCGGGTCGAGGCTGGCGGTCAGCAAGTGCTCCGGTGACGGCAGGCGCGTCATGCTCCAGCGCATGCCCAACTGCGCGGCACTGCCGAGCAGCACGCTGCCCAGGGCGAAGGCGATGCCCCGACGCAGGCTCATGCGTTCAACCCCAGCAAAATCACGCCGCCGATCACCAGCGCCACGCCCAACCCGTGGCGGCGGTCGATGGTTTCGTGGAAGACAAAGCGAGCGATCAGGGTGATCAGCACAAAATTGAGGCTCAACATCGGATAGGCGACGCCGACTTCAAGTCGCTGCAACACCAGCAGCCATACCAGCAAACCCGCGCCCAGCGCGGCGAGGGCCAGCCACAGCCATGGCGAGCGCAGTTTTTCGCCCCAGCCCGACGTCTTGCCGCGCCAGTTCTCCACGGCGTATTTCTGGGCGATCTGGCCCAGGCAGGTCAGCAGGCAGGCCGCCAATACCAGCAACAGGCTCATGACGCACCCTGAGGGAATATCAAAATCACAAGGTTGCCTTGTTCATAGCGTTTGCCATCCTTGGGCAAGCGGTCGATTTCATGCAGCTCGTCTTCACCCTTGACCCGCATCAGCACGCCTACCGAGCCACGCTGACGGGCATCGTGCATCCACTGTTGCACGCGATCAGGGTCGACGCGTTGCGACACGCCGTCAGGATAAGCGAGGCCATATTTCAGTTCGCCTATCGTGTTGTACAACGCCACGTCCGGGCGTTTCAGGCGCCAGGCCAGGGCCGAAGCGGCGCCCAGATCGTTGCTCAACAAACTGGCGGTCTCGCCGAGTTCCCGGGCATGCTCAAGGACAAACTGGTCGGGCATTTTGTTCGCCACCACCGATTCGGGTATGGCCGCCGGCAAGACCCCGACCAGCAGCAGGCTGCCGAAGGCCGGCGCTGCCCAGCATTGCAAGGGCCGGAACGCTTGCAGAAGGTTGGCCATGATCCAGCCGATCAGGCCGATGAACACCAGCACCAGGTTGTGCAACTCGTGGTCGTACAGCGGTTTTTTCAGTTGCAGGTACACCAGCGTGAAGAGGGTGGTCAGGCCCAGCATGAGATTGAGCAAACCATTGAGGCCCAGTACCCGGCCTTGCTCCAGCCGCAAGCGATCCGCCAGCGCATGCCCCAGCAGCAAGGCCAGTGGCAACAGGCACGGCATGATGTAGGTGGGCAACTTGCCGTTGCTCAGGCTGAAAAACAGCAGCGGCATCAGCAACCACAACAGCAGGAAAGCGATGTTTGCCTGCCTGCGGGTTTGCCATGCCTGACGAAGTGCAGACGGCAGCAGCACCACCCACGGCAGACTGAACGCCACCAGCAACGGCAGATAAAACCACCACGGCGCGTCATGCTGCGCGTCCTCACTGGCGAACCGACGGATGTGTTCGTGCCAGAAGAAAAACCGCCAGTAATCGGGTTCCTGCGCGTGCACCGCCAAGGCCCAAGGCAGGCTCACGGCGATGGCCACGGCAATTGCCAGCGGGCCGTAGATCAACAATTCGCGCCAGCGTTTTTGCCAGAGCATCCAGGGCAGGGCTATCAGCACCGGCAGCAGCCAGGCCAGAAAGCCCTTGGTCAAGAAGCCCATGCCACAGGCCAGGCCCAGTGTTGCCCAGGCAATCAGGCGTCGGGCGCGGGTGGCGCTGTCCAACGCAAACCACAAGGCGACCAGGCTCAGGTTGACCCAGAAAGTGAACTGCGGATCGAGATTGGCGTAGCCCGCTTGCCCGGCGACCACGGTGAAACTCATGTACAGCAACGCGCAGGCAAAGCTTTTGCGTGGCTCGTTCCACAGCCGGCGGGCGATCAAGTAACACAGCATCACACTGAGCCCGGTACTGATGGCCGAAGCAATCCGCACCCCGAACAGATTGTCGCCAAACAGTGCCTGGCCAAGGGCGATCATCCAGTACCCGGCCACCGGTTTTTCGAAATAGCGCAGGCTCATGAAATGCGGCGAGATCCAATTGCCGCTCAAGAGCATGTCCTGGCTGATCTGCGCGTAACGGGTTTCATCGGGAATCCACAGACCGTGGGTGCCCATTGGCAGCAGGTAGCCCAGCAGGAAAAGTCCCAGCAGCAGCGGAAGTACCCAGCGTTTACTCATGCACCTTGCACTCCCAGCCAGCCTTCACGACCGTCGAGCGTGCCGCGCAGTACGCGACCGGTCGGCAAGGTGCCTGGTGCCTTGGGCAGCAATTCGCCCAAGGGTTGAAAACGGATACCTCGCTGGCGCGCAGCGGCCAGCAGTTGACGAAAATCGTTGGCCATCAGAATCCCTTCTACTTCGGCGTGCACCGTATAGACGTTGAGTTTTTCCGGGGAGAATCGATCGAGAATGAATCCGTTGAAGTCCTTGGACGCGAGCGTTGGGCCAACCACTTCATCGAAGGTCGGCAGGTCGACCGGAATCTGCGGCGCGCCCAAGTCACCCTCGGCCAATATCGGGCGGAACAGGCTGTGGCCACGGCAATCGCTGTTGTAGCGAAAGCCGAAAGCCTGCTTGGCCTCGATCACGCGCTCGTCCGCGCGCCAACCGGCGGCTGCCGAACACTCGATTTTTTGCCCGAGGATGTCGCCGAGCGTGTCCACGCCCTGGCGAATCTGCTCGATCAACTGTGCGTCGCTCCAGCGCCCGGCATTGGCCTGCCAGCCGTGGTGATCCCAGGCATGCAGGCCGACTTCATGATCTGCATCCCGGGCCTGGCGCATCAAGTGCCCAAGGTCGCGGCCAATGGGTTTGCCCGGCCACGCGGTGCCGGCCAGCAGGATGTCCCAGCCGTAAAGCCCGGCGGCGTTGGACCGCAGCATCTTCCACAGGAACTGCGGACGGATCAGGCGCCACAAGTGGCGCCCCATGTTGTCCGGCCCGACGCTGAAGAAAAACGTCGCTTTGACCTGCGCTTCATCGAGCATCTCCAGCAGCCGGGGCACTCCTTCCCGAGTGCCCCGGTAGGTGTCGACATCAATCCGAAGGCCTGCCTGCATCAGTGCTTGTCCGCGATTTCGAGCATCGCTTCACGCAAGAAGAAATCCAGGGTGTTGCCGATGGTTTCGCTCATCTGCACGGTCGGCGCCCAGTCCAAAAGACGCTTGGCGTTGTCGATGCTCGGTTTGCGGTGGGACACGTCCTGGTAACCGGTGCCGTAGAACGCCTTGCTTTCGACGTCGCGGAACCCGGCAAACGGCGGGAAGTTGCCGCGCAGCGGGTGCGCTTCGAACTGGCGCAGCAGCTCTTCGCCCAACTGACGGATGCTGGCTTCGTTGTCGGGGTTGCCGATGTTGATGATCTGGCCGTTGCAGGCATCGTTGTCGTTATCGATGATCCGCGCCAACGCTTCGACGCCGTCGGCGATGTCGGTGAAGCAGCGTTTTTGCTCACCGCCATCGAACAGGCGAATCGGCGTGCCTTCCACCAGGTTGAGGATCAGTTGCGTGATCGCCCGGGAGCTGCCGATGCGCGCCGAGTCCAGTCGGTCGAGGCGCGGGCCCATCCAGTTGAAGGGGCGGAACAGGGTGAAGTTCAGGCCTTTCTGGCCGTACGCCCAGATCACGCGGTCGAGCAATTGCTTGGAGGTCGAGTAGATCCAGCGCTGCTTGTTGATCGGCCCGACCACGAGGTTGGAGGTGTCTTCGTCGAATTTGGCGTCCTGGCACATGCCGTAGACTTCCGAGGTCGAGGGGAAGATCACGCGCTTGTTGTATTTGACGCAGTAGCGCACCAGTTTCAGGTTTTCTTCAAAGTCCAGTTCGAACACGCGCAGCGGATTGCGGGTGTACTCGATCGGCGTGGCGATCGCCACCAGCGGCAGGACCACGTCGCACTTCTTGATGTGGTACTCGATCCACTCGGAGTGGATGCTGATGTCGCCTTCGACGAAGTGGAAATGCGGATGGCTGCGCAGGCGTTCGATGGCGTCCGAGCCAATATCCAGGCCGTAGACCTCGTAGCGGTCGTCACGCAGCAAACGTTCGGACAAGTGATTGCCGATGAAGCCGTTGACGCCGAGGATCAGCACGCGGGTGCGACGTGGCGCGCGCCCTGATTCGGCACCGCGCAGGACGGAACCGTCGACCAGCCCCAGTTCGTTGGCCAGTTGCGGGCCGCTCAGGTACAAACCGTTGTCGTTGCGTTGACCGGCAGTGATCACCAGCGAGTCTTCGCCGCAGGCAATGCGCAGCGGATCGACGCTGATGACCCGGCCCGGTGCCTGACCTTCGTTGCCCTGGGCGACTTCGGCGCTCCACACTATCAGTTTGTGCTCACCCACCGCGCAGAACGCGCCGGGATAAGGCTGGGTCACGGCGCGTACCAGATTGAACAAGTGTTCGGCCGGGCGCTTCCAGTCCAGTTTTCCGTCCGCCGGGGTGCGACGACCGAACACTGTGGCTTGGGATTCGTCCTGCGCGGTTTCACTGACTTTTCCGGCGAGCAACGCCGGCAGCGTGTCGCGCAGCAGGTCGGTAGCGGCCACGCGCAACTTGCCGTGCAGGCTCAGCGCGGTGTCGCTTCGCTCTATCGCGACTTTTTTCTGGGCGAGGATCGCGCCGGCATCGGCACGTTTGACCATGCGGTGCAGGGTCACGCCGGTTTCGTTTTCGCCATTGACCAGCACCCAGTTGGCCGGCGCACGACCGCGATAGCGCGGCAGTAACGAACCGTGCAGGTTGAACGCGCCGTTAGCGGCCGTGGCCAGCAACGGTTCGCTGAGCAGGTGGCGGTAGTAAAACGAGAACAGGTAATCGGGGTTGAGCTTGGCGATGCGTTCGATCCACAGCGGATGATTGACGTCTTCCGGTGCGTGCACCGCAATTCCCTTACGGGCGCACAGTTGCGCAACCGAGCCGTAGAAGGCGTTTTCCTGCGGATCATCGGCATGGGTGAACACGGCGGCAATCTCGTAACCGCTGGCGAGCAGGGTTTCGATGCCGGCACAGCCAATATCGTGATAGGCGAAGACAACAGCTTTTGCGCTCATGAGAGAACCTGATCTGAAGAGGTGGAAGTGAGGCCGTCGACGGTGACCACAGGCGCCGGAGTAGCCGGCTGGCTGCGCAGGACTTTTTCGATGAAGAACCGCGGACGGGCGCGAACGTCGCTGTACATGCGCCCGAGGTATTCACCCAAAAGCCCCATGCCGATGAACTGACCGCCGGTGAACACGAACAGCACGGCGAACAGCACGAACGTACCGTCACCGGCCCAACTGGCGCCGAACACCAGCCGCAGGACGATCAGCGCCATGGCGAATGCCACGCCCAGTCCGGCCATGGCGAAGCCGACAATGCTCAGCAACCGCAGCGGCGTGGTGGTCATGCACGTGATCAGGTCGAACATCAGATTGACCAGGCGCATGGGGCTGTACTTCGATTCGCCGTGTTCGCGCTCGGCGTGGGTCACCAGGATTTCCGTGGTGTGCCGGGCGAAGCTGTTGGCCAGGATCGGGATGAACGTGCTGCGTTCACGGCAGGCGAGCATGGCGTCGACAATGGTCCGGCGGTAAGCCCGGAGCATGCAGCCGTAGTCGCTCATGGCGACGCCGGTGGAACGCTGCACGGCGAGGTTGATCAGTTTCGACGGCCAACGGCGCAGGGCCGAGTCCTGGCGGTTGTTGCGCACCGTGGCGACCACGTCATAGCCGAGTTCGGCCTGAGCCACCAACCGTGGAATTTCTTCGGGCGGGTTTTGCAGATCGGCATCGAGGGTGATGACGACATCCCCCTTGCACTGCTCGAAACCGGCCATGATTGCCGCGTGCTGGCCGTAGTTGCGGTTGAGAATGACCGCCACCACCGGGCTGCACTCGCGACTGGCGGCTTCTTCAAGTATCTGTGCCGAGTGGTCGCGGCTGCCGTCGTCGACCAATACGATTTCATAGTCATGGTGCAATTGCTGGCACGCCGCTTCGGTGCGCCTGAGCAGTTCGGGCAGGCTGTCCTGTTCGTTGTAGACCGGGATGACAATTGACACACAACGGATCGGATAAGGTTTCACAGGCGTCTGTCCACAGTGTTTTCGATTGCGCTGACCACTCGGTCGACGTCGTCGGGGGGCATGTCGGGGAACAACGGGATCGAACACAGGCGCGCCGAGTTCCATTCGGTGTTGGGCAGGTAGATGTTGGGGAATCGCTGGCGGTAGTAGGTGTGCAGGTGAGTGGCGATGAAGTGAATGCCGGTGCCGATGTTTTGTTCCTGTAGGGCCTTCATGAACGCCTCACGGTCCAGCCCGCAACGCTCGGTGTCGATGCGCAGGATGAACAGGTGCCAGGCGTGCTGCTGCGGGTAGGTCGGAATCGCCAGCGGTTGCACCGATGAGCCTTCCAACCGTTGCAGATACGATCTGGCCAACGCGGTGCGCTTGGTGTTGATCTCATCCAGACGTTGCAGTTGCACCAGGGCGATGGCCGCATTGATGTCGGCCAGGTTGTATTTGAACCCCGGCTCGATCACCTGGGCCTGGGGTTTGCGCCCGTGGGTCAGGCGGTCGTAGGCATCGACGCCGAGGCCATGAAACTTGAGCATCCGCACTCGACTGGCCAGCGCTTCATCATCCGTGACGAACATCGCGCCCTCGGCGCAGGTCATGTTCTTGATCGCGTGAAACGAGAAGATCGCCGTGCCTTTCGCGCCGACGTGACGATTTTTGTAGAGGGTTCCGGCGGCGTGGGCGGCGTCTTCAATAACGGGGATGCCGTGTTTGTCGGCCAACGCATAGAGTGGATCGAGATCGAACGCGGCGCCGGCATAATGCACCGGAATGATTGCCCGGGTGCGCGGGGTGATGGCCGCTTCAATGTGCTCCACATTGCTCATCAGCGTGTCGCGGTCAACGTCGACGAACACCGGTGTCGCGCCCAGCAGGCAGATCATGTTGGCGGTGGAGACCCAAGTCTGGGACGGCGTGATCACTTCATCGCCGGGACCAATACCCAAGGCCAGTAATGTGACGTGCATGGCGCCGGTCGCCGAAGAAAGTGCCACGGCATGACGGCAACCCACGTAGTTGGCGAAGTGTTCTTCCAGTTGCTGGTTTTTCGGTCCGGTAGTAATCCAGCCGGAGCGTAGTACTTGCTCTACGGCAGCCAGTTCTTCATCGCCGATACTGGGGCGGGAGAAGGGGAGAAAAGCCTGACTCATGGGCACCTCAAGGCTGTTGGCTTAGTGGTATGGCTCTAAATAAATATTGGATCCAATAGAAGCGTAGCCGAACAATTGAAAACGGCATCAATGAGTTGACTCATCATGCTGACAATCCGCTTTCATTGACTTTTCCTGCCTGGACCGGCAGGTTGGGAGCCCCTTGCGGCTCACCGTATTCATGAGAGGTTAGGCGCGTTTTTGTGAAAGGAACATGAAAAACCGGTCGGCGAATTGTTTTTCTGACAGCTATTAAGCCTGTGTTCAGACTACTGCCGTTCATCGCGTTTTTAGTAGAAAGGTCCTACAGAAGTGTTCCGCTTTATATGAAGGATGTTTCAATCCTTAGTTGTTTTAATGATCTGTTTCCACTCAAGGCCGTTTTGTTTTGATTGACTTACCTGTTGCTGATTCAACTGCTGCAAAGAGCCCGATGACCGTGTATCTGGCGCGACTGGCGCCGTCCAGCCAACTGACCATGCGTTATGTGTTGCAGGATGCCGCCGATCGTCTGGGCTTCGAAGACATGAACGTCGAGGAAATTCCCTGGCACGAGCTTCAGCCCGAGGATGTGATCGCGCTGGTCGCGGCACTGCGTGAGGATGGCTACGCGCCGAATACGTCGTCGCTGTACGTCAACGCTGTGCGCGGGGTGATGAACGAAGCGTGGCGCATGAGCCTGATCAGCCAGGAACACTTGCTGAAAATGCGTTCGGTCAAGGGGATTGCCGGTACGCGCCTGTCTCAGGGGCGCAACCTGCGGCGCTCGCTGATCCAGGAAATGATGGCGGTCTGTGCCGCGGACCCTCGGCCACAAGGCCTGCGAGACGCGGCGATCATCGGGATTCTGTATGGTTCAGGCATGCGCAAGTCGGAATCGGTGAACCTGGACCTCGATCAGGTTGACTTCACCGAGCGCAGCCTGCGGGTGACCGCCAAAGGCAACAAGCAACTGATCAAATACGCACCGGCCTGGGCATTCGCCAAGCTGGATGCCTGGCTGGAGCTGCGCCGCTCGCAACTCAAGGACGGCGAAGTGGACGATCCGTTCCTGTTCAATCGCATTCGCCGTGGCAGCCACATCACCCGTGAGCGCATCACCAAGCACGCGATCTATTACATCGCCCGCCAGCGCGGTGCGCAGGTTGGGGTGAAGATCATGCCCCATGATTTTCGCCGCTCGTTCATTACCCGGGCGATCGAGGAACATGACTTGTCAATCGCGCAGAAACTCGCCCATCACAGCAATATCCAGACAACCGCCAACTACGACGTGCGGGATGACAACGAGCGGCGACGGGCCGTGGATCGTTTCGACCTTTAAGCTTCGCTCAACACGTGGGCGTGACCGATGGTGGAGACGTGCACCGCACTGCCGGTGGGTGGTGCGTACAGGCCCGAACTGCGAACCATGAGTGTGCGACCGGGCTGCTCGGCGGATGGCAACGACTCCAGTTCCACGGTCAAGGTGCAGGTATTGCCGCTGAAATCCCGCTCGGTCACCACCGCGCGACACCCGGTGGCCTCCACCGCGCTCGGCACGATGCCGACCACTTGCAACTGCTCGGGCCGCAGCATGATCTGCGCGCAACGGTTGTTGCGATGGTTGTTGACCGGGATCCGCCCCAGATCACAATGCGCCCAGCCAGCCTCGATCCTGGCGGGCATGACCACCGCATCGCCGAGAAACAGCGCGGTTTGTTCGTCACCGGGGTAGCGGTAGAGGTCCAGTGGATGACCTGACTGCACCAGTTGGCCATCGCGCATGACCGCCAGTTGATCGGCAAACGACAGCGCCTCGCTTTGGTCATGGGTCACCAGGATGGTGGTGACCCCGGCGTCTGCCAGCAACCGCGCGACCAGTTTGCGCATGGCCGCGCGCAAGCCGGTGTCGAGCGCGGAAAACGGCTCATCGAGCAACATCAGGCGCGGCTGTTGCGCCAATGCCCGCGCCAGAGCCACACGTTGTTGCTGGCCGCCGGAAAGCTCGTGGGGCCAACGATTGGCCATGCTGGAATCCAGTGCCACGCTGTCCATCAGTTCAGCAATACGCTCCTGTTTTTGCGCACCCTTGGTCGACAGGCCGAAACCGATATTGGCAGCCACGGTCATGTGCGGGAACAGGGCGCCGTCCTGCGGGACATAACCTATCTGGCGTTGGTGCGCCGGGACTTCGTGGGTGTCGTCCACCAACGTCTGGCCGTTGAGTGTCAGGCGACCCACGTCCGGAAACTCGAAACCGGCGATCATGCGCAACAAGGTGGTTTTGCCCGAACCGGAAGGCCCGACGATCACCGTGCGGCTGCCCGTCGGCACCGACAGGCTGATGTTTTCCAGGGCGCGTTGCGAGCCATAGGATTTGCAGATCGAATGCAGTTCAAGAGCGTTCATCGGCCAGCCGTTTTTTTGGATTGGTGATAGAGGAGCCCGGTCAACGGAAGTGACAGCAGGATCATCAGCAAGGCATAAGGCGCGGCAGCGGCGTAATCGATCTCGCTGGTCAACGCCCAGAACCCGGTCGCCAGCGTGCGCGTGCCGTTCGGCGCGAGCAGCAAGGTGGCGGTCAATTCATTGGTGATCGCCAGAAACACCAGCGCGGCGCCGGCGGCTGCACCGGGCGCGGCGAGGCGCAGGGTAATCAGCCACAGTGCGCGGCCGGGCGAGCGACCGAGACTGCGCGCGATGTTCTCCAGCTCCACCGGCGCCTGGGCGATACCCGCCCGCAAGCTGACCAGCGCACGGGGTAAAAACATCAGCAGATACGCCAGCAGTACGGTGATCGTAGTCTGATAAATCGGCCGGGCGAAATGTACCGTGACGGTCACCAAGGCCAGGGCGACCACAATGCCCGGCAATGAGCTGGTGATGTAGTTGCAGCTTTCGAGGACCCGTTGCAGTCGCCCCGGCGAGCGGATCGACAGCCAGGCAATCGGGATCGCAGCGCAGGTGGTGAGGGCAGCACCCGCAATCCCCAGCAGCAGCGTCTGTTGCAGTGCCGGCATCAAGTCGGCCATCTGCCAGACGTGCACACCACCGGCGATCAGCCACTTGCCCAAGGTGATCAACGGCACCCCGAGCGCGAGGGCGCAGGTCACGATTTGCAAGGTCAGTGCGAGCACGGTGGGCACCTTTTTCAGGCGCACGAGCTGCTGCTCCCGGGCGCTTCCGGAACCGACGCGGGCATAACGCGCATTGCCACGCGCCGTCGACTCGACGGTGAGCATCGCCAGGCAGCACAGCGCGAGAACACTGGCCAGCATGTTCGCGGCAGGTCCGTTGAAGGTGGATTTGAACTGATCGAAGATCGCCGTGGTGAAGGTGTCGAAGCGGATCATCGCGTACAGGCCATATTCGGCCAGCAGGTGCAGCCCGACCAGCAAGGCGCCGCCGCAAATGGCCAGGCGCAACTGCGGCAGCACGACGCGAAAAAATACGGCCCAGGGCTTGAGCCCCATCGATTGCGCGACATCTTCAATGGCCGGATCGAGCCGACGCAAGGTCGCCGCAATCGGCAAGTAGAGGAAGGGGAAGTAGGCGATGACCGACACCAGAACCCCGGCAAACAGCCCGTGAATCGGCGGCACCAGGCTGACCCAGGCATAGCTGTGGACGAATGCCGGAACCGCCAGCGGCGCGGTCGCCAGTAACGACCACCAGCGTCGCCCCGGCAGATCGCTGCGCTCGGTCAGCCAGGCCAGTGTCACGCCCAGCGCGATGCACAAGGGGATCGTGATCAACACCAGCAACACCGTATTGATCAACAGCTCGCCAACCCGTGGCCGGAACACCAGTGCCAGCAAGGTCGACCAGCCAGTTTGTACGGACACGCCGATGACAAAGGCGATGGGCAGCAGCGCGAGCAGAGAAACCAGCACCGACAAACCGATCACCCACGCACCGCCGCGACCCACGAACAATCCGCGGGAGCGGTGGCGTAAAGGTGCGGGAATCGCCTCAGCGACGCCCGCCGGTAATGTTTCAGGTATCAATTAGAGCAGTCCGGCCTGAGTCATCAGCTCCACGGCTTTTTTACTGTCGAGTTTCGAGGCGTCGACTTTCGGCGCGTCGAGCTGCTGCAGCGGCACCAGTTTGGGGTTGGATTCAGCGTTCTTGCCTACAGCGTATTCATAGGAGTTGCCGGTCTTGAGGATCGCCTGGCCGTCTTTGCCGGTGACCCATTTCAGGAACGCCTGGGCTTGATCCTTGTGTTGGCTGGACGCCAGGACACCGCCACCGGAAATACTCACAAACGCGCCCGGGTCTTTGTGCTTGAAGTAGTGCAGGGCGGTGTTCTTGCTGTTCTCGCCGGTCTTGGCCTGATCACCGAAGCGGTAATAGTGATAAATCACGCCGCTGTCAATTTGCCCGGCGTTGACCGCTTTGAGCACCGAGCTGTTGCCTCGGTACGCGGTAAAGTTGTTTTTCATTCCCTTCAGCCACTCAAGCGTGGCGGCTTCGCCCTTGAGCTCCAGCACGGCGGCGACAATCGCCTGGAAGTCGGCACCGGCCGGCGAGGCTGCCCAACGGCCTTTCCACTTGGCGTCGGCGAGGTCCATCAGCGACTTCGGCAATTCGGCTTCGGGTAGTTTGCCCGGGTTGTAGACAAACACCGTGGAGCGCGCCGCGATCCCGACCCATTTGCCATGGGCCGGACGGTAGGCTGCATCGACCTGTTCCAGGGTGGTCGGCGCCACTGGCGCAAACAGCCCGGCGTTGTCCACCAGCACCATGGCCGGGGAGTTTTCGGTCAGGAACACGTCAGCCGGGGAGGCCGCGCCTTCCTGCACGATCTGATTGCCCATTTCAGTGTCGTCGCCATTGCGTATCGTGACCTTGATCCCGGTTTCCTTGGTAAAACCTTCGACCCAGGCTTTGGTCAGGCTTTCGTGCTGGGCGTTGTAGACCACGATACCGTCTGCATCGGCGGCGTAAACGTGGCCGGCGCTCAGCAGGGCAGTGGCCAGCAGGGCTTTTTTCAGGAAAGAGGGGATATGGCGATTCATGCTTCGGGCAGCTCCTGTTTTTTGGGCGTCATGCGCAGGAATTCGCGGTTCAACCAATGCGAATCATTTGCATGTTTCGGATCGCTGGAATGTAGTGGGTACAATGAGAAAAAAACGTTAAATAAACCGTTAATACATGTCATTTTCATTCAGATTAGCAGTGACTCAGCCCCTTGCCCGGTCGATCTGATTCAAACGATGTCGTCGATCAGGATATGGCGCTGGCCACGGCTGCAAATCTCGATTCTGGCTTCGACCTCGTAGACCTCGCGCAGCATCTGTTCGGTGATTACTTCAGCGCTGGGGCCGCTTCCCCGGGACGTTCCATTGGCAATCACCAATACCTGATCGGCAAAACGTAGCGCTTGATTCAGGTCATGGATGGCAATAAATACAATGACTTCGCGTTTACGTGCCAGTGCGCGCATGAAGTTCAGCACTTGTACTTGCCGATGCATGTCCAGCGCGCTGGTCGGTTCGTCCATCAGCAGGATTTCCGGTTCGCGCACCAGCGTTTGTGCGATCGATACCAATTGCTGCTGCCCGCCACTGAGTTCACCGAGGTTGCGAAAGGATAGTTCGGTGATGCCGAGCGCGTCGAGAATCTGGTCCACGAGTTTCAGCTCGTCGTCGTGAACGACCCACCCCGGCGTCAGTTGTTTGCGGGCCAGCAGCACGGACTCATAGACGGTCAGTCGGGCACTGGCATTCAAGCCCTGAGGCATATAGCTGATGCCCTGCGGCCCCTTTTTCGAGCCCTGCAAGTTGACCTGTCCCGGGCCGTCAATCAGCCCGGCCATGCGTTTGAACAGGGTGGATTTACCCGCTGCATTGGGCCCGACCACTGCGACCACTTGGCCACCGATAAACGTTGCCGTGGTCACGCCGCTAATGATCTCGCGCTGGCCATAGCGGGCACCAAGGTTTTCAAGCTGGAGCTTCACCATGTGTTTTTCTTCCCGCCAAGGATCAAAGAGATGAAGAACGGCACGCCGATCAGCGAAGTGACCACGCCAATGGGGAAAATCGCGCCAGGGATCAGGGTTTTGCTGACCACCGAACTGGCGGACAGAATCAGCGCACCGGTCAGCAATGACGCCGGCAAAAAGAACCGTTGATCTTCACCAATCAGCATCCGGGCGATGTGCGGACCGACCAGCCCGATAAAACCGATGGTGCCGACGAAGGCCACCGGAAACGAGGCGAGCAGGCTGACCATGATCAGCGTCTGGAAGCGCAAGCTGCGCACGTTGATCCCGAAGCTCGCGGCTTTGTCATCGCCCAGACGCAGGGCCGTCAGGGCCCAGGCCCGTTTGGCGAAGATCGGCAGGGTGATGAGGATCACCGCGCAAATCACCCCGAGTTTTGGCCAGGTGGCTTTGGTCAGGCTGCCCATGGTCCAGAACACTACGGCCGCCACCGCTTGCTCGGTGGCAAAAAACTGCACCAGTGCCAACAACGCGTTAAACGTAAATACCAGGGCAATGCCGAGCAACACGATGGTTTCGGCGGTTACGCCGCGACGCATGCTCAGAAAGTGAATCAGCAGCGCGCAAAGCATGGCCATGATGAACGCGTTCAGCGGCACCATGTACTGCGCCGCCAGCGGAAACAGCGCCACCCCGAAAGCCAGCCCCATTGCCGCACCAAAACTGGCGGCAGCAGAAAGGCCCAGGGTGAACGGACTGGCCAGCGGGTTGTTGAGGATCGTCTGCATCTGCGCACCGGCCAGCGACAGCGCCGCGCCGACCGCAACTGCCATCAGCGCGACCGGCAAGCGGATGTCCCACATCACCACCCGCACTTGCGCCGATGCCGTGTCCGGTGAAAACAGGGCGCCGAGCACTTCACTCAGGCTGTAACTGGCCGGCCCCAGTGCCAGATCGAGCAGCACGCTGAACACCAGCAACACCGCCAGCGCAGCCAGGATCAGCCGTTTTCGCAGGACCCGTTGACGGTACGTCACGCTCTGCGCAATAGGCAGTTCGCCTAACGAACTCATGGCTTGCCCCCGGTTTTCTCAAGGCTGACGAAGTAGCCCGGCTGGTAGGGCACGGGCAGGAAGCGTTCGTGGAGTTCGCGAAACGCGGCGTCGGGATCCAGATCGGCAAACAGCGCCGGATGAAACCACTTGGCCAATTGCTGGATGGCCACAAATTGATAAGGGCTGTTGTAGAACTGGTGCCAGATGGCATGAAACGCTTGATCGTTCTGCGCCTTGATACCCGCGTAGGCCGGACGTTGGGTGTACCAGGCCAGTTTGTGCCGCGCTTGTGCCAGATCCGCGCCCGGTCCGACGCCCACCCAGCGACCGCCGGGCGCAAAGGCTTGCCAGTTGGCGCTGGTGACGACCACTTGATCCGGGTTGGCGACGATCACCTGTTCGGGGTTCAACTGGCCAAAGGTGTTCACAATGATACTTTTGGCGATGTTGTTGCCACCGGCCATGTCGACAAACAGGCCAAAATTTTCGTTGCCGAAACTCAGGCAACAATCGTCGGTGTACCCACCGATTCGCTCGATGAATACATTGGGCCGCGCAGGGTGTTTGGCCTCGATGACGTCGGTGACACGACGGATCTGTTGATTGCGAAAGTCGATAAACGCCTCGGCGCGCGCCTCCTTGCCAAACAACTGGCCGAACAGGCGCATGGTCGGCTCGGTGTTTTGCATCGGGTTGTTGCGAAAATCGACGTAGACCACCGGGATCCCCAGCGCGTCGAGCTTCTCGATGTAGCGCGCATCTTCGGTGGCGTGCTGCGCTTCGATGTTCAGGACGATGACGTCCGGTTGTTGCGAGATCGCTTGCTCGATGTCGAAGGTGCCGTCCTCGAAGCCGCCGAACGTGGGAATCCTGGCGATGTCGGGGAACTTGCGCAGATAGGCGCCGTAAGTGTCAGGGTCGGACTGAATCAAGTCCTTGCGCCAACCGACGATGCGCTCGATGGGGTTTTGCGTATCCAGCGCGGCGACCAGGTACAACTGGCGCCCCTCGCCGAGAATCACCCGCCTGACCGGGAGGTGAACCTTGACCTTGCGGCCCAGCAGGTCAGTGATCGTGACGGCGGCGGGATCCGGACTCGCCGCGAGCGCGGTGCGCGGCGCCAGAGAAAACCACACCACGCCCAGCAGTCCCGCCAATAGCAGGGCCGCGAAGGCGTGGCGGCGTGGATGAACAGTTGCCATGGTTGAAACCTTTGCAGGTAGCCAGACCGGGCAACGGCTCAGGCCGTTGCCCGGGGCTGAACGTTTCAGAAGTCGACGGTCGCCGACAGTTGCAGGGTGCGCGGCGAACCTTGTGAGAAGGCGCCATAGGACGCGACTCCGGACCAGTACTCACGGTCGAAAACGTTCTGCACCGTGGCCCGGAACGTGGTCGGACGATCCGCGATGCGCGTGGCGTAACGTGCGCCTACATCGAACCGGGTCCAGGGGTCGAGTTCCTGGGTGTTGGCCTGGTTAACGTATTGGCTGCCGGTGTAGATCGCGCCGCTGGTCAGCGTCAAACCTTCGATCCACGGCGTATCCCACTCGGCCCATAAGTTGGCCTGGACCTCGGGCACGCCCACCGGTTTGTTGCCGCGATTGGCAACGGTTCCGGTCTTGGTCAGTTCGGCGTCGAGGACGGTGACGCCACCGAGCAGGCGAGTGCCTTGGGCGATCTCGCCAAACACGTTCAACTCCACGCCCCGGTTGCGCTGTTCACCTTGTACCGAGAACACACCGGAGGCCAGCTCGCCGGCGGGTTTCTTGATCTGGAACAGGCTGAGCGTGGAGGTGAAGGTGCCGTAGTCGACCTTGACCCCGACTTCCTGCTGGCGGGAAATGTACGGCGCGAAGATCTCGCCGGAGTTCGACGCGGTGGCCGGCGCGATGTCGCCCTTGCTCAAGCCTTCGATGTAGTTGTAGTAGAACGACACGTGGTCCCAGGGCTTGACCACCACCCCGAACAGCGGCGTGGTCTCGCTTTCGTCATAAGACGTGGTGACGGCGCCGGCCGCGTTGAAGTTATCGGATTCGATGTTCTGCTTGCGCAGGCCGACAGTGACCTGCAAGCGCTCATCCAGTACCGAAAGGGTGTCGGCCAACGCCACGCCCGACAGTTCTGTCTCGGAAACTTTAAGGGCATCCGGTTCGGCAATGGACGGTTTCGGACGGTCGATCGGGTGGTACATATTCGACAGCACGGCCGGGCCGGAAATGATGCCGCGTTTCAGCTCGTCGCGGTAACGGGTGACCTGCAACGTGGTGCTGTGGCTGATCGGACCGGTGTCGAAGCGCAGGCGGGCACCGGCGTCGACGGTGTAGCGCTCGACTTCGAATTTGTAGTAGCCCGGGATTGAAGAGGTGTCACCCGCGTTGTTGAGAATGGTCGGGGTCTGATCAGACATCCGCTTCACGTCCGACCGGCCGCCACCGGCGTGGGCGAACACGGTCAAGGCGTCGTTGAGGTCGTACTCGGCACCGAGCAGGGCCGATTTATCGCGGGTTTCGGCCCATCCCCAGTCCTGGCTCACGTTGGTGCGGCCGTTGGCGGCGGAGGGAATCTCCACGCCCGAGGCAATGAGAAACGGACGGGACGCGGCGTCGAATTGTTCTTTCTGGCTGATCAGGTCCAGGGTGGTTCGCAGGCGATCACCCTGATAGTCCAGCGAGATGGCGCCGATGTCGACGTCCCGGGATTGATCGTCGATGGCCGTGTCACCTTGCTGGGTGCTGCCGTTGACGCGCACACCGAAGCGGCGTTCTTCGCCGAAGCGGCGGCTGACATCGACGTGCCCGCCGATCTGCGAATCCATGGCGTAGCTGGCGGTGAAACGGGTCAGGTCCTCATCGAGAGAACGCTTGGGGACTACGTTGATCACGCCACCGACACCGCTGTTGGGCGACATGCCGTACAGCAGGGCGCCGGGGCCCTTGATCACTTCGATGCGCTCGGCGTATTCGGTGAAGACCCGGTAGTTGGGTGCAACGCCGTATACACCGTCGAACGCCAGTTCGCCGAGGTTGCCTTCGCCCACCGGGAAGCCGCGAATGAAGAAGGAATCGACAATGCCGCCGGTCTGGCCAGTGGAGCGTACCGAGGAGTCGCGCTCCAGCACATCGGCCACTGTCACGGCCTGCTGATCTTTCATCAACGTCGAGGTGTAGTTGCTGACGCTGAACGGCGCGTCCATCACGTCCTTGTTGCCCAGCATGCCGAGACGCCCGCCACGGGCGACCTGACCGCCCGGGTAGGCTGGCGGCAAGCTGCCCTTGCGACCGTCGGTGCCGTTGATCGTGGTTTCGGCAAGGGTCAGGTCACCCTCGCTGTTGGCCGGGATCGGCGCCAGGGTGTAGCTGTCATCAGTGCGCGGCACTATTTGCAGACCGCTGCCGGACAACAGTCGGGTGATCGCTTCCTGGGTCGAGTACGTGCCGGAAAGCCCCGGACTCATCAGGCCCTCGGTCATCGATGGCTGGAATGACAGCGCAATGCCGGCGTCCACCGCGAACTTCGACAAGGTTGCCCCCAGCGGGCCGGGGGCAATGCTGTAGGCGCGGGTCGCAGTGGCATCCAGTGACGCTGGCGCGGCAAGGGCAACGGGGCAGGCGACGCCGGTCAGGGCAAGGCTTAGCAGCGCGCTGCGGATAGCCAGCTTGAGTGAGCGATCCGAACGCAGAGGGCGTGCAACGAACATGGAGTGATGACCCTTTCGACGAGGTTGAGAAGTTCTTCCTTTCCTTGCCAGTCGAGATCAAAAAAAGTATCACCTGCTCAGCCATTTTTTTTTGCGCGAGGTTCAGGCGGGGGAGAGCGTCACCCAATAACCGCTCAAGTGGCCGGTTGCGAGCACCGGGTAGGTTTGCACCAGCATGTTCAAGGTGCGTTGGGTATCGCTGATGGGAAACGCGCCAGAAATGCGCAGATCGGCAATCGCCGGATCACAACGCACGAAGCCTTTGCGATAACGCGCCAGTTCCGCGACGAAGTCGGCCAGACGCATGTTGTCGGCCATCAGCATGCCTTGGGTCCAGGCGCTGACGGAACGGTCCACCGGGTTCAGCAGGCCGAAAGCCTGCGATGAAAAATCGGTGCGTTGCCCTGCATTGACGATCAAGGGTGTTACGCCGTTGCCACCGGGCAGTTCCACCCTGACAGCGCCGTCCAGCACCGCGAGTTGAGTGCGGGCTTGCAGTTCGCGCACCGTAAACCGTGTGCCTAATGCCTGCATTCGCCCTTGACGGGTGGTCACCAGAAACGGTCGGGACTGGGGGGCTGCATCCGGCGCGGTCTGCACCAGGATTTCACCTTCACGCAAATTGATCAGCCGTTGACGGGCGTCGAACAGCACATCGATCGCCGAATCGGTGTTGAGTGTAATGCGCGAGCCATCGGCCAGCGTCAACTCGCGTTGCTGGCCCACGGAGGTCCGGTAGTCGGCCGACCATTGCTGGGTTTCAACCAGCTTCCAACTGCCCCAACCGGCGGGCAACACGGCCAGTATCATCGCCAGTTTGCCGAGGGCCACGCGGCGCTCGGGATTGCTCGGACGATCCAGCGCCGACATCGCCAATGACGGGGGCAGGCCGCCCAGCTTGCTTTGCAGCAGTTGGGCCCGGCCCCAGGCGCGGCTGCGTTCAGGGCTGCTGACGCGCCAGCATTCCCACTCGGCGCGCTCGGTATCGTCAAGGTCGCCTTCGCTGATGCGCATCAGCCACTCGGCCGCTTCGTCGAGTACTTGTGGATCAATCTGAGTAGGCGTGGCGTAGGTCGACATTCATTCCACCAGCATCAGGCATTGAACGAAGGCCTGTTTCATGTAGCGCTTCACGGTGATCAGCGACACGTCCAGTTGCGTGGCGATGTCGTCGTATTTCAGCCCGCTGATCTGCGACAGCAGGAACGCGCGTTTGACCAGCGGCGGCAGGGCGTCGAGCATCGCGTCGATTTCATGCAGGGTTTCCAGCACGAGGAAACGCAATTCGGGCGAGGGTGCTTCAGGAGCAGGCAACAGCGCGAGGGCATCCAGATAGGCGCGTTCAAGCGCCTTGCGCTGATACCAATTGACCAGAATGCCCTTGGCCACACAGCTCAGGTAGGCGCGGGGTTGTTCAATGACCGCGACCCTGGAGGCCAGTATGCGTGTGAAGGTGTCTTGCGCCAGGTCCGCCGCATCCATGGCGTTGCCCAGTTTTTTGCGCAGCGTGGCGTACAACCAGCCGTGATGGCCGGTATAGAGAGCCTCGATCGCGCGCAGGTGATTGTGATGAGTCGCGGGCAGGGTATCGCTCATGGATGATAATTTTTAGCGATTGAGAAGTATTCCCAATCCTAAGTGACTGCACCCCTGCGGCGCAAGGGGGAGGCTGATCAGTCGCAGCGTGGCGCTTCGTCCGGTTGCAACAGTACTGATCGATAACGCAAGGCGACAATGAGCACCAAGGCCATTGCGTAGGCCAGGCAAACGGTCAGATAGGTGTATTGCAGGCCGTAGACCTGACTGAGCAAACCGCCCAGGGAAATACCTGCGATGGAGGCCAGTTGCGCGGTGCTTTGAGCCACTCCCAGTACGTAGCCCTGTTGCGAACTGTCGACCGTTTTGGAAATCAGCGCCATCAGCACCGGCGTCGTGGCGCCCAGCAGCACGCCCCACAGGAAGTAGGCCATGACAAACACGGCCGGGTTTCGGGTAAGGCCGGCGACGCCGGTCAGGCCGATGCAGCCAATGACAACCCAGGACATTCGCTGCAGGGTTTGCTGTTGGGTCCGGTGTTCGAAGTAGCGTGCCCAGCGGGTCGCCGAAAGGATGAAGCCCAGTGCCAGCAAACCGTAACACAGGCCCGTGACCGAATTGCCGACTTCAAACACCGAGCTGACGTACAACGAAAACGATGTCTGCGGCAGCATCCGCGCCAACAGCAGAATGCCCATTACGCCCAGCAGCGACATCAGGGGCGAGCCCTGCCACACGCCGCGTGCCCGACCCGGCTGCGGCGCAGCATCCACCACCGGCGTTTTTTTCACGGGCGGCACATCCGGCAACGTCACGGCCGCCACCACGGTGCACACCGCGCAGAGCGCCGAAGCGATGAGATTGATCCAGAAAAAAGTCGCGTAATCGAGAATCAGACCGCCGACCACTGCGCCGAGCAACGAGCCGACGTTGGTGGAGATTTGCAGGATCGCAAACAGACGGGCCCGCCGTGAAGGCGCCTCGATACTGACCCCGTAAGCCTGGGCTGGCGCGATATACCCGGCAAAAGCGCCTTGCAGGAAGCGCAGCAGCAGAATCACCCAGATATCGCTGCACAGTGCCAACCCCAACTGAGTCAACGACAAACCGGCCAAGGCACGAATCATCATCAACTTGTGGCCATAACGGTCGCCGATCCGGCCCCAGAAGGCACTGGTCAGCATGATGCCCAGCATCGGGCCGACGTACACGGCGATGCTGGCGAAACTGAACAGCGATTCCGACGAGGTCAGCCCGCGCAGGTAGACCGGCCAGAACGGGCCGCTCATTTCCATCGCCCCCATGGAGATGAGCTGGATCGTGAACAGAAGATAAATCAGGATTCTGACGCTGGAACCCTGAAAAGTGCCTGAATGGAACATCGGTCAGCCTCGGTGGTTGGCCGGCATCCTACGTGCTTTGCCATCGAGGGAAAACCATATCGGGCGTTCTGTATCGGTGTCAGTTGGCAGACGGACAGCCTCGCTTCGCAGTGGTTGCTGCCTGGCTGATCAACGCGGCCAGGCGTTTGACGTTGTTTTGCTGGGCCACCACCAAGTCATCAATGGAGGGGCCTGAAGGCGTCTGCAAGGTGCTGCGGCACGTAATCAGCGTGCTATCGCCTTCGCCGGGATTGCGCAGGCGCCATTTGACGTCGATCAAACCGTACTGCCCGGGAATCGAGTCAAAGCGTTGCACATCCAGACGTACTGACACTCTTCGTTGCGGACTGCTGTTGGCCAGTTGATCCACCAGAGCACTGCGCAACTCGTCCACCAGACTCGCGGCCCACCATTGGGTTTCGAGAATTGCCAGGCCGCTATTGCCCTGACGAATGACGATCTGCGGGCGATCGACCTGGGGCGGTACGCTGAGGCTTTCGATCTGGATTTCCCCGCCGTTGCCTCGTGCGGTGCCGCTCAATTGTGCCGGGGTCAGGGTGTGGAACTGAATCGGGTCACTGCGGCAGGCGGCGAGCAGTAGACACGCAGTGACCAAGGTAATCTTCAGCGGAAAAGCCATGGGTGTTGCTCCTGTGGTCAGTTGCGCGGTGGGCCCTGTAGGTCCGTCGGTGCTGCGTTATTGGGACGACCGCGAATCAGCGACTCTGGATGCCGGCCCAGGTAATCCGAGAGCTCACGCAGGGAGCGCGACATGCGCCCGAGTTCTTCCAGGGTCTGGGTCAATTGCTCGCGTTGCGGCGAGTCTTCGGCAAGGGTCGAGCTGGCCGATTGCAGGGTTTTGCTGACGTCTGCCAGGGTGGTTTGCACGCCAGGCAGGGTCTTGGCGTTGAATTGCGCGAGGCCCTTGCGCAGCTCTACGAGGTTGCTGTCGAGGTTGCCGGCGATGCGCTCGATGGGCAGTTGGTTGATCTTGTTGACCATGCCTTCGAGTTTTTCCTGCAACTGTTCGAGGCTGCCAGGAATGGTGGGAATGCTGACAGGGCGGGCGGTCGGGTCGAACACGACTTTCTCCGCTTTGGGATAGAAATCGAGTGCGATGTACAACTGGCCGGTCAACAGGTTGCCGCTGCGGGCCTGGGCCCGCAGACCGTTTTCGATGAAGCTGCCCATCAACCGTACGCCGGCGGCTTCGTCATTGGGGTCATGCTTCAACGCTTCAAGCATTCTGGCGTGGGCCTGGCCGAGCCGTTGTGGGTAGATCACGATGCCGACGTTGACCGGAAAGCTGCGTTTTTTCGGGTCGAAATCCAGATTGACTGACACGACCCTGCCGAACTCGATGCCGAGGAATTCCACCGGCGCACCGACCTTCAGCCCGCGCAATGCCTGGTCGAAACGCAAACTCAGGAACTGCGCCTTGCCGCTGGGCGGGGCGAGGGCGGTTTGCTGGTCTTCGAACAGCTCGAAGCCTTTGTCCTCTAGCGCCGGTTTATCGTTGGGGCTGTATTCCGGAGCCCTGAACGCGATGCCGCCCACCAAAATGGACGAGAGCGACTCGGTCTTCACCGAAAAACCGTTGGCGCCGACGTTGACATCAATGCCGCTGGCATTCCAGAACCGGGTGTTATCGGTGACGAAGGCATCGTTGGGCGAATGGATGAAGACTTCGAGGTTCACCCCTTTGCCGTCGGCATCCAAGGCATAGGCGACCACTTGGCCGACCGGAATTTTGCGGTAGTAGACGGGGGAACCAATGTCGAGCGAGCCCAGGTCCTGGGTGTGCAGCGTAAAGCGCTTTCCGGGTTCGCCGTAGGTAATGGGGGGCGGATTTTCCAGTCCGGTGAAATTCTTCGACCGGGCATTGGCCTGGCCGATGTCGGCGCCTATGTAGTCCCCGGACAGCAGTGTATCGATGCCCGACACACCGCCAGCACCGATGCGGGGTCGTACCACCCAGAATTGCGAATCTTCGCGGGTGAAACTTTCCGCCTGCTTGGACAGTTTGATGGTGGCGTTGACGCTTTTCTGGTCGCCGCTCAGTTCCACGTCGGAGACATGCCCGATCACCACGTTGCGGTATTTGACTTCGGTTTTGTTGGCGGTCAGGCCGCTACCGGTCTTGAACGTGACGGTGATGGTCGGTCCTTCCTGCAAAATGCTGTGCACCACCAGCGAAATACCCACCAGCACCGCGACAATCGGCACGATCCACACCAATGAAACGCTGTAGCGGCGGGTCTTGATGGGGGCCTGCCCGGGAGCTTGCGGCCCGTCAGCGGCTTGAGACTTCATCCATGACCTCCTCGTTTTCGGAATGTTGCTGATCCCAGATCAGACGTGGGTCGAAACTCATCGCCGACAGCATGGTGAACACCACCACCAGACCAAAAAACAGAATGCCCGCGCGCGGTTCGATATCGGCCAGCGCCTGGAACTTCACCAACGAAGCCACCAGGGCGACCACGATCACGTCAAGCATCGACCAATAACCGATGAGCTCGACGAAACGGTACATTTTTGAGCGCTCCTTGCGCGCCCAATCACTGTCGCGCTGAACGGTCACCAGCAATAACGACAGGGCGACGAACTTGATGCCCGGCACCGCGATGCTGGCAATGAAAATGATCAGGGCGATGTCCCAGGCGCCGTGCTGCCAGAAATCCAGCACACCGCCCATGATTGTGCTGTCCGCGCCGCTGCCGACCATTTTGGTGTTCATCACCGGTAACACATTGGCCGGGATGTAAAACACCAACGATGTGATCAAGTAGGCCCAGGTTCGGGTCAGGGCGTTGGTTTTGCGCCGATGCAGCGGCGCTCCGCAGCGTTCGCATTCGTGGGGGTCGCCGGTCATGTCACAGGCCAGGCCGCAGCTGTGGCAGAGACACAGGTTGAGTTCGCTGGCGACTGGTGGCGTGGTCATAAGACATCCCACAGTTCACGGACATCGCGCCCGGCGATGCGGATCATCATCAGGCTGAGGATGGCCAGGGCGAACAGGCCGATGCCGGGCAGGACGTCGAGCAACCCGGCAAGCTTGATCACCGCGACCATCGCCCCCAGCAGGCAGACTTCCAGCATGCTCCAGGGCCGCAGGGTTTCCAGCCAGCGCATACAGAATTTGAAACCCGGCGAACGACGGGAGGCGAGGGCAAAACTCAGGACCCAGATCAGCAGCAGCAACTGGAAAATCGGCGCGATGATCATGGAGATGGCCGCCACCATCGCGATGAAGGTAATCGGGCCCAGACTCAGGGCCTGCACCGAATCCCACAGCGTCGCGCTGTTTTTCAGGCCTTGCAGGCTGATGCTCATGACCGGGTAGAAATTGGCGAACATCCACAGCATCAGCGCGGTGACGGTCAGCGCCAGCCGCTGCTCCACCGTCAGGCCGTTATAGCGCTGAAGCACGCCGCCGCAGCGCGTACAGAGGGTTTTCTGATGTTTGGCGAGCGTGACTTTTTGATACACGCAGTCGCAGTGCTCGCAGATGATCAGTTGGTCAGTCGTAGCCATAGGCCGCACTCGCCAGGAGGCAGGAAAGTCAGAGCACCTCCTCAATATAGAAGTGCCTTGCGATTGAGCAAATTAAAAGGCGGACTAAGAGCCACTTGCCGGCGATCGGGCCTTGAGTCCTGCACTGATCTTTCGGCCGCCATCGCCAGCAAGCCGGCTCCTACAGGGGGTTTGTGTTCACCCGGTGGATCGGCTGCGCACGGCAATTGTAGGAGCCGGCTTGCCGGCGATTGGGCCTGAGATTTGCGGTGATGTTGAGGGTGCCATCGCCAGCAAGCCAGCTCCTACAGGGGTTTGTGTTTACCCGGTGGATCGGCTGCGCACGGCCATTGTAGGAGCCGGCTTGCCGGCGATGGCGGCCTTGAGACTTGCGCTGATCTTGAGGGCGCCATCGCCAGCAAGCCGGCTCCTACAGGGGTTTGTGTTCACCCGGTGGATCGGCTGCGCACGGCCATTGTAGGAGCCGGCTTGCCGGCGATTGGGCCTGAGATTTGCGGTGATGTTGAGGGCGCCATCGCCAGCAAGCCAGCTCCTACAGGGGTTTGTGTTTACCCGGTGGATCGGCTGCGCACGGCCATTGTAGGAGCCGGCTTGCCGGCGATGGCGGCCTGAGACTTGCGGTTATGTTGAGGGCGCCATCGCCAGCAAGCCAGCTCCTACAGGGGTTTGTGTTTACCCGGTGGATCGGCTGCGCACGGCCATTGTAGGAGCCGGCTTGCTGGCGATCGGGCCTTGAGGCTTGCGGTGATGTTGGGGGCGCCATCGCCAGCAATTTAGCCAAGGATTTCGCGCAGGCGATACCAGAACATGCCGAGGGCCAGCAGCGGTGATCGCAGCTTCGGGCCGCCGGGGAAGGTCATGTGGGGCACGGCGCTGAATACGTCGAAGCCTTGGCTGTGCCCGGCATGAATCACTTCGCCCAGCAGTTTGGCGCACCAGTGGGTCACGTTCAGGCCGTGACCGGAATAACCCTGTGCGTAGAACACGTTCGGATGCTGGCTCAAGCGCCCGACCTGCGGGAAGCGATTGGCGGTGATACCAATCTTGCCGCCCCATTGATAATCAATGCGCACATCGGCCAGTTGCGGGAACACCTTGAGCATTTGCGGGCGCATGTAGGCGGCGATGTCTGCCGGATCACGCCCGGAATAATGGCAGGCACCGCCGAACAGCAAACGCCGGTCCGCCGAGAGCCGGTAGTAATCCAGGCCGACTTTCTGGTCGCACAGCGCCAGGTTCCGCGGGATCAACTGCGTTGCGACGTCAGGCGCCAATGGCTCGGTGGCGATGATGTAGCTGCCCGCCGGAAGCACCTTGCCGCTGAGCTTCGGTTCGAGTTCGTCCAGGTGCGCGTTACACGCCAGCACCAAACTGCCGGCGCGCACCGTGCCACCGGTACAACGCACCTGCACGCTATTGCCATGAATCAACTCCAGCACCGGGCTCTGTTCGAAGATCTGCACCCCAAGCGATCGCGCCAGTCGCGCCTCACCGAGCACCAGATTAAGCGGGTGCAAGTGCCCCGACCCCATGTCCACCAGGCCACCGGCATACACGCCTGAGTTCACCACGTGTTCACGGATCTGCTCCGGCCCGACCAAGCGCGTTTCATGGGCGTAACCCGATTCGAAAAGGCCTTCCTGCTCGGCCTTGAACGCCGCGAACTGTGCCTTGGTATTGGCCAGTTCGCAAAACCCCCAGCGCAGGTCGCAATCGATGCCGTGCTCGAGGATGCGCTTACCCACCAGTTCCACCGATTCGGTCCCCGCGCGCTCCAGGTAACGCACTCCTTCTACACCGACGTGCCGGGCGAAACCACTGACGTCATGGCCAATGCCGCGGATCAACTGGCCACCGTTGCGCCCGCTGGCGCCCCAGCCGATCCGCCGGGCTTCCAGCAAAATCACCGAGAGCCCGCGCTGAGCCAGTTCGATGGCCGTGTTGACCCCGGTAAACCCGCCGCCGACCACGCAGACATCGGCGACAAGGTCCTCTTCCAGCGCAGGGAAGGGCGTCAGCGTATGGGCCGATGCCGCGTAATAGGAACGCGCATGTTCGTGGTTGTACTGATTCATTTGTTGGACTTCACTTTGCTCCAGGAACGGGTCATCAGCCGCATGATCGCCTGGGGCGGGGTGGTCGAGATGTAGAGTTTGTCGAGCACTTCCTGAGGCGGATAAACCTCGGGATTGTTCACCAACTCAGGGTCCATGAATTGTTTGGCGGCCGGGTTGGGGTTGGCGTAACCGACCGAGGCGCTGACCTTGGCGATCACTTGTGGGTCGAGCAGGTAGTTGATGAAGGCGTGCGCCTCTTTCGTGTTGCTGGCGTCGGCAGGAATCGCCAGCAAATCGAACCACAGGTTGCTGCCTTCCTTCGGAATCGCGTAGGCGATGTTCACGCCGTTCTTGGCTTCCTTGGCGCGGTTGGCGGCCTGGAACACGTCGCCGGAATAACCGAACGCCACGCAGATGTCGCCGTTGGCCAGGTCCGACACGTACTTGGATGAGTGGAAGTAGGTGATGTAAGGCCGGATGCTCAGCAGCTTGGCTTCGGCCTTCTTGTAGTCCTCGGGATTTTCGCTGCGCGGGTCCATGCCCATGTAGTTGAGGATCGCGGGGAAGACTTCATCCGCCGAGTCCATCATCGACACGCCGCACTGGCTGAGCTTCTTGATATTTTCCGGTTCGAACAGCACGGCCCAGGAGTCGATGTGATCGATGCCCAGCACTTGCTTGATCTTGTCGACGTTGTAGCCGATACCATTGGTGCCCCACAGGTAAGGCACCGAGTGCTCGTTACCCGGATCGTTTTTCTCAAGCAGCGCCAGCAGTTTCGGGTCAAGGTTCTTGAAGTTCGGCAGCTGTGCGCGATCCAGCTTGAGGAACGCGCCGGCCTTCACTTGGCGCGCGAGGAAGTGGTTGGACGGCACCACCACGTCATACCCGGTACGACCGGCGAGCAGTTTGCCCTCCAGGGTTTCGTTGGAGTCGAAAACGTCGTAGATCACCTTGATTCCGGATGTAGCCTGGAAGTCGGCGAGGGTGGTTTCGCCGATGTAATCGGTCCAGTTGTAGACGCTGACCTGTGGTTGAGCCTGGGCAATAGCGCTGAACAGCAGGGCCAGCGCGACCGGGACCACGGATTTCAATAGACGCATATCGACACCTCTTGGAGTTGTTGGATTCTTCCTGAGTTTTACTGTCCCTCTGTAGGAGCCGGCTTGCTGGCGATGGCGGTGTGTCAGGCGCCATCAATGTTGATTGATACACCGCCATCGCCAGCAAGCCGGCTCCTACAAAGGAAACGTGATCTCATATGACGTGTGGTTTTCAGACACTAAGAAGCAAAAACTCCCGCTCCCAGGAGCTGATCACGCGCTTGAAGTTCTCGTGTTCCGCTCGCTTGACCGCGACATAACCGCGGACAAACTTGCTGCCCAGATAACGCTCGATGGTTTCGCATTCTTCCATCTGCGTCAGCGCGTCTTCGATGGTGATTGGCAGGCGCAGGTTGCGTCGTTCGTAGGCCCGGCCCTGTACCGCAGCGCTCGGATCGATGCGCTCGACCATGCCGAGGTAACCGCACAGCAGGCTGGCGGCGATGGCCAGATACGGGTTGGCATCGGCGCCGGGCAAGCGGTTTTCCACGCGCATCGCCTCAGGGCTGGAGGTCGGCACACGCAGGCCCACGGTGCGGTTTTCTTCGCCCCATTCGACGTTTACCGGTGCCGAGGTGTCCGGAAGGAAACGGCGGAACGAGTTCACGTTGGGCGCAAACATCGGCAGCACTTTGGGGATGTATTTCTGCAGGCCGCCGATGTAATGCCGGAACAGCTCGCTCATCTGCCCGTCGGCATTGGCGAAGATCGGCTGGCCGGTGGCGATGTCCACCACGCTCTGGTGAATGTGCATGGCGCTGCCCGGCTCGTCGCCAATCGGCTTGGCCATGAACGTCGCCGCAACATTGTGCTTGAGCGCTGCCTCGCGCATGGTGCGTTTGAACACGGTGATCTGGTCGGCCAGGTCCAGCGCGTCGCCATGACGGAAGTTGATTTCCATCTGCGCCGGGCCGTCTTCGTGGATCAGCGTGTCGAGGTCCAGGCCCTGTAATTCGCACCAGTCGTAGACGTCTTCAAACAGCGGGTCGAATTCGTTGGCGGCGTCGATGGAAAACGACTGACGCCCACTTTCCGCACGGCCCGAACGGCCCATCGGCGCCTTGAGCGGCAAGTCCGGGTCTTCGCAGCGCTGGGTCAGGTAAAACTCCATTTCCGGCGCGACAATCGGCTTCCAGCCTTTGTCGGTGTACAACTGCAAGACTTTCTTCAGCACGTTGCGCGGCGACAGTTCGATCGGGTTGCCGAACTTGTCGAAGGTGTCGTGGATCACGATTGCGGTGGGCTCGATTGCCCACGGGATCACGTACACCGCATCGGAAACCGGCTTGCACACCATGTCGATGTCGGCCGGGTCGAGCAGGTCGTAGTAAATGTCGTCGTCGACAAAGTCCCCGGTTACCGTTTGCAACAGCACACTTTCCGGCAGGCGCATGCCTCGCTCATGCAGGAACTTGTTGGTGGGCGCAATTTTGCCGCGTGCAATGCCGGTCAGGTCGCTGACGACACACTCGACTTCGGTAATCTTGTGATCTTTCAGCCACGTGAGCAGCTGATCGAAAGGGACATTCATAAAGACCTCGTTATTGGTTTTATTAACGCCGGGGAGGGTGGTTTCATCCGCCACACACTTCCCCTGGGACGCGTTGACGACTATCTTGGGCGAGCCTTGACGTTCCATCTATCCACTTTCAGCAGCACCAAAACGCACCAAACGAGTGCGTAAGGTCACCCATGACAGCGTGCAATCCATTACAGGTCCAAGCGTTCGATACCGCCGATGTCGCCGAGCAAATCCGCGCCACACCCGGTTGGGTCCAGCATTACCAGCAGATGTCGCCGGGGCATTTCGCCGGGCGGGTGCGTTACCTCGACCTGCAGGGCGTAGAGATTTACGAAGAACACATGAACACCCGGGTCGAGCAGAATTTCAGCGCACCCGAGGGTGCACTGGCGTTCTGTTTCGATCGCAGTGACAACGCGCTGTACGTGCTGAATGAAGAAAGCCGCAACATCTGGATCACGCCGGAGAACTACCAGGAAATCGCCGTGGTGTTCGGGCCGGAGTTCGTTCAGCGTCACGGTCTGAATGTCGCCAGGCTCGAAGGGCTGTTCATGGCGCCGCTGAATTCGGGGCAGAACGCGCTGTTCAGTCGCTGGCTGAGCGGGACTTTGACCCGGTTGGCGCAAACCCTCGATCCGCCGAGCAAAGAGGCCTTGACCCAGCAGTTGCTGGAAGACTGTCTGTACATCCTCGACAACGCCTCGGTTTGCCTGGATCGCGGCGGTTTGCAGCGCCGCGCTGATGAGCGGGCGGTGATGAAGCGCATTGGTGAATGGGCGGCCGATTCCCCGGAAGAAACCCTGAACCTGCTGGAGCTTTCCCGGGTTGCCGGGGTGTCATTGCGTCAGTTGCAGCACGCGTTCAAGGCGTACACCGGCATGACGCCGACCCATTGGCTGCGTCTGCGCCGACTCAACAGCGCCCACCGCGAACTGCTGAATCGCTCGCCCTTGGAAACCACCGTGGCCGAAGTGGCGATGCAGTGGTCGTTCTGGCATTTGGGGCGGTTTTCCAGCAGCTACCGAGCGTTGTTCAAAGAGCTTCCCAGTCAGACCCTCGCGCGTAAAACCGGCCGGGCATCAAGCCGCTGAGCCGAACACTGCTCAGCGTGGCTTGGTTGCTTTGGGCGATTTGGTGCTGCCGGGGATGTGCAGGTAAGCCATGACGCTTTCGGTCAACTCGGTCGCCAGTTTGACGGCTTCCTTGTTGCGCGCCATCACCCCAGCGACCAACCCTTCGATCAAGGCAAGTACGGCGATGTTGGAACTGGTCATGACCGGGTGATCAGCCGGGGCGAACAGAACGTGATCGGCAACGCTGGTCAGCGGCGATGCAGGCGAATCGGTGATTGCCAGCACCTTGGCCCCGCGTTCATGGGCGAAACGGGCGAGTTGCAGGGTGTCGAGCGAGTAACGCGGCAGGGCAATCGCCAGCAGGACGTCCTGGTCGGTAATCGCGGCCAGACGGTAAGCGGCGTTTTCGTTACCACCCTCCATGCTGATAGCGGTGGCGTCCGCACAGAACGGCATCAGCGTCGAGGCGGCGAGGCCGGCAAAGTAGACGCTGTTGCCAAACCCCAGAATGTAGATTTTGCGTGCGTTGATCAGGCTGGTGACGAACGCTTCAAACGTGTCTTCATGGTTGTTGTTCGCCGCCGTCGCCAGGTTACTGGTGGCGCTCTGGATTTGTTCCTGCAGCCCAAACGCGCCGTCGGGGCGATGCGCCAGTTCGTTGCGCAGCTTGTCGACGGGCGAGACCATTTGCTGCAACGTCGCCACCAGCTCGGCCTTCATGCCGGTGTAGCCGCCGAGGTTCAGGGCTTTGGCCAGGCGGTTTACCGCTGCGGGTGAGGTGGACGTGACGTGAGCCATCTCTTCAATGGTCAGCGTCGCCGCCTTCAGCGGGTGGCGCAGAATGAAGTCGGCCACCTTGCGCAGTGACGGCGGCAATTCGGAAACGGTTTCCGCCAGTTTGCGCATGACCGGCGCGGCATAGACCGTGGTGTCTTTCGATGGGGTCGGCATATCCGGCTCAACATTTCCTGAGAATTAGAGAAGGCCTGGCATGAGGTTGGCGCGAGTGTATCCGAAGCCGACCCTCGACGTGCAGCACAAGGGCGAGGGTCGGTGACGCAAACGCGCGGATTACTTCAAGCTGCCGGCCAAAAACTGCTGCAGCCGTTCGGACTGTGGTTTTACCAGCACCTCACGCGGATCACCGCGCTCCTCGACCAAGCCCTTATGCAGGAACACCAGTTGATTGGAGACTTCCCGGGCAAAACCCATTTCGTGGGTCACCACCACCATGGTGCGTCCTTCCTGAGCGAGGTCCTGCATGACCTTCAGCACTTCGCCGACCAGCTCGGGGTCGAGTGCCGACGTCGGTTCATCAAACAGCATCACTTCCGGTTCCATGGCCAACGCACGTGCGATCGCCACGCGCTGCTGCTCGCCACCCGACATATGCGCCGGCCACGCGTTCATGCGGTGCGCCACGCCGACTTTGTTCAAGTAATGCTCGGCCTTTTCCCGCGCTTCTTTCTTGCCCATTCCCTGCACATGCACCGGGGCTTCCATGACGTTTTCAAGGGCACTCATGTGCGACCAGAGATTGAAGTGCTGAAACACCATCGACAGTCGCGAACGCATGCGCTGCAACTGCCGGGGTTCGGCAGCCTTCAGGCCACCGAGTTTGTTGTTCACCAGTTTGAGCTGCTCGCCATTGAGCACGATATTGCCCGCGTTCGGCTGTTCCAGCAGGTTGATGCAGCGCAGGAAGGTGCTTTTGCCTGAGCCGCTGGAACCGATGATGCTGATGACGTCGCCCGCTTTCGCTTCCAGGGATACGCCCTTGAGCACTTCGTGAGTGCCGTAGCTTTTGTGCAGGTTCTGGATTTCAAGTTTGTACATGGTTTCAACTCTCTGGGATCAGTCGCTGAGTAAGCGGCCCTGGCGAATCAGGCGGGTGCCGGCGACTTTGGCCAGCCACAAACCGGGTTGGGCAAAACGCAGACGTTCGCGGGCATAAAGGATGCCGTCGGTGCTGGCGCGCACGATGCTGTGGCGATCGTTCAGCGGATCAAGCACTTCAAACAGTGGGTCGCCAACCTTGACCCGGGCGCCCAGCGGTTGCAGGAAACTCACCACACCAGGGTGCGGCGCGTAGGCGTATTGCGTCCCGGCGAATGGCGTTGCTTCACAAGCGGATATCGGGGCTTGGGGCCAGTCACCGCTGATCAGCCCTTGTTCGGCGAGATAGCCAAGAATGGCCTCGGCGCTGTCGACACATTGCTCGCGCTCGGTGTCGGCCATGCCACGCAATTCGATGGTCGTGGCCACGCACGCCATCGGGATAGCCGCTTCGGGAAACAGCTCGGCCAGGCGTAACCAAGGGATCGCACAGGCTTCATCGAAGGCGCTGCCGCCAGCATCTTCGGCCAGCAGGGCGGCACCGGCGCCCAGGCGCGCGGCCAATGAGCGCAAGCGTGGCCAGTGTTGCGGCATGGCATAAAGCAGCATGATTGATTCGAAGTCGCAGTGCAGGTCCAGCACCACGTCGGCATCACACGCATGCCGCAACAGCAGGCGACGCAGGCCATCGAGTTCCGAAGTGGCTGGTGGTATGTCGGCGAGGACATCGGCCATGGCGCGACGGATCAGCGCGGTGTTGACGTCGGCGTCGGCGCCCAGTTGGCCTTTCACCAATGCGGCCACGGCTTCAGTCAACTCCGGGAAATCACGATTGAAATTCTTGCCGCTGGAGAACTCGAAGCGACCTTGATGGGTCGCCTGGAACATCTGGGCGATGCCGATGGGATTGGACATCGGCACCAACTCGACGACCCCGTTCAGGCGACCTTGCTCTTCCAGCACTCGCAGACGACGTTTGAGTTCCACCGCCACGCGCATCCCCGGCAACTCGTCGGCATGCAGGGAGGCCTGGATGTAAGCCTTGCGCGGCCCGCTGCCAAAGCGAAACAGTGACAGGCGCCGCTCGGTGCCCGAAGCACTCCACGGCAACAGGTATTCAATGTGCTCCATAACAGCTCCTTAATGCTTGCGCGGTGCCAGGTACGCCAGCCAGCGGCGCTCGGCCAACTTGAACAGACGAACCAGAATGAAGGTCAGGGCCAGGTAGATAAGGCCGGCAGTGATGAACGCCTCGAACGGCAGGTAGAACCGCGAACTGACTGTTCGCGCGGCCCCGGTGATATCCACCAGCGTGACGATCGACGCCAGGCTGGTGGTTTGCAGCATCATCAGCACTTCGTTGCTGTACTGCGGCAGCGCCCGGCGCAAGGCCGACGGCAGCAGAATGCGGCGGTACAAGGTCACGCGCGACATGCCCATGGCTTTGGCCGCTTCGATCTCGCCATGTGCCGTGGCCTTCAAACTGCCGGCCAGCAACTCCGCGCTGTAGGCACTGGTGTTGATCGCGAAGGCCAGGCATGCGCAAAAGGTGGCACTGGACAGGTAGGGCCAGAGCGCGCTTTGGCGTACCGACTCGAATTGCGCCAGGCCGTAATAGATCAGGAACAACTGCACCAGCATGGGCGTGCCGCGGATCACGTAGGTGTAAAGCCAGGCCGGAAAGTTGATCAGCGGCGACCGAGACACCCGCATCAACGCCAGCGGAACGGCCAGGACCAGGCCGAAGGCCAGGGAAATCAGCAGCACTTTCAGCGTCACCAGGATGCCGTTGAAATACAGCGGCAGGTTTTCCCAGATCAGGTTGTAGTCGAGCATCATTGGTTGCTCCCCATCACAGTTCGGCGGCTTTGATGCCGACCGAGTAGCGTTTTTCGAGATAGCGCAGCACCAGCAATGACAGGCTGGTCAGCATCAGATAAAGCGCCGCTACCGCGAGAAAAAAGGTAAATGGCTGGTGGGTGGCGTCCGCAGCGTTCTTGGCTTTGAACATCATGTCCTGCAAGCCGATGACCGATATCAGCGCGGTGGATTTGGTCAGCACCAGCCAGTTGTTGGTGAAGCCGGGAAGGGCGAAACGAATCATCTGCGGCACCAGAATTCGCCAGAACACCTGCGCGCCCCTCATGCCATAAGCGGCACCAGCCTCGGCCTGGCCTTTAGGGATCGCCATAAAGGCGCCGCGAAAGGTTTCCGACAGGTAGGCACCAAAAATGAACCCCATGGTGCAGACACCGGCGATAAAGGGATTGATATCGATATAGCGGGTGTAACCGAGCGCAAGTGCGACGCGGTTCACCAGATCCTGGCCGCCGTAGAAAATCAGCAGGATCAACACCAGGTCGGGAATGCCCCGAATCAGGGTGGTATAACTTTCGCCCAGCATCGCCAGCCATTTCAGTGGCGACAAACGAAAGGCCGCTCCCAGCAGACCCAATGCTATCGCCATGGCCATGGAAGTCAGGGCCAGGTTAACGGTCAGCCAGGCGCCATCGAGAATGCTCGATCCGTAGCCGTGAAGCATGATGAAGTTCCTCAAGCGAGCGCGGTGAGGCGCGCAAACAAGCCCAAAGCGACGCCTGCCCGGGGGCCGGCGCCAGAGTGGCGGGTGAAGGCTTATTCGCCGTAGATATCGAACGCGAAGTACTTGCTCATCACTTGCTGGTACTTGCCATTTTCGCGGATGGCGTCAATGGCGGCACTCAGGCGGGCAACGTTGGCACTGTCACCTTTACGCACCGCGATCCCGGCGCCCCGACCGAAGTATTTCGGGTCGTTGATGTCCGGCCCCACCAGGGCGAAATCTTTGCCCGCCGCGGTTTTGATAAAGCTTTCGTTGGTGTTGACGATGTCGGCCAGCGTCGCGTCCAGACGGCCCGACGCCAAGTCGAGGAACGCCTCATTCTGCGAGGAATAGCGCACCACCTCGATCCCGCGTTCCGCCAGTTGTTCGGTGGCGAAACGGTCGTAAGTCGAGGCGCGTTGCACGCCGACTTTCTTGCCTTTGAGATCAATCAGCGGGTCGTTGATCACGTTGCCGGCCTTCATCGCGAACTTGCCCGGCGTGTGGTAGTACTTTTTGCTGAAGTCGACCGACTTCATCCGGTCCTCGGTAATCGACATCGACGACAGCACAGCGTCGATCTTGCGCACTTTGAGTGACGGGATCATGCCGTCGAACTCCTGGATGACCCACTCGCATTTGATCTTCATTTCTTCGCACAGGGCATTGCCGATGTCGTAGTCGAAACCGCTGACGTTGCCCTCCGGTGTCTTGAAGGAGAAGGGAGGGTAAGCGGCTTCGATACCGATACGCAGGCTGTCTTCGTCGGCATGCGCCAGGAAGCTTGTTGCGCACAGTGCCATGGCGCCTAGAAGTGCTCTTTTGTTCATTTTGTTGACTCCTTGAAGGGGCGTTTGGGTGGTCCGGATAGAAGCCGTCCGATCTGGCGATGTCGCAGTCCCTGAAATGTGTGCAGCTATAATTGACACGTTTTATTTCATATTGCAACCGTATGAAAATAAACATATCAATACGAGACGCACAAATTCTCGATGTGCATGACCCGAAACCGGTGTGTAGTGAGGGCCGTCAGTCACCCGTCGGAGGAGGGGGAGCGGGGGTGATCTACACTCTTGATGGCTGAGAAAAATGCCAGGAGGTTTTCATGAACAGGTTGTCTTGCATTGGCCTGTGTCTCGCGCTGTCGGTTGTCGCTACTCAGAGTCGGGCAGAAACGGTTGTGCCGATGAAAGGGCAGAACTCGCAACAGACACAGCTGGACATCAATGAGTGCCACAACGTGGCCGCCAGTCAGAGTTCATCGACGCAGCCAACATCCGGTGGCCGCCTGAAAGGCGCGGCGGTCGGTGCCGCTGCAGGAGCCGCTGGAGCTCAGGTTCGCGGGCGCCAGCACGACGAGTTTTATGACCGCGTCGATGACGATGTAAAGCAGGATTATCGGCAGAATCGCGCCAAAGAGACGGCAGCGGCAGGCGCGGTGGTCGGTGGCTCGCGTCAACGCCAGGAGCGCCGGGCGCAGCAGAAAACCGCCGCTTCGACCAGCTCGACGGCCTATACCAGCTGCCTGCAAGGTAAGGGGTATCAGGTCAATCCCTGAGCGTGTTCTGGCGGCCGCTGATCCAGCAGATACACCATCAGGCAGGCATACAGCGTCACCAGAATGAACAGTCCCATGCGCACGGCGAACGCGGTGTAGACGTCCTTGCCTGCGATGCTGTCCTGCACCGACTGGCCCAGCAGAATGATCATCGTGATCAGGCTGTTGAGCCAGAACCCAGGGCTCAAGCGGGTAGGGCTCAGCGCGTAGAGCTTGCGCGCAATGATCAGACCGAACAGCAGCATCCACAGAAAAAACATCCAGAGGTGCACAAACAGGCTGAGTGCACTCCAGAACAGCACCGCCAGCACACCGGCGAGCAGGGTCGAACCGACCAGTTCGCGACCGGCGTTGCGGGCTGTGGTGGAACTCTGCTGACCCAGGCCGACCGCCTTCAGGATGATCGGCAGATAGCTTGCCGGATCGATCAATGCCAGTAAAAACGCCGGCAGCACAATCAGGGTTGCACGCAGCGCCACGCGACTGACTTCTTCGGCCGGCATCGGCGGCGCGACTGGCGGTGACGGTGCGTTGGCAGGTTCAGGAAACAGCCAATGACTCAGCCCGACCACCATCACGGCCAGCAGTAATCCTTTGACCAGCGCCCCGATGACCGTCGCCGCGAGGTCGAACTCGGCAACGCCGGCCGAGGAAATCATGGTCAGGCCGATCACCAGAAAAGTGACGATCAAATTGTTGCCGCCGCGCAGTCCAAAACGAAACACCAGAAACAGGCATACGCCGATCAACAGTACGCCGCTGACCGGGTAATAACGCAGGATCGGAATCAGCAACAGGCCGACACCGGTGGTCAACATTGCGATCAGCGCGAGCGCCAGTCCAGCCTTAAACGGCAGCGGACGATTGACGCTGGCGAGCAGCAACAGCGCCAGCACCGGAGCAATGAATGGAATCGGCAATCCCAAACCGAAACTGGCCGCCAGGCACATCGCGGTGCCGCTGGCCAGGCGCAATGCGCGTTGCTCCCGGGGCGTGCGCTCAGTAGGCATACGACAGCCAGCTCATCAGGCCCACAAACAAGCGGCCGAGTGGATTCAACGGATTGCCCTCGGTGGGGAACGCCATGACTTCAGCCTGACCGCCGGTACGAATGGCCCGACTGTCTTGCAGTTTGGCCATCGAGTCTTCGGAAAACTCGATGATCACCGGAAAACGTTGGGCCGGGCGCAGCCAGTCACGGCTGTTCTGCACAGTGGGCAACGTACCGGGTGGCGGCGTCTGACCGACACTGACGCCGTAACCGACACTGCGCACGCGCCCGTCAAACACCTCGCCCGGCAGCGCATCCAGAACGATTGCCACCGGCGTATCGACCCTGACCCGACCGAGGTTGTTTTCGGTCATGTCCGCGCTGATCCAGACATCGTGGATCGCGATCAGCGTCATCACCGGAGTGCCAACGGCAGCGAACTGCCCGGCGTCAGTGCGCAGGTCGGTGATCAAACCGGCCGAACGCGCACGAATCTGCGTATTGGCCAGATCCAGTTCGGCTTTCGACAACGCGGTGGCGGCGCTGCGCAGCAAGGCGTTCTCTTCCTCACTGCCACCTTCTTGCTCACGCGCGCGCTGGACTTCGGCACGCGCAGCGGCGACCTGGCTGACCGCTTGTTCGCGGTTGGCCCGCGACACTTCGAGCAGGCGCACGGAAATGGTCCCGGGGTCATCGCGGTACAAACCTTCAAGGCGCTGATTGTCCTGGCGAGCCTTGAGTTCGTTGGCTTGCGCGGCGCGCAAATTGGCCTGGGCCGAGGCAATGCCGGCGGTACTGGCGCCAATCTGGCGACGTGTCGACTCAAGGTCTGCGCGCGCACGGTCGACGGCAATCTGATAAGGCTGAGGATCAACCTCGAACAGCACGTCTCCCGCCTTCACGTCCTGATTGTTGCGCACGTTGACGCGAATGACCCGACCGGCCACTTCCGCGGCCACCGGAATGACAAAGGCACCGACCCGAGCCTGTTGCGTATAAGGCGTGTATCGGTCGGCCAACAGATACCAGGCCAGGCTCAGGAGGATCAATAGCAGCACCCACTTGAGCCCTTTTTTCGCCGGGTCGGCAGGCGGTTCCGGCGCCTTGGAGGAGGGCGCCTCAGGGGAGGGTTGCGCGGCATCACTCATGGTCCGTTACCTTTTTTGGCGGCTGCGGGCTCATCCAGTAAATCGCCCCAGTCCGTGCGTTTTTTCATGTCCTGGCGGGTGGCCGGATCAACGATCGGCTGGGCGCTGTACCAACCGCCGCCCAGCGCCTTATACAGCGCGATCACATTGCTCACGGCATTGCTGCGGCTGACCAGGTAATTGTCCTGTTGCTCCAGCAATGCGCGTTGCGCGTCCAGCACCCGCTGAAAGTCGGAATAGCCTTCGCGATACTGGGCGCTCGCCAGCACCAACGAACGTTTGGCGGCGACTTCAGCCTCACGCAGGATGCTTTCGCGCTCCAGGGATTTGATCAGCCCATTGGCGGCGTCATCTGCCTCGCGAGCCGCTTGGCGAACCTTGTCGCGGTAAGCCTCGATCAACTGCTGCAACCGCGCATCCTGCACGCGCACGTTGTTGCTGATCTGGCCATGGTCGAACAGGTTCCAGCGCAGGCTGGGGCCACCGATCAGGTCCAGACTTCTCGAGGTGCCATTGAGCGTGTCGGCCGACCAGACGATGCTGCCCAATAAGGTCAGCGACGGGTAGAAATCGCTTTCGGCCACACCGATCAAGGCCGACTGGGCCGCGACATTCAGTTCAGCGGCGCGCACATCGGGGCGTCGCAGCAGCAAATTGGCCGGGACGTCCTGCAGCACGGCGCGGTCGACCAGCGGGATCAGTCCTTCATTGTCGATGAGTTGCGGTAGCGCACCGGGCGGCTGGCCAATCAACACCGCCAACGCATTGCGTGTGCGCAGCAACTGATCCTCGAAGCTGGGGATGGTGCTCAGGGTGCCCAGGTATTGTGTCCTGGCTTGCTGCAAGTCGAGTTCGGCTTGTTGGCCGCTGTTGAACAGCTTTTCGGTGATCTCGAAGTTACGCTTTTGCTGTTTGGCGTTTTCCCTTGCAACCCGCAAGCGTGCCTCGGTTGTGCGCAACAAGAAGTACGTATCCGCCAGCTGCGCGCGCAGCAGCACGAGTACGTCTTCATAGTTGGCATGGGCGGCGAAGTAACTGGCATCGGCCGACTCGATCGCTCGGCTGAAACGCCCCCAGAAGTCCAGCTCCCAGCCAATGTCGAACCCGGCACTGTGCTGCCAGAAATGACTGTCCTGAGGATTGTTCCCGCCGGATTGTCGGCGGTTGAAGTACAGACTGTCGGCGCTGGCTTGCTGCAGTTGCGGATAGCGTCCGCTCTGGGCAATCCCCAGTTGCGCACGAGCTTCCATGACCCGCAGACCGGCGATTTTCAGATCCGAATTGTTCGTATCAGCTTCGGCAATCAGACGATCGAGGACGGGATCGCCGAAGACTTGCCACCACTGACGCAAATCCGGGCTCAGGCTGCGTTGACTGGATTGTTCAAGGGCAGGGGAGCTCCAGTGCTCGATCCACGCGGGCTTCGGCGACTGAAAATCCGGCCCCAGACGTACGCAGCCACTCAAGCCGAGCACACCCAGCAGCAACAGTTGGCCCGATCGCGTCAGATGCATGCATGTTTTCCAGCCAAGGAAGTTCACAGGAGCATAGACGTCCAAATGATCAACTGACTGCTAAGCTGTCCAAACATCTGACCCTTTTAACAGGTACGACAGCCATGAATGCACCCCATACCGCTGGATGGCGATTCAAACTGGGCATCGCGATCATTTGTCTGATGCTCGGCTCCTGGCTGTTGGTGCCGATCATGGCGGCAACCGACATGCCGGGTTCCAAGATCGCCGCGCTGACCGGCGTCCTGTTTATCAGTAACAAAGTGCTGTTGATTATCGTCATTGCTGTCATGGGCAAGGCGGGGTTTCAGCAGCTTAAAAGCACTGTATTTGGCTACGTGTCTAAACTGGCACCAGCAACAGACACCGAAGTTGGGCCATGGCGTCATTGGATCGGTGTCGTGATGTTTTGTCTGCCGCTGATTTCGGCATTTCTGGAACCCTATGTCGACAGTATCTGGCCTGGACTCAGGCCAAACATCTGGCAGCTCCAGGCGTTGGGCGACTTGATGTTGATCGGCAGCTTTTTTGTACTGGGGGGAAACTTCTGGGAAAAAGTGCGCGCATTGTTCATTCGAACCGCGCGAGTGGTGAACACCACTGCAGTGTGATTATTTATTAACTTAACTAAAGGGCTATTTAGTATAGCTATTTGCCATCACGGCATTCGGAGCAGCCATTGCAGCTAAACAGTGAAGCACTCGTGACAGCACTTAACCTTGAACCGCATGTCGAGGGTGGTTACTACCGAAGAACTTATCAGGCTGATCAACAGCCTTTGGTCGAGACGATTGGTGGTCCACGTTACACGATGAGCTCCATCTATTACCTGTTGACCACAGATTCGCCCGTCGGCCAGTTTCACCTGAACCGATCCGACATCATGCATTACTACCACCTGGGCGACGCCATTGAGTACAGCCTGATTTTCCCGGACGGCACATTAAAAACTGTCGTGATGGGCAGCGACGTTTTGGCCGGAGAATGTTTGCAGCTGCATGTACCAGGCGGCATCTGGAAAGCTTCGCGGTTGATGAAGGGATCGTCGGGATTCGGTTTGATCAGTGAAGCCGTAACACCAGAGTTTCATTTTGCGGACATGGAAATGGGCGACAGGAAAAAGCTCAGTGAGGAATTTCCAGAGCATGGAGGGTTGATTGAGCAACTGACGAGAGATTGAGGATTGAGGGGGAATCAGTGCTTCAAAATCTGCGTGCAACAACCGGGCTGATCTCGAAACACATTGTTGCGTGTAATGTATATTATGTTAAATGATGTGTCTGGGTGGAACTTCTTCCAAGGGCCTCTCAGCGAACTTCGCCTACGGGCATCGAAGGACTCTATAGATCTCAGAAACTACCTGCATCGTTGCGTCTTCGATCGTTCCTTCGTTACGGCATAAAACCCAGCCGTGATCTGCAATTGCTCGCTCGAACGATTTGGTACAAGCGACATGTTCTTCCAGCTTATGGATCACAGTACTGCTCAGCCCACGCTGTCGTGCCGCTGCTCTCGCCCATGAAATTTCAGGCGCGGTGACAACTCCGACATGCAGGTCTGGCACTCGCACGTTTCGATCAATGTTCAACTGTAGAATCTCTGCGAACGGGACTGTCCGGCGAAACGCGGCTTCAGACGGATACCAGCGATCGATCAAGATGATGCTGCCTGGTGGCTGTTTAGTCAGCACGTGCCGGGAAATCCAGTTACGGCTATCAGCAAAGCGCTCACAAACCACCAACTCCAAATCCCGGGTGGGATTTCTGGCGAGCTTGTTAACGAGGGCCATTGTTTCCCCCCTAAAGGGATCGCTTTTTTTCTCGCAAAGTCGGATCACCTTCTTGTTGTCTGCCCTCAGAACTTTCGTAACGGCCTCCAACAGTGTGGTTTTGCCGGTTCCCTTGGGCCCATCTAGAGAAACAAATAGCGAACGATTCATTCTTCACATAACGATTGATATACGGTTTTTTGGCCCGGTTCGTTCGCTGGAACCGCTTGGCGCGACTACGCAAATCGAGTGGAGGGTTCTTATGAACAGAGATTGATGAACACTTTAACCCGGTTTCCGGCTAACGGGTCTCAGAATCCAGGGGGCCAGCCGCTTATGAACATCGGTCATTCCCATAATTTAAACCGGATAGCTGATGAGGAATTCCCATCGATGCTCGCAATCTGCGCAAGCGTCAACAAAGCGTTACTTTTTTGAAACACTTCACAACCGTAGATCAGTAAAACCTGATTTTTGACACTCTCCCGATATGCGGTCACAACTTTTGCACTCCGCTGGGTCCTAACACGGTGGTCGTCGATGGAATATTGGCGTCTAGCGAGGTTCTTACCCGATACGGAGATAAGCTAATGATTTTCAATGTGCAAAATTATGGCGCCAAAGGAGATGGCATCACAGACGACACGGTAGCGATACAAAGTGCGATTGATGCGGCGGCGGCTGCAGGCGGTGGGCAGGTGTATATGCCGACCGGGACATATATTGTTTCGGGAGGTGAGGAACCCTCCGACGGCTGCCTGATGCTCAAGAGCAACGTCTATCTGTACGGCGACGGCATGGGCGATACGACCGTTAAGGTGGCTGACGGCTCCGACACCAAAATCACGGGGGTCATCCGCTCGGCCTATGGCGAAGAAACCCATGACTTTGGCGTCAGCAACCTCACTATCGACGGTAACCGCGACAACACCACCGGCAAGATCGACGGCTGGTTCAATGGCTACATTCCCGGTCAGGAAGGTTACGACTCCAACGTCACCCTCGACAGCGTCGAGATCAAGGATTGCTCCGGGTACGGTTTCGACCCCCACGAGCAGACCGTCAACATGGTCATCAAGAACAGTGTGTCCCACGGCAATGGCCTGGACGGCTTCGTTGCGGACTTTCTCAGCGACAGCACCTTCGAAAACAACGTCGCCTACGACAATGACCGCCACGGTTTTAACGTCGTTACCAGCACCCACGACTTCACCCTCAGCAACAACGTTGCCTACAACAATGGCGGCAGTGGCATCGTGGTGCAGCGCGGCAGCGAGGACATCCCCTCCCCCAGCAACATCACCATCACCGGTGGCGAGGTGTACGGCAACGGCGCTGAAGGCGTGCTGGTCAAGCTGTCCAGCGATGTAACCGTCAGTGGTGTCGATATTCACGACAACGCCAGCGCCGGGATCCGCATCTACGGCAGTAACCATGTCGAGATCATCGACAACACACTCAACAACAACTCTCTGGGCGCCCCCGTACCGGAAATCATCATCCAGTCCTACGACGACACGCTGGGCGTGTCCGGCAAGTACTTCAACGGCAGCGACAACACAATCCAGGGCAACATCATCAGCGGCAGCAACCTGTCGACCTACGGTGTTGCAGAGCGCAATGAAGACGGCACCGATCGCAACGCCATCATCGGCAACACCATCAGCCATACCAGCAAAGGCGCCACACTGGTCTATGGTGACGGCAGTTACGTAAACGCCACGGTGCCCATGACTACCGTGCAAGGCACGGCTGGCAACGACACTCTGCTGGGCAGCGCGACCAGCGAAATTTTCTATGGCGCAGCCGGCAACGACACTATCAATGGCGGGGCCGGTGGCGACACTCTAGTGGGCGGTGCAGGCATCGACAAACTCACCGGCGGCACGGGTGCCGATACGTTTCGTTTCGTCGCCCAGTCCGACAGTTACCGCAACGCAACCGCAAGCTTCGATGACACCATCACCGACTTCGACGTCACCCAGGACAAGATCGACCTCGCCGGCCTCGGTTTCACCGGCCTGGGCAATGGCCGTGGTGGCACCTTGCAGGTCAGCTACAGCGCCGGCAACGACCGCACCTACATCAAGGACTACGATGCCGACGTCAGCGGCAATCGCTTCGAGTTGATTCTGTCGGGCAACCTGGCGAGCACCCTTACCGCCAGCAACTTCATTTTCAATCGGGTGGTCACCGGCACCAGCGGCAGCGATTCGCTGTTGGGTAGCGATTCGGCCGACACCCTGCTCGGTCTGGCGGGCAACGACAGCCTCAGCGGCGATGCAGGCGACGACAAAATTGACGGCGGCGCCGGCATGGATACCCTTACCGGTGGCGCCGGGGCGGACACCTTTGTGTTCTCCAACCGCCTGGACAGTTACCGCAACTACAACACCGGCGGCGCCAACCTTGGCGACCTGATCACTGACTTCAATATCGCCGCCGATAAGATCGATCTCTCGGCCATGGGTTTCACCGGCCTGGGTGACGGCAAAAACAACACCGTGTACCTGGTGCTCAACACTGCCGGTACCAAGACTTACATCAAAACCCTGACCGCCGACGCCAATGGCAACCGTTTCGAGGTTGCGCTGGACGGCAATTATCTCGACAAGCTGACCAGCGCCAATTTTGTCTTTGCCACTTCGCCAACGGTCAACCACGCGCCGGTGGTGGCAACGGCGTTGCTGGATCAGAGCGCCACCGAAAACACCCCGTTCAGCTACGTCGTGCCGGCCACCAGTTTTACCGATGCGGATAACGACAGCCTCAGCTACACCGCCCAACTGGCCGATGGCAGCGCCCTGCCCGGTTGGCTGACCTTCGACACCGCTACCCGTAGTTTCAGCGGCACGCCCAACGACACGGCATCGGGCAATTACTCCATCAAGGTCACTGCATCCGATGGCAGCAACGCAACCGTCAGCGACAGTTTTACGCTGGCTGTGCAGGACGTACCCGCCGCACCGACTGTGATTAATGGCACACCGAACAACGACACGCTGACGGGCACCGCTGCCAACGAACAACTGTTCGGTGGTGCTGGTAACGACACCCTTAATGGCGGCGCCGGCAACGATATCCTGGTCGGCGGCGCCGGCGCGGACAAACTCACCGGCGGCGCGGGCGCCGATGTATTCCGCTACACCTCAAAACTCGACAGCTACCGCACCGCTTCCACCAGCGCCAGTGACCAGATCCTCGATTTCGACGTGACCGCCGACAAAATCGATGTCTCGGCGCTCGGCTACACGGCCTTGGGCAATGGCCTGAACGGCACGCTGCAACTGACCTACAGCGCTTCGAGCAACCGCACCTACCTCAAGGACCTCACCGCCGACGCCAATGGCAACCGTTTCGAAGTGTCGCTGGCGGGCAACCTGGTGAACAGCCTGACGGCCAATCATTTTGTCTTCGCGGACCAGAACACTCCCAGCAATGTTGCGCCGGTGGTGGCCATCCCCCTTCTCGACCAGAACGCCACCGAAAGTTCGCCGTTCAACTACACCGTAACCCACGACAGTTTCACCGACGCCAACCAGGATGTGCTGACCTACACTGCGACCCTCGCCGACGGCAGCGCCCTGCCCGCCTGGCTGAGTTTCAACGCCACCAGCCTGGCGTTCTCCGGCACGCCGATCAGCACGGCGTCGGGCAATTACAACGTCCTGGTCAAGGCCACCGATCCTTCTGGTGCGTCGGTCAGCGACAGCTTCGCTCTGGTGGTGGCCGATGCGCCCGCCAACACCATCACTGGCAGCAACAACGCCGAAAGCCTCAACGGCACGGCGGGCGCCGACCTGATCCTCGGCCTCGGTGGCAACGACACCATCAAGGCCGGTACTGGCGCGGACATCGTCGACGGCGGCGGCGGACGCGATTCGCTGTACGGCGGCGACGGGGCCGACGCCTTCCGCTACACCGACGTACTCGACAGTTACCGCGACTACGACGCCGGGGGTGTCACGGCGACCGACACGGTCTACGACTTCACCGCGGGCGTCGACAAGATCGACGTTTCGGCGCTGGGTATTCTCGGCCTCGGCGATGGCAGCAATGGCACGCTGTACATGACTCTCAACGCGGCCGGCGACAAGACCTACATCAAATCCGCCGAGGCCGACGCCGATGGCAATCGCTTTGAAATCGCCCTCAACGGCAACTACCTCGACACCCTGACCGCCAGTGATTTCGTGTTCGGCGAGCGCGCCCAGCAAGACATCCTCTACCTGCCCACTCTCGGCCAATCCAATGCACGCCTTTTGCGCATGACGGAGGACGACGATCAATCCGGCACCTCGATGCTGGTAAATGACCTGGACCGCTACACCCCCTATGACGTGCGCAGCCAGTTCACCGACGCCGATGGCAATGGCATCGACATCGCGGTGGGTGGCAGCACGGTCAATGGCCTGTCGACCTTGGGCGCCGAGGAACTCAAGTTGTGCTGGTGGCTGACCGACACTAACCAACCCGGGCCTGCACTGTTGCGTGCCGTGGCGTTGCTGCAGGACCAGCTCACCGAACTCAAATCCATCGATAACGTCACCATGGGCATCATCTGGGGCCAGGGCGAGGAAGCCGCTCAGGAGATTGGTCGCTCCACGGACAAAGCCGCAGCAGCATCGGCCTACAAGGCCGCGACCCTGAATGTGTTTGATTACCTGCATGCCCAGTTCGGCAACTTCAGCGTGTACATGATGGAAACCGGTCACTACGAGCAGGACGCTGCGCGTGCCCGTGGTTATTCGGAAGAGAAGATTGCCTCAATCGTTGCGGGGGTTGGCTATGTCCGCGCCACCCAGGAGGCCATCGCCGCCGAGCGCGCCGACGTCAAGCTGGCGGTGGACTACACCGACCTGCCCTTGCGCTACGAAGTCGATCCGCTGGTCTATCCCGATGACGTCTGGCACCTGCACGAGGAATCAGCGGAAATCGTTGGCCAACGCCTGGCCGATTACATTGCCAATGACCTGGGCTTCCAGGGCGATCCCACCGACAACAACAGCGTGCAGGCCATTTTCGACAACGCTCAGAACCAGGGCGGGATGATTGCCGGCACTGATCAAGCGGACACCTTGGTGGGCAGCTCGGGCAACGACACACTGGATGGCGACTTGGGCGCCGACACAATGACCGGTGGCGATGGCAACGACATCTACGTGGTCGATAACGCGTTCGACAGTGTGGAGGAAACCAACACCTCGACCGCGCAGATCGATACCGTGCAGGCCTCGGTCAGCTGGACGCTGGGCGCCAATCTCGAGAATCTGGTGCTCACCGGCGTGTCGGAAATCGACGGCACCGGCAATGAGCGGCGTAACTTCATCACCGGCAATGCTGCCGACAACGTGCTCGATGGTGCCGCAGGGGCCGACAGCATGAGCGGTGGCGATGGTGACGACACCTACTATGTCGACAATGTCGACGACACCGCGATCGAGACCAACAGCAATGCAGTGCCTGGAGGAGTCGACAACGTGCACAGCAGCCTGGCGGCCTATACCCTCGGCAGCAACGTCGAGAATCTGTATGTCGATAGCGCTGGAGCCGCCAATGGGACAGGCAATGCGCTGGACAACACGCTGTTCGCCGGTGCCGGCAACAATGTGCTGGACGGACGCGATGGCAACGACACAGTGTCCTTCGAGCGGGCCCTGGCGGGCGTTACTGTAAACCTGTCGACGTCCGCACAACAAAACACCGCGGGGTCGGGGCTCGACACCTTGAAATTCCTCGAAAACGTGACGGGAAGCGCCAACGCCGACAGTCTGTCGGGCAACAGCGCCGCGAATATCCTGAACGGTGGTGCCGGTAACGACACCCTGGTGGGTGGTTCGGGCGATGACCGACTGATCGGCGGCGCAGGCACCGACAACCTCACCGGTGGCACTGGCGCGGACACCTACGTGTTTGGAGCGCTGTCGGACATGGGCGTCGGGGCTTTACGCGATGTGATTAGCGGTTTCAAGACCACTGAGGGTGATCATCTGGATTTCACCAGCCTGGACGCGAACCCGCTGACCGCCACCGTCGACGCATTCATGTTCATTGGCAGCGACGCCTTCGACCCCACCAACGCCACTGGCCAACTACGCTTTGCCGACGGCATCCTCTCCGGCAGCGTCAACGCCGACGTCACCCCCGAGTTCGAATTCGAGATGGTGGGCGTCAAGGAGCTGCAGGCCAGCGATTTCACAGCCTGACCTGATGTGAGGGAGCCTGCTCGCGATAGCGGTCGGTCAATCAGCTTCCATGCTGAACGTACCGCCGTCATCGCGAGCAGGCTCGCTCCCGCAGGGTTTTTTCGGTGCCTGAAAATCAAAGACCAACACAGACTAATGTGGCGAGGGGATTTATCCCCTCGCCACAATTCACCACGGCCAGTCGCGCTGCCAGCGCAGGACTGGCTTCACGCTCATTCCTCTTTGAAGGCCGCAAGCAAGCGCTCACGCAAAGGTTTCATCAGGTAATTCATCAAGGTGCGTTCCCCCGTCACCACCGTGACATCGGCGAGCATGCCGGGGCGCACCAGCAGACCAGCGGCCTGCAGCGAGGCGACGGTGTCGGCGGGAATTTCAACCTTGGCGGAAAAGTACGGCTGGTGCGTCTGTTCATTGATCAACTGGTCCGCCGACACCGTAGTCACAGTGCCGGTGACCGTCGGTGTATCCACCCGTTGCAGGGCAGTGAAATGCACATGCACCGGCAAACCCGGGCGTAGCTTATTGGCCATCAGCGGCTCGAAACGCGCGGTGATCGCCATCGGCGCATCCAGCGGTACCACCTGCATCAGGGTTTGGCCCGCCTGCGCAACGCCCCCGACCGTGTGAATGCTCACGTCCATGACCTGTCCGGATACCGGCGCACGGATTGCGCCGTTGTCGACTTCAAACTGCAAGGCATGAATCTGATCGGTATAACCGGCCGCCTCGGCAGAGACTTCGCTTAGCTGCGTTTCGGCATCGCGGCGAAATTCCTGCTGCACCTGCAAGGCCTTGAGCCGGCTTTCGCTGATCGCCTGGCGGGTCCTGCCAACATCGCCCACTCCGGAGGAAATCTGTCCAGCCAATTGGGCTGCATTGCGCTCGGCCTCGAGCAGTTTGTTACGCGGAATGTAACCTTCACGGGCAAGATTGCGCAGGCCCTCCAGCTCCTGCTGCTGGAAGTGCATCTGCGCGTCGTAGTTGCGCTTGACGCCCTCGTAGCCGAGCAATTGCTGCTGCAAGGCCGCGGCTTCGTGTTCGATGATCTGCAAACGGCTGCCCAGTTCTGCACGGCGGGTCAGAAACAGCTGGCTCTGTAAGGCCATGGCGGCCTTGACCCGCGGCTCGTCGGCACGCTCCAGCAGTTCAACGGGCCATTGGATCTCGGCTGAACCCAGGCGCTCGGCGATCAACCGCGCCTCGACGCTACGATCATTGAGCAACTTGCCCAAAGTCACGTCCCGTTGCGCCTGCGCCTGCACCGTATTGAGCTGGACCAGCAACTGTCCCTGGGTGACGCGCTCGCCATCGCTGACCAGCAGCTTTTCTACCACCCCACCGACCAACGACTGCACAGCCTTGCGTTCGCCCGCCACCACCACGGTGCCGCTGCCCACGACACCCTGGTCGAGTGGCGCCAGACAGGCCCAGAGCAGGAAACCGCCCAGTGTCAGGACCAGGAAACCCACACCATAGCGTGCCGCGCCCCCGGCGTCGGTGCTGGCGCGTGGCTGCACTGTGGTGCCGCGCGCACTCAGCCCATGCTCGCTGTACGTTTGTGCCTCTGGGGTCAGATCACGCATCTCCGCCAGCCTCCCTGACCGCGGCCGGTCTTGGCCCCGGTCTCAATGCCTTGAGCAACCGATCCCTTGGACCGAATGCATGTTGAGTACCGTCCTTGAGCACCAGGATGTGATCAACCACTGCCAGCACATTTGGCCGGTGGGTAATCAGCACCACGGTGCTGCCAGTAGCCTTGAGCGCATTGATGGCCTGCACCAGCGCCACCTCTCCGGCTTCATCGAGATTGGAGTTGGGTTCATCGAGCACGATCAGCGAAGGGTGCCCATAGAGCGCGCGAGCCAGGCCGAGGCGTTGCTTTTGTCCACCGGACAAGCCAAGCCCTCCGGGGCCCAGCGGCGTGTCGTAACCCTTGGGGAATTTGAGGATCATCTCGTGAATGCCGGCGTGACACCCTGCGGCGATGATCTTGTCGGCGTCCTGCTCGCCGAAGCGGGCAATGTTGTCGGCCACACTGCCGTCGAACAGCTCGATGTCCTGCGGCAGGTATCCAAGGTGCGGGCCCAGGGCGTCGTGGGACCATTGACTGATCTCGGCGTCGTCCAGGCGCACCGACCCGCCCATGGCCGGCCATACCCCGACCAGCGCCTTGGCCAGCGTTGATTTACCACTGGCGCTGGGGCCAACGACGGCGAGCACATCACCTTTGGTCAGGCTGAAATTGATGCCCCTCAGGATCGGTTGCGAGGCGCCGGGCGGGCCGACATACACCTGATCCAGGCGCAGCGCGCCGGTGGGCGGTGGCAACGGCATGCGCAGGCGCTCGCGCGGTTGCTGAGCAAGCAGTTGGCTCAGGCGCTGGTAACTCTGGCGTCCAGAGTTGAATTGCTTCCACGAACCAATGGCGATTTCCACGGGAGCCAGGGCACGCCCCAGCAGCAGCGACATCGCAATCATCATGCCCGCAGACAATTGGCCTTCCAGTACCAGCAGCGCCCCCAGGCCCAGGGCCAGCGACTGTCCGGAGATGCGCACGAAGCGGGTCGTCGCGGTGATACGCGCCCCGCGGTCGCTGGCATGGGACTGGGCGGCAATGATGCGTTGCTGCAGCAGGCTCCAGCGCTGGCGCAACGGTCCAAGCATGCCCAGAGCCCGGATGACTTCGGCATTTTGTAGCGTGCTGTTTACATAGATCGACGACTGCACGCCCAGGCGATTGGCTTCGTCCAGGCGTGTGCGAGTCGCTAACTCGCCCCACAGCGCCAGGCCGATCAGTACCAGCGCGAGAACCAGCGTCAGCACGCCGAACCAAGGATGAAAGATGAACGCCACCAGCACGAAGATGGGCAACCACGGTGCATCCAGCAAGGCGATCAGGCCCTGGCCGGTGATTAACTGCCGTAGCGTCGCCAGATCGGTGAGCACCTGCGCCGGGTTCGCGTTGTGCTCACGCAGGCTGCGGGCGAAGGCGGCATCGAATATCCGCTCGCCCAGGGCCTCGTCCAGCCCGGCGCTCATGCGAATCATCACCTCGCCGCGTGCCCACTCGATCAGGGCGCTGAACATGAACAGTCCCAGGGCGATCAAGGTGAGCATGAATAAGGTGGTTTCGTTGCGACTGGTCAGGACCCGGTCGTACACCTGCATCATGTAGAGCGACGGCACCAGCACCAGCAGGTTGATCACACCACTGAACAGCGCCAACGACCAGAACACACGGCGATAGCTTAATAACGCGGCATCAATGTCATGCCGTGGATCGAGAAGCAAACCCATAGAGTGTCGCCCGCAAAAGGAAGAGTCGGTCCAAGACGCAATCCATCGCGAGCTTTTTGCCCTCAGGCATTGGAAAAAAATAGTCGTAGTCTGACGTGCCGCTATCAGAGACGATCCTCGTCGCCAGGCGTGAATACTGACAACGCAACCTCGGGTTAGTGCGGGCCGGGTTGTTGGGGGTGACGGGCGGGTATGTAGCACAGCGGCGATTGTTCAGGATTTCAAAATCTTGATACTTGCGAACGTTGACTCATCGCGCGCCTGATCCAGCAAATTCATCGGCCTTGCCGGCGGAAATACTTGCAGAGTCGGACTTGCTGCCACTTGCGGTTGCGCCACCAGGCGCTCATCGCTGGGTGGAATGCCGAAACACTCGCGATAGCACTTTGAGAAATGGGGGGTGGACACAAAGCCGCACACCACCGACAACTCTACGATGGAGATCGGCGTTTGCTTGAGCAACTGACGTGCGCGGATCAGGCGCAATTTGAGGTAATACCGCGACGGCGAGGAATGTAGATATTTCTGAAACAACCGCTCGAGCTGTCGACGGGACAAGCCAACATAACTCGCCAGTTCGTCGAGCTCGATCGGTTCTTCCAGATTGGCCTCCATCAAGGCGACGATTTCCTGCAACTTCGGTTGATGGGTGCCGAGCATGTGCTTGAGGGGCACTCGTTGGTGATCCTGCTCGGTGCGGATCCGCTCGTAGACGAACATCTCGGAGATGGCCGCTGACAGTTCATGACCATGATCGCGACTGATCAGGTGCAGCATCATGTCCATTGGCGCGGTTCCACCGGAGCTGGTGAAGCGGTCCCGGTCGAGGGTGAATAAACTGGAGCTGAGGTTCACGCGCGGAAAAGCTTCCTGCATGGCGGCCAGAAATTCCCAGTGCACGCTGCAATCGAACCCATCGAGCAAGCCTGCCTGGGCCAAGGCCCAACTGCCTGTGCACACGCCCCCGATCCGCTTCGAGCGTCGCGCCTGGGCTCGCAACCAGGCAACGTGCTCCCGGGTCACGGCGCTTTGAATGCCGATGCCTCCGCAGACAATCACGGTATCAAGCATCGGTGCGTTATTGATCGACGCATCCGGAGTGATCGGCATGCCGTCGCTTGCCCACACCTGCTCGCCTCCCAAACTGAAAGTGTGCCAGCGATACAGCTCCTGACCGGTCAGCTGGTTGGCCATTCGTAGCGGCTCTACTGCAGAGGCCAGAGAAATCAAAGTGAATTGGTCCAGCAGCAAAAAACCAATGGCTTGGGGAGAAACGGCCCTGGGGGTGTCATATGCCATCGAAGATTATTCTCCCAGTGAGCGGTAATGGCCCATGGCGCGGGCGGTTTACCGCCCCGCCACTGCTCGCATACTTATAAGATCGCAAGCAGGTTTACGCTGAAGTGGCTATGCACTTTCCGCCGACACCACCCTCTGCGGCTGCCCATGATTGCGCGTCGTCACAAGGCCGATAAAGGAAATCACCAACGCCAGGACGATGGTCGAAGAAACCTCCATACGGTGCTCGGGCGTCACCATCATCACCGCGAGCGCCGCGCTGATGAAGACGATGACAAACCAGGTCAGCCAGGGAAACAACCACATCTTGAAGTTCAGCGTGACGTTCTGCCGACGCAGGATCTTGCGCATGCGCAATTGCGACACGGCGATAACCAGGTACACCAGCAACGCAATGGCGCCAGAGCTGGCGAGCAGAAACTGGAATAAACCGGCGGGCATGAAGTAGCTGAACAAGGTCACTCCGGCACCCAGCACGGTGCTGGCGATCACCGCTGCCCTCGGCACACCCGCCGACGACGTCACCTTCAATGGTTTCGGTGCATCACCGCGCTTGCCCAGCGAAAACAGCATGCGCGAGGAAATATAGATCGACGAGTTCATGCAGCTGGCCACGGCAATCAACACCACCACATCCACCAGCAACTTGGCATGGGGAATGTTCATCAGCTCCAGTGCCCGCTGGTAAGAGCCGACAGACGCCAACAACGGATCATTCCAGGGCACCACGGAAATGACCACGAAAATGGACAGCAAGTAGAACACCCCGATCCGCCAGATCACCGAGCGTGTGGCTTTGGCGATGTTCTGCGCAGGGTTGCTGGATTCGGCGGCCGCAATGGTCACCGCTTCCGTACCGATGAAGCTGAACATGATGGTGATGAATGCGCCGACGACCGCTGACAAACCGTTGGGCGCAAACCCGCCATGTTCGTCCATGAGTCGACTCAACCCGCTGGCTTCCCGCTCGGGAATCCACCCCATCAGCACCGCAAAGCCAAGGCCGATAAACCCGATGATCGCCACGACCTTGGCCATCGCAAACCAGAATTCGAACTCGCCGTATTTGGACACGCTGAAGAGATTGGTCACGACCAGCAGGATGATCGACAGCAAGGCAAACAACCAGGTATCGATCTGTGGGAACCATTGGTTCAATACGTGCCCGGCCGCGAGCGCCTCGATGGGGATCACCAGCACCCAGAACCACCAATACAGCCAGCCGATGGTGAAGCCCGCCCAACGCCCGATTGCCTGGTCTGCATAGGTGGAAAAAGATCCGGTGTCCGGGTTGGCAACCGCCATTTCGCCCAGCATGCGCATGACCAGAACGACTAAAAGCCCGGAGAACAGATACGCCAGCAATACCGCCGGACCGGCGGCAGCGATGGCATGTCCCGACCCGACAAACAAACCTGCTCCGATAATCCCCGCGATGGAAAGCATAGTGACGTGGCGCGGCTTGAAACCCTGTGCCAACTGACCGTTCGTATCTTTAGAGTTCAGGCTATTCATTGTTTTTTTTTGTTCTCTGGTGATCGACGTTAGAGCGTGCTGACTGAGGGTCAGGCGATCATCATTTCTTCCTGTTGCCCCTTATCGAAAGCGGCGAACCTCAACGCTTCTGAGCATTTCCCATCAGTCATCGTGACTGCACAGCCATGAAATGACGCGTCACCTTACGCGTCCAGTCTTCAACGCAAGTAGCCCGAGCGCGCCACCTGTGAGTCTGATATCGACATGCGCCAGCGTGACAATCCATTACCGGTTTACTACCTCGACGAAGGTAGCCAACAGCTGATCCCTCTTCTATAGGCACGTTCCATCCAACCGGTGCAGGCACATCGGTTGGAGAGGATGACTCCGTAGTCTGCCTTCACGGAATTCAGCGCCACCCCGTCAGCTACACTCATTCGATACATCTCCGCACAGAGACTTCGACCATGGTCACCAAAACCGCAATCGTATTCGCTGGCGGCGGCAGTTTGGGTGCGGTGCAGGTGGGAATGTTGCGGGCCTTGGTCGAGGCCGATGTTCGATTCGACATGGTCGTCGGCGCTTCGGTAGGCGCTATCAACGGTGCCTACTTTGCCGCAAGGCCCGATTCCGAGGGCGTCGAGGCGCTCGCCGGATTCTGGCGTGGGCTGAGTAAAACTGACATTTTTCCTCTCTCCTGGATCGACACCTGCAAAGGACTGATCAAACGGCGTGGCTTTTTATTGCAGCCGGCGGCGTTACACCGATTGCTGGGGCAGGCACTTCCCATACATCGCATTGAGGAGGCGACGCTGCCTCTACACATCGTCACCACCGATCTGCTCAGTGGTGCCGAGACGGTTCTGTCCAGTGGCGACCTCGAGCAGGCGTTACTCGCCAGCGCTGCCATCCCGCTGGTGTTCCCCTGCGTGCAAATCGCCGATCAGTTTCTGGTTGATGGCGGCGTGGCAAGCAATACACCCATTTCGACGGCCGTAGCCTTGGGAGCCACCAACGTCGTGGTAATCCCCACCGGCGTGAGTTGCGCCCTGACACAACCGCCCCGGGGCCTGGTCGCCTTGGCCCTGCACACCGTCAACCTGATGAGCATGCGTCAACTGGTGAGCGACATCGAACACTTCCGCGCTGTCACCAGCCTGCACATTGTCCCGCCCTTGTGCCCTGTGGATGTCTCGGTGTTCAACTTTGACCAGACCGAGTCTTTGCTGCAGCGTGCCTATGTGCAGACCCTTCGGTGGCTGGAACGTGGGGGGCTGGAGCGCACCAAGGTACCGGGTGCCCTGACCCTCCATTCACATGCCCATGAGCATTGAGTGATGTGAATGACCTGTTGCCCTGTCTATCCGCCCTGCTCCCTCGGCATCAAATTTTGAACTGTCCGAGCAAGCTTTGCAGACGATTGCCGATCATATACAGCTCATCGACGGTCTTGACCCCGCTCTTGGTCTGGTTGGCAACGGAATCAATGGCCCGCGCGATCTGATGCACCCCGCGGTTGATTTCTTCAGCCACCGAGGTCTGTTCCTCCGCAGCGCTCGCGATTTGTGCGTTCATCGCGTTGATGGTCGCGATCAGTTCGACAGTGTTGCCCAGGAACTCACCCGCCTGATCGGCCTGAGCGTTAGCGCCTTGAGCCGCTTTGGTGGATTGAAGCATTGCACTGACCACGCCATCAGTCGTGCCCTTGAGACGCTCGACCATCGCCTGGATTTCCTGGGTACTGCGCTGAGTACGGCTGGCCAACGCGCGCACTTCATCGGCAACCACCGCAAACCCTCGCCCGGCAGCACCGGCACGAGCGGCTTCGATAGCCGCATTGAGTGCCAGGAGATTGGTCTGCTCGGCAATCGAGCGGATCACATCCAGCACGGTGACGATAGAAGTCACATCGTTTTGAAGGCTCTTCATGGAGATACCACTCTCATCAAGCTCCACGGTGAGTGCCTGAATTCGAGTCATGCTGCCATTGACTATTTGCCTCGCGTGCCGGGACTGCCTGTCAGTTTCGACGGCGGCGTCGGCAGCGTTTTGTGCGCTGACCGATACTTCTTGCGCTGCCGATGACATCTCATTTATCGCCGCGGCCACTTGGTCGGTTTCCTGGCGCTGCTTATCCATGGCACGGTCAATATGTCTGCTCTGCTCGGCCACATGGCTCACAGATCCATTCAACTGCTCGCTCATGGCGACGATCTGGCTGACGAGGCTGTGGATCTGATCGATAAACGCATTGAACGAACCGGCAAGTTGCCCAAGCTCATCTCGACTGACCACCGGCAGACGCCGCGTCAGATCCCCCTCGCCCGCAGCGATTTCATCAAGGTGGGCACGAATCAGGGTCAAGGGGCGCAAACTGCGCTTGACCAGCAGTAAAGCCAACACACCGATAATGCCGACCAGCACACAAGCAATGATGGCGATGCTGAACATCAAGCTGTGCACCCGCGCATCAACATCTGCCCGCACCTTGTCGACCTGAACGTCGATACTGTCCAGATTGATCGCCGTGACCACGACCATGTCCCACTTGGGCAAGTAAAAACTGTACGCGAGCTTCGCCACCACCTTATCGGTGTTGACCAGCCCACCTGAATAGGTGACGAAGTGAGTCTCATTTTTTGCCGCAGCGACCATTTCGCGGTTCAAGTATTTCCCGTTGATGTCTTTGCGATCACTCATGTTGGTGCCGACGCCTTCGCTGCTGTCACCGCGAAACAGGCGTACAACCTGGCTGTCATAACCGATGAAATAGCCGTCATCGCCATACTTCATTTTCGACAAGCGGCTGATCGCCAAGGCTCGGCTGGACGGATCCCCGGCAGCAGCCCGATCATAAAGTTCGGCTATGGAAGTGCGAGCAATGCTCGCGTAATCCTTGAGCCGAGTGCGGCTCTCCTCAAGCAGTCGCTCGCGGGTTTGAGCGACTTCTTGCTCGGCCTGGGACTGCAAAGTGCTGTGGGTGCTCAAACCTGACACCAGGGCAAACAACATCACCGGAAACAAGGTCAGCAACAGTATTTTGGTTTTAAACGACATCGTTGAAATCCTTCACCCAATCCTGTAAGGCCGAGGCTGAAAAGGCGGCCTGCGAATATCGCGAGGCCGCGATCAGGGAATCACCAGAGCGCGATGTCGTAGGTAAAGTAGATCCGGTTGCTGTCTCGGCCACGGGAATAATCAGAGCGATAAACATAGTTGCGCAACCGCACCCCCAAGCCTTTGAAGGTGCCTTGTTGCACGACATAAGCCAGTTCGGCGTCACGTTCCCACTCTTTTACCGTGGTGTTGGACTTACCGTCGTTGCCGCTCAGATAGCGAGTAGAGAACGTCAGGCCCGGCACGCCGAGGGCGGCAAAGTTATAGCCGTAATTAAGCATCCAGGTTTTTTCATCTTCCTCGATGAACTTGCCTATCCCGGCGTTGCTGAACGAGTACACCGTTGCGCCACTGATAAAGGGCAGTCCGGCATCACCACTGAGGGTCTGGTATCCGCCGCCGAATGTATGGCCGGAAATGGCGTAGGACAGTTGCCCGCTCAGCATGTTGTTGTCGATCTTGCCACCGTAGGCCGAGCCGGTATCGACACTGTTGAAGTAGCGCAAGTCACTGGTCAGCACGCCGCCGCCCAAGGGTAGATCGTGCTGGATACCTGCAAAATTCTGACGGTAAAAGTTTTCCAGCTCGCCATAGAAGTAACTCAAACGAACGCTCTTCCCCAGCTTGTATTCTGCCCCTGCATAGCTGAAGTCCCCTGATTTATCTCCGCCGTAACCGTCGGGCACAATCGGCATGCTGTCGGTGGAATCGCGCAGTTTGAATCGATCCAGGTAGCCCCCGGTGAGGGTGAGGTTTTCGATGTCGACGCTACTGATCTGTGTGCCTTGGTACGTTTGCGGCAACAGACGCGCGTCGTTGTAGATCAGCACCGGAGTCTTGGGTAACAAGGTGCCGTATTTGACTGTGGTCTTGGCCAGTTGGGCCTTGGCGGTCATCCCCAGGCTTGCAAACTCGTCTGCCGCACGACCGTCATCATGGACGGGCAGCAAGCCCGTGCCGCTGCGGCCACGGCCGGAGTCGAGCTTGACCCCGACCAGGCCAAGGGCATCAACACCAAACCCGAGGGTGCCGGGGGTAAATCCCGACTGGTAATCCAACAGGAATCCCTGGGCCCATTCGGTTCGTTCGCTCTTCGCCGTCCTTGCCGACTTGGCACTCAAGCCATGTTCGTCGCGGAAGTTTTCATTGAAATAGACGTTGCGTAATTGCAGCTTGAGCTTGCTGTCATCGATAAATTCTTCTGCGCTGGCGCTGGCCAGCGGCAACAAACCAAGAAGTGAAAACAGCGCCCGTTGGGAATGCAAAGTGGTCATGGAAAACTACTCATTGTTGTTATTTGGTGTGCAGAACAGCGCGACAGCCTCGCTGGCGAGGCGCCTTGGGAGAAAACAGGTGGCTTGGGTGAATCAGGTGAAGAGACTGATCGCCCCGGTCAGCAGGGCTAGCGCGGTGATGACCAGTGAAGTGAGTACCGCCCATTTGACGGTGGCTTTCTGGAAGTCGCCGATATCGCGATCGACCATCCCCACCAGCAACAGGGTTGAGGCGACCAGAGGACTCATCAGGTGTACTGGCTGCCCGAGAATCGACGCGCGGGCGATTTCCACCGGGTCAATGCCATACGCCGCAGCGGCATTCGCCAGAATGGGCACTACGCCGAAGTAATAAGCATCGTTGGACAGGACGAATGTCAGCGGCATGCTGGTTATCGCCACCACCAGCGGGAACAGATGCCCCCAGGACGGCGGAATCCAGTCAACCAGGGTTTGCGCCAGGGAGTCGACCATCTTGGTGCCGGAGAAAATCCCGGCAAAGATGCCGGCGGCAAACACCAACAGTACGACGGTCATGGCGTTGCCCGAATGGGCGAGGATGCGTTCCTTCTGAATATCCAGTTGCGGATAGTTGATCATCAGCGCCAGTACGAAGCCGATCAGGAACAGGATCGCGGAATGCATGATCCCCATCACCAGTGCGACCATCACCGCGATCACCAACAGCAGATTGACGTAGGCCAGTTTCGGTCGTTTGTGTGGCGTGTCTTCAAGAATTGCCTTGATGTAGCAATCTCCCCCGCCGCTTTCCAACTGGATATTGCCGATCCGTTTGCGCTCGGCGCGGCCCAGCAGAAACGCGGTGAACACCACCCACATGGCGCCGCCAATCATGGTCGGCAGCAACGGCACGAAGTATTCACCGGCATCCAGGCCCAGCGCCGCGATCGCTCGGGTCGCCGGCCCTCCCCAAGGCGTCATGCCACTCATGATGCTCAGAGAAAGCATGGCGATGGTCGCCAGAATCATCGGATTCATCCCGATACGTTTGTACAGGGGCAGCATTGCCGCACAGGTGATCATGTAGGTGGTGGTGCCATCACCGTCCAGGGCCACCAGCAGCGACAGCAACGCTGTGCCGACAGCGATTTTCATCGGATCGCCGTTGACGCGTTTGAGGATCTTGCGAATCAGCGGATCAAACAGACCGGCGTCGATCATCAAGCCAAAAAACAAGATCGCGAACAGCAGGAGCGCAGCCGAAGGAGCGACCATTTTCAAGCCGTCGAGCATCATCTTGCCGGTAGTGCCACCGAAACCGCCAATGACGGCAAACACAATCGGCACCACCGTCAGCGCGACAATCGGCGATAACCGTTTGGTCATTATCAGGACGGTGAAGACCACCACCATGGCCAATCCAAGCAATGCGAGCATAGGTCAGTTCTCTTGTTCTTATGAGTAGCGTGGCCGACGCACAGGCGCGCGACCCCGTCCCCGCCAGACGGCACGATCAACGGTGCCTGGCGGGAGTTATTCATTGAGGTATTTAAGGGGGCTGGATTCAGCCGCGAACGGTCAAGCGTGTTCGGTGACCTTCAAGCCATCCCAGTCGGGGTTCTGGACTTGGGCTGGAGGTGCAGCGGGCGAAGGTTTGCCGTCCAGAGTCCGCATCAGTGTTTCGCGATCACAGGCGTTCTCCGAGATGGACATCACCACGGTAGCCACGGCGTTGCTTGCCAGACTGGTCAAAGCCCGGGCTTCAGACATGAAACGGTCGATACCGATCAGCAAGGCAAGGCCGGCCAAGGGAATGTCATGGATCACTGTCAGCGTCGAAGCCAGTGCGACAAAGCCGGCCCCGGTGACGCCCGCGGCACCCTTGGAGGACAACAACATGATTGCCAGCATGGTCACGGTCTGTGTCAGGCTCAGTTCGATGTTGCAGGCCTGAGCAATGAACACCGCTGCCAGCGAGAGGTAGATCGCCGTACCGTCGAGGTTGAACGAATAACCCGTTGGCAGCACCAGCCCCACCACGCCTTTCTTGCAACCCAGGGCTTGCAGCTTTTCCAGCATCCGCGGCATCACCGGCTCGGTGGAGGAAGTCCCGAGCACCACCAGGAATTCTTCGCGGAAGTAGCGCAGCAACTTCCACAGACTGAAGCCATTCGCCCGGCAAATGCTCCCCAGCACCACAAAGACGAAGAAGGCGCAGGCGACGTACAGCGTCATGATCAGCTTGGCCAACGAGCCCAGCGATGTAATACCGTACTGGCCCACGGTGAACGCCAAAGCGCCAAAGGCACCGATCGGAGCGAAGCGCATCAGGTAGGAGAAGATCTTGAACACCATGTGCGAGGCGGATTCCAGTACATCCAGCACCGGCTTGCCACGCTCGCCTATGGCCGACAGCGCGAAACCGCAAAGCACCGCGATGAACAACACCGGCAGTACTTCACCTTTATTGAAGGCACCGATGAACGTGTCGGGGATGATGTGCATGAAAAACTCGACCACTCCCAGCTTCGCGGCGGAATCGGTGTACTGCGACAAGCCCTTGGTGCTCAACTGGGTGGGGTCGATGTTCATGCCCACACCGGGTTTGAACAGGTAGACCGACACCAGGCCAATAATCAGGCTGATCACGGTCAACGCCAGGAACAGCAGCATGGTCTTGCTCAACAGGCGTCCGAGGGAGCGTTTATCGCTCATACCCGCGATACCCGTGACGATGGTGCAGAACACCACCGGAGCGATCATCATCTTGATCAGTTTGATGAAGGCATCACCCAGCGGCTTCAAGGCGATGGCCTGCTGCGACCAAAAATGTCCGACCAGTACGCCCAACAGCACGGCGCAGAGAATCTGAAAGTAGAGCGATTTTACAACTTTCATGGCATCACCCATTTTTAGAATTGTGCTGATGCAAAAACGGCAATGACTAGGGGACGTTATCCGGCGAGTCGTTGGGAAGCCGCGGCGTAGACAAAACCAGAGAACAGCCTGCGCGATGTACGCACTACCGAAGCACGAATGGTCTCACCCTGAGCGCCGGTGTAGGACAATACGACATCTATTCCACCACTAGGGTGTTCAATGCGTACTTGCTGCAAGCGCGGCTCGCTAACCCCGCCGAGCAATTGCGCGACCACACTGCCTTCAGTGACACAAGCAGTGGCCAGGCCGATGGAACCGGTGATCGCCAAGGCCCGGTGGCAATTGTGTGGCATGAAGTAGCGCACCTGGATTGTGCCGCCAGCCTTGGCCGGTGAAACCAGTACTGGCTTGGGGATCACTTTATCGCTGACATCACCCAGGCCCATTGCCAGGCCAGCTTGCAGTCGCAAGGCCTCCAGGCGACGCAGAAATTCTTTGTCGGCATCCAGCTCAGCAGGACTTTCATCACCGCGCTTACCCAACTGGCCGGCTTCGACAATCATCATCGGCATCGCCATGTCGATGCAGGTCACTGCAATACCGTCGATCAGATCCTGCGTTTGACCAGTCGGGAAAAGCTTGCCCGTCTTGCTGCCCGCCGCATCCAGGAAGGTCAGTTGCACAGGAGCGGCGGTACCCGGCACACCATCGATGGCGGTGTCGCCTTCATAGCTGACCTTGCCACCCGGGGTTTGCACCTCGGCGTTCACAAAAGTCCCCGTGTTGAGGTTGCGAATACGCACACGGGTCAGGTCTTTGGTGCCTTTTACCAACCCCTGCTCAATGGCGAACGGGCCAACGGCGCAAAGCATGTTGCCGCAATTGGGCGCAGTGTCGACTCGACGCTGGGAGACCATGACTTGAACGAACAGGTAGTCGACATCCGCGTCAGGATGCAGCGACGGGCTGACGATCGCGACCTTGCTGGTTTGTGGACTACCGCCACCGATGCCGTCAATTTCCAGCTCGTGGCCAGAACCCATAAGGTTGAGCAGCAGCTCATCACGGTCTTCGATCGCAACAGGTAGATCCCAGGCGAGAAATACCGGGCCCTTGGAAGTACCACCGCGCATTAGCACACAGGGAATTCGTTGCATGAATACTGACTCTTGTTGATCAATAGGGGTTATTGATGTCTTGTGAGCAAGAGTCGCAGGCTTTAAAAATTGTTTCCAATGCAAATATCAGCCTGATTATTGCGTTTGGCGCATGATAAATTTAGGATGAATTGGCTGAATAACGCTCGTCTGCCGAGAGAAAAAAAGTGAATTATGAGCTCAATGACATCCGATCTTTCGTGAAGATCGCGGAACTTGGAAGCTTCCACGAAGCTGCCGATGCATTGCATCTCTCTCAACCCGCGTTGAGTCGGAGAATGAAAAAGCTTGAAGAGGGATTGGGAACAGCGCTTCTTGATCGCACGACAAGAAGGGTAAGCCTCACCAGCGTTGGGCGAGACTTCCTGCCCAAGGCACGACGCTTACTGGATGACTTCGACGACTCGATACTAAACATCCGCGAGCTGGCGGAGCGGCAGAGCGGCCGTGTCACCCTCGCCTGCATCCCCACCGCAGCCTTCTACTTCCTTCCTTCGGTCATCCGCCTCTACAACGAACGCTATCCGCAAATCCGCATTCGTTTGCTTGATCTCAGTGCGAACGAAGGACTGGAGGCTGTTCTGCGTGGCGAAGCCGACTTTGGCATCAACATGATGAGCGGCCAGCACCCGGACATTGAGTTTGTGCCGTTGGTCAACGAGCCTTTTGTTTTGGCGTGTCGACGCGATCATGAGCTGGCCGGGCGCAGTTCGGTCACCTGGTCTGAACTGAGCAATTACCGCCTTATCGGGGTCGGTCGCCTGAGCGGCAACCGCATGTTGCTGGACCACGCTTTGTCGGGCTTGAGCTGGCGTCCACAGTGGTTCTATGAGGTGCAACACCTCTCTACTTCGCTGGGCCTGGTAGAAGCTGGCCTAGGCGTTTCGGCAATGCCGAGCCTCGCAATGCCGGCGGTGGATCATCCAACCTTGGTGAGCGTCCCCTTGATAGAGCCTATCGTGAACCGATCGCTGGGACTGGTTTACCGAAGAGGCGCGTCACTCTCTCCGGCAGCGGAAAAATTCGTCTCGATACTGCTGGAACAGTGGGAACAATGACCCTTCTCGTCCTGCCAGCTTTAATAAGTGCATAGGGCAACTCGTCTCGCGCGCGTTCACTTCATGCAGGCGTATATTGGTATTGGCGATCCAGGAAGTTGAGGCCGTGGAGCTCGCCAATGTTGTAGCGGACGAGAGTGCTGGCAAAAACCAACGGATAACCCGGAATGCTGGAGGTGCGACATGAGCCAATATCAACGCCTCTTTCTGATTGTCGGTCCAACCATGCGTCACACGCCGGCGATGGAGCGGGCAGTCGCACTTGCCAAAGCCACTGACGCAGTGCTGCATATCGCGGTGTTCATTGAAGACGTCGACATCTTGGGGTTGATGAGCGGGAATGAGCAATTTCGCGAGATCTGTCAGCAAGAGAACCAGAAGTGGCTGCAAGATGAAGCCCAGCTGATACGTGGCAATGGCATTTCGGTGACCACCGAAGTTGTATTGGCTCGGGACGTACTTCAAGAAATCCTTCAGCATGTGAAAGACTTGCAACCGGACCTGGTTATCAAGGACGTACATCACGAATCAGCACTCAAACGCGTATTTGTCACGCCTCTGGATTGGCATCTGCTGCGCGATTGCCCGGTTGCTGTTCATCTGGTCAGCGAAGTCAGGTGTCCACTTCCTCGGGTGATTGTGGCGGCAGTGGATTTGTCGCATCCAGAGCACCAGATTAACGACCTCAATGACCGGATCATCGTGGCTGCGCAGCGGATGGCCATGCAGTGCGATGCAGAGCTGCACCTGCTGCACGCCTTCGATCCATCGCTGACACATATCTCTGACGCCGGTGCCGGCGCCGTGACGATGCCGGGCTTCAGCACCGATGTACGTCGGTCACTGCACAAGTCCTTCATTACGCTGGCTGAAAACTACCGCGTGCCCTCTGAACGACAACACTTCATTGAAGGGCCGCCCACCAAAGTGATGTCCGACTTCGCGGCCCACACCCGAGCCGATGTGATCATCATGGGCGATACGCACCGTAAAGGGCTGCACAAGCTGATTGGCAGTACTACAGAGCACGTGTTGTACAAGGTGCCCTGCAATGTTTTGGCAATTAAGGCGCAAGCAGATCAGTAACGGATCGGCTTTTAGAGCACGACGGCAGCGTTGGCGGCCGAACAGGCCGCGACGCTCGGCCCGCTGAATGGGTTGTTGTGAATTTCAGTCTATTCTTCCGCCTTCGAGAGCAGTTTTTCGATTAACGGCCTGGTGTCTACCAACATCTTTAAGCTATTGATAAATAATGTATTTTTATAATTTCAAGGTCCGAATATCGCGCTACAAACATTTGCTTACAAAGCAGCAGCTCGCTAAAGCCCGAGTCTGCTACTACAAGTGATAGGTTGAGCTGCCTGAATCGGCCATAAGATGCACAGCCTCGATTATGCGCATCCACCTACCCTCCCTCCCTGCCTTCTTGGCTTATGTTGCCCTTTCCTGCCTGTTTGCGGCCGCATGGTTCACCCACCCTGCCCCTGTGCACTCTTCCTTTGCCCTGATGAACCCGGTGAGGGCTGTGGCTGAGCAAGTAGCCAAACCCATTTATACCAGCCGTTTTGCCTCGTCCGGGCTGGTGGACTTCGTGCATTCCTCGGCGGTAACCGCCTTACCTGACGGTAGCCTGATGACAGTCTGGTTCGCCGGCACTCGCGAAGGCGCAGCCGACGTGCAGGTGCGCTCTGCCCGCTTCGACGCGCAAACCGGCGAATGGGGTGCGGAACAGGTATTGGCGACTCGACAGTCGACCCAACTGGGCACTGGCAAATACATTCGAAAACTGGGTAACCCGGTCGTTGCGCTCGCACCGGACAACCGGCTCTGGTTGTTCTACGTGTCCGTGTCCATGGGGGGCTGGGCCGGTAGTGCGGTCAATGTAATGGTCTCTGAAGACTATGGACGCCAATGGTCGGCGCCGCGCCAATTGATCACCTCGCCCTTCTTGAATATCAGCACCCTGGTACGGTCGGCCCCGGTGTTTCATGCCGACGGTTCCATCGGCTTACCGGTCTACCACGAATTTCTGGGCAAGTTTTCCGAGTACCTGTACTTGAGCGCAGACGGTGAGGTGATCGATAAATTCCGCATCAGCCATGGCAATAACTCATTGCAACCCACGGTCGTTCCGCTGGATGGACAGCGCGGCATCGCCTTGCTGCGCTATGCCGGCAACACCCACCATCGAGTACTGGCGACCCGTACTGAAGACGCCGGGCAAACCTGGAGCGAGCCTTATCCGCTCGATCCCTCGAATCCCAATTCCTCGTTGGCGGCCATAGCGACGCCCGAACATGGGTTGCTGGTGGCACTCAATGACTTGCAAGAGGGGCGCTTCAAACTGAGTCTTTATGGCACCGACGCAAAAATGGACGATTGGCGCTCACTGCGGGACCTCGACAAATCGCCTGATCCAGAAGGCGATACGTTTTCTCCCGAGGCCTACAAGGAAATCATCGGCAGAGAGTTTCGCGGATCCAGTGGCGCACTTCGCCAACCGCTGGAAGCGCAGTTCCTGAACAACCTGGACAGTCGGGTCTGCAAGGAGCAAGCCTGCAGTTTCGAATATGAATACCCGTATTTCATCCGCAGTCCCGACGGGATGTATCACCTGGTTTATTCCTGGAACAACACCTTCATCAAGCACGTCACCTTCAACGATGCATGGCTGTCGGAGCGTGCCAAATGATCAACCTTTGGCAAGCGCATCTCAGTTTCACAATGATCATCTTTCTGTTGCTGCCTTCTTTTGGCTTAAAGCGGGCCGCGCGGATCGTGCTGTTGGTTGCATTGCTGGCCGTCAGCTTTATACCGCTGGACGGCTTGTCCTTGGCAGCTTACCTGCGCAGCCACATTGATGACCTTGCGATGACGACCTTGGTGTTCATGGTGTGGGGCTGTTTGCGTCGGCTGGGTTTCCTGCCGGCTGCGCAGCAGGATAAAACCCGCGTATTGATTATCTTCGCTGTGATGGCGCTGGCGTTATATCCGGCAACGCTGGGGTTAAGTCATCTGGACCCTTACCGGTTTGGCTTCAGCCCGCGCCCGATGCTGATCTTCTTCGCTCTGCTCACCGCAGGTCTGTTTTACCTGCGCAGCTACCTGGCCGTCGTGATGCTGGCCAGCGCGACCCTGGCCTTCATCGCCGGGGTAAAGCCTTCGCATAACTATTGGGATTACCTGGTTGATCCGCTGCTGGGCCTGTATTGCTGCGCGGCACTGCTGATGCTCGCGGCGCGCTGGACGTATGGCTGGCTGAACACGCGGTTTGGCTCAGTGAAAGACTCCGGATCCATTTGAGATTCAACGACATTTTTAACAGGGGTACAGGGATGGGTTGGCTGCAATCGAGACGTTTGCATTATTGGCTAGGCGCGACAGCGATTGTGTTTGTGCTGTTTGCATTGCTGCGAGTAGTGTTCTTTTTCGGCTTCTCCGGTTTCGACGCCCGAGCATTGAGCGACGACCATGCCGTCCTGGAAACCCTGGGCATCGGCTTTCGTTTCGATCTGCGCCTGGCCATCCTGGTGATGTTGCCACTGGCGTTGCTGGCCTGGATTCCTCGTTGGAATCTTGTCAGCAGCCGCCTGCTTCGCCAATTGGCACGCGTGTATCTGTCAGTCGCCCTGGGCGCCCTGCTGCTGATCTATATCGTCGATTTTGGCCATTACGCCTATCTGGGCGTACGGATCAATGCCACCGTGCTGCGCTTCATAGACGACGCGCAAATATCCCGTGACATGGTTTGGCAAACCTACCCGGTTATCTGGATTTCACTGGGGTGGCTGGCAACGGTCGCCCTGGTGACGTTGGCCCTGGTGCGCCTGGAGCGCGTGACGCTGGACCGCCCCCGTAAAGCCATTCACCCGCTCTCCGTTACATGGGGTAGCGCGTTGATGGTCGTGTTGGTGCTGTTGGGTATTTTGGGCCGTGTCGAGAACATGAACCTGGAAAACCCTGTCCCGTTGCGCTGGAGCGATGCGTTCTTCTCCGGCAATAACCAGGTCGCTGCGCTGGGCTTGAACCCGGTGATTTTCCTCTACGACACGGTCAAGGTCGGCCAGTCGCGTTATGACGAAGCGCAGGTGCGTGAACACTACGCCGTGATCGCCAAGTACCTGGGCGTGGATCAGCCCGATCCACAAACCCTGAATTTCGTCCGTCACCAGGCGCCACAACCCTACAAGGTTTCGAGCACACGGGCGCCGAACGTGATGTTTGTCATGCTCGAGTCGTTGGGTACCAGTGCCGTCGGCGCCTATGGCAACCCGATCAATCCGACACCCAACATCGATCGCCTGGCCACGCAGAGCTGGTTCTTCGAGCACTTCTATGTTCCGGTCACCGGGACCGCAAAAACCGTTTGGGCCAGCATTAGTGGCGTCCCGGATGTCACTCGACAGGAAACCGCGACGCGTAATCCGCTGATTACCAAACAGCACACATTGATCAATGCCTTCAACGGTTACGAGAAGATCTACACCATTGGCGGCAACTCCGGTTGGGCCAACATGAATGCCTTGATCCGGCAAAGTATCGACGGGGTTCGTTTATTCGAAGAGCGGGACTGGAAATCCCCGGTGGTGGATGTCTGGGGGATTTCAGATCTGGATCTGTTCAAGGAAACCGACAAGATCCTGCAAGCGCTGCCCAAGGACAAACCGTTTTTTGCCTATGTGCAGACGGCCGGTAACCATCGTCCCTTCACGATTCCCAAGAGCAATGACGGATTTGAGGTCAAGCACCCTACCCTCGCTGAAGTTCAGGCTGCGGGATCGCGCAGTGTCGAGCAGTACAACGCCGTGCGTCTGCTGGACTTCAACATCGGTCGCTTGATGGAAATTGCCAAAGCGGGTGGTTACTACGACAACACCATTTTCGTGCTGTTTGGCGACCACAATACCCGTATCGCCCAGATCCCTTTCCTGGCACCGGCATATGAGCAACTGGGGCTGGAAAGTAACGCGGTGCCCATGATCATCCATGCACCGGGTCTGCTCGGCACGCGGACCGTCAAGGAAGCGGTCGGCCTGGTGGACTTGCTGCCAACCGTGGCGGGCATGGCCGGCCTTGAGTTTCGCAACAGCGGCCTGGGGCGTGATATCCAGCAGCCTGCGCCCGAGGGTGAACGCGTAGTGCCGTTGGTGTTGCGTGAAGGCACGTTCCCGTTGATTGCGGGCGTCACTCAACACTACATGGTGCAGATGGAGCACGACGGCAGCTCGCCGACGCTGCACGACCTGGCCTCCGCGACGCCGCTGGACAACGTGGCCGGGCAAAACCCTGAAGAGTTCAAGCGTCTGGTGCAACTGACCCGCGGCATGCATGAAACGTCCAGGTTGATGTTGTACCAGAACGTGCGCAAGTAACCGGGACCGGGGGCGGCTACCACGCCGACCCCGATAGCGTGCCCGCACTATTGTCTAATCGCGATCCTCATCCTGCCCTTCCCTCCACTCCTCGGGATGGGCCTTGAGATAGCTGCTGACAGCGACGCCTAAAGTCGGAAAAAACGCAGCTTCGCCAAACCGCTCGAAAAGTCCGAAACGCTTCAGCTTGTCTTTGACAGGGTCCTTCATCTCGGCCACGCATAATGTGATGCCAGCCTCGTTCAAGGTTTCGTCCAGTTCGGCCAGCATGTCGGCGGAAGTCACGTCCACGCTGGTGACCGGTTCGGCTGCTACCACCAGCCAACGAACCGGCGTGGGTGATGTCGCCACGGCGTCCAGCACTCGGTCATGAAACAGTTCTGCGTTGGCAAAAAACAACGGCGCATCCCAGCGAAACAGCACCAGGCCGGGAATAAGGCGCGCATCCGGATAACGCGTGATGTCGTGATAGCCCTGGACGCCTTTGGCGCGACCCAACACTGCAGAATACGGCCGCCAGCCATCCCATAGAAACTCGATCACTGCGACAACGATGGCCAAGCCAATGCCCTCAATGGCACCAAAGACGGCCACGCCTGCCGTACAAACGATCGACAACCAGAATTCCCAGCGCTGGATACGATAAATCCGTCGCAGATCGGCGACCTCGATCAGGCCGATAGCCGAAGCGATGACCACCGCCGCCAGTGCGCTGGTGGGCAGGTTTTTCAGCAAATCCGGGGCATACACCAGCAATAAGGCAACAGCCAGCGCGCCAACCACGCCGGCAAGTTGGGTTTGGGCCCCCGCAGCCTCGGCCACAGGTGTGCGTGACGAACTGCTGCTGATTGGAAACCCCTGGAACAAACCGCCGGCAAGGTTGGCGACGCCGAGCCCTACCATCTCCTGGTTTGGGTCGACATAGGTCTTGGTCCGCGCCGCATAAACGCGCGAGAGCACACTGGTGTCGGCGAACGAGACAAGCGCAACGGCGCAACCTCCGATCACTACAGGAACGATATCGGCGCGACTGATCCAAGGGATGGCAAACGCCGGCAAGCCTTGGGGCAGCGAACCGAGGACCGCGACATTGTGGGTTGTAAGGTCAAGCACGCCAACGGCGACGGTGGCGCCTGCCACGGCGATCAGAATCCCCGGCACGCGCTTTTTGTCCTTGAGCAACAAGATGACCGCCACAGTGGCTGCACCGATCATGAAGGTGGTCCAGTTGGTTTTTCCATCCATCACCGAGGTGGCAATGGCCCACAGGTTGCGCAACGGTCCGTCGGATTCAATCGAAAAGCCGAAAAACTTGGGTAGTTGACTGATCAATACTGTCAGTGCGATACCGTTCATGTAGCCATAGCGGATCGGTTTGGATAGCAGTTCGGTGACAAAGCCCAGCCGTGCGACACCCGCCAGAATGCACACCACCCCCGAGACAATCGCCATCATGCCGGCAAGGGCGATTGCGCGATGCGGATCACCGCCGGACAGCGGCAAAACGACGGCGAGAATGATGGCTGCCAATGAGGAATCCGGCCCCAGCACCAGGATTCGGCTGGGGCCGAACAACGCATAAGCGAGCAATGGAACGATGGTCGCGTAAAGGCCATAAATGCCGGGCACCCCCGATGCCACCGCGTAGGCGATGCCGACGGGCACCAGCATGGTGGTGAGCACGAGTCCGGCCACAATGTCGCGCCGCAACCATGCCATCTTGTAGCGGCTCAACGTCCGCAGCCCCGGCAGCCAATGGCTCAAGCCGGTTTGATCGCCAGTATGCCTGTGCGTAATCCGGCCCGGTTCGGGAGCGGGTGGCGGAGCATCCGAATCGCTCATGGGACTTTAGCCCTCAGAGATAACAAACAGCGTGCGGTAGATTCATTCTGGGTCAAGTCTGCGATCTTGCTCAGTAGTGAGTGAAAGATTCAACGAGGGCTCAGGCAACCTGCACACTCATCGTCGAACGCACCAACTCAAATAGCGTGTCTCCCAGTGTCGCAAATTCATAAATTCTCGCCGATCACACGATGTTTTTTCTCCTGGGTCTCAGCCAATGATGCCAATGTGCCTTTATTGCACCTTACGCTGACCTCTTGATCGCCATCTATTAGCTGACTCAGGAATTACGGACTATGGGAAGCTGGAAAATCAGGACTCATCTGCTTGTGCTTACCAGCACTTTGCTCCTGGGTTTGTTGTGTGTCGGCGGGCTTGGCCTCTTGGGAATGCAATCCGCGGTACGCAGTCTGGAGACCGTGTACCTCGATCGGGTCGTGCCGCTGCGGGACTTGAAAAAAATCGCCGACCTGTACGCCGTGGACATCGTCGATGCCACCCACAAGGCACGCAATGGCAACTTCACCAACGCTGAATCGTTGACCCGGATAGAGCAAGCGCAGAGGGAAATCGATCAGACGTGGCGCGCGTACAAATCAACGGAACTGATCCCCGCAGAAACCCGTTTGATCGCGCAAATCGACCCGCTGATGGACGCGACCCACGGTCCATTGCAAAACTTGCAGGGCCTGCTGCGCCAGAACGACGCCGCCGGTCTCGCGCGTTTCGCGACAGATCAGCTGTATCCACTGATCGATCCCTTGTCAGCCAAGTTTTCCGAGTTGATCGAAGTTCAACTGGTGGAGGCCAAAAACCAGTTCGAACAAAACCAGAGCGCCTATACCTCCAGTCTCCAGCTCAGCCTGTTGATTCTGGCATTGGCCCTGATCGCGGGCGTGGCCTACACGGTCTTGTTCTCCCGCCTGTTGAGCCGTCAACTCGGTGCCGAGCCGGCAGAACTGGCGGCCATCAGCTCGAACATCGCCCAGGGGAAACTCGCCGCTACGCAGTTTGATCAGCAACAGTCGACGGGGGTGCTGCACTCCGTCCAGGCGATGCGCCACAGCCTGAGCGAGATGATCGGCAAGATCAGCCAGGCCTCCGGGCAGATCGAAGGGGCCACACTGCAATTGTCTGCGTCCTCCGAACAAGGATTGAGCAGCGCCGCACTGCAAAGCGAGACAGCCTCCTCCATGGCGGCCACGGTAGAAGAGCTTTCCGTCAGCATCACTCACATCGCCGACAATGCTCGACAGGCCCAGAGCACCGCACAGAAAGCAGGCGAAATCACCAGCGAAGGCATGGAGGTCATGCAGGCCTCCATCCAGGAAATGGGCCAGATTGCCGATCTGGTGACACAAAGCTCATCGGACATCGATCAACTGGCGATTCAGTCCAACGACATCAGCCTGATTGTCGGTGTGATTCGCGGCATCGCCGAACAGACCAATCTCCTTGCCCTCAATGCCGCCATTGAAGCGGCACGCGCGGGCGAGCAAGGTCGCGGCTTCGCCGTGGTCGCCGATGAAGTGCGCAGCCTGGCCGCCCGCACAGCCCAATCCACCACGGAAATCGTTGCCTTGGTCAATGCCATACAAAGCGGCATGGTCAAAGCCAAAGACAGCATGGCCGCCGGCTGTGAGCGCGTGACTCATGGTCAGAAACTGGTCGAAAGCGCGGGCCTTTCCATGGGCAGGATCAAGGGTGTACTGGACGAATCCCTTGCAGCGGTCAGTTTCATTTCGGTGTCGCTCCAGGAACAACGCGCTGCCAGTGAACAGGTCGCCTGCAACGTCGAGAAAGTAGCGCAAAGTGTGGAAGAGAACGCCACCGCCCAAGGCGGGATCGTGCGCACAACCCAGGAACTCAAGGCGATGTCCGACGGACTGGGCGTCATGCTGCAGCGGTTCAGCTTCTAAAAGGCCTGGCCCCTGTCAAACCAGTCAACGGCAGTTTGAAGGTTATGACGGGGGCGCACCCGGTTACCGAAGATGGTCTAGGATTTAAATGGCAAGCTTTCGTCACTCACACCCTGCCGCTGTCTGGCCCACTCAAAGGGAGACGCCAACGTGAGTACCTTGAAACTTCATCCTGCCCTGGACAATGGTATCCAACCCGCCGACGCGAATTTCACCGGTGGCACCCTGCAATGCCTGTGTGCGACCGACAAAGTCGAGGTCCGGATCGACGCGCAAACCCTGCATAACCACGCGTGCGGTTGCAGCAAATGCTGGAAACCGCAAAACGCGATATTCGCCGTCATTGCCGTGGTCCCTCGGGACAAGGTCAGCGTCACTGCCCACGGCGAAAAACTGACCATTGTCGACGAAAAAGCCACCATCCAGCGCCATGCCTGCAAGCAGTGCCACGCCCATCTCTTCGGGCGCATCGAGAACAAGGACCATCCGTTTTATGGCCTGGACTTCGTCCACACCGAGCTCTCTCCCCAACGAGGCTGGGCTGCGCCAGGCTTCGCGGCGTTCGTGTCTTCCATCATCGAAACCGGCACACCGCCAGCGCAAATGAAAGCCATCCGTGAGCGCCTGCGCTCTATCGGCCTGGAGCCCTATGACTGCCTGTCACCGGATTTGATGGACGCAATGGCGACTCATGTCGCCAAACAAAAAGGCCTGCTGCCTGCCGCCTGATTGATCGGTCGCCGCGGTTCCTTTGCCGGACCGCGGCCACGGGAAGCTTGTTTGGGGATCTGTCGTCGCCGAAGCAGAGGAAAGGCGAACGCCGGCAGCACTCACAGGTTTGCGCTTCAATCCTCTGGGGGTTTTCTGAACACCAGCAGCTTCCCGGTTGCACGCTGCACCACCTTGTCATTCTGATTCAGCGTTTCCATGAACAGCGTCACCACGCCCCGATCCGGTTTGGAGGCCGACGGCTCGATGGCCTGCACCTTGCTGAACAGGCGCAACACGTCATCCGGATAAGTCGGTGTCGGCCAGCTCAGTTCGATGCCCAGGCCAATGATGCCGTCCGCCAGGGGGACGCTGGCCACGAGCATCTTCATGGTCAGGGCCGCAGTGTTCCAGCCGCTGGCCGCAAGACCGCCGAACAGACTCAACTCGGCCTCTTCGGCACTCAAATGGAAAGGTTGCGGGTCGTATTCGCGAGCAAACGCCAACATCGCTTCTTGATGGACGCGAACAGGGTCGCTTTCAAACTCCTGACCCAGACTCAGGTCATCGAGATAGAGTTTTTCCCAGGCATGCAGGGTCATGATTCATTCCTCCGCAGTGCATTACGAATAGCCGATGTCGCTGAGATCAATGGCTACCAGCAAGGCGTGTTCATCCGCCTGACCGTCGGCCTTGCGTCGATAGGCGCGCCGCTTGCCGGGCATGCGCAAGCCGTCGGTTTCAACATAGCCATGGACATATTGCGCGGCAGCCAGGCCACCGCTGACATCCACGTTGTAGTCGTGACGACGTAGCAGAAAGTCTGCACCGAAGTAGAAATCCTGCACCGCGCAGTGCGTGGCGATTGTCTCGGGGAAGGTCACCCGCAATCGACGCCAGCGCTCCGAGCCCTCGTGCCAGGGCTCGACTTCCTCGGTCACGACACCCGGCCAGGTGAACTGGAAAGGCATGGTCAGGTACGACCAAAGCGCGTAACCGTTGAAGTACGCTCGGTGCAGGGGATCCCAGGGACTGTTTTCCCCATGGTCGCGGAAAGATTCTCTGGGTTTCGATCGCTCGGCGATTACCTTGCCGGCGGTATTTTCGATGGCGATTCGATCCGGGGTGTAGGCGGTGAATTGATCGGCCCCACCAAAGGGCGTCACCGAGGCCCGCTGCTCATGCAGCCAGACGGTCATCTGCCGTGGCGCGCTGTCCTGGGTCAGCCCTTTCATGGCCCAGAGCGAGCCACCGGTCACGATAGTGGCGCGTACCTGGTTGAAACTGTTCCAGCGCTCCAGACCACCATGGGCGATCAGTACGCGATTCAACAGTTCATCACCCGGTGCATTCATAGTGGCGGCCCTCCTCCTTCCGATGGCCGATCCCGAACCCATTGCCAGAATAATTGATACCCGACCGCCAGCACCACCGGACCGATGAACAACCCGATGATGCCGCTGGTGACCATCCCGCCAAGCGCGCCGATCAGCACCACCGGCATCGGCACATCGACACCGCGCCCCAGCAGCAGCGGTTTGAGCACGTTGTCCACCAGGCCGGCAACGAAGACGAAAATGGCGAACACGATCGTCACGGTGTTGGCGCCTTCGGTGGCGAACACAAAGGCAATAACCGGAACCGTGATCAGCGTCGCCGGCAATTGCATGATGCCGAGCAACAGCACTGCAAGGGCCAGCAAACCGGCGCCGGGAATACCCTTGAAGACAAACCCGAGCCCCACCAGCAGCATCTGGATAAACGCGATCCCGACCACGCCCAGCGCAACCGCACGAATCGTTGCGGTGCACAGCGCGGCAATTTTCGGCCCTCTGACCGGGTCGCTGACCCGCGAGGCAATCTGCACCGCGCTGCGATTACCGCTCTCGCCATGGGCCATGAAAATACCGGCGATGATCAAGGCGAAAATGAAGGTCAGGAAACCCATGCCGACGCCGGCCAGTTTGCTCAAAAGGGACAGGCTGAAGTGCTTGATCTGCGGGAGGTATTTGGCGGTCAGGTCGGGAAGATTGGTTGAGGCTTCAAGCCACAAGTCAAACAGCGGCTGCCCCACCAATGGCCAACTGGCGATGGATTCGGCGGGTGGTGGCAGGTGAAAGTCGCCGCCCTTGACCACTTCCATCGCACGTTCGACCGAGTCGGCTATCGAGGTGCCCAGAAAGTAAATCGGCAACACCAGGATGACGATGGCGACCAGGATAATCAGCGTCGCAATGCGCCCGTCACTTTGCCCCAGGGGCCCTTTCAGCCGCGCTTGCAACGGGTAAAGGGTAATCGCCAGGATCAACGACCACAGCATCAGGTCACGGAACGGGCTGAAGATTTCAAAGCAGAACAGCACCAGAGCCGCGATCAACCCCGCCCGGATAAGGACATCGAGCAGCGTGCGCGTCAGCGTTTTTTCGGAGAACGAAGTGGGCTCCATGAAGGCCTCCTGATCACTGCAACAGTACGGGATCGGTTAGCCCAGCATAGTCGTTCGGCGGAAAACGCGTGGATTCAACGCAGCTTCAATGGATCAACCAGTCCGGCGGCAATGGCCATGCCGACCAGGTCCGGCAGGGTATTGGCCTGCATGCGTTTCATCACGCGTGAGCGGTAGAGGTCGACGGTTTTTGCGCTCACCCCCAGTTGCTCGGCGATTTCGCGGGTGGTGTAACCCTGCACCAGCGGCAACAAGACGTCGCGTTCCCGTGGGGTCAGCGTGAGCAAGCGCGCCTGCAACGCTTCATGCCCCTGATTACCCGAACGGTGGGTCGCGCAAGTGCTCAGGGCCTGTTGCACGCTGTCCAGCAGCAGTTGTTCGTTGTAGGGCTTTTCAATGAAGTCGTGAGCGCCGGCCTTGAACGCACGCACCACGATCGGCACATCGGCGTGACCGCTGACGAAGATGATTGGCAGGTTCAGTTCGCGCAATCGCATTTCTTCCTGCACGTTCAAGCCGCCCATCCCGGGCATGCGTACATCCAGCAGCACACAGGCCGCCAGGCTGGCATCGCAGGCGTTGAGGAACTCAACACCGCTGGTAAACGGCAACGCCTTGAGGCCGACTGATTCCAGTAACCAGACCGTTGAATCGAGCATGCCTTGATCGTCATCGACCACATACACCACGTGCTCCGTCACACCCGCCATTGCATTATTCCTGTTGTTGTTTTGTTGGACCGGCAAGCGGCAAGCGACAGCACATCAGCAGCCCGACCGGTTGCCGGCGGGCCTGCAATTCGCCGCCGAAACCTTCGATGATGCTGCGGCTCATGGACAAACCGAGCCCCAGGCCATCGGCCTTGCTGGTATAGAACGGGGTAAAAATCAGCTCCAGTTCGGGCTCGCTCACGCCGGGCCCCTGGTCCTGCACCGTGATGTCCACGGTGGCGGCACTGCCCTGCCCGGCAGTCATCACAATCAGCGAGGGCTGGCCGGGATGTTGTTCGCGGTTGGCATCGATGGCATTGCGCAACAGATTGAGCAGGACTTGTTCCAGCAACACTCGATCGGCATAAACGGGCGGCAGATTATCCGGTAGACGATCCTCGATTGTCACTTGGCAATTGCTCGCTTCCCAGGCGCACAAACGCACGGCTTCGCGGGCGACATCGGTGACGTTCAGCGCCTGCATGCGGCGCTGGCCTTTGCGCAGAAACGCGCGCAAACGGCGGATCACTTCCGAGGCGTGCGTGGCGTGATGGGTGATGCGTTCCAGCCCTTGCGCAACCCGGGCGGCCGCCTGGGGATTGGAATCCACGGTCTGCAAATAGCGCTGGCTGGCGTTGGCGTAATTGACCACCGCGGCCAGCGGCTGATTGATTTCGTGGGCGATGCCCGAGGCCAGTTCACCGAGGGTGACCAGGCGCGCGGTGTGCGCCAGTTCATCCTGATGGCGGCGCTGCTGCACTTCGCGCAGTTCACGTTCGGTCATGTCCCGCGCCACCAGTGAATAGTAGCGCTCGCCACCGGCCGAACGATGCGCCAACAGCACCAGCGACACCGGCACCGATGCGCCACCGCCCGGTGGTTGCAAGCGCGCATCAGTGCTCCAGACGCCGTCGCGTTCAGCGCCGCTCCAGCCGTCACGTTGCAGACGCGTCAGGTCTGCGCTGGCGAACAGTTGTGCCAGGACCGGCATCGGCTGTTGCTCGCCTATGCCGAGGATGCGGCGTGCCGCCGGGTTGAGGTAAGTGACTTGCCCCTCGGGGTCGATGAACAGCACCGGATCGGTGTTGACCTCGACGACTTCGGCCAGGCGCCGCTTGTTCTCTTCGGCCTGCACTCTGGCAGTAATGTCCCGGGAGACGCTGACCACCTCGACCACCGCGCCGGTATAGGTTTCACGAATCGCCCGACTGGCGGTTTCGAACCACAGATAATGGCCGTCCCGATGGCGAATGCGATAGGTCATGGTGTGATAACCGTCCTGCTCCAGCGCATCGCGGGCACGCTGCACCAGGCTGGCCAGGTCCTGACCATGGAACAGGCCCTGGGCCATTTGCCCGCGCAGTTCTTCCGGCCAGTAGCCGAGCAACGTCCATGACGCGGGAGAGGCATCGAGAAAACAGCCGTCCGGTGTGTGCCGGGAAATCAAGTCGGTGGTGTTCTCGATGATCAGCCGGTACAACCGCCGCGCCTGAGCCGCTTCGCGCTCGGCCAGCACTTGCGCGGTGGCGTCGCGGCAACGGGCGAGCACACGGTTGTCCTGGGGATCGGGAATGAATGTCCAGATCAGAATCTGCGTTTCGAGCTGGGCTTCGACCCCTTCAATGGCGCGCTGCTGGTCCAGACACGCGCGCACCAGTACCCGATGGTTGACCGGCAGAAACCCGAATACGTCGCTCAGCGGCTTTTCCGCCAGCAACGCCAGCAACGCCGCGTTGAATTCCTGTGGCCGTCCCTGCGCATCGAGCAACAGGCTCGGTTGCGGATCGTGGCCCAACAGTGGCGAGCCACGCAGCATGCCGTTGACGCTGCTGAGCAAAGTCGTGAGCAAATCCTGCACCCACCCCAGCCAATCGAAACTCACGCCTTCGCAGACTTCCACCAGCAACAACCCGGCTTGCCCAGGCGTCAACGCCAGATCGAACACTTGGCCATGGCTGATGGCGGCGCGGCGCAGTCGACCGGCCAACCAGCAATCCAGTTGCCGCACTTGCGCCAGATCGAGGCGCCCGGCTTCCAGCAAACGCTCGAACAGCAACTGATCGCTGGCCAGCGAAGGATCGCCCTGGCCCGGGGGAAAATGCTGGGCGGCACCTTCATGGCTGTAGATTCGCGCCTGGGGTTGCCAGCTCAGGTAAACCGCGCGACGCACCTCGGGGCAATCCTGCAAGGCCCGGCACAACGCATCGGCCCGGGCGGCCAGAGGCACGGCCTCACGCTGCAGGCGCAACCAGCTGTGCAATCGAACGGGAGTCAGGGTCATCACGGGTCCGCTTCGTTGGGGAAGCCAAGGATATACCGGCCTTGGCGATTTAACGGTAGTCATTTAGTTCAGCACGAATAAAATATAGTACATATACCATACGCCATAGGTTGTACTTCCATATCTATGGAGGATTGTTATATAAAGCACACCGGACATATAAAGGTGACCTCAGCGGCGACGCTGAAAGGCCACCGATAGAGCTAACAATCAGCCACCGAGTACCGCACATGTCGATCTATGAACAAGGGCTAGGCCCTTCGGCTGTCAATCACATCGCCTTGTCTCCGCTCAGCTTCCTTGAGCGCACGGCCAATGTTTACCCCGACTACCCCGCCGTCATCCACGGTTCGACTCGCCGTACCTGGGCGCAGACCTACACCCGTTGCCGACGCCTGGCCTCGGCGCTGGCTGGTCGCGGCATCGGCAAAGACGACACCGTGGCGGTGATGCTGCCCAATATCCCGGAAATGCTGGAAGTGCATTTTGGCGTGCCGATGATCGGCGCCGTGCTCAACCCGCTCAACGTGCGCCTGGATGCTGAAGCCATTGCGTTCATGCTCCAGCATGGCGAGGCCAAGGTGCTGATCACCGACCGCGAGTTCCATAACGTGATTCACGCCGCCATCGGCATGCTTGATCACCCGCCTCTGGTCATCGACGTCAACGACCCGGAATACGGTGAAGGCCAGGCCGTCAGCGATCTGGACTATGAAGCGTTGCTGGCCGAAGGCGACCCGGCGTTCGCCTGGCAATGGCCAGCCAACGAGTGGCAAGCCATCTCGCTGAACTACACCTCCGGCACCACCGGCAATCCAAAAGGCGTGGTCTATCACCACCGCGGCGCTTATTTGAATGCCTTGGGCAACCAGATGACCTGGGCCATGGGCAACCATCCGGTGTACCTCTGGACCCTGCCGATGTTCCATTGCAACGGCTGGTGCTACCCGTGGACCATCACCGCACTCGCCGGCGTTCACGTGTTCCTGCGCCGGGTCGATCCGCAGAAAATCCTCACGCTGATTCGCGAACATCAGGTCACGCACCTGTGCGGCGCGCCGATCGTGCTCAACGCGCTGGTCAACATGCCGGAATCGGCGAAGGCGGCCATCGATCACCCGGTCAACGCCATGGTCGCCGGTGCTGCGCCTCCGGCCAAAGTCATCGGCGCCGTGGAGGAAATGGGCATCAAAGTCACCCACGTCTACGGCCTGACGGAAACCTATGGTCCGGTGACCCTCTGCGCCTGGCATGCCGAATGGGACGAACTGCCACTGGAAGAACGGGCGCAGATCAAATCCCGTCAGGGCGTGCGCTACCCGACGCTCGAAGGTGTGATGGTCGGCGATTCGAAGACGCTGGAACCGACCCCGCGCGATGGCCAGACCATCGGTGAAGTGTTCATGCGCGGCAACACCGTGATGAAGGGCTACCTGAAAAACCCGACGGCCACCGCCGAAGCATTCGAGGGTGGCTGGTTTCATACTGGCGACCTGGCGGTGTGTCACCCCGACGGTTATGTCGAGATCAAAGACCGCCTCAAAGACATCATCATTTCCGGTGGCGAGAACATTTCCACCATCGAACTCGAAGGCGTGCTCTATCGCCATCCGGGGGTGATGGAAGCCGCCGTGGTCGCCCGTCCCGATGAAAAATGGGGCGAAACGCCCTGCGCCTTCATCACCTTGAAGGCTGATCACCAGGACGTTCGCGAGGCCGACATCATCAGTTTCTGCCGCGAGCATCTGGCCGGTTTCAAAGTCCCGCGCACGGTGATTTTCACCCTCCTGCCGAAGACATCCACCGGCAAGATCCAGAAGTACGTACTGCGCGACAGGGCCAAGGCCCTCTAACCCTCACCGACGTTTCACCTATCAGGCGGCAGGTGTCTTACCTGCCGCCTCGGGCTCGTGCAGGCCGAATTCGGCCTGCCCTGCCCCCACACACCGATAACAACAACAATGTGGAGCGCATCATGATCGACATCCATGCAACCGATACCCAACGCTGTGAACGTATTCGGACCAACCCGAAATTCCTGCAACTGGTCAGCAGTCGCTCGCGCCTGGCCTGGTCGTTGAGTGCTGCGGTGCTGGGCACTTATTACCTGTTCATGTTCGTGGTGGCGTTTGCCCCGCAATGGCTGCACGCGCCGCTCGGCGAGCACCGGATGTTGACCCTGGGCATGCCGGTTGGCGCGGCGATCATTGTTTTTTCCTGGTTGCTGACCGGTTGGTACGTCTACAGCGCCAACACGCGCTTCGATGCGCTGGGTGCGGCCATTCTTGAGGAGAGCAAGTGATGCGTAAACTCATCCTCGCCGCAGCCTGCCTATTGCCGGCCTCCGTTGTATTCGCTGCACCCGCGTTGGGTGCCATCGAAAAACAACCGCTGAACCTGCATGCGATCGGCATGTTCTTCGTGTTCGTCCTCGGCACGCTGGCCATCACCTGGTGGGCCGCGCGCCAGACCAAATCCACCTCGGACTTCTACACCGCCGGCGGCGGCATCACCGGGTTTCAGAACGGCTTGGCGATTGCCGGCGACTACATGTCCGCCGCTACGCTGCTGGGGCTGTCCAGCCTGGTGTTCGCCAAGGGTTACGACGGCTTCATCTACACCATCGGCTTCTTTGTCGGTTGGCCGATCATCACCTTCCTGATGGCCGAGCGGCTGCGCAATCTGGGGCGCTACACCTTTGCCGACATCGTCTCCTACCGGCTGGACCAGAACAAAGTGCGGATCTTCGCTGCATTCGGTTCGTTGACGGTGGTGTGTTGCTACCTGATCGTGCAGATGGTCGGTGCCGGCCAGTTAATCAAATTGCTGTTCGGCCTCGACTACCCGGTAGCGGTGGTGATCGTCGGCGCGTTGATGCTGGTGTATGTGATCTTCGGCGGCATGATCGCAACGACCTGGGTGCAAATCATCAAGGCGGTGTTGCTGCTGGCCGGCGGCACGACTCTCGCGGGCATGGCCATGTCGCAGTTCGGTTTCAGCTACGAAACCCTGGCCACCAAAGCGGTCGAAGCGCATGCCAGCGGCTGGAATATCATGGGCCCCGGCTCAATGCTCGCCGACCCGATCAACACCGCGTCAATGTCTCTCGGCCTGGTATTCGGCATTGCCGGTCTGCCGCACATTCTGATGCGCTTCTTCACCGTACCCAACGCCAGGGAAGCGCGTAAATCGGTGTTCTACGCCACCGGTTTCATCGGTTTCTTCTTCCTCGTGGTCTGCACTCTGGGCTTCGCCGCGATGGTGATCATCGGCACCGATCCGCAGTACTACGTCAACGGTGAAGTGGGCGGCGCCTTGATTGGCGGCGGCAACATGGTCGCGATGCACTTGGCCAAAGCGGTAGGCGGCAACCTGTTCCTCGGGTTCCTCTCGGCCGTAGCGTTCGCCACCATCCTTGCGGTGGTCTCCGGCCTGGCCCTGGCCGGTGCGTCGGCGATTTCCCACGACCTCTACGCCACCGTATTCAAGAAAGGCAACGCCACCCAGAAACAGGAAATGCGCGTCACCCGCATGGCCACCGTGGGCCTGGGCATCATCGCGATTCTGCTGGGCATCCTGTTCGAGAAGATGAACGTCGCGTTCCTGGTCGGCCTGACCTTCGGCATCGCCGCCTCGACCAACTTCCCGGTACTGATCATGGCCATGTACTGGAAAGGCCTGACTACCAAAGGCGCGATCATCGGCGGTTTTGCCGGCCTGATCTGCGCGCTGGTGCTAGTGATCCTGTCCCCGGCCGTGTGGGTGACCGTGCTCGGTCATGCTCACGCCATCTTCCCGTACGACCACCCGGCGCTGTTTTCCATGCCGCTGGCGTTCCTGGTGATTGTCGTCGTGTCCCGACTCGACCGCAGTGTGCGGGCCGACAAGGAACGTGACGCCTACGCCGACCAGTTCGTGCGCGCCCAGACCGGTCTCGGTGCTGCCAGCGCTTCCAGTCATTGATTGAAAGGCACGGCGCCCGGTTGCGGCGCCGTGCACAACCGTCCTGTCGAGGTTCACGTTATGCCCGAATTCAAAGCCCCCCTGCGCGATCTGCGCTTCGTCCTGCATGAGGTGTTCGACGCCCCGGCCCTGTGGGCACGCCTGCCGGCCCTGGCTGACAACATCGATGCCGCCATCGCCGACGCGATCCTTGAGGAAGCGGGGAAAGTCACCGCGCACCTGATCGCACCCTTGAACCGCAGCGGCGACGAAGAAGGCGCACAGTGGCATGAAGGTCAGGTGACCACGCCCATCGGCTTCAAGCAGGCTTATGCCACTTACATCGAGGGTGGCTGGGTCGGCCTGTCCGGTAATCCCGAGTACGGCGGCATGGGCATGCCGAAAATGCTCGCCGTGCAGTTTGAAGAAATGCTCTACGGCGCTAATTCCAGTTTCGCGCTGTATTCGGCATTGAGTTCCGGTGCGTGCCTGGCGCTGGATGCCCACGCCAGCGACACCTTGAAAGACCTGTACCTGCCGCCGATGTATGAAGGTCGCTGGGCCGGCTCCATGTGCCTGACCGAAGCCCATGCCGGCACCGATCTGGGGATCATCCGCACCCGCGCCGAACCTCGGGTGGATGGCAGTTTCAGCATCAGCGGCAGCAAGATATTCATTACCGGCGGCGATCAGGACCTGACCGAAAACATCGTCCACCTGGTGTTGGCAAAACTGCCCGACGCGCCGGCCGGACCGAAAGGCATCTCGCTGTTTGTGGTGCCCAAAGTGCTGGTCAATGCCGACGGTTCCCTTGGCGAGGCCAACGCCGTAAGTTGCGGTTCGATCGAACACAAGATGGGCATCAAGGCCTCGGCCACCTGTGTGATGAATTTCGACGGTGCCAGCGGCTGGCTGGTGGGCGAAGCCAACAAAGGCCTCGCAGCGATGTTCACCATGATGAACTACGAACGCCTGTCCATCGGTATTCAGGGCATTGGCTGCGCCGAAGCGTCCTATCAGAGTGCGGTGGCCTACGCCCGTGAACGCATTCAAAGCCGCGCCCCAACCGGCACCGTGGCCGCGGACAAAGTCGCCGACCCGATCATCGTCCACCCCGATGTGCGCCGCATGCTGCTCAGCATGAAAGCCATGACTGAAGGTGGCCGCGCGTTCGCCAGTTATGTCGGGCAGCAGCTCGATCTGGCGAAGTTCTCCGGCGATGCGCAAGAACGCGAGAGCGCCCAGAGCCTGGTCGCGCTGCTGACGCCGATTGCCAAGGCCTTCTTCACCGACACCGGTCTGGAGAGCTGCATCAACGGCCAGCAAGTGTTCGGCGGCCATGGCTACATCCGCGAATGGGGCCAGGAACAATTGGTCCGCGACGTGCGCATCGCGCAGATCTACGAAGGCACCAACGGCATTCAGGCGCTGGACCTGCTCGGGCGCAAAGTGCTGGCCGATAACGGTTTCGCGTTGCGTCAGTTCACCGGCCAGATTCGGCATTTCGCCCACCAGCCTGACGCGCCCTACAGCGCGCAACTGTTCGATGCCGTGCAGCGCCTGGAAGACCTGAGCGACTGGTTACAGGACCGGGCAGCGAGTAACCGCAACGAAGTCGGCGCCGCTTCCGTGGAGTATTTGCACCTGTTCGGGTATGTGGCCTACGCCTGGCTGTGGGCGCGCATGGCGCAGGTTGCCCGGCAAAAGCTAAGCGACGACGAAGGCTTTTACGGTGCGAAGATCGCCACCGCCGACTTCTACTTCCATCGCCTGCTGCCGCGCATTTTGAGCCTCGAACAATCGATTCGCGCCGGCAGTGCCTCGTTGTTCGGTCTGAGCGCCGAGCAGTTCTAACGATTGAACCGCACGCGGCGCCACGCTCCTCTCTTTTCGGCGCTCGCGTTTTTTCTTGGTAAGCCCTCGCCCGGTTGGCGAGGGTCGCGCAAGCCGTCATTTCATAATAAAAACAAAGGGGCTTCACATGGATCGCAACACCCGCACTCTCGCTACCCGACTGTTGCTGGCCGGCGGCGTCATCAGCCTCTCGGCCCCCGCCGCTGCTGACTTTATCAAGGACAGCAAGGCCAGCCTTGAGCTACGCAACTTCTACTTCAACCGTGACTATCGTCAGACCAACGCGGCGCAATCGAAACAGGAGGAATGGGCGCAAGGCTTCCTGTTGCGCTACGAATCCGGCTTTACCGAGGGGCTGATCGGGGTCGGTTTTGATGCGATCGGCCTGGTAGGCGTCAAACTCGACTCCAGCCCGGATCGTGCCGGCTCCGGCCTGCTCCTGCGCCATCGCGACACGCGCAAAGGCGCGCAAGACGAGTACGGTGAACTGGGCCTGACCGCCAAACTGCGTGCGTCCAAAAGCACATTGAAACTGGGCACATTGCTGCCCAAGCTGCCGACGGTATTGGCCAACGATTCACGGCTGTTGCCGCAAACCTTCAAGGGCGGCCAACTGACTTCGCTGGAAGTCGAAGGCCTGACCGTGGATGCCGGACGGCTGACGCAGGTCAACCAGCGCGACTCCTCGGACTATGAGGACATGGGCATCACCCGAACCGGCGCCAAGGGCATCACCAGCCGCCATTTGGACAGCGACAGCTTCGATTTCGCCAGCCTGAACTACAAATGGACCAGTAACCTCGCCACTGGTTACAGCTACGGCCACCTCGACAATTTCTACAGCCAGCACCTGGTCAACCTGACCTACGTGTTGCCGGTCACCGTCGGTCAATCGTTGAAGACTGATCTGCGGTTCGCACGCTCCATCGATGATGGCGGCAGTAATGTCGACAACAAGGCAATTGGCGCCATGTTCACCTACAACCTCGGTGGGCATGCATTCGGCCTGGGCTATCAAGGCATGAGCGGCGATACCGGGTATGCCTACATCAATGGCACCGATGCGTTCCTGGTGAACTTCGTCCAGATCGGCGACTTTGCCAGCAAGGACGAAAAATCCTGGCAGGCCCGTTACGACTACAACTTTGCCGCCCTCGGCATTCCCGGCCTGACGTTCATGACCCGCTACATCAACGGTACCGATATAGACCTGGGTAACAACCGCCCTGAAGGCAAGGAATGGGAGCGTGATACCGATATCGGGTATGTGGTGCAGAGCGGACCGCTGAAAAACGTCGGAGTGAAATGGCGCAATGCGACGGTGCGCTCGACAAATTTTGGCAGTGATCTGGATGAAAACCGTTTGATCGTCAGCTATACGTTGCCGATCTGGTAAGGCGGCATAACGGCCACCATTGTTTCGCCAGCGAGCCGGCTCCTACAGGGGGGGCGTACACCCCGATCCTGCAGGAACTGGCTAGCCTCGCCCCGCAAGAAAGGCAAAACACAGCACATCGGTTCAATATCCCCGCCCCAATCTACGCAACCATGGCCTCCTCACTCACCCCGTAAGGACATCGCCATGGCTATCGCAAAAGCAGTACCCGGCAAAACCCTGCTGACCCCAACCGACCACACGCTGATCATGATCGACCACCAGTCGCAAATGTCCTTTGCGACCAAGTCGATCGACGCCGTGACCCTGCGCAACAATGCCGCGCTGGTGGCCAAGGCGGCACGTGGCTTCAAGGTCTCGACCATCCTCACCACCGTTGCCGAAAAGAGCTTCTCCGGCCCGATCTTCGACGAAATCAAATCGGTGTTCCCGGAACACAACGTCATCGACCGCACCAGCATGAACACCTGGGAAGACGAGCGCATTGCCGTGGAAGTGAACAAGTTCGGCAAACAGAAAATCGTCCTCGCCGGCCTGTGGACCTCCGTTTGCATCGTCGGCCCGGCGCTGTCGGCCATCGACCAGGGTTTTGAGGTGTACGTGATTGCCGACGCCTGTGGCGACGTCACCACCGAAGCCCATGAAATGGCGATGCAGCGCATGATCCAGATCGGCGCGCGGCCGATGACTTCGTTGCAATACCTGCTTGAATTGCAGCGCGACTGGGCACGTACCGAAACCTACGACGAAACCGTGAAAACCTCGATTGCCAACGGTGGTTCTTACGGTCTGGGCCTGATCTACGCCAAGACCATGTTCGGCGCCTCCGAAGCACACTAAGCAATCGCCGCGACTCCGGGGCACACTGGAGTCGCTTTCTATCGCGAAGAACTGAGTTTTTTGTAGGAGCAAGCTTGCTCGCGATGGGGCCGTCACAGCCCGCATCGATGCAATGGAACCTCCGCCTTCGCTAGCAGGCTCGCTCCCACAGGGGTTGGCGTTTATCATGACCGCCGAAAACAACCCTGCCTTGTATGAGAATGAGCATGACCTTCGATTTTGATCAGGTGTTCGACCGCCACAACACCGGCAGTACCAAGTGGAGCCGCTACCCGGCCGACGTATTGCCGATGTGGGTTGCCGACATGGATTTTGCCGCGCCACCGGTGATCATCCAGGCCCTGCAAAAACGTCTGGAACACCCGTTGCTCGGCTACAGCGTGGCGCAGGATGACTTGCGCAATGCCATCGTGACTGACCTCTGGAACAAGTACGCCTGGCGCGTCGAGCCGCAGGAACTGATCTTCCTGCCGGGCGTGGAATCGGGTTTCAACATGGCCCTGAATGCGCTGGTCGAGCCGCAACAGAATGTCGTGGTGCAAACGCCCAACTACCCACCGCTGCGTCATGCACCGGGGCATTGGGGGCTGAACAAGGTTGAACTGAATTTCGAGGCGATGGCTGATGGCACGTACGCCACGCCGCTTCAGGTCTTGCGCCAGTCGCTGGAAGGCGGCGGTGCGCTGCTGCTGAGCAACCCGCATAACCCGCTGGGCAAGGCGTTCCCAAGGGAAGAACTGCAAGCCGTGGCCGATATCTGCGTGGCGCAGGGAGCCTGGATCATTTCCGACGAAATCCATGCCGAACTGTGCTTCGATGGCCGCCAACACATTCCCACCGCGTCGTTGAGCCCGGAAATCGCCCGGCGCACCATCACGCTGATGTCGGCGAGCAAGGCCTACAACATCGCAGGCCTGAAGACTTCGTTCATGATCATTCAGGACCGCGCCCTGCGCGAGCGCGTCAACCATGCGCGCTGCGGCATGGTCGACAGCGTCAATCCGCTGGGCATGGAAGCGACACGTGTTGCTTACACCGAAGGTGCTCCGTGGCTGGCCGCGCTCAAGGACTATCTGCAAAGTAACCGCGATTATCTGGTGGAAGCCGTTCGCACGCGCTTGCCCGGCATCAGCATGAATGTGCCTCAGAGCACCTACCTGGCCTGGCTCGACTGTTCGGCGCTGGGGTTGCAGAACCCGCAGCAGTTCTTCCTTGAAAAGGCGAAGGTCGGGCTTAGCCCTGGCCTGGATTTCGGCGATGACAGCCAACAGTTCGTACGCCTGAACTTCGGCTGCCCGCGCGCGTTGCTGGAGGAAGGCATTGCGCGGATGGAGCGCAGTTTGCGCTAACCAACACATCCCCCCTGTAGGAGACGGCTTGCTGGCGATTGCGGTGGGCCCGCCAGCCAGTTTGTTGACTGGACGGACGCCATCGCCAGCAAGCCGGCTCCTACAGAAATTTGTCGCGACACACATCACTGCCAGCCGCCCCGTACCTTGTAGGAGCTGGCTTGCCAGCGATGACGTCCGCAAGACCACCGCAAGGCTCAAGGCCCAATCGCCGGCAAGCCGGCTCCTACAGAAATTTGTCACGACACACATCACTGCGAGCCACTCCGCACCTTGTAGGAGCTGGCTTGCCAGCGATGACGTCCGCAAGGTCAGCGCAAGGCTCAAGGTCAATCGCCGATCTCCACTTCTTTCAAGCATTCCCTCTATCGGACCACGACCGGCTCCGGCGTGAAAAAGTGAACCTCTGACAAAACTCGCCCCTCAATACGCTTAGGGGCCCTGTCACGGGCCGCTCCAGCTCAGGAGGTCGTCATGGCCGCACTCATCGGCCCGGCATCGCATCAGCGCTCCGACGAGTACGGCACATGAGCTTTATTATCTGGATGGCGGTGTTGGGTGCGGTGCTGCTGACGTTGGCGCTGACGTCGTCGTATCTGCGCTGGATGCCGGTCACCACGTCGGCGGTGTGCCTGGTGTTGGGTGTCGCCATTGGGCCGGCAGCGCTCGGGTTATTGAAACTGGACATACAGGATGCCTCGATCTGGATGGAGCACCTGACGGAAGTTGCGGTGCTCTTTTCGCTGTTTGTCTGCGGCCTGAAGTTGCGCTCACCCTTCAGGGACAAGAACTGGTGTGTCGCCATCGGTCTGGCCGGCCCGGTGATGATGTTGACCATTGCCGGTGTTTGCCTGCTGCTGCACTACGGCTTCGAACTCTCCTGGGGTGCTGCTGTGTTAATCGGCTCGATACTGGCGCCGACCGATCCGGTACTTGCCGCCCTGGTGCAAGTCAATGACGCGCGGGATGACGACAGCGTGCGCTTCGGTCTCTCTGGTGAAGCGGGGCTGAATGACGGGATTGCCTTTGCGTTTGTGATCCTCGGGTTGCTGCTGTTGCAACACGACGGCAACCCCGGTTGGTTTGGCGACTGGGTGCTGCGCAGCTTGCTTTGGGCAGTTCCCGCCGGCCTGCTGATCGGCTATGGAATGGGGCGCGGTATCGGTCGCCTGACCTTGGCGCTGCGGATCAAAAATGACGACAGCACCCTTTCACCCAACGACTACCTGGCCCTCGCCTTGATTGCCCTGGCTTATGTGGGCGCCGAATGGATTCATGGCTACGGCTTTCTGTCCGTGTTCGCTGCGGGCCTCGGTCTGCGCCATGAAGAGGTCAAATCCACCGGCGATGACGAAATTCCCGCCGAGCATCTGGTTCAGCCAGTGGTCGGCCATCAGAACGTCGAGCCGCAGCACGCCGTACATGGCGATACCGAAAGCCTCGAAGATACGCAGGTGGCCGTCGGTATCATGATGGGTGACATGCTCGCGTTCGGCACTCTGGTGGAACGGGCCATGGAAGTGTTTCTGGTTACGCTGCTCGGCGTGGTGCTGGTCGCGCACTGGGACTGGCGAGCACTGTTGATCGGCGGCGCTTTGTTCTGCCTGATCCGACCGCTGAGTGTCATCGCCCTGCCCTCTCGTGGCGTGCTGAACGGTCATCAGCGCCTGCTGATCGGCTGGTTTGGCATCCGTGGCATCGGTAGTCTGTATTACCTTTTCTATGCCCTGAACCATGGGCTGGCACCGTCGATTGCAACGCTTTGCACCGATCTGACGTTGTCGGTGGTTGCGTTGAGCATCCTCATCCACGGCATCAGCACGCAACCGATGTTGGCTTGGTACGAACAGCACAAAAAGCAAAACGCTTGATTCGATACCGGTGAATTTCCGCGAAAACCGAAGCCGCGAACTGCATGAGTCAAAATCCGGACTCATGCAGCCTGCATGACCGCAGTTCGCCACCAGCCAATTCAACTTGTTGATTTTCAAGTGAGTTGCTTCTGCAGAAAAATCGGCACGACAAATGCTCAAGGACTATGAGCGACCTTCGCCCTTCAGAACGTTCGCACACATCCCCGTGACTATTTGAGAGACTCGACCATGAACGCCATTGACCTGCTGCAAGCCGACCATGAACGTGTAAAAGGCATCCTCACCCAACTGAGCGAATCCACCGAGCGCGGTCTTAAAAAACGCACCGAGTTGCTGGCCAAGCTCGAAATGGAGATCACCATTCATACCCGACTCGAAGAAGAAGTCTTGTACCCCGCGTATAAAAAAGCAGGCGGCAAGGAACAGGACGTCATGTACTACGAGGCCAAGGAAGAACACCGCACCGTGGACTCCCTGGTACTTCCCGACTTGAAAGTCACTGACCCGTCCTCCCCGGAATTCGCCGGTCGCGTCAAAGTGGTCAAGGAGCTGTTGGAGCACCACATCGAAGAGGAAGAAACGGAAATGTTTCCTCAGGCGAAAAAGCTGCTGGGCAAGGCCACACTTGAAGAGTTGGGTGCGCAGATGGAAAGCCTCAAGGCTCAGTACAAGAAAGAAATGAGCGCGGCCAATCTGGCGGCTTGATCAAAGCGACAAACATAAAAAGCTCCGACGGCTTACGTTCATCTGTAGGAGCCGGCTTGCTGGCGATCGACTCAGGTTCTCCCCGCGTTGAAACAGTTCACACGCGTTACCGTTAACGATCATCGCCAGCAAGCCGGCTCCTACGGGCGCGGGGGAATAAGCATGTACGCTCGAAGAGCGGGCGGTTTATTACCGTAAAGTCGAGGCGATGATTTCCACCAGATGGAGTTGAGTGAAAGGCTTGGACAGGCGCGGGAGCTTGGTCGCAAATCCTTCCAGCCGCTCGGCGTAACCGGTGGCGAGGATGATCGGCAGGTCGGGCCTGATGCTTCGGATCGCTTGCGCCAGTTGCGCACCGTTCATTTGCGGCATGGCCATGTCGGTAATGACCAGATCGATGGCTTGTTCGCTGTCGAGCACTGTCAGCGCTTGAGCCCCGGATACCGCACTAATCACCTGATGCCCCAAATCTTCGAGCAACAGGCAGGTACTGGTCAGCACCAGGCTGTCGTCATCCACCACCAGCACGCACAGACGAGGCACCGGCGGTGCGGCTTCCTCCTGGGCAGGCTTGGCGATCGAACCTTGCGTGGCGACGGGAATCCACAGTTCGGCCGTGGTGCCTTTGCCCATCTGGCTCTTTAGAATGAATCGCCCACCCAATTGTTCGATGAAGCCATGCACCATCGACAATCCCAGCCCCGTACCTTTTCCGACCCCTTTGGTGGTGAAGAACGGGTCCATCGCCACGGCGAGTGTGGCGTCGTCCATGCCCTCCCCTGTGTCATTGATGCTCAGGCAAACATAACGACCTGTCATTGGCGTGAGCGAGGTGTGATCGCCGGCGTCTTCAGGGCGTGCGCTGATCAGGAGCTTGCCGCCATGGGGCATGGCGTCGCGGGCATTGGTCGCCAGGTTAAGGACTGCCAGCTCGAGCTGGTTTTTGTCGGCCAAAACGGGCTCGATTGTTTCCGTAAAACGGGTTTCGAGGACTACGGAAGGCCCGAGGGAACTGCGCAACAGGCCGGTGATGCCCTCCACCAGCGTCGGTATCTCGACGGACTCGGTCTTCAGTTCCTGTCGCCTGGCAAAGGCCAGCATGCGCTGGGTCAGCGCCACTCCACGCAAGGCGCCTTGAGTGGCGTTGTCCAGCAATCGGGTGATCTTCGAATCGTCCCCGATTCGCTTGCGCACGATTTCCAGATTGCCAAGGATCACCGTCAACAAATTATTGAAATCATGGGCAATCCCCCCGCTCAATTGCCCGATGGCTTGCATTTTTTGCGCCTGGAAAAGCGCTTCACGGGTTTGTTCGAGCGCCTGCTGAGCGTGGGTCGCTTCAGTGATATCCCGGGTGATCTTGGCAAAACCAAGCAACGTCCCGGTATCGCCCCAGATCGGATCGACCACGACATGCGCCAGGAACCGCGTGCCGTCCTTGCGCACTCGCCAGCCTTTGTTCTCGAATCGCCCCTCACGGACGGCAATGTCCAGCGTGCGCTTCGGTTCGCCGGCTGCGCGGTCCTCCGGGGTGTAAAACATCGAAAAATGCTGGCCGATCACTTCTTCGGGCAAGTAACCCTTGATGCGCTGGGCACCAGGGTTCCAGTTGGTCAGCCGTCCGTCAGCGTCGAGCATGTAGATGGCGTAGTCCGTGACACTTTGCACCAGCAGCCGGAACTGCTGTTCGCTTTGCTTGAGCACTTCTTCAGCCATTTTGCGGTCGGTCAGGTCCCGGGTGATCTTGGCAAACCCCAGTAATTTTCCCGTCGGATCGAGGATCGGATCGATCACCACATGGCACCAGAAATGCGTACCGTCCTTGCGCACCCGCCAGCCTTCCCCCTCGAAACGCCCTTCCCGAATGGCGGTGTCCAGGGCTCGTTGGGGCATCCCCTTGAGACGGTCCTCTTCGGTGTAGAAACGCGAAAAATGCTGACCGAGGATTTCCGCTTCCTCATACCCTTTGAAACGTCGAGCGCCGGCATTCCAGCTGGTGATGATGCCGTCGGGATCAATCATGTAGATCGCATAGTCAATGACCGCATCGATCAACAGGCGAAAGCGTCCGTCCTCGATGGTGCTGGCTTTGCTTCGATCTCCGTTCATTGAGCCCTCACGTCGGAAATGTTTTTTGAGGAGTATGCGACAAACCCGGGGTTTGGAAAGCCGAAATGCCCCGCTTGACGCAAAGTCTTATCGGTTTGCGTATCTGACAATGCAGGCATACAAATCGTTGTATACGAAACTCGGAACCTGCTGGGTATAACCGGCGATCTTGATCCGCGTGCTGCTGACATACCTTGATTTCCTTATCAAAGACTGGCTGAAAGTGATGATTGCCTCTATGAATAAAGCGGGCATTCGCCACTTGTTCAAATGCCTGAGTTTTTCAAGGTATATCGATGTTTTTAAAGGTAAAAGTCCTACTCAGCCGAGAGCGAAATCGCCGGAGCAACCGACCACCAGCGCGGCAGCAGTTGCTTGACCTTGCTGTCGCCAAAGCGGTCATCAATCAACATCACCACTCCCTCATCCTGCTGGGTGCGGATCACTCGCCCTGCGGCCTGCACCACTTTCTGCACGCCGGGGAACAGGTAGGTGTAGTCGTAACCGGCACCGAAAATCGCGGCCATGCGATGCTTCAACTGTTCATTGACCGGGTTGAGTTGCGCCAGGCCCAAGGTGGCGATAAATGCACCGATCAACCGCGCGCCGGGCAAGTCGATGCCTTCGCCAAATGCCCCACCCAGCACTGCGAAGCCGACTCCCTGGCTGTCTGCGGTGAATTGATCGAGAAAGTCCTGGCGCCGGGCTTCTCCCATGCCCCGCGATTGCGCCCACACAGTGATGTGTGGGTGTTTTTCGGCGAGTAACTGCGCCACTTGCTGCAAGTAATCGAAGCTGCTGAAAAACGCCAGGTAGTTGCCAGGGCGTTGACTGAACTGCCGGGCAATCAGCTCGACGATCGGTGCCAGCGACGATTGCCGATGGACGAACCGCGTGGATATCTGATTGACGATATGGACCTTCAACTGGTCAGCGTGAAACGGTGATTCGACATCGATCCACACCGTGTTCGCCGGCGTCCCGAGGAGATCCCCATAGTAATGACGCGGGCTCAACGTCGCGGAGAACAGCACGGTACTGCGTGCAGCCGTCAGGCGTGGGCGGATGAACCCGGCAGGCACCACGTTGCGCAGGCACAGTTGCGAGAGCGGTTTGTTACGCTCGAGGTCCCGCTTGCTGATGTCGAACAGAAACTGTTCATCAAAGAGTTCGGCGACGCGGCAGAATTGCAGCATGTCGAAATAAAACGTCTGCAATGCGCTGTCCAGGCCCTGCGGGTGATCATTGAGGTAATCGCCGATGCTCGCACTGCACGAGGACAGCGCCTGAAGCAATTTTTCCGGAGGCTTGTCGTAAGCCTGATACGCACCGAGTTGCAGGTTATGCAGGGCGTTCCACTCACGATTGACCCGTTGCAGGGATTTTTTCAACGGCTCGGGCGCGGTTTTACGCACGCCATTGAGGGCCGACTGGTCGAGACTGGCGCTGTACATCTGCCGGCCGCGCTCCACCAGGTTGTGGGCTTCGTCCACCAGCACCGCGACTTTCCAGTTATTGGCCTGGGCCAGCCCGAACAGCAGCGCACTGAAATCGAAATAGTAGTTGTAGTCGGCGACCACCACGTCTGACCAGCGGGCCATTTCCTGGCTCAGGTAATACGGGCACACCGCATGTTTCACGGCCACCTCGCGCAAGGCATTCTGGTTCAACAGTGACAGCTCGCTGGCGGCCTGGCGCGCGGCCGGCAAGCGATCATAGAAGCCTTGGGCCAATGGGCAGGATTCGCCGTGGCAGGCTTTATCCGGATGTTCGCAGGCCTTGTCCCGGGCGATCATCTCCAGAACCCGCAGCGGCGGCGCATCCGCGCTGTCGAGGATCACCTGCGCAGCATCGAGCGCCAGTTTGCGCCCCGGCGTTTTTGCCGTAAGAAAGAACACCTTGTCCAGTTGCTGCGGCGCCAGCGCCTTGAGCATCGGAAACAGCGTGCCAAGCGTCTTGCCGATGCCGGTCGGCGCCTGCGCCATCAGGCACCGGCCAGTGCTGACCGCCTTGAACACCGACTCGGCCAGATGCCGTTGGCCCGGACGAAAACCGGCATGGGGAAACGCCAGTTGCTGCGCCGCGCCGTTGCGCGCCTCGCGATGGGCCATTTCCTGTTCGGCCCAATGCAGGAACAGTCGGCAATGGTGCTCGAAGAACACCTGCAGTTCCTCAGCGCTGAAGGCCTCGACCAGGCAGGTTTCCTTTTCGCTGACGATGTCGAAATACACCAGCGCCAAGTTGATCTGCGCCAGGCCCAGTTTCTGGCACATCAAACAGCCATAGACCTTGGCCTGCGCCCAATGCAGTTGACGATGGTTGGCCGGCTGTTTGCTCAAGTCCCCGCGATAGGTTTTGACTTCCTCCAGGCAGTTTTGCGCCGGGTCGTAGCCATCCGCCCTGCCCTTGACCTTCAACGTCTGGTACTGACCTTCAAGCGCGACCTCACTCTGGTAACCCTCGCTACGCCGGGACGCCACCGTACGGTGGCCGACGATCCCTTCCAGTGCTGTCGGCGAGGGCGTGAAGCGCAGGTCGAGGTCCCCGACCTTGGCGGTGAATTCACACAACGCCCGCACCGCGATGCTGTAACTCAAGCGCCCTGCTCCGCCCATTGCACGTAGCAAACAGCAATCGGCATCTGGTGTTCATGGCAGAACTCGATCCAGCGCAACTGGTTGTCCTGCAGGCGATCACCCGGGCCTTTGACTTCGATCATGCGGTAGGTCTTGTGCTGCGGCCAGAACTGGATCAGGTCCGGCATGCCGGCGCGGTTGGCCTTGATGTCCAGCAGCAGGCGGTTGAACCAGTGCTTAAGGTGCTCGGCGGGCAGACAATCGAGGGCCTGTTCAAGCAGTGGTTCGCTCAACGCGCCCCAGAACACGAAAGGCGACTGCACGCCCCACTTGGCGACATACCGCTCACGGATGGTCTGGCGGTAACGCCCGTCATCCAGTTCGGCGAGGCAGGCCTGAAACAGGTCGGCCCGGCGCGCCTGGAAGTCTTCATTGAGCAAATCCGCCGGCCCGCGCTGGAACGGGTGGAAAAACGCCCCCGGTAACGGCGCAAAGATTGCCGGCCAGCACAGCAACCCGAACAATGAGTTGATCAGGCTGTTTTCGACGTAATGCACTGGCGCCGACTCCTCCGCCAGATGCGCCTGAACGTAAAACTCCACCGACAGCGTCGGGTCGGTTCTGGGCAGTTGCAGATCGAGACGCTGCATTTCCCGTGGAGAGGATCGTTTCACTGCCGGCCCGCCGAGTTTGCGCCGCAGCCTGGGCACCACTCGCAGTAATTGCTGTTGTTCGGCGGCGCTTTCCGGCGATTGCCCGGCAGAAACCGCCAGGTCCATGGCCAACTGATACTCGCCGCAGCGCTCCAGCACACGAATCAATCGCGACCGTGCGCCAGGCCAGGCGCACTCGCGGTATATGCCCAGGGCATTGGCGAAATTCGCCACGCGTTCGCAGTGCTGACCGATCTGGAACAGCAATTTGCTGCGCCGTTTTTGCAGCCAGGGATTGCTCAGCGCCAGCCCGTTGATCTGCTCGACAACCGCCTCCACCGCTTCACCGGCCTCGAACTGCTGCTGACAGTCATGGAGAAACAGGCAGGCATCCACGTCCTCGCGACTGCGCAAGCCGCGTGATTCGGCGCAGAACTCGACTTTTTCATAGGTAAAGATGCCGAGGTCGGCAAGCACGAATTCCGACCAGTCCTGGTAAAGATTGCCGAAAAACATCAGGCGCAGGCGATCGCACAAGCCCATGATAGTCAGGCTGAACAACCGATCATTTAGTGGCGCGCACCACTGATTGAAGGGTTGTACCTCGGGAAACCGTTCGCTCATTGCAGGCAGCCAGTCGGACTTTTTCCCTTTGGGCAGATCGATGGCGGCACCGAAACATTGAAGGATTTCGGCCTTGAGCAACGACTCGAACACCACGTCGAGCGGCAACGGCGACTGCTCATCGATCCAGCCCTGGGCCAACAACGGCTCAGCGGCCATGGCAATGTCGCCAATCTCGACGTAATGCAGTTTGCTCGCCCGGAAGTGAACGCCCTTGCGCATGACCATCCGGACCAGGAGCGCACGGGGTTCCCGGGGCAGTCGATTGAACTCACGGATGAAGCATTGCTCCTCGACACTCAATACATCGGCATAACGATGTTCAAGCCAATCAAGAACTTGCATGAAGTTGTTCAAGTAATAGAACGGATCGTCGAGGGGATTTGTGGTCACAGGGAAACAGGGCCATGGCGAGCAAATACTGGTTATGCGTACAGATACCAGCTACGACCCGTCCGGTGCAAACGGAAAAGGATAAGCGGCGGCGCGATCCGGTTTTTTTGGGTGGCCCATCGAACTTTCTGGGGATCCGTCGCACCAACGGCGGTAAGAAGTACAGCGGCGATTGGAGGATTCGAAGCAGTCGCGCTGATTTTTGGAGGATGAGAGGTGGTTATGAATATCAAGACGCTGGGTTTGCCACTGGTAGCGGCAGCCCTTCTGGCCCTGGCCGGTTGCTCGACGCCAACGGTGGTGACGCTGCAGAACGGCACTCAATATTTGACCAAGGACATGCCCAAAGCCAATAACAAAGAAGGCTTTTACGAGTTCGAAGATATTTCCGGGGCGAAAGTGAAGGTCAAGGTTAATGACGTCGCCACGGTTCGCAAGGAAGACTGAGGACCGCGTTATCGTTCATCGCTGGCAAGCCAGCTCCTACAGAAATTTCGTAGGAGCCGGCTTGCCGGCGAAGAGGCCCTTACAGGCGCCACATCACCTTCAGGCGATGACGACATTGGTCAGGCTATCCAGCCCAACCCCGACCAGCGTCACCGAATCACCGCCAAACGTCAGCACCGTGTCTTGCCCCACAACCGTGGCATGGGCGCGTATGTCATCATTCGGCGCCACCCCCTGAACCCCGAGAAACACCAGTTTGTCGTTCGCCTGATAACCCAAGATCCGATCCTGGCCAAACGCGCCACTGAACAGGAACGTATCGATCCCGCCACCCGCCTCCATCAGGTCATTTCCTGCCCCGCCCACCAACACGTCGTTGCCTTGGCCGCCCACCAGATGGTCGTTGCCGTCCAGACCAAACAACCAATCACCGCCGGGATGCGCCTTCAACGTATCGGCCCCCGCTCCGCCCTTCAGCGTGGACGCGTACTGCGTCAGGTCGTTGCCCACCGCAAGGCCGTTGGCGGTGACCTTATGGGTCACGTCATCCTTGAACAGCCCCCAGAGAAACCCAGGCTCCTTCGTGACAATGCTGCCGATGTCGCGGGCGATGCTGATGCCGCCCTGCGCATCGCGGATGTACAGGTTCCCTGCGCCGTCATTGGCGAAATCGAAGTTTTTCACTGACTGCTGCAGATCCAGCACGTTACTGCCCTTGCCACCCAGCACGATGTTGTAGCCGCCGCCGTCGCGGAAGGTGTCGTTGCCGTCGCGGCCTTCCAGGTAATCGTTGCCCTTGCTGCCCTGAATCAGGTCGTTGCCGTCGCTGCCAATGATGAAGGTGCTGCCCTTGTGGGTTTCGGCGTTGCGATTGAGGTCCTGAACCCAGGTGGTGCTTCGCGCCGGGTCAGAGAGGTTGGCAACGATGACGGTCGAGTCCTTGCTGGTGAGGTCGTAGAACTTCGACTCCAGCACCCGCGTCATGCCATCGCCATACCCCGTGGGCAGGTGGGAAATCCAGGTCGGAATATTGAGGATGGAATACGGCAGCACATTCCACGCCGTCGAGGCGTAATGATCGTTGAAGCTGACAATGTTGTTGGTCGCCGAGTCCTGATGCGCATCGTGCACGCCCAGCGACGACAGATTGAAGGACGAGCCGTCGAGTGCGCGGAAAACCGGATCGTTTTCATAACCGACGTTCAGCACTTTATCGGTGCTGCTTTGCGTCGGTGAGGCATAGGCAATGTAGTTGGCATCCTTGTAGAACCCGGCCCACTTGTCGTTGCTCAGGTCCGCCAGGCTATTGACCGCCAGGCCGCCAAGGCTGTGACCACTGACCAGCACGTCCTTGCCCGACAAGCCATTGGCCCGGGCAAACGCGGCAACATCGCCAAGCAAGTCGCCGAAGGCCTCGCCCACGTAGTTTTTCGCGTAATCCTTGGGCCCCAACGCTGCCAGCACGTCATTGATCACGTCGGCGATCGAATCGCTGATCAGGCTTTCCCGAGGTCCACTGGTGCCGCGAAAGGCCACGCCGATTTCAATGAGATGGCCCTGCGCATCGTACTTGCCGAGGATCTCCACTTGGGCGCTGGTGTACCCGGCCTTTTCGCCGAAGAACGTACCGCGTGCATCAACCTTGCCGTCGTAACCCAGCTGCGCAGCAGTGATCGGCGTCCAGCCGGCTTTCTGCACCGCCGCCAGCGCGGCTTTTTCCGAATCCGGGTTCCACGGCACGCCGGGAATCACGCCCTGGGAATCAGTACCGCCAATCAACGCGGTCACCAGCGTCGCCGGCAAACCCAGACCGAAGCCATTGTGCTGATAACCGGTGGCAAAGCCGTTATCGAGGTTGTGATAGGAGTACAGCGTGATTGCCATGGCGTCGGTGAACAACGCCTTTGAATCTGCTGTGCCGAAGTTTTTGTAGTCGTACACACCCATGGTAAAGCCTCTCTTTTGTTGGAATTGTCAGAGATCTTTCCGGCGTTCCTTCGGGCCTTGCCCAAATGCTTCGTCAACCTTGGCCAGGTCTTGCTCGTTCAAGGTGCCGGCGTAGTAATGCAACTTGGTCCATGCCATTAAATAGTCGTAGCGGCTCTGCGCGAGATCGCGGCGTGTGGTGTAGAGCTGCTGTTCGGCGTTCAGCGCGTCGAGGTTGACCCGTTCACCGACGAGAATGCTTTGCCGGGTCGACACCACCAGCGCTTCGGCGGACGTCAGTGCTTTCTGATAGGCCCGCAGCTTGTTCACCCCCGACAGGCACGCGCTGAACTGGCGACGCAACTCGATCAGGGTTTCCCGTGTCTTGCCGTCCAGTTCGTATTCGGCCTGTTCCATGGCGCGGCTGGCCTGACGGGTCGACGCCGAGACACCGCCACCGGCGTACAGCGGGACGTTGACCTCGATGCCGATGGTGTTGGTGTCGTAGCGCTGGTTGTAGGTATTGCCGCTTTCCGATTCGTTCTGGCGCACCGTTGCGTAGGCGCTGACTTTGGGCAGGTGCCCGGCACGATTGCGCTCCACCTCGTAGCGCGCCACTTCCAGCGCCTGACGTTGCGAGGCCAGGGCCGGATTGTTGGCGACCGCCATCTCATGCCAGGTGTCGTAATTAGCCGGTTGCAGGGTGAAGGTCTGGAACTGTTGATCCAGCGGCGCGAGATCGCTGATATCGACGGCCGGCACGCCGATCAGCGCGCCCAGTTCCCGCAGGGACGCGTCCCGTTCGTTGCGGGCTTCGATTTCTTCGGCGATTGCCAGCTCGTAGCGTGACTCGGCTTCGAGGATGTCGGTGCGCGTGCCCTCGCCCTGACGGAACAATTGCTCGTTCTGCCGGAACTGTTGTTCGAAGGCTTTCTTCCTGGCCTGGGCGATGTCGATCTGGTCCTGGGCGAACAGCGCCTGGGTGTAGTTCTCCAGCACCCGCACCAGCAATTGCTGGCTCTTGCCGCGAAAGTTCTCATCGGCGAACAGCGACTGCGCCACGCCTTTGCGGTACGTCGCGTAGGCCTCGTAGTCCAGCAGCGGTTGTTGCAGGGTCAACGACGAACCGTAACTGCTGTAGTTGCGGTCATCGCTCTGGTTTTGCCCGCGCTCGTTGAGGTAAGTGACCTTGGAGGTGTTGCGGCCCTTGTTGTAGTTGTAACCCAGTTTCGGCAGCAGCCCGGCGCGGCCGATCGCACGGTTTTCAAGGCCGGCGTCGCGCTCCTTGATCGCGCCGAGGAACACCGGATCATTGCGCAACGCTTGCTCGTAAAGGTCGAACGGTCCCATGGCCATGGTCGGGTTACAGGTCAGCAGCACAAGGCTCGCCGCAAACACAGATAGCTTATTCATACAGCGCAACATCCTTATTCCTCGGTCAACGCGGAACCTGCCCGGTCGAGCAGCGGCTTGAACAGATAGTTGAGGAGCGAACGCTCGCCGGTGCGCACGAACATTTCCGCGGGCATGCCGGGCTTGATCACCAGGCCGTTGAGTTTTTCCATGGCGTGTTCGCTGACGCTGCTGCGCAGTACGTAATACGGAGCGCCGGTTTTCTCATCGACCATCTGGTCGGCGGAAATCAGGCTGACTTCGCCGGGAACCCGTGGCGTGCGGCTCTGGTTGAACGCGGTGAACAAAATGTCCACCGGCAAGTGCGTGCCGACCTTATCGATCAGGTTGATCGGCAGATGCCCCTCCACTTCCAGGCGAGTGCCCTGCGGAACGATTTCCAGCAGGGTTTCGCCCTGGCGCACCACCGCACCTTCGGTATGCACCCCGAGGTTGACCGCGATGCCGTCGGCGGTGGCGATGATTTCGCTGTGCTGCAAATCGAAACCGGCGGAGGTCAGTTGCTCCTCCAGCGTCACGCTTTTGAGCTGTGCGTCGGCCAACTGGGTGCGCACTTCTTTCTGGTACTCCTCGATGTGTTGTTGCAGTTTCAGCCGCGATTCGAGGATGCCCTGCTCCACCCGGCCGCTTTCGCCGGTGTTTTCTGCCAATTGTTGTTGCACCTGCGACAGTTGGCGCTGGTACTCCATCAGCCGATTTCGCGGGATGTAGCCGTTGTCCGCCAGCGGCTGAAGGTTGCTCAGTTGCTGTTGCAGGGAACTGGCCTGGGCGGTCAAGTCCGAGCGTGCGCGGCGCATGCCGGCCAGTTGCGCACCAGCGCCTTCGATGCTGGCGCGCAAGGCAGCCTGCTCGCGAGAAAACGCTTCACGGCGGCTGCTGAACAACTGCCGCTGGCCTTCCAGTACCAGTGCCAGACGCGGGTCGGGATCGTTGCTCAGTTCGGCGGGAAAACTCACCTGCTTGAGGTTGTCCCGTTCGCTTTGCCAGCGCGCCAGGCTGGCCCAAGCCATGCGGTATTGCGCTTGCAGGGATTGCACGTCAGCGGCGACTTGGGTCTGGTCGAGTTGAAACAGCGGCTGACCCTGCTTCACCGCTTGACCTTCGCGCACCAGAATCCGGCTGACCACCCCGCTGCTCATCGATTGCACCGCTTTGCGCTTGCCCGAGACCACCACGGTGCCTTGCACCGGAATGCCTTGGTCGAGCGGCGCCAGACTGGCCCAAATGAAGAAACTGCCGGCGCCGACGATGGCCAGGATCCAGCCCATGCGCGCAAAAAACCGCGCATCGCGCTCGGGGCGTTCGGCGATGTAGTCGTGTTCCATGCTGGCTTCGTTGAGGTTGCTCATACACCCGAACTCCTTGTCGAGGGCTGATACTGCCGGCTCATGCTCAACCCGCCCGGTGCCTGCGCGGGCTTTTGTTCCTGGGCACCGGAAAGCGCCTTGAGCACGTCCTGGCTCGGGCCGAACGCTTGCAAACGACCGTCGTTGAGCACCAGCAACTTGTCGGCCTGAGCCAGCGCCGAAGAGCGGTGAGTCACCAGGATCACGCTGGTACCCTGAGCCTTCATGTGCGCGATGGCACTGGCCAGCGCCGCTTCGCCGACGGTGTCGAGGTTGGAATTCGGTTCGTCCAGCACCACCAGGCTCGGCTTGCCGTACAAGGCACGCGCCAGTGCCACGCGCTGCTTCTGACCGCCGGACAAACCACTGCCGTCCTCGCCGAGCAGCGTGTCGTAACCCTGAGGCATGCGCAGGATCAGTTCATGCACACCTGCCTGTTGCGCGGCGGCGACGACGGTTTGGGGATCGGCCTCACGGAACCGGGCGATGTTTTGCGCGATGCTGCCGCTGAACAGTTCGATGTCTTGCGGCAGATAACCGATGTAGGGACCGAGCTCGTCGCGATTCCAGCGATGGATATCGGCTCCGTCGAGGCGCACCGTGCCACCAAGGGTCGGCCAGACGCCGACCAGCACTCGGGCCAGGGTCGATTTGCCGGAACCGGAAGCGCCCAGCACGCCGAGCACTTCGCCGGCATCGAGGCTGAAATTGACCAGGTGCAACGTCGCACCACGCTGCCCCGGAGGACCGGCGCTGACCTGTTCAAAACGGATGTGGCCCTTCGGTGCCGGCAGCGCCATGACGTCGTCGCCCGGCGGGAAGGCTTGCAGCAAAGCATCGAGACGGCGGTAAGCGAGCTTGGCGCCGCTCCACTGTTTCCAGACCGCGATCAATTGATCGATGGGGCTCAGGACGCGGCCCATCAGGATCGAACCGGCAATCATCATCCCGGCGGTCATGTCGCCCTTGATCACCAGCAGCGCGCCCAGCCCCAATACCAGGGATTGCAGGCACAGACGCAAGGTTTTACTCAGGGAGCTGATGACCGCGCCGGTGTCGCTGGCCTTGTTCTGCTGGCCGAGGAAACGCGAATGCACCTGGAACCAGCGATGACGCAAGGCGCCGAGCATGCCCATGGCTTGAATGGTTTCAGCGTTATGCAGGTGACTGGTGGCCATCTGGCTGGACTTCTGGGAGAAAACCGCCGCTTCTCCCAAAGGCTTTTTGGTCATGGCCTCATTGAGGCACGCCAGCCCGATCAGCACTACCGCGCCCGCCGTGGCAAACACGCCGAGCCAGACGTTGAACAGATAGATCACGAGCAGGTACACCGGGAACCAGGGGGCATCGAAGAAGGCGAACAGCGCCGGGCCGGTCACGAACTGGCGAATGTGAGTCAAATCCCCCAGCGACTGCCCGGCGTTGCCTTCGCCCCTGAACAAATTGCGCTCGAAAGCGGCCTGATAAACCCGCAGGTTGAAGCGGCGTTCCAGTTGGCTGCCGATACGAATGACGATAAAACTGCGAATAATCTCCAGAAAACCGATAAACGCAAAGAACCCCACGACCATCAGCGACAACATGGCCAGCGTGGTTTCATTTTGCGATGACAGCACCCGATCATAGACCTGGAGCATATAAATAGAGGGCACTAACATCAGAATGTTGATTAGCGCCGTAAAACAACCGACGCTGATCAGAATGCTCTTGTAATCACCCAGCGCCCTTATTAACGGTGTGGAAACCGGGTTATTCGCCATCTTCATGGGCTCTTCCTGAGGTGTTATCCCGCGCCTGCCTGGCGAGGTCGTTACTTACACTTTAATAACAACTTGGCGCATCTCGATTAATCAAGCGGGTGCTCAAGTATTATGATCAGCCCGGACTTTGAAGTGCCTCGATACAGCCCGTCGCGCTGACGACTGAAAAACACAATCTTCGACCCTTCCTTGCCGGTGAGCGCGATGCCGTCAGGCTCAGGGAACCAGCCGATCGGTTGTTCCTCCAGCCATTCGACGAGGCACTCGGTGTCGTCGCCCAACGTCTGGTTGGCTTTGAATTCGAGGGGGCAAACGATCGACGGGTTGTCTTGCTGCGTCACCCGCCATTTTCCCGCCAGCTCCGACGGGTCTGCCAACTTCAGGCTGCTTGCCATGGCTATATCTCCAAAAAACATCATGAACGCGGCTAACAGCCACACGTTGGTTTTGCAGGTAAAAGCGTTACAAATCATAGGCGTTTCACTCAGGGTCGTGGCTCAAGTGACAAAGGGCGGCGCATCGGCGCCGCCCTCCTTCTGCCTTGAATCAGGCCACGATGTCCGAGTACGCCGCCTGGCCGACGGTGCTGACCAGGAAGTCCGCCACGCCATGCCCGGAGAAGTCCACTGACAGCAGGCTGTTACCACCGGAGGTCGTCAGCACTGCATCGCCCGCCGCACCCGTGAATGCGCTCACGAAATGCAGGCCTGCACCGTTGGTGATGCCGGTCAGGTCGATCTTGTCGAGGCCGCTGACAAAATCGAGGATCTGGTCGACTGCACCCGGTTTGGAGTCGCTGCTGGCGGCGAACACGAAGGTGTCCGAACCGGCACCGCCCCACAACTTGTCCGCGCCGCCCGCGCCGTAAAGGATGTCGTTGCCGGCGCCGCCCTTCAGCTCGTTGGAGACGCCGTTACCGATCAGCAAATCATTGCCCGAACCGCCAATGGCGTTTTCGACGGTGACGCCCTTGGCGATGGACACGTTACCCACCAGGCCGCCAACGTCGGAGAACGAGGTCTCATTGAGGTTGATCTTCTGGTTTTGGGTAAACCCGGAGAAATCCAGGGTGTCCTTGCCGCCCGCATCCCACACCGAAAACACGACCTTGTCCGCCGACGAAGACGCGCTCAGGAAATCGCGACCGGTGTTGGAGTTGAAGCCGTAAGTGGTGTCACCGGTGCGGGTGGTGGTGTTGGCGCCGTAGAGTTTCTGGATGGCCGCGATATCGTCGATCAACGGGCCCGACGCATAAGCTTCGACGCCGCCCTTGCTGAAGTTCTGGCTGGTGTTGCTTTCACTCCAGTAACTCATGACGCTGTAGCCGCGGGTGTCTTGCCCGTAGGAAGCGTCATTGTAGGTCGGTGCGCCTTCACCGGCGTTGTAGTCGCCGGGGTGAGCCAGACCAAGGGTGTGCCCGATTTCGTGGGTCAGGGTTTGCCGGCCGTAGTTGTTCAGGTCCGGGGTCTTGTTGGGCGTGTAGCTGCTGTTGATCAGGTACCAGGAAGTCCCGTCGTAACCTGCGCCCGTGCCAGGCAAATAAGCGAATGCCGCTGCGCCGTCCTGGCCGCCGCTGTAATTGCCGAAGGTCATGTGACCGTCGCCGCCGGCGGCCTTTTCCGTGAAGGTGACATTGGCGACGTCGGCCCAGGATTGCAGGGCGAGCACGGTCTGGCCTTTCTGCTGGGCACTGAACTGACTGAACCCGGTAATCCCGTGCTTGTTCATGGTGCTCGACGAGGCCGAGGTCAGGAACGTGTAGGTCAGTTCGATTTTGCCGCTGCCGTCCTTGTCCTGGTAGGCAGCTCCGTCGCGCAGCAATTGGGTGGCTGCCTGATCGACGGAAAACGAGGGTTTGCCATTGACCGTCAGATTGCCGCCACGGTCATACTGATGGCTGAAACTATTGATCTGGTTGAACGCAGAACTGGGAGCCGCCAAGGCTTGAAATGGCTGGAATGCCTGTTCAGCGGAATCAATAGCGCTGTCTTTTACTTTCGACATAAACACACTTCCTTGTTTTGCTATGGAACAGTTTTTTTAGATAGCAACAATCTCTGGCGAGATCGTCCTATCACTCGCCCAATGAAGGCGAAAGAAAACTGACACAATTTGAAATCAATCGTCCACTACTTTTTTGGCGTCAAGTTTGCGCACTTCAGAATATGCCCGAAAACAATAGGCGCGATTAGAAGTCGGTGTATTTAAAATAATGAGCCAGGGTTATTGTCGGACAATCTACAATTTAAATATTAAATAAAAGTAAGTTGCCGGGATCAAAATCGTCCGACTATTGGCGTTTTGATTCGCGCACTTCCATGGGTAAAAATTAGACTTTTCGAAGAATGGGACCACACTGAATACCGGGTTAACTTTCTTCGCGGACCTCATGAAATGATCCGGGTGAAGTCGAGATGAAAAGGGTCACGCCCTTGTGGGTCGCGCTCATTACCGCCAGTGCGTGTGCGGCAACGAGCCTGTGCGCGAATGCCGGGACTTCTACGGTCCTGGCAACCAGTTTCGACTGCGCCAGGGCCAGTGCTGCCATCGAGAAGCTGATCTGCCGCACCCCACAACTGAAGCAGATGGACATAGAACTGACGCGCCTTTATCGACTCGCGCTCACAGACGATCATTCAGTGCCGCGGCCTGACAAAGTCGAGATCGAGCAACGGTTCTGGGTAGACGCCCGCAATCGCTGCTCTGCCGAGGCGGAACCCAAGGCCTGCACGATCCGTAGTTATGCCGAGCGTGCGCATCAGCTTCGGCAGGGCTCGGTGATTGCACGAACCAAGGATCCGAGCAGGCTCACCGACGGCCCGGTAGCCTTTCGTTGCACCGGGCTCAACGCGTTAATCGCCGTCACTTACTTCAATGTCGAGCCGCGTGTCGTGTACCTGAAATGGGCAAATACTTCTGCCACCCTTATCCAGGTGCCAAATGATTCCGCTACCCAATTCAACGGCAAGGATTACCGGGGGAGCTACAGCTTCTTGCAGAACGGCAGCGATGCCTTGTTCCAGATACCCGGCTCAGGGCAAATGAGTTGCACGGTCGAGCCGGTCGGCTGATTGCGCAACGGGACATCCTGTCCCGATGCGTTGGTGCAACCTGTCAGCTGCCCGTGCGAATCTTGTTCCACACCCGTGTCCGTATCCGGTCGATGTTCAGTGGCATCGCTTCCAGCGCGAACAGTTTTCCCATCATTTCCGGGCTCGGATAAACCTTGGTGTCGTTCTTGATTGCCGGGTCGATCAGGCTGTCAGCCTGTTCGTTGCCATTGGCGTAGTGCACGTAGTTACTGATGCTGGCCATGACGGCCGGGCGCAACAGGTAGTCCATGAAGGCGTAGCCGGCTTTTTCGTCCGGGGCGTCGGCGGGCATGGCGACCATGTCGAACCAGATGGCGGCGCCTTCCTTGGGAATCGCATAGCCGATGTCCACGCCGTTCTTGGCTTCCTTGGCGCGATTTTCGGCCTGCAGGATGTCGCCGGAGAAACCGACCGCCACGCAGATGTCACCGTTGGCGAGGTCGCTGGTGTACTTGGACGAGTGGAAATAGCTGACGTAAGGCCGGACTTTCATCAACAGCGCTTCAGCCTTCTTGTAGTCTTCCGGGTTCTTGCTGTGATGCGGCAAGCCCAGGTAGTTCAGCGCGGCCGGCAGCAGCTCGGGCCCGTTGTCGAGGATGGCCACGCCGCACTTCTGCAGTTTTGCCATGTTTTCGGGTTTGAAGATCAGGTCCCAGGAATCCACCGGCGCGTTATCGCCCAACACCGCCTTGACCTTGGCAATGTTGTAGCCGATGCCGGTGCTGCCCCACAGATACGGGAAGCCGTGCTCGTTGCCCGGGTCGTTGGTTTGCAGGGCTTTGAGCAGTACCGGGTTGAGGTTCTTCCAGTTCGGCAACTGGCTCTTGTCGAGCTTCTTCAGCGCCCCGCCCTCAATCTGCCGCGCCATGAAGTGGTTGGACGGGAACACCACGTCGTAACCGGATTTACCGGTCATCAACTTGCCGTCGAGGGTTTCGTTGCTGTCGTACACGTCATAGCTGAAGCCGATGCCGGTTTCTTTCTGGAAGTCTTTGGTGGTGTCCGGGGCGATGTAGTCCGACCAGTTGTAGATCTTCACGGTGTCGGCGGCGTGACTGAGGCTCACGAAGAGCGCCAGGGGAGCGAGTGCCAGGGTCTTTCGGATCATGAGTGGATTCCTGTGTGAGTTTTTGTTGGCAGGCAATCAGAGGATCAAAAAATTAAAACGTAGGTCTTGCGCACGGTTTCCTGGATGTCCCAGATACCGAGGCTGTTGGCAGGCAACATCAGTGCGTCGCCGGCTTCTATGTGGAGGGTTTCACCGTCATCCGGAGTGAAGGTGCAGCGCCCCTGGATGAAATGACAGAATTCCTGGGCCACGATCTGCCGACGCCAACGGCCGGGGGTGCATTCCCAGACGCCGGTTTCGACACCGTCGTCGCGTTCGACGCTGGTGGCGGACGCCACCGCCACGGGAGTTCCCAACGGCACGGCGACCGGGTTTGATTCGTCCAGCTTCAGGGTTGCGGTGTTCTTGAACTGCGTGATGCCCATGGGAGTACCTGTCTATGGAGAAAGCGCCGATTACTGCATGAAACCTTCCATGAACCCGGCGACCCCGCTGGCCAGTTTGCGTCGCCAAGGCGCGGTGGCCGGGTTGGCCAGGGTCTGGTCTTCATGGACGAAGCTGCGGATGATCGCGTTGTAGCCGAGCCAGCGGCAGGGTTCCGGTTCCCAGGGCTTCAGTGCATCGAGACCGCCCTGAGGAATGACCCATGGCTGGCGAACCAGCTCGGTATCGCGTTGCAGGATCAAGTCAGCCAAGGTCCGTCCACCCAGGTTGCTGGCACCAACGCCCTCCCCGCCATAACCGCCGGAAATCGCAATGCCGCTCGCTAGATCGCACAACATGTGCGGCTTGAACCGCCGGGACATGCCCAGATTGCCGCCCCAGCCATGGGTGATACGTACGTTCTTGAGTTGCGGGAAGAGTTCGCCGAACAGGTAACGCCGCAAGTCGACTTCACTGGCGGTCAGGTCGAAGTCATGGCGCAGCTTGCCGGCAAACTGATAGCCGCCCCGCGCGCCGAACACCAGGCGGTTATCCGCCGTACGCTGACCGTAAGTCACCTGGCGACTGCTTTCGCCGAACGCCTGCCCCTGGCTCAGGCCGATTTCGTCCCAAGTGGCGGCGGACAGCGGTTCGGTGGCGACGATCAGGCTTTGCACCGGCAACTGATAGCGCCCTAGCGGAGGCAGCGTGGTCGCGTACCCTTCTACCGCCGGAACGATCCAGCGGCTGCGCACCATGGCCTTCGCCGTGCGCAGGCTGCCCGATTGCCAGTGGGTGACCGGACTGTTTTCGTAAATCCTGACGCCCATGCGTTCGACCGTCCGGGCCAGACCTCGCACCAACTTTGCCGGGTGCAGGGTCGCCACGTGCGGTGCATAGATACCGCCATAAGGCTTGGCAATTCTGATCTGTTGCGCCAACTGCTCGGGGCCGAGCCAGCGATAATGGCTTTCCGTCAGGCCCTGGCTATACAACTTGTCCAGATACTGTCGAAGGCTGGCTTCCTGCTCCGGATACCGCGCCGCGCAATACAGCGCCCCGCCTTTGCGGTAATCGCAGTGAATGCCTTCACGTTCGAGGACAATTTCAACTTCATCGGGAATGCTGTGCAGCAGGTCATACGACGCCCGCCGCCGCTCGACCGGTAAATCGGCGAGCAAACGGTCTTCCCCCAGGAGGTTGCCCATCAACCAGCCGCCATTACGCCCGGAGGCGCCAAAACCGGCGGTTTGTGCTTCAACGATGGCAATATTCAGGCCCGGTGCCAGGCGCTTGAGGTAGTACGCAGTCCAGAGCCCGGTGTACCCCGCGCCAATGATGGCGACGTCGACGTCAAGATCGTATTCCAGCGCCGCACGCGCCAACAACGGCTCGTCGAGTTGATCCATCCACAAACTGATAGTGCGCCACGCCGGCATGCAAGACTCCGCCACTCAAACTTCGATGGCGTTGATCCTAGTGCGTGGGCTCAGAGGCTGTCTTGCGCGCGTGCACGCAAAGAAATTTGTTTGACGTAGGCCTTGGGCGACAGACCGGTGTGTTGGCGGAAACAGCTATAGAACGCCGAGAGCGAATTGAAGCCGGCGGCAAACGCCAGATCGTCGATACGCAGTGGCGGCGCGGCGTTTTCCAGCGCGGCGAGCACATGTTGCAAGCGCGCCTGGTTAACGTAGCGGTAGAAACTCTGGCCCAGCACCTGGTTGAGCAGATAGGACATCTGATTGCGGCTGTATCCACACGCCTTCGCCACCCGTTGCAGGTCGAGCTCCGGGTCCAGATAGGGTTGCTGGTGCTGGAAGTACTGTTGCAGGTCTTGCGCCATGAAACTCAATTGACGCGGCGACAACCCGAGCCGACTGACGGCCGGGCGCGCACTGTTTGCGGTTTTGCTGACGGGCTGCTCATGCACCAACGAGGCGTATTCGTTAACTCGCCAGATCAGACCATCGCGGACAGTAATCGCCTCGCTGGCCCGAAATGACACCAACCCTTCACCGCCGCGCAGGGTGATGCGGTATTGAATGAACGCGGTGCTGCCGTCCAGACGGATGCGGTCCGAGTGCTCCAGCGCTTCATCCGGATCGCGCGGCATGCTGCTGCGCACGTACTCGCGCAATTCGTCCAGCCCCATCACGCGGTTCTGGAAGAAGTCGCTGTACTGGATGTCCGGGTGATACAGCGCCATGACGCCGTCCAGGTCGCGGTGCTTCCAGCGCAGGTGATAGCGCATGACCGTCTCGCTCGTGGCCTGGGTTTGCAGCGGACCATCATCATCGGCATGCATAAAGGACTCGACGAGAAAAAGGCGAGCTTGCCGAAATTCCGCACCGGCTTCAATGAGCAAGCAGTACCGGCCTTTTGCTGAAAGGTCACAGCGCTGTGACCCGAATCAAAAAAAAGCAACCAATTGCCAATCGGCCTGAAAAATCCACATTATTTTCACATGCGGATGCTACTTTTAAAGACAGTCAACGGTTGAGCCAATGAAGGCTCTTCCCTCCTAACATGAGCTAACGGAAGCGCTCGATGAATGAGGCGGGCAACATATGAATAAAGGGTTCAGTAAAGTCACCTTTCCAAACGCCTGTCAGCTGATGCGCTGGCATTTTCATCCCATGGGTTTTGAGGCGAGCATGGACGCACCGGGCAGCATGATTGCCCGTCTTTTTGACCGTGCCACGGGCGAGACCATGATCGCCATTGCCGGCATTCCGTGCGCCACTGTCATGAACGCAGCGGACGTAGAACGAATCATTGAAGCGGTGGAGGATGAACTTGAGTCTTTCATTCCTCCGGTGGCCCTCAAGAGTTATGCCTGAAGGTTGAAGCGCAATTGCCATAAAAAAAGCCCACATCTTGTGGGCTTTTTTGTGAGTACGGGTTTACGCCGATGTCTTGCTCCGGTGATCGGCAAAAAACGCCTTGCCCTTACCGATCCGGTCGGAGGCCTTGGGCATGTTCGCCGACTGGGTGTCCTGGCCATCGACATACCAGTAGCAATGGCTGACCGCCCGGGTGATGCCGACATAGGCCAACCGCAAAATCTCGTCTTTTTGCGCGTTATCGTACGCTTCGTTGTCGCCAGCCTTGCCCAGGCCCGCCATGCGGTAGACCTGATTCTTGTAGGGCGAACTGGTCAGGTGCTGGCAGTCTCCCAGCAGAAACACCGCGTCGGCCTGAAGGCCTTTGGCGCTGTGATAGGTCAACTGCTTCAGTCGTCGTGACTCGTACGGCAAGCTAGAATCCACATTAACTACAGACTGAATATGCTCTTGTATCAATGACTTATCGCTGCTTTTTCGATAAAGCATCAAAATTGTATCGCCCTGTCTGTAGTGTTCCATCAACCGCTTGGCCAAGCCTTGATCATCCCGATCCAACACGTTGACCGGCAGCAGCGCTTTCGACTCGCCACTGGCCTTGGCCTTCTTGCCGGCGATGGCTGGCGCGGCGCGTACGATGTGTTCGGCGGCATCGATGATGTGTTGATGGCTGCGATAGTTGTCGCTGAGCATGACCTTGGTCGTGCTCGGCGAAGGAAACTCCTTGTTGAAGTCCATGAAATACGTCGGCGAACTGCCGCGCCATCCATAAATGGACTGCCAGTCATCGCCCACGCACAGCAGTGACGAACGCTGAGCGCCGCGCCCCACGTGCATGGCCGGGCCGCGACTGCGAATCTCGGCGAGACTGGCACGAATCCAGGAAACAATCTGCGGCGACACGTCCTGAAATTCGTCGATCATCAGGTGCGACAACGGTCGCAGCAGTTCATCGCTCAACAGCTTCTGGTTTTCCGGGGAATGCTCGCTGAACAAGGCGAACATGCGGTTGTAGGTCATCACCGGAGGCTTCTGATCCAGCAGATGATCTTCCAGGGCTCTCCAGAACAGGCTCAAGGCCTCGAAGAAAAACCGGTCCGGGTCGTCCTTGGCGAAGCTCATCTGGCCCACGGCATTCGGAACATCCAGGCCCAGGTTTTCGATAAACCCGGCCGCCGCGACAAAACAGTCCAGCAACGGCGCGGAACCGAGCTCGCCCTTGACCTTGTAATCGAACCCCGGCCCGGCGCTGGCATCGCCCGCAAGGGACGCCAAAACACGCTTTGAGGTTTCATAACTATCTAGCCATATCAAAGGCTTACGACAGAAAGCTTGAAACAGGGTTCGCTTTACCGCCCATTCCGCGCGAACGCTGAGCTTGGCATTCGGACGGCTGACCTGCGGGTTTTCCCGAGGATCGAAACCCAGCACGACCCACGCATCCAGGCTCGGGATATAGCCATGACAATGAAAGGTCGAGCCGTTGATATCAAACGACTGGCGATTGGGCTCGATGCCTTTGATGGGCCAGGCACCTGCGCGAAACCACAAATCTTCAATCAAGTCACACAACTCTTCATCACGTTTGGCGGCCAGCTCAGTCACGGCCATGCGTTTTTGCACGTCCGGGTGATCGCGCTCCAGCTCCTTGAGCTGCAAGGCATGACGCGACAACGGCTTGATCAGTTCGCGAAAGCGCTCATCACGCGTGTGCAGGTTGTGATAGCAGGCGTTGAGCTGCTGACGCTGGGCGTCGTTGATGCGCAAATCGAAAGGATTGCTATCGGCCTCCTCATCAGCGCCTTGCACACGGTTGCTGAGGTTTTCGAACGCTTGCAGCCGCTCGAAGCCCGGCAGGCTGCGCACCATGGGCAGGATTCGCGAATGGAAGGTGCGAACCAGGTCCCGCGCCTCCTTGAAACCGAGCGGCCGCCCCCAGAGCGCAAACATCTCGATCAGTTTGTTGATGAAGTCCTTGCGCGACTCCCGTGTAAAGGTCACGACGGTCATTGAGCTCAGCTCGAAGCCCAGATAGTGGGTCAGCAGCAAAATGCGCAGCACCAGGGTGGTCGACTTGCCCGCCCCCGCGCCGGCGATGACCGACGTCGATGGCGTGTCGCTGAAGATCATTTTCCACTGCGCGGCGCTGGGTTGAGCGTGCGGCGCGAGCAAACGAGCGACATCGGCCTTCATGCGCTTCTTCAGTTCGGCGCTCAACGGCAGGCGCCAGTCGTCGAACAGGTTGTCATCGACGTTGGGGGGCCGGTGTTCGGTGGAGCGCGAGTCACGAATCAGCAACACCTGCCGACCTTCCTCCAACCCTTCGAGCTTGCCTTCCTTATAGCCGTAATCTACCCCGGCGCTGTGACCGCTGCGAAAACCGTCGGCCTGGCCATGCAGCCATGACGCCCGATGTTGTGCACGCAGACGCGTCAGCCCGTGGCCAAAGAATCGGGCGGCCAGGCGCTTAAGCAGCGGCATCTCGGCCAAGGGACGAAGTTCAGGAGGAAGATCGGGGGTGTGTTGCGGCACGCGGGCTGACTCCAGGGTGTGAGGCTGTTGAGGGCTATGGTGTCTGCATTTGCCGTTCAGTTCTAGTGAAATGCTTACAGGTCATTGGCTTATGCGATGAAGTGAAGGCTGGATGAGAATGTTTCGAGGTGATTTGATATCAGTTTATTCGATTGTATTGAGGCATTTTTTACGCTTTTTATCGATCAGTGCCTGATAGATGATGCTCGCCATTCACCACCCCTTTCAGGAGACGATCATGCTCGAACTCAGACCCTTCAACTCCCTGGGCGGCGCCCACCATGGCTGGCTGGATGCTCATCACCACTTTTCGTTCGCCGAATACTACGACCCTGAACGCATGAACTGGGGCAACCTGCGGGTGTGGAACGACGACGTGATCGCCTCGGGTACCGGTTTCCCGAAACACCCGCACAGGGACATGGAAATCATCACGTATGTCCGTGAAGGTGCGATTACCCACGAAGACAACCTCGGTAACAAGGGCCGCACCGAAGCAGGCGATGTGCAGGTCATGAGCGCCGGCACCGGGATCGCTCACAGTGAGTACAACCTGGAGGCGACTGAAACCAAAATCTTCCAGATCTGGATCATCCCGAACGAAACAGGCCTGGCACCGTCCTGGGGCGCAAAACCGTTCCCTAAAGGCCAGCGCGAAGGCTTCGTGACCCTGGCCAGCGGCAAGGCCGGCGATGATCAAAGCCTACGGATCCGTGCGGATGCGCGTCTGGTCGCGGCAAACCTGAAGGCTGGCGAGTCTGCGGAGTATCGTCTGGACAATGGCCGCCGTGCTTACCTGGTTCCGGCGACGGGCGCGATTGAAGTCAATGGCTTGCGAGCACAAGCTCGAGATGGTGTTGCGGTGGCTGATGAGCAGGTGTTGCGCGTGACGGCCATTGAAGACAGTGAGATTGTTTTGGTGGACCTGGCTTGATTGGGTAAATGCCGGGCAAAAAAAGGGGCGACTGTCATAGTCGCCCCTTTTTTTGCTTCGGATTTGCGGTGTGTCTGATGCCGCCATCGCCGGCAAGCCGGCTCCTACAGGGCCAGCGCAATCCTTTGTAGGAGCTGGCTTGCCAGTGATGGGGCCCTCAACTATTTCGCAGAGATAGCGCCATCCACCAATGTTTGAGCTTCGGCAACCAACTGCTTCAGATGCTCGTCACTGACGAAACTCTCGGCGTAGATCTTGTAGATGTCTTCGGTACCCGACGGACGCGCCGCGAACCAGCCGTTTTCGGTCATGACTTTCAAACCGCCGATCGCCTGGTCATTACCCGGCGCGTGGCTGAGGATGCTCTGGATCGCTTCACCCGCAAGCTGGGTCGACGTGACCTGCTCCGGTGACAGCTTGCTCAGCAAGGCTTTCTGCTGCGGATTGGCCTTGGCATCGACCCGCACCGAGAACGGTTCGCCCAGTTCATCGGTCAACGCGCGATAGGCCTGGCTCGGGTCGCGACCGGTGCGGGCGGTCATTTCCGCGGCCAGCAGCGCCGGGATCAAACCGTCCTTGTCAGTGCTCCACACGCCACCGTCCTTGCGCAGGAACGAGGCGCCGGCGCTTTCTTCGCCGCCAAAACCCAGCGAGCCGTCAAACAGGCCGTCCGCAAACCATTTGAAACCGACCGGCACTTCGTACAAACGACGGCCCAAACGCTTGGCCACGCGATCGATCAAGCCACTGCTGACCACGGTTTTACCCACGGCGGCATCGGCGCGCCATTGCGGGCGGTTCTGGAACAGGTAGTCGATGGACACTGCCAGGTAGCTGTTCGGCGCGAGCAAACCACCGGACGGCGTCACGATGCCATGGCGATCGTGATCCGGATCGCAGGCGAACGCGACGTCAAAACGCTCTTTCAGGCCGATCAGGCCTTGCATGGCGTGGCTGGACGAAGGGTCCATGCGGATCTGGCCATCCCAGTCGACCGTCATGAAGCGGAAGGTCGGATCGACCTGCGTGTTCACCACGTCCAGATCCAGCTTGTAATGCTCGGCAATCGCCGACCAGTAACGCACCCCTGCTCCGCCCAGCGGATCGACGCCCAGACGCAGTTTGGCGTCGCGGATGGCGTCAAAGTCGATCACGTTGATCAGGTCGGCGACATAGGTGTTGAGGTAATCGTGACGGTGCGTAGTGCTGGCCTTCAGCGCCTGCTCGTAACTGATGCGCTTGACGCCGGCGAGCTTGTTGCCCAGCAGCTCGTTGGCCTTGGCTTCGATCCACTTGGTGATGTGGGTGTCGGCCGGGCCACCGTTGGTGGGGTTGTATTTATAGCCACCGCTTTGCGGCGGGTTATGGGACGGCGTGATGACGATACCGTCTGCCAGGCCCGAGGTGCGGCCACGGTTGTAACAGAGAATCGCGTGGGAAATCGCTGGTGTCGGGGTGTACTCGTCACCCTCGGCAATCATCACTGTCACGCCGTTGGCGGCCAGCACTTCGAGGGCGCTTGCGCCCGCCGGGGTGGACAGCGCGTGGGTGTCGATGCCGACGAACAGCGGACCATCGATGCCCTGGGCTTCGCGGTACAGGCAGATCGCCTGGCTGATCGCCAGAACGTGCCATTCGTTGAAACTCAAGTCGAACGAGCTACCTCGGTGCCCGGACGTGCCGAAAGCGACACGCTGGGTGGAGATCGCGGCATCGGGCTGGCCGGTGTAATAAGCCGTTACCAGTCGCGGGATGTCGACCAACAACTCTGCCGGTGCCGGTTTGCCCGCAAAAGGACTGAGTGTCATGCAAAACCTCTGAATAGAGTGGTTCAGGAATAGGGACGCAGTTTACTGGCAGTTTGACCGCAACGCGATGGGATCGATCCACGGACGCAAAGGATGTTTTGCGGACATGCTCAGTCTACCGATTCCAGGCGCAAGGCATCGCCGAGCAGACTCAGTGCAGCGGCCAGATCATGATCACCGCCAAAGCTATGACTGAGGCGCAAGTGCTGCGTGTGCAGGCCCTGCAAACTGAACAACTCGCCCGGTGCAATCACCACCTGATGCTTGAGCAGGCGCTGAAACACCCGCCGCACATCAACCTGACGCAGGGAGCGCACCCAAATCGTTGCCCCTCCCTGAGGCTCGACAAAATGCAAGGCGTCGCCCAGGCGTTCCTGCAACAACTGAGTCATCTGCACCTTGCGGTCCTTGAGCAACCTGCGCAGCACATGAAGGTGCTGGTCGATCCGTCCGTTACCGTACAAACGGGCGATGGCTTTCTGGCGAATCGGCGACAGGCGAAAGGCACGCAGTAAAAAGTGCCGCTGCAATTCGGCACTGAAATGCCGCGACAACAGAAAGCCGTAGGGCGCTTCCGGGCCGATGATTTTCTCGAACGTGGAAAACACGATCAGCCGGTCAGGGTCGAGCAGATCACGAAACCGCAAGCCGCCCGGTTCGAATTCGAGTTCGCCGTAGCAATCGTTTTCCAGCACCCAGCTGCCATGCTGTTCGAGGAGCTGCGCAATGGCTCGCCGATTGTCGTCAGTTGCGAGGCTACCTCGCGGCATGTTCAAAGCGGATGACAGCACGACCAACCGCACCGGGTGGGTCTCCAGCAGCTCCTTGAGCCGTTCGACATCTAGCCCGCCATCGGTTTGCAGAGGCAACTCAATCACCTGGACATCGGCGGCCTGGAGCAAGCGCAGAATCGCCCAGTCACACGGAGACTCAAGGATCACCGCGGCGTCTTTGAGGCTCAACACGGCGATCAGTATTTCCAGGACGCCGCGCAAGTCGGCGCCAATGTAAACGTCATCGGCATGCCAGCAGCGTATCGGCGTTGTGGTGTAACGCGCCGCCAGGGCGGTACGCAGTTCCAGTTCGCCGCAGGGCTGCGAAGGCGGTTGCGGCTGGCGCGGATACTGACGCAGCAGTTCCCGTTCCAGCAGCAATAACGGACTGTCGAGGGGCTGCAACAATGCTGGCTCATCGGCGCTCAACACCAGCATGCCCGGGCACCTGGCACTGAAATAAACGCTTTCGAGCAGGTCATTGTCATTGCCGGGCGCATTGATGGCGGACACCGGCAACGCGTAATAGCCGGACTTGGCGACTGAATACACGCGCCCTTCTTTCTCCAGCAACGAATACGCGTACTGAATCGTCGAGATCGACACGCTCAAACGATCCGCCAACTGACGCAACGACGGCAGGCGCACGCGCGTGTCGCTGACCGGTTCATTGATCAGGTGCGTCAGGTACCGGTACACCGCCTGATAAGCAAAGTCGGTCTCGCGTGGTCCTTTCAATGTCCCGCTGACCCTTCACCCGCCACCGCGGCATCATCGCCAAAGTTGGCGCCTTCCGATGGCAGGTCCACGCCATCAGCATCCGGGTCAGCCACCCTGCCCTCGGCCCCCGGCACAGGCCCCATCCGGTAAAGTGTGCCAAGCAGGCCGACGGGTAACCCGCTGACGTCGACCATCCATTGCAGAATCTGCTCCGACACCGGATTGCCCTGCATTGCCCGGTGCAAATCAGGCATCGCCACCAGCATTCCGGGATGACACTGACGCAGAAAGCGCTCAAGGGCAGCACCGTTTTCGACAAAGGGTGCAAAGAGCAGGCACACCAGCTGAGCCTCGTTCAGACCGAGGTTTTTTTGCGCCTCGGCCGCAGCCAGCCCACGCTGTTCGGACAGCCTTGCCGGGTTACCGAAGACCGCCACTGCCTGCTCGCACAAACGCTCCGGGAGTCGCTTGCGGCGCATCATCACCAACGCCCGTTGCAAGTATTCGGCGACACCCGCCTCATAGCTGCGACCGTGCACAAAGCACGCTTGCAGCCCCCGCACGTGTGCGGATATCGAAAGGCTGACGAATTCGTTGTCGCTGATCTGAGCTGCCAGTTCGTCAGGTTGAAAACCGAGAAACTCGGTGAGCAGCGGCCAGCGCTCTTCGAGGTTGCTGACCAGCATGTCTTGAATGTCGATGAACGTGGTACGGCGACAGGCCTCGAAGCGCTCGGCCGGCCGCCATGCCGCCTGCCCCTGTTCGGCATAAAACGCGCGATAGCAGTCACTGCCGATCTCATCGAGCAAGGCGAACAGTTCATCGAAGCCTGTTTCAACCGGACTGGATGTCTTGAGCCCGGCCTTGGCCGCCGCCCGCTTCAAGCCTTCGAGAAACTGCTTTTGCTGACGTGACGTGTCACTGCTGACCAAGGCATCGACGCCACCGTCCCAACGCGCGATCTGCCCATAGAACTCGCCGGTCGCCAGATAGCCGTCGTCCCACAGATCGATTGGCCCGTTCCAGGTTCGACGGTGGCCCACCATCAGCACATTGAGCCGATTGGCTTCTCGACCGGCATCCGAGATCGGTGCCGGGTGGCTGAACGGCAACACTTCGCGGTTATCCACCATCAATACTTCGACCCGTGGATCGTCGTAGAGAAACAACGAACTGTAGCTGCGATGGATGTTTTCCTGAGCCATCGAGCTGGCACCGTTCATGCGCAGGGAGGCCACGCGCAGCTGGAACGTGGCAGGCGCCCGGCCGGCAATGCTCAGTTGTGCGGCGCGCAGCAGCGCCAGGGTGTAGCAACTGTCCCGCGAGCCGGACTGGATCGCCAGCACCTTGTAATCGCCAATGCGCTCCATGCCCCCCGCGGCGACCACCAGACGCTGAATCATGAGTTGCAATGCCGTGCGTTCGGCCCGAGAGAAAAAACTCAGCAAGCGTTGCAGCATTTGCTGATAGACATAGTTCATCGCCTGGTCATGGATATGGGTCATCTTTATTTACCTGATGCTCGTAAGTTCAGTACTGCATAAACAGCGATATGCACTGCACAGCGGATTGTCTGACACGGATAAAGTGCTGGACATTATTGTCAAAGGCTAGCACTTATACTTTTGGTAATTATTTGAAATGGTTGATCGCCGACGCTGCATACGCCGAAGCCGGATGGCGCAAAAGCCCAGCACCACCGGCATCTGGCGACTTAACAGAACATCCTAGGAAATGTCCGACAACGTCCCACATATAGGTAGTACAAGAAATAAAGATAGAAGCCGCACATGTCTTTTTGAAAGCTGCGCAAAGAATTACTGTTGGTCGGATATCTATTAACGATGTGCGTTGAAAAGTATCAGCCTGACACCCAGACATGACTCATTCCTTGAGATGAAAGTAATCATTCAATTATCAAGGCTTAGATGCTGATTAGAAGATACAGATCGAGAGCAAAAACCAGTTCAGTTGCTGAACTGACCCATCGACAGATCGATGAGACGTCTCATGTTTTGCGAGGGGTAATAAAAAAGTCCGTGCAGGCACGGACTTTTTCAGGGGCTGTTACGCAGGTTCGATCTGAAGGGCGACCCGCTCGCGGCATGGGCATTCGTCCATGTAGCGGTGTGCTTCGACAAACTCGGAAAACGGGAAGACCCGAGTCTTGAGCGGCAACAGCACGCGATCGGCGGTCATCTGGTTGATGTCGCGCAAGGCCCGTTGCAGTGCGACCTGGTCCTGAATGATGCCCAACTCCGGCTTGCCGGTGAAATTGCCGATGCAGTGTACAAAGAACTGAATGTTCTTCTGGAACGCTGCGCAGGCCGGGAATGGCGTCTGGTTACCCCCTTGCAGGCCATACAGCACCAGGCTGCCGCGAGGCGCGAGCACATCGCCGAGCAGCGACATCTGCGGGCCACCCAGGCCATCGAACACCACATCGACACCGCGGTTATCGGTGATCTTGTTGATCCGCATGAGCAGATCTTCTTCCTCGGTGACGATGACTTTCTCGGCACCCAGCGACAGCAGGTATTCACGCTCTTCGGCCGTTTTCGTGGCGGCAATCACCCGTACACCCAAGGCTTTACCCAATTGGACGAATGAAGGCCCGGCACAGTGGCTCGCGTCAGTCACCAGGGCAAATTGCCCAGGCTTGACCCGTGCCAGATCGGCATAACCAAAGTAAGCAATCAACAGCGGCGTGTAATGCACCGCCGCTTCAATCGGGCTCAGCACGTCCGGATAACGGGTCAGTGCCGAGCGCGGCAGAACGATTTGCTCGCCATAGACAGGATAGTCGTTCGGACTTTCAGCCGGGAAACTGGCGACCTTGTCGCCAACCGCCAGGTCATCGACGCCATCGCCAACCGCCGTCACGACGCCGGACATTTCATGGCCAAGGCCTGAAGGCAAGCGAGCATGGGAGGACGCCAGGTTCTGGCGCCAGAGTATGTCGTACCAGCTGATGCCAATCGCCTCGACGCGCACCTGCACTTCGCCCGGTGCAGGGAGAGCGGCCGCATGCTCTTCGCATTTGAGCACCTCGGCTGGACCAAACTTGTGAAAACGGATCGTGCGGGACATCGCAAACCTCGTCAAAGAAACCTCTAATGCCCTGAACTCTATCTGGGCTTTCTACCCAAGACCATCAGTGGCTATTAATAGTCGACATGCCTGTCATTGATTCCGCAGCGCCGGCGACATCTTCAAATGTCGTAAGAAACCGAAGCAGCCTTTGTAGGAAAACTGAATTACTCGGTGCAGAGTAGCAGCCTTTCCCCGTAATATTCATGCCGGCCATTGTTCTCATATGGCTGCTCCCGTCAAGCTTGATGACTCTGCCAGGACTCCAGATGAATCGTAATGACCTGCGTCGTGTCGACCTGAACCTGTTGATCGTTTTCGAAACACTGATGCACGAACGCAGTGTGACCCGCGCTGCGGAGAAATTGTTCCTCGGCCAGCCGGCGATCAGTGCGGCGCTCTCGCGCCTGCGCGGGCTGTTCGATGATCCATTGTTCGTGCGAACCGGGCGCAGCATGGAACCGTCCGCGCGGGCGGTGGAGATCTTCGCCCTGCTCTCCCCGGCCCTGGATTCGATTTCAACGGCTGTCAGCCGCGCAGCAGAGTTCGACCCGGCGACCAGTACGGCGGTGTTCCGCATCGGCCTGTCGGACGATGTCGAGTTCGCTTTGTTACCGATGCTGCTCAAGCGTCTGCGCGCCGAATCGCCCGGGATTGTGCTGGTAGTCCGGCGGGCCAACTACATCCTGATGCCGAGCCTGCTGGCCTCGGGCGAGATTTCAATCGGCGTCAGCTACACCGCCGACCTGCCGGCCAACGCCAAGCGTAAAGTGCTGCGCCGCAGCATGCCCAAACTGTTGCGTGCCGATACAGTGCCGGGCCCGTTGAGCCTGGATGATTTCTGCGCCCGCCCCCATGCGCTGGTGTCGTTCGCCGGTGACTTGAGCGGCTTTATCGACGAGGAACTGGAAAAACTCGGACGCAAACGTCACGTGGTACTCGCGGTGCCGCAATTCAACGGACTCAGCACGCTCCTCAGCGGAACGGATATCGTTGCGACGGTGCCGGATTACACAGCTGACGCGTTGACGGCAGCAGGCGGTGTGCGGGCGGAAGATCCACCGTTGCCGGTGCGCAGCTTTGAATTGCACATGGCCTGGCGTGGGTCGCAGGACAATGATCCGGGTGAGCGCTGGTTGAGGTCGCGGATTCAGATGTTCTTCGGGGATCCGGATAGCCTGGTGTAACCGGGGCTATGTGATGCTGGACCATCAGTCCCTATCAAGGGACTCGGTCAGCTATAATTGCCAGACATCGATATCAGGACGCCGAATATGGAAAAGCTGAGTTTGCAGACCAAGAAAGCCTGGTTCGCCAAGCACCGTAAAGCCAACTTCGCAGCTAGCCTACGCTTGGAAGGCTTCGTGCCGTCTCCTGGCGACGGCGAGATCACCCTGCCCACTCGAGAGGCGGCTCTCAAAGCAGTCCGGAATGTCAAAGCTTGAGCGACAACAAGTACGGTACCGATCAAGCCCCGGATTGCTATCCGGATACGGACGTCCTGATAAATCTGCTTGACCTGCGTGATGCCGACGACCTCGAGGAAGCTGAACGCTACCTCAATGAGATTGCTTCGGCGCGGATGGAGTTCATCCCGCCTCCCTACAGCCTCGACACCTTGAAACAAGTGCACCGCACCTTGTTTGATGAAGTTTATGGCTGGGCTGGCGAAATCCGGACGCTAGGGATCAGCAAAGGCGCCACAAGGTTCTGTAGTCCCGAGTTTATTGAAACGGAAGTAGAAAAGGAGTTTTCAAGGATTGCCAAAACGGGTTGGTTCGAGGGATACCCCCGCGACCTGCTCGTCTCATCTATCGCCGAGTCCTACGGCACCCTGAACGTTGCGTATCCCTTCAGAGAAGGTAATGGCCGGACCCAACGCTTCCTGTTCGAATGCATCATCTTCAATGCTGGCTATTCGATTGATTGGGGGATGGCTGATCGTCAGGAATGGATCGACGCGTGTATTGCCTCTTACTTTGGTGATGACAAGCCGCTGGCCACGATATTCGACCGATGCATCGGATCGGAAATTGAAGAGGTGGACTTTTAAGATCGGTGTAAAAAGGAGCGCTCTTTCTCAACGCCTTGTCGTTTGTGCTCACAACGATCCGGACAGTCTGGCTTGGTTCTGATTTTTGTTGGGGCTGATGGCCTCTTCGCGGGCAAGCCTCGCTCCTACAGGCGGTTGCGTATTCCTGTAGGAGCGAGCGGTGCGGCGATCCGACTTGCCCGCGAAGGGAGCGACTCGGTCTCACGCCGATTCCTTGCATTCCCCGCAACACAGAATTGCCGTCAAACACATTGATCGCGCTCCAACCCGAGGTGCATGCTAGAGGGCTCGCCCGGCGCTTATATCATTCCGAATGATAGTTACCTTCGCTTCATTCGATTCGTGCGATACCACCCCCGCCGAGCATCATCCGCCCATCTCAATACATTGGCGGATGCATCCATGGAACAGTCACTCAAACATTTGCGCTTCCCGTTGGCCCTGCTGGCCGTAGTGGTGATGAGCGCTTGCGGCAAGGCTCCGGAGTCTGCCGCGACCATGCCTGCGGCGAAAGTCAGCGTCGCCAAGGTGCTGGAACAACCGGTCAATGAGTGGGACGAATTTACCGGGCGCCTTGAAGCGCCGGAAACGGTAGAGATTCGTCCACGGGTCTCCGGTCAGATCGATGACGTTGCCTTCACCGAAGGCGCGCTGGTCAAGAAAGGCGACTTGCTGTTCCAGATCGACCCGCGTCCCTTCCAGGCCGAGGTCCGCCGTCTCGAAGCGCTGGTCGCTCAGTCGCGCGCCAATGCGACCCGCAGCGAAAACGAAGCCCAGCGCGGTGAGCGTCTGCGTACCAGCAACGCGATTTCCGCCGAGCTGGCCGATTCGCGCACGAGTGCCGCACAAGAAGCCCGCGCTGCGGTCGGTGCCCTCCAGGCACAACTGGACCTGGCGAAACTGAACCTGAGCTTCACCCGCGTCACCGCACCGATCAGCGGCCGTGTCAGCCGTGCCGAAATCACCGCCGGCAACCTGGTGACCGCCGATACCACCGCGCTGACCAGCGTCGTGTCCACCGACAAGGTCTACGCCTACTTCGACGCTGACGAGCGTGTGTTCCTCAAATACACCCAACTCGCTCGCCAGGGCAAACGTGGTGCAACCACTCCGGTTTACCTCGGCCTGTCCAACGAAGACGGCAACCCGCACCAGGGCGTGATGAACTTCGTCGACAACCAGGTCAACCCGAAAACCGGCACCATCCGTGGCCGCGCCGTGTTCGACAACAGCGACGGCGCTTACACCCCGGGCCTTTATGCGCGTCTGAAACTGGTCGGCAGCGGCACCTACTCCGCCGTGTTGATCAACGATGAAGCGGTCGGTACCGACCTCGGTAAAAAGTTCGTGCTGGTGATGGATGCCGACAACAAAACCGCCTACCGCGCGGTTGAGCTGGGTCCGAAAATCGAAGGGCTGCGCATCGTGCGCAACGGCCTGAACAAGGACGACACGATCATCGTCAAGGGCCTGCAACGGGTACGTCCCGGTTCGCCAGTCACCCCTGAAGTGATCCCGATGGCCAGCGAGCAAACCCTCGCGGCACTCGCACAACAACGACAAGCGCTGGAAGCCAGCAACCTGCCCCAAGTCGCACCTGCCAAGGTCGCGCCGGGTTCGGTTGTGAAACTGGCTGCTGCAACCCCACGCGGTTAAGGGATAACGACTCCGATGAATTTTTCCCAATTCTTCATTTCACGGCCGATCTTTGCAGCGGTACTGTCGCTGCTGATCCTGATCGCCGGTGCCATCTCGCTGTTCCAGTTGCCGATCAGCGAATACCCGGAAGTCGTGCCGCCGACCGTTGTGGTCCGTGCCAACTTCCCAGGTGCCAACCCAAAAGTCATCGGTGAAACCGTGGCCGCTCCTCTGGAGCAAGCCATCACCGGCGTCGAGAACATGTTGTACATGTCCTCGCAGTCCACCGCTGACGGCAAGATCACCCTGACCATCACCTTCGCGCTGGGCACTGACCTGGACAACGCCCAGGTGCAGGTACAGAACCGCGTGACCCGGACCGAGCCGAAACTTCCAGAAGAAGTGACGCGCATCGGTATCACCGTGGACAAGGCATCGCCCGACCTGACCATGGTCGTGCACTTGACCTCGCCGGACAAACGCTACGACATGCTCTACCTGTCCAACTACGCCTTGCTCAACATCAAGGATGAGCTGGCGCGTCTGGGCGGTGTCGGTGACGTGCAGCTGTTTGGTATGGGCGACTACTCGTTGCGGGTATGGCTCGATCCGAACAAAACCGCTTCGCGCAATCTGACCGCGACCGATGTGGTAACCGCGATCCGCGAACAAAACCGTCAAGTCGCTGCCGGTGCCTTGGGTGCCCCGCCTGCGCCGAATGCCACCGCGTTCCAGCTGTCGGTCAACACTCAGGGTCGTCTGGTTTCCGAAGAAGAGTTCGAGAACATCATCATTCGCTCCGGCGACAACGGTGAAATCACCCGTCTGAAAGACATCGCGCGCGTCGAGCTGGGTTCCAGCCAATACGCCCTGCGTTCCTTGCTGAACAACCAGCCGGCGGTGGCGATCCCGATCTTCCAGCGCCCTGGCTCCAACGCGATCCAGATTTCCAACGACGTTCGGGAGAAAATGGCCGAGCTGAAGAAGAACTTCCCGGAAGGCATGGACTTCAGCATCGTTTATGACCCGACGATCTTCGTGCGCGGTTCCATCGAAGCGGTGGTTCACACCCTTTTCGAAGCACTGATCCTCGTGGTTCTGGTCGTGATCCTGTTCCTGCAAACCTGGCGTGCCTCGATCATTCCGCTGGTGGCGGTGCCGGTTTCGCTGATCGGTACGTTTGCGGTGATGCACCTGTTCGGCTTCTCGCTGAACGCCTTGTCACTGTTCGGCCTGGTATTGGCCATCGGTATCGTGGTGGACGACGCCATCGTGGTGGTGGAGAACGTGGAAAGGCACATCGAGCTGGGAGAAACGCCCGTAGAAGCCACCAAGAAAGCCATGCGAGAGGTGACCGGGCCGATCATCGCGACGGCGCTGGTGCTGTGTGCGGTATTTATCCCGGCGGCGTTCATTTCCGGACTCACCGGCCAGTTCTACAAACAGTTTGCCCTGACCATTGCCATCTCGACCGTGATCTCGGCGTTCAACTCGCTGACACTGTCCCCTGCACTGGCCGCCGTGCTGCTCAAGAGCCACAGTGCGCCGAAAGATCGCTTTACCAAAGTGCTCGATAAACTATTGGGCGGCTGGCTGTTCCGTCCGTTCAACCGGTTCTTCGAACGCGCCAGCCATGGCTATGTCGGCACCGTAGCCCGGGTTATCCGCAGCAGCGGTATTGCCCTGCTGTTGTACGCAGGCCTGATGGTGCTGACCTTCTTCGGTTTCGCCCACACCCCGACCGGTTTCGTACCCGGCCAGGACAAGCAATACCTGGTGGCTTTCGCGCAACTGCCGGACGCTTCCAGCCTGGACCGTACCGAAGACGTGATCAAACGCATGTCCGACCTGGCCCTGAAACAGCCTGGCGTAGAAAGTGCGGTAGCGTTCCCGGGCCTGTCCATCAACGGTTTCACCAACAGCCCTAACGCCGGCATCGTGTTCGTGACCCTGAAACCGTTCGACGAGCGTAAAGACCCGAGCATGTCCGCCGGTGCGATTGCCGGTGCATTGAACGGCCAGTTCGCCGGGATTCAGGAAGCCTACATGGCGATCTTCCCGCCGCCGCCGGTACAAGGCCTTGGCACCATCGGTGGTTTCCGCCTGCAGATCGAAGACCGGGGCAACCTGGGCTACGACGAGCTGTACAAAGAAACCATGAACATCATCACCAAGAGCCACGGCGTGCCGGAACTGGCAGGCCTGTTCACCAGCTACACGGTGAACGTGCCGCAAGTCGATGCCGCCATCGACCGGGAAAAAGCCAAGACTCATGGCGTGGCCGTCAGCGACATCTTCGACACCCTGCAGATCTACCTGGGTTCGCTGTATGCCAACGACTTCAACCGCTTCGGCCGCACTTATCAGGTCAACGTCCAGGCCGAGCAGCAGTTCCGCCTCGAACCGGACCAGATCGGTCAGCTGAAAGTGCGTAACAACAAAGGCGAGATGATCCCGCTGGCGACCTTCATCAAGGTCAGCGACACCTCGGGCCCGGACCGCGTCATGCACTACAACGGCTTCATCACCGCTGAAATCAACGGTGCGGCAGCCCCAGGCTACAGCTCCGGCCAGGCCGAACAAGCCATCGAGAAACTGCTCAAGGAAGAACTTCCGAACGGCATGACCTACGAATGGACCGACCTGACCTACCAGCAGATTCTGTCCGGCAACACCGCACTGTTCGTGTTCCCGCTCTGCGTATTGCTGGCGTTCCTGGTACTCGCAGCACAGTACGAAAGCTGGAGCCTGCCACTGGCGGTAATCCTGATCGTACCGATGACCCTGCTGTCAGCCATCACCGGTGTGATTGCTTCGGGAGGCGACAACAACATCTTCACCCAGATCGGCTTGATCGTACTGGTGGGACTTGCCTGCAAGAACGCGATTCTGATCGTCGAGTTTGCCAAGGACAAACAGGAAGAAGGCATGAACCCGCTGGCTGCGGTGCTTGAAGCTTGCCGCCTGCGTCTGCGGCCGATCCTGATGACCTCCTTCGCGTTCATCATGGGTGTGGTGCCACTGGTGTTCTCCAGCGGTGCCGGTGCCGAAATGCGTCACGCCATGGGTGTGGCGGTGTTCTCCGGGATGCTCGGGGTGACCTTCTTCGGTCTGTTGCTGACGCCAGTGTTCTACGTGTTGATCCGTAATTTCGTGGAACGCGGCGAGCAGCGCAAAGCGGCCAAAGCCCTGAAACTGGAGGCGCAACAATGAGCCTGAAAGCCTTCCTGCCGAGCCTGCTGGTACTGGCCCTGAGTGCCTGTGCCGTCGGCCCGGACTACAAGACCCCGGCCACCGAACCGGCGAACATCACCACCGCCACCGATGGCGCTGCCGGTCAGAAAAACTTCGACCGCTCGCGTTTCGAAGGCATCTGGTGGCAGCAGTTTGAAGACCCGACCCTCAACCAGTTGGTGACTCAATCGCTGCAAGGCAACCGTGACTTGCGCGTCGCCTTCGCTCGCTGGAAGTCGGCCCGGGCGATCCGCGATGACGCCAGCAATGACGCCATGCCGACCATCACCAGCCGCGTCAGCAGCGATCTGGGCAAAGGCCAGATTCCGGGGCAGACCACCAAGCGGGTCAATAGCGAACGCTATGACCTGGGTCTGGACATGGCCTGGGAACTGGACCTGTTCGGTCGCATCCAGCGCAACCTGGAATCCAGCGAGGCCGAGCAGCAAGCGGCCGAAGCCGATCTGTACCAACTGCAAGTCACCATGATTGCCGAACTGGTGGACGCCTACGGTCAGCTGCGCGGTGCGCAACTGCGGGAAAAAATTGCCCTGGCCAACCTGAACAACCAGCAGGAGTCGCGCAAGATCACCGAAAGCCTGCGCGATGCCGGCGTCGGTGATCAGCTCGATGTGGTCCGCGCCGACGCACGCCTGGCGTCTGTCGAAGCCAGCGTGCCGCAATTGCAGGCCGAACAGGTTCGGCAGAAAAACCGTATCGCCACCTTGTTGGGTGAACGTCCGGACAAACTGACCGTCGACTTGAGCCCGAAAGACTTGCCGGCGATTGCCAAGGCGCTGCCGATCGGTGATCCGGGCGAACTGCTGCAACGTCGTCCGGACGTTCTCAGCGCCGAGCGCAAACTGGCTTCGGCCACGGCGCGTATCGGCGTGGCCAAGGCGGATCTGTTCCCGCGGGTCAGCCTCAGCGGCTTCCTCGGCTGGACCGCCGGACGTGGTTCGCAGATCGGATCCTCGGCGGCCAACGCCTGGGCACTTGGCCCAAGCATTACCTGGGCCGCATTCGACCTGGGCAGCGTGCGCGCTCGTTTGCGCGGCGCCGATGCCGATGCCGAAGGCGCTCTGGCGACTTACGAACAGCAAGTGTTGCTGGCCCTGGAAGAATCGGAAAACGCCTTCAGTGATTACGGCAAACGCCAGCAACGTCTGATTTCGCTGATTCGTCAGAGTGAGTCAAGCCGCGCGGCAGCCGACCTCGCTGAAATTCGCTACCGCGAAGGCACGGCGGACTTCCTTGTCCTGCTCGATGCCCAACGCGAACGTCTGGCGGCGGAAGACACTCAGGCCCAGGCCGAAGTCGATCTGTATCGCGGCATCGTCGCGATTTACAAGGCCCTGGGTGGCGGTTGGCAACCAGAGACGGTCGCCAGCAAGTAACACGTTATAGAGCTCTTTTGGCTGGTCGCAACCAACCAATTTTTTAGCCCTGCGCCTCATTCGGTCGCGGGGCTTTTTTTTGGTATTGAGGATTACATCATTTTCAGCCTCAACACGGCCCATTGTAGGAGCCGGCTTGCTGGCGATGGTCTCAAGTGCGCCGCAGTGAAACAATCCGTACGCTTTATCGTTAACGACCATCGCCAGCAAGCCGGCTCCTACGGGGGATCAGGGGTGATTTTGGGAGGTGCGGGTTTCCTGCACGGTCACGGTGGCCGTTGTCCCCGCCCTCAGTTTGTCCTTGCCGGCATAGTCGGCGTCGATTTTTATCCGCACCGGCACCCGTTGCGCCAGTTTGACCCAGGTGTAACTGGGGTTGATGTTGGCCAGCAGGCGGCCGCCGGGCAGGTTCTCGCGATCGGCGATGGCGAAGGCAATGCTTTGCACCGTGCCGCCGAAGGTTTCGCCGCTCATCAATTCGATCCTGACCCGATCACCCTCCCCGATTCTCGGCAGCTTGGTTTCTTCGAAATAGCCGCTGACATAAAACGAGTCGCTGTCCACCAACGCCAACAATGCGCCCCCGGCCGCGGCATAGTCGCCCTGTCTGGTCAGCAGGTTAGTGACGTAACCGCTGACGGGCGCTTCGACCCGGGTACGCTGCAAATCCAGTTCCGCCTGGGTCAAGGCCGCGACGGCCAATTGCACGTTGGCCTGTGCCAGCCCCAGGTTGGCCTGATTACGCAGCAACTCGGCCTGTGCTACCGCCACCTCTGTGCTGGACTTTTCCCATTCTTCGCCCGAAATCGCGAAGCGTTGCTTGAGTGTGCGCCGCCGGCGCTCTTCACTCTGACGCTGGCGCAGCAGCGCTTCGCTGGCGACAATCGTTGCTTCGGATTGGCCGAGAGTGGCCTTCGAAACCTCCACCGAGCGCTTGGCATGCTCCACTGCGAGGACGTATCGAGCCGGGTCGATCTCCAGCAGTAACTGGTCTTTGTCGACATGCTGATTGTCCTGAACCCTCAGCGTGACAATGCGCCCCGAGACATCGGCGGACAAGGTCACCACATCAGCCCGCACCCGTGCATCGCGAGTCCAGGGCGCGCGGGTGTAATGCTCCCAGGCGAACCAGCCGAGCACAAAGGCCAGCAGCACCACCGCCACCGTTGTGAGCCGGGCAAGGATCTTCTTCAAGGCATCAGGCTCCCATCACCAGAATCAGCGTCGCGCAAACGCAGGCGTACAACGCACCTTCGAACAAGGCTTCGTGCCAGACGAACCGCAAGACACCGAGACGGCGCAAGGTCCAGTCCAGTAGCAGGAAAATCGGCAAGGCCAGCAACAGCGCCTGCGCGATCGGCGGCAAGTAGACACCGCCTACTTCCAGGTCAATGGGCAAGGATGGGGTCTCCTTCCTGTTCGGCGGGTTGAAACCAGGCGCGGTATCGCTCCAGAAACGACACCACAATCAATAGCGCCACGCGCATCCTGAAGACCGACCACAGGTGTTCATGAACGTCCAGATGCAAGTCGTCCATTTCATCACCCAGGACATGCAGGTTCTCCAGTAACCGTTCAAGGTCGATCCCGGCGCGCCCGGCAATCAATCGCCCTGTTTCGCGGACCGCCGCCAGCAAACGGTTCAATTGATCGGTACTGAGCAGCGTGTTGTCTCGCGCCTGTTGCCTGAGCTGATTCAACGCCACGCCCAGTGCCATGCACCCGAGGCTGACTTCAAACAGGTCTCTGGAATGCTTGTCACTGATCGCCGGCAACAACCCCAACATCATGGTCAGACGGTCGACCATGCGGCTTTCAAACGCAAATTGTTGCTCGTCGGTGGCCGGGGTCTTCAGCAAAGCGTAGACCTGCTGGCAGTTCTCATTGAACAGCCGACGCATCCGCAAGACGGGTCGGAACGGGAAGATCAAGGCATAGACACTGAGTGCGAGTGCGGTGGCACTGATGTAGGCGCCGGCAAATTCGAACCACTGAATCGCGGTGTTTTGCCCGACGCCGACGTTTTGCGGGCCCAGCAACAGCATCGTCGTCAATCCGAGGCCGATGCCGGTGCCCGTGGTTGATGGGCTGGAAAGCCCCACCGCGACGGCATACAGCAACGGAGCGAGCAGCAAGGCCAGCAGCTCGAAGCCATTGATCATCGGAATCAGCAAGAACAGGTAGAGCGCCGACACCACCAACGACAGACCCAACCCCCTGGCAAAGCTTTGGCTGGCCAGTAATGGCCGGGGAAAAGTTGCCATCAGCGAACAGAGAATCCCCACCACAATCATCCCGCCCCGGGCCCCGTCCCAACCGGTCTCGATCCAGATGAACCCGGCCACCACCAATGCAGTAAAGGCGCGGATTGCGTTCATTGCCGCCAACGTATAGTCCAGATGCAACGGATTATCCTGGCCGCGAAAGACGCAACTGGCCGCCCGCTCTTCCTGGATTGCGTCACTCAGTTCCAGCATCTGCCCCAGTTGCTCCAACATCCGGGCCTGCTCCCAACGCAGTGCCCAGGCCAGGGAGCGCAACGTGGCAGGCATCGTCTCGGTGAGTTGTTCAGCCTTGTAGGCTTGATCATCGAAACGCTGTTGCAGCGCTGCGAAATGGTGCCGCGCCTCGCTCGACAGCGAGCGCCCTTGCAGGGCCAGCTGATCGAGGAAGGCCAGCTCTTCGGTGCGCAACCGCTGGATTTCCTCGGGTAACGCCCCTTGCCAACGCTCGGTCAACAGTTCTCGCTGGTGACGCAGCGCCGTCAGCCGCGAGGTCAGCAACACGAGCTGATTGCCCAGTAACTGCACGAGACCATTGGCGCTGCGTAACCGTGGCGCGTCGAAATACAAATGCCTGCGCACACCTTCAAGCGCGCTGATTTCCCCCAGCAGTTGCATCTGCCGACGGTAAAAGTCAGCCTCGCTTTCTTCGGTGCGAATGACCGCCGCGGCATGGGTTGCCAGCAGCTTGATGACTTGATCGATTTTGGCGAAATAGTCCCGGGCCACGGTTTCCGGGCGCGCGGTGAGCAGGCTGACCACACACACGCAGGCCACCGCCAACAAGGTTTCGGTGACGCGGGTCACGGCCAACAGGAACGTGCCGTCCTGATCAGGTACTGCCAGCAGTGCCACCACCACCGCCGTGTAGCCGCTCAAGACAAATGCCTGGGAACTGGTGTAGCGCAACAAGGTGCCGCCGGCGGTACACAACGCCAGCCACAAGGCCAGGGTCACGATGAAAGGCAACGGCGCCTGGGGGAAAATCGCCATGATCACCACCGCGACGACGGCCCCGAGTGTGGTGCCGATGACCTGACCGAAACTGCGGGCCAGGGCCATTCCGCCCAATGGCTGACTGACGATGACCACCGCCATGATCGACCACTTGGGTTGGTCGAGGTCGAACAGGAACGCCAGGTACAGCGTCAACAACCCGGCTGCGATGGTTCTCAAGGCGAACAACACCACCCCCGGCCCGGGGTTGAGTATTGCCTTGAAGTATTGAAGCAGCGGCTGCATGGGAACGCTCATCGAGTCATCTCCAGCAAGCGTAGTCACTGCTTCGGCGGCTCGACAGGGTTTCAGTGTCGACAGCACTTGTAGGAAAAATACTGACTATTCGCCGCGCAATGGCCTCAGGGTTTGACTCACAGCCCGGCCTGACCGAAGCTGGCAACCTTGCAAAAGCTTGCCTGCTACCGGATTCCTGCATGCCCCAGTCCCGCCGTTACCTGATCATCAGCCTCTGTGTCCTGTTTGCCATCGGCCTTGCGTGGCTGTTGCTGCGCAGCACAACGCCCGTGGTGCCGGAGGCGATCAAGCGCGGCTTCAGCGAAGCGCTGGCCCAGGCGCGGGCCGGGCAACCGGGCGCAGCGCGGGTTTTGTACCAGCAATTGGGTCGCCCTGACATTTCGCCCAAACGCCGCGTCTGGCTGCATGCCGAACTGCCCAATTATCCCAGCCCGCTCGCCCTGAAACTGGCGGACGCAGACCTGCAACACCCGGCGGCCGAGGTGCGCATCGCTGCGATCAAAAGCATCAGCGGTTTAGTCCCCAGCGGGCAGCGCAGCCTGCTGTTGGGCCCGTTGCTCGATGACAGCGAACAAAGCGTGCGGTTTGCCGCCGTGAACGCATTGCTGGGACTGTCGCCGGACGACCTTGGTTTGTACTTTGGGCCGTTGCAGCAGGCGATCGACGCGTGGGAGCAAGTGCTCACGAGTGCGCCCGACAGCGCGGACAACCAGTACCAGCTGGCCCGGCTGCATCTGCACAACGGCGAATTCAAGGCGGCGCAACAGGCGCTCGAGAACACTTTGCGCCTGGCGCCTGACAATCTGCCGGCACTGGTGATGCAGATCGAGGTGCTGGACAAACAGGGCCAAGGCGAAGCCGCCCGGCTGCTATTGGCCAAACAATTGAAGGCTCAACCCGATTCTGCCTACCTGCAACATGCCCTGGGGCTCTGGTTGCTGCATCACGGGCAGAGTGAGTTCGCCCTGCTCGGCCTGTCCAAAGCCGTGGAGCTGGAACCGGACAACAAGGATTACCGCTACGACCTCGCCACCACGCTACACGGCGAACAAGAGCTGGAAGCGGCGCAGAAACAGTTGCAGGAAATCGTCCAGCGTCATCCGGCCGACCGCAAGGCTCGGGTGTTGTTGATCAACTACTGGAAAGAAAGCGGGCAACTGCAAAACGTGCAGATTCTGTTGGCGCAACTCGAACAGCTCAATCCGGACGATCCCGCTCTGCAGCAAGGGCTTTGAACTAATGCTGCTCTTCTGGCTGCCATCACTGGCAAGCCAACTCCTGTAGGAGCCGGCTTGCTGGCGATAGCGGTGTATCAGTCAATATTGATGTTGCCTGACACCACGCCATCGCCAGCAAACTGGCTCCTACAAAGTCAGGTGTAACAAAAGGTTGAACCGTCATCTCGGCCAACGGTCAAGTGATCAGGCAGTCCATTCAGGCACTTCAGGCCTGCTGCCTCACTTCCCCTGTTCATGAGAGGGCATTTTTTGTCTACATCTAACGAGTTGTTCAGTGCAAAAGCCGCCACCGGCATCGAAGGTCTGGATGACATCCTGGCCGGAGGACTGTCCCGCAGCCATGTGTTTTTGCTGGAGGGTGAACCCGGAACCGGCAAAACCACCGTCGCTTTGCATTTCCTGTTGGCCGGTGCCAGAGCCGGCGAGCGCTCGTTGTACATCACCCTGTCCGAAACCGAGCGCGAGCTGCGCCAAGGGGCGCGGTCCCATGGTTGGGAGCTGGATCACAACATCCACATCTTCGAGCTGACACCGCCGGAAAGCCTGCTCAATGCCGAGCATCAGCAGAGCCTTCTGTACTCCTCGGACCTTGAGTTGGGCGAGGCCACCAAGCAGATTTTCGAAGTGGTCGAACGGGTCAAACCCACCCGCGTGGTGCTCGACAGCCTTTCCGAGATTCGCCTGTTGGCCCAAAGCTCCCTGCGCTATCGTCGCCAGATCCTCGCGATCAAACACTACTTTGTGCGCTATGACGCCACCGTGTTGCTGCTGGACGACCTGACCACCGAATCCCTCGACAAAACCGTGCACAGCGTTGCCCACGGTGTGATTCGTCTTGAAGAACTGACCCCCAACTATGGCGCCGAGCGCCGGCGTATCCGCGTGGTGAAGTATCGCGGCCAGAAATACCGCGGCGGCTTCCATGACTTCACCATCATGGGCGACGGCGTCCACGTCTTTCCGCGCCTGGTGGCCGCCGAACATCGCGGCAAGTACGTGCGCACGCAACTCACCAGCGGCATCAAGGAAATGGACTCCCTACTTGGCGGCGGTATAGAAACCGGTTCCAGCACCCTGATCCTCGGTCCCGCCGGTACGGGCAAATCGCTGATCTCGATGATTTTCGCCGCTGCTGCCGTGGCTCGGGGAGAAAAAGCCGCGCTGTTCATTTTCGATGAAGAGCTAGGCCTGCTGTTCGAGCGCATGAAAAACATGGGCATCGACCTCAAGGCCCTTGAAGACACCGGCAACCTGCTGATCGAGCAAGTGGATGCAGCAGAGCTGTCCCCCGGCGAGTTTTCGCACAGGGTTCGTCGCTGCGTCGATGAGCGCAATATCAAGACCGTGGTCATCGACAGCATCAACGGCTACCAGGCGGCGATGCCGGAAGAAAATGCCCTGGTGCTGCACATGCATGAATTACTGCTGTACCTCAACCGCCAGGGCGCCGCGACCTTCATGACCGTCGCCCAACATGGTCTGGTCGGTGACATGCAGGCCCCGGTCGATATCACCTACCTGGCCGACACGGTTATCCTGCTTCGCTACTTTGAAGCGCTGGGCAAGGTTCGCCGGGCCGTCTCGATCATCAAGAAACGTACGGGCAGCCATGAATCGACCATTCGCGAATACCGCATCAGCGCAAACGGCATGACCATCGGTGAACCACTGGACGCATTCCAGGGTGTGTTGCGCGGCGTACCGACTTATCTGGGCGCGAGCAATCCATTGCTCGGGGACAAAAACCCGTGACGGTCATGGAAGCTACGTCCGAGCGCGCGATCATTCTCGCGCCGCTGGGACGTGACGGCCAGATTGCCCTGATGATGCTCAACGAAGCCGGTTACGACGGCGTCATCACAAGGGATCTGTCGGGGCTGTGCACCGAGCTGCAGCAAGGCGCCGGGTTGCTGCTGATCTCATCCGAGGCCTTGCTGGGCAGCGACATCGAACCGTTGTTCGGACTGATAGAGCAGCAGCCGGCATGGTCCGATCTGCCGATAGTGCTGATGACTTACCATGGCGGCCCCGAACAGAACCCCGCCGCGCGCTTCGGCCCGCAACTGGGCAACGTCACGTTCCTTGAGCGCCCTTTTCATCCGGTGACCTTGATCAGTCTGGTAACCACGGCGCTGCGCGGCCGACGACGACAGTACGAAGCCAGGGACCGGCTGATCGATCTGAGTCAAAGCGAACAGCGCCTGCAAACCACCCTGGAAACCCTGGAACAGCAGGTCGAGGAACGCACCGCACAGTTGCGCCACAACGAAGAAGCCTTGCGCCAATCGCAGAAAATGGAAGCGGTCGGCCAACTCACTGGCGGTATTGCCCACGACTTCAACAACATGCTGACCGGGATCATCGGCAGCCTGGAATTGCTGCGCCGGCGCCTGGCGCGTGGACGCACTGAGGACCTCGACAGCCTGATCGACCTGGGCGTGACGTCGGCCAACCGCGCGGCCGGCCTGACCCACCGTTTGCTGGCGTTCTCCCGGCGCCAGTCGCTGGATTCCAAACCCGTGGAGATGAACACCCTGGTGGTGTCCATGGGTGAACTGTTGCAGCGCAGCATCAATGAAAGCATTCAACTGGAGATGGAGTTGAACGAACAGTTGTGGGTGGCCGAGGCCGATCCCAATCAACTGGAGAGTGCCCTGCTCAATCTGGTGATCAATGCGCGGGACGCCATGCCTGGCGGCGGCAGACTCGTCGTCAGAACCGCCAATCAATACCTGGACAGCGATTTCACCGAAGCCCACAACAACCTCAAGCCCGGTGATTACGTGGTGCTGAGCGTTACTGACAACGGCTGCGGCATGCCGCAAAGTACGATCAACCGCGCCTTCGACCCGTTCTTCACCACCAAGCCGATCGGCCAGGGCACCGGCCTTGGATTATCGATGATCTACGGTTTCAGCAAACAATCGCGCGGACACGTCGCCATTCAAAGCGAAGTGGGTGAAGGCACCACAGTGAGTCTGTTTCTGCCACGCTTTGGCGGTGATCTGCCCCAGGAGCAACCGATAGACATCCAGCATGCGCTGTTCGCGCAGAACGGCGAAACAGTGCTGATCGTCGAAGATGATCCGGCAGTGCGGGTGCTGGTGAGTACGGTGCTGAGTGACCTGGGTTACGCCTTCGTCGAGGCCAGCGATGCCGACAGCGCGGTGCCGATTCTTGAATCCGGGCAGCGTATCGACCTGATGATCAGCGATGTCGGGTTACCGGGAATGAATGGCCGGCAACTGGCAGAAATCGGCCGGCAGTTCCGGCCCGATCTCAAGGTGTTGTTCATTACGGGTTATGCGGAACACGCGGCGGTGCGCGGCGGATTCCTGGATCCGGGCATGCAGATGATCACCAAGCCGTTTACCTTCGACCTGTTGACGGCGAAGGTGCGGGAGATGATCCGAATCTGAAGATCGCCCCTGTAGGAGCCAGCTTGCTGGCGATAGCGGCCGCAAGATCGATGCAAACCTCAGGGGCCTCTTCGCCGGCAAGCCGGCTCCTACAGGTCCGCAGACAAATGCTTACGACAGCATGTCCTGCATTATTTCCTGCAACACATCCAGATCAAACGGCTTACCCAGAATCGGCGCCGTGCGCGTAATCGGACTGTCGGTCTCGCGGATTTCCTGCGGGTAGCCGCTGATAAAAATCACCTTGAGCTCCGGTCGCAGTTTCACGGCGGGTTCGGCGATCTGCACGCCGGAGATCCCGCCCGGCAGGCGGAAGTCGGTGATCATCATGTCCAGATGCGGCTTGCTCGCCAGAATTTCAAAGGCCTGCTCGCCGTTTTCGGCCTGCAATACCCGGTAACCCTCACCCGACAGGTAGGCCGACAGCACCATCAGGATGGAGGGGTCATCTTCGACGATCAGTACGACATCTTGTGCATCTTCACTCATGGGTAGCCTTTGTTCGGTCAATAGCTGCTGATACGACCGTGAGGTCGATCAGAGGTTGCGTTTAAATGGCTGTTTTCCTACAGCGGCAGACAAACGCGAAACAAGGCGCCTTCGCCAATCCGGCTCTCGACGGTAATGGTACCGCCATGGGCGGTCACAATCTGTTCTGAAATAAACAACCCCAGGCCCAGCCCCGCGACGGCGTGTTTGGCCGAAACCCGTTCGAACTGCTGGAAAATACGCTTCTGGTTTTCTTCACCAATGCCGATCCCCTGATCGCGTACGTCCACCCGGGCCTGACCGCTCTCACTGTACACCTTCACGGTGATCGGGCTCTTCGCGCCGTATCGCAAGGCGTTGGTCAGCAGGTTGGAAATCACCTGTTCTATGCGAAATTCGTCCCAATTGCCCTCCACTTGATGCTCGGCGTACAGGGTGACCGAGGATTCGGCGGCATCGATCTGCGGGGCAAAATTTTGCAGCAAGTTGCGTACCAGCGCCGACAGATCGAAACGTGTCGGTCGGATCGACAACTTGCCAGTGCGAATGCGCGACACATCGAGCATGTCTTCGATCAGTCGAATCAGGCTTTTGATCTGCCGCTCGTCGCGGTCGACCATCGCGTGCATCTTTTCCAGGGTGAACGCTGCGGCGTTGTCGCGCGCCAGGTGCATCTTGCGCAGCTGGGTTTCCAGGATCAGGCCGTTGAGCGGCGTACGCACTTCGTGGGCGACGATGGACATGAAGTCATCGCGCATGCGCACCGCCTGTTCCAGTTCCTGCTGGGTGCTCTGCAACTGTTTAAGCAGCGCTTCCTGCTCGCGGCGGCTCTGCTCCAGCGCTTCGACCTGCTGCTTCATGGCCTTGCTCTGGCGGAACAGATCGACGAACACATTGACCTTGCTCTTGACCGCGTGGATATCCAGCGGCTTGTGCAGGAAGTCCACGGCGCCGCTTTCGTAGCCCTTGAACGCATAGTTCAGCTCACGACCGGCGGCGCTGACAAACACAATCGGGATGTTCTTGGTTTTTTCCGTGCCGCGCATCAACTCGGCCAGTTCGAAGCCGTTCATGCCAGGCATCTGCACGTCGAGAATGGCCATGGCGAATTCGTGTTGCAGCAGCAGCGACAAGGCTTCGTCGGCGGACAAGGCCTTGTAGACGATACGGTCTTCTCGTTTGATCAGCGCTTCGAGCGCCAACAGGTTCTCCGGCAGATCGTCGACAATCAGCAGTTTGGCTTGGATGTTACTTAGCATGCTATTCGTTCCAGCTCGACAAGCAGACGGCCGATGTCGTTTATAGGGAGAACATGGTCTGGCTGGTGGACATCCAGCGCCGCCAGGGGCATGGTCGCGACTTGGGCTTCTTTCGGATCCTGGACGATGGTCAGACCGCCACGCTGTTTGACCTGGGCCAGGCCGCTGGCGCCATCGCGGTTGGCGCCGGTCAACAGCACGGCGGCCAGGGCGGGACCGTAGGCATCCGCCGCCGACGAGAACAGAAAGTCGATGGCGGGCCGCGAATAATGCACGCGGTCCTCCAGGCTCAGGGAAAAGCTGCGGTCCTGCTCCACCGACAAGTGATAGCCCGGCGTGGCGAAATACAGCGTGCCCGCTTCAATCAGCGTCTTGTCATGCGCCTCGACAACGTGCATGGCGACTTTTCGGGAAAACACGTCGGCGAGATGGCTGCGACGCTCGTCCGGCAGGTGCAGCACCACGATGATCGGCAGCACGAAGCCTTCGCGCAGAGGGCTGAGGATGCTCAGCAACGCCTCCACGCCACCGGCCGAAGCCCCGATCACGATTGCCTCCACAGAAGGCAATTTCGCTGCACTGTTCATGATTTACGGTAGATCCGTTCTTGTTTGACCAACGGCTCGAACTGGGTGCCGAAGGCCGAAAAATCCGGGGTTTCCTTGCTGCCGAGTACCAGAAATCCGCGATGACAAAGGGATTCGTGGAACAACCCGAACGCCCTGTCCTGAAGTTTTTTATTGAAGTAAATCAAAACATTACGGCACGAAATTAATTGAGTTTCTGAAAAGACACTATCCGTCGCCAGGCTGTGGTCGGCGAAGGTCACGTTCTCGCACAAACTCTTGTCAAAAATCGCGTAGCCATACGCCGCCGTGTAGTAGTCGGCGAATGAACGCTGGCCACCGGCCTGCTGATAGTTAGAAGTGTAGGCGCGGACATTCTCCATGGAGAAAATCCCCTGCTTGGCCTTGTCCAGCGAGCGCGGATTGATGTCAGTGGCATAGATGATGGTGCGATCGAGCAAACCTTCCTCGCGCAGCAGAATCGCCATCGAGTACACCTCTTCTCCGGTGCTGCAACCGGCGATCCAGATCTTGATCGAGGGGTAGGTCTTGAGCAGCGGCACCACTTCCTGGCGAATGGCGAGGAAGTGCGAAGGGTCGCGGAACATCTCGCTGACCGGGATCGTCAGCAATTGCAGCAACTGCATGAACGCGGTGGGATCGTGCAGCACCTTTTCCTGCAGCGCCGAGATGGTCGCGCACTCGAACTGGCTCAACGCATGCTGGACGCGGCGTTTGATCGACGCGCCGGAATAATCACGAAAGTCGTAGCTGTATTTGAGGTAGATCGCCTCGATCAACAACCGCAATTCGATTTCGTTACTTCGCTCCACTGAATAATTGCGTTCCACTAAATGCGTTCCATCTTCGGTAACCACACGCGAATCAGCGAGAACAGGCGATCCAGGTCGATGGGTTTGGCCAGGTAATCGTTGGAGCCGGCCTGCAGACAGCGCTCCTGATCGTCCTTCATGGCCTTGGCCGTCACCGCAATGATCGGCAGCTTGCGCCAGCGCGGGTCCTTGCGGATCTCGATGGTGGCTTCGAAACCGTCCATCTCCGGCATCATCACGTCCATCAACACCAGATCGACGTCCTCCACTTCATTCAGTCTTTCAATCGCCTCACGACCGTTCCGGCCGATGACCACGATTGCGCCCTTTTGCTCCAGCGCGCTGGTGAGGGCGAAGATGTTGCGTACATCGTCGTCCACCAACAGCACTTTGCGACCCTCGAAGACTTTGTCGCGGCTGCGCGCGGTCTTGAGCATCGTTTGCCGTTCATGGGACAACCGCGATTCGACTTTGTGCAGAAAGAGTGTGACCTCATCCAGCAGACGCTCCGGCGAGCGTGCACCCTTGATGATGATCGAGCGCGAATACTTGCGCAGTTCGGCCTCTTCGTCCCGAGTGAGGTTGCGCCCGGTGTAGACGATCACCGGCGGGAACGAACAGATGTCCTCGGTGGACATGCGCTTGAGCAGATCATTGCCCAACATGTCCGGCAGTTTCAGGTCGATGATCATGCAGTCGAACACTGTGGTGCGCAGCAGGTTCAGTGCATCCTGCGCGAGGCCGACCGCAGTGATCTCGATGTCATCGTCGCCGATCAACCGGGCAATGCTGTCACGCTGCAAGTCATCGTCTTCCACCAACAGCACGCGTTTGACCTTCTGGGTCAGCTTGGCTTCGAGGCGGGCAAACACGTCCTTGAGCTCTTCACGGGTGGTCGGCTTGACCGCGTAACCGATGGCGCCCATGTGCATCGCGGCTTCGACCCGGTCTTCGACCGAGATGACGTGCACCGGGATGTGTCGGGTTTCCGCGTGTTCCTTCAGGCGCTGCAACACGGTGAGGCCGGAGTGGTCCGGCAGGCGCATGTCCAGCAGGATGGCGTCGGGAATGTATTCCTTCGCCAGGTCATAACCTTCGTCGGCGCCGTGGGCCACCAGGCACTGATAACCCAATTCGTGGGCCAGATCGTAGAGGATGTGCGCGAAGTTTGACTCATCTTCCACCACCAGAATGCAGCGTGTGGTGAAAGGTGCCTTGCCTCGATCATCGTCGAAACGCGGGATATCGACTTCGGCGATCAGCGGCACCAGGGCAGGCACCGGTGCTCTCGGCGCCATCGCAACCGGTGAGGCCTGCATCGGCTCGAGCGGCGTCTCGCCCGGTTCAACGTATTGCTGCGGCAAGACCAGGGTGAACACACTGCCCTGCCCCGGTTCGCTGGTGACGCTGATGGAACCGCCGAGCAGTGCCGCCAGATCGCGGGAAATCGACAGGCCCAGCCCGGTGCCGCCGTAACGACGATTGGTGGTGCCGTCGGCCTGGCGGAACGCTTCGAAAATGCTTTCCTGTTGCTCCTGTGCGATACCGATCCCGGAATCGCGGATGATAAAGGCAATGCCGTCGCCGGGTTGGCTGGCGACGGTCAGGCTGACCGTGCCTTTCTCGGTGAACTTCACCGCGTTGGACAGCAGATTCTTCAACACCTGCTCCAGACGCTGGCGGTCGGTGAAAATCATCATCGGTGCGCCGGGCTGCACATCGACCTGGAAATCCAGCTGCTTGTCCGTCGCCAATGGCTGGAACATCCCGCGCAAACCGTCCACCAGGCGGGCGACGCTGGTGTTTTCCGGACGCATATCCAGCTTGCCGGCCTCAACCTTGGAAATATCGAGAATGTCGTTGATCAAGTTCAGCAAATCATTACCGGCCGAATAGATCGACTCGGCGAACTTGACCTGTTCGGCGCTGAGGTTTTCCTGCGGGTTTTCCGCCAGCAACTTGGCCAGGATCAACGAACTGTTCAGCGGCGTGCGCAATTCGTGGGACATATTGGCGAGGAATTCGGACTTGTACTTGCTAGAGCGCTGCAACTCTTCGGCGCGCTCTTCGAGCTGGGCCTGGGCCTGATTGAGTTCGGTGTTCTTCAGGTCCATGGCATCGCGTTGCTCGGCGAGAGTCTGGGCCTGTTCGGCGAGCTGTTCGTTGGTCTGCTCCAGCTCGACCTGCTGGGTTTCCAGATGCGCCTGGGACTCCTTGAGAACCCTGGATTGCTCTTCAAGCTCTTCGTTGGCGGTCTTGAGTTCTTCTTGCTGAACTTGCAGTTCTTCGTTGAGTTGCTGGGTTTCGGCCAGCACTTCTTGCAAGCGTTGGCGATAGCGCGCGGCCTCGATGGAAGTGCCGATGTTGCCGGCAATCAGTTCGAGCAGTTCGATGTCGCGGTCGTTCAACGGGCGCAGGAAACCGAGCTCGATGACCCCGTTGACCCGATCGTCATCACTGGTCGGCACCACCAGCACGCTGTGCGGCAAGCCTTCACCAAGGCCGGAACTGACCTTGAAATAGTTGCTTGGCACATTGTCGAGGCGTATCAGCTTCGCCTGTTGCGCCACTTGCCCGACAATCCCTTCGTCGCTGTAAATCTGTTGTTCAAGGGCTTCCTGCTCACGGGAAAAACCATAAGAGGCAATGCGCTTGAGGCCGCCATGTTCTTCACGTACATAAATAGCCGCCACCGCCGTGCCGAGGTATTGCGCGCAAAACTGCAGAATGTTGCGCCCCAGCAGATTGAGCGACAGTTGCCCCAGCACTTGCTCGGCCAGCTCGGTCTGGCCGTTGCGCAGCCAGGCTTGCTGTTCCAGTCGATGAGCACTGGCCTGTTGCGCGGCCAGGTTGGCGCTGTAGCTTTGCGAAAGGTTGAGCAGATCCCGACGGCCAATGTAGGCGAGCAACCCGCTGATGCCGACAATGAACAGCAGATAAAGGCTGATGCTCCAGATCGTGGTGCGGCGCACTTCTTCGTTACGCGTGGCGCGTAACTGCTGCTCCATGTCGATCACGTCTTCGAATTGCTTGCGGATTTCATCAGTCAGGCGTTTGCCGCGTCCGGCCTTGACGACGCTGCGGTAGTCACCGCCCGCGTGCTGCAAGTCGATCATGTTCTGCGCGTAAGTCGCCCATTCATCCTGCAGGGCCTGGAGCCGTTGCAGGCGGTCGGTTTGCACCGGGTTGTCCGCGGTCAGTTCGAGCAAGGTCTTGACCGCTACCGCGACTCTCGGCTTGGCGGTTTCGTAGGGTTCAAGAAATCTCTCGTCACCACTGAGCAGGAAACCGCGCATGCCGGTTTCCAGATCGACGGTCAGCTTGACCGCTTCATTGGCGTTATTGATCACCCGGTCGGTGTGCTCGACCCACTGGATCACCGACAGCAGATAGGTGATCAGCGAGACAAAGAACACCGCGCTGAGCACACCGACACCCAACGGCAGGCTGACGTTGCGGCTCAGGAGTTTACGAAATCGTTGCTCGTCAACCGAAGACGCAGTGGTCATGGGAGGGCCTTGTCGAACTATTGGAATCCAAGGAGTCTGCCTCAAATCTGCCGCATTGATCCAATTTTCTGACGTGATTGTGCGTGAAATCCTACATTCAACTGCCCCAGCGCAAAGGAGCGGTTATCCTTGTCCGCCCTGGTACGGCTATTCTTTTTCCAGAGGGGTCGGGAACTTGTCGGGGTCCGCTACTTACTCATGCTAGAGCCCGGCGTTTTTGATCGGCCGGTCACTGCGAATTCAACTGTTGAGAACCCCCATTATGTCCGCTGAAACATCCATCATCCTGGTCGTTGAAGACGACGACATTGTGCGCACGTTGATAGTCGATGTCCTCGAGGAGCTGGAATACGAGGTGCTGGAGGCTGACGGGTGCGAACAGGCGCTGGAATTTCTCAATGATGAAGATCAATACATCGATCTGATGATGACCGACGTCGGTTTGCCGGTCATGGATGGCCGCGAACTGGCCACGCAGGCGCGCATGGTTCGCCCGGAACTGCCCATCCTGTTTGCCAGCGGCTATGCAGAAAATATTGAGGTGCCCGCCGGAATGCATGTGATCGGCAAACCGTTTTCCATTGATCAATTGCGCGACAAGGTCAAAGGTATTCTCGCTATTACCTAGCCTTCGTTGAGCGGGCTGAGGAATCGTCCTCGGCTGTGGTTTAATTGCGCCCCGCTTTTATTCCCCTGCCCGCTTCAAGGAATCTCCCTGCATGAGTCTGCCCCGCGCCACCAAAGTCCTGGTTATCGGCTACGTCTGGCCCGAGCCACGCTCCTCCGCGGCGGGTGGGTATGTGATGCAACTGCTCGGGACGTTTCTGCAACAAGGCTGGGACGTGACCTTCAGCAGCCCCGCCGGCGCTGGTGAACATCAGGAAGACCTGACGGCGCTGGGCATTCGTGAAGTGCCGATCGAACTGAACAACAGCAGTTTCGATGTATTTGTCCGCGAACTGGCGCCGGATATCGTGTTGTTCGAGCAATTCATGATGGAAGAACAGTTCGGCTGGCGTGTCGAGAAGCACTGCCCCGATGCCTTGCGCGTGCTCGGAACGCAAGATTTGCAAAGCCTGCGCCATGCCCGGCATCAACGGCTCAAGGACCGGTTGAAGGCCAGCGACGACGACAATGACTTCAGCGGGCTGTTCGCACCGGCCTTGCGTGAAGAGTTCGAACTGATGGCCGACACCGACCTGGCGAAACGGGAAATCGCTGCGTTGTATCGCTGCGACTTGAACCTGATGATTTCCGAAACGGAAATCGAGTTGCTGGTCGAGCAGTTCAAGGTGCCGCGCAGCCTGCTGCACTGGTGCCCGTTGATGGTCGATCCACCGAGCGCGCCGCTGGCGGGTTTTGAGGAGCGCACGGACTTCCTCAGTATCGGCAACTTCCGTCACGCGCCCAACTGGGATGCGGTGCTCTGGATGAAAACCACCATTTGGCCACTGATCCGCGAGCAATTGCCCACCGCTCGTTTGCTCATCTACGGAGCCTACACGCCACCCAAGGCGACCGCGCTGCACAATGCGGCGCAAGGTTTCCATGTAATGAACTGGGCAGAAGACGCGTTGCAAGTGATGTCCGCCGCTCGCGTGTGCCTGGCGCCGTTGCGTTTCGGTGCGGGCATCAAGGGCAAAATCGTCGATGCAATGATTTGCGGCACACCGAATGTCTCCACGCCGATCGGTGCCGAAGCGATGTATGGCCAAGGCCCCTGGCCGGGTGCCGTGACCCGCACGGCACGCGAGTTTGCCGATAGCGCGGTGCAACTCTATAAAGACCAGGCCCAATGGTCGAACGCCCAGGCTGTTGGCCTGGAACTGCTGGCCGAACGTTACCAGCTGCACACCCACGGCCCGGCATTGATTGCAAAACTAGAGTATTGCCAACAGCACTTGCGGACACTAAGACGGGACAACTTCACCGGCAGCATGTTGCGCCACCATCAACATAAAAGCACTCAATACATGGCGCAATGGATTGAAGCGAAAAACCGAACTAAAGATGACGCCTGATCGTTAGAATCGTCTCCTCTAACGATTAACCTACTGTGCAAGGACGCACAATGAACAACGATCTAATAGCAACTAAGCTTAACTTCCTCTACAACAACCAATGGTTTACAACCAACAACTGGATGGCCCAACTTCCCGCCATTGATTCACTCTCGCTTGCGGAACTTGTTTTACCTGGCGCGCATAATGCCGGCGTGGACAAAAAGGCTTCGTATGCGGTGCCGGGCATCAGTCACTGGGCCGCTTGCCAGACCCATACGTTCTACTATCAATTGACCCAAGGCGCCCGTGTTCTCGATGTCAGGCTGGAGTATGAAATCGGCCGCAATGGCGTTGGAACATTCTGGTGCCAGCACAACGGATTTCGCTCCTCCCGCTCGCTGGAAGACCTGATCACGAGCGTGATCCGATTCCTGCAGGAAAACCCTGATGAATTCATCGTGCTGGATTTTCATCAGTTGAATGCAGGCAACCATGCCTTCGACCATCAGGAATTCAACCGCCTGCTGCTGACTCATTTGGGTGACCGGATAATTCCGTACAGGAATGCGGGCCTGACACTCGGTCAATTGAAACGGGCCAGTCATGCCCGGCGTGTGCTGGTTGCCGCCGAATATCACCCGAGCTTCGATGCAACCTTGTTTTGTCGCTTCATCCCGCACGAATGGAGCGGAATCGGGACGACCAGCATCAGTGAGCTGAACGCGCATATCACGCAGGTCATGCGATACCCGCCAACCAGCGATATGCCATGGTCGCTCTCCGCCACCAGTTACCACGCCGTGGGCGGTCCGGTGAACATCGGCGAACAGCTTGATCAATGGTTTGACCCGGCCGTCAGCGAGTGGATTCTGAAGTGCAGCATTATCAATGCGGACTTTTTTGAAACGTCGAATCTGGTCAGCCATTGCCGTATGGCCAATCTGATCAAAGCCAACGCCTGACACTATTAATTTGTGCAGATGTTTCCGTCACTGGCAATGTCGGAGCGCAGCTCTATGCTTGAAATTACATATATCCACTTCATCCCACGGATGGGCTGAAGCCACTATCAGGAATGACAATGACCCAATCTTTACAAGGTACGTTCGACAAAAAGAAATGGATGAGTAATGTGCTCGACATCGACCAACTGAAGTTGACCGACTTGATCTGGCCAGGCGCTCACAACAGCGGCATGGACAAAAAAGCACCCAACTATGATGTTGTCATTGGTCACTGGACCACGTGCCAGAACGATTCATTTACGTGGCAACTGGCCAATGGTGCACGGGCATTTGATATCCGACTTGGTTACACCGAGGGGCACGATCAATCGATCTTCTACTTTCATCACAATGGCTTTCAGTCTCATCGTGTCCTTGATGAGCTGATCGACGCGACAACCGCGTTTCTTGATCAAAACCCGGACGAGTTCATCGTTTTCGACTTCCACCAAATGAGCGACGGTGCCAAGCGTTTTGACCACAAAAAACTCAATGACCTGCTGGTGAGTCGACTCGGGCACCGAGTCATACCGCCCTACGATGCGTCGAAAACGGTGGGCCAACTCAAACGCATGAGCACCCGCCGCAGGCTGGTGCTGGCAGCGCACGTTGTGGCGGGGCTGGATGATGATTACTTCTGGCCGCGCATCCCGCACAAATGGAGCGACGAAACCTTCACCGACACGGCGGAACTGGAACGCCACATAGCCAACGAGCTGCAAGACGCACCGTTCGAGAGCTTTCTCTGGTCGTTGTCGGCCACCAGCTACGGTTTTCTGGGCGGGCCTCAGGACATCAAGAACCAGATCAACGCCTGGTTCAACCCGACCCGGGACTGGGTGACGCGATGCAGCATTGTCAGTACCGACTTTTTCGATGAGTCAGACATCGTGCGTTACTGCTGGAGCGCGTCGAGCATGAAGGCGGTTTATGGCAACGCCTTGCATCCGTAACCGGGCGCATGACGTCGGTCGACATGCCCCAGGCTGGCAATGTCGGCCGGTAAAGAGGCATGATCAGGGCGCAATAACAATAAAAGCGCCCTGATATGACCCGGACTGCCAGAGTCACCGATCCTTCCTACGAACTGATGGACGACCATAACGGGTTGTCGATCATCTATCGCCAGCACGGTTTCCCCTGCCCCTTGGTGCGCTGGCATTTTCACAAGGAATACGAACTGCACCTGATCGTCGCCAGCTCCGGCAAGGTGTTCATTGGCGACTACATCGGCAACTTCTATCCGGAAACACTCTTCCTCACCGGCCCCAACCTGCCCCACAACTGGATCAGCCAGGTCGCCGAGGACGAAGTGGTGCCCAAGCGGGACATGCTGGTCAATTTCACCGACGAGTTGTTCGAGAGCGGGCACCAGGTGTTTGCCGAACTCAAGACACTGGCACCCTTGCTGGAGCGCGCGCAGTACGGCATCGAGTTTCGCTGCAAACACACCATCCGCCAGGCGATGACCTTGATGCAGCGGATCGCCGACACCAAAGGCATGACCCGCCTCGGGCACTTTTTCATTTTGCTGGAGTTGCTCGCAGCCACCGACGACTACCAACTGCTGTCCGGTGCCACAACGCCGCAACTGGCGGATGAACACAATATCGATCGCACCAACCGCGCGGTGGATTACATCTTTGCCCACTACGCCCGTGAACTGCCGCTGGAGGAAGTCGCCGAGCACCTGGGCATGAAGCCGACCTATTTCAGTCGCGTGTTCAAGCAAGCCACCGGGCGCTGCTTCATCGAGTTCGTCAACCGGCTGCGCATCAGCAAATCCTGTGAACTGCTGGCCGACGGCGACAAACCGGTGACCGATGTGTGTTTCGAGTCGGGCTTCAACAATATCTCCAACTTCAATCGGCGTTTTCAGCAGTTAAAGGGAATGACGCCATCGCACTATCGGCGGTTGGCGGTGCAGCGGTTGACTGAGCAGAACCTGGGTTGATTGCCCCAATTCATGCATCAATTTTCAGATCGAATCGCCAGCAAGCCGGCTCCTACAGGTTTGGTGTGAACCCGTCATCCCGAACATCCCCCGATCCGTAGGAGCCGGCTTGCTGGCGATGGGGCCATTGAAACCTGTACAAAACCGATGTCCGCTCACCCCTGTAACGCCTATCCCTGCATTGCCCATCCGCAACAGCAGTGCAAAATAGTATCGATTCAAGTGCGATGGATGATTTGTCTCATCCTCAATTGAAGGCTGTAATCAGTGCACATTCTTCCTGCCCCGGAAGACACAAAAACAATAACTGTCCTTCTGTCCCCACCGGGTGCAGAAAAGGAGTGCACGATGCAACCTTCTGTAAAAGCTCTGCTAGCCCTCACCTGCATGACCCTCAGCAGCGTCAGCCTCGGCGCTCAGACCCTGACCATCGCCACCGTCAACAACAGCGACATGATCCGCATGCAAAAGCTCTCGAAAACCTTCGAAGCCGAGCACCCGGACATCAAGCTCAATTGGGTGGTGCTCGAAGAAAACGTCCTGCGTCAGCGCTTGACCACCGACATCGCCACCCAAGGCGGGCAGTTCGACGTGCTGACCATCGGCATGTACGAAGCGGCACTCTGGGGCGCCAAGGGCTGGCTGGAGCCGATGAAGGATTTGCCGGCCACTTATGACCTCGACGACGTGTTCCCGTCGGTGCGTGAAGGCCTGTCAGTCAAGGGCTCGCTGTATGCCTTGCCGTTCTACGCCGAAAGCTCTATCACCTATTACCGCACCGACCTGTTCAAGGACGCCGGGCTGACCATGCCGGAACACCCGACCTGGGAACAGATCGGCGAATTCGCCAGCAAACTCACCCACAAGGATAAAGAGCAGTACGGCATCTGCCTGCGCGGCAAGGCCGGCTGGGGCGAGAACATGGCGCTGATCACCACCGTCGCCAATGCTTATGGCGCGCGCTGGTTCGATGAAAAATGGCAACCGGAATTCACCGGCCCCGAGTGGAAAAACGCCCTGAATTTCTACGTCGACACCATGAAGAAGTCAGGCCCGCCGGGCGCGTCGAGCAACGGTTTCAACGAAAACCTCGCACTGTTCAACAGCGGCAAATGCGCGATCTGGGTCGATGCCAGCGTCGCCGGCTCGTTCGTCACCGACAAAACCCAGAGCAAGGTCAGCGAGCACGTCGGCTTTACTTACGCGCCGCACCAGACCACTGACAAAGGCTCGGCCTGGCTCTATTCCTGGGCGCTGGCGATTCCGACCAGCTCCAAAGCCAAGGACGCGGCGAAGACCTTCAGTGCCTGGGCAACCTCCAAGGAATACGGCGCACTGGTCGCGGAAAAGGACGGCATTGCCAACGTACCGCCAGGCACGCGGGCCTCGACTTACAGCGAGGCGTACATGAGCGCCGCGCCATTTGCCAAGGTCACGCTCGAGTCGCTGAAAACGGCGGACCCAAGCAAGCCGACGCTCAAGCCTGTGCCCTACATCGGCATTCAGCTGGTGACCATCCCCGAGTTCCAAGGCATTGGCACTCAGGTAGGCAAGTCGTTCTCGGCGGCGCTGATCGGTCAGACCACAGTCGACCAGGCCCTGACCGCCGCCCAGCAAACCACCGAGCGTGAGATGAAGCGCGCGGGTTACCCCAAGTAACCCAGTCCCCTGTAGGAGCCGGCTTGCTGGCGATGAATACGACGCCGCTCCAAAGTGATACCGAGTCATCGTTCATCGCCAGCAAGCCGGCTCCTACAGGTTTTGCGCCTCGCCTGTTCCTGTTCTTAATGGGTTCTTTCACCATGAATATTTCAACTGCCAAAGCTCACATGGACATTCCCCAGCCGGTGCGTAAAAGCCGGTTGGCCAACCCCGGCTGGTTTCTGGTCAGTCCTTCGGTGGCCTTGCTGCTGCTGTGGATGATCGTGCCGCTGGGCATGACTGTTTACTTCTCGATGATCCGCTACAACCTGCTCAACCCGGGCGAGAACGAGTTCGTGGGGCTTGAGAACTTCACCTACTTCCTGACGGACTCCGGGTTCATGCCCGGCGCCACCAACACCTTGTTGCTGGTGGGCAGCGTATTGCTGATCAGTGTGGTGCTCGGGGTGTTGATCAGTGCGCTGCTGGAGGCCAGTGATTTTCTCGGTCGGGGCGTCGTGCGAGTGATGTTGATCTCGCCGTTTTTCATCATGCCCACCGTCGGTGCGCTGATCTGGAAGAACCTGATTTTCCACCCGGTGTCGGGGATTCTCGCCTACGTCTGGAAACTGTTCGGCGCGCAACCGGTGGACTGGCTGGCGCACTACCCGCTGCTGTCGATCATCATCATTGTGTCCTGGCAATGGCTGCCCTTTGCGATCCTGATCCTGATGACCGCCATGCAGTCCCTAGACCAGGAACAGAAAGAAGCCGCGCGCCTCGACGGTGCCGGGCCGATTGCAATCTTCTGGCACTTGACCCTGCCGCACCTGGCACGACCGATTGCCGTCGTGGTGATGATCGAAACCATCTTCCTGCTCTCGGTGTTCGCTGAAATCTTCACCACCACCAACGGCGGCCCCGGCTACGCCTCGACCAACCTCGCCTACCTGATCTACAACCAGGCGCTGGTGCAGTTCGACGTCGGCATGGCGTCCGCCGGCGGTTTGATTGCGGTGGTGATCGCCAACATCGCGGCCATCGTGCTGGTGCGCATGATCGGCAAAAACCTGACAGACAAAGCCTGAGGCCCGCGCCATGACCCTTCAACAATCCCGTCGTCTGCAAAGTGTGCTGCTCGGCACGCTGGCCTGGGCCATCGCGATCCTGATCTTCTTCCCGATTTTCTGGATGGTGCTGACCAGTTTCAAAACCGAAATCGACGCGTTCGCCACGCCGCCGCAATTCATCTTCACGCCGACACTGGAGAATTACCTGCACATCAACGAGCGCAGCGATTACTTCAGTTTTGCCTGGAACTCGGTGGTGATTTCCTTCAGCGCCACGGCGCTGTGCCTGCTGATCGCGGTGCCGGCGGCCTACTCGATGGCGTTCTACGAAACCCAACGCACCAAAGGCACGCTGCTGTGGATGCTCTCCACAAAAATGCTGCCGCCGGTGGGCGTGCTGATGCCGATCTACCTGTTGGCCAAGAGCTTTGGTCTGCTCGACACACGCATCGCGCTGATCGTGATCTACACGCTGATCAACCTGCCGATCGTAGTCTGGATGATTTACACCTACTTCAAGGACATCCCCAAAGACATCCTCGAAGCCGCGCGTCTGGACGGCGCCACGCTGTGGCAGGAAATGGTCCGCGTGTTGTTGCCGATCGCCAAAGGCGGTTTGGCGTCCACGGTGTTGCTGTCGTTGATCCTGTGCTGGAACGAAGCCTTCTGGTCGCTGAACCTGACCTCGTCGAAAGCCGCGCCACTGACCGCGCTGATCGCTTCGTACTCAAGCCCCGAAGGGCTGTTCTGGGCCAAGTTGTCGGCGGTGTCGACCCTGGCCTGCGCGCCGATCCTGATCTTCGGCTGGATCAGCCAGAAACAACTGGTCCGCGGCCTGTCGTTTGGCGCGGTGAAATGAAGATTACTGACACGACACGATCCCTTGTAGGAGCCGGCTTGCTGGCGATGAGGCCATTGATATTTGCATCGCTCTCGAGGCCGTCATCGCCAGCAAGCCGGCTCCTACACAAAGCGTGCGCGGCTCAATCTGAATAACTAAAAGCGGAGGCCCATCACCATGGCCAACCTGAAAATCAAGAATCTGCAAAAAGGCTTCGAAGGCTTTTCCATCATCAAAGGCATCGACCTGGAAGTGAACGACAAGGAATTCGTGGTCTTCGTCGGCCCGTCCGGCTGCGGCAAGTCCACCCTGCTGCGCCTGATCGCCGGCCTGGAAGAAGTCAGCGGCGGCAGCATCGAACTCGACGGCCGCGACATCACCGAAGTCAGCCCGGCCAAGCGTGACCTGGCGATGGTGTTCCAGACCTACGCCCTGTACCCGCACATGAGCGTGCGCAAAAACATGTCGTTTGCCCTTGATCTGGCCGGCGTACCGAAAGCCGAAGTCGAGAAGAAAGTCGGCGAGGCGGCGCGCATCCTTGAGCTCGGGCCGATGCTGGAGCGCAAGCCGAAGCAACTGTCGGGCGGCCAGCGTCAGCGCGTGGCCATCGGTCGCGCCATCGTGCGCAACCCGAAAATATTCCTGTTCGACGAACCGCTGTCCAACCTCGACGCCGCCCTGCGCGTACAGATGCGTCTGGAACTGTTGCGCCTGCACAAAGAACTGCAAGCCACGATGATCTACGTGACCCACGACCAGGTGGAAGCCATGACCATGGCCGACAAAGTGGTCGTGCTCAATGGCGGCAAGATCGAGCAGGTCGGCTCGCCGCTGGACCTGTATCACCAGCCGGCCAACCTGTTTGTCGCAGGCTTTCTCGGCACACCGAAAATGGGCTTCCTCAAAGGCAAAGTCACCCGTGTCGACAGCCAAAGCTGCGAAGTGGCGCTCGATGCCGGCACCCGCATCACGTTGCCGCTGAGCGGCGCAAGCCTGAGCGTTGGTGGTGCGGTGACGCTGGGTATTCGCCCGGAACATCTGGAGCTGGCACAAACCGGCGACTGCACCTTGCAGGTCACCGCCGACGTCAGCGAACGCCTGGGCAGCGACACCTTCTGCCACGTCCGGACCTCCTCCGGTGAAGCGCTGACCATGCGGGTTCGTGGCGATCTGGCCAGCCGTTATGGCGAGGCGCTGAGCCTCCACCTGGACGCCGAACACTGCCATTTATTCGATGCCGACGGCGTGGCGCTGACCCGCCCGTTGCGCGCAGCGGCCTGATTTCAGAGAGCGTGTGATGAAACTGAATAAACAGAACCTGCACCACCTCGCACCCGAAGTGGTCCTGCCCGCCTACGCCCTGAGCGACGCCCGCCAAGGCATCGCGCACATTGGCGTCGGCGGCTTCCACCGCGCCCATCAGGCGTATTACACCGACGCCTTGATGAACACTGGCGAAGGCCTGGACTGGGCGATTTGCGGCGTCGGCCTGCGCGCCGAAGACCGCCGCGCCCGGGACGACCTCAAGGAGCAGGATTACCTGTTCACCCTGTTTGAACTCGGCGACACCGACGACACCGAAGTTCGGGTCATCGGCGCGATCCGCGACATGCTGCTGGCCGAGGACGGCGCGCAAGCGTTGATCGACAAACTGTCGAGTCCCGAGATCCGCATCGTCTCGCTGACCATCACCGAGGGCGGTTACTGCATCGACGACAGCAACGGCGAATTCATGGCCCACCTGCCGCAGATCCAGCACGACCTCGCGCACCCGGATTCGCCGAAAACCGTGTTCGGTTTTCTCTGCGCCGCGTTGGCCAAACGCCGTTCTGCCGGCACGCCGGCGTTCACCTTGATGTCCTGCGATAACCTGCCGCACAACGGCGCGGTCACCCGCAAAGCGTTGCTGGCCTTCGCCGCGTTGCGCGATGCAGACCTGCACGACTGGATCGCCGAAAACGTCAGTTTCCCGAATGCGATGGTCGACCGCATCACGCCAATGACCAGCACCGAACATCGCCTGCAACTTGCCGACAAACACGCGGTCGACGATGCCTGGCCGGTGGTCTGCGAACCGTTTGTGCAGTGGGTACTGGAGGACAAGTTCGTCAACGGTCGCCCGGCCTGGGAAAAGGTCGGCGTACAGTTCACCGACGACGTCACGCCGTACGAAGAGATGAAAATCAAACTGCTCAACGGCAGTCACCTGGCGCTGACGTACCTGGGGTTTTTGAAGGGTTACCGCTTCGTTCACGAGACCATGAACGACCCGCTGTTCGTGCGTTACATGCGCGCCTACATGGACCTGGACGTGACGCCGCAACTGTCGCCCGTGCCGGGGATTGATCTGACTGATTACAAGAACACCCTGGTGGAACGCTTTTCCAATCAGGCGATTGCCGATCAGCTGGAGCGTGTGTGCTCGGACGGTTCGTCGAAGTTTCCCAAGTTCACCATTCCGACCATCAACCGCTTGATTGCCGATGGCCGGGAGACCAAGCGTGCGGCGCTGGTGGTGGCGGCTTGGGCGTTGTATTTGAAGGGTGTGGACGAGAATGGCGATACCTACGCCATTCCCGATCCGCGGGCTGCGTTTTGTCAGGCGTTGGTGGCCGATGATGCGTTGATGACCCAGCGGCTGCTGGGGGTGGAGGAGATTTTTGGTACGGCGATTGCGCATTCGCCGGAGTTTGTCGCGGCGTTTGAATGGTGCTGCAACAGTTTGCGGGAGGTAGGTGTGACGCGGACGCTGGAGCGGGTGTTGGCGTAAAAGCGGCGGTGAAATCACCGCCGTCATCGCGAGCAGGCTCGCTCCCACATTGGATCGGTGTCGTACACAAAATCGGCGTCCACTAAAGATCCCCTGTAGGAGCGAGGCTTGCCCGCGAATGGCTTCACCGAGATAGACCTGACACACCAAGGACCTCCCATGGCAAACCAACAACTATTCCTCGGCATCGACTGCGGCACCCAAGGCACCAAGGCAATCATCCTCGATGCCCGCAACGGTCAGGTCCTCGGCCAGGGCGCCGCCGCGCACGCGTTGATCAGCGGCGCCAATGGCCGTCGCGAGCAGGACACATCGCAATGGCTGGAAGCATTCACTTCAGCCACGCGTCGTGCGCTGATCGCGGCAAACGTCGACGGTCAGGACATCCTCGGCATCGGCGTTTCCGGTCAGCAACACGGCCTGGTCCTGCTCGACGATCAAGGCCAGGTACTGCGCCCCGCCAAGCTCTGGTGCGACACCGAATCCACCCCGGAGAACGACCGTCTGCTGGCGCACATTGGCGGTGAAAAAGGCTCGCTCGAACGCCTCGGTGTGGTCATCGCACCGGGCTACACCGTTTCAAAACTGCTCTGGACCAAGGAACAACACCCGGAGGTTTTTCCCCGGATCGCGCGCATCCTGCTGCCCCACGACTACCTCAACTACTGGCTGACCGGCCGCAGTTGCAGCGAATATGGCGATGCCTCGGGCACCGGTTATTTCAACGTGCGCACCCGCCAGTGGGACTTGCAGCTGCTGCGCGACATTGACCCCAGCGGTCGCTTGCAAGCGGCGCTGCCGGAGCTGATCGACGCCCATCAAGCGGTCGGCACGATCCTGCCGGGCATCGCCGAGCACCTGGGCATCAACCCCAAGGCGCTGGTGTCCAGCGGCGGTGGCGACAACATGATGGGCGCCATCGGCACCGGCAACATCCGGCCCGGCGCGATCACCATGAGCCTCGGTTCCTCGGGCACGGTGTACGCCTATGCCGATCAACCGACCGTCAGCGCTGACGCGTCGGTCGCGACGTTCTGCTCCTCCAGCGGTGGCTGGTTGCCGCTGATCTGCACCATGAACCTGACCAATGCCACCGGAGTGATTCGCGATCTGTTCGAGCTGGATATCGAGCAGTTCAACGCCCTCGTCGCGCAAGCACCGATCGGCGCCGAAGGTGTGAGCATGCTGCCGTTTCTCAACGGCGAGCGCGTCCCAGCCCTGCCCCATGCCACCGGCAGCCTGCTGGGCTTGACCATGACCAATCTGACGCAAGCCAATTTGTGCCGCGCCGTGGTCGAAGGCACGACCTTCGGTTTGCGTTATGGGCTGGACCTGCTGCGCCACAATGGCTTACAAAGCCGCACCATCTGCCTGATCGGCGGCGGCTCGAAAAGCCCGGTGTGGCGCCAGATTGTCGCCGACATCATGAACACCAAGGTGATCTGCACCGAACAAAGCGAAGCTGCCGCCCTCGGCGCGGCGATTCAGGCGGCGTGGTGCAAATCCTGGGCAAACGGCCACGAAGACAGCCTCGCGGACTTGTGCGAGCGTTGCGTGAAGCTCGATCCGGCGAGCGAAACCCTGCCGATTGCAAAAAATGTAACGGCCTGTCAGCAGGCCTATGAACGCTATCAACAGCATGTCGCAACCCTTTAAAGAGTGAACAACTATGTATCTGGTGTGTGGCGAAGCGCTGTTCGATTTCTTCAGTGAAGACGACGCCAGCGGCCTGGCTTCAAAAGTGAATTTCAAGGCGATTGCCGGCGGCTCGCCCTTCAACGTTGCGGTGGGTTTGCGCCGCTTGGGCGTGGACGCGGCGCTGTTTGCCGGGTTGTCGACGGACTATCTGGGCCGGCGTTTGCAGCAGGTGCTGCAAGATGAAGGCGTGCGCCCGGATTACCTGGTGGATTTCGCCGCACCGACCACCCTCGCGATGGTCGCAGTCGGCACCAATGGCTCACCGCAGTACAGCTTTCGCGGCGAAGGTTGTGCGGATCGGCAGTTGAAACCGGAGCATTTGCCGGAACTGGGGCCAGAGGTGCGCGGCTTGCACATTGGCTCGTTCTCGCTGGTGGTGCAGCCGATTGCCGACACGTTGCTGGCCCTGGTGCAGCGGGAAAGTGGCAAGCGCCTGATCAGCCTTGATCCGAACGTGCGGCTAAATCCTGAACCGAACATCGAGCTGTGGCGTTCGCGGGTTGCGGCGCTGGTTGAGCTGGCCGACCTGATCAAAGTCAGTGATGAGGACCTGAGCCTGTTGTATCCCGGGCAGGATCCGCAGCAAGTGATTGAAGGCTGGTTGCAGCATCGCTGTCAGGTGGTGTTCCTGACCCGTGGCGGCGAAGGTGCGACGGTGTTTAGCCGCAATCACGGTTCGTGGTCGGTGCCGGCCTGTCCGGTGAAGATTGCCGACACCGTTGGGGCTGGCGATACGTTTCAGGCGGCGTTGATTACCTGGCTGACCGAGCAGCAGCTGGATTCGGTCGAGGGCGTGCAATCGCTGGCGCGCGAGCAGATCGACGGGATGTTGAAGTTTGCCGTGCAAGCGGCGGCGTTGACGTGCAGCAAGACCGGGCCGGATTTGCCGTATCGGCAGCAACTCAACTGACAACTCGTCACCAGTCGTAAAGGAGTGCTGTCGGGACGAATTTTTCATCAAAAAACTCGACGAGTTCAGCAAGCAAGTGAATACGATCTAACAGCGACCGTCTACTGTCAGATATGACAGTTGTCGACTTCAATTTTTTGATATCCACTGTTCTTGCAATGCAGCTTTAACGGACTCGAACAAATCCCAGGTTCGAGTGGACGCGCTGACAAGATGGAGCAAAAAAAAATGAAAAGGACTACAACTAAAAATCTAACTTCGTTGAACTTGACACTGGCAGCATTCGTTTTGGCACACGGCACCGATACAGTAGCTGCCACGCGCCTGTATATACCGACACCATCGGGATATTCCTGTGAAGTGATCGACATCAACAACAACGGGCGTGCGACTGGAGACTGCAAGACAGCACAGGGCAACTCAATGGTCTGGATGGCCGAAAAATTTGGGGCACTGGTCATGCTACCGGCCTTGGCAGATGGGAAAGACTGCAAGGTTCTGGCAATCGGTAATGACGATACAATTTCAGGCAACTGTCTCGATAGTTACGGCAAGACATTTGGGACTATCTGGAAGCCTCCCTATACCGACGCCACAAAACTGGCCCCCCTACGCGGACTTTTTCAAGACCCGGCGAACCCTGACGATGTCAGCACAAAGGCGGTTGCAAACAACAATCTGGGTTTTATTGTGGGACAAAGTATCGATAAGAATGGTCGCTCAACCGCGACGATGTGGACCCCTGGCAATCCTGCATCCCCAATGACTGTGTCCACACCCAGGGACGATTGCCAGTCGGCGGCGATCAACGACGAGCTGGCGCCTGACGAACCTCGTGTTGCACTCAATTGCAACGATGCTTCCGGGCAAAGCATCGCGAAAGTTGCCCATAAGGACTACTCAGGCTTTATCGCCGTCAATTTGATTGTTCCAGCAAATTTTTCATCATGTCAGGTTCGAGCCGTCAATAACTCGAACAGATATGTAGGAGGTTGTAATTCGGCGCATAATAAAACCATGGTGACGTTTTGGAATTCACCTAATCAAAATCCTGATGTACTTGATTTGCACAGCTATACAAGCAGCGTTCTTGGGGTTGCGGTTAATAGCCGCGGAAATATTGCTTTTGAATATCGCGATCTAGGGGGAACTTTAAATGCAGGGTATTGGGGACCTTCAGGTTATCTCAACCTTATCGCGGTTCCAGAAAAGCAAACCTACGGACGAGTAAGGCGTTTAAGTGACGATAATGTGCTACTGCTTAACAAAGAGGACGACGGAGCCGACGTAGCTGGCAATATCGTGCCGCCCTCCCCAATTGAGGTGACGTTCGTGGGTGGAGGCCGTCACAGCGGGCTTAATGCCATTTCATCCAATGGTGCGTTTATGGCTGAGATGCAATGACTTCCCCTCGCTCATGTTCCTTCAATAAGGGCTCATGCGAGTAAAGCAGGCCTGAATTTAAGCTTCTTCACACCGGAAAACACAGAAACAAGAACGCCTTTTTGTTAGAGGTGTTCGCTCGCTCGAACATCCTCAATAAAATCGGCGCTCTTGTTTCTGTGTTTCCCGTAATCCCGTAAAAAACACTCAAGATGTTATTTATGACAGTTTCGCACCTTGCGCTCTCCGTTTGGAGCCGGGGACAACAGCGCCACTGCAATTTCGCCTCTAGGCACGTTCGGTGTGGGTTATGCGAAGGTTGCCGCCGGTCAAATCAAGGGGGTTCGCGTCCAGTTGCCTTGACCCGAACGCAAATGATCAGGGCGCCGATAGGGCGCCCCGTTGTCACAACACCGAAAAGTTGTAGCTGATGATCAACCGCGTCTCATCCACATCCCGGGCGAACTTCTCGTAGTTGGTCCGGTATGTCGCATTACGCAGACGCAGGCTCACATCCTTGAACGTCCCGCTCTGCACCACGTACTTGAGCTCGCTGTCGCGCTCCCATTCCTTGCCTTCCTGATCGCTGCCAAGCACCTTGATGTGGTCGCCGTTGACGTAACGGGTCAGGAAACTCAGGCCGTTGATGCCGATCGACTTGAAGTCATAGTCATAACGCAGTTGCCACGAACGCTCCTGCGCGGCGGCGAAGTCATTGACCTGCACGTAGTTCACCAGGTACGGATTGGTGCCATCCAGGTACGGCATCGAGTTGTCGCCGTTCATGCGCTGCCAACCGGCGCTGACGGTGTGGCCGCTGATGGCGTACGCGAGCATGCCGCTCAGTGCGCGGTTGTCGATGGAGCCGGCACGCTCGGCGCCGCTGTCGGCACTCTTGAGCACGCGCAGATCAGCCTTGAGCACGCCCTCACCCAGCGGCTGACTGGCCAGCAAACCCACGAAGTGCTGGCGATAGATGTCTTCCAGCTCGGCGTAGTGATACTGCGCAGTCAGGCGCTCATTGATCTTGTAGTCGAAGCCATACATGTCGAAGTGATCGGCGGTGACGTTGCAGGCGTAGCGCTTGTTCTTGCAGTGCACGCGGATGTCCTGGGCGTCGGTCGAGTCCCGGGCGGTGTACTGGTCCAGGCGCGCGGCCATGAACGTCAGGTCCTTGATCTCTTTAGACGTGAGCTGCGCGCCATTGAACATCGTCGGCAGCAAACGCCCGTCGTTGTACTTGAGCAGCGGCACATCCGGCAGCAGCGCGCCGTACTTCAATACGCTGTCGGAGACGCGCACTTTGGCGGTCAGCCCGAGTTTGGCGTACTGGTCTTTCGAGCCTCGCGGGTTTTCACCCGACGATGGCAGCAAGCCGCTGTTGCTGCTGTCGGCGCTGGAGTCGAGCTTGAACCCGAGCATGCCCAGCGCATCGATACCGAAGCCGACGGTGCCTTCGGTGTACCCCGATTGCAGATTGAGAATGAAGCCCTGCGCCGACTCTTCGCGCTTGGACGCGCCCTGTTCGGTGGACGTATGACCATCACGAAAATCACGGTTGAAATACACCGTGCGCGATTCGATCTTCGCCGTGGTGTCATCGAGAAAACCGCTCGCCTGAGCCTGGACGGTAAAACCGGCGCACAGGGCTAAAGCGCCGAAGCCGAGTGACTGGCGCGCGGTGATGAGTTGAAAAGGGGGACGCATGAAAAAGCTCCAACAGTGCAGCGTTTGCGCAAGGCGCAATAAGCCAGAAAATAGCTTCGCCCCGGACCAGGAACTGGCCAGGATGAAGGCGACACACGGGGGTGAGCAGCAATGATGGCAGAAGGCTTTTACCGGCTACAGACGACTTTAGTCGGAAAATGACTCCCTGTTCTGGCACGGCGCTGACCAGCGGGGGGGGCAATTGATCGATGAGCCTGCAGGCAAAGAGCCCCCGTGTTTATTGGTCGAAACCGTGCCATTAGGGGTTTTCCCGATGCCGGGGCACGCCCTCATCTACGGCATTTGCGCCTTGAACGAGGCGGTTTAATCCTGCACCATCCGCTCCTGCTTATCCAAAGGACGGAATTCAAGGCATGCTGGACGCAAACGCAATCCATATTTCCCTCACGCTGGAAGGCGTTTCCGCTGACCTTCAGGTACTCAGTTTCGTCGGTCGCGAAGCCCTCAATCAGCCCTTCTGTTTTGACATCGAACTGGTCAGCGCGCGCCCCGACCTGAAACTCGAAGAATTGCTGCACAAGCCCGGCTGCCTGACCTTCGGCGCCACCGGCGAAGGCATCATTAACGGCCTGGTCTATCGCATCGAGCAAGGCGACTCCGGCAAAAGCCTGACCCGCTACAGCATCAGCCTGGTGCCGCAACTGGCCTACCTGCGCCACAACCATGACCAGCAGATTTTCCAGCATTTGACGGTGCCGAAGATCATCGCCCAAGTCCTTGAGGCCCGCGGCATTCTGGCCGACGCCTATGACTTCCAGCTCGGCGCGATCTACCCCGAGCGTGTCTACTGCGTGCAGTACGACGAATCCGACCTGCATTTCATCCAGCGCCTGTGCGAAGAAGAAGGCATTCACTTCCACTTCCAGCACAGCAGCAGCGGCCACAAACTGGTGTTCGGCGATGACCAGACGGTGTTCCGCAAACTGGCGCCCGTGGCCTATCAGCAAGACTCGGGCATGGCCGCCGAGAAACCGGTGATCAAGCGCTTCAACCTGCGCCTGGAAACCCGCACCAGCCGCGTCAGCCGCCGCGATTACGACTTCGAAAAACCGCGCATCCTGCCTGAAGGCGCCGCTTCCAGTGCGTTCGCTCCGGACCTCGAAGACTACGACTACCCCGGCCGTTTCACCGACCGTGCCCGTGGCAAGCAACTGGCCACCCGCGCCCTCGAACGCCACCGCAGCGACTACAAACTCGCGGAAGGCAAAGGCGACCAGCCGACGCTGGTCAGCGGTCACTTCATGGCCCTGAGCGAACACCCGCGCGCCGAATGGAACGACCTCTGGCTACTGCTGGAAGTGGTCCACGAAGGCAAGCAACCTCAAGTGCTCGGCGCCAACGTCACCAGCGACGTCACCCACAACAAAGACGATTTCCACCAGGGCTACCGCAACCGCTTCCTCGCCACGCCGTGGGACGCGCACTACCGCCCTGCCCTCGAACACCCGAAACCGCAAGTCCTCGGCAGCCAGACCGCCATCGTCACCGGCCCGCCCGGCTCGGAAATCCACTGCGACGAGTACGGCCGCGTCAAAGTGCAATTCCACTGGGACCGCGACGGCCAGGCCAACGACAACACCAGTTGCTGGCTGCGCGTCGCCACCGGCTGGGCCGGCAGCGCCTACGGCGGCATCGCCATCCCGCGTGTCGGCATGGAAGTGCTCGTCACCTTCCTCGAAGGCGACCCCGACCAACCGCTGGTCACCGGCTGCCTGTACCACAAGGAAAACGTCGTCCCCTACGACCTGCCGGCCAACAAAACCCGCAGCACCTTCAAGACCCTCAGCTCCCAGGGCGGCAAGGGCTACAACGAATTCCGCATCGAAGACAAAAAAGGCGCGGAACAGATCTACCTGCATGCCCAGCGCGACTGGGATGAAAACATCGAACACGACCAGAAAATCCGCATCGGCAGTGAGCGGCATGACACGGTTGAGGCGAAGGTGTTTAGCGAGTTCAAGGTAGAAGAGCATCGGATCACACATCTGGATCGCAAGACTGAAGCGCGGGCGGATGATCACCTTACGGTGGGTGTAACCCAGCATGTGAAGGTCGGGACGGCGCAGTTTGTTGAGGCGGGTGAAGAGATTCACTACCACGCGGGGAACAAGGTCGTGGTTGAAGGCGGGATGGAACTGACGGCGAAGGCTGGCGGGAGTTTCGTCAAGGTCGATGCGGGTGGTGTGACGATTAGTGGGGCTGAGGTGAAGGCCAACTCGGGCGGTGCGCCGGGTGCGGGCACGGGGATTGCTCAGTTGCCGCCGGTGGTGCCGACGCCTGCCGATCAGGATCGTGCGGGGAATGTGGTGCAGGCGAAGACGGTTCACTAAAACAGTTACGGCGAGCGAACGGGTCTTGACTCGATCGCTCGGCCACTTCGTCCATTGTGGCGGGATCAAATGAAGAATGTTGTGTCTGGCATTGGGCTTGTCATTTTTTGCGTTCAGACATTGGCTGCTCAACCGCCGTTACAAACGATGATCGATTGCGAATTGGCAGGATCACAACACACGATTTCGCTGCTGCGTGGCTCGCCAATCATCGATTCCTATATTTACAAAACCCGCTATGGCCAAATCACCCGATTTATATACGACGATGCAGAGGCATCTCGAGGAAGCGAAGTGCAATGGCAATGCACTTCAGATCAAAAAAATGCACATGCACTCGTGGTGTCGGGCGTGTTCACTTCTAACTATCTGCAAGGAGCTTTGTTCTATTTCGATTCAACGGACGGGAAAATCCAACGTATTGATTTCGCCGAAAGGAACCGTCCTCGCTGGATAAAAATTTCCGCTCAGGGTGCGCAGGTGATCTTTGAGAATACGGGTAATGAAAGCTCGCACAAATATTTGAGCTACGGGAAAAACGGGCTTTTTCTAGAGTTAGATGAGTTTCCAGTGGCCTCGAAGGGCGAGTCATTAATACAACTGAACGCCTCCGAGCCTTGACGCGACGCCCCTTCCATAAAAAATCCAGCGCCTACGGGCGCTGGATTTGTCAGTAAAGATCAAACGTCAGGCTGATGCCTTCCAGCCCAGCATCCGTTGCTGCGCAACCTTGAGCAAGTCGCAACCGTCCTGCGTCAGCAGGTAAAGGGCGTGCGTGATGTGCGGAATGTCCTGCACGTCGCCGTCTTTGAAACATTGGAGGTGGAGTGTTTCAAGTAGCTCGCTGGAGGCGCGGATGCGCTGGAGGGCGGCTTCGAGGATGTCTTGGGGGTTGGCTTCTGTGTCGATGACCAGAGGAGATGTTTCGGTGACACTGCTTTTGATTGAACGGTGACGTTCGGGGAACGGATTTATCGTTGGCATAGTTATTTCTCGATGGTAGGCAAATAACGCCAGCACCGTGACCAAACGGTGGGAGGCGGCTGTGTACAGGCTTGGTCAACCGAAACCATCAAATCGGTTCGCCCGAAGGCGTCCAGCACACAGCCGCCATTGCAACGCTCTACGAGGACTTGGAAGTCCGCGGTGCGAATGATGGCACACAATGTGATGGAATCAGGTGACCAAACCTGTTCGCTGATTTTGCAGCGAGCCCAAACAGTAATCGCTACGCCCCATCAGCCGAAAGTCGATAAAGCATCCATCCTTGTAGGACGAAGCCGAAGCTACCGAAGATTTTCACCCCAACGAAATGCCTGACAGAAACGCCCCTCACGACAGGCGGCATTCAGCCGGGTTAACCATTGCTTAACCCTGCGGTCCAAGACTTTACTGGACCGCACGCCCTCAGGTTCCTCTGACGCCCAGTGCGGCAGGTTCGACGTTCACTACGTCGAACTCTCGTTCCGTCCGCACCGGAGATTGCTCATGAATACGCGCATTTTGCTGGTCACCGCCACCCTCGCCTGCACCGGGTTTACCGGGCTTGCCCAGGCCGACGACACCACTTCCTCACAAGCCGTGCCCTACGAATACGGGATGCCGCTGCACGTGGCCAAGGTGGTCGCGCTGACCGAACCTACGACGCTGGACTGCAAAGTCATTACGGCTGAGATGAAGTACATCGATACGTCGGGCAAACCCGCAGAGATCTCGTATCGCAAATGGTCGGATGCGTGCAGTTATCAGAATTGATCGGAAACAACAAACACGGGGCTGGCTTCCTGGCCAGACCCGTGATGTGACGACGGCGAGTTAAAGCGATTGCCGATCGGGGTGCAGCGTCTGGAGTTCTGCCCGATGCTGAATTTCGGTGCGCAGCTCGGCAATCAGGGCATTGATTTCCTGGCAGCCATTGAGTGTGCTGGCGTCTATGCCAGTGACCAATAGATCCACTTGATCGGTCTGGCCGTCGGCATACACCTTGATGCTCATCGACAGGTCGGGTGTCAGCGTGCATTGACAACGTTTCGGCAGAAAACTGCTTTCTATGATGTTGCGAAGTTCCAAGGCAGAAAGAAACATGGCGACCTTCTCCTTTTGTGAGATTGCCAATCAGCTATCAATGCCGACTCAACTCATTCGCGGCCAGCTTCGGGACCAGATGAAGCATAAAACATGCCCCGGATTTCGCCGTGCAGCTCATCGGTAATTCAAAGGTTTAATGTGTCTTCAAGTAAATGGGCTCATGCAGTTTGCATGAACGCAGGTTCTCGCCCCTGCAAATTGCAACCTGATGATCCCGGCGTTGCATTGGCCGCCCATGGTGGTAAAACTGCGGCCAGTTCAGTCAGTATCTGCTGACCCTACTCACACGCAAGGAGGCATCATGGGTTCATTGACCCGTTTCACTACCGTCGGGCTGATTGTTGCCGGGCTATCGACCGTTGTTCACGCGGCGAAACTCGAAGACGTTGCACCGTTTCCCAAAGCCGAAAACGGCTTCACCCGCCAGGTCATTCACCTCGCCCCGAAATCCGCTGAAGACAACTACCAAGTCGAAATTCTCGCCGGTAAGACCTTGACCGTTGACTGCAATCGCCAACGCTTGGGCGGCATGCTCGAGGAGAAAAACCTCGAAGGCTGGGGCTACCCGTTCTACCGACTGGAAAAAGTGATCGGCCCGATGAGCACGCTGATGGCCTGCCCGGATGGCAAAAGCAAACAGGACTTCGTCCCGGTGGTCGGTGACGGTTTCAGGTTGCGTTACAACAGCAAGCTGCCGATCGTGCTGTATGTGCCCAAGGATGTTGAAGTGCGTTATCGGATCTGGTCGGCGTCGAGCACGGTCGAAAAAGCTGTTCAGGAGTAATCCCCGCCCAAATGCAAAACCTGTAGGAGCAAGCTTGCTCGCGATGGCGTCTTCAGTTTCAACATTGTGGTTGACTGACAGACCGCTATCGCGAGCAGGCTCGCTCCCACAGGGGATTGGGGATTGGTTGGCGCCCTGCGCCCGCTCACGCCGGGGCGTCGCTCAGCGCGGCGCGCTCGGCGACGTGGCGCAAGCTGTCGAAGTTGATGTTGGCGCCGGAGTCGATGGCCACCAGCGTCTGACCACGCACGCCAGTCTGCGCCACGTACTTTTTGATGCCAGCCACGGCCAGAGCACCGGAAGGTTCGGTGATCGAGCGGGTATCGTCGTAGATGTTCTTGATCGCCGCGCAGAGTTCGTCATTGCTGACGGTCAGCACCTCATCTACGCAAAACCGGCAGACCTCGAAACCATAAGCGCCGATCTGAGCGACGGCGACGCCATCGGCGAACGTACCGACGTTGGGCAGGACAACACGCTCGTCTACCTGTAAGGCGGCGCGCAGACACGCGGAATGTTCCGACTCGACGCCTATGATGCGGATTTCAGGTCGCAGGTATTTGACGTACGCAGCGATGCCCGCGATCAGGCCGCCACCGCCCACCGGCACGAAGATCGCGTCGAGCGCTCCTTGGTGCTGACGAAGGATTTCCATGGCGACGGTGCCCTGCCCCGCGATCACGTCCGGGTCGTCGAAGGGCGAAACGAAGGTGCGGCCGGTTTGTTCTGCCAGGTTCAAGGCGTACGCCAGGGCAAACGGAAAACTCTCCCCGTGCAGCACGGCATCGGCACCACGGCTGCGCACCCCGAGCACCTTCAATTCCGGCGTTGTGGCGGGCATGACGATGGTCGCGGCAATCCCCAATTCACGCGCCGCCAGCGCCACGCCCTGGGCATGATTGCCTGCCGAGGCGGTGATCACGCCGCGCGCCTTCTGCTCATCGCTCAGTTGCACCAGTTTGTTGTAGGCGCCACGGATCTTGAAGGAAAAGGTCGGCTGCAAATCTTCGCGCTTGAGCAGGATCTGATTGCCGAGGGCTTCGGACAGCGCCGGCGCGGCTTGCAACGGCGTGCGTACCGCCAGTTCGTACACCGGCGCGGCGAGGATCTTTTTGACGTAATGCTCAAGCAAGGTCTGCTGGGCGGGTGTGCTGTTCATGTTCGTCTCCTGACGCTGATCAGAACCCAAGAGACAGAAAGTAAAAACCCGCCTCTAGGGCGGGTTGGGTGCTGCAGTCGTGAGCTAGCCCGCCAAATAAGGAATGGCGGTAATAATGCTTGGCTGGCAGCGCAATACGGTGGAAGTCATGGCTGGAAATTAGCCGGGCACGACAGGCAAGTCAATGGCCAAATTTTCCCGGCCTGTGTAGGCTCGCTGTTCTGCTCATCGTCCAAGGAAGGAAACCATGAAGTCCATCGCCCTGCCCCTGATTGCCCTGCTCGCCTTCGCTGGCTACACCGTTGCGGTGATGCTCCAGGTGGAACAATCGTTGATCGAATTTGGCATCAGCCTGATGTCGCGACCTGATACGGCGCAGGTGGTGATTGATCTGTATCTGCTGGCGACGCTGGCCGGGGTGTGGATGTACAGCGATGCGCGCAAGCGTGGGCAGTCGGGGTGGTCGGTGGTGCCTTATCTGGTGATTACGGCGGTTTTTGTATCGATTGGGCCGTTGTTGTATCTGGTGGTTCGGGGTTTGCAGGATCGGAAGAGGTCTGTGGGTGCCACGCAAGAAGTCTGATCCGAAGTGTTTGGGGGGGGGTTGAGGCCGCCATCGCCAGCAAGCCGGCTCCTACAGGAGATTTGTGTTGAACAGGAAACCTGAGTTCAACCCGGACCATTGTGGGAGCGAGCCTGCTCGCGATTACGGCCTGACATTCACCACATCATTTGGCCAAACGCCTGAGCCCCAACACCATCACTCCCGCCCCTAGCATCATCGCCGTCAAAAATAATGGATACGACACCCACCACGGCGTCCCCGCCGTCATCATGCTGAACTCGGACATGCCGCCGATGCTCGCAATCAGGTTCAGCGGCAGGAACACCACGTTGATCAGCGTCAGTTTGCGCAGCAGGTTGTTCATGCTGTTGTTCATCAGGTTGCCCCGGGCGTCGATCAGCCCGGAGAACACCGTGGAATAGATTTCCGCCTGTTTGTAGCACTGGTTGTTTTCAATGATCAGGTCGTCGATCAGGCCGATGGCCTCGGCGCCGAAGTGCTCCTTTTCCGCGTGGTTGCGCAGCCGGGTCAGGACCGCGCCGTTGCTGTGAATCGCATTGATGTAATAGATCAGGCTTTCACTGAGGTTGAACATCTGAATCAGGTGCTGGTTCTGCATCGACGCGTTGAATTTCTGCTGCAACTCCCGCGCAACCAGCTTGATCACCTTGAGGTGGCCCAGGTAGTGATGGATGTTGTTGAACAGCAAATCCAGCAACACATCCAGCGGCGTGTTCAGTTTCTGTCGGGTGCCGAGCCCATGCAGCGGTGAATCGTCGGTGGCGATCACCAGCAAACGCTGGGTAGAAAACAGCAAACCGCATGACGACACTTCAAAAGCCAGGCTGCCGGCGCCGGAGTAGTTCTCCGGGCGCTTCCAGATCAGAAACAGGTTATCGGGGTGAAACTCGATGCGCGATACCTCATCGGGGTCCAGCGCCGACGCCAGGGCGTGTTCATCGAGTTTGAAATGGCTGTGCAGCAAGTCGCGCTCAGCCGCGTCGGGGTTGCTGAACAGCATCACTTCGGCGTCCAGCCGTTCGACCACATGCAGCACGCCGTGGGTCAGTTGAAAGCTCTTGATCATCGGCCGTTCACCAGGCTTGGCCGCGGCGTTTGAGTTCCAGTCGGCGGACGAACTCTTCCAGCACCAACGAGTACAAATCGTCCTGCAGATACGCGTCCTCGATGCCGGCATCCATGTTCGGGTTATCGTTGACCTCGATCACCACCACCTTGTCGCCGGACTGCTTGAGGTCGACGCCGTAGAGGCCGTCGCCGATGAGGTTCGCGGTTTTCACCGCCAGCTCCACCACCGCACGCGGTGCTTCGTGCACCGCCAGGGTACGGCATTCGCCGTTGATGTCTTGCCCTTTGGCCTTATGGTTGTAGATCTGCCAATGGCCCTTGGACATGAAGTACTGGCAGGCAAAGATCGGTTTGCGGTTGAGCACGCCGATGCGCCAGTCGTACTCGGTGTAGAAGAACTCCTGAGCCAGCAACAGCACCGAGTGTTCGAACAGTTCGGCGGTGGCTTCGAGCAAGGCTTGCTGGCTTTCGACCTTGATCACGCCACGGGAGAAACAACCGTCGGGAATCTTCAACACCAGCGGAAAACCCAGGCGCTCGCCGACACGTTCGAAGTCTTCCGGTCGTTCCTTGTAGAGGATTTCCGTGGCGGGCATGCCCAATTGATGGCTGTTGAGCAGGTCGGTCAGGTAGACCTTGTTGGTGCAGCGCAGAATCGATGCCGGGTCGTCCATCACCACCAACCCTTCGCTCTCGGCTTTTTTCGCGAAACGGTAGGTGTGGTTGTCGACGCTTGTGGTCTCGCGGATCAAGAGCCCGTCGTATTCGGCGATGCGCGCGTAGTCCTTGCGCTCGATCAGCTCCACATCAATGCCCAAGGTCTTGCCCACGCGTACGAAATTTTCCAGCGCCTTGGGGTTGGACGGCGGCAACGCTTCCTGCGGATCGTGCAGGATCGCCAGGTCATAACGGGCCAGGCGTCGCGACCGTGGCACACGCCAGATCTTGCGACTGAACGTATCGAGTGAGTGGGCGAACTGATCTTCCTGATCTTCGCGCAACTTGTGCAAGGCGCCAGACTTTATCCCTTCGATGTGCCAGCCGTTAGTTCGGCGAAACTCAACTAACAATATCGGACACGGAAACACTTCAAACAACTGTCTCGCCAAATCCTGCAATGGCTCTATATGTGTCTTGCCAAAATACAGGGTCAGGGTAAAACCTTCGGTATCACTGTAAAGGTGATGACTGAGGGCTTTTTCCAGGGTTTTATCCAGGTCATCCAGCGCCAGGCCGTACAGGGCTTTGCGCGTCAGTTCGCTGATGGTGCGCACCGATGGAATAACCTTGTGCCCCCGCGCCTCGGCCAGCAGCGAGCAGTAATAACCGTGCCCCAGGTACTTGTAGCTGCGGCACAGGTTGATCACCTGGACCCGTTTGCCCTGCTCGTTGTCGCGGGTCTGCTCGAGGTATTCCTGAGCCGTGACGATGTCTTCGCTGGGAAAGTAGGACGCCCAGTCTTCCTTGCGTTCGACGATGATAATCAACTGACTTGAAGTTCTAACCGTGTCATTTAAATAAGTTGCTGCCGGCAAACTTTGCTCGGATACTTCGCGCCAATGACCTTGTACCGCTGACATAGTGATTGATCCGTTGGAGAACAAGACCTTTCCTATTAAGCACGAACTTTTTCGAAAGTCCCGTTTCGTTACGCAACTTTTACGGCGGTCATATGAATCCTGTCTTTCGCTTGGCGGTAGTTGAAGACTTACCCGCGTTGCTGGCACTCGAACAGCAATGTTTTACCACGGACCGGCTCACCAGCCGCAGTTTTCAATGGATGATCACCCGCGCTCATGGACGACTGCTGGTGGCCCAGCGTGGCGAGCAATTGCTGGGTTACGCGGTGGTGTTGTTTCACCGGGGCACATCGCTGGCGCGGCTCTACTCGATTGCCATCGCCGAACAGGCTCGCGGCAGTGGGCTCGGCAAGCAATTGCTTGAACGCATCGAGGCCTGCGCCCTGGAACACGACTGCGCGTACCTGCGGCTGGAAGTGCGCATCGACAACCCCGCCGCCATCGCCCTGTATGAGCGCAACGGTTACCGGCGCTTCGCGTTGATCCATGATTATTACCAGGACCATGCCGATGCGCTGCGTCTGGAAAAACGCATCCTTCAGCACCGTGACTCGCGGAATATCAACGTGCCCTGGTACGCCCAGACCACCGATTTCACCTGCGGCCCCGCGTGTCTGTTGATGGCCATGGGCGCGCTGCAAACCGGTCGCGTGCTGGAGCGCCGCGAAGAACTGCAGATCTGGCGCGAGGCGACCACCGTGTTCATGACCTCTGGCCACGGCGGGTGCAGCCCTCAAGGCCTGGCATTGGCGGCGGCGCGACGCGGGTTTCGTGTGCGCCTGCAAGTGAGCATGGCCGGGCCGTTGTTTCTCGATGGCGTGCGCGATGAACATAAAAAAGACGTCATGCGCCTGGTGCACGAGGAGTTCATGGCTCAGTTGGGAACGACCGACGTCGAACAGGTGCTCGGTGGTCCGCTGGACCTGCCTCGGTTACTGAACGACGGCGGACAGCCGCTGGTGCTGATCAGCAGTTACCGGCTGACCCGCTCCAAGTCGCCGCACTGGGTGATCGTCACCGATTGCGATGAGGAATTTGTGTACCTGCACGACCCGGATGTCGACCATAGCCAGCATCGTCAGCCCATGGACTGCCAGCATTTGCCGGTCAGCCATGGGGAGTTCGAGAAGATGTGCAGTTTCGGGCGCGGCAAGTTGCGGGCGGCGGTGATTCTTTATCGCCGCTCCCTGTAGCAGTTGACGGAACCTGTGGGAGCGAGCCTGCTCGCGATGGGGCCTTACCAATCAACATAGATGTTGGCCATAAGTCCGCTATCGCGAGCAGGCTCGCTCCCACAAGTTTCGCCAGCGGCTACAGGAATTGTGTTTATTTCAGGCCAACCTTGTACAACACGCCATCATCTTCATCGGTGAGCACATACAAATACCCGTCCGGCCCCTGCCGCACGTCGCGGATGCGTTTGTTCAGCTCGCCCATCAAGCGCTCTTCGTGAACCACCCGGTCGCCGTCGAACTGCAGGCGTATCAACTCCTGACTGACCAGCGCACCGATGAACACGTTGTGCTGCCACGCCTTGAAGCGGTCGGCGTCGTAAAACGCCATACCGCTCAGGCCGGGAGATTTTTCCCAGACGTGGCGTGGCGCAACAGTGCCCACGGCGGTCTTGCCCGTGGCTTCCGGGATCGGTTGACCGGAGTAGTTGATGCCATGGGTCGCCAGCGGCCAGCCGTAATTCTTGCCACGCTCGATGATGTTGATCTCGTCACCGCCGCGCGGGCCGTGTTCGTTTTCCCAGAGCACGCCGGTCCAGGGATTGAGCGCCGCGCCTTGTGGGTTGCGCTGGCCATACGACCAGATTTCCGGACGCACGCCCGCCTGGCCGACAAAGGGGTTGTCGTCGGGCACCTTGCCGTCCGGGTAGATCCGCACGACCTTGCCTTGCAGCTTGTCCAGATTCTGCGCGGTTGGCCGGTCATTGTTCTCGCCGAGGGTGATGAACAGGTAGCCGTCACGGTCGAACACCAGTCGCGAACCAAAGTGATTGCCGACCGAGAGTTTGGGCTCCTGACGGAAGATCACTTTGAAATTTTTGATTGCTGTCAGGTCTTGCGACAGTTGCCCGCGACCGACCGCCGTGCCGGCCTTGTTCCCCTCGCCGCCACCTTCGGCGTAGGACAGATAGACCGTGCGGTCCTGTTTGAAATCGGGCGACAGCACCACATCGAGCAGACCACCCTGCCCTTTGGCCCAGACCTTCGGCACGCCACTGAGCGGTGCCGACAGTTTGCCGTCGACGCTGACCACGCGCAGGTTGCCGGGCCGTTCGGTCACCAGCATCCCTTGCCGATCCGGTAGAAACGCCAAGGCCCACGGATGATCCAGCCCCTTGGCGATGGGCGTGACCTCAAGGGTGCCCTGTTCGCTTTCCAGCGTTTGCACGGGCGCCGCGAAAACGGGTGCGGCGGCGCTGATCAGGGCGCTGGCACACACGGTGGCCAGGAGGGTTTTACGCAACATGCACGATTCCTTTTGTCGTCTGAATGGCTGGCAAGACGCGCGTCCTGCTGCTCAACGGTTGCTGGTGTCTGCGTCCCGATGGGGTGGATTGGGGATGAATTTCGGTGGGCTGACAGGCGCAGACCGATCCTGGGGATAGCGGTTGCCAATGCCGCCGTTGTCCAGCGTCGGTGGCCGTGGAACGGGAACCGTATTCGGCCCGCGGATCGCCGGCGCACTGGGTTGTGTGCCTTGCATGCTATTGGGGTTGGCCCGGCGAATCGGGCTGTTATACGGATTGCTGGCGTTGCCCGTCGGGCTCTGGGCCAGCAGCAAGGGGGATAATGACGACAGGGCGTCGGCCTGAGCGAGATTGCTCAGCACAGCACTCAAAGCCAACGCGGTCACGCCAGGCACAAATCGGTTCATGGGCAGCCTCTCTACATGGATAGAGCCTTCGATAGCACGCTACGCCCAGGGTTCGGATTTGTTAACCAAAACCTCCTTGGCAAGATGTAACACGAAGTTGATCCCCCGGCCGGGCCGGGCCGCACACCGCTGAAACTTTTGCGTCGGGCCACAGGTCACCTGATCATCACTCGCGAGTAGACGACCATGGCACGGGCAATCTGGAAAGGCGCAATCAGTTTCGGGCTGGTGCATATCCCTGTGGCGCTGGTGTCGGCAACGTCTTCGCAAGGGGTGGATTTCGACTGGCTCGACAGCCGCAGCATGGAGCCGGTGGGCTATAAACGCGTGAACAAAGTCACCGGAAAGGAAGTGACCAAGGAGCACATCGTCAAGGGTGTGCAGTACGAAAAGGGTCGCTACGTGGTGCTCAGTGAAGAAGAAATCAAGTCGGCGCACCCAGTGTCCACGCAGACCATCGACATTTTTTCCTTTGTCGACAGTGAACAGATTCCGTTGCAGAACATCGACACGCCCTATTACCTGGCGCCGGATAAACGCGGTGGCAAGGTGTATGCGCTGCTACGGGAAACGCTGAGCAAAACCAACAAGGTCGCCCTCGCCCACGTGGTGTTGCATACCCGTCAGCATTTGGCCGCGCTGATGCCGCTGGATTCAGCCATGGTGCTGGTGATGCTGCGCTGGCCGGCGGAAGTGAGAAGTCTGGAGACGCTGGAACTGGGAAGCGAAGTGACCAAACCGGAGTTGGCCAAGGGCGAACTGGACATGGCCAAACGGCTGGTGCAGGACATGAGCGGCGACTGGAGCCCCGAGGATTATCGCGACAGTTTCGAAGACAAGATCATGGCGCTGGTTGAGAAGAAGGCCAATGAAGGGAAGATCGAGGATGTTGAGTCGGCTACGGGGGAAGAGGAACGCAAGACGGCGGATGTTATCGATCTGACCGAGTTGCTGAAGCGCAGTTTGGGCGGCAAGGCTGGCGGGAAGACGGCTGCCAAACCGAAATCGGCGGAGAAACCGGCGGCGGCGAAAAAAGCGACCAAGCGGTCGAGTGGTTGATCGATTACGAGGCTATCCGAGCGTTTTTAGGAGAATCTACCTGCCCCATCGCCAGCAGGCTGGCTCCCACAGTTGGAATGCATTTCATTGTGGGAGCCAGCCTGCTGGCGATGGCGTAATAAGCGGCGCCGCAAAAATCAGATCCAGACAAAAATCGCCAGCAACCCGGCAAAAATCGCCCATTTCTCCAGGTAGTAGAGTTTGCGGTTGCGCTTCTTCAACGCTTTGCCGCGCAGGCGAATCTTGTAGATCCTGGTGAACAGTCGATTGATGCCACCCGTCTTGTCGCCCGCTTCGTTCGGCGCACCCGCCGCCGACATCACGTTACGGCTGAACCAGCCATTGAACGCCGCCGCCCAGCGATACTTCATGGGGCGCTCGATGTCGCAGAACAAAATGATGCGGTTCTGCTGCGTAGTGTTTTCGGCGTAATGAATGAAGGTCTCGTCGAACATCACCGCTTCACCGTCACGCCAGTGATAGTTCTCGCCATCGACGTTGATGTAGCAACCAGTGTCGTTCGGCGTCTCCAGGCCCAGGTGATAACGGTAGGAACCGGCATACGGGTCGCGGTGACGCACCAGTTTCGAACCGGGCGGCAGTTCGGCGAACATCGCCGCCTTGATCGAACCGATGCTCTGCACCAGTTCGGTGGTGCGCGGGCAAAGCTTCATTGCCGAAGGATGGCTGTCGCCGTACCACTTCAAGTAGAAGCGCTTCCAGCCGGTTTTGAAGAACGAGTTGAAGCCGACGTCGTCGTACTGGTTCGAGCGCTTGATCTCACCCGCCTTGAGCAGGTTCTGACCTTCGGCGCGGATTTCTTCCCAATGGGTCTGCAACGGGCTCAGGTCCGGGAAGTCAGCCGGATCGAGATACGGTTTGTTGGGAATTTTCGAGAACAGGTACAGGAAGCAATTGATCGGCGCGAGAAACGTCGAGTGATCGCTCAGTTGGCGGCCCAGCTTGTGGCGCACCCGACCGCGCAGGTGGACGTACGCAATCGATACAACATAAATAGCAGCAATGATGAGTTTCACGGAAATCGTCACACGTCAGAAGTGAACAAACTGCGTCCCCTGACAGGCCCGACGGCCCAAGGGTCTTGTGCAGCGTCTGAATACGAAACAGCGTCCCTGAGGCGCGTCCTTGAGCATGCCGGCGGTCGGCATCCGGTTGAAAGATGGCATTTTAGCCACGAGTTGTAACAAATAGTTAGCGTTCAACTGTGAAAATCTGTCCACTTGTACCGCCAAAGCAGCCGTGCTGCCTCAACGCCCTATCGTTTAAAGAGCCAGACCAGTACAATCGCCGCCAAACATTACGCGCCCCCCTTGGTTGATGACGGGAATGAACCCCGTCTCAGCGCACTTCGACTCGGGCCAAGCGCTCCAACTGCTGCTGTCCACTTATTGCCAGATGGACCTTCCGCTTCTGATCGGGATGTATTTCCCGTGGTTTGAATACCGGAAACGGGTACTGAATCGGTACTGCCGCAACCCTAGCTACTCTGAATGCTTCGCAGGAAAAACCTTTGATCTCTACAGCTAACATCACGATGCAGTTCGGCGCCAAGCCGCTATTCGAAAACGTTTCGGTCAAATTCGGCGCGGGCAACCGCTACGGCTTGATCGGCGCCAACGGCTGCGGCAAGTCGACTTTCATGAAAATCCTCGGTGGCGACCTCGAGCCTTCCGGCGGTCAGGTCATGCTCGAGCCGAACGTGCGTCTGGGTAAATTGCGCCAGGACCAGTTCGCCTACGAAGAATTCACCGTGATCGACACCGTGATCATGGGCCACGAAGAACTGTGGAAGGTTAAAGCCGAGCGCGACCGCATCTACTCGCTGCCGGAAATGACCGAAGAAGACGGCATGGCCGTGGCCGAGCTGGAAACCGAGTTCGCCGAAATGGACGGCTACACCGCCGAATCCCGCGCCGGCGAACTGTTGCTGGGCCTGGGTATCGGCATCGAGCAGCACTTTGGTCCGATGAGCGAGGTTTCCCCAGGCTGGAAACTCCGTGTATTGCTGGCGCAGGCGCTGTTCTCCGATCCTGAAGTGCTGTTGCTCGACGAACCGACCAACCACCTGGACATCAACACCATCCGCTGGCTGGAAAACGTGCTGACCCAGCGCTCCAGCCTGATGATCATCATCTCTCACGACCGTCACTTCCTGAACAGCGTGTGCACCCACATGGCTGACCTGGATTACGGCGAGCTGCGCCTGTTCCCGGGCAACTACGACGAGTACATGACCGTGGCGACCCAGTCCCGCGAGCAACTGCTGTCGGACAACGCCAAGAAGAAGGCACAGATTTCGGAACTGCAATCGTTCGTCAGCCGCTTCTCGGCCAACGCCTCGAAAGCCAAGCAGGCCACTTCCCGTGCCAAGGCGATCGACAAGATCCAGCTGGCCGAGGTCAAGCCTTCGAGCCGTGTGAGCCCGTTCATCCGCTTCGAACAAACCAAGAAGCTGCACCGTCAAGCGGTCATCGTCGAGGGCATGGCCAAAGGCTTCGACGGCAAGACACTCTTCAAGGACTTCAGCTTCCAGGTTGAAGCTGGCGAGCGCGTTGCGATCATCGGCCCGAACGGTATCGGTAAAACCACCCTGCTGCGCACCCTGGTCAACGAATTGACCCCGGATGCCGGCACCGTGAAGTGGACCGACGCAGCGGAACTGGGCTACTACGCCCAGGACCACGCGCACGACTTCGAAGACGACTGCAACCTGTTCGACTGGATGGGCCAGTGGACCCAGGGCGGCGAGCAACTGGTTCGCGGCACCCTCGGCCGCATGCTGTTCTCCAACGACGAGATTCTGAAGTCGGTCAAGGTCATCTCCGGTGGTGAGCAAGGTCGCATGCTGTTCGGCAAGCTGATCCTGCAAAAACCGAACGTGCTGATCATGGACGAACCGACCAACCACTTGGACATGGAATCCATCGAGGCGCTGAACCTGGCGCTGGAGAACTATCCGGGCACGCTGATCTTCGTCAGCCACGACCGTGAGTTCGTATCGTCGCTGGCCACCCGCATCATCGAGTTGAGCCCTAGCGGCGTGATCGACTTCAGCGGTACCTACGATGACTACCTGCGTAGTCAGGGCGTTGTGTTCTAAGCGTTCGCTATAAATGAAAAGCCCTGTCCATGTGACGGGGCTTTTTGCATTTTCAATAGCAAAAAGCTTGAGCCTGCGGTAACCGGCTCCTACAGTAGTCCGTATTCCAAGTCAGGAAGGTGCGATGTTTGATCGTTAGCCTGCTTTCTTTTATTCCACACCCGCGCCATGATGCAGTTCTCCCACCGCCGCCCGCGAACGAGCCCTCATGTCTGCGCAGCAACTGCCACCGCAAAGCTCCATGGCGATCACCCTGCAGATCGTCTCCATCGTTTTCTATACCTTTATTGCCTTCCTCTGCATCGGCCTGCCGATTGCGGTGTTGCCGGGTTATGTCCACGAACAGCTCGGGTTCAGCGCGGTCGTCGCTGGGCTGACCATCGGTTCGCAATACCTCGCCACCCTGCTCAGCCGCCCGATGGCCGGGCGCATGTCGGACAGCATCGGCACGAAACGATCGATTGTTTACGGGCTGGCGGGGATTGTCTTGAGCGGCGCGCTGACGTTGCTGTCGACGCTGCTGCAAAGCTTTCCGCTGACGAGCCTGTTGATCCTGATCGCCGGCCGTTTGTTGCTGGGCATCGCACAGGGCTTGATCGGCGTCGGCACCATCAGTTGGTGCATGGGCCAGGTCGGCGCGGAACACACCGCGCGCTCGATCTCGTGGAATGGCATCGCGTCCTACGGCGCCATCGCGATCGGTGCGCCATTGGGTGTCGTGATGGTGGCCGCGTATGGTTTTGCCAGCCTGGGCATCGCGCTGTCATTGCTGGCTGCGTTGGCGCTGCTGCTGATCCGCAATAAACCGTCGGTGCCAGTGGTTCGCGGTGAACGCCTGCCGTTCTGGGCGGTGTTCGGGCGTATTGCGCCGTTCGGCGCGAGTTTGAGCCTGGCGTCGATCGGCTACGGCACGTTGACCACCTTTATTACCCTGTATTACGTGAACCGTGGCTGGACCGGCGCCGCGTACTGCCTGACGGTGTTCGGTGTCTGCTTCATTCTGGCGCGACTGCTGTTCATTTCCAGCATCAGTCGTTTTGGTGGATTCACCTCGGCGATTGTCTGCATGAGCATTGAAACAGCGGGCCTGGTGCTGCTGTGGCTCGCGCCGTCGACCGGTTTCGCCCTGATTGGCGCGGGTCTGGCCGGGTTTGGCCTGTCGCTGGTGTACCCGGCGCTGGGGGTAGAAGCCATTAAACAGGTGCCCAATTCCAGTCGCGGCGCAGGTTTGAGTGCTTACGCGGTGTTTTTCGATCTGGCGCTGGCGATTGCCGGACCGCTGATGGGCGCGGTGGCATTGAACCTGGGGTATTCGTGGATTTTCTTCAGTGCGGCAATGTTGTCGATCACCGGCCTGGCCCTGACCCTGCTACTGAAACGCCGCGCTACAGCCTGATCAATACAAACCTTGCTGGCGATGGCGATTCCGAGGACGCCATCGCCAGCAAGCCGGCTCCTACGGATTCGGGGATGTTGGGGTTTGTGGGTGCACCGCAAGATCTGTAGGTGCCCGGCTTGCTGGCGATGGCGATTTTAAGGGCACCATCGCCAGCAAGCCGGCTCCTACGGATTCGGGGATGTTGGGGTTTGTGGGTGCACCGCAAGACCTGTAGGAGCCCGGCTTGCTGGCGATGGCGATTTCATGGGCACTATCGCCAGCAAGCCGGCTCCTACGGATTCGGGGATGTTGAGGTTTGTGGGTGCACCGCAAGACCTGTAGGAGCCCGGCTTGCCGGCGATGGCGATTTCATGGGCGCTATCGCCGGCAAGCCGGCTCCTACAGTGGTGTGTGGATCCTATTGATCGGCGGTTTGCATGCCGGCACGGGTCGGTTTGCCCAGTGCGTGGGAGAAGAAGCGCCCTGCTTCGGAGATCATGTTGCGATGGATGTCCTCGCGGTCGACGCCGTCGGCATCGGTGCACAGCGCCGGCATCGCCTTGATCTGTTCTTCGTTGCACGGTGCCATGAACACGAAATGTCCAGCCCCGGCCAGTAGCTTGAAGTCCGGTGCGGTCGGCAGTTTGCGCGCCAGCGCGGCGGCGTTTTTGTCGAAGGCCACCAGTTTGTCGCCGTCACCGCTGTATAACAGCACCGGCACATGCACGTCGGCCAGGGTATGACGGCCGAATTTCAGGCTCAACGGCGCCATCAGCAGCAGCGCGTGCACCCGTGGATCCGCCACCGGTTGCAGGTCATCACGGTCGACGATCAGTTCGCCCTGGGTGTTGCAGGCATCGTGGTCGTCCGGACGCTCCTGGCAATAGCGACGCAGACGATCCAGATCCGGCGTCGCCCCCGACAGAATCAGCGCCGTCTCCCCGCCGGCCGAATAACCGATAACCCCCACCTGATCGGCATTGACGAACGGTGCGAGCATACGGTCGCCCAGGGTCGCGGTAATGGCTTCGGAAATCTGGATCGGCCGCCCATACAAGTTGCTCAAGGTGCCGAGGCGGCTGTGGTCTTTCGAGTTGTCGCCAGGATGAATCACCGCCACCACCACAAAACCCTTGCGCGCCAGCGATGTGGCGAGGTCGTGCAGGGCCAGCGGGGTTCCGGTGTTGCCGTGGGACAGCATCAGCATCGGGAAGCGGCCAATGGCGACGCGGGTGTCTTCGCCCGCTTCGACCGTGTAGCCCTCGAGTTTACTGGAGTGTTCGCGGTCGCTGGAGGGGTAGAACGCGATGGCGCGCATCGGTTGCAGGTCCAGTGGGTCGAGAAAACTCATCTCATGGAAACCGACGCTCCAGTGAGGATGTGGCGCAGGCGCGGCGTGCACTGAATTCAGGCTGCTGAGCAGGCAAATCAGTAACGTTGCCCAAAGACGCACCATGGGATGCCCCACCTTTGTTACTTGACCGGGAAGCCCGTTCTCCATCGATTACCGAGGAAGCGGCCTTGTACCAGCAATTGCGGCCACCAAGGTCGTTACAGAACAGGGACGTTAAACCCTCGACTGCATAACCTGGGCCACAACATGAAAGATTACGCAATGATCAGAAACAAAAAACTCCGTATCTGACCTTGCGTGGTCAGAATACAGAGTTTTTTGGGGTGTTGCCCGAGCTGATTTACAACTTTTATGCAAGCCTTACGCGGCGGCGAACAGTTGCTCGCTGATCTGAGTGCGAGCAGCGCTCATGGCTTTGGTGCGGACTTCATCACCGTACGCCAGGCCTTCGGCACGGACGAATTCAATGTCAGTGATGCCGAGGAAGCCGAACAGCAACTTCAAATACTCTTCGTGCGCAACACCGGACGCCTGACCTGCGTGCAAACCGCCGGCAGTCGACACGATCACGACTTTCTTGCCACCGCACAGGCCTTCAGGGCCGGCTTCGGTGTAGCGGAAAGTCTGGCCGGCAACGGCGATGCGGTCGATCCACGCCTTGAGTTGGGTCGGGATGGTGAAGTTGTACATCGGTGCTGCGATGACGACGGCATCGGCGGCGAGGAATTCGGCCAGTGTCGAGGCGCTCAGTTCGGCTTCGTGCTGCTGGGCGGCGTTGCGCAGTTCAGCGGAGGTGCCGGCGGCGACCAGGGTCGTGGCGGAGAAATGGCTGATGGCATCGCTGGCCAGGTCACGGTAGGTCACGACGGCGGTCGGCTCGGCAGCTTGCCAGGCGCTGACAACTTCGCGGCTCAGCTGACGGGAAGCCGAGTTGTCACCAAGAATGCTCGAATCGATATGCAGCAGTTTCATATGGGATCTCCAGGTGAGGACCGCCACGAGGCGATCTGATGGAGACAATCCTACAGACGAAACCAATAGCTGATTAGACCGCAACAATGCGATAGTTCGTCTCACTGATAGAACAATCGAGTTAACACCATGCAAGACCTCAATGACCTCTACTACTTCGCCAAGGTGGTCGAAGCCGGCGGTTTCGCGGCAGCCGGGCGTTTGCTGGGGATTCCCAAGTCACGGTTGTCGCGCCGCATCGCCGAACTGGAAGAACGTCTGGGCGCGCGCCTGCTGCAACGCACCACCCGGCAGCTCAAGCTAACCGCTGTGGGTGAGCGCTATTTGCGCCACTGTCAGGCTATGTTGCTGGAAGCCGAGATGGCCGATGAGGCCGTGGCCAGCATGTCCAGCGAACCTCGCGGACGCTTGCGGGTGTCTGCCCCCGTCGGGCTGGCTCACGAAATGCTGCCAATGGTGATCAGCAAATTCCTCGAGAAGTACCCTCATGTCCAGCTGGAGGTCATGCTGGTAAACCGCCGGGTCGATCTGGTGACCGAGGGCGTCGACGTCGCGTTGCGAGTTCGCGAACCGGGTGATGAAGACCCGCTGCTGGTAACCCGGCGCCTGCGTCAGGCGCAGATGCTGATGGTGGCCAGTCCGGGGTTTCTTCATGGACGAGCAATCAATCATCCCGAAGACCTCAAGGGCTTGCCGGTGCTCGGCGCACTGGAGGCGGACCGCATGGTGCACATCCGCATGCTCGACCAACAGGGTAAAAGTCATGAACTCGCCCTCGAAGCGCGACTGGGCATCGATGACTTTATCGTGCGCAGGGCCTGCACCCTCGCCGGCCAGGGTTTTACCATGCTGCCGATGATGTATTGCGAGCAGGAACTGGAAAGCGGCGCGCTGGTGCAGTTACTGCCCGACTGGTCTTTGCCTGGCGGCTGGCTGCAAGCGGTCTACCCTCATCGGCGCGGGGTGATGCCGGCCGTTCGCGCCTGGCTCGACCATTTGATCGAATCATTCAATGCCTGTGGGGACCGACTGATATGAAGGCTGGGCGTATGAGCGAAGAGGATGTCGCGCAATTCTGTCTCGCGCTGCCGGGTGCGCGGGAAGATTACAAATGGGGCGGCGTGCGGGTGTTTTCGATTGCCGGGAACAAGATGTTCGCCCTGCAGAACCTGCGGGGCGACTCTTTGGCGTTCAAGGTCGACAAGGACCTGTTTCTGGGGCATTGCGACCGCCCGGGCATTCATCCGGCGCCGTATCTGGCGCGGGCCCAGTGGATCATCATGCAAGCGCCCTACCCGCTGGGCAGCGAAGAACTGCAAGGGCTGCTGCAACGTTCCCATCAACTGGTGGTGAACAAACTGCCCAAACGCACGCAGGTCGGGTTGCTGCTTTAAAGCAGCGCCAGATTGGCGCCCAGGAACAGTTGATCGATCCAGAACACTTGATGCAGCAGCACGATCACCCAGAACAGCAACTGAAACGACACTTTGCGGGTCTTGTGCCGAAACACCTGCTGGGCCAGCAACGCGCCCGGCCAGCCGCCGGCGAGTTCCACCGCATGCAGCACGTTTTCCGGCGTGCGCCAGCTATCGGTCCGGGCCTTGCGCTTGTCGCTCCAATAAAGGAAGAACGCCAGCACGCTGACGATGCCATAGGCCGCTAGGGGAATCAGCGAAATCCCTCGCAGCCAGAACGACATCGAGCCGAACAATGGCAGCGCGCACACCATCGCGAACACCAGCAGTTTCAGCCGTGGGTTCTGGATTCCGCCCCCGGACTGGCGCCCGGGATTGTTGCGTGCGCGGGTGTCATTCATGGCTTGACCGCTGTCCAGTCAACCCAGCCAAACTGCCAGGTGGCGAGAATGACCAGCCCAAATGCAATACGGTACCAGGCGAACACCGCATAGCTGTGGCTGGCGATGAACTTGAGCAAGCCCCGTACGGCAATCATTGCGAAAATGAATGCGGTGACAAAGCCGATGGCGAACACCGGAAAATCGGCCGGGACGAACAGGTCGCGGTATTTGTAGCCCGAGTACACCGCCGCAGCGACCATGGTCGGCATTGCCAGGAAGAAGGAGAACTCGGTAGCGGTCTTGCGCGACAGGCCAAACAGCAACCCGCCAATGATGGTCGAGCCGGAACGCGATGTACCGGGAATCATTGCCAGGCACTGGGCGAAACCGACTTTAAGCGCATCTTGCCAGGTGATTTCATCGACCGTTTCAGCATGCACTTCATGCTGACGCTTTTCAGCCCACAACATGATGATCCCGCCCACCACCAACGCCGACGCGACCGTAATCGGGTTGAACAGGTAATGGTGAATCAAGTCGGAAAAAATCACCCCCAACACCACGGCCGGCATGAAGGCAATCAGCAGGTTGGCGGTAAAGCGTCGGGCGCCGGGCTGCGTTGGCAAACCGGTCACCACATCGAGAATCTTGCGACGAAACTCCCAAACCACCGCCAGAATCGCACCCAGCTGAATAATGATGTTGAAGGCAATGGCCCGTTCACCACCGAAATTGAGCAAGTCGGCCACGATGATCTGGTGCCCGGTACTGGAAATGGGCAAAAACTCCGTCAGCCCTTCTATAACGCCAAGTATCAATGCCTGAAAGGCGGTCCAAAGATCCATCAATCCCCCAAGAAGCGATGCGCCACGGCATGCCCCGTTAATATTTTTCAAAACATTGACTGCGATCAGCGCAGCTGCAGCCAGACGCGCACAGAATCCAGACGAAACCGTAAAAATTCCGTGAAAAATCAACTTGGATTCAGGTTTTTCCGTGCGGGGCCGAAATCCTATCAGACAAGGCTGAATAACGCTGCCACGTTATTGGACTTGGGTCGGATATGCCCGATCGGCAAAATGTGGTTGGATGCTGGCGGTCGTTTATTACAAGAAAAAGAAACAGGAGTGACAGCGTTATGAACAGCTTGCGCAATATGTCGATCAGCCGGCGTTTGTGGTTGATTTTGATCGTGGCCGTCATGATGCTTTTGACGTTGGGCGTGTTGATGCTCAAGCAGATTCACGAGGACCTGTATCACGCCAAGGCGCAGAAAACCCAGCACGTCGTGCAGACGGCCAGCGGCATTCTGACCTATTACCACGGGCTCGAAACCGCCGGCACGCTGACCCGCGAAGCTGCGCAGAAACAGGCGCTGACCGCCGTTCGCGGCCTGCGCTATGACCAGAACGACTACTTCTGGATCAACGACCTGACGCCGGTGATGATCATGCACCCGGCCAACCCGAAACTCGATGGCCAGAACCTCTCGGCGATCCGCGACCCGGACGGGTTTGCGGTGTTCAATGAAATGGTCGCCCTCGCCAAGGCCAAGGGCGCCGGCCCGATCGACTATCGCTGGCCGAAACCGGGCGCCAGCGAGCCGGTCGCAAAAACCTCCTACGTCAAACTCTTCGAACCGTGGGGCTGGGTGATCGGCTCGGGCGTGTATATAGATGACATGCAAGCCGAGTTCATGGGCCAAGTCTGGAAAGCGACAGTGGTCGGGTTGGTGATCGCCGCCTTCATGGCGTTGCTGGTGATCCTGATTGCCCGCAGCATCGTCCGTCCGCTGCAGGACACCGTGAGCGCCATGGCCAACATTGCCAGCGGCGAGAGCGATCTGACTCGCAGCCTCGACACCCATGGCCAGGACGAAGTCACGCAGTTGGCACACCACTTCAATGCGTTCACCGCCAAGCTAAGACTGGTGATCAGCGAATTGCAGGTGTCCGCCAGCGCCCTGGGCCAGTCGTCCAGCGAACTGGGCAACGACGCCGTCCAGGCCCAGCAACGCAGCCAGCAGCAATCGCAACAGATGGAACTGGTGGCCACGGCCATCAATGAAGTGACCTATGGCGTGCAGGACGTGGCGAAGAACGCCGAGCACGCCGCCAGCGAGATGCGCGATGCCGAGTCTCAGGCGCAGCAGGGCCAGGTCAACATCGACAGCAGCCTGCAACAAATCGACAAGCTGTCTTCAACGATTGATCAGGCCGTGGAGGTCATTCGTACCCTCGCCGCCGAAAGCACTCAGATCGGCAGCGTGCTGGAAGTGATCCGCTCAATCGCCGAGCAAACAAACCTGCTGGCCCTCAACGCGGCCATCGAAGCCGCTCGTGCCGGTGAACAAGGTCGCGGGTTTGCCGTCGTCGCCGATGAGGTGCGCCTGCTGGCCCAGCGCACGCAGAAGTCCACCGCCGAGATCCAGGCAATGATCGAACGCCTGCAAAGCCATTCCGAAGCGGCGGTCAAGGTCATCGGCGACAGCAGCCGCGCCTCGCAACTGACCATCGAACAGGCCGGCCTCGCCGGTGCAAGCCTGAATGCCATTGGCCAGGCATTGCGCAACCTCAATGGGTTGAACGCTTCCATTGCCAGCGCCACCCTGCAACAGGCCCATGTGGTCGAAGACATCAACCAGAACGTGACCCAGGCAGCCGGTTTGTCCCACAGCACGGCGCTGGCGGCGGAACAGTCAAGTGTGGCCAGCGTCCACCTCAAGGAACTGAGTGAGCAGTTGAACGGGTTGCTCAAACAATTCCGCGTGTAGGCGCCTGGCTTGCCGGCGATGGCGCCCGCGACATCGCCATCGCCATCGCCGGCAAGCCGGCTCCTACAAGTTTCGGGTGAACCCACAATCCCCAACACCCCCTCGATCCGTAGGAGCCAGCTTGCTGGCGATAGCGCCCGTGACATCGTCATCGCCGGCAAGCCGGCTCCTACAGGTTTCGGGTGAACCCACAATCCCCAACACCCCCGCGATCCGTAGGAGCCGGCTTGCTGGCGATGGCGCCCATGACATCGCCATCGCCAGCAAGCCGGGCTCCTACAAGTTTTGGGTGAACCCACAATCCCCAACACCCCCTCGATCCGTAGGAGCCAGCTTGCTGGCGATAGCGCCCGTGACATCGCCATCGCCAGCAAGCCGGCTCCTACAAGTTTTGGGTGAACCCACAATCCCCAACACCCCCTCGATCCGTAGGAGCCGGCTTGCTGGCGATGGCGCCCATGACATCGCCATCGCCGGCAAGCCGGGCTCCTACAGGTTTTGGGTGAACCCACAATCCCCAACACCCCCGCGATCCGTAGGAGCCAGCTTGCTGGCGATAGCGCCCATGAAATCGCCATCGCCAGCAAGCCGGGCTCCTACAGGTTTGGGATGAACCCACAACCCCAACACCCCCTCGATCCGTAGGAGCCGGCTTGCTGGCGATAGCGCCCGTGACATCGCCATCGCCAGCAAGCCGGACTCCTACAAGTCAGCGGGTGCTTTCTCCCTCGCCAGCACAGCCTCATCCGCTGCAATCCGGGTACAATTCGCTCCCCTCTTCGTCTGCTCCAAGGAACCTCCATGTCCGGGCTTGAACTGTTTGCCGCCGCCCTCGGTGTCATTGCCGTCTGGTTGACGGTCAAACAGAACCCCTGGTGCTGGCCAATCGGTCTGGTCATGGTGTCGCTGTACAGTTGGGTCTTTTTTGAAGTGAAGCTGTATTCGGACATGCTGTTGCAGGTGATCTACGCCGCGTTGCAGCTCTATGGCTGGTGGCAGTGGACCCGCGCGGGGGTTGCGCGGCAAGGACGGCAGGTTAGCCAACTCAAGGGCAAATCGATCGCGACAGGCCTGGCCATCGGTGCCCTCGGCAGTCTGTTGCTCGGCGCGGCCATGGCGCACTGGACCGATGCCGCGCAACCCTGGCTCGATGCGGCGCTGACGGGGTTCAGCCTGGTGGCGCAGGTCTGGATGGCGCAAAAGCGCGTTCAATGCTGGCCTCTGTGGATCACCCTGGATGTGATTTTCGTCGGGCTCTTCGTTTACAAGGGCATGTACTTGACCGCCGGGCTCTATGCGTTGTTTGCCGTGATCGCCGTTCAAGGCTGGCGGGAATGGCGCACCGACCCGGCATTGCGCACATGAAAGTCCTGGTACTCACCGGCCCTGAATCCAGCGGCAAGAGCTGGCTCGCGGCCGAGTTGCAAGCGCATTTCGGCGGGGTGCTGGTCGACGAATATGTCCGCTGGTTCATCGAACAAAACCAGCGTGATACCTGCCTGGCCGACATTCCGGAGATCGCCCGCGGGCAATTGCAATGGGAAGACGAGGCCCGCGCCCGGCAGCCATCGTTGCTGATTCTCGATACCCACCTGCTGAGTAACATCCTCTGGAGCCAGACCCTGTTTGGCGATTGCCCCGCGTGGCTCGAGCAGGCGCTGCTGGCGCGCCAGTACGACTTGCACCTGTTGCTGTCTCCCGATCAGGTCGACTGGAAGGATGATGGCCAGCGCTGCCAATCCGAATTGAGTGAGCGCCGGGCATTTTTCGACGCAACCCTGGCATGGCTTGAAACCCATCAACAGCCTTTTCAAATTCTGCAGGGAAACTGGGCGGAACGTCGTTTTCAGGCACTGCAAGCCGTCACACTGCTGCTGAACCCCTGACCCGTTTTTAGGGGTTTTCACCCAGTAGTTCCCCTGTTTTGGGGGCAAAAGTGTCCATACCTGTAACACCCACCCGCCCCAAACAGGCCGTTTCAGCGGCCTGCACCCTCTTCGCCCGTCAGCTGTTAAGCCCCCAATACACCTCGGCGCAAAGCATTGATCTAGAGCACTGCAACCGCTTTTGTTGGACAAAAGCGCCCGCGCGCGTCTCAGACGTGAAACAGCACCGACATCGGCTTCCCGGACAAAATTTTTAACCCATTGAATTAAAACAAAATTCAAAAAACGGCACAGCATTCGCTCTCTCCTTCACATCGCTGACTAGGGCCAGCCCACAAAAAGAAGGAATTGCCACTGTGGGGACTTTCAATACTTTCAATAAAGGCTTTACTTGCCTCCTCCTGATCGGATGCGCATTGGGCTCAAGTGTCCAGGCTGACGACGGCATCATCATTATCAAGCGTGATGTCCAGACACGAAACGCCGTGCAAGCGCCGGTGGCTCCCGACCCTAACCCCACGACCGCCAATGCCAACCCGAGCCAACAAATCCTCAGGCAAACGAACGAGTTGAACGACGGCGACTTTGCCAACGTCGCCAGTGGTGCCGGGATCACCCGCCTCGTCACGTTAGGCAACACAAACCTGGGCGGCAACATCACCACCCAGAATCAGCTTTCCAACCTTCCCGCCGGACGTTCGGGAGGTTCGGGCAACGGTATTTCCAACCTGGTCAATTCAAGCGTCCAGCGAGGCCTGAGCGGTCTGAACGTCATTACGGGAGGCCGTTGAGATGAATCGTAAGCTGCTGATTATCAGCATGTTTTGCAGCGCATCGAGCTTTGCTCAACCCCCCGTCATCAATAATGCCGACATCAGTAATTCGGGCGCGCAGTACCAAGGTAACTTCGCGGTCAACCAGGCTGCCGGCGATCAGCAGCAACAGGCTAATGCCCGGGCCATCGCCATGGGCCATGGCGCCAGCGCGACCACGCAGATTCGCCAACGATTGCATACCGAAGTCGACCCCAGGATGGATGCTCGAGCCAGCATTCAGGGCGACTCCTTCAGCCGCGGCTACGGCGTACTGGGCGTGAACCAGAGCGCCGGTGCCAGCACTCAGCAAGCCAATGCCCTGCGGATAAGCATCAGCAATCAACCGCAAAGTATCGACGACAGCGTCCTCATGCAACAGAACGTGGCGCTGATCAAAAACTCCGATCCGACTGACTCTGCACCAGGCTATCGCCAGGTCTCTACCAGTGACCAGGCATTCACCGGTAGCCGTGGGGTGATTCAGTTGAATCAGAGCGCCGGGGTGGGAAACCGAATGGCCAACACCCTGAACGTACGGGTCGCGGATTGACCCAAACAGTTAGGAACAACACTTAACCTAAAATAAGTACGGAGAATCACCATGAAACCTTCGACGGCACTCAAGCCTCTGGTTTTCGCAATTGCTGCGGTCATGGCTGTTGCTGTACAAGCTGGGCAAAACGATCGGCGTCACGATGACCACCACAATGGCCATCATAACAACGGTCACCACACTCCTCCTCCAATGAAGATCCCTGTTTACGCGACTGCCAATGCCTACGACAATCAAAGCAGCACCAACAATCGCATCCGTAACGAAGGGACTATTAACAAGGCAGAGATGACCGACTCTGCCACAGGCGCCGACGGCAACGTCGGTATCAACGTGGCGGCAGGCGACGGCAACCAACAAGACAACGCTGCCGCCATCGCGAACGCTGGCGCCACTTCCGCTCTGGATAACTCCTTCGTGTTCGGGGTTGCCACTGCCACTGCCAGCGTCAAGCAGTACAGCAACCACAACAAGGTCGACAACTACAACACCACAGCCTCTGCCGTGATGAGCGGATCGGGCAATGGTGGCAACGGCAATATGGGGATCAACATTGCCGGTGGCGACCTGAACCAACAGAAAAACACTATGGCGATTGCCAACTCCAATTCGCCGCTGGGTAACGCAACAGCCACCGCCTCCGCCGATCAGAATGGTCCTGGTCTGGTAGTGAATAACAACGCCGATCAGAACCTCGCCCTGACGACGGTGACGCTAACCACAACCAAAAGCGGTAATTCCTCTTTCAGTCATAACTCCGAGTTGAACATTGATAAGAGCGCGTCCAGCAACTGGACCAAGAAAGGTGCTAGCAGTTTTGACGTCAGCGGCACCAAGCACTTTGAAGCAAACGGATCAAAAAGCACCGACAAGAGCTCCACCAGCCATGCTGCTGTGGACGCTCTTTTGACCGCAGAGGCGAATGTCACCAAAACCGTTACTCATAATAACGGCTATGGCGATCGCACTCGCAGCAAGTCTGTCGACCTATCGGTTGACGCATCGCTTAAAGCATCTATCGATACAGAGCACTCAAAATCGACCGACTCTTCGTTCGAGAAGAAGTTCGATTCTTCGTTCTCAAAATCGTTTGACTCTTCGTTCGAGAAATCAGGCGAGAAATCGTCCGCTTCTACCAAACACGAAGAGAAGGGCTACAGCGAAAGCAATGCATGGGAATTGAGCAACACTGTTTCCTATCAAATCCTGACCCCAAATGGCTGGGCTAACCCTGTCACCAACACTGCAACCCTTAGCGGTTCGGTGAATGGCGGCAGTGGCAACCTCGGCGTCAACGTGGCTGCCGGTGTGGGTAACCAACAAAGCAACTCGTTGGCCATTTCCAACCAATCGTTCTGATGGCTGTCTCTGGAGGCCCCCTCACGGGGGCCTTTTTAAACACAACCAGAGGGCGTCCCACCATGCGCATTATCGCCTTGGTACTTTTGCTTTGTGTGTCCAGTGTGATCGAGGCTGCACAAATGCCGCTTTCCGTCCTGCCGGGCGGCGCGGTGGTGTACAAGCCGATCCAGAGCATACGCGAGCGTAAATTTGCCGACCTGGTGCAACAGAAAACCGACTTCAGTTGCGGCGCAGCTGCGCTGGCGACCATATTGCGCCAGGCCTATTGGCTGGACGTGAACGAAGAACAGATCATCGAAGGCATGCTGGCACATGCCGATCAAGACCTTGTCCGCGTTCAGGGCTTCTCCATGCTCGACATGAAGCGTTACGTGGAAAGTATCGGCATGCGGGCCCGTGGCTACCGGGTGGCGCCAGAAACGCTGAACGACATCAGAATTCCGGTCGTGGTCCTCATGGATATCCGTGGCTACAAACATTTTGTGGTCCTGCAAAAAGTCCACAAGGGTTGGGTATATATCGGAGATCCGGTACTCGGTCATAAACGCTACCAAGTCGACGACTTTGTCAAAGGCTGGAACGGCATCATCTTTGCTGTCATTGGCCAGGGCTACGACAAAGCCAATGCGCTGCTCGACCCTCCCGTGCCACTGACCGCCAAGAACCACCTCGACACCTTCAGCCCGGTGCAAGACGCAGAGTTGTTGGACTTCGGATTTATCCGAAGCGACTTCTTCTAATAACAAGGGAGCATGACGCTCCGGGAGCATCTAATGAAGACTCCAATCTGGCTGGCCTTGGTTTGTCTGGCCGCCAGCCTGCCAACCCAGGCACAGACGTTCAAACCTATTGAACTGAGCGATCAGGAATTGGCGAACCTTAGAGGCCGCTATGTCATGCCGGGACGCGTCATCAGTTTCGGGATTGTCATGACCAGCACCTGGCAAAATGCCAACGGCCAGGTGATCGGGGCATCCTCCTCGATGCAAATTCAACAAACGACCATCAAGCCACAGTTCTATGTGTCGATGATCGACCGGAACGGCGATGGCTCGGCGGTTTCTCAGGGCACCGGGACCGTCAGCGGCGGTAACGGTTTGAGCACTACCCAGGGCGTAACTCAGGTTGTGCGCGCTGCCGGCGACAACAACAGCGCTTACAACAACGTTGATCTCAACGTCAGCAGGGGTAGCCAGGCACCACAGATGGACAACCAGGGGCAAGCGTTGGCCTCGGGCTCAACCCTGAACCACACCAACGGTGCCGGCGCGATGAGTATTTCCGCCACTGGCACGGGCGTGCAGCTCAACATCATCGCCAACAACAACCAGGGCAGCACCGTGCAGCGCCTTGCCCAAGGCGGACTGATGCAAAACACGACCCTGCTTGGCGGTGGTAACCAGGTCAGAAACATGATGTCGATCAACGTTGTGCTGCGCGACAACCTGCCATCAACCGGTTCACTGAACGGCAATCTGGACCAACTCAAAGGAGTTCGCACTCTAGGATTCTGATCTACGCTCAGTCTCATCAGATGCAGTCAGAAGGGACGGCTAACCCATGCACCGATCCATAACGCTCAGAGCTATCGTTTGTTTGAGTAGCCTGGCCCCGGCCACATTGCTGTACGCAGCACCGGACCCCCAGGTCGAAGCATTAAAACAAGAACTCATGGAGTTGAAACAGCGTTACGAAGCACAACAGAACGCGCTGATGGTACTTGAACAGCGCGTTCGCCAAGTAGAAGAAGCACCTGCGACACCGGCCCCCAAACGCCTGACCAAATCCCCTGCCGAGCCGACTAGGGGTGGCCAGACGGTGGCCTCCGGTGCGCCGGGCACCACGGGCAGTTCATACGGCCAATCGCTCAAAGAAGATGCCGAGCCTGCGCAAAGCGTGTCCAACCTGTATGACGAAGCCAGCGGGTTCTTCGGCGGCGGCAAGTTCAGTGTCGAAACCGGCCTCACCTACACGCACTTCGATACACGCGCGCTGACGCTCAATGGTTTTCTGGCACTGGACTCGATTTTCCTCGGCAACATCAACCTCGACCGCATCAAGGCCGACAACTGGACACTGGACCTGACCGCCCGCTACAACGTGGCGCAACGCTGGCAGTTCGACATTAACGTCCCCGTGGTGTATCGCGAGTCGACGTATTCCTCCGGTGGCGCCGGTGGCGCTGGCCCCGTGACGTCGGACGCAACCGTCACCCGCGACCCGACCATCGGTGATGTGAACGTTGGCGTTGCTTACAAGTTTCTGGATGAGTCGGTCAGTCTGCCAGACGCGGTCTTTACACTGCGCGTCAAGGCACCGACCGGCAAGGACCCTTACGGCATCAAACTGGTCGAAGACCCGAACAACGACAACCTCGCGGTCCCCGAGGACTTGCCTACCGGCAATGGTGTCTGGTCGATCACCCCTGGTATCTCGCTGGTCAAGACCTTCGACCCGGCCGTGCTGTTCGGCACCCTGGCCTACACCTACAACATGGAGGACTCTTTCAGCGACATCAGCCCTCAGGTCGGCTCCAAGGTGAAAGGGGACGTGAAACTGGGCGATTCCTGGCAAGTCGGCGCCGGCATTGCATTCGCCTTGAACGAGAAGATGAGTATGTCGTTCTCGTTCACCGATCAGTTCGCCCGCAAGAGCAAGATCAAGCCCGACGGCGGCGATTGGCAATCAATTTCCAACAGCGATTACAACGCGGCCAACTTCAACATTGGCATGACCCTGGCAGCCACCGACAACCTGACGATCGTCCCCAACCTGGCCATCGGCCTGACCGACGACGCGCCAGACTTTTCCTTCAGCCTGAAATTCCCGTACTACTTCTAACCGCTACACCTGAATGAAAAAGGCCCGCTGCGAGGTTCATCGCAGCGGGCCTTTTCGTTTAGCCCCGCCCTAACGGATCTGGTGTTTGTGCAGCAGCCGGTAGAAGGTTGGCCGCGACACGCCCAGCACTCGGGCGGCGACACTCAGGTTGTCGCTGTGACGGTTCAATACATCGCACAACGCTTGGCGTTCGGCGCGAGTCTTGTAGTCTTCGAGGGTGCCCATCGGTGCGGCGATTGTGTGCTGACTGATCAGCCCGAGGTCTCGCGCCTCGATCTGCCGCCCTTCCGCCAGAACCAGCCCGCGACGTACACGGTTGGCCAGCTCCCGCACGTTGCCCGGCCAGTCGTGCTTGCCCATGGCGATCAGTGCGTCCTCGCTGAAACTGCGCGGACGGCGGCCGGTTTCATGACTGTAGAAATGGGAAAAATGGTTGGCCAGCATCGACAGGTCGCCATGCCGCTCACGCAGCGGTGCGGTGGCCACTTGCAGCACGTTGAGGCGGTAATACAAATCCTCGCGGAAGCGTTTCTTCTCGATGGCCGCTTCAAGGTCGACGTGGGTCGCCGCCAACACCCGCACATCGACCGGAATCGGCTGGCTGCCGCCCACGCGTTCGATGTGTTTTTCCTGGAGAAAACGCAGCAGGTTGGCTTGTAGCTCCAGCGGCAAGTCACCGATCTCATCGAGAAACAGAGTGCCGCCATTGGCCGCTTCGATCCGCCCGACCTTGCGCTGATGGGCGCCGGTAAAGGCACCTTTCTCGTGGCCGAACAATTCGGACTGGATCAGGTGTTCGGGAATTGCGCCGCAATTGATCGCGACAAAGGGTTTGCTGTGGCGCTGGGATTGCCGATGGAGCGTGCGGGCGACCAGTTCTTTACCGGTCCCGCTCTCGCCGCGAATCAACACCGGAGATTCGGTTGGCGCCAGTTTGCTCAGCAGTTTGCGCAGTTCGCGAATCGGTTTGCTGTCACCAAGCAGCTCGTGTTCCGGCTGATCGATGTGAACCGTGCCTTGACCACGCAAACGCGCCATACCGAACGCCCGACCCAGCGTCACCTGAACCCGGGAGACATCGAACGGCAAGGTGTGGAAATCGAAAAACCATTCGCAGACGAAGTCCCCGACGTTTTGCAGCCGCAGGACTTCCTGATTGAGCACGGCGATCCATTCGGTGCCACTGCGGCTGATCAGTTCCTTGACCGCATCGGGGTGTTCCAGATGAAAAGGCTGGAGCCGCAACAGGCCGACGTCGCAGGTTCGGTCAGCGGCATTTTCCAGCGTACAGCTATCAACATCCCAACCTACAGAACGCAGACCTGGCAGCAGGCGATGACAGTCGTCGCAAGGGTCCACTACTAACAGACGTCGTAACGCAGGCGCTTCGATCATGACTGTTCCTTGACGCCAAATTTTATGAAATTTTATTAAAAACAATCATTTGGCGGATCTGGCTGTAACACTAGCAAGAATTTGACACTGTCTTGTATCGATTGACTATAGGAAGTGCGCGCAAGCAGTTATAAGAAGCAACTTTATTAGTTACCTAACGACTCGAACCTTTCAGCCAGCTTTCAAAAGCCGTCGAAACCTTGAGCCGATGAAAGAAAGTTGAAAATTCTTTTAATTGTATGTGACCCACCCACCGGTTGCGGGCATCAGTACAAGTAACCAGCCGAACGGTAAGCCCAACCGACGGCACATCACTTGATTGGGCATACAGAGAGAAAAACCCATGACCGCCCCGCTCCGTATCAACGAAGCTCTTTTGATTGCCAACCGCGCATTCCAGCCATTTCAATGCGTGGCCTGGGCCCCACAAGACGGCAACGGCGAACTCAGCCTGACCGTCATCGACCGTACCAACACCTGCATTCGCAAGCAGATCCCAAGCAGTGCCTATACCGACCAGGCACAACTGGAACATGTTCTGGAAGAAGCCCGTAAAGAGCTGAGCCAGGAAGGTTACACGCTGCAGTCGTGGTCGATGCCGCACTAATCTTTTTGCGGATTACTTATCGGTAATCCGCACCCTCCTCCATGATCGTTAGTTTGCCGGCCTTGCCAGCAGACAACACGCGCAACATTTATTTGTACCTGAACGCGGCCAAATACTTGGCAGGCTTGTCAGTGGGTCGAAAAGACACTGTTCTGGCACAAAACGACCCTCCGTCTGTTAGTTATTACAGTTGTGCAACCAATCATTCAGGGATTGAATGTTTCTACTATAAGTCGCCCCCCCCAACTCCTGGATCAAGACGACTCGCAAGGAGATGCGTGCATGTCAACCCAGACCGCTGTGGTCCTGCCTGCGACGCTGAGCGCCGCCGGGGAGCTCGACAAAACCTTTGCCAGCGCCGGAAAAACCCAGGTGTATTTCGCCGGCAGCACGTCGAGCATGGCCACCGGCGTCGCGATTGATTCACAAGGCCGGCTGCTCGTCGCGGCCAAGGTCGGGACCCCGGGCGGCAGTCGCTTCGGTCTGGCCCGCCTGCTTGCGGATGGCTCGGCGGATCTGGCGTTCGGCAAACAAGGCAGTGTCATCAGCCAGTTCGAACCCGGCTTCGAAGCCATGGGTGGCAAAGTGCTGATCCGGCCCGACGGGTGCATTCTGTTGGCCGGCCTGCACTATGAAAATGCGCACCAGACACTGCCTGCCCTCGCCTTGTTCGATCAGCAAGGCAAACCGGTCCCCGACTTTGGCGACAACGGACGCCGAGTCGTACGCCTGCCGGGCGATCTTTCCCGGGGCGTGCGGGATGCCTGGCTTCCCCCCGGCGTACCGGGCGCCGAAGCCTGTGATGTGTGCGTGCAGGAAGACGGCCGGATGGTCCTGCTGGCCAATCATCATTTTGAACTGGCCGATCACGTCGGCCTGCTGGTGCGACTAAACCCCGACGGTTCGCTGGACAACACCTTCAACGGTCGTGGCTTCGTCCTGGTCAGGCACCTGCTGATGAACACCTGGCTCAGCAGCCTGCTGGTGCAACGCGACGGACGGATTCTGGTGGGCGGCTCGATCAACTTCCCTGAAGAAGGCCTGCTTGCGCGTTATCTAAGCGACGGCAGCCTGGATGACCGTTTCGCCGTGGATGGCTTCATGAGTTTCTTGGCACAAGGGCGTCACGCTCAGGTCAGCCACGTCGTCCAGCAGACCAACGGCGACCTGCACTGTTTTGGCAGCAGCCGCGACCCGATGCATTGCATGGCCTTGAAAGTACACAGCAACGGTCGCCCGGACATCCATTGCAACAGTGGCCAGCCGCATTTGCTGGGAATCGGCCACAGTGGCTGCCAGTGGACCGCCGCCCACGCCCTTGCAGACGGGCGAGTGCTGACCGTTGGCGCGACCATCGGTGGTGTCGAAGCCGACTTCATCCTGGCCCGGCATCGTCCTGACGGACAACTCGACGAGCTGTTCGGCAAAGGCATCGGCTGGGTCCGTACCCGCCTGGGTCGCAGCCTGGATACGGCAACGTCGCTGGCCGTGCAGGACGATGGCAACATTGTCGTAGGCGGCTATTCGCTGGATGGCAACTACCGGGCAATCGTCGCACGCTATCTGGGATAGGCCTGCCGAACTTTCCTGCGCTTGATCTTCCGTACCGCTTGCGGCAAGTTGCGCGCTTCTTAATACAAGGAGCAGCCGATGTCCGGCTCAATGGCCCAGGCGTTCGCGCATAATTTTCTCGGGCACTCACCTCGCTGGTACAAGGCCAGTATTGTCGGTTTCCTGATTCTCAACGCCCTGGTGCTGTGGACCGTAGGTCCGGTAGCGGCCGGTTGGCTGCTGGTGCTGGAATTCATCTTCACCCTGGCCATGGCGCTCAAGTGCTATCCCCTGATGCCGGGCGGCTTGCTGCTGGTCGAAGCGCTGTTGCTGAAGATGACCACGCCTCAGGCGCTGTATGACGAACTGCTGCACAACTTCCCGGTGATTCTGCTGCTGATGTTCATGGTGGCCGGCATCTACTTCATGAAAGACCTGCTGCTGTTTCTGTTTTCGCGCCTGCTGCTCGGCGTTCGCTCTAAAGCCATGCTGGCATTGATGTTCTGCTTTCTTTCGGCGTTCCTCTCGGCTTTTCTCGATGCCTTGACCGTGACCGCCGTGATCATCAGTGCCGCCGTGGGGTTTTACTCGGTGTATCACCGTGTCGCGTCGGGTAACGATCCGCGCCAGGACAGCGAATTCAACGATGACCAGCAGCTGCCAACGCTGCACCACGGGGACCTCGAGCAGTTCCGCGCCTTCCTGCGCAGCTTGCTGATGCACGGCGCCGTGGGCACTGCACTGGGTGGCGTTTGTACGCTGGTCGGCGAGCCGCAGAACCTGCTGATCGGCCACGAAATGGGTTGGCACTTCTCTGAGTTCTTCCTGAAAGTCGCCCCGGTTTCCATGCCGGTGCTGGTGGCGGGCCTGGTGACCTGCGTGCTGCTGGAGAAAATGCGCTGGTTCGGTTACGGCACGCTCCTGCCAGACAACGTGCGCGCGGTACTGGCCAATTACGCCGCCGAAGACAACGCCCAACGCACCTCACACCAACGCGCTGCGCTGATCGTTCAGGGGCTGGCGGCGCTGATATTGATTGCCGCCCTGGCGTTCCATATTGCCGAAGTCGGTTTGATCGGCTTGATGGTGATCGTGCTGATTACCGCATTCACGGGCATCACTGACGAGCACCGCATCGGCAACGCCTTCAAGGACGCCATGCCGTTCACGGCGCTGCTGGTGGTGTTTTTCGCGGTGGTGGCGGTGATTCACGACCAGCAGTTGTTCACGCCGCTGATCCAGTGGGTGCTGGCACTGCCGGCGAACCAGCAACCGGGCATGCTGTTTATTGCCAACGGTTTGCTATCGGCGATCAGCGACAATGTGTTCGTCGCGACCATTTACATCACCGAAGTGAAACAGGCGTTCATCTCCGGCCACATGAGCCGTGAGCATTTCGAGACACTGGCGATTGCGATCAACACCGGCACCAACCTGCCGAGCGTGGCGACGCCGAATGGCCAGGCAGCGTTTCTGTTTCTGCTGACGTCGGCGATTGCCCCGCTGATTCGCCTGTCGTACGGGCGGATGGTGTGGATGGCGTTGCCGTATACCGTTGTGATGGGTGTTCTTGGGTGGTATGCCGTGAGTTTCTGGCTTTGAGTCGGCAGGTTTGACGCCTTCGCGGGCAAGCCTCGCTCCTACAAACTAGCGGTGAATCTGTAGGAGCGAGCGGTGCGGCGATCCGACTTGCCCGCGAAGAACGATGACGCGGTTTAACCTGCGTTGATGATGTACCGCTCGATCGCCTGCGCCGCGCCGTCTTCGGTATTGGCCCCGGTCACTACGTCGGCCTGACGCTTCACCGCCTCCTCCGCCTGACCCATGGCAATCGACAATCCGGCGCGATGAAACATCGCCGGGTCATTGCCGCCATCGCCCATGGCGGCGGTCTGCCCGAGCGGTACACCGAGGAACTCCGCCAATGTCGCCAGCGCGTCCCCCTTGTTTGCCTGCATCGCGGTCACGTCGAGGTACACCGGCTGCGAGCGTGACACCTGCGCCTGGCCCTCGACCCTGGGCAGCAACTGCGCCTCCAGCTCAATCAACAACTGCGTGTTGTTGCTCGCCGCGACGATCTTGTCGATGTACTCCAGATAGGGCTCGAAACTCTCCACCACCACCGGCGGATACCCCAGGCCATGCTGTTCCCGTGGCACCATGGGGCCATTCGAGTCTTTCACCAGCCAGTCGCCGCCGCTGAACACCCACACCTCGATGTCCGGCAGATCGGCAAACTGCGTCAACGTGGTCAGCGCGGCGGTTGCCGGCAAATAATGCGCGACCAGCAAACTGCCGTCGGGGTTTACGATGGTGCCGCCATTGAACGCCGCCGTCGGCAGATCGACACCCAAGGCTTCGATCTGCTGCAGCATGGCTTTCGGCGGCCGGCCGGTGGCCAGGCTGAACAGCACGCCCGACTCACGCAACGAACGGACCGCTTCGATGGTGCGCTGACTGAGGCTGTGATCGGGCAGCAACAAGGTGCCGTCCATGTCACTGAGCAAAAAGCGGATGGGTTGTTGCGGTTCGTCACTCATCCGAGGCCATGCCAGACGCGGCCATCGCGAGTCAGCAGGTCTTCTGCCGACGCCGGCCCGTCTTCGCCCGCCGCGTAAGTCTGCACGCTCGCATCCTGCTGCCAGGCATCGAGGAACGGTTGCACGGCACGCCAGCCGTTCTCGATGTTGTCGGCGCGCTGGAACAGCGTCTGATCGCCGGTCAGGCAATCGTAGATCAGGGTTTCGTAGCCGGTGGACGGCTGCATTTCGAAGAAATCCTTATAGGCAAAACCCAGTTCGATATTGGCCATTTTCAACGCCGGGCCGGGGCGCTTGGCCAACAGGTCGAACCACATGCCTTCGTTGGGTTGAATCTGGATCCGCAGATAGGTCGGTTGCAGCTCATCGACCTCGGTATCGCGGAACTGCGCGTAAGGCGCCGGTTTGAAGCAGATGACAATCTCGGTGTCGCGCACACTCATGCGCTTGCCGGTGCGCAGGTAAAACGGCACGCCGACCCAGCGCCAGTTGTCGATCATGACTTTGAGCGCGACATAGGTTTCGGTCGTGCTATCGGGCGCTACGTTGGTTTCCTGGCGATAACCCGCCAACGGCTTGCCGTCGACTTCGCCGGCGGCGTATTGGCCGCGCACCGAGTTGGCCCGTGCCTCTTCGGTGGACCAGGGACGGATCGCCCCCACTACTTTGGCCTTCTCGCCGCGAACCGCATCGGCGCCAAAGGCAGCCGGCGGTTCCATGGCTACCATCGCCAATAGCTGGAACAGGTGATTGGGCACCATGTCCCGCAGGGCGCCGGTGTGTTCATAAAAACTGCCACGGGTTTCCACGCCGACGGTTTCCGCGGCGGTGATCTGTACGTGGTCGATGTAATGGTTGTTCCAGAACGCTTCGAACAGGCTGTTGGAGAACCGGCTGATCAGAATGTTCTGCACGGTTTCCTTGCCCAGATAGTGATCGATCCGGTAGATCTGGTTTTCCGTCATGACCTTGAGCAAGCATGCGTTCAAGGCTTCGGCAGTGAGCAGGTCGGAGCCGAACGGTTTTTCGATGACTACCCTTCTGAACGCTTGCGGCGTCTCTTGCAGCAAACCGGCAGCGCCGAGACGACGCACCACTTCGCTGAAGAAACGAGGCGCGGTGGCCAGGTAGAACACCGCGTTGCCGGTGCCGCTGGCGGCGATTTTCGCCGCCAGCGCCTGATACGTGCTGTCGTCCAGGAAGTCGCCCTGGACGTAGCTGATGCCCTTGGCCAGTTTGGCCCACAACGCCGGGTCAAGGGCTTGATCGCCCTTGCCGACCTTGCTTGCCACTTCGGCCCGAATGAAGTCTTCGAGCTTCTGGGCAAACGCTTCGTCGGTGATGGCGTTGTGATCAACGCCGATGATCCGCAGTCCATCGCCAAGCAGACCGTCGCGACTCAGGTTGTACAGCGCCGGCATCAGCAAGCGCTTGACCAGGTCACCGTGGGCACCGAACAGGAACAGCGTGGTCGGTGGTGCGGGTTCTGCCTTGGATTTATTGCGGATCAAACGGGTCATTTCTTCGCAGTCTCCACGTGGCCGCCGAAGCCGAAGCGCTGGGCCGAGAGGATCTTGTCGCCAAAGGTGCCTTGGCCGCGCGAGCGATAGCGGGCGAACAGCGAGTTCGACAGCACCGGCACCGGCACCGCTTGTTCCATGGCCGCTTCAATGGTCCATTGACCTTCACCGCTGTCCGCTACGGAACCGGAGAAATTATCGAGCTGCGGATCGGCAGCCAGGGCATCGGCGGTCAGGTCGAGCAGCCACGACGAGACCACGCTGCCACGACGCCAGACTTCGGCGATGTCGCCGACGTTCAGGTTGAAGCGCTGGTCTTCCGGCAGGTTGGTGCTGGCCTTGGTCTTGAGGATGTCGAAGCCTTCGGCGAAGGCCTGCATCATTCCGTATTCGATGCCGTTGTGGATCATCTTCACGAAATGGCCGGAACCTGCGGGACCGGCGTGGATGTAACCGCGTTCGGCGCGATCGTCGTCCGACTTGCGGTCCTTGGTGCGCGGGATGTCACCCATGCCAGGCGCCAGGCTGTCGAACAGTGGATCGAGGCGTTTAACCACTTCGGCTTCGCCACCGATCATCATGCAGTAACCACGCTCCAGACCCCAGACGCCGCCGGAGGTACCGACGTCGATGTAGTGCAGGCCTTTTTCCGAGAGGTTTTTTGCCCGGCGAATGTCGTCCTTATAGAAGGTGTTGCCGCCGTCGATGATGGTATCGCCGGCTTCGAGCAAGGTACTCAGGGTGTCGATGGTGTCTTCGGTCGGTGCGCCTGCCGGCAGCATGACCCAGACCGCTCGTGGTTTGGCCAGGCCGGCGACCAGGGCTGGAAGGTCGGTGACGCCCTTGGCGCCGTCGGCGGCCAGGGTGTCGACGAAGGCGGTATTGCGGTCGTAAACAACGGTGGTATGCCCGTTGAGCATCAGGCGCCGCGCAATATTGCCGCCCATGCGGCCCAGTCCAATAATCCCGAGTTGCATGTGCTGATGCTCCCTACTACAAATAAATGTGTGTCAAAGGTTATAGCCCAACGCGACTAATGAGGGTTAGTCCAGAGCGTTGGCATGAAGTTTCCGGGCATTGTGCCCGATCCTGATTGATAACGTCGGGAATCGTGCCGAAGACACAACGACCACGAAAAATAAAAAAGTTCCCTTCCGGGGCAAAAGAAATCAAAATCAGCGCCGATAGTAAATCAGCACCGATGTCGGGGCGGATTTACAGTTGAGGCAAGCCATTTGCGAGGTGAGCAATGGGCACAGTACAAGCAGCACGGCCAGCACAAACCCTTTACGTCACGATTCGTCGTGATGAATTGCGCCAGTTGAAAGACGAACGCGACCAGCTCAAACAGGAAGTCGAGCAATTGCGCCTGCTTACGCAAGGTATCCAGGCTCAGCCGATGCCTGTCACTTTGCGCGCTCCCCACGCCTGATCCCCTCGCCTGAATCGGAAGCAGCCAATCGCTGTTTCCGATACGCCATCACGATTTACCCGCGCTCAGCAGCTCACAAAACTTTCACACGCCCTTGTTGATACTCCGGTCCTTTATGGCCGCCCGGTATCTGCGCGGCGCCTGTTCGTCGGCGACCTTTCCGTCCCGGCGGTGGAAGTGATTTCTGGCTGGAGCACGCAATGGCTTTGTATGAACGCAGCAATTCGACTGCGGACAAGTTTGATTGGGCAGGGTTTCTCTGGCTGTTTCTGTTCTTCTGGTATTTCTCCGGCATTACCCAACTGCTGATCCAATTGACGGGCACCTCCGGGTTCAGCGGTTTCCGCCAGGCCTTCACCATGAGCGCCATCTGGTTGGCGCCGATGCTGCTGTTTCCCCGCAAGACGCGTGTATTGGCGGCGCTGATCGGCGTGGTGCTCTGGGCCTGTTCCATGGCCAGTCTCGGTTACTTCTTCATCTATCAGCAGGAATTTTCCCAGAGCGTCATCTTCATCATGTTCGAGTCGAACATCTCTGAAGCCGGCGAGTACATGACCCAGTATTTTGCCTGGTGGATGGTGGCGGCATTTGTCGCCCACACGCTGTTTGCCTATTTCCTGTGGACCCGCTTGCGCCCGGTGTACATGCCCCGTGGTCGCGCATTGGTCGCGGCGACCGCCATACTGATGGCCGTGGTGGGTTATCCGCTGGCCAAGCAGACCGTTCACACCGGCAGTTTCGCCAGTGGTTTCGAGAAGTTCGAAACCCGCATCGAACCGGCAGTGCCGTGGCAGATGGCCGTGGCCTATCACCGCTACCTCGACACCCTGGCCGACATGCAGGGCATGCTCGACAGCGCGAGCAAGATTCCACCGCTGCACAATTTCAAGGACTCGATGGCCAATCAGCCCGCCACCCTGGTGTTGGTGATCGGCGAATCCACCAACCGTCAGCGCATGAGTCTCTACGGTTACCCGCGTGAAACCACGCCGGAACTGGACAAGCTCAAGGACCAACTGGCGGTCTTCAATAACGTCATCACCCCACGCCCTTACACCATCGAGGCATTGCAGCAGGTCCTGACGTTCGCCGACGAAGAAAACCCGGAGCTGTACCTGTCGACGCCGTCGCTGGTCAGCATGATGAAACAGGCAGGCTACAAGACTTTCTGGATCACCAACCAGCAAACCATGACCAAGCGCAACACCATGCTCACGACCTTCTCCGAGCAGGCCGACGAGCAGGTGTACCTGAACAACAACCGCAACCAGAACGCCGCCCAGTACGATGGCGACGTGATCGAGCCGTTCAACAAGGCCTTGGCCGACGCGGCGCCACGCAAGTTGATCGTCGTGCATTTGCTCGGCACACACATGAGCTATCAGTACCGCTACCCATCGACCTTCGACAAGTTCAAGGACCGCAACGGCGTTCCGGCTGGCGTGCGTGACGATCAGTTGCCGACCTACAACAGCTACGACAACGCGGTGCTGTACAACGACTTCGTGGTTTCGAGCCTGATCAAGGATTACGCCAAGTCCGATCCTAACGGCTTCCTGCTGTACCTCTCCGACCACGGCGAAGACGTTTTCGACTCTGCCGGTCACAACACGCTGGGTCGCAATGAGGCCAAGCCGACGGCACCGATGTACACCATTCCATTCATGGCCTGGGCCTCGCCGAAATGGCGCGAAAGCCATGACTGGAGCTTTGCCGGTGATCTGGGGCGGCCGTACAGCAGCTCGCACCTGATCCATACCTGGGCCGATCTGGCGGGGCTGAGCTTCGATGAACTGGATCGCAGCAAGAGCGTGGTCAGCGACAGTTTCAAGCCGCGCCCACTGCTGATCGGCAATCCTTATGAGCGCGAGCAGAAAGCGCTGATCGATTTCAGCCTGATCAAACCCAAGGTGAAGCCGACCCCGGCAGTCGCTCAGCAGTAGATCTGTAGGAGCGAAGCTTGCTCCGGGCGGCGTTCCGACGAAGAGGTCGGCAGATTCAACATCTATGCTGGCTGAGCCGACGTCTTCGTCGGAACGCCGCCCGGAGCAAGCTTCGCTCCTACAATTGCCATGGAAGATAATAATTCTCGTTTACAACTAAATACCCCCGCCCTCCTTCGTCTTTGAACAAACGGAATTTTTTCATTGACGACAAGGAGTCGGCCGCGATGTTCGCGCCTATCACCCGTTCCATGACCTTTACCCTTGGGTTTTGCAGTGCCGTACTAAGCCCGGACCTGCTGGCTGAAACCGACCCGGACAAACAACCCTCCGCCCTGGTACTCGGTGCCACCAGCATCACGGCCCAAGGCTTGGGCAGCACCACCGAAAACACCGGGTCGTACACCACCGGCGCCATGAGCACCGCCACCCGCCTGAACCTGTCGATCAAAGAGACGCCGCAATCGGTGTCCGTGATCACGCGCCAGCAAATGGACGACTTCAAACTCGACACGCTCTCCGACGCCATGCGCCAGACCACAGGCGTGGTGGTTCAGCACAACGACTCGGACCGGGTCGTCTATTCCTCCCGCGGCTACACGATCAACAATTTCCAGATCGACGGGATGCTCAACACCTTCAACTACATGAAGTCCGATTCCGACACCATCATCTATGACCGTATCGAAGTCGTGCGCGGGGCAACCGGCCTGACCACGGGCGCAGGCGACCCTTCGGCCACCATCAACATGGTGCGCAAGCGTCCGACGTCGCAGTGGGAAGCCAAAACCGGTGTCAGCGGCGGCAGTTATGACGATTACTACAGTTACGTCGATGTCGGCGGGCCGCTGGCGTTCGACGGACGCTTGCGCGGGCGCAGCGTGCTGGCCTATCGCGACAGTCATTCGGTGCGCGACAAGTATCAGCTGCAAAGGGAAGTCGGCTACGGGATTCTCGAAGCCGATCTGACCGACGATACGCTGCTCGCCGTGGGTTATGACTATCAGGACAAGCAGGTACAGGGCACCTCCTGGGGGACCGTGCCCTACTGGAACGCGGACGGCAGCAAAGCCGGCCTCGGCCGCTCCACCAACATGGCCACCCCCTGGAGTTCCTGGCCGCTGAAAGACAAGACCGCGTTCGCCACGCTGGATCAGCAACTGGGGATGGGCTGGCACCTCAAGGCGGCTTACACCCATCGCGAAAGCGACACCGACGGCAAGATTTACTACGGCGGTGGCGGCTTCCCCGAGGCGGATCGCAGCGGCATGATCGCCAACGTCAGCCACATGATCGGCACGCAAAAAATGAAGGCTTACGACTTCAACGTGTCCGGACCCTATTCCCTGTTCGGGCGTGAGCACGAAATGATGCTCGGGTATGGCGAAGCCGAACGCAGCGACGAAAGCCCACACACCGTCGATGGCGCCCGCCCGAAGGACTACGAAAACGTACCCGACTGGAAGTACATGGGCGGCATCCCCAAATTCCCCGACACCGTCACCAGCCTGCGTGGCTCCAGCGACAACACCCGCCAAAAGGCCGGTTACCTGGCCACTCGCCTGACGTTGACCGACGATCTGCACGCCGTCCTCGGCAGCCGCTATGGCAGCTGGAAAGCATCGAAAACGGCTAACAGTTACACCGACAATCTGCAGTTGAGCGAGTCCGAAGTTACCCGCCAGCAACACAACGACCTATGGACGCCATACGCCGGGCTGCTGTACGACTTGACGCCCGAATACACGGCTTACATCAGCTACACCGATATCTTCAAGCCACAAACCAACCGCGACAGTAGCCGCAAATACCTCGAACCGGTGGTGGGCAGCAACTATGAACTTGGCCTCAAGGGCAGCCTGCTGGAGGAGCGACTGAACCTCGCCACCGCCGTGTTCTGGAGCAAACAGGACAATGTCGCCGAACGCGACGATTCGGTGCCGCCGGACCCGGTTACCGGCGAGGAGTTCTACACCTCCAGCGGTAAGGGCAACAAGGTTCAGGGTTTCGAAGCCGAGCTCTCCGGCGAGGTCATGCCGCACTGGAACATGACCGCCGGCTACACCTACACCCACTCGGTCAATGGCGAAGAAAAACGCACCAATACCAGTCAGCCGCTGAACCTGCTTCGGGTGTCCACTTCGTATCGCCTGCCTGGCGACTGGCAGGCCCTGACCGTGGGCGGTGCAGTGAACTGGCAAAGTGACGTTTACCGCGCCGCCAATCGCCCGGTCGGACGCAACGCCGCTGGCAATGTGATAACTGAACGCACAAACATCCGGCAAGGCGCATACACCGTGGTCAACCTGATGTCACGTTACGAGTTCGACCCGCACCTGTCCGCCTCGCTCAACGTCGATAACCTGTTCGACAAGAAGTATTACGACAACGTCGGTTTCTATAACGGTGTGTATTGGGGTGATCCGCGTACGGTGACACTGAGCCTGGACTGGAAGCTCTAGGCGCAGTTAATTCCCAATCGACGAAATCGGCAGATAATGTTCTCGCGACATTGCTTCATGGATGAAAAGCACCCGATATCCGTTTTGGGAGGCGAACCATGAAATGTACACCCTTGATCGTTGCCGGCCTGATGACGTTCGTTTCGATCAGCGCATTTGCCGAAGGTGGCGCAGAACGCATGCGCTATTACTACGAAAGCCTGCGGCTCAGCCAACAGGAGAATCAGAGTCAGCAAACCGCTGAGGTCCGGGTTCCGGACGATCAAACGGCGCAAGTGACCGAGCACTACAAGCCTTAAACAGGGTTATGTGAAACTCGGACCTGTAGGAGCCGGCTTGCTGGCGATGGCGATTTCAAAAACGCCATCGCCAGCAAGCCGGCTCCTACAGTGCGCGGTGCATAGAGGGTTAAAGGGGTTTGGTCCAGAACAGCATCCGGCCGTGCTCCGGATCGAACATGCCGGCGCTGAAGCCGAATTTGGCGTAGGACTTCTGCGCCACGGCATTGCCTTCCAGCACCTCCAGCGTGATTTTGCAGCAGCCGCGCTGACGGGCGATTTCCTCGACCTTTTGCAGCATCTTCTGGCTCAGGCCCAATCCGCGAAACTGTTTCACTACCACCACGTCATGCACGTTGACCAATGGCCGACAGGCAAACGTCGAAAAACCTTCAAAGCAATTGACCAGCCCTGCCGGCTCACCCCCGACGAACGCCAGCACGCTGTACGCATGGGGACGTTTGGCCAGCTCCCCCGGAAGGTGCTCCAGCACCTCGGCCGGCAAAGAATGACCGATACCCATCGGGTCCTCGGCGTAATGATTCAACACCTGACCTATCGCCTCGGCATGCACCGGATTGGTGTAACTGGCCTGAAGCACTAGAATTTCTGCGGATTCCATTTCCACCTCGATTACACATGAAATTGCCCCGGCGCGCAGATCGCGCCGCAGGGCACAGCGACCCTATCGCGAGTCCCGTTCATCGCGCAATCTTTAAACAGAGGTGCCCCAGATCAATGCTTCGGTCCACCCCAGCTCGGCGAAATCCGCCGCCCTCAGGCCCGACTCCCCGGCGCAGAAAAACTCGTCCAGTTGTGGTGGCGCGACCGGCGTGCCGCTGAGCATGGCGTGTACCTGCCCGCGATGATGGATCTGATGCTCGAACAGATGAGACAGCAGGCGCAAACGACTGTCGTATTGCGGCGTGTCTCGGGCGATTGTCACAATCTTGCCCAGATCGGCGTCGCGCATCTGCTCGCAGTAGGCGATCAAGCGGCGATCAACCTGGGCCTGTTCGCGCTGCAGGTCAGCGGCAGCGGTGAACGGCTCGTCTTTGTTGAAGAACACCGTGCATTCAGGATGCGGAACATCGCCACGCAACTCCCGCTCCAGCGCATCCATGTAAAACCAGTCGCAGGTCAGGATGTGGTTGAGGGTCGCACGCAGGCTGGGGAAGAAACTGACACGCGGCGCCGCCAGCTCCTGTGCGCTCAACTGGCTCCAGGCCTTGGCCAGTCGATGATTGGCCCAGGCGTTCTGATAAGCCATGGTCAGCAAATGGTGGGACAAGGGCTGATTCATGTTCGCGGCTCCTTGGGTTCAAGCGTCGGCGAAACGTTGCAGCTGCATTTCCTGTAGGCGACTGAGTGTGCGGCGGAACGGGAATTCCAGATAGCCTTCGGTGTAGAGCGATTCCATCGGCACCTGGGCTTCGAGGTACAACGGCACTTTGCGGTCATAGCATTCGTCCACCAACGCGATGAAGCGCCGCACACCGTCGTCGTGCACCGACAATTGCGGCAACTCGCGATCACCCGCCACCACCCGCTCGACCCCGTCTTCGGTGCCACGGGCGATGCGGCCGGCGCGTTTTTGCGCGCTGAGGTTGGGCACGTCACTCAACAGAATAGCCCTGAAGGTGTCGCACAGGGCCATGAAATCCATGGCGGCAAAGGGTTGCTCACAGAGGTCGGCGTAACGGCTCCAGAGCACGGTTTCACTGGCCTGCACCACATTCAGCGAACGGTAACCGACCTTGATCGGTTCACTGGAGACTGACTGGCCGGCGGTCAGCGCCTTGAACACATCCTCCAACGCGCCGGGTTGCCCGGGCGCGGCGACCCAATAGCGTTGCAAACCAGCGCCGGGATGCAGGCGATGATCTTCGCCGCCATCCACCGCGATCACCTGCATGTGCTGCTTGATCGCCTCGATCGCGGGCACGAAGCGGTCGCGGTTGAAGCCATCGGCGTACAGCATGTCCGGCGGCTGATTGGACGTGCAGACCACCACCACGCCCTCCTCGAACATCACCTGAAACAAGCGCCCGAGAATGATTGCGTCGCCAATGTCGTTGACGAACAGCTCATCGAAACACAACACGCGGACTTCTTCGCTCAGCTCGCGGGCCAGGGCCTTGAGCGGATCGGCGGTGCCGGTCAGCTGAAACGAGCGTTGATGCACCCACCCCATAAAATGGTGAAAGTGCTGGCGCCGGGCCGGGACCTGCAGGCTTTGGTAAAACTGATCCATCAGCCAGGTCTTGCCACGCCCGACGGGGCCCCACAGGTACACGCCCGTGACCGGGGTGCGACCTTCATGCAGCGCTTCGTAGCATTTTTGCAGCGCCCAGACAGCATGTTCCTGGGCTTCGTCCTGGACGAAGCCCTTCTGTTCGATGGCGTGTTGCCAGGCGCTTAACGGGGAGTCGGCATTCATGCGCGGCAGTATGCCATCGTGACGCGACGTCTACAGTGAAATGTCCAGCCGGGCGATCTTGCCCTGCTCGTCCAGGCGAAACATGTAGCGCAATTCCAGCGGGCTGCCGGGAAACGTCCCGGAGATCAGGTTGTGCACCAGCACCTTGCCGGTGCGCTGTTGCACGTCGAGCACTTCGACCTTTGGCTGGTAACGCCGGGCGGTGTCTTGCATCCATTGGGCGATGGCCTGGGTGCCAATCCGATGCTGACCTTCATCGAACACATTGGCGTCCTCAGCGAAAAAACTGGCGACCGTCGAGGTGTCGCGGGCATTGGCGGCAGCAATGTAAGCGGCGATGGCGGGCGCCAGTGCAGAGGCAGGATGGGACATGGTGACAGCTCCTTGTTGGTTGATTCTGACGCCATGCTAGAACACGCCTGTGTCAGTTCTTGTCAGGAGTGAAACGCCCCGCTTCATCCAGTTGCATCTGCTTGCGCCAGGTACGCAGCAGGTCGCTGCGCCGCCCCGGATAACGCTCGCCCTGCTCGCTCGCCGCCGAAATCCGGTCGGTACGAAAAGTCCGATAGGCGCCGCGTAACTCACACCAGGCGACGATGATCCGCACTTCGTTGAGAAACCCCAGCGCCAGCGGCCAGATCAGCCGCTGACTCGGCACTTGCTGTGCGTCCGCATAGTCGATGTGCAGCTTGGCCTGTTCGCGAATCGCCTGGCGAAACGCATTCAGCGGCACGGCATTTGGCGCGAAGCCATAACCGGGCGGGCCCGGCATCACCGTCGGGTTGCGCAGAGCGTCCAGCGCTTCGGGCGCCAGCACCGCAGCAATCTTGGCCAACGCATCGGCCGCCGCTTTGCTCAACACTTCATCGCCGCGCTGATCCACGTAACGCAGCCCCAGCACGATGGCTTCGGTTTCATCGGCATTGAGCATCAACGGCGGCAGGAACAAACCGCTGCGCAACACATAACCGATCCCCGCCTCACCGTAGATCGGAGCGCCCAGCGCGGTGAGTTCCGCGATGTCGCGATAGAGCGTACGCTCGGAAATCTCAAGCTCGCTGGCGAGTGTCGCCGCCGTGACCGGACGACTTTTGCCGCGCAGCACTTGCAACAAGGTCAGTAAACGCGTGGTGCGAGACACAATCGGCAAGCTCTTTTCGGAAAGGATGTCGCAGATTAGCAGAGCCCCCTGTCAGAAAGTGGCAGTAACCACGGGCCCGTTTTGCCACTCATGAAAAAGCACCTTGACTGAATACATGACTAGCATCATCTTTAATACATGTCTTACGACATCTATATTAATCCGCAGCGTCTTCCTTCAGGAGTCATCCCATGCATTACAAAGTGTTCGGCCGAAAAACCGGCTTGCGCGTTGCGGAACTGGCGCTGGGTGCCGGTAACTTTGGTACCGGTTGGGGTCATGGCGCCGAGCGCGATGAAGCCAAGCGCATCTTTGATGGCTACCTGGAGGCCGGCGGTAATTTCATCGACACCGCCAACGGCTATCAGGGTGGCCAGTCGGAAGCCATGCTCAGTGAGTTCATCGCCGCTGAGCGCGATCGCCTGGTCATCGCCACCAAATACACACTGGGGACTACACCGGCCGCAGGCATTTCCCACACAGGCAACAACCGCAAGAACATGGTCCGCGCCGTGGAAGAAAGCCTGACACGGCTCAAGACCGACCACATCGACCTGTTCTGGGCGCACATGAGCGACGGTGTCACGCCCATGGAAGAAATCCTCCGGGGTTTTGATGATCTGGTGCGCGCCGGCAAGATTCATTATGCAGGGCTGTCGAACTTCCCGGCCTGGCGCATCGCCCGCGCCGATCTGCTGGCTGAAGTTCGCGGTTTTGCGCCGATTGCCGCCATTCAGGTCGAGTACAGCCTCGCCGAGCGCACAGCTGAACGTGAACAACTGCCGATGGCCGAAGCGTTGGGGCTGGCCGCGACCTTATGGTCGCCGCTGGGTGGCGGGTTCCTGACCGGCAAATACCGCTCCAGCGACGAGAACAACCGTGCCGCCAAACTGGGCATGCTGGTACACGCCGAGAAAAGTGCCCGCGAAACCGCCCTGCTCGACACCTTGCTTGCAGTCGCGGCGGAGCTGGACGCCAGCCCGACGCACGTGGCCATTGCCTGGCTGCGGGAAAAAGCCAAACGCTCGACTACGGCGCTGATTCCGATTCTGGGTTCGCGTACGCGTGAGCAATTGGATGCGACATTGGGCGCGTTGGATGTGCAGTTGAGTGCCGATCAGTTGTCGCGGCTGGATGGCATCAGCGAAGTGGCGAAAGGTGTGCCGCATGAGTCCATTGCCGGTTCTTTTGCGCGATTCAGCGGGGGCGAAACCCTGGATCTGCCAATAATCCCGGTGGCCTGACACCGATCAAATTGTGGGAGCGAGCCTGCTCGCGATGGGCCCCAGACAGTCAACATAAATGTTGAATGTCAGTCCGCTATCGCGAGCAGGCTCGCTCCCACATTGGCCCGCGTACTACTGATCGACCTTATGCTTCGCCGCATACAAACACAGCATCTCCATCGCCAATGTCGCCGCCGCCAGTGAGGTAATGTCCGCACTGTCGTAGGCCGGCGCCACTTCCACCACGTCCATCCCCACCAGATTGATCCCGCGCAAGCCGCCGAGGATTTCCAGCGCCTGCACCGTGCTCAAACCGCCACACACCGGTGTGCCGGTGCCGGGGGCGAAGGCCGGGTCGAGGCAATCGATGTCGAACGTCAGGTACACCGGGTTGTCGCCGACCCGTGCGCGAATCGCTTCGACAATCGCATCCACCCCACGCCGGTGCACCTGCCGCGCATCCAGCACCTGAAAACCCTGATGATCGTCATTGGTGGTGCGCAAACCGATCTGCACCGAGCGCGACGGGTCCACCAGACCTTCCTTGGCCGCGTGCCAGAACATCGTGCCGTGATCGACGCGCTTGCCCTCTTCATCTGGCCAGGTGTCGCTGTGCGCATCGAAGTGAATCAACGACAGCGCCCCATGTTTACGGGCATGCGCCTTGAGCAGCGGATAACTGATGAAGTGATCGCCGCCGAATGTCAGCATCGCGCAACCGGCATTCAGAATGTGCTCGGCGTGGGCTTCAATGCTTTCCGGCACCGAATGCGGCGAACCGTAGTCGAAGTCGCAATCACCGTAGTCGATCACCGCCAGATGATCGAACGGGTCGAACGCCCATGGCCAATGCCGCTCCCAGGCGATCCCGGTGGACGCCGCACGAATGCCGCGCGGTCCGAAACGCGCGCCGGGACGGTTGCTGGTGGCGGTATCGAACGGCACGCCGCTGACGGCCACGTCGACACCGCGCAAGTCGCGGCTGTACCGGCGACGCATGAAACTGGTGATACCGGCGTAGGTACTTTCGGCGGCAGTCCCGTAGAGACTGTCGCGGGTCATGGCCTGGTCGTTTTGCACGGGGACGTCCATCAGGTGCTCCTTCTTGTTTATTTACTGGCGGCTACGGAAAGTGGTCCACAAACGGGTGCGCTGACGCATGTCCTTGAGGCTCATGCTGCGGTCGGCGTACAACCGTTCGCGCACATCGGCGAGGGGGTAAATGTCGGGATCGCTGCGTACCGCCTCATCCACCAACGGTGTGGCGGCCTGGTTGGCGGTGGCAAAGAACAGCGTGTTGGTCAGCGCCGCGACGGATTCGGGACGCAACATGAACTCGATGAAGACTCGGGCGGCTTCGGGGTGCGGCGCGTCCTTGGGGATGGCCAGGTTGTCCTGCCAGACCAGCGTGCCTTCCTTGGGAATCCGGTACGCCACTTCATACGGTTTGTTGGCCTTGCGCGCCTGATCGGCGGCCATGCTCGCGTCACCGTTGTAGGTCAAGGCCAGGCAGACGCTGCCGTTGGCCAGATCGTTGATTTGCCGGCCACTGGCGACGTACAGCACATTCGGCTGCAGCTGACGCAACAACGCCTCGGCGGCTGACAGATCGGACTTGTCGGTGCTGTAGGGATCTTTACCGAGGTAGTGCAGCGCCAGGCCGATCACTTCCTGCGGCGAATCGATGATTGCCACGCCGCAATCTTTCAGCTTGCTGGCGTATTCGGGTTTGAACAGCAAGTCGAGGCTGTTGAGCGGCACATCCGGCAAGCGCTTTTTCACCGCCTCCACATTCATCCCGAGCCCGAGCGTGCCCCAGGTATATGGCACGCCATAGCGGTTGCCGGGATCGACCGCGGCGAGTTTTTCCAGCAAATCCGGATCGAGGTTGGCGTAGCCCTTGAGGCCTTCGTGGGGAATCGCCTTCAACGCACCGGCTGCCAACCCCCGCGCCAGCACGCTGGACGACGGCACCACCACGTCATAGCCGCTGCCGCCGGTGAGCAACTTGGTTTCCAGGACTTCCGAGGAATCGAACGTGTCGTAGCGCACGTGAATGCCGGTTTCCTGCTCGAAGCGCTGCAAGGTTTCCGGGGCCACGTAATCGGCCCAACTGTAAAGATTGACGACCTTCTCCTCGGCATGGGCCGACACGGAGGCGGCAAGGAACAGCGCGGGTAAACACAGCTTGAATAGAGGAGCCATGACGAACACCTGACCAGAGGAAGTGGCCCCAGCATGCGTCGTCGGATACATTGGAAAAATACCAAGTCAGTTACCCTGACTTTATTGCGGAGTAATGTTTGATGCTCGGCCAGCTTCACGATGTGGATCTGCAATTGCTGCGCCTGTTCGTCAGCGTGGTGGAATGTGGTGGTTTCAGCGCAGCCCAGGGTGAACTGGGTCTGAGCCAGTCGAGCATCAGCCAGCAAATGGCCAGGCTTGAAACCCGGCTCGGCTATCGGCTGTGCAGTCGCGGCAAGGGCGGATTCAGGATCACCCCCAAAGGCGAGCAACTGTTGACCGCGACACGCGGACTGTTCGAATCCATTGAAGCGTTCCGTCATCAATCCAATGGCGTGGCCGGTCGGCTGATCGGCGAGGTGCGCCTGGGGCTGTCCGAAGCCGTGGATCAATCGGTGCTGCAACGGGTGGCCGAGGCGATCCGGCGCTTTCGCGAACGCGATGAGTCGGTGCGTATCGAATTGATCAGCGCGATGCCCGGCGAAATGGAGCGCTTGCTGCTGCAACAACGGCTGGACCTGGCGATCGGCTATTTCTCACAAGTGCAGAGCGCGTTTGACTACCGCGAACTGTTCACGGAAACCCAGCACTTGTATTGCGCCGCCGGCCATCCGCTGTTCACCGACGAGGCGCCGGACGATCAAGCGTTGCAGGCGTGCGACCGGGTGGATCACCCTTACCGTTTTTTGCGCAGCGACGAGCCCTTTCAGGGCAAACGGTGCTCGGCGCGCTCGGAACAGGTCGAAGGCACCCTCGCCTTCATTCTGTCCGGCAAGCATGTCGGTTACCTGCCCAGCCACTTTGCCCGCAGTTGGGAAGACAAAGGATTGCTCAGGGCCGTGCGCCGCAGCGATATGAGTTTCGACGTGGCATTCCATCTGGCCCGCCACCGTGCGCAGGTGCCGGGGGATGCGCAGAAAGCCTTTGAAGAGGATTTGCTCGCAGCATTCACCTGAGTCACAGTGACGACCCTGTGGGAGCGAGCCTGCTCGCGATAGCGGTGTGTGAGTTGCATAAAGGTCAACTGATATACCGCTATCGCGAGCAGGCTCGCTCCCACAAGGGTTTTGTGTAAGTCGATGAATTTTCTGGCATCCTGCGCCTCCATTTTCTGACCCGGCCCGCCTTTCGGCACGCAAACCACCATGACCGCCTCTGAAAAAGCCCCTGCCCCGCGCCACAACGACCTGATCTACGGCCTCGACGATCGCCCTCATTTGACCGCCACCGTCTTCGCCGCCCTGCAACACGTACTCGCCAGTTTCGTCGGCATCATCACCCCGACCCTGATCATGGGCAGCGCCCTCGGCCTGCAAAGCGAAATCCCCTATCTGATCAGCATGGCGCTGTTTGTCTCGGGGCTGGGCACCTTCGTCCAGGCGCGCAAATTCGGCCCGATCGGTTCCGGTTTGCTGTGTCTGCAGGGCACCAGTTTCTCGTTCATCAGCGTGATCCTCAGCGCCGGTTTCATGGTCAAGGCCCGCGGCGGCGGCACTGATGAGATCCTTTCGACAATCTTTGGCGTGTGTTTTTTCGCCGCGTTCATCGAAGTGGTGCTGAGCCAGTTCATCGGCAAATTGCGGATGCTGATCACGCCAGTGGTAACCGGGACGATCATCACGTTGATGGGGTTGTCGCTGATCAAAGTCGCCATGACCGACATCGCCGGCGGCTTCGGCGCGACGGATCTCGGCGCCGCCAGTCACCTCGCGTTGGCTGCGTTGGTGCTGGGCACCATCGTTGTGCTGAACCGTGTTGATGTGCCGTTCCTGCGCCTCGGCGCCATCGTGATCGGCCTGACCCTCGGTTACCTCGTGGCGTGGCTCATGGGCCACGTGGATTTCGGCAGCATGCCCGACGTACCGCTGATGAGCGTGCCGGTGCCGTTCAAGTACGGTTTCAACTTCGACTGGGTGGCGTTCGTGCCGGTGGCGGTGATATTCCTCGTGTCGCCGCTTGAGGCTGCCGGTGACCTGACGGCCAACTCGATGATTTCCCGGCAGCCGGTCAAAGGCCCGATCTACATTCGCCGGATCAAATCCGGCCTGCTCGCCGACGGCCTCAACTCGGCCATGGCGGCGGTGTTCAACAGCATGCCGATGGTGACCTTCGCGCAGAACAACGGCGTGATTCAACTGACCGGCGTGGCCAGCCGCTACGTGGCGTTTTTCATTGCCGGTCTGTTGGTGGTGCTGGGGCTGTTCCCGATGATCGGCGCGGTGCTGCAACTGATGCCGAAACCGGTGCTCGGCGGCGCTGAACTGGTGATGTTCGGCACCGTTGCAGTGGCCGGGATCAAGATCCTCGCCGAAGCCGGCCTGCATCGGCGCAACATGCTGATCGTGGCGATTTCCCTCGGTATGGGCCTGGGCGTGGCGGCCGTGCCGGAGGTATTGCGCGAGTTGCCCAAGGCGCTGCATAACATCTTTGAATCGCCGATTACCGTCGGCGCGTTGTGCGCTATCGTGCTGAACATCTTCCTGCCCGAAGAATTCATCGAGCTGGAAGAAGACGATTTCGACCCGGAAGCCTCGATCCTCCAGGTCATGGAAAACCCGGATGTCCCGCTTCACCGATAGTGGCACACTCAACCTACCGGGCTCGACAGCCGACACCTGGTAAATCCGCATCAAGGATGCCAAACAAAACATGGAAGTCATCCCTACGCTGTACACCGAACGCCTGATGCTGCGGCAGCTGGAAATGAGCGATGCCGCCGGCATTCAACAACAGTTCCCGCACTGGGAAGTGGTGCAGTATCTGAACGCGCTTGTGCCTTGGCCTTATCCCGCGGACGGTGCCCTGACCTACTTGCGTGATATCGCGTTGCCGGCGATGGCGGCGGGCAAAGAGTGGCACTGGTCGATGCGGTTGAAGTCAGCGCCGGAACAACTGATCGGCAGTGTCAGCCTGATGGATGAACAGAACAACCACCGTGGATTCTGGCTAGGCCTGCAATGGCAAGGCCAGGGCTTGATGAGCGAAGCCAGTGCCGCCGTGACCGAATACTGGTTCGAAACGCTTGGCCGGACAGTCCTGCGTGCGCCGAAAGCCGCACCCAATATCGGTTCGCGCAAACTCTCGGAACGGACCGGCATGCGTTTGATCTGCACTGATGAGGGTGATTTTGTCGGCGGACGATTCCCCAGGGAAATCTGGGAGATCACGCGTGAAGAGTGGCAACAGCAACACTGAAGTTCAAATGTGGGAGGCGAGTCTGTGTGGTAGGACTTGAAGGGTGGAGGGACAAGGCTCGATTCTGACTGTCAGCGCAGAATAGACTGCCGCCATCCGGAAAAAGCCTATGCAAAAAACACTATTTACAAAAAAAACGCAAGTTCACCCAGACAATCAACCTGACTATCTGGGTGATTCTGCCCCCCGGCACCAATTTATCTGGCGGACTTACTTACCAGTGCAATTACTATCCTAATAGGCCTTCATTCAAAAAACCAAGAACAACACAAAAACATCTTCAGCGCTAACATAAGAATAGTAATGCCCGCTCGCGCCACCAGCACGATTTATTTCATAAACACCTACTTGACCGGGATACTCCGTGACGGGGCGAGCATAGAATTGATCAGCCAACAATATGCCTCTTCAAAATTCTGCGTAAAGTATAGGCCCCCACTTTTCGTGCTCCCCCACATCATTATTGCTTCCATCGTACTGAACTCCAATACTATATTCCGCCACCTTCGAATGATTTAGCTTGACAGCTACGACCAGTCCTTGATCGTGCCATTTATAGTCCATAATCATACTGTCCGGGCTCTGCGCACCCATCGCAGTTTCACTTATAGCACTAAGATATATATTTGCCCTCCTCCAAACTCTATCAGTCGGCCGACTAGTCAGCATATATTTAAACATATGAAAAAACACATACCCATCCTGCAAATGATACTGATATGTCATTTCACCTCTCAGCTCGGGCACACGAGGATGCTTATGTTTATATAATCGATTTTCCAGGCTACCCCAGTCACCTTTAAAAACTGGAATCTCATTCTTGTCTTGCAACTCGCACTTACCCCAATCCGGGTGAATTATTTTTTTGACATCTTCCTTGTTATTCATCCAAGCAACTCCTCGATAAAAAAGTAAACCACACACAGAGAATACTCGGCCAAACCAATGAATTTCCACTGTCAAAAATAACAGACCTTAAGACATAAAAAGAATAATTGAGAACTTTCTAATTTCGAAATATGTAGAATTTTCAATTTCCAAGTGAATGATTTGGATGCGCTGACCGAACTTCATGAGCATACAAGTGCTCATGAAGTTCCGGCGCTGGATGCGTAGCTCGGAGAATTGGGCACACAACGCGTGACGCAATACTTGAGTGGAAGCGTAACGGAAATTTTGATTTGGCCCTTTGGATCTCTATCGTCTGAACCGATGCCTTCGCAAGCAAGCACGCTCCACAGAGGGATTAAGTGTTGAACCGGACACCGGGTTTGGCCCGTTCATCCACGGTCAGCTCAAACACATCCGGGCGCGCGTAATGGCCGACGACGTCGTAGTCGTAACGCGCGCGGATCAGGTCTTCGGTGTCGATTTCGGCGGTGAGCAGTCCGCGCTCGCCGCGTAGCGGCCCGGCCAGAATGTCGCCCATCGGCCCGACAATTATGCTGCCACCGGCAATCAACGGCCGGTCCGCCGGCCAGTTGGCGATCTCCACGCCCAGGGCTTGCGGTGAATCCTGAACCTGGCATGCACTGACCACAAAGCAGCGCCCTTCATGGGCGACGTGGCGCATGCTCACCTGCCACATCTCCCGCTCGTCCACCGTGGGTGCGCACCACACCTCCACACCTTTGGCGTACATCGCCGTGCGCAGCAACGGCATCATGTTTTCCCAGCACACCACCGCGCCAATGCGCCCGACCTGGCTGTCGATCACCGGCAACGTCGAGCCATCGCCCTTGCCCCAGATCAGCCGTTCGGTGCCCGTGGGCATCAGTTTTCGGTGTTTGGCGACCAGTCCGGCCTGCGGATCGAAATACAACGCGGTGCAATACAAAGTGCTGCCGGCGCGTTCGATAACGCCAATCACCAGATTGGCTCCGGTACGCGCCGACAACCCGGCCAGCGCGTCGGTTTCTACGCCCGGGACGTCGACGGCGTTGGCGAAATACCGGGCAAATGCTTCTCGACCTTCCGGCAGGCGATAACCCAGTTGCGTGCCGAACCCCTCGCCTTTCGGGTAACCACCGAGCAACGCTTCGGGCATGACCACCAGCGCCGCGCCGGCTTCAAGGATGGCGTTTTCGTACGAGAGGATTTGCTCCAGGGTCTCGGCCTTGCCGCCGGCCAGTGCGCCGATTTGCAGTGCAGCAACGATTGACTTGGGCATTGCAGTAACTCCATTGGAATCGGGTGTTGCTCATTCTCAGGCGCTACCGGATCATGAATAAAGCCCCGTTCGCTGCTGAATGATATGAACACCATGAATATCGCCACCGTCGATCTCAACCTGCTAAAAGTCTTCGAAGCCTTGCATGAAGAGTCCAGCGCCAGCCGTGCAGCGTTGCGTCTGGGCGTCACGCAGTCGGCAGTCAGCGCGGCGTTGCGCCGACTGCGCGAGGTGTATGGCGATCAGTTGTTTGTGCGCACCGGCCGAGGCCTGGCGCCGACGCTCAAGGCCAATCAGTTGAAACCTGTGGTCAGCGACGCGCTGAACAAATGCCGACAAAGCCTGGCGATGGTCGATCCGGCCGCCCATCACTACGAAGGGCGCTCGGTCACGGTGGGCATGTCGGATGATTTCGAAATTGCCTACGGCCGCCGCTTGATCGAAGAGATCGCCCGTTGCGCGCCGAATTTACGGCTGATCTTCCGCCAGACCCACAGTCAGATCGTCGCCCACGCGTTGATGGAGCGCAGCATCGACCTGGCGATCACGGCCGGCGGGTTTGCCGAACGGTTGCTGAGTCGTCAGGTATTGGGGGAAGGTGATTATCTGTGTCTGGTTGACCCGAAGAGTCTGGCCGAGGGCCAGCAAACCATCGACCTTGAGGAGTTCGTCACCCGTGAACATATTCTGGTGTCATCGGGTGGTTTTATCGGGATCACCGACGAAGGGTTGGCCGCGCTGGGCCTGAGCCGGCGGGTATGCGCTTCGACCACGCATTTCGCGGCGTTGCCACATCTGCTCAAGGGCAGTCAAGCGGTGGCGACCATCCCGGCACATGCCGCCCGAAGCATCGCCGCACTCAGCGGGTTGACGCTGCTGCCCTGCCCGTTGGCATTGCCGCGTTATCCGATCGAGCTGGGCTGGCGTACCAGCACGCAGCTCGATCCGGTGGTGTTGAAAGTGCGTGAGGCGATTGTCGCGATTTTTGCGTGAAGCCCGCCTTATTTGGCCGCCATCAACCGATTGACTTCACTGCGCACCATGTTGGCGAATTCCGGAGGCGACATGCCGTCGAGTTCGGAACGGACCCATTCGGCCCATTTGCCTTTGCGCTTGGCGCGTTCGCCGAACAAGCGTGCGGCCTCGCCTTTGGCTTTGCCCAGGTTGTTTTGCCAGAGTTCGAACAGACGGGATTTCTCGTCTTCAAGCGCTGCGCGCTCGGCAAGGGGTTTGTCGGCCAGATTGAAGCTCATGGGGAGTTACCTGCTGCGTAAATAGGCGACATCTTACACTGTAGGAAGAAATGTCCTGCGCAGGATTTTTCTACAGGAGGGCCTGCGCAGGTAAAATCGCTGCAACTTTTTCAATCACCGCAGACTCCATTGTTCACTGCCCACTCACCTGCAAGGAGTATCCCAATGGCTCGGAAAACCGCCGCACAAACCGCCGAAGACCAAATCAAGGATCAAGCGTTCAGCGAGCTTCAGGCGCTGATCGAAGAGTCGGAAAAATTGCTGAAAAGCAGTGCCTCGCTGGTCGGTGAGGAAGCGGATACGCTCCGTGGGCAAATCGCCCAGAAGCTCCAGCAGGCGCGGGATTCGGTTACCCATGTTCGTGACCGGACCTTGCCCGCAGTCGAAGCGACAGAAACCTATATCGGTGGTCATCCGTGGCAAACCGTGGCGATTTCTGCTGGTTTCGGTTTGGTTGTCGGGTTGTTGCTGGGCCGTCGTTAAGGCCGCGATAACACCTATTGAAATACGGTCACTGTAGGAGCCGGCTTGCTGGCGATGGCGGCGGATCAGCCGATATAGATGTTGGCTGATCGACCGCTATCGCCAGCAAGCCGGCTCCTACACAGTACGTGTCTTGACGCTAGATCCCGGCTAGTTCGCGCAGATTCGCCAGCGTATCCGCATCCAGCTGAATACCATCAGCGTTGGACTTGGCGCGCTGATGATGGCGGCGATCACCCGGCAACCGTTTGAGCCCCACACCGTGCATCTGCCGCACCAGTTCCTGGCTGCGCTCGGCAAAACTCTGCCCGGCGGCCTTGCTCGGATCGATCACGATCAACAGTTGGCCGGTCCATGGCGTCTTGGCGCCAGGGTGGTTTTTCCAGTCGAATTCGAAGGAGAAATTGCCGCCGGTCAACGCCGCCGCCAACAGCTCCACCATCATCGACAACGCCGAACCTTTATGCCCGCCAAACGGCAGCAACGCTCCACCCTCCAGAATCGCTTTCGGGTCCTGGGTCGGCTGACCGAGGCCGTCCACGCCCATGCCCGCGGGCAAGCGCTCACCCTTGCGTGCGGCGATCTGCACATCGCCATGGGCGATGGCGCTGGTGGCCAGGTCGAAGACAATCGGATCACCGTCCGCACGGGGGGCGGCGAAGGCAATCGGGTTGGTGCCGAAGAGTGGGCGATCGGCACCGTGCGGCACCACGCAGGTCATGCTGTTGACCACGCTCAACGCCACCAGCCCTTCATAGGCGAACGGCTCGACGTCCGGCCACAACGCCGCGAAGTGGTGGGAATTGCGAATCGCCAACACCGCGATCCCGGCGCTGCGGGCCTTCTCTACCAGCAAGGCACGTGCGGCGGCGAGCGCCGGTTGGGCGAAGCCATTGCCGGCGTCGACCCGGACAAAACCCGATGCCACGTCTTCAACCACCGGCACGGCCTGGCCATTGACCCAGCCGCTTTTCAGCGTCGACACGTAACCGGGAATGCGGAACACGCCATGACTGTGGGCGCCATCGCGTTCGGCACCGGCGCAGTTGAGGGCCAGTGCCCTGGCGACTTCGGCGGAGGTGCCGTGACGAACGAAAATGCGTTCGAGCAAAAGGACGAGAGAATCAAAATCCAGGGTTGAGTTGGCCGAACTGACTGCCATTTCAGGCGAAGCGGTCATCTGAAGCTCCAGTGTTATTTTTAGAGGCGGGCGACAGGTCGATTAAGCGCTTTTTTACCGGCTTCCTGTCAAGTCTCTCGCGCAAGCAATATGTACCGCACCCCGCCTTTTCCCGCCCCCTATTGTTGCTCCTCGACCCAACGAACTGCACTGAACACCGCAGCAGTCCATCGAGGAAACATCATGACGACCCCTGCACTGCCGTATTTTTTTGACGAAGCCTTGTCTGCATCCACTGCCGGGTTACTCGGCGAACGGGAAACCGCGCTGGGCTTTACCCTGGACGATCTGAACTGGTTGAACACGGTTTACAAGCCGACACAGACAGCCCGCAAAACCCATGAAAAACCGATGCAGGCCTTCCAGCTGTTGCTGTCTTTGCCCGGCGAGGCCGGCATTCCATTGGCCGGCGCCTTTGCCATGAGCCGACCCAATAATGGCGCGGTCACGCTCTTTACACCGTGCAAAGGCCTGGTCAAATTCGCGGGCATGGCCGACCTCAAAAACAAACTCAAAGAATGGTTGGCGCAGGCCACTGAAAAAAGTGGACTGTTGCGCTTCCACTCCATCGAACAACGCCTGCCCTTGGCCGCCGCCGCTGCACTCGATATTTCCACTCACGAAATCGAAGGCGCGGTATTCGAAGGTCAGGAACTCACGCTCAAGCAACAGCAGGAACAAAACATCAAGGCGATGGCGGACGAATTGGTCAAGATGCCCACCTTGCAATCAATGCTGGACGAGGTCCTCAAGCACGCGTTGTCCAAGCCATTCCCCAAACTGGACCAGCGTCTGACGCGGCTGAAAAGTTTTGTCAGTACGGGTTCTGCGTTTGATCACCGTGGCCCCCCCCATGGGATTGCAACGATGTCATTGAGCGAGGCCCTCCTGCATTTTTACCTGACGAATCAGTGGCCGACGGGCGCCTCCAGGGTGTTTACCCATCCCGAGCATGCCACCAGCAGCAATACCGATAACCAAACCTGGGAAAGCGCCGTAAAAAAAATCGCGCAAGGTTTTACGCCTCACCTGCACAGCCTTCTCGAAACGTTCTGGGACTCGCTCATGAGCAATGGCTTGTCGCGCCGGGCCTTTTTCACCGAGGGCCTGCAAGACACTTTTCACGCAAAGCTGTTAAACCAGCACCAACAGGGCACTTTGACGACAGAGCAATACCTGCGACTGATGAATGTCAGCCTCGCACCGATCGCGAGCGCTCCCCTTCGCATCGAGAAAGTGCGAGTCACCGCCCCCTCAAAACATTTCGCGGAACTGGCCTCGACCTTGATGATCGGCGGCGCAAACACGCTGAGTTTCTTGTACAACCCTTTCCGAGGCATCGTGGCCACAAGCAACTTGCCAGAGGTGAAGAAAATCGTCCTGCCTATGCTCGACAGCGAAGGGCATGAACACACGCTGCTCAATTTCATGTCATTGGACGAACGCAGTACATTTCTTGGGCTGGAACCGAACGAACGGGTGATCGTTGGTGAACCTGTCGTCGGCTCGGTGTTTGCGCGCTTGATGACTGACATCATTGATAAGCAACGGCAAAACCTCAGCCACGCCGTGAGCCGTTACCGTGAAAGCGAAGGCACGCTGGAGCCTCACGCCTTTCTTGACAGCGCCCTGGACGTCCGGGGATTGATCGACCACCGCTTGCTGCGGGCTGAAACCGCAGAACGTTGGAGCACACGGCCGGACCGAGACGTGTACATGCAACCGGCCACCGTGCGCGCCGAGTCGGCCAAACGGGAGCTGTCGCTGATGAGCTCGGTCGAACAGGCGCTCGATCAACTCCTTGAAAAACACCCGGTCATTCCCCCGGCAACCCGCACGTTCACCGATGCGCAAAGCCTGGTCAACCTATCACTGGCAAGTTTGCAATCGAGCTTTACCCATACCCTGTCAACGGCACTGCACAGTGAATTGAAGCTTCGCGCCGTATCACGCACCCTGGGTGCGGCGGAACAGGCGATCATCAAAACCGTTCTCGATACGCCTACACGCGCAGACCGAGCGGCATTGAACGGTTTTTTACCGGAGGTCTTTTCCCTGGCGTTGAAGGCCGGCACCGCGGCAACCCCACTGAAACTGGCCAGCTGTTTTGTCCTGACAGAACGGGGCGGCCTGGATCCGTTGCACTCAGGCAAGGCCATTCTGTGGACGCCGGCACTGGGATTTGAAGCCTTCAAGGCACTGACGCCGCTAAAGGAAGAGCTCGAACGACGTCTTAAAGACGAGAATCATCGTTCCATGCTTCTGGAAAACCTCGGCCGTAGCGAGCGATCGCCAGACAGGGCCTACACACTGGCGCCCCTGCAACAGGTCCATGGGCATTTTCTCGACAATGTGCAAAGGCCCTTTATTGATCTGGACCAGACCTTCGTCACCCGCGCGCTGACCACTCCGCTCTCCCCCGCGCCGCTGGCCAGTCTGCTTAATCTGGTGGCCCTGCGTGAACCGATGATCGGGTTGAGTCGTGCGACCGACATCGCCCAATCCCTGATCACCCAGCAAAAGCTGCCGGCATGGCTGGCCAAGGCGCCGGTCAAAGAGCTGATCCTGCATGGCGAACTGCTTCAGCAATATCTGCACAACGTCAAAGACGACGAGGATTACCTCACCGGCATTCGATCATTGCAGCGCACCGCCCACGATGAACTGGAAAAACAACTCAAGGCCGACACGTTCAACATCAATCCGGACAAGGTCCAGGTCGAGATCAGCGCCAGCCCCTGGTCTGCGTCCAGCAAACAGACCCTGACCGATTTTGCGCTGGCTCACCTCAAGGACCTGGACACTGTCTTGCTCAAACTGACGTCGCTGGACACCACGGTCATTCCGGAGGGCATGGACGAACGCTACATCAAAGACCTGATACGCAACCTGAAACCGGGAGAGCATCAGCAGAAAATACTCAGCGCGGCCCTTGCCGACACCGTGGCGAACGCGGATCGCCGGCAGCGTTTTTACACGCAACTGCCCTGGCAGCTGATGCACCACGCGCACGTTGAAAAACTGCAGGAACGCCTGAGCGAAACCGGGTTCGATCTGATCCGCCAGGTCATGGACATGCCAGACGCCATCGCCCGTGCAGCCGTCGATGGCGCCCACGCGATCATCCGGCCCCTGGAGTTCCTCGGTGTCAGGATCGGACAAACCGTCAAAGTGCCGGGTGTCTACCTGATCGGTTCATCGACCGATAGCACAGCGCCGCAGGTGCTTGTCGCCCCTCACAGTCCACGGCACGGGATCAAGGAATACCAAAGCGAAAACCAGCTGCTGGCAGAACTGAAGACGCGCGGCGCACTGCTCGACTGGGTGCTCATGAACCTGCCGCAACCCGAACGGATCTTGCTCGAAACGCGAATGGCAACGCGCAGTAACCGGACTACAAGAGCCGCACCTGTGGCAACGGACAATACCGATGCCGACGTCAAGCTGGCGTCCAGCCCAATCAAGGGGCACCTGTTCGGGCACTTGTTCCATGAAAATGCCGCGTTGTTGGGCCGGTTGCTCGGTTGTCAGTCCGATAACCAAAAGCAGAGTGCATGGGCAACCATCAAGCACGTTCTGGGCGAAGACCTGCACGAGGCGTATTCATTTTTCATGGGCAAACTCGCCTACCCCGCCACTGTGTACCACAGCTACCTGGACATCAAACAATCCGCCGAAGACCTGCAAACGCACAAATGGGGGGCGGCCCTCAGGGAATTCATCAGCGGCATTGCTCAACTCGCGTCGTTGCGCCAATCGCTGGACACTCACGCACCACCGACTTCCACGCCAGCCGCACCGCCACCGGAAAAAACCGATGACCGCTGCAAATGGCAGGACATCAAGGTGACCGCCCCCGAGCGCACAGGCTTGAAGCGTCATGAAAGCCTCCACGTCGACCTGGGTTCGCTCAAGCCCGACTCAACGCCCGGGCTCTACGCGCATCCGACGACCAAACAACTTTACGGGCCGGTGGAAGGCAAAGTGTTTCCGGTGACCAAACGCGGCACCCGCTGGCGCATCGCCGACACAAAGACGCTTGGCCCTTATCTGCGGCAGAATGAATCGAAACAATGGGTGCTCGACAGGGAAACACCGACGCCACAGTTCAGCCTTATCCGTCGGCTGGATGCTCTGGCAGCGGCTTGGGACGGCATGAACATCGACGCCCATGGAATGCGGCAGATACGACGTGTTTTCCCGCATAAGGCTCGGCAGATTGAACAGGCGCTGGACCAGGCAACGAGCTATGCCTGGAACAGTTTTCAAAACCTGAAATTGCTGAAGAACGCCGATGACACGAACAACCCCGTGCATCAGCTCATCAAGCGTTTCATTGATGTGCCTGAGGTGTTGCCAGCGCATGTGGAAAAACTTGAAAAGGTCGTGGGCAACATGTTTACCGCGTTGTTGGACCCTACGCTCAGAAAGGCCAAGTCTGATCGTTTTGTCGTCGGCAGAGTACGACAAGGCGTAAACAGTACATTCGGCTTTACCGTTCCCATCGACGCACAGAAGAAAATCTATCTGGCAGAAAAATTCTTCGATCCCGGTTACGAGCATTATCGCCAACATCTTTCCGACAGGGCCTTCCCGATCCACACGCATGCCCGGGCGTTGACCCTTTTGCATGAGCTTTCGCATCTGGTCTGTGAAACCGAGGATATTTCCTACCAGGAACCTGGCAAACCCTTCACCGACCTGTTCGGCACGGCCACTGCGGAGGCCATTGAACACAAGAAAAAATTGACCAACGTTGAGGACACCGCACTGTCACTCAAGACACCTTACACACAATTGTTCATGACCCAGAATGCCGACACCGGCGTATGGGAAGACCCAGGAAGTACGACTTATGAAAATACTGACCGGGTAAAAGCCCAAATTTTGACGTTGACCGGCGCAGACAACCTGAGCGGTGCTCGCGAGACCTTCAAAAGAAACTCACTGACCCGGCTGGCGGTACAACTTGGTAATGCCGACAGCGTGGCCTGGTTAATCAGTCATCTCGGACGGGAGTTACACCTCAATACACCTTGACTCCAGAAAATAAACAGCCGTTTGATGGGTAAATGCCATGACGGCTGTTCTCGCAGACTGCCCTCAAGGTTAGAATGCAGGAAATCAGGATGAGTCAATGACCGACACCCCTCTCTCTCAAGCCCAATATGACGCCATCACCGATGCCGCTGCGCACTGGTGCATGCGTTTGCATGCCACCGACTGCACGGCCGAGGAACGGCAAGCATTCGAACAGTGGCTTGACGCTGATCCACTGCATGCGTTCGAGTACGAGGCCATGCTGGAGATTTGGGATGTCGCGGGAGATTTGCCTCGTCCCGAAGCCGTCATGCCTGTCGCTCGCCTCCAACCCACAACGCCTTGGCGCACGTTCGGCATCGCTGCCGCCGTGTGCGCCCTGGCGTTGCCGCTGGCGGCTTTTAGCGGGTGGAATCTGGGCTGGATCCCCACTTCGTACCAGCATTTCGAAGCCAGCAATACGGTCCGTCAGGTCACACTGAGCGATGGCACCCAGGTCGAACTGAACCTTGGCACCGAGCTGACCTACAGCAATTACAAGGATCAGCGCCGCGTCAGTCTGGAAAAAGGCGAAGCCTTCTTCAAAGTCAGCCACGACGCGAACCACCCGTTTATTGTTCGGGCGGCAGAAGGCAGAATCCGGGTCACCGGCACCCAGTTCAATGTCTGGATGTACGAGGATCAGGTGCGCGTCAACCTGATCGAAGGTTCGGTACTGGTCAGTAGCAACAACGACCTGCCGGGTGATGGCCTGCGGCTTGAGCCATCGATGCAGGCGCGCTACAAACACGGCGACTTCACGCCGCAAATCAGCCAGACCTACGCCAACGACAGCTCGCTGGCCTGGCGTCACGGCAAACTGGTGCTCGATAACCTGGCGTTGTCCGAAGCCCTGCCATTGATCAATCGTTACCTGAACACCCCGGTGATGGTCGCCGACAGCAGCACCGGCTCAATCCGCCTCGGCGGCATCTACAACATCAAGGAACTCAACAGCCTTGTGGCGACGCTGCCCAAGGTGTTGCCGGTCTACCTGACCCGCAACAAGGACGGCAATCCGGTCCTCAATTCCATGCCGCAGCAACCGCCTAAAAGCTGAAGGCCGCAACCCTTGCGGGGAGCGGCCTTCTTTCTGCACTCAAACTCTTTTCGATTTACTGTTTGGCCACCTTCGCGGCTTTTTCATCCTGCTCGCGAATGGTCTGTGCCTGGTACTGCGGGTCCGAAGTGATCTGCTGTTCGGTGAACGGCAACACACTCAACTGTTTCTTCGAGAAGGCCAACGTCTGGTCGTTGGCGTGCTTCGAGGCCGGGTCGCTGGACAGCGAGAACGCCAACAGCCCTTTGGCCTGCGGTCCCTTGTCGTCGAACGTCACCACTTGCAAATAGCTGGTGCCACTGACCACTTCACGTTTGCCGTCGGTTCTCGGCACGCTCTGAATCGCGTTGTACACGCCCAGGGTGCCGGGTCCGCCGTGAATCGGCGTCTGCTGGCCACCGCTGCTGACCACCTGGATATCGCCCCAGCGGCTGTCCGTCTTGAGTCCTGATGTGTTGACCGATTCCACCGACGCCAGCATCGCCTCGCGCACAGCCTTGGCAACTTCCGCTCGCTCGACCGCCAGGCCGCGAGGCGTGTGTTGCGGGTCTTTCGGATCAAACACCACACGCCAGACATCGGGCGCTTCCTGTAGCGCTTCCATGACATTTTGGAAATGTACGAATCCCACGCCGCTGTCCAGATTCGCGCTGCGGTCCCAGGCCTTCAGACTGGTACACAGCGGCGTGAGCGTCGGGGCATCGGCGCCCAGGTCTTCAGCGCAGAATTTCAGCAAATCCGGCATCACTTGAGTCGCCTGGTACACCTGATCGTCCATCACCATCTGTTGCAGATCGGTCGCGGCAATCGGTCCGACCTTGTTCAATGCGCCCAGGCGATCCAGGGCAAAACGTGAGCGCAGGCCCAACGGCTGACTGTCCTGGCTGATCAGTGGCGAGAAACCGGTGAGCGGTTGTGCCGGGTTGGCCATCCACGCCGAATCGTTGGAGTGCTGCACAAAGTCCTTGCGCAACAGCTGCGGTAATGTGTCCGAGGCATAAATGCCTTTTTGCGCCGCCGCCGGGTCGATGTCCCAGGCACAAGCGCTGTTGGAACCGTCGAGCACGATCATCTGCAACCCGGCCCGTGGATCGCTGCACGCGGCCAGTTTGTCGGCGCTGACGTTCGGCACCACCGACAGGTTCATGTACAGCGTCTGCCCCTGATCGTCCGCCGCCAGGGTGTTGACCCACGGGATGCCCTGGATCTTGTGAACCGATGCCTGCAATTCCTTGAGGCTGACCGCACGATTCATCGCGTACCACTGCTGCAACACCCGGTCGTTATCGAGGTTGGCATCGCGCAGGCTGTAGGCGAACTGGTTATCCCAGTCCAGTTTTCCCGGCCATTGCACGATCGGGCCGAATTGCGAGCTGTAAATCACGCGAGAGACCGACCGGGTCTGCCCGTCAGGCTGTTTCACCTTCACGGTCACGGTCTGCTGCTTCATCGGCAGCGACTTGCCGTCGAGCAAATAGCGGGTCGAGTCCTTCGGATCGAGTTGCAGGCGATACAGGGTGAAATGCTTGGACGAGTCCACGGTGTGGGTCCAGGCCAGGTGTTGGTTGAAGCCGATGTTGATCATCGGCAGGCCGGGCAGCGCCGCGCCCATCACATCGAGTTTACCGGGGATGGTCAGGTGCATCTGATAGAAGCGCATCCCGCCGACCCACGGAAAATGCGGGTTGGCCAACAACATGCCACGGCCATTGAAGGAACGCTCACTGCCCACCGCGACTGCGTTGCTGCCGCGATCCAGCGCGAACCGTTGAATACGTGCAGCGGCTAGCTGGAACTGCGCCGAGGCCTGTGTATTCTGCGCGACCGCTTTGGGTGGTGTGGCACCGACCAGCGCTTCGGCAAACTGCCCGACGCCGCCTTCGACCAACAAGCGCCGGGTCAGCTTGATCAGGTCCTGCGCGGTGATGTCCCGCACCCATTCGCCCTGGCATTGCTGCGGCAAACCTTGAGCGCGACGTTCCGCCAGCGAGCGGTTGTAACCCGCCACATATCCTTCAATGAGGTCGCGGACTTGCGGCGTTTGGGCCTGCCAGAACGCAGCGACGGCTTGCGGCGTATTCAACCAGTTGAAAAACACGTCGCTGACCTGATTTTCGCGCTCTTCGACCGTGAACTGCTCCGGGCCGAAATAACGTGAACGCTCGCCGTTCACCGTGGTGATCTCATTGGCCAGCAGGCACAGATTGTCCTGCGCGTACGCGTAGCCGATGCCGTAGCCGAGGCCACGTTCGTTGTCGGCACGAATATGCGGCACGCCGAAGCTGGTCCGGCGGATATCGGCCGTCGCCGAAGCATCCGGCTGGCTGCGCGCGTGTGCCGCAAGACTCAAGCCCACCAACACGGCGGCAAGGCTCAATCGGGTTAACTGCCTGGTAATAATCACACTCGCTCCTACAGGAACGAAATTCATGACAAAAATTTAGGCCGCCGGAGGGCGTTTCTGCGGGGATTTACAAGCTTCTGACGTGATGGCAACAAAATTTCTACATCTGATCCTTCATGATTTGGGTGGCTCGTACGTCTTATTGAGTAAGAGCACCCAACACATCTTTCCGGTTCAGGCTCTGAAAAGGAGATTTTGCATGTACAACTCGCAACTGCCAACGGACGGTAGCACTGCGCCAATGGGCACTTCCATGGGCTCGGGCCTGTTCAATACGCGTACTGAACGACACAGCAACGAACGGATCCGGGTACTGCTCAAGAGCTTCGGCCTGCGCACCAGCCTGATCCGCCTGAAAGTCATCGACGCCTTGCTGACCGCCGCCGAAAGCGATCGCAGCCTGGGTGTGCGCGGCGTCCACAGTCACCTGCTGGACCTGGATATTCCGCTGTCCTTTCTCAGTGTGCGCGAAGTGTTGAAACGCTTGTGCAGCGAAGGCGTGATCACCCTGAACCCGGACAAAAGCTACAGCTTGCACCCGCAGGCGTTCGCCGCATTGCACGGCGAATAACCTGCCCGTGGTGCGTCGCTCAGGGCTTGACCTTGCGACGCATCACGCCATTGATCACCACCACGATCACCGCCACGCCAATAGCGATGTACTGGAACAGTTTTTCGCTGATGACCCCGGCATTCTGCAAATACGAAAGGCCAAACATGATCCCCAGCACCACCAAGGAGATCAGAATCGAGTATTTCAAACGTTGCGACTGGGTCATTGCCCTTTTCCTTAAACAAAAAGCTAAAACGTAAGGCGAACCTGAAAATGTATCGGGTTTGTATCCGAATGCATGCCAAGCCATTACCGTTTTCCGGGGATGGGGCGCTGCAAACGGGGTCTCATGTTACAGCCGATGAAGCCTTTTGGCTTCATAGCGGCGATAACCATGAGGATTTTGAAATGTTCCGTCGAATCACACTGCTGATTCCCCTGCTGGCCATACTTTCCCTGAGCGGCTGCATTATTTTCCCCCACGGCGGATGGCACGGCGGCCACCATTACGACGGCCGTGGCGGACCGGGTTACTACCAACACCGTTAGGATTTTTCAGCGGCTTGAATGTTCTTTGACAAAGCCATTTCCCGGCTGCGCGCAAAGCTCAACCATCCAGTCGACAAACACCCGTACCCGCCGCGACAGCTGACGGTGAGGAGGATAGAGCGCCGCCAACGGCATCCCCGGTGGCGGCACTTCCCTCAGCACCTCGACCAGATTGCCCTCCTTCAATTGCCTGGCCACGTGATAGTACGGGGTCTGGACCAAACCATACCCCGCCTCACACGCCGCCAGATAACCGTCGGCGCTGTTGACCGCCACATGCTTGGACAGATTGATCGGTTGTATCTGGCCATCGACCACAAACTCCAGTCCAAAACGTTTGCCGCTGTGACTGGAAACGTACTCCACCATTTCATGCCCCTCCAGATCGGCCAGGCACTGCGGCGTCCCGTGCCGTTGCAGATAACCGGGGCTGGCGCAGGTGACCTGATCCAGCATGACCAGCGGCCGCGCCACCAGAGAGTCGTCCAGTGACGAACCGCCCCGGAGCACGCAATCGACGCCCTCGCGAATCAGGTCCACGGGCCGGTCATTCAAACCGATTTCCAGTTCGATCAAGGGATAGCGGGCCGTGAACTGCGGCAAGGCCGGGATCACGATCAGGCGCCCTACCCCAGCCGGCATGTCCACGCGCAACAAACCCTTGGGGTTTTGACGCGCGGCGGAGAACACCGCTTCGGTTTCCTCCAGATCCGCCAGCAAACGCACGCAACGCGGGTAGTAGGCCGCGCCGTCGAGCGTCAGGCTGATCTGCCGCGTGGTGCGTTGCAGTAACTGCACGCCCAGATGCGCCTCCAGCTGTTTGATCAGAATGGTCACCGAGGCGCGGGGCAATTGCAGGCTGTCTGCCGCTTTGGCAAAGCCTCCCAGCTCGACGATCCGGGTGAATACGCGCATGGCGTTGAATCGATCCATTGTGCTGTCGTACCGGCTGATTATTTAGAAATTACTAATAGTGATAGCAGTTTTAGCTGGTTTATCTGGATTCTGTCGAGGTGAACAATGGGATCCACATTCACAGGGAGCTGATTTTCATGCAAACACGTCAATTGGGTAAAAACGGTCCGCAGGTCAGCGCGATCGGTCTGGGCTGCATGGGCATGACCGATTTCTACACCACCGGCACGGACACCCGGGAAGCCACGGCCACCCTGCACCGTGCGCTGGAACTGGGCATCAACCTGCTCGACACCGCCGACATGTACGGCCCGCACACCAATGAAGAACTGATCGGCAAAGCCATCGCCGGCAAGCGTGATCAAGTGTTCCTGGCGAGCAAGTTCGGCATCGTCCGCGATCCGGCGAACCCGTCCGCCCGAGGGGTCGACGGACGCCCGGAATACATCCGCGCTTCTATCGATGGCACCCTCAAGCGGCTCGGCGTCGAAACCCTCGACTTGTACTACCAGCACCGCATCGACCCGCAAGTAGCCATCGAGGAAACCGTCGGCGCCATGGCCGAACTGGTCAAGGCCGGCAAAGTGCGTTACCTGGGCTTGAGCGAAGCCTCGGCCGCAACGCTGGAGCGGGCACACCAGGTTCATCCGATCAGCGCGCTGCAAAGCGAGTATTCGTTATGGAGCCGGGATCAGGAAGACAACGGCTGCCTGGCCGCGTGCCAGCGATTGGGCATTGCCTTTGTCCCTTACAGCCCGTTGGGTCGGGGCTTTCTGACGGGCGCACTGAAAAGCCCGGACGATTTTGCGGCGGACGACTACCGTCGGTTCAGCCCGCGTTTTCAGGGTGACAACTTCGCGAAAAACCTGTTGCTGGTGCAGCAAGTACAGGACCTGGCGGCGGAAAAAGGCGTGACGGCGGGTCAACTCGCGTTGGCGTGGGTGCTGGCCCAGGGTGATTACGTGATCCCGATCCCCGGGACCAAACAGCGTAAATACCTGGAGGAAAACGTGGCAGCGCTGGAAATCAAACTTGGCCGTGAAGAGTTGCACGCGCTGGAAGCGATCTTCCCGGCGAATGCCACCGCCGGCTTGCGTTACCCCGAAGAAATCCTGAAGTTGCTCGACCGTTAACCTGCGTCCGGCCCGTTCAATTGCCTGAACGGGCCGGCGCAATCCCGCCGTCCGTCACCTCCCTCCGTTCTTGTACGATCGTACCTAAAGCTCGACTTGAGCCAGCCGATAGCCCTTTGAAGCGTCCAGTTTCATACCGATACCCACAATAAGATCGCTGCTCAAAAGGACCCGGCCCCATGCCCGCATTCCGCACTATTCAGGCTCGCTACACGCTGTTTCTGGTCCTGTTCATTCTGCTGCTGTCCATTCTCACCGTGGTTGGCATCAGCCAACTGGTCGCGCCAAAGCTGCGCCACACCGAAGAACAAGTCGCGCTCAATCGCATCGCCGAAGTCGCCGAGCAAATCCAGGGCGAACTGAACAAGGTTCAGGCGCAACAGCGCAGCATCACCCAGACCATCCCCCTGCTCGACAGCGCCGCCATCGACACGGTCCTGCCGGGCCTGGTCGATCAGTACGGCGAACTGAAAGTCTTCGGTGGCGGCATCTGGCCCCTGCCCGGCCAGCGTGAAGCGGGACGCAACAAGTTCAGCACGTTCTGGCATCGCGATGCCTCGGGCAAACTGGCGGTCAATACCTTCTGGAACAGCGACGCCGCGCCCAACTATTACGACCAGAGCTGGTACAAGGGCGGCATGCAAACCCCACGCGGGCAATGCGCCTGGGCAGCGGCCTATAAAGATGACGCAAGCGCCGAGCCGCGCACCAACTGCGCCATGGCGATCCAGAAAAACGGCGCAGCCTATGGCGTGTCGACCATCGACGTGACCCTGGGCTTCTTCAACGACCTGGTGGCGCGCAAGGAAAAAGACCTCGGTGCCGAAATGCTCATCGTCGAGGCCGACGGCAAGATCATCAGCAACAGCTCGCGCATCAGCGGACCGATCGTACTGAAGAACATCAGCGAACTGGCCGGTAACTCGCCCTTCGCCAGTCAAGTGAAGGCCGGCCTGCAAAACCGTGATCAGGCGCAGCGGGTCGAGTTCGACAACAAAGGCGAAGCCAGCACCTTCTTCATGCGCCCTATCGAAGGCACGCCGTGGTTCCTCGCCACCGCCCTGCCGACCAAGCTGATCACCGCCCAGCGCGACGACGTGCTCAGCACGCTGAGCCTGCTGCAAATCCCGATGGTGATCCTGCTGGTGCTGTTGCAAATCTATGCAATCCGCCAACTGATCCAGCGCATGAAAGCCCTGAAGGCCAATATCGACGCGCTGTCCGCCGGTGACGCCGACCTGACCAAACGCATCACCATTCGTGCCGAAGACGAGCTGGGCGCCATTGGCCACTCGGTCAACGCGTTCATCGCTTACCTGCAAAACATGATCGGCGAAGTCACCCAGGCCACAGGCGCCATGGCGTCCAGCCTCGACAACCTGCAACGCACCTCTGCGCATACCAGCCAGATTCTGGTGCGCCACGCTTCGGAAACCGATCAGACCGTCACCGCCATTACCGAAATGAGTTCGACCGCCGAAAGCGTGGCGCAGAACGCCGCTGAAACCGCTGCTTTCACTCAGCGTGCCAACGAAAACGCCGACCGTTCGCGGGTCGTGGTGGGTGAAGCGTCCAGTAGTGTGATTGCGTTGATCGACGAAGTGGCCAGCGCCACCCATAAAGTCGAAAGCATGCAGCAGGACGCCCAGCGCATCACCGAAATCCTCGGGGTGATCGGCGCCATCGCCGGCCAGACCAACCTGCTGGCCCTTAACGCAGCCATTGAAGCGGCGCGTGCCGGTGAGCAAGGTCGCGGTTTTGCGGTGGTGGCCGACGAAGTCCGCGCCCTCGCCGCCCGAACCCAGGCCAGCACCTCGGAAATCAACGAGATGCTCACGCGCCTGACCCAAGGCGTCAGTTCGTCGGTCAGCGCCATGGAAAACACCCAGGCTAGCTGCCAGTCAGCGGCCGATGCCACGGCGCGGGTCAATACCGGGCTGGACGAAATGGCCGGTTCCGTCAGTCACATCAACAGCCTGAGCACCCAGATCGCCACCGCCGCCGAACAGCAAAGTGCGGTGACGGAGGAGATCAACCGCAGCATGGTGCAGATCCGCCACATGGTGGATGAACTGGTGAAAAGCGGTCAGGCCAGTGAGCTCAATACCCGGCAGTTGCTGGAGGCCAACTCACGTGTCAGCGCGATCATGGGGCGGTTCAAGGTCCGCTGATTAGGCTTTTGTGTGCATATCCATTGTTTTGGTGATGGCTGATAGGGGTTTCGCCCTTACGGCGAGTCACTTGGAAAAGCCCCAAGTAACCAAGGGCTCTTGCCCCTTTCGTTCGGTGCCTCGCTAAGGCTCGGCATGCCCTCGCTCCGTTCCTGCTCCGTGGGCCCGCCGCCATCGGCCATCCATGGCCGGGGGCGGCTAACCCGGCATCCATGCCGGGTTGCCCACTGCGCAGAACCTCCACTCGGCCTCTCGAGGGGGCGCTCAGATCAAAAGCAGAAGGCGAGCTAACGCTCGGCCTGATGAGTGGTGGGAATCAAAAGCGTATGGGATTCCCTGTAGGAGCCGGCTTGCCGGCGAAAATCGTATGGGCAACGCGTTCATTCAGACAGCCAGCGTTATCGTTGGCGTCCATCGCCAGCAAGCTGGCTCCTACAGGGGAAATGCACATGTGTTTGGATAAATACGATCAACTGTAGGAGCCGGCTTGCCAGCGAAAAACGTCTAGGCGACGCGTTCATTCAGACAGCCCGCGTTATCGTTGGCGTCCATCGCCAGCAAGCTGGCTCCTACAAGGGAAATGCACTTGCATTTGGATAAATACGATCAACTGTAGGAGCCGGCTTGCTGCGGGCGGCGTTCCGACGATGGCATCCGTCCAGTCAACAAATATGCTGGATGACCCACCGCCATCGCCAGCAAGCCGGCTCCTACAGGGATCGGCGTGCGCTTTTGCTTTTCACCACTCATCAGGTCGAGCGTTAGCTCGCCTTCAGCTTTTGATCTTGAGGTGCACGCCCCCTCGAGAGGCCGAGCGCAGGTTCTGCGCAGTGGGCAACCCGGCATGGATGCCGGGTTAGCCGCCCCCGGCCATGGATGGCCGATGGCGGCGGGCCCACGGAGCAGGACCGGAGCGAGGGCATGCCGAGCATTAGCGAGCCACCGAACGAAAGGGGCAAAAGCGCTTGGTTACTTGGCGCTCTTCCAAGTGACTCGCCGTAAGGGCGAAACCAATATCAGCCATCACCAAACCAATGGATATGTACACCAACCAAAGCCAGTGCAACAAAGAATCTCCCCCAAGCTCAGCATTAATTCGAAACAATCTCGCCGCTCTTTACCGGCTAAAATAGTCAAAATGCCTCTTTTTTTGACCGCCATCCGAGTCGAGATCCCTCCATGCGAACCCATCTGCGTCTGGTCGCCCTGAGCGCCCTGTTCATTTCGTCCCTGGCCCAGGCCGCCGACCTCATCCCCATCGAGGTCCACCGCGATGCCAACTGCGGCTGCTGCAAAAAGTGGATCAGCCACCTGGAGGCCAATGGCTTCAAGGTCGAGGATCACGTCGAAGCCAACATGAGCGAGTTCAAGCAACAACACGGCGTGCCGCCACGTCTGGCGTCCTGCCACACCGGTTTAATCAATGGCAAATTCGTCGAAGGCCATGTCCCGGCTGATCAAGTGCTGGCCTTGAGCAAGCGTGACGATCTGTTGGGCGTGGCCGCGCCCGGCATGCCGATGGGTTCGCCCGGCATGGAAATGGACGGCATGAGCGACGCCTATCAGGTGATTGGCCTGAAAAAGGACGGCACTGACGTGGTGGTGGCGGACTACCCCGCCGCCCATTGATGTCTGCGGCGTACATCGGGCTGTTTTTCGCCGCATTCGGTGCGGCGACCCTGCTGCCGTTGCAGTCCGAAGCGGTCCTCGTGGGGCTGTTGCTCAGCGAGCAGTACTGGCTCTGGTCGCTGCTGGCAGTTGCGACGCTGGGCAACGTGCTCGGCTCGCTGCTGAACTGGTGGTTGGGTCGCGGTATCGAGCGGTTTCGCGACCGGCGCTGGTTTCCGGTCAGTCCGCGCCATCTGGACAAGGCCCGCATTCATTATCAGCGCTACGGTCATTGGTCGTTGCTGTTGAGTTGGGTGCCTGTCATCGGTGATCCACTGACGCTGGTCGCCGGCGTCATGCGCGAACCGCTGGGGCGCTTCCTGCTGATCGTGACACTCGCCAAAGGCGCCCGTTACGGCGTACTGGCCCTGGGGACTTTGGGCTGGATCGGTTGAACCATCACCCGCCGCGATTGCCTGTGCTTAATGCCGCCCTAATCATGCCGATCCAGCATCGCCGATTTCCTCTGGAGTTCCCCATGCCCCTCGCACGCTCCCGCTGGCTACCGAGCCTGCTGCTGACCGCCGCACTGCCGGCCATCGCGGCCGACGGTCCGGAATATGGCCCCGAACTGCAAGGCTTCGAATACCCCTATACGCTCAAGCATTTCGCCTTTGAGTCCCAGGGTCAGTCCCTGCAAATGGGCTACATGGACGTCGCCGCGCACGGCAAGGCCAACGGGCGCAGCATCGTGCTGATGCATGGCAAGAATTTCTGCGGCGCAACCTGGGATACATCGATCAAGGCCTTGAGCGATGCCGGTTACCGGGTCATCGCGCCGGACCAGATCGGTTTCTGCACCTCCAGCAAACCGGACAATTATCAGTACAGCTTCCAGCAACTGGCGGCGAACACCCAACAACTGCTCAAAGCCCTCGGCATCCAGAAGGCCAGCCTGCTCGGGCATTCCACGGGCGGCATGCTCGCCACCCGCTATGCGCTGCAATATCCCGAGCAGGTCGAACAACTGGCGATGGTCAACCCAATCGGTCTGGAGGACTGGAAAGCCCTCGGCGTGCCGTATCGCACGGTGGATCAATGGTACGAGCGTGAGCTCAAGGTGACGGCGCAAGGCATTCACGACTATCAGCGCAGCACCTATTACGACGGCCGCTGGAAACCCGAATTCGACCGCTGGGTAGACATGTACGCAGGCATGGCCAAAGGCCCGGGCAAAACCCGGGTGGCGTGGAACTCGGCACTGATTTACGACATGATCTTCACCCAGCCGGTGTACTACGAATTCAAGGACCTGAAGGTGCCGACGCTGTTGCTGATCGGCACTGCCGACTCCACGGCCATCAACAAGGACATCGCCTCACCCGAGGTCAAAGCGAAAATCGGTCACTACGACGTACTCGGCAAACAGGTGGCGAAACTGATTCCTCACTCGACGCTGGTCGAATTCCCCGGCATGGGCCACGCGCCGCAAATGGAAGAACCGGCAAAATTCCACCAGGCCTTGCTCGCCTGGCTGAACAATTCCAACCCCGTTCATTGATGAGGTAAGGCGGATGGCTGTGCAGATTGCGGTACTCGATGACTGGCAGGATGTGGCGCGGCAGGTGGTTGACTGGTCGGCGCTGGACGCCATCGGCCAGGTGAGTTTCATCCATGACTACCCGGCGGATAACGAAACGCTGGCAACACGGCTGGCCGGGTTTGAAGTGATCTGCGTAATGCGCGAGCGCACCCGCTTCGATGAAGACCTGCTGCGTCGGCTACCGACCCTCAAACTGCTGGTCACCGGCGGCATGCGCAACGCCGCCCTCGACCTGAAAGCCGCTGCCGCGCTTGGCATTCAGGTCAGCGGCACCGACAGTTACAAACACGCCGCGCCGGAACTGACCTGGGCGCTGATCATGGCCGCCACCCGCAACCTGGTCGTGGAAGCCAACGCCCTGCGTGCAGGTAAATGGCAACAAGGGCTGGGTGGCGACCTGCACGGCAAGACCCTGGCGATTCTCGGTTTGGGCAGCATTGGCCAGCGAGTCGCCCAGTTCGGCCAGGTGTTCGGCATGCGGGTAATCGCCTGGAGCGAAAACCTCACAGCCGAACGCGCCGCCGAAGTGGGCGTGACCTACGTCAGCAAGCAGGCGTTGTTCGAACAGGCCGACGTGTTGTCGGTGCATCTGGTGCTCAGCGACCGCAGTCGCGGCTTGGTCGACGCGCAAGCGCTGGACTGGATGAAACCCACCGCACTGCTGGTCAACACGGCTCGCGGGCCGATTGTCGATGAGGCGGCGCTGATCAAGGCGTTGCAAAAACGACGGCTGGCCGGTGCGGCACTGGACGTGTTCGAGCAGGAACCCTTGCCCGCTCATCACCCGTTCAGGACCCTGGAGAATGTGCTGGCGACGCCGCATGTCGGGTACGTCAGCCAGCAGAATTACCATCAGTTCTTTTCGCAGATGATCGAGGACATTCAGGCCTGGTCAGCTGGAACGCCGAGTCGCCTTCTAAGCTGATACCGCGTCATCGTTCATCGCTAGCAGGCTAGCTCCCACAGTGGATCTCCAGTGTTCACGAAATCCCTGTGGGAGCTAGCCTGCTAGCGATTGGCCGCACCACAAATCTAGCTGACCTTCACCGCGACAAACGCCGCCGTTACATAAGGCACCGTCACCACGTCCTTGCCCCGCAATTCGGGCTCAGCGGCGATCAGCCCGCGAATTTGCCCATCCACCTTCGCCCGTTCCTGCGCAGATAAAGCCGCGACAAAACGGGTGGACACCCAGATCGACCACGGACCTGTGGGCGCGTGCCTCGAAAAGACTGCCAGATAGAAATGAATAATTGTTCACCCTGCGGTGTTCATGACAGCGAAGACTCATCATTTCGGCCTGCGGGATAACACCTTGCGTGCATGTTGCCGGGGCGTGGTTGAACTGAAACGAATAAACCAGTGGAGATCATCCATGAATACACGTCTTGCTGTTTTTAGCGTTCAGCTACTGCTCGCCTTTGCGTTGTCCGCTACCCTTGCATTGGCCAATGGTGAAGATGACGCACCGGCCAGGCCCAACTGCCCGAAAGGCCAGGTCTTCGACTCCAGGTCGCAGAAATGCGTGAGGCAGACCAGCGGCGAGGTATCCGATGCCGACCGTACCGATTACGCCTATCGGTTGGCAAAGGACGGTCGCTACGAGGAAGCCCTGGCACTGCTCGACACGCTGAAAGAACCCGACACCGCCAAGGCGCTCAACTATCGCGGCTACGCTACGCGTAAACTGGGGCGCACCGACGAGGGCATCGGTTACTACCTGCAATCGGTCAAACTCGATCCGCAGTACGCGCAAGTCCGCGAGTACCTCGGCGAGGCGTATGTGATCAAGGGCCGGCTGGATCTCGCCCAGGAGCAGTTGCAGCAGATAAAATCGATCTGCGGCAGCACCTGCGAAGAATACCGGGACCTGGCTGAAGCCATTAACGATTCATCGAAAACCTGACAGGACGGAGGTCGCCATCGCCAGCGATCAGGCAATACGGGCAGAGCTGGGCCAGCACCTGGCGCGCTTATGGCGCTACGGCCTGCTGCTGTCCCGACAGCGGCATGTCGCCGAAGACCTGGTACAGGCCACCTGCGTGCGGGCGCTGGAGTGTGCCGGGCAATTTGTCCCCGGCAGCCGCCTGGACCGCTGGCTGCTGAGCATTCTGCATTCGATCTGGCTCAACGAAGTGCGCTCGCGCCGGGTGCGTCAGGGCCAGGGGCTGGTGGATGCCGACAACGCCTTGTCGTTCGACGGTGAATACGCCGCGCAAACTCACGTGCTCGCCACGCAGGTGATTCGGCGCGTCGATGCGCTACCCGAAGCGCAACGCGAAACGGTATTTCTGGCCTACGTGGAGGGCCTGTCCTATCGCGAAGTCGCCGAAGTCCTGGACGTGCCCATCGGCACGGTCATGAGCCGCCTGGCCGCGGCGCGGGCGAAACTGGCCGAGTACCCGCCCTTGCACGCGGTGTCGAACCCTTCCACAGGAGAACGTCGATGAACGATCACACGATGCCTACGGACGAGCAACTGGTGGCCTACCTCGACGACCAACTCGATAGCGATCAGCGCAGCCGCATCGACGCAGTCATCGCCGAAGACTCGATGCTCAACCTGCGCCTTCAATGGCTGGCCCGCAGCAGCCTGCCGTTCAAGGCCGCCTACGACGAACTGGCGCAACAGGCGCCCGTGGACCGCCTGCAAGCGATGCTCGACACCTTGCCCTCGCCTGCCCGGCCCGCGATAAATCGGCGCCGGTTCCTCGCGGCGGCAGCCGGCCTGGTGTTGAGCGGCGTGCTCGCGGACCGGTTGTTCCTTGGCTGGCAGGCGAGCCAGCACAAATCCAGCTGGCGAGGGCTGGTGGCGGACTACATGTCGATGTACGTGCCGCAAACCCTGGAACACTTGCCCAGCGACGAAGCCACTCAGCGCGCGCAATTGCACACCATCGACGCACGCCTGGGGCTGCGCCTTTTGCCGGCTCAACTGAGCTTGCCACGCGTTGAGCTCAAGCGTGCGCAAATCCTCGAATACGACGGCATGCCCATCGCCCAGATTACGTATCTGGACCCGGCGCACGGCCCCATGGCGTTGTGCGTCACCCGCTCAAACAGTGGCAGTCGCCACTTCGCCCACGAGCGTCGGCATGGAATGAACGTGGTGTATTGGGCGGACATGGAACATGCGTGGATGCTGATCGGGCACAACCCGGCGTCGGAGCTGGAAGAGATGGCGAAGTTGGTTAAAAGCCGGCTCAGCGCGTGACCTGAAGGAGCCGGCTTGCTGGCGATGGGGCCATCAGACATTGCGTTGAATTCAAGGACGCCATCGCTGGCAAGCCGGCTCCTACACAGGTTTTGCGGCGGTCATCAGGTCGGGGTTGGCAGCCATAGACGGAACCGTGCGCCGCCCAGCGGAGACGGTTCGACGGTGAGCGTGCCGCCCTGTGCCTCCAGCGCCCGGCGGCTGATCGCCAATCCCAGGCCAAAGCCGCCCGTCGCCCGATCGCGACTGCGATCCAGTCGATAAAACGGCTCGAAAATCCGCTCGCGCTCGTCATCGGGAATACCGATCCCATCGTCATCGACCCAGATTTCACACCCCTTGGCACAGACCTGAACCCCGATCTGAATTCGCTTCTCGCAGTAGCGCGTCGCGTTGCGCAGCAGGTTCTGAATCGCCCGGGCAGTCAGCCGAGGGTCGAGTGTGAAGCGTTCGAGCTGGCCGTGAAGCAGCACGTCAATCACGATTTCAGGGGATTCCAGCTCCTCGTCGACACTGCCCAGAATGCTGTCGATAAACTCATCCAGCGACACTTCCACCTGTTCCGGTAGCCGGGCCGGGTTTTGCAAGCGGCTATAAGACAGCAGCTCCAGCACCAACTCATCCAGCTCACGAATGTGCGCGACCAGCCCTTGCAGGCGCTCCCGACTGGCAGCCGGCAAATCGTCGGACAGCGCCAGCGCGAGGCCAAAATCCAGGCGGGTCAGCGGTGTGCGCAGTTCGTGAGAAACGGCGTTGAGCAAATCCCGCTGCTGGTTCAGCAGGTTTTCGATATCGCCGGCCATGGTGTCGAAAACGTTGGCTAGGCTACCGATGTTGGAGTGGGTGGGGATCTGGGTGCGCTCGCTCAAATGCCCCTTGCCGAAGCGTTCAGCCGTGCCTTTGAGCCGCTCCAGGTCACGCCAGTGCGGGCGCAGCCACAGCAACAGACACGCGAGCATGGTCGCGCCGATCAGCACGTTGATGCTCCAGTACAGCAAGTTCACGTCCAGCGGGTCCGGCGGCACGACCATTTGCACCACGGTTTGCGAGTTCAACGGTGCCACCGCCAGCGTGCGCCAGCCCCAGTCGCCGATGCGCACGACATTCTCGCCACGCTGCAAACGTTTCTGTTCCGCCAGGGTCAGGCCGTCATCGTCATTGCGGCTGAGGACGATGTGCAGCGGGTTGAATTCCTTGTCCATCTCGGCCGCCAACGCTGGCCACTGCGTTTCGGGCACGGCGTGAAACTGCTTGACGATCAGCGACTGCAACCCGCGCGAGTAATCGAGGTTGTAGGTGACAAAGCGCTCCTGGAAGACCTTGATCACCACGTCCGGCACCAGATAGATCGCCGCGCTGTACGAAATGATCGTCACCAGGTACAGGCGAAAGAGAATTCTGAACATCGCCTCAGCATTCCCACTCGGAACGGCTGAACAGGTAACCCTTGCCCCACACGGTCTTGATCTTGCGCGCCTCGCCGGCATGGTCGTCGAACTTGCGTCGCAGCTTGGAAATCGCCACGTCCACCGAGCGGTCGGTGCCGTTGAATTCGATGCCGCGCAGGCGTTGCAGAATCTGGTCGCGGCTCAACACTTCGCCGGCATGCCGGGCCAGCACCACCAGCAAGTTGTATTCGCCGCTGGACAGTTCGACCAGTTGTTCACGCCAGGTCACGGTGCGTTCGGACAGGTCGATGCACAAATTGCCCATGAGGATGCGGTCGTTGGCGGTCTGCGGTTCGCTGAGGCTGCTGCGACGCAACAGTGTACGAACACGGGCCAGCAACACGCGGGGTTCGCAGGGTTTGGTGACGTAGTCATCGGCGCCCATTTCCAGGCCCAGCACCTGATCGTGGCTGTCGTCGCGAGCGGTGAGCATCAGGATCGGTAGCGTGGCCGAATCCGCGCGCAACAAGCGACAGACTTGCAGGCCGTCGAGGCCTGGCAACATCAGGTCGAGGATCACCAGGTCCGGCGGATTGACCCGCGCGCGCTCGCGCACGTGGTCACCGCGGCTGATCACGCTGACGGAGTAGCCGTTGCGTTCCAGGTAGCTGGAAATCAACTCGGAGAGCGCGGTGTCGTCTTCGACCAGGAGGATGTTGGGCATGGGTGTTTCCAGAGAGTGCAGTGGCGGCTGTTATGCCGCCATCGCTAGCAGGCTAGCTCCCACAGGGGATCAGTGGTGTTCACAATGTTTGTGTCCACATGAGATCCCTTGTGGGAGCTAGCCTGCTAGCGATGACTGCCTGACAGGCGCAATAAATTTCAAGCCGTGAAGGATATACGCCCTCACCCGTGCCTGAGCAAAACCATTACACAATTTCACACAGCACCAACAAAGCTTCACCGCTACCCTCGTCGCCTCCCCGTAGGATGCGGGAGTTCATTATTGGGGTATTTACATGTCGAAGAACCTGCTTGCCAAGCTCAGCCTGCTTGCCCTGGCGTTGACGCTGAGCGCGTGTGACAAGTCCTCGAACGCTGAAGAGCAGGCGCCGCTGGCCACCGTGCGCATCGAGACCATCAAACCCCGGCCCCTGTCGATCACCAGCGAACTGAGCGGACGGATCGCCGCGCCACGGATTGCCGAAGTGCGCGCCCGGGTCGCCGGCGTGGTGTTGCAACGCGCCTTCCACGAAGGCAGCGACGTGAAAAAAGGCGACGTACTGTTCCGCATCGATCCGGCACCGTTCAAGGCTGACCTGGACAGCGCCGAAGCCTCGCTGCGCAAGGCCGAGGCCAACGCCTACCAGGCCAGGCTGCAAGAACAGCGCTACGCCCAGTTGATCGAAGGCAATGCCATCAGCGGCCAGGATTACGACAACGCCCGGGCTGCCGTACGGCAAACCGCCGCTGAAGTCGCGGCCAATAAAGCCGCCGTGGATCGAGCGAAATTGAATCTCGGGTACGCCACCGTCACCGCCCCTATTTCCGGGCGCATCGGCCGCGCACTGGTTACCGAAGGCGCGTTGGTCGGGCAGAACGAAACCACGCCGCTGGCATTGATCCAGCAGTTGAACCCGATTCATGCCGACCTCACCCAGTCGACCCGCGAACTCAACGACCTGCGCCGCGCCTTCCGTTCCGGCCAGTTGCAGGAAGTGGGTCAGGGTCAGGCCAAAGCCACGCTGATTCAGGATGACGGCAGCCTCTATCCGCTGCCGGGCAAGCTGCTGTTCACCGACATCACCGTCGACCCGGGCACCGGCCAGATCATCCTGCGCAGCGAGTTTCCCAACCCCGACCTCGACTTGCTGCCGGGCAGCTTCGTGCGGGTGCGCCTGGAACAAGCGGTGAACCAGCAAGGCATCAGCGTGCCGCAACGCGCCATTCAACGCGACAGCGCGGGTGTTGCGCAGGTGCTGGTGCTCGATGCAGACCTGCGCGTCGGCCAGCAAACCGTAGAGCTGGGCGCCGTGCAAAACGATCGCTGGATCGTCACCGCAGGCCTCAAGTCTGGCGACCGCATCGTCATCGAAGGCCTGCAACACGCCAAGCCCGGCGAGAAAGTACAGATCGACGACTCCCCTCTTCCACTTGCCCAGGTTTCTGGTCAGTAAGCAGGACGCTTTTCTATGCCGCAGTTCTTTATCGACCGCCCGGTGTTCGCCTGGGTGGTTGCCCTGTTCATCCTGCTGGCCGGTGCCCTGTCCATTCCGCAATTGCCGGTGGCGCAGTACCCCGATGTCGCACCGCCGCAGATCGAAATCTACGCCGTGTACCCGGGCGCCTCGGCGCAAACCGTGGACGAAAGCGTGGTCAGCCTGATCGAGGAAGAGCTCAACGGCGCCGATCATCTGTTGTATTTCGAGTCGCAAAGCAGCCTCGGCAGCGCCACGATCAAGGCGACTTTTCAACCGGGCACCAACCCGGAAATGGCCCAGGTGGATGTACAAAACCGCCTGAAAGTCATCGAGTCGCGCCTGCCGCAAGCGGTCAACCAGCAAGGTTTGCAGGTGGAGAAAGTCTCCGCCGGTTTCCTGCTGCTGATCACCCTGACCTCCACTGACGGCAAACTCGACGACGTGGCGCTCAGCGATTACCTGGCGCGTAACGTGATGAACGAGATCAAGCGCCTGGACGGTGTCGGCAAGGCCCAGCTGTACGGTGCCGAGCGGGCGATGCGGATCTGGATCGACCCGCAGAAACTGATCGGTTTCAACCTGACACCGGCTGACGTCAATGCCGCCATCGTTGCGCAGAACGCCCAGGTTTCGGCCGGTAGCATCGGCGATTTGCCGACCCGCACCACCCAGGAAATCACCGCAACCGTTCTAGTCAAAGGCCAGCTATCGACCCCGGAAGAATTCGCTGACATCGTGCTCAAGGCCAATCCGGACGGTTCCACCGTGCGCATCGGTGATGTGGCGCGGGTCGAGATCGGCAGCCAGGAATATCAGTTTGGCACGCGTCTGAACGGCAAGCCGTCCACCGCCGTCGGCGTGCAATTGTCCCCCGGCGCCAACGCCCTCAGCACGGCGACGCTGGTGCGGGCAAAGATGGATGAACTGGCGCGCTACTTCCCGGCCAATGTGGAATACAAGATCCCGTACGACACCTCGCCTTTCGTCAAAGTCTCGATCACCAAAGTGGTTTACACCCTGATCGAAGCGATGGTGCTGGTGTTCGCGGTGATGTTCCTGTTCCTGCAAAACTTCCGCTACACGCTGATTCCGACCCTCGTGGTGCCAGTGGCGCTGATGGGTACCTTTGCGACCATGCTCGCGCTGGGGTTCTCGATCAACGTACTGACCATGTTCGGCATGGTGCTGGCCATCGGCATTCTGGTGGACGACGCCATCGTGGTGGTGGAAAACGTCGAACGGATCATGGCCACCGAAGGCCTGTCGCCCAAAGAGGCGACGCGCAAAGCGATGAAGCAGATCACCGGGGCGATCATCGGCATCACTCTGGTGCTGGTCGCCGTATTTATTCCAATGGCATTCATGCAGGGTTCGGTCGGGGTGATCTACCGGCAATTCTCGCTGTCGATGGCCACCTCGATTCTGTTTTCGGCCTTCCTCGCCCTGACCTTGACCCCGGCGCTCTGCGCAACGCTGCTCAAGCCGATTGCCAAGGGCGAGCATCACGCCAAGGGCGGCTTCTTCGGCTGGTTCAACCGACGCTTCGAGCAACTGACCGAGCGCTATCAGGGCTGGGTCGCTTATGCGCTGAAACGCAGCGGTCGTTACCTGCTGATCTACGGCGTGCTGCTGATCGGTCTGGGCCTGTGCTTCAGTCGTCTGCCCTCTTCGTTCCTGCCGGTGGAGGATCAGGGTTACACCATCACTGACATTCAACTGCCGCCCGGCGCGAGCAAGAATCGCACGGTGCAGGTGGTCGAGCAGATCGAAGCCCACAACGCCACCGAACCGGGCGTCGGCGACAGCACGGTGATTCTCGGCTTCAGTTTCTCCGGCAGCGGGCAGAACGCGGCGTTGGCGTTTACCACGTTGAAAGACTGGTCGGATCGCGGCAGCGACGACTCGGCGAGCTCGATTGCCGACCGCGCCAACATCGCGCTGAGCCAGATCAAGGACGCCATGGCGTTCTCGGTCCTGCCGCCGCCGGTGGACGGCCTCGGCACCTCCAGCGGTTTCGAGTTCCGCTTGCAGGACCGTGGCGGCCTCGGCCATGCCACGCTGATGCAGGCGCGTACCGCGTTGCTGGCGGCCGCCGAGAAAAGTCCGATCCTGATGAACGTGCGCGAAAGCGCGCTGGCCGAAGCGCCGCAAGTGCAACTGATCGTCGACCGTAAACAGGCGAATGCGCTGGGGGTTTCGTTTACCGACATCGGCAGCGTGCTGTCCACCGCAGTCGGTTCGGCTTACATCAACGACTTCCCCAATCAGGGGCGGATGCAGCGGGTGGTGGTCCAGGCTGAAGGCGATCAACGCAGTCAGGTCGCCGACCTGCTGAAGATCCACGTGCGCAACAGCAGCGGGAAAATGGTGCCGCTGTCCGCCTTCGTCCAGGCCAAATGGACTCAGGGCCCGGCGCAGTTGACCCGTTACAACGGCTATCCGGCGATCAGTATCTCCGGCGAGCCAAAACCGGGTCACAGCACCGGTGAAGCCATGGCGGAAATCGAGCGACTGGTCGCGCAAGGGCCAGCAGGCCTGGGCCAAGAATGGACCGGGTTATCGCTGCAGGAACGGCTGTCCGGCAGCCAGGCGCCGATCCTGCTCGGGTTGTCGTTATTGATCGTGTTCCTGTGCCTGGCGGCGTTGTATGAGAGCTGGTCGATTCCGACTTCGGTGCTGCTGGTGGTGCCGCTCGGCGTGCTGGGCGCGGTGTTGGCCGTAACCTTGCGCGGGATGCCCAACGACGTGTTCTTCAAGGTCGGGCTGATCACCATCATCGGCCTCTCGGCGAAGAACGCGATCCTGATCATCGAGTTCGCCAAGAGCCTGTACGACGAAGGCCACGACCTGATCGACGCCACCCTGCAAGCCGCTCGCCTGCGCCTGCGGCCAATCGTCATGACGTCCCTGGCGTTCATCCTTGGCGTCGTGCCGCTGGCGATCGCCACTGGCGCAAGCTCGGCAAGCCAGCAAGCCATCGGCACCGGGGTGATTGGCGGGATGATCACCGCGACACTGGCGGTGGTGTTTGTGCCGGTGTTTTTTGTGGTGGTGATGAAGCTGGTGCGCAAACGCCACAAAACCAACTGACCGCAAACATTCCCCTTGTAGGAGCCGGCTTGCTGGCGATAGCGGTGTGTCAGTCGATATATTTTTCGCCTGAAAAGACGCTATCGCCAGCAAGCCGGCTCCTACACGGGATCGGTGTTGGTCAGAAAGGGCCACGCTGGGCTAAGGTGTTTGCATACCCCGGCCCATCGAGCTCACATGCCCTTCCTCGCCCGCACCCACCCTCGCCTGTCCGCCGCTGCAACTCTCGGTGTTGCGGTGGGCATTCTGGTTCCGGCCGATTCGATCATCAGCAAAATCCTCCTCGGCTGGAACGCCGGGGTCTGGTCGTATCTGGTGCTGATGTTCTGGCTCGCCGCCCGCGCCAAAGCGCCGGATGTGAAACGCATTGCCGAAGTCGAAGACGAGAACGCCGGGCTGGTGCTGTTCGTGGTGTGCATCGCCGCCATCGCCAGCCTGGCGACCATCACCTTCGAACTGGCCGGCAGCAAGGACCTGGAAACCACCCGCAAGCTGTTGCATTACGGGTTTACCGCGCTGACCGTCATCGGTTCATGGCTGTTGATCGGGGTGATTTTCAGTGTGCATTACGCCCGCCTGTTCTACACCTGGGCCGGCAAAGACCCGGCACTGCGTTTTGCCGAAGGGCTGACCACCCCCAATTATTGGGACTTCCTGTATTTCTCGTTCACCATCAGCGCAGCCGTGCAGACCTCCGATGTCGGCGTGGCCACTCGGGACTTGCGCAAGATTGTGCTCGCGCAGTCGCTGATCGGTTTTCTGTTCAACACCGCGATTCTCGGGTTCTCGATCAACATCGCTGCGGGCCTGTTCAACTGAGCCGTGCACAAACGTTCTAGGCATCGCCCTCGCCACGGGCGTTAAATAACCCGGCAATCCGTCTCACAGGTGCAGCATGACCACTCACAACTGGATCGACCTGGCCCAGGACGCCGACACCGGCATCGAGACGTTGCGCGCGCATTTCGAGGGCCACGCCTACGATCCGCACTGGCATGACAGCTATCTGGTGGGCGTCACCGAGCAAGGGGTGCAGCAATTCAACTGCCGGCGGGCCCGGCACCAGAGCACGCCGGGCAAGGTGTTTTTGCTCGAACCGGGTGACATCCATGATGGCGAAGCACCGACGGCAGACGGTTTCACCTACCGCATGCTGTACCTCGACCCGCAGTGGTTGAAGCGCGAACTCAGTGCCGTGTTCGACAACGCGCCGGACAACAGTCAATTGAGCTTCGCCAATACCCTGGCCACCGACGTGCGCCTGGCCCACGCCACCAGCCTGGCGTTTCAGGCGCTGCACAACGGCGAACTGAAAATCGTCCGCCAGACGGCCCTCGACACCCTGCTCGAACGCCTCACCACTCACCTGCACTGGCGTGCCCGTTATGGCGAAGACCCGCGATTGCCGTTGGTGGCGCAGAAGGCTCGGGAGTATCTGCACGCCCATGCCCACGAGGACATCGGCCTCGATCAACTGGCCGCCGCAACGGGCGTCGATCGCTTTCGCCTGACCCGTGCCTTCAAGGCTGCTTACGGCATCGCCCCGCACGCCTATCTGGTGCAATTGCGCCTGGCCACGGCCCGCAGAATGCTGGCCCGAGGCGAACAACCGGCCACGGTGGCCATGGCGCTGGGGTTCGCCGACCAGAGTCATCTGGGCCGCTGGTTCGTGCGGGCCTACGGCCTGACGCCCGCGTTGTATCGCAAGCGCTGCTCAAATCTTCCAGACAGTTGACCGTGGGATTGTGAAGATCGACTTCAAAGATCTTCACCGGAGTTTGCCCGCGATGCTGTCCACTTTCCCGACGTTACTGCCCTTCCTGTTGTTTGCGTTCGTAGCGTCGATCACGCCCGGCCCGACCAACATTCTGGTGTTGAGCAACAGTGCCCGATACGGCTTGGTGGCCGCCGTGCCGATCATCCTAGGCGCCTGTGCCAGCGCCGCGACAATTGTGTTGTTGGTCGGCAGCGGTGCCGGAGCGTCGTTGACCGCTTGGCCCTTCGTGCAAACCGCTATGCAGTGGATCGGCGTGGCCTGGCTGAGTTACCTCGCCTGGCAGATTTTCAACGCCCCGGCAGAGGCCGTCACCACCCAAGATGCCAACGCCCGGCTCGGTCTTTTGGGCGCTGCCAGCCTGCAACTGATCAACCCGAAAACCTGGATGATGGCGCTGGCGGTTGTCAGTGTATTTGCCGGGGCCGGCGAACAGCGCCTGGCCCATGTGATGGTTTTGTCGCTGGCGTTCTTTCTGATTTCCCTGCCCTGCCTTGGGGTCTGGGCGTTGCTCGGCGCGGGCTCCACGCGCTGGTTGCGCTCACCTCGCTCAATGCAACGCTTCAATCGCTGCATGGCCCTGTTGCTGTTGGGATCGGCCTGGTTGAGTCTTTGGGCCTGAATCCCATTCGTCGGCCATTGTCGGACAATCGACGATGCGGGGCTTGACGGCGTATTTGCTTTTGGTGTCTTCTGAAACCGGTTTCAGTGCGATCTCAAACGCACGGACCTTATAACTCCAATAAGAAGGTTTCAGACCGTGAACGATTTCTCCGCCGCCCAGCGCAGCCGCGTGACCATGCTTGATGTCGCCGAACATGCCAAGGTCTCCAAGGCCAGCGTGTCACGGTTCATCGGCGAGGATCGCGCCTTGCTGTCCGATGCGATTGCGTTGCGCATCGAACAGTCGATTGCCGAACTGGGCTATCGCCCGAACCAGATGGCGCGCGGTCTGAAACGTGGACGAACCCGCCTGATCGGCATGCTGGTCGCCGACATCCGCAACCCTTATTCAATTGCCGTGATGCACGGGGTGGAAACCGCCTGCCGTCAACACGGCTACAGCCTGGTGGTGTGCAACACCGACCGCGATGACGAGCAGGAATGCCAGCACCTGGCCCTGCTGCGCTCGTACAACATCGAAGGGCTGATCGTGAACACCCTCGGCCACCACCGCGACGAATTGCAGGAACTGCATCGCGAGATGCCGCTGGTGCTGGTGGACCGCAAGGTCGAGCACCTCGAAAGTGACATGGTCGGGCTGGACAACCCGGCAGCGGTCGAGATCGCCATCGCCCACCTTGAAGAACGCGGTTATCGCGATGTGCTGCTGGTCACTGAACCGTTTGACGGCACCAGTTCGCGGATCGAACGGGTCAGCAGTTTCAAGGCGCAGATCGCCCGGCGTTCGGCGCTACGCGGAACGATGATCGAAACCGGCAGTGACCTCACGGCAAACCTCAAGACTTTTCTCGATACACCCGGCCCCGGCCCGAAGGCGCTGTTCTGCGCGAACGGGATTGCGGCGCTGGCCGCGACCCATGCGTTGCGCGAATTGCAGTGCACGTTGTTCGAGGATGTCGGCTTGATCGCCCTCGATGATCTGGATTGGTACCCGCTGGTGGGCAGCGGCATCACCGCCCTCGCCCAACCGACGACCGAGATGGGTGCGAGTGCGTTTGAATGCTTGCTCAAGCGCTTGCGCGGGGATGACGGGCCGGTGCGGACGATGGATTTTTCGGCGCGGTTGATTGTGCGTGGGTCGACCAGAGGAAATCTTCGGTGAATGTGAAGGCCTCATCGCTAGCAGGCTAGCTCCCACATTGGATTTGCGAACATAGCGCCACTGTGGGAGCGAGCCTGCTCGCGATGAGGCCCGAAAGATCATCACAAACCTCATCCTTTTTTTTGAACAAAAATGAAACCGGTTTCAGAGGTCCATGACAATGCATAAACCACCCGTTTCCATCAGCCTCTCCAGCTACGGCGCCGACCTCGTCCGCCAGCGCGGTCAAGGCAGTTTCATCGATATCCTCGCCGCTGCGGGCGCCACCCACATCGAATGGCGCGAAGAATTGCTGACCGCTGAAGACCCCGTCCAACTGGCCGATGCCACCCAGGCGCAAGGCCTCGAAAGCGTGTATTCCTCGCCGATGGAACTGTGGCTGGCCGGCCAGTCGAAACCCAATCCGCAACTGATCACCGCCCTGCAACGCGCCCAGGCCTTCGGCGCCAAATGGCTGAAGGTGTCCCTCGGTTACTTCACCGACACCAGCGACCTGCAAACTCTCGCCCGGATCCTGGGCAAAAGCGCCGTGCAACTGCTGGTGGAAAACGATCAGACCCTGCACGGTGGCCGCATCGAACCGTTCCAGCGTTTTTTCGCCGCAGTCGAGCAACACAATCTGCCGATCAAAATGACCTTCGACATCGGCAACTGGCACTGGCAGGACCAGTCCGCCAGCAGCGCCGCGCGCCTGCTCGGGCGCCACGTTGGCTACGTGCACTGCAAAGCCGTGTCACGCCGGGCCGACGGCAAACTGGTCGCCATTCCACCTGCTGCCAGCGACCTGCATTCGTGGGAACAACTGCTGCGGCACATGGCCCAAGGCGTGATGCGGGCCGCGGAATATCCGCTGCAAGCCGATGACCTGGTGCAGCTCACCACCGAGCATGTCGCCGCCCTCGCCCACTTGGGGCAAGCACGCCTGGAGAGCGCTCATGTCTGAGATCGATATCCTGTCGTTCGGCGAAACCATGGCGATGTTTGTCGCCGATCAAAATGGCGACCTCGCCAACGTCGACCACTTCCACAAACGCATTGCCGGGGCCGACAGCAACGTCGCCATCGGCTTGTCGCGACTGGGGTTCAAGGTGGCATGGCTGAGCCGGGTCGGTGACGACTCTCTGGGGCGCTTCGTGATCGACACCTTGAAAAAGGAAGGCCTGGATTGCAGTAACGTTGCCCTCGATACCGCACACCCGACCGGGTTTCAGCTCAAGTCGCGCACCGACGATGGCGACGATCCCAAGGTCGAGTACTTTCGGCGCGGCTCGGCGGCGAGTCATTTGTCGCCCCAGTCGATCATCCCCGAGCTGCTCAAGGCGCGGCACTTGCACGCCACCGGCATTCCTCCGGCGCTGTCGGAAACGGCGCGACAGATGTCTTTCGAACTGATGACGCGCATGCGCGAAGCCGGGCGCAGTGTGTCCTTCGACCCGAACCTGCGCCCGAGCCTGTGGGCCAGCACGCAACAGATGATCAGCGAAATCAACCGCCTCGCCGCCCTCGCCGACTGGGTGCTGCCGGGTTTGAGCGAAGGTCGCTTGCTGACCGGCTATGAAGACCCGGCTGACATCGCCGCGTTTTACCTCGACCTGGGTGCCGAAGCGGTGGCGATCAAGCTCGGCCCGCACGGCGCGTATTACCGCACGCATCTGGATGAAGGTTTCGTGGCGGGCGTGCCCGTGGAAGCGGTGGTCGACACGGTCGGTGCCGGCGACGGTTTTGCCGTCGGCATGATCAGCGCGCTGCTGGAAAACCACAGCGTTGCCGACGCTGTGAAACGCGCCAACTGGATTGGTAGCCGTGCGGTGCAGAGTCGTGGGGATATGGAGGGGTTGCCGACCCGATCCGAGATGTCCGTCGAATTCGAGGCCGCTATCGCCAGCAGGCTGGCTCCCACAGGGGATTTGTGTCGCCTATAGATCCAGTGTGGGAGCTAGCCTGCTAGCGATGAGGCCCGCTCAATCACCGAAGATTTGAACCCGTTACCTGCTGCGACAAAAACAACAAGCTCAGGAGCACCACTCATGAAAACCGCAACGCTCGCCACCCGCCGCTGGTGGTACATCATGCCCATCGTGTTCATCACCTACAGCCTGGCGTACCTGGACCGCGCCAACTACGGATTCGCCGCCGCCTCCGGGATGGCTGCCGACCTGATGATCACGCCCGGCCTGTCGTCGATGCTCGGCGCACTGTTCTTCCTCGGCTACTTTTTCTTCCAGGTGCCGGGCGCGATCTATGCGCAAAAACACAGTGTGAAGAAACTGATTTTCGTCAGCCTGATTCTCTGGGGCAGCCTGGCGACGCTCACCGGGATCGTCTCCAACGCCTACTGGCTGATCGTCATTCGCTTCATGCTCGGCGTGGTCGAAGCGGCGGTGATGCCGGCCATGCTGATCTACCTGTGCCACTGGTTCACCCGTGCCGAACGCTCGCGGGCCAACACTTTCCTGATCCTCGGCAACCCGGTGACCATGCTCTGGATGTCGGTGGTGTCGGGCTATCTGGTGCAGCATTACAGCTGGCGCTGGATGTTCATCATCGAAGGTTTGCCGGCAGTGCTCTGGGCGTTTATCTGGTGGCGTCTGGCAGATGATCGTCCGGCCCAGGCCAAGTGGCTCAGCGACGCCGAAAAGCACGATCTGGAAAGCGCCCTCGCCGCCGAACAGGTAGGCATCAAGGCAGTGAAGAACTATGCCGAAGCCTTCCGCTCGCCGAAAGTGATCATCCTGGCCCTGCAATTTTTCTGCTGGAGCATCGGAGTCTACGGCTTCGTGCTGTGGCTGCCGTCGATCCTCAAGGCCGGCGCGCAAATGGACATGGTCGAAGCCGGCTGGCTGTCGGCGCTGCCGTATCTGGCGGCGGTGATCGGGATGCTGCTGGTGTCCTGGGGCTCGGACAAACTGCAAAAGCGCAAACGCTTTGTCTGGCCGCCGCTGCTGATCGCCTCGATTGCGTTCTACGGGTCGTACGCGCTGGGCGCCGAACATTTCTGGTGGTCGTACACCCTGCTGGTGATTGCCGGGGCCTGCATGTACGCGCCTTACGGACCGTTCTTCGCGATCATCCCGGAAATCCTCCCGGCCAACGTCGCCGGTGGCGCCATGGCGTTGATCAACAGCATGGGCGCGCTGGGCTCGTTTGGCGGCTCTTATCTGGTCGGTTACCTGAACAGCTCCACCGGCTCGCCGGGCGCGTCGTACCTTCTGATGAGCGGCGCGCTGATGTTTTCGGTGGTGCTGACGATTCTCCTCAAGCCCGGCGCCAGCGACCGGGAACGTCCTGCGGTTGCGCCAACACGCCCGACCGCCGCCCATCCTTGAATTGATGCAGAGATGAATACGATGAAAAAGCAGGTCGTGCTGTACAAGAAACTCTCGCCGTTGCTGATGGCTCGCCTGCATGAGCAGACCGACGTGACGTTGATCGACAACCTCGACGCCGATGGCCTGGCGCAACTGCGCGAGGCCCTGCCCCGCGCTCACGGGTTGCTCGGTGCCAGTCTGAAACTGGACGCGGGCCTGCTGGACCTGGCGCCGAATCTACGCGCCATCGCCAGCGTTTCGGTGGGCGTCGACAACTACGACATCGACTACCTGACCGAGCGGCGAATCCTGCTCAGCAACACCCCGGACGTGCTCACCGAAACCACCGCCGACACCGGTTTTGCGCTGATCCTCGCGACGGCCCGGCGCGTGGTGGAACTGGCGAACATGGTTCGTGCCGGCCAGTGGAACCGCAACATCGGCCCCGTGCATTTCGGCAGCGATGTGCACGGTAAAACCCTGGGCATCATTGGCATGGGGCGGATCGGCGAAGCGTTGGCCCAACGCGGGCATTTCGGTTTCGGCATGCCGGTGATCTATCACAGCCACTCGCCGAAACCGGCGGTGGAACAACGCTTCAATGCGCAATACCGCAGCCTGCCGGAGCTGTTGCAGCAGGCCGATTTCGTTTGCCTGACATTGCCGCTGACAGTGGAAACCGAGGGACTGATCGGTGCTGAACAGTTTGCGCTGATGCGTCCAGAGACGATCTTCATCAATATTTCGCGGGGCAAAGTGGTGGACGAAACGGCGCTGATCGAAGCGTTGCGTTCCGGGCAGATTCGCGCAGCGGGGCTGGATGTGTTCGAGCGCGAACCGCTGAACCCGGACTCGCCGTTGTTGCAACTGAACAACGTGGTGGCGACGCCGCACATTGGCTCGGCGACCCATGAAACGCGCGAAGCGATGGCAACGTGTGCGGTGGACAATCTGTTGGCAGCGTTGGCGGGTGAGCGGCCGAAGAATCTGGTGAATACCCGGGCGTGGAAGGATTGAGGCATTCGGCGTTATGGAGATAGCCATCGCTGGCAAGCCAGCTCCCACAAGGTTTTGCGTCGATCACAAGGCCTGTGTTCAGCAACGATCCCTGTGGGAGCTGGCTTGCCAGCGATGAGGCCGGCACAGACGACTAAAACCTTCAGGCCCTACGCGCTTCCAAAAGATCCGCCGCACACAACGCAATCCGTCGACACGCATCCGCCAGTTTCCGTTGATCCACCACCAACCCGATCCGGATGTGCCCCGCCGCGCTTGGCCCGAACGCTTCGCCGGCCAGCACCGAAACGCCATAGCCCTCCAGCAGCCGCTCGGCGAAGTGCTGGGCGGACAACCCGGTCTGGCGCACATCGACCATCACAAACATCCCGCCATCGGGCCGAACCGCCCGCACCCCCGGGCACGCATTCAGGCTCGCGCACACCAGATCACGGCGTTGACGGTATTCCTCGCGCATCATCGCCACTTCCGGCAGATCACCCTCCAGCGCAACTTGCGCCGCCTTCTGCACAAAGTCCGGAATGCCGAACAGCATGCACAACGACAGATGTTCCAGATGGTCAATCAAGGGTTTGGGCCCGATCACCCAACCGACCCGCCAGCCGCTCATGGCATGGGATTTCGACAGGCTGTTGAGCGTCGCGGTGCGCTCGGCCATGCCGGGCAGGCTGGCCGGGCTGATGTGCTCGCCCTCGTACAACAGATCGCTGTAAACCTCGTCACTGATCAGCCACAGGTTGTGCCGAATACACAGCGACGCCAGTTCCTGCCAGATCTTCAGCGACAGACTGGCACCGGAAGGGTTGTTCGGACTGTTGAGCAAAAGCGCGCGGGTTTTCGGCGTGATCAGCGCCGCGACATCCGCCGGATCAACGCGAAAGCCATTCTCCGGACGCACCGCCACCGGCACCGCTTTCGCCCCGCAAGCGCCGAACACGCCTTCATAAGTCACGTACATCGGTTCGGCGACGATTACTTCATCGCCCGGATCGAGCAGGCATTGCACGACCGAATACACCCCGCATTGCGCGCCGGGCATCACGATCACTTCATCGACATCCACCGTCTGCCCACTGCGCCGCCGATGACGACTGACGATGCTGTCGCGAAGCCCGCGACTGCCGCGCACTTCTGCGTAATGGGTATCGCCGGCCAACAGGCTGTCGATGCACGCCTGGACGATGGGACGCGGCGTATCGAAGTCCGGATCACCCACCGACAACAGCAACACATCGACGCCCTGCTCTCGTAATTCCAATGCTCGGTAATGAATCTGCCAGGCCGCAGCGCCGTCTCCGGCAATTCGTTGGGTCAAGGCTGAATAGCGCATGTATTTCTCCAATCGCGCGTGTTCCTAGTCTCAACCCTATCTCAAATCACGAAACGCGCCACCATGGCATTCAAATCAACGGCCAGGCGCGACAATTCGTGGGTGGCAGCGCTGGTCTGGTTGGCCCCTGCAGCGGACTGGGTCGCCAGGTCGCGGATGTTCACCAGGTTGCGGTCAACTTCGCGGGACACCTGCGCCTGCTCTTCGGACGCGCTGGCAATTACCAGGTTGCGTTCGTTGATCAGATGGATCGACTGAGTGATCTGTTCCAGCGCGACACCGGCGGCTCGGGCCATTTCCAGGGTGCTGTGGGTGCGCTGATTGCTTTGCTGCATCGACGACACCGCCTCCCCCGTACCGTTTTGGATGCCGGCGACCATCTTCTCGATTTCCTGAGTCGATTGCGCCGTGCGATGCGCCAACGCCCGCACCTCGTCCGCCACCACCGCAAAACCACGCCCGGCTTCACCGGCACGGGCCGCTTCAATCGCGGCGTTCAGTGCCAGCAGGTTGGTCTGTTCGGCAATGGCGCGAATCACGTCCAGCACCTTGCCGATGTCCCGGCCCTGAGCGGCCAGGCCTTCAATCATCAGCGAGGTGTTCTGCACGTCGTGGGTCATGGTCTGGATCGCATCGACGGTTTCCACCACGCGGTCGCGACCTTCACGAGCAGCCTGGGTCGACTGGTTCGAGGCTTCGGAAGTCGACACGGCGTTGCGCGCCACTTCTTCCACCGCTGCGGTCATTTCGTTGACTGCTGTGGCGGCTTGTTCGATTTCATTGTTTTGCTGTTGCAGACCACGGGACGCTTCTTGCGTGACCGTGCTCAGCTCTTCGGCGGCGGCGCCCAGTTGCGTGGCGGAACCGGCGATCTGCTCGATGGTTTTGCGCAAGTTGGCCTGCATGGTGGACAAGGCGCCGAGCAAGCGGGCCGGCTCATCTTTACCGTCGATTTCGATGGCTTTGGTCAGGTTGCCGCCGGCGATGGTTTCGGCCGCCAGTAATGCACGGTTCAGCGGCGTTACGATGCTGCGGGTCAGCAACCAGGCCAGCAACACAGTCATCAGCGCCGCGACTACGGCCACGACGATGATGCCGGTGATCGCGTTGTTGTATTCCTTGCCCGCCTCGTCCAAAGCGGACTTGGCGTAGTTGGTATTGAGTGCCACCAGTTTATTGAGCTGCTCGCCCATCTGGTCGGTGCCGTCCTTGATCCGCGTATTGATGAGGCTGCGCATTTCATCAAGTTTGTTCTGCCGCGACAGCTCCATCATCTGGTTCTGCGCTTGCATGTAGTTGTCGAGGGTGGCCATGAACGTCTTGTACAGCGCGGTTTCTTCCGGCTGGGCGGGCAACGCGGCATAACTGGCCTGGGCGCTGTGCAGCTTGTCAGTCAGGACGCCAATCCGGGTCTGGGCTTCCTGCAACGCCGCTGGTTCACGGTTGACCAGCACTCGGAACGAGAGGATGCGCATACGCAAGACGCTTTCAGTCATGTTGCCGAGGAAGCCGACGCTGGGCAGTTGCGTCGAGCCCATATCAACCGAGGCCTGGCGGATGATCGACATGCGGTTCACGGCAAACACGCCCAGCACAATCACCAGCAAGGCAATGAAGGCAAAACCCAGGAAAGCTCGAGGCGCGATATTCAGATTACGCAGGGACATAGGACGATACTCGGGTGATTGAGTCTTCGAGCGTCCTTGCCGTGATCACTGGCGGGCGGGCGTGGAGGCGCAACCGGTCAGTGGGCGCCACTGTTGTAATAGGTTTGTGTGCGCCTGATATCTGTATCGGCTGGGGTTGAGGATTTTTGCGGGGATTTGCGAAATATATTTCAAGGGATTACGAGTGTTTCATCCGTGAAACACTCAAGAATCACACAAACCCTGTAGGAGCCGGCTTGCTGCGGGCGGCGTTCCGACGATGGCGGTATACCTGACACACCGCGTCGCATCTATCGCCAGCAAGCCGGCTCCTACAGGTTTGCAGTGAATTCAGGATTGGCGTTTGGCGATACGCCAGACCCGGGCGATGTCGCTCGCCCGCTCACGCAACAACCGTGGCGCCTCGGTGCACGCCTGCTCCAGGGTCATCGGCCCGCTCGCCAAGGCAAACGCGGCGTCGATGCCATGCGCGTACAGGGCCTGATAGCCCTCGCCCAAGGTGCCGGCGATGACGATGACCGGCACGCCGTGTTGCCCGGCGATGCGTGCGACACCAAACGGTGTCTTGCCGCGCAGGGTTTGCGCATCGAAGCGGCCTTCGCCGGTGATCACCAGATCGGCGCCCTTGACCGCATCGGCCAGACCGACCAGTTCCGCGACCACTTCAACCCCGGCCTTGAACTGCGCGCCCAGGAAGGCCTTGGCGGCAAACCCCAGGCCACCCGCCGCGCCGCTGCCCGGCTCGTCACGCACGTCATTGCCGAGAACCTGGGCGCAAAGCCCGGCGAAGTGCCCGAGGGCGCGATCCAGTTGCTCGACCTGCGCAGGCGTTGCACCTTTTTGCGGACCGAAAATCGCAGAGGCACCGTGGGGGCCGCACAGTGGATTGTTGACGTCGGCGGCGATGTCGAAGCGCACGTCGGTCAGACGCGGATCGATGTCACTGAGATCGATCCGCGCCAGTTGCGCCAGTGCCAATCCGCCGGGCGCCAGGGTTTGGCCTTGTACATCGAACAGTTTCACGCCCAGCGCTTGCATCGCCCCCGCACCGCCGTCGTTGGTGGCGCTGCCGCCAATCGCCAGGATCACCCGTTGCGCCCCGGCGTCGAGTGCCGCGCGGATCAACTCACCGGTGCCGAAGGTGCTGCTGATGCACGCATCGCGTTGCCCCGGCGGAACGAGTTGCAGGCCGCTGGCCTCAGCCATCTCGATGATGGCGGTGAGGCTCTGGGGCAACCAGCCCCACGCGGCGTCGACCGTTGTGCCCAGTGGCCCTTTGACGCGGGTGCGACGGAGTTGACCTTCGCAGGCGGCCAGAATCGACTCGACCGTGCCTTCGCCACCATCGGCCATCGGGCATTTGACCAGTTGCGCATCGGGCCAGACTTCAACCAGACCAAGGGCAATGGCATCGGCCACGCCTTGTGCGCTGAGGCTGTCCTTGAACGAATCGGGGGCGATGACGATTTTCATACGAATTCTCCAGTTCCAATGCCCCCATGCTGCCAGCCGGCCTGAACAATAACGCCGGTCCGCTGCACAAGTGGCACGGAGGATTATTGTTCATTTTCACAAAACGACAGGTTTACGCATCCCCTGTAGGAGCCGGCTTGCTGGCGATTGCGTACGACGCGGTGGATCAGGAACACCGCGTTAGGTGGATCGCCAGCAAGCCGGCTCCTACAGGGGCGGTGTTGTTTCGGTTTGTGGGAGTAGCTGCACACCGAGGTACAGCGCCAACATGCCATCGAGGCGCAACGGGTCGACGCCGCTGAGCTCGGCAATCCGCTCCATCCGGTAACGCAGGCTGTTGCGGTGAATGCCCAGCGCATCGGCGCAGGCCTGGCTTTGGCCGTCGTGATCGCACCAACTGCGCAACGTCGCCAGCAATTGGCCGTTGCCGTCCTTGGCGATGACTTTGCGCAAGGGCTTGAGTAATTCGTCAAGCGCATCATCGTTGCGATGGCGCCAGAGCATCACCGGCAACCGATAACGGGTCAGCGTCAACAGACGAGAATGCGGCAGTACATCGCGCCCATAAGCCAGCAAGTCGCCGACCCGCCGATAGCAACGACGCAAACCCGACAAGCCGTCGGCCTGCCCGCCCACGGCGATGCGCAAGATATTCCAGCCGAGGCCGTCGAGCTTTTCCAGCAAGCGGTCGTTCTCGATCGCCTGGTTGGCCGGCCGGCACCACAGCAACGACGACTTGGCCGAACTCACGCACCAACTGTCCGGGTAGCGCGAGGTCAGCCAGGCGCTGAGTGCGTCGACGGTTTGCCCCGGGCCGTGCTCCATTCCCAGCTCGAACAAATACGGCACCCGCGTCAGTTGCGGCTTGAGCCCAAGCTGTTGCGCCTCATCGATCAAGCGCGGCGAATCCCCTGCCTCGCTGAGCAGCAACGCCAGCAAATCATCGCAACGCTGGCGCCGCCATTGCTGCTCGGCCTGCTGATTGCGCTGACCCACCAGCATCTCGGCAGTCATGCGCACCAGCTCGGCGTAGGTACGCAATTGCTCGGGTTCGCCGGTGATGCCGAGCACGCCAATCAGCCGTTGATCGAGCAACAGCGGCAGGTTGATACCCGGTTGTACGCCCTTGAGGTGGATAGCGGTTTGCGCATCGATTTCCACCACCCGCCCGTTGGCCAGCACCAGTTGCGCGCCTTCGTGCCGGGTGTTGACCCGCTCCGGTTCACCACTGCCGAGAATCAACCCCTGGCTGTCCATGACGTTGACGTTGTAAGGCAGGATGGCCATCGCCCGGTCGACGATGTCCTGGGCCAGGTCGTGATCGAGTTCGAACATTGTGGTGGTCCTTCAAAGCGCGGTTGTTCACCCGCACAGGGCTTGGTTGCAAACCCTGTGCTCAGGCACAAAGACAGCAGCCCTGAGGGTGGTCGAGACTCTCAGGGCGATCAACGTTACCCTTTGCATCGCAAAAAATCATAATAAAGAGAGAGCCCGCCATGTCACAGAGCGCCGCCGCTACCCAGGCCATCGTTGACGAAAAAAATGCCGTCTACAAACGCATTGCCCTGCGTTTGATCCCCTTCATCTTCATCTGCTACCTGTTCAACTACCTCGACCGGGTGAACGTTGGATTTGCCAAGCTGCAGATGCTCGACGCGCTGAAATTCAGTGAAACCGTGTACGGCCTCGGCGCCGGGATCTTCTTTATCGGCTACGTGCTGTGCGGCGTACCGAGCAACCTGGCACTGACCAAATTCGGCCCGCGCCGCTGGATCGCGCTGATGATGATCACCTGGGGCACACTGTCGACCTGCCTGCTGTTCGTCACCACCCCGACCGAGTTCTACACCTTGCGCCTGTTCACCGGCGCGGCCGAAGCCGGGTTCTTCCCGGGCGTGGTGTTGTACCTCTCGCAGTGGTTCCCGACCTTCCGCCGTGGCCGCATCATGGCGCTGTTCATGTCGGCGATCCCGGTGTCCGGCCTGCTCGGCAGCCCGTTCTCTGGCTGGATCCTCAACCACTTCGCTGCGGGCCAGGGTGGCCTGGCCGGCTGGCAGTGGATGTTCCTGCTGCAAGGCATCCCGACCGTGATCCTCGGCGCCCTCGCCTACTTCCTGCTGAGCGACAGTTACGCCAATGCCAAATGGCTCACGCCGTTCGAGCGCTCGGTGCTGGAAGCCGACCACGCTGAAGACCTGGCCAACAAACCGAAAACCACCACCGACTCGCTGCTGGCGGTGTTCAAGAACCCGGCGATCTGGGCGTTCGGTTTGATCTACTTCTGCATCCAGAGCGGGGTCTACGCGATCAACTTCTGGCTGCCGTCGATCATCAAGAACCTGGGTTTCAACGATAACCTGGTGATCGGCTGGTTGAGTGCGATCCCGTACCTGCTGGCGGCTGTGTTCATGTTGATGGTCGGCCGCTCGGCGGACTTGCGCAAAGAACGTCGCTGGCATTTGGTGGTGCCAATGTTGATGGGCGCAGTGGGCCTGCTGATTGCCGTGAACTTCGCCACCACGCCTGCCATCGCCATCCTTGGCCTGACGATCGCCACCATGGGCGCCCTCACCGGCCTGCCGATGTTCTGGCCGGTGCCGACCGCACTGCTGAGCGCCGGCGCGGCTGCCGGTGGTCTGGCGCTGATCAACTCGATGGGCCAGATGGCCGGCTTCCTCAGCCCGTACCTGGTCGGTTGGGTCAAGGACACTACTGGCTCGACCGATGCCGCGTTGTACTTGCTGGCGGGCGTGATTGTCTGCGGCAGCCTGCTGGCGTTGCGCATGACCCGCACCCTGCGCGTCTGACACCTGTCCCCTGTGGGAGCGAGCCTGCTCGCGATAGCGGAGTGTCAGTCAACATAGCTGTTGAATGTTGAACCGCAATCGCCGGCAAGCCGGTCTCGCTCCCACATTTGATTGTGGGGGGGTCAATAATTGTGTTTGCCCCATGCGGTTGTTCTGGTATTTGATTGAGCCTTTCCCACTGGTAAAAGGATTTCGTCATGAGCTACCGCACGCTGGGTCACTCGGGATTGCAGGTGTCCACCCTGACCCTGGGGACCATGATGTTCGGCGAACAGACCAGCACCGAAGATTCCCTGCGGATCATCGACAAGGCCTGGGACCAGGGCATCAATTTCATCGACACCGCCGACGTCTACACCAACGGTCGCTCTGAAGAGATCGTCGGCGAAGCGATCGCCGGCAACCGCCACGAATGGGTGCTCGCCACCAAAGTCGGTTTCGGCCCGGTGGACGGTGTGCCGAACCGCAGCGGCCTGAGCCGCAAGCACATTTTCAATGGCATCGATGCCAGCCTCACGCGCCTGGGCACCGACTACGTCGACCTTTATTACCTGCACCGCGAAGACCACAACACGCCGCTGGAAGTGACGGTGTCGGCCATCGGCGACCTGATTCGCCAGGGCAAAATCCGCAACTGGGGGTTGTCGAACTACCGTGGCTGGCGCATCGCCGAGGTCATTCGCGTGGCCGACAAACTGGGTGTCGACCGCCCTGTCATCAGCCAGCCTCTGTACAACATCGTCAATCGCCAGGCCGAAGCCGAACAGATCACCGCCGCGCAGAACTACGGTCTGGGCGTTGTGCCTTACAGCCCGCTGGCGCGCGGCGTGCTCAGCGGCAAATATGCGCCGGATGTAAAACCGGATGCCAACAGCCGCGCCGGGCGCGCCGACAAACGTATTCTGGAAACCGAATGGCGCGTCGAATCCCTGCGCATCGCCCAACAGATCCAGCAATACACGCAAGATCGCGGCGTCGGTATCGTCGAGTTCGCGATTGCCTGGGTGCTGAACAACAGCGCCGTCACCTCGGCCATTGTCGGGCCGCGTACCGAAGAGCAATGGGATGCCTACACTAAGGCGCAGGCGGTGAAGATCACGGCGCAGGATGAAGCGTTTATCGACTCGCTGGTGACACCGGGGCATGCGTCCACGCCAGGGTTCAATGATGTGAGCCATTTCGTGTCGGGCCGTAAAGCGCGCAACGCCTGAATCAACACAAGACGACTGTGGGAGCGAGCCTGCTCGCTCCCACAGGGTGTCGGGTGTAGTAAATATTGATCATCCGGACAATATTCAGCACAAAAACCACGTATCCTCCGCACCCCGTTTCACGTTCAACTTCGCGAGGACAGTTTGTCTAAAGGTATCGCTCTATCGGTTTCAGCCTCTGTGCTGTTTGCCGTCATGTATTACTACACCTCACTGCTCAACCCGTTGAGCGGTGTGGAAATTTTTGGCTGGCGCATGCTGCTGACAGTGCCGTGCATGACCGTGTTCATGGTGGTCTCCAGCGAATGGAAGCGCGTGGTCGAGCTCGTTCGCCGAGCCATCGCCCAGCCGAAACTGATTGCCGCCCTGATCGCCTCTTCGGCCCTGCTGGGCGTGCAACTCTGGCTGTTCATGTGGGCGCCGCTCAACGGCTACAGCCTTGATGTGTCGCTGGGCTATTTCCTGTTGCCACTGACCATGGTCCTGACCGGACGGCTCGCCTACGGTGAGCGCCTTTCCTATCTACAGAAAATTGCCGTGTTTTTTGCCTGCCTCGGTGTGATCAACGAGGTGTATCAGGTCGGTGGTTTTTCCTGGGCGACGTTGCTGGTATGCATCGGCTATCCAACGTATTTCATCCTGCGCAAGCGTCTGGCGACGGACAACCTTGGCGGCTTGTGGCTGGACATGGCGTTGACGCTGCCGGTGGCCTTCTGGTTCGTACAGACCGGCGAGCAAGGTTTCAATGTGTTTGATCAGCATCCGTGGCTGTCACTGTTGATCCCGCTTCTCGGCGTGATCAGTGCGTCGGCGCTGGTGATCTACATCATCGCCAGCCGGCTGTTGCCCTTCAGCCTGTTCGGGCTGTTGAGCTACGTCGAGCCGGTGCTGTTGCTTGGCGTTGCGTTGTTGCTCGGGGAAAGCATCAAGACCGGGGAATGGCTGACCTACATTCCGATCTGGATGGCGGTGCTGGTGCTGATGTTCGAAGGGTTCAAGCACATGATGCGACAACGCCGCCCTTAACAGACACACAAAACAAATGTGGGAGCGAGCCTGCTCGCGATAGCGTCGTCAAACGCAACATTGATGTTGGCTGACAGACCGCTATCGCGAGCAGGCTCGCTCCCACAGTTTTATCGGTGAATCAACTTAGTCGGTGGAGAGCACACCACGACGAACCTGGTCACGCTCGATCGATTCGAACAGTGCCTTGAAGTTGCCCTCGCCGAACCCGTCGTCGCCTTTACGCTGGATGAATTCGAAGAACACCGGGCCCATCAGGGTTTCCGAGAAGATCTGCAACAGCAGACGCTTGTCGCCCGACTCGGACGAACCGTCCAGTAGGATGCCCCGCGCTTGCAGCTGATCTACCGGTTCGCCGTGGTTCGGCAAGCGGCCTTCAAGCATTTCGTAATAAGTTTCCGGTGGCGCCGTCATGAAGCGCATGCCGATGCTTTTCAGGTGATCCCAGGTCTTGATCAGATCATCGCTGAGGAACGCCACGTGCTGGATGCCCTCGCCGTTGAACTGCATCAGGAACTCTTCGATCTGCCCGGCGCCCTTGGAGGACTCTTCGTTCAACGGGATGCGGATCATGCCGTCCGGCGCGGTCATCGCCTTGGAGGTCAGGCCGGTGTATTCGCCCTTGATGTCGAAGTAGCGGATCTCACGGAAGTTGAACAGCTTCTCGTAGAAGTTCGCCCAGTACGCCATGCGGCCGCGATACACGTTGTGAGTCAGGTGGTCGATGATCTTCAGGCCGGCACCGACCGGGTTGCGGTCAACGCCTTCGATGAACACGAAGTCGATGTCGTAGATCGAACTGCCTTCACCGAAACGGTCGATCAGGTACAGCGGCGCGCCGCCGATGCCTTTGATTGCCGGCAGGTGCAGTTCCATCGGGCCGGTTTCGATGTGGATCGGCTGCGCGCCGAGTTCCAGTGCACGCTTGTAGGCCTTTTGCGAATCCTTGACGCGGAACGCCATGCCGCACACCGACGGGCCGTGCTCGGCCGCGAAGTACGAAGCGACGCTGTGGGGTTCGTTGTTGAGGATCAGGTTGATCGCGCCCTGGCGATACAGGTGCACGTCTTTGGAACGGTGGGTCGCGACTTTGGTGAAGCCCATGATCTTGAAGATCGGCTCCAGCGTGTTCGGGGTTGGCGATGCGAATTCAATGAATTCAAAGCCCATCAGGCCCATCGGGTTTTCGTATAAATCTGCCATGGTCGGCGCCTCATCATTTTCTGGTCAATTAACGAATCGTTAGTTGCTGGCAATGCTGAGACCGGCGGGTGGCGCGCAGGAGATGCCCCGCACGCTGCGCGCGAGGAAGTCACCGTAGATCAATTGAAACCCAAAACTCTTCATTGTCGACCCAAGGCTATTACGGGCGAGGCTTCTGCTGCCAGAAGCCATTTATTCTTATATGCGTAACCGGATTCTACACAGCGTAAATAGGTTTGTCCGCCTTCTGTATCAAATCCCCTTTTTCCCTGCTCGCGCAAGGGGTTTGTTGCAGAGGAAAATCCCCGCCAGAATCAGCCCGCCGCCCAGACACATCGTCAGGGTCAATCGCTCGCCGAGCAGCAACGCACCCAGGATGACAGCGGTCAGCGGATTCAAGGCGATGAACACCCCGGAACGGGTCGCGCCGATTTTGCGCAGGCCGTCGTAATAGCCAATATACGCCAGCGCCGAGCCCAGCACGCCCAGATACATCAGGCTCAACCATTGCGACGAGTCAAGGCTGACCAGCGCCGCAACACTCACCTCGCCCCTGACGGCACTGGCCACCCAGAGCATCACCGTGCCCAGCAAAATCGAATACGTCACCGTTTGCACCGGCCCCAGGGTTTGATTCAGATCTTTGGAGAACAGTGAGTAAATGCCCCAACCGAGCACGCAGCCGAAAATCAACAGATCGCCGAACCAGGCATCCGCCTGACCGGCCAGCAACTGCGGATGACGACTGACAATCACCAGGCTTGCCCCGGCAATGCAGATCGCGATGCCGATGACTTTCGCTCGACTCAAGCGCTCCTTGAACAGCAGCCACGAGGCCAGTCCGATCACGGCCGGGTTCAGCGCCACGATCAATGACGCCCGCGAGGCATTGATGTAGTGCAGGCCATAGAAGAAGCACAGGTTGTAGAAAAAAATCCCGAAAAAGCCCAACAACGCCAGTTGCAACCATTGCCGAGGACTCGGCCGGGCCAGTGGAATGCGCGCGAGCAGCAAAAACAGGAGCAGCGCCGCGCTGGCCAGCAAAAAACGCAGGCTGGCAGCGAACAACGGGCTGAGGCTGTCCGCCAGAAACCGTCCCGCGACGAAGGTGCCGCCCCAAATCATGGTGACCGCCGCGAGTTTGAAATAAACCGCGACATCGGAAGGCTCCGACAGGCTTTGCTCACATGCAGTCATAAGTCTCCAGAACGACAGATCGATTCGATGGCGTATCATTTCGCTAATATTCGATCATCGTAAAATGAGTAAAAGCTCATGACCCTCACTCAGCTGGAGATCTTCTCGCTCGTTGCCGAACTCCACGGCTTTACGGCGGCGGCCAATCGTCTGGGCATTTCTCAATCCGCTGTGTCTCACGCCCTCAAGTCGTTGGAACAGGAACTGGGCGTCGAGCTTCTGCGGCGGCATCAGTCTCAGGTCGAACTCAGTGACATCGGCCAACAGCTGCTATTACGCGCCCGGGCAATGCTCGGGCTGGCCAACACCTTGCGCCAGGAAGCGGCGGATGCCCGCGGCATGAAACGCGGCACATTGCGCATCGGCTCGTTCGGCCCGACCTCATCGATCAAGTTGTTGCCGACGATTCTGCAGCACTACCGCGCCGCGCACCCCGGCATCGAGGTGCACATTGATGAAGGCCCCGACCGCCAGGTGATCCAGTGGCTGGAAGAGCGACGCATCGACATCGGCTTCGTGGTGTTGCCCGAAGAACGATTCGACACCTTTGCGCTGTTCCAGGACCAGATGGTCGCGTTGCTGCCCGCCCATCATCCGCTGGCGGCTCGCACCAGCCTGACCCTGAGCGATTTATGTCACGACCCGTTCGTGCTGACCGAGGCCGGCTCTTCGGAGCTGGTGTCCCGTTTGTTCAGTGCCGCGCGGTTGACGCCGAACATCCGTTATCGTTGCTCGCAGTTGCTCAGCACGCTGGATACCGTTGGCCGGGGCGATGCCTTGACCGTGGTCGCCGAAGGCTCGCTGCCCACGCATCACGACGACCGCTACCTGAAAAAACCGCTGTCGCCAGCGATCGCACGCCAGGTCGGCCTGGCCGTGCTCGACCAACGCCAGAGCTCACCGGCGGCACTGGCCTTTATCAAACTGGCCACAAGTCTGGCCTACCGTTGAGCGGCATAAGCCACAAAGGCCAACTATCATGGCCTCTGACCGAACTCTTTTGGGGAGGCGTGCCGTTGTCCTGCCTGCATTTGAGAGCCCTATTTCATCGCTACAGGTTTCGCAAATGCCACTGACTGTAAAAGCCCGCCGCCAACGCGGCAGACGGATTATTGTCACCGTATTGAGTGGTTTGCTCCCGATGTTGCTCGGGTTCGCCATTCTTTACCTGCAAGCTGAGCGCGCGCTTGAGCAAAGCACCCGACTGACCGCCGAAGAAGCCATTCGCCAATTCGAACTGATGCTCGACAACACCGCGCAGGCCGCACGCGAATTGCTGCCGCTGGCCGGGAAAAGTTGTATGGACGTCAATCTGGCCTTGCGCGAGCAAGTCACCCGCCGTCCGTTTGTGCGCTCGACCAATCTGGTGTGGGACGACACCAATTACTGCAGTTCTTTGTTCGGCGACTTCCGCGAAAAAATCGAGGCCGGCGACTACAGCAACGGCACGTTGCAACTGATGAAAGGCAATCTGGTCACGCCCGATTCCGCGGTGTTGGTGTACCGCATCGGCGAAGGAAAAAAGGGCGCGCTGAGCACGCTGGACGGTTATCACTTGAGCAACGCACTGCGCATGATCGGCCGCTCGACAATACTGGTGCTGCAAGTCGGCCCTAATTGGCTGACCGCCGATGGCCAGTTCCATCAAGACCCACTCCCCACCTTGCCCGTGGCGCAAACCAGGCTCGATTCCTCGCGCTATGCATTCTCTGTAACGGCCGGATTTCCCGAAGGCGAAACGTGGCGCTACATGAGTAGCGAATATCCGCCGCTGTTCAGCTTGCTGATCTTCTTCGGCGTGGTTTCAGGGTCCATCGGGCACATTCTGCAGAAGCGCTCTTCATCGCCGAGTCATGAGCTACAGCGTGCGCTGGAAGCGGCGGAGTTCATTCCTTACTTTCAGCCGGTGGTTCATGGCGACAGCAAGAAATGGTCAGGCACCGAGGTGCTGATGCGCTGGAAGCACCCGAAGGAAGGGCTGGTTCGTCCCGATCTGTTTATTCCGTTCGCCGAGCACTCCGGGCTTATCGTGCCCATGACCCGCTCTTTAATGCAGCAAACCGCCGCATTGCTGTCGCCCTTGTCGACCTCATTCGAAAGCCCGTTTCATGTGGGCATCAACATCACTGCCAGCCACTGCAAGAACCTGGAACTGGTCGAAGATTGCCGGGCATTTCTGAGCAACTTTGCACCAGGGTCCATTCACCTGGTACTGGAGCTGACCGAGCGTGAACTGATTGAGCCCACCGCCATCACGCTGCAGTTGTTCGAGCAACTTCATGCGCTGGGCGTGAAGATCGCCATCGATGACTTCGGCACCGGCCATTCAAGCCTGGGTTATCTGCGCCAGTTCAATGTCGACTTCCTGAAAATCGACCAGAGCTTTGTCGCCCTGATCGGCGCAGACGCCCTTTCCCGGCACATTCTGGACACCATCATCGAACTCTCGGCCAAGCTCGATCTGGGCATCGTCGCCGAAGGCGTGGAAACCGAAGAGCAAAGTGACTACCTCACCGCCCATGGCGTGAACTTTCTGCAAGGATATCTGTTCGGCCGGCCGATGCCCGCTGCTGATTTCATTAAGGCATTAAGTCACCATTAACTTATGGCATTAAGCGACGAGACAACGGCGATGCGCACCAATTTGAATCAAAAGACTACTATCGTTACATGAAGAAAAAGTCAGGATTTACTCTTTGCTCATTAACTACTACAATTTTTCATGCCTGCTATAAATTGGCAGGTGAGCCACTATCACCGAGTCGCTACAAGGCTCTTGGCTTATAGCTTTGTTTGCGGTTGGTATCAGCCAAACACACTATTGGAGTAAAGATATTGTCCAGACTCGCTGAATTTCGTGCAGCTGAAAAGGCCCTTCAAGAGCAGCTCAAGCAGCTAGAATCCCTGAAGAACGATGCCGGGCTCAAGAAAGAAATCGAATTCGAAGAAAAGCTCCAGGGGCTGATGAAAACCTACGGCAAGAGCTTGCGCGACATCATCGCCATTCTCGATCCGAACCCGGCAAAATCCGGTCTGCAGCAGGCCGCCGCGCCGAAAACCCGCCGCGCTCGCGTGGTCAAGGTTTATCAGAATCCGCACACCGGTGAACTGATTGAAACCAAGGGCGGCAACCACCGCGGCCTGAAAGCCTGGAAGGAACAATACGGTGCTTCCACCGTTGACTCCTGGCTTCGCGGCTAAGCACTCGCGGTGACAAAAAAAAAGCCCTGCATCAAGCGGGGCTTTTTTATGGATACCTGTTAAATGCAACGATTGAAATCGATCAATTCGCTACATATCGACTAACTTTGTGCTTAATCCCTTTGGGTATCTAAACATTGCGAAATGCACGACCGTGCAAACCGTTATCTAAAGTTTCAAGCTGTTACGAGCAGCCTCTATTTCACCCAGGCTTGCCTTGTAAGCCTCTGCCTGTCCTGCGTACGAAAGAACATAAGCCTTATCGGCATCCACCGCCGCGACCAATGTTTGCGAAAGCACATGGCGCCCATTCTGCGTAATGGTGCAGGTAGTTTCCAGTGCCGCCAGGCGGCTCAACGTTGCCGGATGGATTTTGTTGCACACGCTTTGATAGCCGCCCTGAAAGAAGTCCTTCTGCACGGACTTGCGCATTTCCAGCAGCACACCTTGCAGATTGACCTGATGACCGCTTTCCACCGGCGTCATGGTCAACTCCATCACCATCAACGGCGCACCGCCCTGATCGTTTTTCACCGCGCGCTGCCGGGACACCTGAGGCCTGGCCTGATCTGGCGGGGTCGCTTCGACTTCCCAGCCATCTGGCCAGGTCACGATCGGCGCATCGGCATGAGCACAGGTAACGCCTGACAGCAGGAAAATCAGAACGAACAGCGATTTACAGGATCGGATCATTGCAATGAATACTCACGGATTGAGCGATAAAGTCTGAGCCTCGTCCGCCTGTCAGGCAATAGCGGGTGGTTTGGGTTTGGTGATGCCTGCGCCCTTGCGTATCATTGGCGTCATTCGTTAGCCCCACTTATTTTCCGGAGGGCCCATGAGCCTGCACGAATTGAACACCTTCCCAGGCGTCACCGCCCAACCTGACACCGCAACGCAGAACTTCGTGTTCAACCACACAATGCTGCGGGTCAAAGACATCACCAAGTCCCTGGATTTCTACACGCGGATCCTCGGTTTCTCGCTGGTGGAAAAGCGCGACTTCCCGGAAGCCGAGTTCAGCCTGTATTTCCTGGCGCTGGTCGACAAGAACCAGATCCCGGCCGATGCCGCCGCACGCACCCAATGGATGAAGTCGATCCCCGGCATCCTTGAGCTGACCCACAACCACGGCACCGAAAACGATGCGGATTTCGCCTACCACAACGGCAACACCGACCCGCGCGGTTTCGGCCACATTTGCATCTCGGTCCCGGACATCGTCGCTGCGTGCGAACGCTTCGAAGCGCTGGGCTGCGATTTCCAGAAGCGCCTGAACGACGGCCGCATGAAGAGCCTGGCATTCATCAAGGACCCGGATGCTTACTGGGTCGAGATCATCCAGCCAGCGCCACTCTGAAACACACCGCCCTACTGTAGGAGCCGGCTTGCTGGCGATCCGTCGCAAAGCGGCGGCCTTCCCAATGGTTGTAACAGTGAAATCGCCATCGCCAGCAAGCCGGCTCCTACAGGGATCTGCTGCGCATACAAAAAACCCCATGATCACTCATGGGGTTTTGTGTTTTCAGCGTCCGGTTTATGCCGGGGCCGATGTCCGGATCAAGTGATCGAATGCACTCAGGGAAGCCTTGGCGCCCTCGCCTACTGCAATCACGATCTGCTTGTACGGCACGGTCGTCACGTCACCGGCAGCGAACACGCCCGGCATCGAGGTTTCACCACGGGCATCGACGATGATCTCGCCGCGAGGCGACAACTCGATGGTGCCTTTGAGCCAGTCGGTGTTGGGCAGCAGACCGATCTGCACGAAGATACCTTCAAGGTTCACCGTGTTGAACTCACCCGAATCGCGATCCTTGTAAACCAGGCCGGTCACCTTCTGGCCGTCACCCTTCACTTCACTGGTCAGTGCGCTGGTGATGACATCGACGTTGGGCAGGCTGAACAACTTGCGTTGCAATACCGCATCGGCGCGCAGCTTGCTGTCGAATTCCAGCAGCGTGACGTGGCTGACAATACCGGCCAGATCGATCGCCGCTTCAACGCCGGAGTTACCGCCGCCGATCACCGCTACGCGTTTGCCTTTGAACAGCGGACCATCGCAGTGCGGGCAGAAACACACGCCTTTGGCTTTGTATTCCTGCTCGCCCGGCACACCCATTTCACGCCAGCGGGCGCCGGTGGCGAGGATCAGTGCCTTGGTCTTGAGGGTCGCGCCACTTTCGAAGCGAACCTCGTGCAACTCGCCGGGATTCTTCGCCGGGATCAGCGCGGAGGCCCGTTGCAGGTTCATGATATCGACGTCGTATTGCTTGACGTGCTCTTCGAGCGCGCTGGCCAGTTTCGGCCCTTCGGTCTCCTGCACGGAGATGAAGTTCTCGATGGCCATGGTGTCCAGCACCTGCCCACCAAAACGCTCAGCCGCCACACCGGTGCGAATGCCTTTACGGGCGGCGTAGATCGCTGCCGAAGCACCAGCCGGACCACCGCCGACCACCAGCACATCAAAGGCTTCTTTGGCGCTGATTTTCTCGGCCTGACGCTCGGCGCCGCTGGTGTCGATCTTGGCGAGGATTTCTTCCAGGCCCATACGGCCCTGGCCGAAAATCTCGCCGTTCAGGTAAATGCTTGGCACGGCCATGATCTTGCGATCATCGACTTCGGCCTGGAACAACGCGCCGTCGATAGCGACGTGACGGATGTTCGGGTTGAGCACGGCCATCAGGTTCAGCGCTTGAACGACGTCCGGGCAGTTCTGGCAGGACAGCGAGAAGTAAGTCTCGAAGCTGAACTGGCCTTTGAGCGAGCGGATCTGTTCGATCACTTCCGCACTGGCTTTCGAAGGGTGGCCACCGACTTGCAGCAGGGCCAGCACCAGCGAGGTAAATTCGTGGCCCATCGGGATGCCGGCGAAACGCAGGCTTATGTCGGCACCGGGGCGATTGATCGAGAACGATGGTTTACGCGTGTCGTCACCGTTGTCGAGCAAAGTAATTTGGCTGGAAAGACTGGCAACGTCTTTCAGCAGTTCGAGCATTTCCCGGGATTTCGCACCGTCGTCGAGGGATGCAACGATCTCGATCGGCTGGGTGACCCGTTCCAGGTACGATTTCAACTGGGCTTTAAGATTGGCGTCCAACATACGGGCGATTTCCTTTGCTTTTCTTGAGGCGAAAAAAAGCCCGAGCGAATCTCGCCCGGGCTTTTCTATTGGGCGGTGCAGCTTACTGAGCAGGTGCGGAGTTCCGCCCTTTGAAGCGTGTCACAGACTTAGATCTTGCCGACCAGGTCCAGGGACGGAGCCAGAGTGGCCTCGCCTTCTTTCCACTTGGCTGGGCAAACCTGGCCTGGGTGAGCAGCGACGTACTGGGCAGCCTTGATTTTGCGCAGCAGCTCGGAAGCGTCACGGCCAACGCCGCCATCGTTCAGCTCAACGATTTTGATCTGGCCTTCAGGGTTGATCACGAAGGTGCCACGGTCAGCCAGACCAGCTTCTTCGATCAGTACGTCGAAGTTGCGGGAGATAGCGTGGGTCGGGTCGCCGATCATGGTGTACTGGATTTTGCCGATGGCTGGCGAAGTGTTGTGCCAGGCAGCGTGAGCAAAATGGGTGTCAGTGGAAACGCTGTAGATCTCGACGCCCAGTTTCTGGAACGCGTCGTAGTTGTCAGCCAGGTCTTCCAGTTCGGTCGGGCAAACGAAGGTGAAGTCTGCTGGGTAGAAGAACACAACCGACCACTTGCCTTTCAGGTCAGCGTCCGAGACTTTTACGAAGTCGCCGTTTTTGAATGCGTCAGCTTTGAATGGTTTAACTTGGCTGTTGATGATAGGCATCGTTGACTCTCCGTCAGGGGTTAAGAAGTTGATGGAGTGAACTCTACCCACTCGACGGACGGATGGCTCATTGGCAAACCTCATGCTGCTGATTGGTTTTCGCTATTAGCAGACAGTATTAATAGAAGGAAAAGGTATCTAGGGCGCCAACGGCTTTTCCGAAATCCGCGTCATCCCCAGAAACGGACTGGCTTCTACGTAACGCATGGCCGATTTCATATCCTTCCAGCCGACGTAACTCATCAGCGATTTCAAATCCCAACCGCTTTGATGGGCCCACGTGGCAAAACCCCGTCGCAACGAATGGCTGGTGTAGTGCTCGGCCGCAATGCCGGCGCGCTCCAGTGCCTGGCGCAGTAACGGGATGATGCTGTTGGCGTGCAAGCCCTCTTCGCTCAAATGGCCCCAGCGGTCGATGCCACGGAACACCGGCCCACGCACCAATGCAGCCTCGGTCATCCAGTCGATGTATGCCTGCACCGGACACAAGCGCTGCAACGCCGGCGTCTGGTAAGTCTTGCCAAGGTTTTCGCGGTCGCTCTTGCTGCGAGGCAGATACAGGGTGATGCCTGAACCGGCACTGGCCTGTACGTGTTCAATTTGCAGGCGGCATAACTCGTCGCTGCGGAAACCGCGCCAGAAGCCCAGCAGGATCAGCGCCCTATCGCGCCGGGCTCTTAACAGCGCCGGTCGGTCGTCTTTTGATTTCGCGGTTTGTGCCTCCTGCTCAAGCCAAGCCACCACTTGCTCCAGATGCTGAAGCTGCAATGGCTCAGCCTGCTTCTCCTGCGCCGGGTGCAGCGCGCGAATGCCTTTGAAGACTTTGCGCACCACGGGCGCCTTGGTCGGATCGGCAAACCCCTGGCTGTTGTGCCACTGCGCCAGCGCCGACAACCGCAGCTTTAACGTATTGATCGATAACTCACCCGCATACGCCACCAGATAGCGCGCAACGCTGTCAGCCGTGGCCGGTAGAAACCCGCCCCAATCGACTTCGAAATGTTCGATGGCCGCCCGGTAGCTTCGGCGGGTGTTGTCGCGCGTGGCGGCTTGCAGGTAACGATCCAGATCGCTCATGGCGGTGACTCCTGTAGGAGCGAGCTTGCTCGCGATGGACGTAAACGATGACGCTAACTGCCTGAGTGATCGCGGTGCCTGGAGGTTTTTCGCGAGCAGGCTCGCTCCTACAGGAGGGTTGTGTACGGAAATGGAGCTTCGACCAATTCAGGATCGCTGTCACACGGGGTAATACCAGTATATCCCGTGTTAATACTTCTCGTATTTAATGTTGTTTATTGGTGTGGTACATTGTGTACTTTGGTGGTATGTACCACAGTACGAAATCGTAGGAGAGTTCATGGCACGCGGCGGTGTAAACAAAGCAGTGGTGCAAGCGGCACGCTTGGCAATTCTGGCTCGCGGTGAAAACCCCAGTATCGATGCAGTACGGATCGAAATGGGCAATACCGGCTCGAAAACCACTATTCACCGGTACTTGAAGGAGCTGGATGACGGCGCCGAGCCGGTAGCGCCCTCCTCCGAACCCATCGATGACGAGCTGGCCGGGCTGGTCTCGCGCCTTGCGCAACGCCTCAAGGAACAAGCACAAGAGCCCATCGATCAGGCACGCGCGCAGTTCGAACAGCAACGAAAAGACCTGGAAAACCAGCTGACAGACGCCCAGGAAGCCAACAGCGAATTGCAGCAGCAGTACGAGATTCAAACCCTGGCGCTGACGCAGGAGTCCGACACCCTGCACAACACCCTGTCGATGCTGCAGACCGAGCAAACCCGCAACGCCGGAATGAATCAGGCGCTGGCTGATTTTGAGTTGCGCTTGCAGGACAAGGACGAGCAGATCCGCTCCCTTGAGGAAAAGCACCTGCACGCCCGTGACGCACTGGAGCACTATCGCAACGCCGTCAAAGAGCAGCGCGAGCAGGAACAAAGCCGCCATGAAGGCCAGGTGCAGCAGATTCAGATGGAGTTGCGCCAGGCCCAGCAAAGCGCCTTGGTGCGCCAGGATGAAATCACCCAACTGCATCGCGACAACGAACGCCTGCTGACCGAAAACCGCGGCACATTGCGCGAGCTGAGCCTGTTGCAAGAACAGCTCAAACACACCCATACCCGCCAGGATCAACTGCTGGAACAGGTCAATCGGATCGACAGCGAACGCACCCTCCTCCAGGAACGCCTGCGCGCAGCACTGCTGGAGAGCCAGTCGCTGAAGCAGAACGTCGAGGAGCAGTCGCAGATAAACAAAGCGCTGGAAATTGAACTACTGAAGACTCAGGCGAGCCTCGATGAAAGCGTGCGCCTGGCAGCGGTCATTGCGACAGCGCCAGACGCAGCCAAGGCCGATTAACCCGCGACCGGTGTACGCATGGTGACGAACTCTTCGGCGGCCGTCGGGTGCACGCCGATGGTTTCGTCGAAGTCGCGCTTGGTAGCGCCCGCCTTCAAGGCAATCGCCAGACCTTGCACGATCTCGCCGGCATCCGGTCCGACCATGTGGCAACCCAACACCTTGTCGGTTTTGCCGTCCACCACGAGCTTCATCAGCGTGCGCTCCTGACATTCGGTCAGGGTCAGCTTCATCGGGCGGAAACGGCTTTCGAAGATCACCACGTCATGACCGGCCTCGCGAGCCTCTTCTTCCGTGAGGCCGACTGTGCCGATGTTCGGCAAGCTGAACACGGCCGTCGGGATCATCTTGTAATCCACCGGGCGATACTGCTCAGGCTTGAACAAGCGACGCGCAACGGCCATGCCTTCAGCCAGCGCAACCGGTGTGAGCTGAACCCGGCCGATCACATCGCCCAGCGCGAGGATCGACGGTTCGGCGGTCTGGTATTGCTCATCGACCTCGACAAAGCCTTTCTTGTCGAGTTTGACCCCGGTGTTTTCCAGCCCCAGGTTGTCCAGCATCGGACGCCGGCCAGTGGCGTAGAACACGCAATCCGCCTCCAGTTCGCGACCGTCCTTGAGCGTTGCCTTCAAGCTGCCGTCGGCGAGCTTTTCAATGCGCTCGATGTCGGCATTGAATTGCAGGTTCATGCCACGCTTGGTCAGTTCTTCCTGCAAATGCTTGCGAACCGCGCCGTCAAAACCGCGCAGGAACAAATCTCCGCGATACAGCAACGTGGTGTCGGCGCCCAGGCCGTGGAAAATACCGGCGAACTCAACGGCGATGTAACCGCCACCGACAACCAGCACACGCTTAGGCAGCTCTTTGAGGAAGAATGCCTGGTTAGAGCTGATCGCGTGTTCATGCCCCGGAATCTCCGGAATCTGCGGCCAGCCGCCCGTGGCGATCAGGATGTTCTTCGCAGTAAAACGCTCGCCATTAATCTCGACCGTATTAGGATCGACGATCTTCGCGTGGCCTTCATGCAAGGTCACACCGCTGTTGACCAGCAGGTTGCGATAGATACCGTTCAGGCGATTGATCTCGCGATCCTTGTTGGCAATCAGCGTTGCCCAATCAAACTGTGCTTCGCCCGGCGTCCAGCCAAAGCCCGAAGATTGCTCGAAGTCTTCGGCGAAGTGTGCACCATAGACCAGCAACTTCTTCGGCACGCAGCCGACGTTCACGCACGTACCACCCAGATAACGACTCTCGGCCACGGCCACTTTCGCGCCAAACCCGGCCGCAAAACGCGCCGCTCGCACACCGCCGGAACCGGCGCCAATCACATAAAGGTCAAAATCGTAGGCCATTTTCAATCTCCTCGGCAGGCAAACAGCATACCCGCAGACGTCCGTTGGGCAAGCGCTGCAAACGATATGGGGCCGGAAAATGAAAAAGCCACCCGAAGGTGGCTTTTAAGAAACAAGCAGGTCAAACGCTATCAGTAAGCCTTGCCAGTCTTGTAGAAGTTCTCGAAGCAGAAGTTGGTCGCTTCGATGTAGCCTTCAGCGCCACCGCAGTCGAAACGCTTGCCTTTGAATTTGTAGGCAATGACGCAACCGTTTTGCGCCTGTTTCATCAGGGCGTCGGTGATCTGGATCTCGCCACCCTTGCCTGGCTCGGTTTGCTTGATCAGGTCGAAGATGTCCGGGGTCAGGATGTAACGACCGATGATCGCCAGGTTCGACGGTGCGTCTTCCGGGGCTGGTTTCTCGACCATGTTGCGAACGCGGTAGAGGTCATCACCGATCAGATCACCGGCAATTACGCCGTACTTGTTGGTTTCCTGCGGATCGACTTCCTGGATCGCAATGATCGAGCAGCGGTATTGTTTGTACAGCTTGACCATCTGCGTCAGTACGCCGTCACCGTCGAGGTTGACGCACAAGTCATCCGCCAACACCACGGCGAAAGGTTCGTCGCCGATCAGCGGACGACCGGTCAGGATGGCATGACCCAGGCCTTTCATTTCGGTCTGGCGAGTGTAGGAGAAAGAGCACTCGTCGAGCAGTTTGCGGATACCGACCAGGTATTTCTCTTTGTCGGTACCCTTGATCTGGTTTTCCAGCTCGTAGCTGATGTCGAAGTGGTCTTCCAGGGCGCGCTTGCCACGACCGGTAACGATGGAGATTTCGGTCAAACCGGCATCCAGAGCTTCTTCGACGCCGTACTGGATCAGTGGCTTGTTTACCACCGGCAGCATTTCTTTGGGCATGGCTTTAGTCGCTGGCAGGAAGCGAGTACCGTAACCGGCTGCTGGGAACAAGCATTTCTTGATCATAAAAGTCCTTGAAAGGGCTGTGTGTACGAGTTTCGGCGCAGTCTAATCAGGCGGCGTGCACCTTACAATGCCCCGCACTGGCTAACCGATGCCAACATAGAGAAATATTCTTGCGGATAGTTCCGCAGAACGTCGCGATGCCTCTTATAGATAGCAGATTTTCGGGGCTGCGCAGGCGACAACCGAGCATGCAATCGCACCCACCGTACACCCATCAACACCGGTTGCGTGCGTTTGGCGTTATCATTGCGCAATTGAACCAGCCAACGAGGCAGATAGATGTCGGTAGCAAAAAGTGTCAACGGGTTCCTGATCAATCAGGCGAAAGACGGCCAGTGGTGGGTAGACAGCGTCAGCGGCGAGAATATCGCCGGGCCCTTCCCGACTGAAGCGTTGGCGATTGAAGTGGCATCCGTATTGGAGCTCGAACACCCGGCCCCGAAGCGTCGCGGCAAGGACAAGTCCTGATCTGAAGCCGATTTGCATGACCAAGCCCTGCCTCGCGCAGGGCTTTTTTGTGATTGGATGAAACGAAGTGGCCTTTCGCTATAACCTTTTGATTCCGGCGCTGTCACAGGCTTAGCCCCATCACCCTGACGACGACCACGACATGAATAGATTTTTGCCTTTGATTGCGATATTGGCCCTGAGTGGCTGTGCCACCTCTGAAAAGACTTACTTGGGCAATGGCGAAACGGGCCTGTCCATCGACTGCTCCGGCGAAGCCAATTCCTGGGCCTCCTGCTATGAAAAAGCCGATGCCTCCTGCGCCGGCACCGGCTATCGAATCGTTGGCACCGACGGAACCCCGTCGACCAAGGAAAGCGACAAGACCCTCGGCGTCGACGTAGGCAACTACAAAAACCGCAGCGTCGTGGTGGTCTGCAAGTAAGGCGCCCTGCCCTACATGTGAATTTCGGCGAACTTGATCCCGAGACCGCGCACGGTCTCGATCAGATCGTCGAGACGACTGAAGGATTCGACTTCATCGTTATCGTCCACCAGAAAATAGCTGCGCCCGGCGCTTTTCTTGAAAAACACGATCCATTCCCCCGGATCAGCCGGATTTTGAATCACATGGGTAGCAGAGATGTGACCCTCTGCGTGCCGCTCCCGTACCTGCTCTCGCTTCATGCTCGACTCCAGAAATGACAATGCCGCCAAAGCGTTGCTTTGACGGCATCGATGCTGACTGTCGCCAGTCTATCAGCCGGAAATGCACGCCGTGGCGGCATCGCGCACATCCATGGGGCGTAACGGCACATTGGAGATGCGCTCATGCAGCTTGATGCTGCTGCCACTGGAACGTTCTTCGATATCGAATACAGCGGCCGGGCCTGAGGAGAACTTCTGCGGCACGATGACCCGCACACCGTCTTTGCCCTGCGGCTCGACTTGCAGGGCACCGCGGCTGCCGGCCAGTTTCTCGGTCAGGCATTGCGCGTACTCATGGGGCTTCTTGCCTGAAATCACGTTCATGGTGGGCAGCGTCTCGTTGATTTCCGAGACACTTGCACAACCACTCATCGCCAACGCCAATGGCAAAACCCACGCACCCCACTTCATAAAAAACCTCCGATAAAGCCCCTCCGACAGCACAAATGCTGGTTTTCTCCGAGGCCCACTGCTTTTATCGCTCATAGAATTCCGAATAACTGTTTTTAATTGTCAAAGCGGAGCCCGACGACCGGATAATAACCCGTTCGGGCTGATAAACTGCGCCCATCGCCCATGCTATCGTTTTGATTTTGTAGAAAAAGCCCTTCTGGAGGCGCCTCATGAAATTTATCCACCAGCGCGAGCACCTCAATGAAGACGACATCGTCGTCATCCAGTGCTCGCAAATGTGCAACATCCGCTTGATGAACGACGCCAATTTCCGCAGCTTCAAGAATGGCGGCCGTCACACTTACCATGGTGGTGCATTCGACACCTTCCCGGCCCGTATTACTGCACCAAGCACCGGTTTCTGGAACATCACCATCGACACCGTCAATCGTCGGGCGATCAGCGTGACCCGCAAACCGACCTTGTCCCACTCGATCAAGATCATCCGCCGCTCCACCACGAAACTGAGCTGAGCACCGCCCGACTCGAACACAGGCAGATATGACCGTGACCCAAACAACCAAGTACGTCATCAAATACAAACTCAACGGCGAACGCCGCTTCGAATTTGCCCAGCTTGAAAACGGCACCGAAGCAGAAGCCAAAGCCGCGCTGGACGCCATTCATGGCCAGAGCGAAGACGTCATCAGCGAAATCAGCGTCAGCAAAGCGCTGTAACGGGATTCGGAGCGACAACCGGGATGTCTGCTCCGTCCGTTGAATTCGACCGCAAGCGCCGGAGTGTTCACGACGGCAGCGCTCCCTAGACTGGCCACCTCAACCCTGGGTTAAGGAGTCAGCACATGTTTAACGAGCGTACGCTCGATGCACTCGACTGGGACAGCCTGTACCAGCAACTCGATCAGGATGGCTGCGCCATCATCCGGTCATTGCTGAGTGCCGAAGAGTGTGACGACATCAGCGCGCTCTATGTGAAACCAGAGCCTTTCCGCTCACAGGTCATGATGGCCCGCCACGGCTTTGGCCGCGGCGAGTACAAATACTTCCGCTATCCGCTACCGGATCTCGTCTGCCGAATGCGCAATGCGCTCTACCCGCGACTGGTGCCGATTGCCAATCGCTGGTACGAGCAGATGGACTTGCCGATCCGTTTCCCTCCCAGGCACGAGGCGTTCCTTGAGCGCTGTCATGCCGCCGGTCAGGAGCGCCCAACGCCGTTGTTGCTGCAATATGGGCCACAGGACTACAACTGCCTGCATCAGGATCTGTACGGTGAACACGTTTTTCCACTGCAAGTGGCGATTCTTCTGTCAGAGCCAGGCGAAGATTTCACCGGCGGCGAGTTTGTACTGACCGAGCAACGGCCACGGATGCAGTCTCGCCCCCAGGTGATTGGCCTGAAGAAAGGTGACGGGCTGATCTTTGCCGTCAACCAACGGCCAGTCAAAGGCGTTCGCGGCTTCTACCGGGTCACGTTGCGCCATGGGGTGAGTCGCCTGCACAGCGGAATACGGCATACCCTTGGAATCATCTTTCACGATGCGACATGACCCCATGACCCCGAGCACATTCGACCTGTTTGCCGACGCCGAGCCCGAGCAGCTACCTCGGCGCGAGCAGATCGGCGAACAGTCCTGCGTACTGAGAGGCTTTGCCCTGCCCTGGCTGGATCGTTTGCTGCCGGCACTGGAAGCGGTTCTGGCCGCCGCGCCGCTTCGGCAGATGGTCACGCCCGGCGGCTTCATCATGTCGGCAGCCATGAGCAGTTGTGGCACCTGGGGCTGGACCACCGACCGTAGCGGTTATCGCTACACCCGCAATGATCCGCAAACCGACGCACCCTGGCCGGCCATGCCCGCAGTGTTTTTGGCGCTCGCACAAGCGGCGGCGCGCGAAGCCGGTTTTGCTGATTTCGTACCCGATTCGTGCCTGATCAACCGTTACGTCCCCGGCGCCAAAATGTCATTGCATCAAGACAAGGATGAAGCGTCCTACGCGGCGCCGATCGTTTCGGTCTCCCTGGGCTTGCCGGCGATGTTCCTGTTCGGCGGGTTTGAACGCAGCGATAAAAGCCAGCGAGTGCCACTGTTGCACGGCGATATTGTGGTCTGGGGCGGCGTTGATCGCTTGCGTTATCACGGTGTCTTGCCGATCAAGGACGGTCAGCACCCGCGAATGGGCGAGCAACGGATCAACTTCACGTTTCGTACCGCAAAATGAATCCCCGAATTTGACCGCAAGCCCCGGAGTGCGACGACTGCGCCGGCTGGTTAATCTGAATCAAACAGGTCAACGGACAAGAAGCCATGACACGCCAATCGACAAGAATCGCCACCGAAAACGATCCGCGCTGGGCCGCCGTCGTCGCACGCGATCCCCGCGCAGACGGGCAGTTTGTGTATGCCGTGAAAACCACCGGCATCTATTGCAGCCCCAGCAGCCTGGCGCGCTTGCCCAAGCCGCAGAATGTCGAATTCTTCGACACCGCCGAGCAAGCCCAGGCGGCCGGTTACCGCCCGAGCAAACGCGCAGCGAAGGATCAAAGTGACGTCGCCGCGCAACATGCCGCAACGGTAGCCGCCGCGTGCCGTCAGATCGAGACCGCAGAGCATCTGCCGGCACTGAGTGAACTGGCGGACGTGGCGGGCCTGAGCAGCTTCCACTTTCACCGAGTGTTTAAAGCCGTGACCGGATTGACGCCCAAGGGCTACGCCACGGCCCACCGTTCACGCAAGGTTCGCCAACGCCTGATCGATGGAGGTTCGGTGACCGATGCCTTGTATGACGCCGGTTTCAATTCCAATAGCCGATTTTATGAGGCGGCGGATCAATTGTTGGGGATGAAACCTGGCGATTACCGTGCCGAAGGCCAGAACAACGACATTCGGTTTGCCGTCGGCCAGTGTTCTTTAGGGGCGATTCTGGTGGCGCAAAGCGAACGTGGGGTGTGCGCGATTCTGCTGGGTGATGATCCGCACCAATTGGTGTGCGACCTGCAGGACAAGTTTCGGCGAGCCAACCTGATCGGCGCCGACCACGGGTTCGAGCAGTTGATCGCCCAGGTTGTCGGGTTTATTGAAGCGCCGGCCATCGGCCTGGACTTGCCTCTGGATGTGCGCGGTACGGCGTTTCAGGAGCGCGTCTGGCAAGCCCTGCGGGAGATTCCTGTCGGCAGCACCGCCAGCTACGCCGACATCGCGCAGCGCATCGGCTCGCCGAAAGCGGTGCGCGCCGTGGCCCAGGCCTGCGGCGCGAACAGCCTGGCAGTGGCCATCCCGTGCCATCGCGTGGTGCGCAGTGACGGCAACTTGTCGGGGTATCGTTGGGGCGTGGAGCGCAAGCGGCAGTTGTTGGAGCGCGAAAGCCAATAAATCAAAAGATCGCAGCCTGCGGCAGTCGCAGGCTGCGATGTTTGCTTTCAGCGATTCACATCCACCACCACACGGCCACGCAGCTGACCGGCGAGCAATCGCGGTGCCGCATCGATCGCCTCACTCAAACCGATTTCGTGGCTGATCAGCGGCAGCAAGGCAAAGTCCAGATCCTTGGCCAGACGGTTCCATGCCAGTACCCGCTTGGCTTTGGGTTGGGTCACGCTGTTGATTCCGGCCAGGGTCACGCCGCGCAAAATGAACGGGGCGACAGACGCCGGAAAGTCCATGCCTTGCGCCAGACCGCACGCGGCGACAGTGCCGTTGGCTTTCGTGCTGGCACAGGCGTTGGCCAGGGTGTGACTGCCGACCGAGTCGATCACGGCCGCCCAACGCTCCTTGGCCAGTGGTTTTCCCGGCTCGGACAATGTCGCGCGGTCGATGATTTCGCTGGCACCCAATTGCTTGAGGTAGTCGTGTTCGGAGGTGCGGCCGGTGGACGCGACCACCCGGTAGCCGAGCTTGCTCAACAGCGCGATGGCGAAACTGCCGACACCACCGTTGGCGCCCGTGACCAGAACGTCACCCTGCTCCGGCGTCACACCGTTATGTTCCAAGGCCAGGATGCTCAGCATCGCCGTGTAACCAGCCGTGCCGATCGCCATTGCCTGGGCAGCGGTGAATTCCCGAGGCAGCGGAATCAGCCAGTCGCCATTCAGGCGCGCCTTCTGCGCCAATCCACCCCAATGCCCCTCACCTACCCCCCAGCCATTGAGTACGACTTGATCACCGACCTTGTAGTCCGGATGCCCACTGACTTCGACAGTCCCCGCCAGATCAATGCCCGGCACCATCGGGAATTTTCGCACCACCGGGCTGCTGCCGGTGATCGCCAGACCGTCCTTGAAGTTCAGCGTGCTGTACGCCACACGCACTGTCACATCGCCCTCGGGCAGTTGATCGTCATTGATCTCTTGCAGTGTGGCCCGGTAACCGCTGTCGTCTTTGTCGATCAAAATGCCTTGGAACATTGTCGTCTCCTGTCAGATCATTCAGTTGTCGTGCTACTGGAATATCACACTGCAACCTTTTGCCGTACCCGACTTTAAGCCAATCCAGGAATGCCCCATCCTGAAACCCGATGGGTCTTGCGCCTGTCTTTGCTGATACAAGTCCCGTTCTACAGCCCTTCCCCGTCATGACCCGGAGAACCTTGAAATGAGCCAATGGCCAGATACCCGAATTATCGATTTGCTGGGGATCGAACTGCCGATCATCCAGGCTCCGATGGCTGGCGCAACCGGTTCGGCCATGGTCATCGCCGCGAGCAATGCCGGCGGCCTGGGCTCGATGCCCGCAGCCATGCTGACCACCGAGCAGTTGCGCGAAGAATTGAAGACCATTCGCCAACACACTCAGCGCCCGATCAACGTCAACTTCTTCTGCCATCAGCCGCCCCCTGCCGACGAGCAACGTGCCCGTGACTGGAAGAATCTGCTGGAACCCTACTACCGCGAACTCGGCGTGGATTTCGACGTACCGACGCCCGTGTCCAATCGCGCGCCGTTCGATAACGCGACCTGTGAAGTGATCGAAGAATGCCGCCCCGAAGTGGTGAGCTTTCACTTCGGCCTACCGGAAAAATCCCTGCTGGATCGCGTCAAGGCAACCGGGGCGAAAGTGTTGTCTTCGGCGACGACTGTCGAAGAGGCCGTCTGGCTTGAGCAGCATGGCTGCGACGCGATCATCGCCATGGGTTACGAAGCCGGTGGCCATCGGGGCATGTTTCTCAGCGACGATTTGAGCAGCCAGGTGGGCCTCTTCGCGCTGCTGCCGCAAATTGTCGACGCGGTGAAAGTACCGGTGATTGCCGCTGGCGGCATTGCCGACGCACGGGGCGTGGCGGCGGCTTTTCTGTTGGGCGCGTCCGCGGTGCAGGTGGGCACGGCGTATTTGTTTACACCGGAAGCCAAGGTCAGCGCCTCTCATCACAAGGCGTTGCGCACGGCCAAAGAAAGCGAGACTGCCGTCACCAACATTTTCACCGGCCGCCCGGCACGCGGGATTCTCAATCGCGTGATGCGCGAACTCGGACCGATCTGCGATAAAGCACCGGCCTTCCCGTTGGCGGGTGGGGCGTTGATGCCGTTGCGGGCAAAGGGCGAAGCGGATTTCAGCAACCTCTGGGCCGGGCAGGCGTTCAGGTTGGGGGTTGAGATGACGACAGCAGAATTGACGCAGCATCTGGCTCAAGACGGCCTGGCGAAACTGTTGCACCGCTAGGCACAAGACCTGGGGCGAGGCGTTTCGCCGCAATGCAATCGAGATCAACACATTCCGTTTGCAGGCAATTCGCTATATATTCCGCTATATAGCGTTTTAACCCCTCGCTGCCCCTGCCTACAACGGAGCCGTTTCATGACCATTCGTGCCTCACGTTTTGCCCCTACTTGCCTGGCGAGCCTGCTCGCTGTGTTCGCCATTGGCGCGGCCCAGGCGGACGAAGTCCAGGTCGCCGTCGCGGCCAACTTCACCGCGCCGATCCAGGCTATCGCTGCCGATTTCGAGAAAGACACCGGGCACAAACTGGTCACCTCCTTTGGGGCAACCGGCCAGTTCTATACGCAGATCAAGAATGGCGCGCCGTTTGAAGTGTTCCTCTCGGCGGATGACACCACCCCGCAAAAACTCGAAACCGAAGGCGACACCGTCAAGGGCTCGCGCTTCACCTACGCCGTTGGCACCCTGGCGTTGTGGTCGGCTAAAGAAGGTTACGTCGATGCTATAGGGGACGTGCTGAAAAAGAACGAATATCAGCATCTGTCCATCGCCAACCCGAAAGCCGCCCCTTATGGCCTGGCTGCCACCCAGGTTTTGGCCAAGCAGGGTCTGACCGACAAGGTCAAAGACAAGATCGTTGAAGGCCAGAACATCACCCAGGCTTATCAGTTTGTCTCAACCGGTAACGCAGAACTGGGCTTTGTCGCCTTGTCGCAGATCTACAAAGACGGCAAAGTCACCAGCGGTTCGGCGTGGATCGTTCCAGCCAGCCTGCACGACCCGATCAAACAAGACGCGGTGATCCTCAACAAAGGCAAGGACAACCCGGCTGCCAAGGCGCTGGCTGACTACCTCAAAGGTCCGAAAGCCGCTGCTGTCATCAAATCCTACGGTTACCAACTCTAAATGACGCTGACGAGTGCCGATTTTTCCGCCATCTGGCTGACCCTGAAACTGGCGTCCCTGACGACAGTTATCCTGCTGGTGATCGGCACTCCGATTGCGTTATGGCTCTCGCGCACCCAATCGTGGCTGCGCGGCCCGGTCGGGGCGATTGTCGCCCTGCCCCTGGTGCTGCCGCCCACGGTGATCGGTTTTTATCTGTTGCTGGCGCTGGGCCCTAACGGCTTTATCGGCCACTTCACTCAATCGCTGGGGCTTGGCACCCTGACGTTCAGTTTTGCCGGATTGGTGATCGGCTCTGTGCTCTATTCGATGCCGTTCGTGGTCCAGCCGTTGCAAAACGCTTTTTCTGCCATTGGCACCCGCCCACTGGAAGTGGCTGCGACCTTGCGCGCCAATCCCTGGGACACCTTTTTCAGCGTGATCCTGCCTCTGGCCCGACCGGGGTTCATCACCGCCGCGATTCTCGGTTTCGCCCACACCGTCGGTGAGTTTGGCGTGGTGCTGATGATCGGCGGCAACATCCCCGACAAGACCCGCGTGGTCTCGGTGCAGATCTACGATCACGTCGAAGCCATGGAATACGCCCAGGCCCACTGGCTGGCCGGGGCGATGCTGGTGTTCTCGTTTGCCGTGTTGCTGGCGCTGTACTCCAGCCGTAAAACCAAAGCGGGCTGGAGCTGATCGATGATTCAAACACGTCTGAAACTGAGGTATTCGGGGTTTGCCCTGAATGTGGACTTGCAACTGCCCGGCCGTGGCGTCACCGCGCTTTACGGCCATTCCGGCTCGGGCAAGACCACCTGTTTGCGCTGCATCGCAGGCCTGGAACGGGCCGAACAAGGCTTTATCCAGGTCAACGATGAAGTCTGGCAGGACAGCGACAAGAAGATTTTCGTAGCGCCGCACAAACGCGCAATCGGCTATGTCTTCCAGGAAGCCAGTCTGTTTATGCACCTGTCGGTGTTGGCGAACCTGCAGTTCGGCCTCAAGCGAATCCCCAGACAACAACGCCGGGTCGACATGGCGCACGCGACGGAACTGTTGGGCATCGGTCATCTGCTGGATCGCCATCCGCAGCACTTGTCGGGTGGCGAGCGACAGCGTGTCGGCATCGCCCGCGCGCTGCTCACCAGCCCGAAACTGTTGCTGATGGACGAACCGCTGGCGGCGCTGGATTCGCAACGCAAAAGCGAAATCCTGCCCTACCTGCAAAGGCTGCACGATGAACTGGACATCCCGGTGTTGTACGTCAGCCATTCCCAGGATGAAGTGGCGCGACTGGCCGACCACATCGTCCTGCTCAGCAACGGCAAAGCCCTGGCCAGCGGCCCTATCGGCGAAACGCTGGCCCGGCTCGATTTGCCTTTGGCCTTGGGCGATGACGCCGGCGTGGTGATCGAGGGCCACGTCAGTGCCTATGACGCCGATTATCAGTTGCTGACCTTGCAACTGCCAGGCACCGCTCTGAACATCCGCGTGACGCACACGCCGATGGACGTCTGCCAAGCGCTGCGTTGCAAGGTCCAGGCGCGCGATGTCAGCCTGAGCCTGCACAGCGCCGAGCAAAGCAGCATCCTCAACCGGCTGCCGGTGACCGTGATCAGTGAAATGGGCGCAGACAACGCCGCCCACGTGCTGATTCGCCTGGATGCGGCCGGTACACCGCTGCTGGCGCGGATCACCCGCTACTCCCGGGATCAATTGCAGGTGCATCCCGGCCAACAGCTCTGGGCGCAAATCAAAGCGGTGGCGGTGCTGGCGTAAACCCGCTGGCACGACTGCACTGGCACGCGGTCAATGGCTGTAACGGCCCCTGATTCGTCGCCAAGGACTACCGCCATGCTCGATTCCGCGCTGACTGATGCGCTGCCACCTGACCTGCATTATGTCGATGACACCCAGCCCGGCATCGCCCGCAAGAAACTGCGTGGCAAGTTCTGCTACTTCGACCCGGACGGAAAACGCATCACCGACCCAAAGCAAATCAAACGTATCAATGCCCTCGCCGTACCCCCGGCCTACACCGACGTTTGGATTTGCGCCGACCCGCGCGGGCATCTGCAAGCCACTGGCCGTGATGCCCGGGGGCGCAAACAATACCGTTATCACCCGCGCTGGCGCGAAGTGCGCGATGCCGACAAATATTCGCGCCTGCGGGATTTCGGGCTCGCCCTGCCGAAACTGCGCAAACAGCTTGAAACGCTGTTGGCCGCGCCGGGCTTCGGCCGCGACAAGGTCATGGCCACGGTCATTACCTTGCTCGACGCAACATTGATACGGGTCGGCAACACGCAGTACGCCCGGGACAACCGCTCGTATGGGCTGACCACCCTGCGCAACCGGCACGTCGAGATCAACGGCAGTGCGATCCGGTTCCAGTTCCGGGGCAAGAGCGGCGTCGAGCACCAGATCACCGTGAAAGACCGGCGCCTGGCACGAATCATCAAGCGCTGCCAGGAGATTCCTGGGCAGAACCTGTTTCAGTATCTGGATGAAAGCGGTGAGCGGCACACCGTCAGTTCCTCCGACGTAAACGCCTACCTGCAAACCCTCACCGGCACCGACTTCACCGCCAAGGATTACCGCACCTGGGCAGGTAGCGTGCAGGCGTTGTCGGTGTTGCGCGGTTTGCAGTGGGAACCGGAATCAGACGCCAGGCGGCATGTGGTGGAGATGGTCAAGAACGTCGCCAGGCAACTTGGCAACACCCCGGCGGTTTGTCGCAAGTGCTACATCCACCCGGCGGTGCTAGAGGGTTTCCTGATGGGTGAATTGGCCGGGTTACCGCGCCCGAGAACACGTAAAGGTTTGAGGGCCGAGGAAGTCGGGCTGGCGATGTATTTGGAGAAGATGATCGAGGCAACTCAACCGACGAACTGACCTGTCCATTTTTTGCACGATCACCAATGGCTTCTATAGTTGTTGTGACACAAATTAGCTTCGAGTGAAGCCATGGAAGACATTTACGTTGTTAAGCGCTGCAACAAGATCATCATTCATGGGCGTCGAGCCGGGGAAGCCGGTCATACGCCACCAGACGCAGAAGTCTGGTATCGCATCGCCGATACCCGTACCGATGGTTTCATCGGCGACGGTTTTGATTCCGAAGAAGATGCCCTTCGCGCCTGCCATCTATTCAATGCCCGATCGCAAGTGCTGGCCCGACAAGGCTGAAGTCCGGGTCTATACTGAAAAATGGCTGAGGGAACAGCGACCCCATCGGCAGAAAGCTCGCTCCTTGCGGGCTTTTTGCTGCCACTGCCAGGTTTCTTGAACGGAGGTGTTTGCCATGTCCGAAAAAGAGTCCATCACCACCCTGCTCACCCTGCTCGACTCGCGCCAGGTTCGCTTGGCCGCGGCCTGCAAGGAAATCGCCGACTGGGTCGATCATCAAGGCGGGCACCCGACCGCCCTCAGGATTCGTGATCGCCTGAACGACATCGAGAAGGACACGCCGCTGATTCGTAACACGCTGTCTTCGCTCAAACCTGTCGAGCCGCCGCTGCCGCGGTTCAGATGATTCGGTCTGGACTCCGGACACGAGCGCACGGCCAGGACGCATGAACGGCGACGATGATCGTCACCGGGTGCGTCCTTGCCTGATCACCTGCTGCTGAAATCCGAACCCGGCCCTGTACCGGGATTTTTTTTGTCCGGTCATTTCACACAGCCTTCACAACTCACGCCTTACTGTAGCCCTACTCCTTTTGAAATATCCCTTGGCCCGCCCGCATGCGGGCCTTCTTTTTGCTCGCCTGCGCTCAACGAACGTCATCACTCGCGTGAGGTCAAACGCTCACACGTCACGAAGGAGGCGTCTGATGGTTACTCACTTCAAAGTTGCCGGGCATCTGGCTTGCGGTCATAAAGGCAGCAAGCTCACCTCAACCACTGAATTGACCAAGGTGAAATGCAGAAGCTGCCGAAACACCGATGCATTCAAGGATGCACGCAAAGACCAACGCAACGCGGCACGTCGCGCCGCACGCAAAGCCAAAGTCACTCACACTGCCAATGACTGGCGCGCAGCATGGGTTGAGCGGCTTACCGCCATGGCCGGGCTGCAACGGTTGCCCCGTGGTTTTAGCGGTCAACCATTCGTTTAACTGACAGGTTCGGCGGTTGAAGCACGTTCACTCGGCCCGGCCGCCGGCCCCATGATTTCTCGTTTCGGCGACTTCACTCTGTTCACCGCACGGCGGCTACGGGTGTCTGGGGTTGAGATCAACCGAATAGATTATTCGACGATAACTTCCATAGCGTTGTGTGCCATTTCATTTTTGGCGATTAGCGTTTTCCTCAGCTAGGGTTTCTATCGCATCGATACTGCGCCGACGATGTGGGTAGGCGCCTGATCAAGGAGGAACGAATGACACTGATCCGTGAGGCGGAAAAAACCTACCGCCGCTGGTCCAGCCCGATCCTGCTGGAACTCAAGGAAAGAGAACATCAGCTCGACCCGGTAGATCGTGAGGCTCTGCAGAATGTTTTGGTAGAGAGAAGGCTCGTTGACACCGGCAACCCTTCCGGTGCTGATCGACGCAAGGCGAATCAGCCTGCAGACACAAGCGGCAAGTGAATATAGTTGACCGAAAACAAACAAGGGTTTGCATCAGCTATCGATCGCAAACCCTTGATTTTATAAAGTACGGTAAGAGTCCAGCTCAAGCCGGTTCGCAAGTAAGTCTCCACGACTGCTCAAACAACTCCCCAGCGTTTCGGCTTTCAAACTCTTCTTCCAGTACAACTCTGTTATCGTGAGGAAGTGCGATGAACCTTGAAAAACCGACCATTCCCCCGAAGCTGTTTCGACTGTTCACCTCGCCGCAAAATACCTGGTGCCTGGAGTCAATGTTCCTGAACACCGCGGATTGAGGGTCTTTCAGATAATCCCTGACAAGGTTTTTAGCCTGGTACTCCATGTAGTAATTGAAGTACGCATATCTTGACGCGTAGACCACGCTCGCCAGAACGATGCCCGATACCATCAGGTACTTAAGTGTCTTCCATGCCATCCTGGGCCTCGCAAGAAGATGAAGTCGGCAAAGTGATCTTCGCAGAACACTTCGAGAAATAGCCGAGTAAAAATGAAAAAGGCCTGCGTGAGGTACCTCACGCAAGCCTTTGATATTCATGGTGCCGAAGCCGGAATCGAACCGGCACGCCCTTACGAGCGGGGGATTTTAAGTCCTGAGTGGAAATCAATCAAGCCGTACCTTCTAATAGGTTTTCCGGTTCGCAATCAACCACAATTGCTTGCCATGCAGGCCAATGTTTCCGCATGCCTTGGAAAGATTGCGAACCAGAAAAACCCGTGATCATGAGCGCGAAATAGCCTTCTTGAACGCTCAGAACACGGCGTAAGGTATGCCGATTTGGCATACAGTGAATCCCCTTCTCCGGCGTCCTGCCGACCGAATCATAATCCTGTTTGACTGCTACGCTTTCCTCTTCCACGGAGGAATAACATGCCCAATTCTGACCTGCTCCCTTCCCTACTCTACAAAATCAACGAAAACCAACTCGCCCTCGAGGCGGCTATCATGGAGCTGTCCAACTGGGTGGAGCAGCGAGGCGGTACAGAAGTCGCCGACAACGTACGCGGCGCCCTGGACACCATCGACAAAAACGAGGAGTTCATCAAACTGACCCTTGCGGTGATCATGACACCGGACTGAGTCACTGTTCGTCGCCCACCACTCGCCCAATCATCGCGCCTCGATTACTGTATATACAAACAGTATCAGTAAGGCGCTACCGTGGACCCGCATGAAATCGAAGACACCAGCGACTGGTTCGGTTGCCGGACCGAGTTCGAAACCTGAGGACAATTCCTGCGCATGACCGGCGAAGAACCGTTCTCCGGGCCGCCATAGCCCCATACAAGCCCTATGAGACGCTCTTATAGAAGAGCTTCTGGCACACACCATCGTCCCCCTCCCGACTAGAAGCTCACTTTTTGCACCGGCTTCCAACACTCAAGGAATTAATACTTTTTTAGCACCAGCGTAAAACTCGTCCTCCGCAGATTTACCATAAATTTTCAATGTCGGAAGTTCTGCCTTGTACATCTCCGTGCAATCTTTAGAAATCCGCGGGAAATAATATTGAAGCTGCTCAGGATGACTTTGCACCTGAGCGGTATAGCTATTATAAACGGGACTAAATTCGCGCAGCATCGTATCAAAATCAGAATACATTACAGACGTAACCCCCAAGTCGATTTGGAATCTTGAAATCTCTCCAACCCAAGGTTTACCAATCTGCTTCATGTAATCATTCACAGCAGAGAAAAAAGCTGAACATGTTGCGAATTTTTGCGCCTTCACTTTATCTCTAGGTCTAGAGGGGCTAGAGGGCTTGCCGTTAGTTAAACCCAAATCAGGAGTGTACGTAGTCATTGTAACAGTCCCATTGAACTTACCAACGTACCCCTCAAATAACCCCCTAGTAAAATCAACCTTAGCAGCCCCAAGCTTTACTTCTGCAGCGTCGATGAGTTGCTTAATTGCCGGAAGATCCGCCTTGGTTATTTTTGGGTTATACAGAAGCTCACCAGCCAGTTCGAGCATCGCATCCGCATCACCGTCGTTCGCATCCATACGCAAACTTTGAAGAAGCTGGGTTTGCTTGTCTTCCATGACATATTCTTGCGGTTTTGACTCCACCGAAGTCAACGGCATATCTGAAGCCGCACGAGAACTAGTCGATAGAACTAAAAAAACGAAGCAAGTTATGAAGCTGACCGATGTTTTCAATTTTTCGCGTCACTTTTCGCTATGATGAAAAAATATATCGGCATAACGCATGCTTACTTTAGGAGCCCTAGTGAGGACTGAACTGATCCCGCCTACCGTGTACTCACTTCCTTGACATATGCCTGGCACGCCTTCAGCGCAATCAATCCCTGGTCACCGGCGTCGGTGATGGCGATAATTCGTTGAGCATGCGCTGGGTCAAGTCGGGCGCGCGCTCCTCCATGAACCACGCCGACGGCTTCGGTACCGGCTGGCACTGAACAGCCACTGGCTGGATCCGTGGAGTCGAGAAGGACTGACAGCCGCAGATCAGAAGTGGCAAGGCGATCGCGCAGGCGAGCCTGGTCTTTTTGAGCATTGGTCAAAGCCTCATGGTGTGTTTGGTCGCTGGCCGAAAGGCGCTGCTCGAGCGCGAGGCGCTTGTCCTGATCGGTGCGGACCTGGTCGGCGGCCGCGTTGCTGATCGCGGAAAGGTCATCGCCGTGCAGCCGGGCCTGTTCAGCGAGCTGCTTTCCATAGCGCCAGTCCTGCACCTTCCATGCGCCCGCCGCGGCGCCGGCCATCAGCGCCACGATCAGCACCAGCAGAGCTATCAGCCTCTGCGCGGGGGGCATCACGGCACGTCCCTGAAGAAGACGTGACCACCGATCTTCACCGTCTGTTTGGCACCCTTCGCCCAGGCTGGCGCCTTCATCATCGCGGCGGCGTAGTAGTGCGTGGCGCCACCGGTGGGGTCTGGCACCTTTCCGTCGATCACCTGGTCAGCGGCGATCCGCGCCTGCGCAAGCTCGCGGAACGGGATCTGCTTGATGCCGATCAGGAACGCATAGTTCGGGTCGGTCTTATTCCAGCAGCTGAACTGATAGGGCTTCTGGCACACGCCTGCGTAGCCTTCGCCCCACCAGGATTTTTCCTTGCCATCGTTCACACGGTTGCGAATGGTCCAGGCAACGGCGATCTGGCCGGCTAGGCTTTCGCCGCGGGCCTCCCCCCACAACGTTCGGGCGAGAATGTCGCGATCTTTATCGGTAACTGGCATCACTTTTCTCCAGGCACAAAAAAACCGCTCAATGGCGGCCGGTTTACAGTGTGATTTCGCGTTAGACGGTGGATGGAGCCGAAGCCGAGACCGTAAGGTCCATCCCACTTGTTGGCTGAGCTGGCCAGGTGACGACGGTGTGCCAGCCTGCCTGCGCGGTCACGCGCCCCAGCGAAATGGAGTAATTCTTCCATTTCGTCAGTTGGGCCTTCCGAACAGGATACTCAGCCTCTTCTTCTGGGGTGGCGGCGAATTCCTCCTGCCCTTCAATCCCGATATTTTCGATGGCGCTCTCAAGGTCGCCAATCCGATTGGTGAGCGCGGTTTTTTGGGCTGCCGCCAGTTGAATAAGTTGCTGCAGCTTGGCGCTATTGATGGCGAGGTAATCCGGCGGAGGGTCCATGAACGCAAGATAGCGCGGATCGTCGTCGGGAACTTCGCCCTGATTCGGGTACTCCGTTGGGTCCTGCGGACAGCCAAACACCGAAACCACAGCCACCTGCGATGCATCCGAAAATTGAACGTATGGCATATGACCGCCTTTAGAAGGTGTAAGAAGTGACATAAATGAGCGCCGTTAGCGTGCCGGCCGATGTCGACACCGCATACCACATGGTTTGCAGCGTGATGACCACTAAGTTGAAATAGCCGGATGCGCTCGTATAGCCGCCTGTCACAAATGTCTGTCCGATGCCCACGGAGTTTGCCGACAGCCGTGCGGCATAGTCACCAGGACTGCTTGCCGACACCTTGACATAACCACCAACGCTTTTTGCATTGGGTGGAATTGCCGTCGATAGAGAGAGTGACGTCAGGCCGCTGGAGTTGGTGGATGTACTTAAAACGTTTACGTCGGGCGTGGACACCTTGCGAGAGTCCGAATCCAGATAGGCAATACCAAACTGGCTCGAGCCGGTGGTCGGCATCACCCCGATCAGTGCGGACGCGGTATACCCGGAAGGCATATTCGCTCCCGAATAAACCTCGGTCTGCACGCCGGCGGTGGCGTTCTTTGCCAACAGGGCACTTGCCAGAGTGGTCGGATTATAGATCAGGTAGACCGCCACCCAGCCACTTACCGGGGCGCTCCCCGTGTCCATGCCGCCGGCGCCAGTGGTCGCGAGATTGATTGTCTTGCTGAGACTGGAAAGTTTGTAGCCCGTCCCGCCAAGTGCGGTTTCGACGATCGCCTCGTCCGCCGTGAAGGTGGCGGTGGCTGACGCTGCGGTAATCGACATCTTGCCATTGCGGGTGCTGCCAACCACTGGCGGCTGGATTTGAGCAAGAGTCACTGCATGTTTGCTTTTTGTCGCATCTGCCACCTGCTGCGGCGCACCAGTGCAGAACAGGAGCACGTACGAACCGCCACCAACCGATGCGTTCCACTGAATCCAGGCAATGCCGTTGGCGATCATCTCGCCGCCTTGAAGTGCGGAATGCGCAGCGCCAACCAGCGCCACGGTGCCGACACCGTCGTTAATAGTGCTCGCGGTGGTGTTGGTATTGGCAACCTTGAATCGTAGCGGCGTGCTCTCGCTTCTGGTTCCGACCGTGATCGCCGGCACAAAGTTACAGACATAGGCATTCGCCGCCCCAGTGTCTGCGGCGAACTCGCCCTGGCTAGCCGCGTCCCTTAGCGGCGCATCAAGCGGCCCCTCATCAAGCCATCCAGAGTTTGCAGAGTTTCGGCGCTTTTTTCGGCCAGTCCCAACATCAGCCCAAACCTGACAGGGAAACGAAGGGCTTGGCGCAGACGCCCCGCTGCTCTGAGATGCAAGCGCCTGCAAAGCATCATTCGCATCAGTCCGGAATGCCAGGCCAGAGGCATTGTCCAGCGTCATATCATGTTGCGACATAGTCAGTATCCCTTTGAGATGTAGTCAATCGAGCGGCCTGACTGGGCGACCCCACTGGAATTGCGAATGAAGACCGTGAAGCCCGTTGCGGTCTTAGCTGACACGTCCGGCCAATCGCCGGGAGCGAGGTTTTGCGCCGTGATGCTGACGGCCGGCGAGGCGTTGAACGGCGGAGAGTAGGCGACGGTAAGCCCGCCAACTGGGACCACAATGTCGTTGCCGCTCTCGATCCGGTCCGGCATGTCGATCACCACCTCGAGCTTGGATACGTCGATCCAGTGAGTAGGCTGCTCGACCGAGCCGCGAAGCTGAAAGTCGAACAAGCGCGCGCGGTAATCACCGACAACAAAAGGTTTCCAGGCCGACCAAACCTCGGGCAGCACAACATCAGAGGTGCGCACCCACAGCGACAGAGACGCGCCATTTGGCGGATCACCATCAATGCCCAGCAGCGCATCGAAGTCCGTGATCGTGTCGATGTAGGTGCCGTCGTCATACAGCGATGCCACGACATCGGCTGTCAGCGTGCAGTCGTAGACGTACCCGAGGTCAGCAGGAGCCGTGAAGCTGTAGGTCGAGGTGAGCAGCGAGCCGCCGAACTTGTCGATCTCGCCCAAGACAGCATCAATATCGGTGACATCATCGATAAAGCCGGCTCCGGACATTTTCAGTAGACCGCCCGATGGTGCCGCGTTGACCGCCACACCGGTGAAGGCTGGCGATTCTGTAATGGTCAGCACCACGTTGGTTGGTAGCGGGACTTGAGCGTCGGACCACACCTCGGTCACCGGCCCGCCGACACCAGAGGAATCGACCGCCCGCGCCAGGTACTTGCCCGGCAGCAAGGCGACCACGGACGACGTGGAGCGCCCCGCCACTTCGGCCAGCGGCAAAGCCGCATCCCAGTTGGCAGACGTATTGCGTGTATGCCGGATGGAGATGCTGCCGCCGAGCTTCACATCAAGCTCCGGCGCGGCATCCCATGCCAGCGTGGCCACGCTGCTGATCACATCCAGTCGCAGACCGGTAAGCGCTGACGGCGGCGCCAGCAGCGCCTGAGCGTTGTACTCCTGTATCGATCCAGGGCCCGCCAGCCCAAGGACTGACTTCGGCGTAACCCGAACCGACCACAGCCCCGATGAAGCCGAGTCGAAATCAATCGTTGGCGTGTTGATCTCCGTCACGTACTCCCAGTTACCGCCCGGTTTCTTGACTTCGATCTGGTAGCGCATCGCGCGCGGCGGCGGCGTCCAGCTGACCGTCAATCGAGCAGCAGCCAGTCCGGTGCCGGTGTCATACAGAGACTCAAGGAACGTGAGCTGCCCTACCGCATCCGGCTTGCCGAGATTGATGATGCTGGTCGGATTGTCGACGTCAGGCGTGCCGAACTCGACCTGGTCGAACTTGTCCGGGTCGTAAGCGATGCCGCTGATCGCGTAGGTGCCGTCATCACCTTCGCTAACGCTGATCACGCGAAACTTCTGCGTTTCCAGTTCAGGAGTGGAAAACACCCAAGGCGCAGTGGCCAAAGGGTCAGATGCAAGCGGCGGAGAGACGGTGATCGATGTTCCGCCAACCCCAACGGTTGCCGGAACGACGGCATAAGATCCGTCTGGCATGACAACACCTACCGTCCCGGTGCCGGCCAGTCCGATTGGTGCATCCAGCAGCAGCGTTGAAGCGGTACTGCCAGCCAAGAGCCGGCCACCATTGCGAGCACCGGCGCGATTCGCATCAGCGATATCAATGATGTCGCCTGGAAGCGGCAACGCACCATCGGCACCGACGGCAAAGGAAACCGCCTCAGTTTCGGCATACAGCAGCCAGCGGCCAAGGCGACGAGCCTGGCCCCGCGATGTGCAGCCGATGGCCACGACGTCGCTCTGCTGGATGCGATTCCACTTGGCGATCAGCTCTGGCCGCTCGACGATCTCGACCGACTGTTTGTATTGCTGGAGTGGATCGTTCCACGTCACCGCCGCCACGTTGAAGCGCTGATCGGACGCAACCGACTGATAGCTGAAGTCGCCGGCGACCACATTGGAGTTGTTGAACAGGTAGCGACTGGAGCGCGGAGCGTCCTGCACAGCAGTCAGCGAGCCGCCGGCCCAGAAACAAATCGCCCGGAAAACCGACACCATGTCGTTGACCAGCTTCCACGCATCTTGCTGGGTAGTCAGGGCGATATTGCAGGTAAACCGTGGTTCCATACCGCCAAAGCCATTTGGCACCAACACATCGCAATACTGGGCGATGCTGTACAGCGAGTACTTGTCGATCAGCGTCGAATCGAGCAAACCACCAAGCCCGTAGCGGGTGTTCGTGAGCATGTCGTACCAGATCCAGGCCGGGTTATCGGTCCAGGCCCGGACAAAGGTGCCATCCCAAGAACCGGTATAGGCGCGCGTGCCGTTGTTGTAGTTGCTCGGCACCAAGACCTTGATGCCGTGAATCTGGAACGCCATGCGCGGAATGCTGGAAAACTGCTGTGCGTCGATCGAGATGCCGATCATCGCTGTATTCGGGTAGCGCAGTTTCTCATCCCACAGCAAGGTGTAGCTGTCGAAGAAGGTACGGTTCTGGATTGCGGCACTGATGGAGTCGGACGACAACCGGGTCGCACGGATGTAGCGTGGCAGACCGCTGGATACCGGCAGGCGGACGTAGTACGAGAACTGCGTTCGGCTCATGGTCTTGCCAGTGATCCAGATATCACCGCACAGTTGAAACCAACCACTGGCCCCAACCTTTCCTTCCAACCGAAAAACAGTAGTTGAGTCGGTGTAATCGCCGTTCGTGGTGTTCTGCTCATACAGCTGCGGAACGCTGATCGTGAACCGAGTGGCATCCACGTCGGTGTCGGTGATGGCGCGCTCAATGGCTACGCCGTATTTCAGCTCAACCCCTACCGACTGCTCAGCCTCAAGGCCGGTCATCGGCATGTAGGCTTGGCCTTGGGTGCCGAGGCGGATATCTACGCCGACACCGGAGAAGTTGTAGCTGCCGTCGGCGTTCTGAAGCGGCACGTCGTCGAAGAAGATCTGCTGCGCGCCAGTGATGCCGGAGATTTCGCCTTCAGAGATAGCGTGCAGCACCCTTACGTGCTGATTGGAGCGAAGGCTGTCTGGTGCTTCTACTGGGGAGCGAGACGAACCACCACCGCCACCCCCCCCCTTCCCGCCACCCTTCCTGCCGACAATGACTTCGCTCATACAGGAATCGCCTCTGCCCAGGTACCGATGGCGACCACGCTGGAACCGACCAACATGTGACCGTAAACAACAGGCACGGGGAGGCCTTGCTGCGTGGAGTTGAACGCGCCGTTGAACAGGTAACTGGGTTTGTTTTCGGTACCGGATTGTTCTTGCTGGCTGGGTGTTTTTGGCACGGGCGTGAGCATCTGAACGACGCCGCCGATGGCCATGCCTATGCCTACAGATACCAACGCCCCCCCTATTGGGCCGGAAATTGGCGTAATGAAAGCCCCCACCACGATCAGGACAACACCAAGCACTGCCTGAAATAGGCCGCCGTTCTTGCTGCCGGAGATGATAGGGACAATGCGGATCTCGGTGGTGCCGCTCAACGTAAATTCGGCTTCACCAACATTCTCGCGGTTGCGAAAAATGGCGTAACGCAGGCCACGGCGAGCTGAGTCGCGGATGAATTCCTCAAACCCTTGAACGGTATGCTTGAGCGCGCGGAAGGCCTCGGCTGCAGTTCCGGTTTCAAGATGGCGGACGTGCTTGCGGCCGAAGGCTTGAGCCAGGCTGCCAGACAGCAAAATGGTGGTCATAGGCAGGGCATAGGCAGCGCTCATACTTTTCTCCAGGCAATAAAAAACCGCCCGGAGGCGGTTTAATTTATCTGCCCAGTTCTTATAGGCAGTCGATTACTGGCTGTTTCCAGCCATCAGTTCCAAGTTTCGTTACTGGGAAATAGGCCTTGATGTTCGACCCTTCTGGCGAACGCTCAACACTTGCGAGAGACACCACTCCGTAATAGGTGGCGGATGCGGCTATCTTATAGCCCTGCTCGGTTTCAACTGAGGTCGTTGTTGGATTCATTGAAAGCCACTTCGGACCGAGGCACCTGGCATAAACCTGAGGCGTTTTGCTCGATTTCACCACAAGGTCAGGGCCGTCACTTTCCCTGCCGGCGATTGTGCATCCTGCCAGTGTGATCAATGCCAGGGCCGTGAGTGTTTTGCGCATGTTGAGCCTCCATGGGTTTTGGCGACTCTACCAGTGAAGATGCGCAGAAAGACAGGACCTACCCGCGATAGCGCATTATGTGGGTCGTGCACTCACGGTAGGCACGACCGTAGACTTCTTTGCAGCTCAGCCGGCCATAGAGGTGATGCAGCAGAACGTCACCCTCCAGCCAGATCGCACCATGGCACGGCGTAGGACTGCCGATCGCCATGACGATCAGATCCCCCTGCTCTGGCGTATCGACCGGGACAAAACCAGTCTTGGCGAAGTTGTCGACGTACAGGTTGTCGCCGTTGTGCCACCAATCATCCTTGCGGTGGAAATCCGGCAAGATGATGCCGAGCTCTTGCCGATAGTAGTCACGGACCAGGGTGTAGCAGTCGATCGCGCCGTGGACAAACACGCGCCCTTCCAACGGCAACTCGCCGGCGGCCTGCATCTCCTGCCAGGTTGCGGCACCATCCTTCAGCCCGACAATCCACCACGTCATCCGGCTGGCCGCATGGCTCGCCAAATCGTGCAGACTGGGTTCCGGCCCGCAATCTGGGTGCGAGTGCACAATAGCCACGATGTCGCCCAGATCCTCGGCGGCGGCGTAGTCTTCAGGGTGCAGGACAAAGTGATCTGGCTCTTCTGACTGGTTGCGGCACGGGATGTATCGAGGCTTGCCGCGCACGGCGACGACCAGGCCGACAGCCTCGCGCGGATACTCAGACCGAGCATGCGCCTCGGCATCAGCCCGGCATTTATCAAGCAGTGTGCTCATGGTCAAAGTCTCGGTACACGTGCGATTCCGGGGAAGCCGCCAAACGGCAACTCGCCATATTCGCCAAAGCGCTTCTTGCAACCGGTCATGGTTCGGCTGCATTGGTCCTTGGCTGGGTCGTTAGTGGGGTTGTTTGCATAATCAGCCACTGGCCCGCCGGCATAGCCGCACTCGCCAGAGCGATACGCCCATAGGCAAGTGCCGGCCACCACCTGACGGCGCGGCAACTTCACACCCTGCAGGTCGAGCGGCGAGCCAAGCTCGAACTCGATGGCGGCCGGCGTTTCGTTGACCTTGCGTGTGATGAACCACGTTTCGATCGGATACTCTTGAGCCGGATCAGCCGTTGGGTTTCCGCCGGCGAAGTTCACCGCGTCCAGGTACTTGACCAGCGTGCGCCGGCGTTTGAGCTTGATCCCCAACAGGTCGTCATATTGCCGGCACAGTGCCGACACTGTTCCACCGAAGTTCCCGAGCTGAAGCTTCGGGCGAGCCGGAGATCCTTGGCTTGGCGTTCCAAACTCCACCGCCTGAAGCGGCCACGGGGTGTAAGTATTGCCCTGCCACACCGCCGAGCCCCGTGATTCGTTGAGGCCCGAATGGAAGCGCAGCGTCTGGTCAGGAAGGATCAGCTCGAAGCCTTCCCAGATCGACATGCCTGTTGCCAGTGAAAGCTGACCTTGAAGAGTGGTCATTCGTAAACCTCCTCAAAGGTCGCGGACAGGCCATCAACGCCGAGGGCGATGTTGGTGCGCACCCACTCACGGCAAACAAAAACCCCGATCAATTGACCGGGGTGCGTGTAGTTGAAGGATTCGATTGAGCCTCTAGCGCCAAGAAAGGCGTCGATGACATCAATCTCCGCCTTGGCCCGCTTAAACATCAGCGAATACTTGCGTGGCTGTCGGTTGATTCCGGTTCCCTGCCGCTGCTCGTATCCGTCGCCGAGCTTGATGACCTTGACGGTTGGGGTGATGGTTTTGGAGGCGTCATATGTTGCCCGCCATGTGAATGTCGGCATTACGCCTCCTTAGGTGAGCAAGCCGCCATTGCGGCGCTGGCTGGCGATTTCTTGCCGGGCCACGACCTTCATGGCTTCAGCGAATTTCGCCGGGTCAGGAATTACGGGTTCGCCATCCTTTGCGTCCACATAGAAGTTCATGGTGACAGGAGCTCCCCCGCCGCCACCTCTGATGCCAAGACGCCCTTGGGAGTCGCGAGCCAGCGGTACGATCGCCTCCTCGCCCGCCTCACCCATGACCCCGGTTTTGCCATTGGCCATGCCGAACGCAGTCGGCTTGCTGACGATGCTGTTGGTGAACGCGCCGCCATCGGCGAACAACTGCACGCCGCCGGACCACGCACCGCCTTTGGCTTGAGCGGCTTGAGGGAAATAGGTATCCGAATATCCCGCTTGCGTGGAGCCGGCCGAGGAAGCGCCGCCTCCGAAGTACGAGCCGGCCGCATTGGCTGCCAGACCGAACAGGCCACTCAACGCCGAGGAACTTGCCTGCCGCGTCGCGATACGCGCCATGTCAGCAAGAACCGACTTGGCGAAGTCAGCAAACGACAGCCTCCCGGTCATGGCGAAATTGACGACTGCGTCTTCCATTGAACTGAAGGCATTGGTGAACAGGCTTTTCGTCTGCCCGGCAATGTCTTTCGCCGACTCCAGGTAGTTCTGCCATGCCGACGATGCGCCGGCGCTCCAGTCACCCTGGGCCGCCGTCATGTCTTCGTAATTGGCCTGCACCGTGTTGTGCAGATCCTGTTGCGTGGCCTTCAGCGCTTTGAGCTTCTGGTTGTACTCGTCAAGACTCATGCCGCGCGAGCCATCACCGTACTGATTGGCCAGGTCGAGCTTTTGCTGATTGATGCGGTCGTCGATTCCGTTCTGCTGATCCGTCAGCCCACGTTGCCGGTCACCTTGGCCAAGTCCAGAGGCCGCCCGCAATCCTTGCTGCCGAAGTGTCTCAACCTGTTGTTGGAGGGCGCTGGTGTACGTATTGACCGCCAACGTCTGCTTGCGAAGCCGGCCTTCTTCGTTGGTCGCAATGATCGCCAGTTCGCTGTCGCTGTCCTGCTGCGCCTTGACCATGGCGGAACGGGCATCCGAGATCTTTTGATCAATCTGGATCACCTGCGCCGCTGTTGTTCCTTTCTTGGTCTTGGCCGCTTCGAGCGCATTGATTTCAGACTGGTAGCTCTGAGCAACTTCGGTAGCTTCCTGCTGAAGCAGGCCGACGCGCTGCTCGGTAAAACTCTCCTGAGAAATGACGCCGGCGCGCTGCGATGCCTCCAACTCCTTTTCCGCGTTTTTGTAATAGGCCAGAGTTTCGGCCAGTACATTTTTCGCATTGTTGAAGCTGGTCAGATCAACGCTTCCCGCAGCGGCAGCTGGGTCCTTGTTCTTGTCCTTTATGTTTTGGATGTTTTTGGTAACAACATCAGCCTGGACAGAGGGATCATTGGGAGTTGCCTTTCGGATCGCCTCTACGTCACGCAAATACTCCTTGATGAGCTTGTTACGCTTTTCTTCGTTCGTGAGGTTTGAATCAGTGAGCGCTTTGACTCGGCGCTGTGCGTCTTGCGCCTTGTCCTGGGTCTGCTGATAAAGTCCTGCCGCTGAAGCAATTGCTGCCTGGGTATCCCGTTGCTTGGTAAGGAATTCGAGCTCTTGCTGAGAGTTCTGCAGCTTCTTTTTGGCGTCGGTGTCATCAGGATCGGCGGCCAAAGCGCTGCGTGCGAAGGCGACACTCTGGGTCAGCTCAACAATTCGCTTCGCCGATTCCTCCGCCCGACCGATATCCTTGAAAGCATCCAGGGTCTTCTGGGTTTCAGACGCAACCCCCTTCCAAGCCCTCTCCCAGAGACTGAGATTGCTGATGATTTGCCCGGATCTGGACTGAATCGTATCGGCATAGGTGTCAGTCAACAGCTTGGTAGCGCCAATGGTGTCGCCCTGGTCTTTCAGGGCAACTATTTGCGAGTACACCGACGCGGTCAGGAAATGGTACTGCTCGTTCAGCGATTTGGCCGCCGCCACTGGGTCATCCGCGATCTTCACAAACTCGGCGATGGTTGCGTCCACCGATTTGCCGGTGGCTTTTTCCATCGCCAGGGCTGCCTCGGCGATCTCGATGAAACTACCGCTTGCAAGCTTGCCGTTACCCGCCAAGGTAGCCAGCACTTCAGCGGCGGCACCCGTTGTGCCTACCGTTGCACTGACCTGGCGCGCCATTTCGGAAAGCTGTCCAGCACTGGTGCCGGCAAAATTCCCGGTGAGTGTCAGACTCTTGTTGTACTCACCCGTTTCCTTTGCGCCCTGGTAATACGCGTAAGCCAGCCCGCCCACGGCGGCAGTGACCAAGGCGATTGGCCCTAAGATGGAAAGCAAGCCAGCAGCAGATGCGCCGGCACCGGCCCCCAGTTGCGCCACTGCACGAACGCCACTGCCCCAGTCGCCCGACGACAGAGCATTGCCCAATTGGACGACGTTTTCCTGCGCCTGACGGGTGCCCAGTTTCAGCTTATCGAAGCCGGTGGCGGTTTTTTCGAGCTTGGCGTAATCCTTGTCGATCTTGCTCAGCGCCGAATTGTACTGATCTTGACTGATACGTCCGGCGTCGAGGTGCTTACCCAGCTGCTCGACTTGAGTGTCCAGCTTGGAAATTGCAGCCTTGGCCGGATCAATAGCACCGAGCAGGCTGTTCAGTGCCTTCTGCTCATCCAGTGTCGACTTGGCCAGTGCGATTTGTTGCTTATCGAGCTGGGCGGTAATTTTGGAGAATTCCGCCTCGCCGTAAGCTCCAGTCTGGGTTAGCTTCGCCAGGCTTTCGCGCTGCTTGGCCAGCTCCTGCGTGGAGGTCGCGCCTTTCGACAGCGACTTCTCCAGCGCCTCCATCTCTTTCATCAGGCCGACGGCAGACTGCTCTGCCCGCTCGCCGGACTTGGTCAGTTTGTCGAGGTCGGTCGCAGCCTGAGCAGCATCGGCGGAGTCGACCTTGATGCCGAGTTCTGCAATGTTCATCGACTCACCTTGAATAAGTGCCCGTGATTACGGGCTGTTGTCGCGTGCGTCGGCCATTACCGCGATGGCTTCCGACTCCATGACACGGATGTCTTGGAACACGCGCGAGCGGTCCTTGGCAGGGACGCCGACGAGCTTCATCACTTCTGGCAGTACGCCGTAATCGAGACCGGTTGCGCCGCATGCACCCGTGCGCCACTGGGTCCACATCGAATCCATGACGAGGAAGGATTTCCAGTTGTCCGGCCAGACTTCGAATGTGTCATCGACGTCCGACGGAGAAAGGCCAAACACTGAAAGAACGCCCTCCGCAGCCACCGGCTCGTACAGTGCGCGTGCGGCGTCGGTCAGTTTCCCAGGCGAGCCTTCCCAAAGGCTTCGCTGTAGGCCTTCACAACCGAATCTGAAACACCGATACAGCTCTTCACCAGAGCGGTGATTGATTCGTCGTTGAGTTCATCGTCGAACCCCCAAGCCACAACCAGATCCTTTACTTGATCAGCGCCCTGCTCAACTTCCGCTGCGGTTACGTCTGCAAGGGTTGGCTGCGCGCCCTTGAATCGCTCGCCGATGGCTTCCGCCTTTTCTTTCCAGGAATCAAACAGCTCAGCCAGCGCTGTACGGTCGCGGTACTTGAACGTAAACGGCACCATGGCTGGAGTGCCGCCTACCTGCGGGATGGCTACGTCGACAGTGAATGTCGGTTTCGGCGCGATGGAAAACTTTGCCATGTGGATTCCTTACGACAGGTAGCGAGTTGGCGCAGCTTGCAGCGCCAGGGATACGGTGCGCGTCAGCAGGTTGTTGCGGGAGACCGCAGGCTGAAGCGAGAACGAGGTGTAGGCGCCGTAATACAGTTTGTCTGTACCAGGTAGGTTCAGGCGGGCGGCCTGCATAGACTTCGCAGCATCGGCGGCTGTAACGACGGCCACATACGGAAGAGTCGGGTCATCGGCGACAGTCAGCACCATGCTGGCGGCAGATTTGTCGGTAGGCAGTTGCCGGCCTTGCTGGTCTTCAAGGAAGACGATGTCAGCGTAGTTCTGCTCGCCGCCGGAGAAGGCCACATCTGTGATCTGCGGGATTTGCGCCCAGGTCAGTACCTTCGTCAGCGTGCCCGCGCCAGAACCAGCTGGGAAGATCTGAGTGCTGGTGGTGTCAATTGCTTCCAAGGTAATCGCGGTTGCGGTCGCGGCCTTAACGCGAACCACCTTGCCATTGAGTGGCGTCCAGCCAGAAGCGATCTGCACGATGTCACCAGCCACCAGCGTGGCGCCGACAACGGTGCAGATGGCTTCGGAGGCGTTGGAGATGGCAGAGAATGGCAGCGCGGCAGCGTAGGTAGCGGCATGCTCGAACGTCGCGCCATTCGGGAGTTTGTAGCCCATGGGGTTTTCCTCTTTGCAGAAATGACAGAACCCGCTCAAGGGCGGGTTCTGGGTTTGCCCAATGGGCGGATTAGGTAGTGGTGTCGGCGCGGTACTGGAACGAAACAGGCAAAGCGAATGCGGTGTCTTCTTGCTGCTCAGGCCCGGGCTCGACAGGCGTCATAACCTGAGCGCTGAAGCCTGGCTTGGTCAGCCGGTCGTTAAGGGGGAATAGCGCGGCCAACTCGTCGACCAACCCTTCGGCTGCGCCAGTGCCACCGCCGGCGGGTGTCACGATCGTGATCTGAAACAGCCCCGTGTATAACCGATGGGCTCCAGCAAGGTCATTGCTGTTCGTGCCCGCCGGTAGCAGGAACGCCCGAAGGTAGGTCTCGTTAGCGGTCGGCGCAAAGTCGACGTTTTGGTAAGAGATGCGCAGCGCAGGACTGCGTGTCTCGGCCCATGTTTTCAGCCGCCCCTCAAACAAGGACCTGATGATCTTGTGGCTCATACCTGATTATTCCTGATGGCGTCATCAACGATCTGCTGGAAGCGGGCCACAGTGATGCGGACCATGCCGGCGGGGGCTTGCTTCGAGTGCCCGTATTCCAACGGTATTGCATATGGCAGGTTGTTAATGAGATAGGCAGTCTGTCCCGCGGTGAAGTCGCTGACTGCTGAAACCAAGGCAGCGATGGTCTCCTGCCCGCCCGGGTCAACTTCGTCAAACGTGACGTTCTCGACGACATCAATTGAAAGGTGCCAGTTCGCCCGAAACCGCCCACCTACGTAACCGTCAGGGGCGCGGACGTCCATGCCGTCGTTCAGCTTGCGCCCGGGCTTGAGCCTCCCCGCCTTTGTCAGATTGGCCGGATCGTTGCGCAGGTCGCTGTTGTGATCGTCCACGGCCTTGTTGTACTGGCTGGCCACTGCGTTCTGCGCCCAGATCTCGGGGTTGCCGACTGGCGACATGCGGATGACGCTGCTGCCCACCTCGATGATGATCTCGCGCAGGCTCGCGTCGATGGCTTCGGTGGCTTGGGCCGCGAACTCGGCGAGGCTCAACGCGAAGCTGCCGGACTGGCCGGAGCCGGCGCGGCTCATGACCGCACCTGCAGCTCGTACAGGATCGGCGTACCCGCGGGATTGATCTCTTTCAGCGGAGGGACAATTGACCAGGTACGTCCTTGAACGATGACCTTGTCCAGTAGCCCTGGCACCCACGCCAATCCCTGCGCGGCGATCTTGAGCTTCTTGTCGCCCTGCTTGATGAGGGTGTTGTTCTGGAATTCTTGACCGGTGAAGTCGATCAGCATGCCTTGGGCGGTCTGCTCGATCACGGTGTCGGGAGACGCGGTGCCGGCTTCTGGGTCGTACTCGCCGACAGTTGTTGCGCGGATGATCACGGGCTGGCCGAACTCTGCGATCATATCCAGAGCCAACGCGGCCATTTCGTCGTAGAAGGCCATGGTGGCTCCAATGATTATCGTTTTCCCCGGTTCATTTCCTTGCGAAGATAAAGAGCACCGAGGACTGGTAGGCCGACACCAAATATCGCAAGGGCCCAACCGATGTTTTGTCGTCCGAATACCTTCAGAGCAATTGCAAATACAAGGTACGCCAAGAAAGGGAATCCAATTGCGGATATCGCCAAAGCGTAATCACCAAAGATTCTAGCGATAGGCTTCTCGGCGCCAAAAACACACAAGTACCAGAGATACATCCAGCCGAGCATCGTCAGCCCAATAAGCCCCAGCATGACGAGATCACCAACAAACCCAAACCCGCGCATAGATTTCTCCGTATGGAGATTCAACGCTAGCTCAGGCACGTACCGCAAACAACCCGCGTCGCTGCAAGTAGTCGGCAAACTGGGTCGCACTCGGCCGATCCGGCGCGGCCGGTAATAGTCGGCCGCTGGTGTTCGGGATGGTCGCGTACTCGCGAGTTACCGCGCCTTCGACACGCTCGAGCGTCACAGCGCCTTTGCGCTTCTCCACGGGATCGATGTCGTCGGTGTGGATCTCGGCAGCCAAAGCCATCTGGCCGTACTGGATGCGAGCAGGCAGGTAGTTGTCGGGCTTGATCTGACAGTCCAGCTCAACCCCTCGGCGCGGCCAGGCCAGAGCCTGATCGCTGTCCATCTTGCGTCCCTTCCAGGTCATGCCATCCATCGCCAAGGCCGACCGGCGAAGCAGCGCTTCTTGCGCAGCAACGTCCGCAGGAATGGTCACACCGAACTTCACGGCGTACATGACTAGATCCTCGGCGCTCGCATAGCTTTCGGCGTCAGGCTTACCGGTGCCGTCCTCGATGATGAGTGTCATGGATCAACTCGCTGCGTTGGTTTTTAGATTGGCCACCGGAACACCGGCAGCCAGCAGTATCACGCCTTGGGCAGATCAGCGACGAGCTTTTCCAAGGATTCTTTCGAGGCGTTGGCCCGGTAAGTCACGCCAGCAGCGTCGAGTTTAACCTTCAGGGCTTCGACTTCCATGCCCTCGCCCGCCTTCAGCTCAGCAAGCTCGTTGCGCAACGTCTCGTTGTCCGTGGCGAGAGCATCGCGACTGGTGGCCAGTTCATCCACTTTCTCGCGGATGTGTTCCAGCGCTTGGTAGAGACGGATCGCCAGCTCGCCGCATTCCGGCTTTTCAATCTCGCCAGCCTCGAGCCCAACAATGACAGCGCGGACCATATCGCTTTCGATGCGCAGCTTGCCGATCAGCTCTTCGAGCTCAGCCTTGTTATCGCCATCCCCAACAACCAGCACCAGGTGCTGCTCGACTTCCTTCAGAGTTACTTCAGGCGTGTCGACTGCCTCGTCACCACGATCGTCAGTTACATTCGCGTCGATGATGCGCAGACCGGCTTCTTTCGCCAATGCTTTCACGTCTTCCTGGTACTGGTGGAACGGCCCGGGCAGATACCAAATGTTCTTGTTGCTCATGATCATGTCCTCACCGAACCGGGCGCGAGGCCCGGCTCAGCTGTCAGGGATTACTTGGAGGCATCGCCGATCAAAGCCACACCAGCGGTGTGCTTGATGCTGGTGGCGGTCTTGTCCCAGTTGGTGCCGGTTGCCAGTTCGGCATCGGTCGGAGACTTGCCGCCGGCGGTGGTATCCCAGGTGTAGCCCTTCAGGCCCAGAGCGAAGGTGTAGTCGACCTGAATGGTCGTCTCGATGCGCTCCTTGCCGTTTGCGGTGTCCACGTTCGAAATCTGGTCGCGGCCGTCGTGAACCAGTGCTGCACCCGACACCAGGGACAAGATCACTTCCTTGTTTGGCGTACCGGTCTGCATCAGCGCCGGAGCGTCGGTGACCACAGTTACCTTGCCGAGGATATCGACGACGCGCACGTTGCCTGCGACGAACAGGTTGGTGGAGTTGGCGATCGCCTGACCAACCAGCTTGTGCCAGGTGGTGCCCTGCATGACTTGCGCTACCAGGCTTTGGCTCGCGTCACCGAACTTCGCGTGTGCGTTGTTCAGCCCGGCCTGGGTGATGCCGGCGGTGGCCGATACATCGTTCACGGCAGTGGCCTGCGCGGTGATTGCTGCAACCAGCGCGGCAATGGCGGTGTTCAGTTGGTCCTTCAGCAGAATTTCGGCGAACGCGCGCGAGGCAACTTCAACACCCTGCACGGTCGGTCGCTGGAGCCAGGTCATCTGCGACGGTTCGTAGCGGATCGGACCGAAACCGCCAGCTACTTTGACGGACGAGTTTTTCAGCTCGGTCAGGTCAGTGACCGGTGCAACACCGTTGGCAGCGTAACGATCAACGCGACGCTGAGCAGCGGCCAGGGTTTGGAAGAACGATTCCTGAAGGAAGTCGCCAGTAAAGCCATCCGGGGAAAGGATGATTGCGCCATTGCTGGCAGCGTTGAAGGCGGCTGTCATCTGATCCAGGCTTTCCAGCGTGGCAGGCATGATGAAGTCGTTGAAAACCTGCATTTGAGCGAGGGACATGAATTACTTCCTTACTTGAGAGGGAGATCCGGAAACTTGCTGGCGATTGCCGCAGTGCGTTCCGTTTTGGTGCCGCCGATATTTCCTTTCGGGGCCCCGCCCCCACCACCAGCACCAGCAGCCCCGCCGCCAGATGCCTTACTACCCGCGATCAACGGCGCGAACGCCGTGTCATTTGCGAATTCTGCTTTCAGCTCATCCAGTGTTGCCGCCGAGAGCTTGCCCTGCTGGTCGAGCACGACCACAACAGGCTTCCCGTCGCGCTGCTCGACGCTCAGGCGGCGTTCGATGTGCGGCAACAGGGCTTTTGCGCTGCCCGGGATGGCCAGGGCAGACGCGATATCAGTAGCGGTACGGCCGACAGTCAGATCCCGGATCTGCGCACTCAGCGTTCCACGTTCTTGTTCCAGCGTGCCGTTCAGCTCAGCTTCGCGGCGGTTGTACTTCTCGGACCAGGAGCGTTCGAGCTCTTCGACGTTGCCGGACTTCCGGGCATTCTCTTCGCGCTCCAGGCGGGCCTGGTCTTCGGCGTCCTTGCGAGCCTTGTCGGCGGCCTTCTTCTCGTCCAGCAGTTCCTGAACCTTGGATTTCAGGCCCGAGACATCCTCAGGCTGAGGCAGACCTTCAATGCCGAGTACGAACTTGCCGTCCTTCTCGGTGTAAAGAGCGCGCACGGCTTCATCGACACCATCCAGGCTGTCCAGTTGGAATTTCAGCATTTGTTGTCTCCCAGAGACGTTGATGCAGGCCCTGCCTGCTATTTGATGCCCGCCCGCTCGAACGCCAGAGGCTCAAGAGCCTTCATCTGCACAAGGGTCAGAGGTGAAAAGTTGCGATCAAGCTGCAGCTCGGAGAATCGTTCGATGCTCAGGCCGCCTTCGCGAAACAGCTTGGCGCGGACCGGGCCGATAGCTCTGTCCTGAAACGCGGCCGGCTGCTGCTTCAGCCAGTCGTAATAGCTGAGGTCTGCCCTCACCTGCTGGGCGCCACCATTGCCGATGGATGCTCGCGTGGCGTCCTGGGCAAACAACGCGCTAAAACGGGTCACCGCGACAATCGTCGAGCGGCAGTTGATATGGATCGGCGGCCGAGGCCCCTCAGTCAGCTTGAAGCGCTGCTTGTCGAGCGTCCGGCACTGGCTGGTGGTCTTCGTGTCCAGCGTGCTGACCCACTCCACGGCCTGCACGACATCGGAGTTCTCTTTCAGCGTCTCCATGCGCGCTTGAGTGGCAACGTGTTGCACCGCCGTCCGCACCACAGCGCCGGCGTTCCGGTTGGTCGTGGCCAGGATACCGTCGTTGTACTGGAGCGCTTTGGTCCCGCGGATGCTCTTGATGATCTGGAAGTTGGTTTGGCCTTCGAAGAAGCCCTGCCGGATCGCGCCAGTGAGGCGTTGTCGCTCGGTGGAGGTGAAGCCATAAATGAACGACTTGAGCAGCTTGCCGCCGTCCGCGCCGCGCACACTGAGCGGGTTCGTGAGGATGGCCGCCCGGATTGCAGCAGCGCCAGGCACTGCCGCATCAAACGAGACGCCCACCGGTGCCGCCCGGGTCAGACTGGTCGCTTCAAACTCAGCCTCGTAGTTGGCGATGTCGATCAGGTCGAGGTTCAGCTTCTCGCTGTACCGGTCGAAGATGCCCAGCAGCAGGCTATCCACCTCGCTCAGCAGCCGTTCCAGCCGCGCGACGGTGTAATCCGTCAGATCCGCACGCGTCAGCCGCTCACGGATCGAGCGATCAATCTCCTTGAGGAATGGCCCGAACTTCGCGACCTCCCCCGACTTCAGTTGCTCAAGGAAGACGGCGTGCCGAATCGTGGCATCAAGGATCGCTTGGTTTGCCGCCATTCGGGATTACCTCGTCGTCATCCAGATCGATCACCGGATTCTCTGTTTCCAGTTCGTCGCGAATTTGGTCGTCGGTCTTCTCGGGATTGATCACGCCGCGATCGCGCAGGTACTGCCAGAAGTCGCCCGCCGGCAGCTTGCCGCCCTGAACCGCGTTGAACAGTGCAGTGAGGATCGTTGCGTCCAGGCTGATCTGGCTGAAGTCCTGATTGAGCTTGTAGAGGGTTTTGCCGGGAGCGTTCACGAACTCAGCCATCCAGACCAGGCACTGGCTGTAAGCCTCGCTGACGTTGCTCACCACCAGAGACAGCACGCTGTGTTCGGCGGCGCTGTCGTTGTCAGCCTGGGTGGCGGTCTTCACCGCGCTGCCCCGCTCGATCAGCCGGGCACCGAGCGAGACCATGTCTTCTTTCTTGGCGTCCATCGCCTCTTTCACGAGCGTATTCGGTTCAGGCTGTGCGAAACCACACGACCCGTTGGCGGGAAGAGTCAGCGGCGCGCGGGAGCCGACGTAGATACCGTTCGCTTCCAGGTGATCGCGCCAGGCTTCATCGAGACCGGAAATCCAGAACTGAGGCTGGCCGGAAAACCACACCGAGTCTTCATAGTCGGCGCTGTTGCAGTAATGGCCAATGTTGAGCACGGCCATGTCGTACAACGGCGAATCGTCGATGCTGGTGTCGTTGTTCTCACTGCCCAGAAACTGGAACGGGATAACCTTCCACGGAAGGCCGAGGCCGTTGAGCGGAGTGAAAGGCGCGACAATCAGGGACGTTTCGCTACGGCCTTCCTCCCACACTTCCTGCGTGTAGATCCCCGCCCCGTCGAGACGAAGCACGCGGTATTGCACAACCTTTTCACTGCCGAAGCCGTCATCGGTATCAACGTCGACTTCTTCGCGCAGAACGACAAGGCTCAGCAGGTGTTGACCACCGACCTTCCGAGTCTTCCAGTTCCTGATTGACTCCGCCGAGTAGCTGGCAACGCTCGCCCGTGCTCGGCCAGCATGTTCGTCTGCTTTGCTCACGGTGCCGGCTTTGACGGCGACGTAGTCCACCAACAACCCGTGACGACCGACCTCGAGCAGATGCCCGATGACCGATTGCGACTGCTGGTAGACGCTCACGCCCTGCCCGTCGACGTCCTTCGACACGTAGTCGAGAGCGCCCGGAACGGTCAGCGTCGGCCAGGTGCGAAACACCGCACCCACCAGGCTGTTTTTGGTTCTCCCAGTGGCGTTGTAGAACACGGCCCGCTGCTTGTAGCCCTTGTAGCGGGCGATATTCTCCAGGCTGGTGTCATGCTCGTTGGGCTTCGGCAGGTAAACATCGCCTCGGGCCTTTACGGTTTCGGAGCCCTTGCACACGTCTCGCACAAGCCGCCAACGGGACTGTGCCGCGTCGTACTCCGGGCGGGTGTAAGTGACGTCTGCCATTAGCGTGCGAATCCCATTTTGATTGATTTGACCGGCTTCCTTGCGCTCTTGGCGACAGCGAAGTACCGGAATCCGTCGGAGCCGTGAGACGTCCAGTCGTGAAGCGGTTTGTCCTTCCAACAGCCACGCTTGTCGTCCCACTCCTTGCGGTAGTTCTCAAGACAGGCGATGCCTGCTTCGCACTTGGATTCATCGAACACGCATTTGGGCAGGATCTCGCGAGCCTGCTCAATGCCGTCGTTGATGCCGAGCTTGGGGACAACCTGGAAGGTCATGCAGTACTTCTGCCCGTCGATTTCGTATCCCTCGCGGGCAAGTTCTCGGCGGGTCTTGGCATCGCTGCCGAACTCGCGGTTGTCGATGTCGTGCGGCCCCCAGTGCTCGGAGTAGGTGTATCCCTTGTCCTTGAGCACCTTCATGTAATGCCGCAGGCCTTCGCCGCTGTTCTCGTAATAATCGATGACGTGAAACTCTTCCCCAACTTGACGCACGAACCAGATGGCCGTGGAGTCGCCGACGCCGATGTCCCAGAAGGTCATCACCGGCAGGTGGCTGTTGTCGGGCAGAGTGCCGATGCGCTGAGCTGCATACAGCTTGGTGAACTGCTGCGCGTAGTAGGCGCCTTCGACCGATTGCTGGAAGGCTTCGACGGGGATCGACGGGTATTCCCGCTTCATGTCGTCGCCAAGTGTCTTCTCTTTGGCCGCGTACCAGGCGCGCTGGCCGTCGTTGGTGACGATTGCATGCTTGGCCTGCAGTTCATTGAAGTAGTCGGTCAGGCGCTGCGGCAGCACCACGTCGGTAGCGTCAAGGCTATAGGCCTTGTTGTTCCACCAACTGAAGAAAAAGAACTTCCAGTCGAGCAGGCCCAGCGGGACACCAGCGAGTTGCTGGCGCTCTGCTGACTGACTGTAATCAAAGAAATACCCGGCCCGGCCTTCTGCCGTCGACTCGATGGTGACGAAACAATCAGCGGCCACCGCCTCGAAAGCACCGGTGACAATCTCCCGCGCCTTGTGCGGGAACTTGGCGCAGATCTTCCCGAACTCAGATACGTGCAGGTAGCGCAGCGTGCCACCCCGAAACGAGGTACTGACGTACAGCGACCCGCCCTTGCTAAACACCAGCTCACCAGCGGCGTCATTTCGTGCAGGGTTGGCAGCACGCAGCTCTTTCGGCAAGTTGTCGTAGGCGTATTTCACCTTTTCCCGGAAAAGGCGCTTGGCGTCGTTCAGGGTGTGAGCGATCAAGGCGCACTTCGCAGCCTCGAACAGCGCCGCATCCAGCTGGACGATGCACACCAGCGTCGTAAAGCCCAGCTGGCGAGCTTTCAGGATGATGTTCCGGGTATGCATCCCCTGGAAGTAATCGATCTGCTCCTGCGTCATGCGGAAGCGAACCTTCTTGCCCTGCTTGTCGGTGATGAAGTAGAGGTCATTCAGTCGCCAGAACCGATCCCGAAGCAGCTTCATGTGCTCGGGTTTCATATCAGGCGTCCTGTGATAATTCGTCCATCATCTTCGAGATCTCGTCGGCGTCGTCCGTCTTCTCCTTCTCGTCCAGGCTGAATGCCTGACGCTCCAGAACTTGCAGGTTCTTCATTGCAGAGGAAAGCTGAAACAAGGTTTTGGAATTGCTGGGTAGCGCGACAGCAGCGAGCATCGAGGCCCGGCGCATGCCGTTATTGTCCTCGTCAGTCTCGTCGATGATCGCGTCTTCGATCTCTTCCCGGCGTTGGATGGTATTGAGCAGGTCATCCATCAGCAGGTTCGCAAGGTTCGTGGCCTTGCGAATATCTCTGCGATGGCTGCGAACCACACGAGCCCCTTCTTCTGCGGCCTCTTCGATGATCTCGGCATCAAGTTCGCAGTTCGCGCCTTGGTCGTTGCGAACCTCGCCGCGAACCAGCTTGCTGCGAACCTCTTTGCGCACCTGGTCGGAAAGGTCTCTCGCCCATCCTTGAACCTTGGCTTTCTTCCGGATTGCCGTGTCGCTCACGCCTTGGCGCTCAGCGATAGTTCTGATGGAAAGCGAACCAGCCCGGTAGGCACGTTCGATTGCCTCCCAGTCGGGTTGCTTGGTTGTCATAAATTGTCTCAGGTAAGCCTAAAGGCGGGATTGAAATAGTGGCGCGTTGCCGGTATTGGTGGCATTCAATTCAATGGAGATCGAGTCATGACGGAAGGCATCAAAAACATCGGCAATATTTCTTCGCACACATACCGCAGCCAATCAGCCGAATCGCAAAGAGCGATGGCGGTAGCTGCCGCCTTGGATCTCATCGCATTGAATGTGAGCGGGGCTCACAGTGGCGGCCTCTTGGAGTCCGAACTCAAAAGCCTTGGCGATTACGCCGACAAGATCCAAGAGGCATTAAAATCTAAGTGATCCACCCGTGCCGCACTCACCTGCGGCACACCTACCCCGCCCTCACGATCACCAGCTTGCGAACCCGGCCACCAGTGCAGGTATCGCGCCTCTTCGCCATCTGAATTGCCTCTACAGCAGTCGCATCCATATCCATCGCCGTGAGCGCATGGCTTGAGCCGCTGCCTATTGCATATGGCCGGTCAAGCTCCAAGGAGTCCTTCCAGGCGCCGGTCTTGTCGTCATGACCGACCAGCCAAAGCGCACTACCGTCCCAGGCAAGAGCTGACGCCTCTACAGCGCTCGGCGCATCAGCACCAAAGAATGCAGCGATCAACGCGGCAAAGTCGCAGGTCGCGCCAGTGCAAAGAAAACGCACACCCTTGACCACCTGCAGCTTGTTGGTGTCGTCATCCAGAATGGTAGTGCCGCGAGTTGATCGGGAGTCATAGGCGATCACGCCGTCTTTGTAGGCAATGGTCGTCATATTCTTCCTCGCGCTAAGCTTGAAATGATGGCTGGATGCCGGTATTTGTGCAGATCACGTTATGAATGGACTAGGGACCTGACTCAATGATGTCGACCATCCAAATAGTCGTCGCTACCTTGATGGCCTTTATTGCACTTCTCTTCACGATCGCTAGGGCGACGCCAGAGGAAAAAGCGAAGGTTATTGGATGGGGGCGGCAAAGCACATATTTCGGATTTCTTCTCCTGCTAATTGGAATCTGCACCTACTCCATCATTAGTTTCGTGGCCGGAGAGGGCCAGCCCACCAGGGCAGAGATCGCTAATTTTGTGTTCGCAACCCTGCTTTCGATTTGGTACGCCTACTTGCTTTTCGACCGCGCCATTGAAATCCGGAGAGCGAAGCACAGCAAAAAAATCGAAAAGCTCGAATCCGAACTCGACGACTTAAAGCACCAAGCTCTTGCACTCGAGTTAGAGGGAAAGATAATGGAGAAGTTGTCAGCGCTCTTCTCTGCGCTGCTGGGAGCTCAAACTAAGGATGTCGGAGGCCCGCATAACGATAGGTCTCGTTGACTGCATGGAAATGGCGATCTTCATGATTTTTCGTGTCGCGCCACGATTTGGCGCATTCGAAAACGTGGCGCGGATTACTTGGCCCGGCGCTCGACGCCACCGGGCGCCTTGTCACAGTGCAGGCAGTGCTCACAGTTCAACGCCCGGCATAGCCAGACCTTCACCCGTTGCCAGTAAGTGACCATGAAGATGTGGCGAGCACCAGCCAGGGCCAGGGACACATGCAGCGTCAGTCCAGAAGTGGTCGGACCGAAGAAAATGTTCTGGCTGCGCGCCATGACGACAAAGCCGCTGATGGCGATCGTCGAGTAGATCAGCTTCCCGAGGATGCCGTCCCTCACCTTCCCGCTCAGTACGCACCAGGTGGCCCACAGAGAAATCAGGCCTACCGCGATGGAGTTGATCAGTTCGTAATTCATGGTGGATTACCTCCCCCGAACCGCTGGCGAATGAACGCCCAGAGGTCAGCGGCTTTAATGGCCCGGGTGATTGCCGCGATCAGCGATCCGCCGAAGGTGCCAAGCAGGAAGCCGATACCAGCAACGCTTCGAGGCTCGACGACGCCGAGGTAGGTGCTGACTAAGCCTGTCAGGTAGTGAGCGCATGCAGCGCCCGAGAAAATGAAGATCGCCCAGGCCTTTCGGTCTACCAGGTCATCCTTGTGCCAGAAGCTGGCGGCGATTGCCCCAAGCAACCCGGCTACAAACCATGAATCCAACCTGTCGAGCAGGCGGTATAAAAACTCCATGCGCTCGACTCCGTGATGGGCATGAGCAAATGGCCTTGGGCCATGTAGAATTCCCCTGCCAATAAACCAAGGACAAGGGTATGAACAAAAAAGTAGCGGCAGGACTCCTCGCTTCCATTGGACTCATGTCCAGTGCACACGCCGACACCTTCACAAGCGCCGATATCTGCAAGGCAGCTATTTCCGTGGAGATGGGCCGACCCACAAAAACGATGAAAACCAAACAAGCAGAGCCAAATCCGGAGATTTCTTATCGACGTCCCGATGGAGACTCATTTCGGTATCGGTGCCAGATAAGTGAGGACCGTGTGATCTGGTCTGCATTCATGGAAGACGAAAACGAATGGGGCCGGTGGAGAAATCGGTATTCAGAGGGGGATGCATCGACGACGTACTCGGTGTCGAATGGCGTACTGACAATAAGCAATGATCAATCGGGCGACAAAACCTTCAAGAAGAAAGATTTCTGAAGCCCTGAAATAGGTGCGCGTGTCTTTCCACGCTGTCTGCCGAAGACTTCATTGCGTCGACGCCCTATTGCATCGATCTCGCTGATTCAGTCTCGCACCACCCAGTAAGCACTGTCAGAACTGGATGCGCGGGCTGCCGGTGTTTTCGCGTAGTACTGCACTTGCCGGCTTATCAGTGTCCAGACTTTCCTAGCGAAAAAGCCCTTAATTAAAGGACTCTCACAGAATGAATCTCATCAACTTACAAACCAAAGATCTACTAAAGCTTCAGTCTGAGGTGATGAGGGAGCTCAGGAGCCGAGGGATCCTAAGGACGATGAACAACCCTGTTGGCGACTACGCCGAGTGGTTGGTTGCTTCGGCTCTAGGCTTGAAGCTCGCCAAAAATTCAGCCGCAGGTCATGACGCGGAGTCTGAAACAGGCAAAAAAATCCAAATTAAGGCGCGCCGAGTAAACCCCGCCAACAAATCCAGACAGCTAGGCGTTATACGTAATTTGGAAAAGGGCGATTTCGACGAACTGATCGCAATAATTTTCAGCGAGTCGTACGAGGTAGTTGAAGCAGTATCAATCCCGCACTCAGTGATCTCCGAGTACAGCACGCACAGATCGCACGTGAATGGCCACGTGTTACACCTCCGGGGAGCCTTGCTTTCCGACAGTCGTGTTCGGGACATTCGTGCAGAGCTGAGCCAAGAAATTTCCCAGCAACCTCAGAAGGCCGGCGTGATATCGAAGTAGTAGTCTTTCCCTTCCTCGAAATGCTCGGTGCGATCAGCCACCACGTTAACGGTGTATTCACCGTAAGGTGTGTACTTGCCGTAGATAGCGTCTTCTTCCGCAGGATTGGCCGACCACACGGCACCGAAGTGCAGGCGGGTCAGTGATTCCGTCGAGCCCTGAACAGGCCCTTTGGAGCGGAGAGTCATTTTGCAGCGAGTGATATGCGACATCGGTAGATCCTCTGTATCGAATGAGCAGGAGGGTCTTTCCGGTCTTTCGCCTGCATTTGGGCAATAAAAAACCCGGCGCCTGGCCGGGTTTAGGGTTTCGTGTGCGTTTCGCGTTACTTGTGCACTATGGAGAAAGTACGCACAAAACCCCGTCATGTCAATATGATTATGCCGCCTCCTGATCTTTTTGCGAGTGGATCACCTGCCATAGCGGCTGCTGGGCCTGAATATCCACTTCCTTGATCACTTCTTTCAGGGATTCCCACAGGTCGAGCCAGTCACGAGTCCAGTTCTTCGGGTCGATGGTCACACCAAAGAAAGTGTTCATCTCGGCAGCTACTCGCGCCGGGCCCCACTCGGCAGATCCAGCCACCTCCCCCTTGTACGACTGCAGGGCCAGGGTAACCAAGTACTGAGCTTTCACGCGCTTCGCCGAAGTCAGGTCTGGTAGCGCAGCCTTGGCGGTGATCAGCAGCACCGCATTCAGCAGGTGCCGCATGTTCATCGCCGGGTGGTAGAGATAGTGCCCGAACTGCTGCACCTGGAACGGCAGTGTGTCGATGGCACGCAGCACTTTGCCGATGGTGGCCAGGTGCGCGGCGCGGGCGGTTGACCGTCCAAGCGGCGTCCCGCGCGTCTCGCTGATGCTGATTTTCTGGCGCACAACCTGAATGCGCTCCTCCTTGTCTTCCCCCAGTGCAGCAAACACAGCCTCGGCGCGGCGCATGCGTTGTCCCTTCTTGATCGGCGCAGATTGCGCCTTGTCGATGGCCACAGCGCTGATCGACGCGTTCGATTCGTGCTGAGCCTCTGTCCATACCTGCCTTGCGTTGATCAGCTTCATGCGGCTTCCCCTTTTTTCAACTCTCTGGTCATTGCCCGGTATTTGGCCTTGATCGCCTTAATCTCTTCCACGGTGTATTTGCGTGCCTCATGAGGCCCTTCAATCCACGCCACCTTCTCTGCACCGATACGCAGCACCAGGCGGATTCGGTACTCGACCGCGTTGCCGGATAGGCTGCGATTGCACTTCACACACTGGCGGTGGATGTTCAGCGGTTCGAACCTCAGTTCCGGGCAAGCCCCCACCGATCGGTAATGACCGGCGTCCCATCTGCTGCCGGTGATCAGGTCGTGATCGCTTGGGGTTGAGTCGCAGCTGATGCAAGGCAAATGCGCATCACGCAGGCGAACGAATTCATTTACCGCGGCCTGAGCTTCGCGCAAATGATCCGCCCGGCTCTTCAGCTTCTCCTTGCGAACCTGAATCTCTTTGCGCTCAATCTGGGCCAGCGACTTACGTGCCCTCTCCCGATTCACGTCCTTGATGGCCAAGCCACACTTTGGACTGCACACGGCCTGACCTAAGCGTTGCGGCGGGAAGCTGACGCCGCATGCAGGGTTCTTGCACTTCTTCGGTCGTGGTTGCTTGGCAATCATGCAGCCTCCTTGCTGAGCAGATCGGCAAAAACCACACCATGACCGGTGAAGTAAGCGGCGATGCGGTCGGTGTAAGCCACACCCTGGGCGCGATTGAACAGGCTGGTCACCGGGAAGCCGTCAGGGCCGAACAGCTTGTGCTCCCCCATCAGGGCCAACTTCTCCTCATATGGCAGATGGCGCATGACCCGGTACCAAGCCGCCTGGAAACCTGCATCCTCGTTCAGCAGGATCTGCACACCGAAATGCAGCTTGCAGTAACGACGGGCGTCGGCCGCGTCGCCGATCTGCGTCATCTCAGAGATGCGCTTGTACATTGCGAACCACAAAGCGTTCTGGTCGAGCGTGCGGTCCTTGCCCGGGCGCAGCGACACCACCACGAACTTCTTGTCGCGGTACATGGTGGTCAGGCTGGTGATGGCCTCAGTGAGTTTGGCCTGGCAGTTCACGCTGATCTTGTCAGTCATAGGAACCCCGCGCAGTCTTCAAGCAGCCCTTGTTTGTCCTCGGCCAGTTTGTCGCGCTCCTTGCGCAGCGCCTCGTTCTCGGTGATCAACTCCAGCAGCACTTCCTCAACGGTCTTCTTGCCCAGGAACTCGCCGAGTGCTTCCGAGCTTCTCTGCCAAGACTCACAATTCAGGCTCCAGGCGGCGACTTCGGACCAGAGCAGCTTTTTCAGTTCGCTGTAGTCGCTCATGACGTCAGCGCCATTGTGATGAAGACGCAGAACACGCCAATGCCGAAACCGGCAAAGGTGCAGACCAGTGTCATTACTGATTTAGGGATCATCTAAAAACCCTCCTTGCCGCGTTGTGATTCCCACTCGAACGGGACCACGATCACCCCGCCCTCCCGCAGACGATCCACGCAACGTTCCCCCATGGCCGATGGCAAAGACTTGCCGTCCAGGTTCGAGATGATCACCGTCGGGCGCATCTGCTCGTAACGACCGTTGATGATTGCGAACAGCGTGGTCAGTTCGAAGTCGCTCGGCGTTTCCTTGCTCACGCCGATCTCATCCAGAACGAGCAGAGAAGGCGCGATCAGTCCGGCAAGGATCATTCCTTCGGTTCGCTCAGTGCCGCCGCCGTAGGTCGACCGGATGTCATGCAGGATTGAACCGACCGTGCGGTAGACGGCAGTGGCCGCGGTCTTACGCATCAGCTCATTGGCGATCGCAACACCCAAGTGAGTCTTGCCGGTGCCTGGTTTGCCCAGCATCAACAGGCAGCGGCCTGATTCAGATATCTCCGGAAACTTGTCCACGTACTTGCGGCAGATCCGTAGCGCTTCTTTCTGTTCGGGCGACTCGGCGTTGTAGCCGTTGAGCGTCTTGCTGGCGAAGCGTTTCGGGATCAGGGCCGAACCGAGCTTGACGGACAGTTCGTAGCGCTCATGAACCTTGGCCCGCTCAGCCTCTTCTTCCTTCTCGATCCGCATGCAATCCGGGCAGCCGGTCTTGAAGACTTTTCCGAAGATCACGTTCACGGTTTGCGGGAACTGGCCGTGGTCTTCGCAGATGCCAGTGGTTGTTTGCGGAGCTGGCGCAGCCCCGGACATCGCGATTACTTTTTCAGATCGCATAGCTGCCGTCCTCTCGCATGGTCAGGCCGGCGGTGTAATCGCGGTCAGCGAAGCCGGTGTGACGGGATTGGGGTTCACGTTTCGGGAACTGGCGGACATTGCTCGCTCGGTGCTTATCGTCCTTCACCCACTTGACCAGGAGAGACACCCATTTGGATTGGATCTGCAGGAGGCCGGTTGTTTCGTGGTGAGCGGTGAAGGGGGCGACTGCCTCTTGGGTAAACAAGTCCACGGATACGCCGAAGTGGAGGCAGTAGGTTTTCAGGAGATTGGCGTCAGGCACCCAGTCCAGAGTCATCTCCATGGGTGCCTTTGGATCAACAGGTTCCGGAGTGGCTTCGAGATCCAGCTCAGGCTGAGGCTCTTCGCCCGCAGTGTGAGAGTGGTGTTGTTCTTCTCTTCTCTTCTCTTCTTTAGGTAACGCAGAAGTAACGCTGCCAGCGTTACCCTTTGTCTTGTGGTTTGACACGCGCTTTGCCGTCAAAGCCCTGTTTTTACCGGTCTTCCCGTTGTGTCGTTCGAAGTGAGGCAAGGAAATAAAGCCGTCGGCTTCGACCATCCAGCCCACCGATTTCATGTGCTCGCAGAAACCGATAACGCCAACGGAGCGGTCGAGTAACTTTTTGCTAACGCTCGGAGCGTTACCTTTTTCAGTTTGTTGATCGAACCAGGCCCACACACGCATCAGCTTTCCAACTACTGCGTCCTGATCGATATCGGCGAGGTCCGCAATCTGGCAAACCTCAGGCTTGTCCATCGTCACGAGTTCGAATTTGATCCAGTCTCCGGCCATTACTTGCTGCCTTTGCCGATCAGATCGGCCAGTTCGAGGAAACGATCGACGTACCAGTGAGGCTGCGTCTCGCGGGGGGATTGGGGGCTGGTGAGGTTCTTGCCGTAGGTCATGCCCTTCTCGGTCACCGACCAGAAGTCGACCATTTCCTGTTTGGAGTTTTTGCGCTGGAGTTGCTTCAAGAAGCCCTTGGCTTCCAGCGCACGATTGAATGCCGCCGGTGACACGCGAATGGCGCTGTCTTTCAGCAGGGCCGTGGCCGACTTGGTGGGCATCGAGGATCCACCGGCAGCATCTGGTGCAGCGTCGACGGCGTAGCCTGGGAGAAACTTCGGGTCCAGTCCGTTGTTCTGGGCGATCTTCGTCAACATGGCCATTTGGCAGGATGGTGCAGGCTTCAGCAGGCGCGTGAAGCACTCCATGATGGCGATCTCTCCGACGACCTTGGTGCCACTCAGCAAGACTTGCTCACGGGCACCCCGCTGCTGCTCCAGCTCGCGCCAGCGGCGAATCACCTTCATACGCATCGGTGCGCTGTAGCCTGTCAGCAGGCAGTCGGTGTGCTCGCGATCGAGCATGTACTCGACTTGCTCTCGGTTCTGGCCGTCCAAATAGATGTGCTCAAAACTGAGCACATCTAATTTCAGCTCTTTCAGCATCGCTGCGACATCACGCTTCACGTTGGCGTGGCGCTTACCGGTGACGTTGGCGATTTCGCGGGAAGACATAGTGGTACGCGACACGTTTTCAGAGTTAACAAAACGTGTCGCGACATTGGAAGAGGTATTGCTTGAATTGGGTTGGCTCTGCATAATCGGCCTCATCAAGTGGTAATGAATTAGCCGGGGCGCAATCCCGGCTTTTTTGTGCCTGGAATTCAGGCGATGGATTTCAAATTAGGGCGATGCTTTACAAGCAGGGCTTCAGCCTTCCGGCCCAACTCCCCTGCCCGCGCTTCAACTTGGCGGCACTGCTTGGCAAACGCCGGGAGGTGCGGCAAGTCCTCCTCGCACATCACCTGGTCGTCGAACACTTCGCTGCCGGTATCGATCACATCGCCGAGAGCGCGGATTAGCGCGCCGAAACTTTTGTTCGCGCATTGGTCGCTGATCATCTGACGGGCGCCGATCAGTCCGTGGCGGCCGGCGAGTTCGTTGATGCAGTGATCGCGGAACTCCGGCTCAAGTGCGTTGACCCACGACTCCTCAAGCCACGACGGCATGTCCTGATCGCCAGACAGCCAGCGCTGAACTCGCTTTAACCACCGGCCGGTTGCCTTCACGAACTCACCGACGTCGTTCTGATCAGTCAGCGCGCTGAAGTCCGGAACTTCTTTGGCGATGGCCTTTTCCGGGCAAGCCAGGTGAAGTTCACGGCTCAATGCCTGGGCGAAGTCGTCCTGGCTCAAGCTGGTGCGAGCGATCTGGTTCGCCGCGTGCGCAACCAGCACCTGGTCACGGGTTTGAACGTTGTGTCTTGAACTGGACGTATTCATCGGGCTCTCTCGTTCGTAATCTGGGTTCATGCCAAATCGCTACCACTGATCAGGGATGAACCCATGACCCTTTCTTTTCCCAGTCCCGAAACAGGGACCAGCACCAAACTTGAAATCTGTAACCGGACTGCCCTTCTCGCTCCTTGGTCCCTAATAAGGGCCGGAACTCATCTCTTTGGGACGAAGGCGAGAACGTTGCTGTCGGGCTTGGCCGTATCGCACATCGCCTTCTTGAGCCCCGGCATCGCCATTCGCACAAGTTCGGAGGCCAATGCGTCAGGGGTGATCCCGACTTCCAACGCCCATCGCGTCAGTTCTTCCGTTGCGTTCTTCCTGAGCTCCACTTCTGCACTGGGCATAAATCCCCCCTCTGTCGCCTTTTCAGGCTTGTCGCTTCTCAAGCTCAAACGGCAATTCACCCAGTGTTCGCCTGACCTCAAGCGCCGCTTCGATGATTTCCCGGCTGAGCACGCTGTGTTGCAGCTTCATGTCGCGAGCAACGTCCTTGAGCTCTTGGAAGACTTCGTCATCGAGGCGCACCTTCACTTGGTGTTCGTGCCGATGCGCTTTGTCGTCGTAGGCCATAGGTTCACTTCCGATTTCCGGGTGACAGTGCTGGGGTTAGGCGGCGGATTTCTTTAGGGCCGCCTGCGCCGGGAAGGACTTGAGCTCATGCGCTTCAAAAGTCCCGTCCGAGTTGCAGGTGACTGAAATATTTCGCTCGGCCGCAATGGCTTTGCTGATCGCGGCAGGGCTGACCCCCAGAGCCTTGGCCGCAAAGGCCTGCCCTTTCGTAGCAACCAGCTCTGTAAGTGGGATCTGCTTCATTCTGGAATTCTCGAATGGTGTTTTCGAGGACGATATTAACCGCCGGTTAGGTTTCTAGCAATACCGCCGGTTGCCGCAAATAAATTAACCAACGGTTAAATTTCACGGATGAGTAAAAAGAAAGAACTTTCCCCAGAGCTGAAAGCTGAGTGCGACGCCGCGAAGGCGCTTTTCGTATCGAAAAAAAACGCCCTTGGCCTCACTCAAGCGAGCCTTGCAGAAGCAGCTGATATTTCTGCTGCCGCTGTCGCTATGTACCTGAACGGCACGAACCCGCTGAACGTAAAGTTTGCCGCGGTGCTGTCTCGCCTGCTGGATGTACCCGTTGAGAAGTTCAGCAAGAGACTGGCGAAGGAGATTAGCGGACTCACAAGCGGTGCTGAGCGCACGAACGCTTCATCGCCAGGCGCGACAGCTTCAGACATCGTTCGTCAAATGCTAGAGAAGCAGGGGAAATCGCTACCTGAGGCTGCAAGGAAGAGGTTGCTTGCAGCGGCTGAAGCCGACGATGGCGGCGGTGTAATCGAGCTCGATTACTACCGCCCTGGCGCCGTGGGCGATGAAGTGTGGATTGCGCATTACGACGTCCGAGCGGCAATGGGTGGCGGCCAGATCCCTCACGACTATCCCGAGATGTTTCAGGACGTGCGCGTCAGCCCCCGGCACCTGCGCGAGATGGGCGTTGAATTCAAAGAACACTTCCACCTGAAGATGGTTACAGGTTGGGGTCAGTCCATGGCGCCCACGATCAAGCACCGCGACCCGCTCTTGGTTGATGTCAGCGTTCGCGAGTTCTCAGGAGATGGGATCTACATGTTCTCTTGGGAAGGTCACCTGTACATCAAGCGCCTGCAGTGGATCGGTGATAATCAAATCAAGATGCTTTCCGATAACGATAGGCATCCTCCGCAGACGATCAGGGCCGACGAGACCTTCATCCAGGCACGGGTGCTTCTCGTTTGGAATGCCCACTTGGTTTAGGTACGGTCCGGAGTCAGCTCGATCGTTCCAGTGCTGGGAATCAAAGGTAGAACGCTTCAATAGGCATGGCCGTGCTGGTCGGTCGAGACATCACATAGGCGGTTGCGGCATGAAAGCGACCTTGAAGAAATATATCTAGGACGATATAGTGTACGAACTAATCGTAGGCGACGACGCAGCCGATGATCTTGAGCAGCTCCTCGAGACAAACCGCACAGCGGCCATGAGAGTCATCGCCCTTTTGGAGCACCTGCAGGGTGACCAAGACCTTATGGATAGGCTTACTCAAGAAGGCTATGGTGGTTCTCCATGGAAGCCGATGCGAGGAGCGGTAATAAATATCGGAGCTTGGGTTAGGGCGCAGAGACTCGGTATGAATCTGTGGCGAATGCGCGATTTTGAGCTTTCGAGACAAGGTCACGAGTATCGCGTTATCTATGCATTCAACCCGTCAACACATCAGTATTACGTTTTAGCCGTCGTTGAGAGAGCATTCAATTATGACGAACAGCATCCTGTCACACAGCGGATCTTTAGTGCATATCGGCAGCTCGATGACCAATGGTAGCCCTCAGGTCAGCAGCACTGCGGTGAAACCTGGTGCGGTAGTGCATCTAGAGTTTTCAGTTAAGCCAACACCGCTTTCGCAAAAAAACAGCCGCTTCAAGGGTTTGTTGGAGCGAATCAGTAGCGACTCCAATCTCCGATCCGAAATCCAAGATGCACGCGCATGGGTAGCAGATACTTTGCTAGACCCGGAAGGAGAAACGATTCGTTCACTTCGTCTCAAGAAGGGCTGGAGTCAACAAGACTTTGCAGATCGTCTTTTGACTACTCAGGCACAAGTCGCGAGGATAGAAAAGGGGAATACCGACCCTCGCCGCTCGACGTGTAAAAAAATTAGAGAAGTGCTTGGGATCACCGCTGAGAAGCTTGATGAAATCATGGAGCGCCAAGAGCGCATTTACGAATCACGGAACGAAAAATGAGCCGATACGCATATACGACTTTCTGTGACGACATCAGGTACGAAGTCAATGGAAAGGTTTCTCTGATGGGCACCTTCGGGGGGGTTTTGTTTATTCCTGTCGCCCCTGCCCTAATACCAAAATTGTGCTGCATAATTTCGGTGCACAGTGATTTGGACGACCCTATATCCGATCTCAGGGTAACGGGAAGCTTTTTAGGTCAGACGATTTTTACGAGCGAGGTCGATGATGCGGGCCTAAAGGAAATGTACGCCGCCGCACCGGCTGTGGAAAATAGAAAGGGCTTCACTGCCCAGCTCATGATAGCCCTGGCTCCTTTCAGCATGGAGTCCTACGGCAAGATCGACATCGAAATTTTAGTTGACGGCGAAAAACTTGATTGCGCCGGCCTGCAAATCAGCAAGGCGCCAGAGGGTATGATTTTGAGTTGATCGAAGGATCTTTTAGCGCCTATAAAGAGCCCGCTCATTAAGCGGGCTTTTTTGTTTTTTCTGCCCCTCCCGCCTCGTTGATGGTGGCTGTACGCCATGAATGTTAGAGTTCGAGGCAAATTCTGGAGGGAACCAATGAAATCGAAAATCGCCTTTTTCCTGCTCGCATCCTGCATTGCAGCATCAGCTGTTGCGGCCAAAAAAACATCTGAGCCGACGCCATGGACTCAAGAACCAGATAGCTTCATGGGAGTTAGTTTTGATCAAAAGCTGGTGTACTCCATTCCGGAATGCCCGTCTGGTTATGAGATCCCCAAGAGCATGTGTCGTGACGCGCCTTACCAAGGCCTATATACGATTAAGGGGACGCCGTCGATTGGTCTCATCGGAGGTTATGGGCTGTCCGCAATGGCGAAGACTGGCCCAGTCGACTCCTTCTATCTGACAACCCAGACCGAAGACTTCTCTAGACTTGTGCAAGTATTTATCACCAAATACGGGCAGCCAACGAAACGAACGAGTGAGACTATAAAAACGAAAGGCGGCGCCGAATTCAACAACGAGCAACTGCAGTGGCTGGGAAAAAAGGTAGAGATTACTCTCCAAAAGTATGATGGCGACATCAATACCAGTTCAGCAAGCTTGCGAACCATCGCCTCTAAAGCACGCGCTATTCAGGACGGCGGACAGAAAATTCAGGACGCAGCCGGGAAGCTATAGTCATACACCAAGCGAAGCCCGCCATCGAGCGGGCTTTTTTGCCCCTTCAGAAAGGTGCAGCCTCCTCTGCCGGCTCAAACACCTCCACCGGCCGATCCTCTTCCGCGCTCGCCTCCCACTTCAGCGTCACGGACTCATCGTCATTGAACGTCATGTCTATCCCATCCGTCTCGTTTAACAGTCCTATCACCTCCTCCCACTCCCGATCTCCGTCCATGTCCAGGCGATGGATCGTCACCCAGCGCTGAATCTGCGCTACGGGGTGATTGATCATCGATGAGACGCGTAGCCCCAGCCTTTCAATACCGCTCATCTCCAGCCGCTCTGCCTGCTTTTCCTGTTTTTTCGCCTTCGCCATCTCGCCTCCTAGATACTGGATATACATACAGCATTTGCCAAAGCATACGACACAACCACAAAAAATAAATTAACCGCCGGTATTGACGATACATAAACCGCCGGTTAATTTACATCCATCGCCACCGAGTACCCAACAAGGGACCGGCAGCGAAGGGTCGAGAGACCCGCCGTTATTTAGCTCCACCGCTTCACCTTGCCGGATCACCACCGGCCCAGATTCAAAGGCAGCGATGAACCGGCCTCAACGGTTCAGAGGGTTGGCAACTGACCCGGGCGTGCAGCGTAAAACGCCAAGAACAGTTATCCAGCGGGAGAACAAGCCGAAAGGCCCGCGGCTGGAAGAACAATTTGAGAGAGGCCAATGATCGACGCCAGCAGCGGGTCATGGCGGAAAGTTTCACTGATGCACCTGGTGACGGGTGCATTGGGAAAACAACCGACAAGCACGGAGCATCAAATGAGCGAGCAAACCCTTCAAGCGCTGCTGGCTGAGCGAGTCACTGCCTTTGCTTCAGGTGATCAGCCAGCAGCAATCATCGACGAGCATGTGAAGATCATGTTCACCAAGGTGATCGACAACTGCTTTGGTCGTTACGGCGATATGGGTAAGCAGGTTGAGGAGGCAATCAAGGCAGCGTTGCCAGCCAACCTGGCCACAGTCTTCGAGCTGACCCGTTACAACGACATGATTGCCAAGGCCCTGAAAGAAAAGTGGGAAGCCAGCGGCGTAGAGGCCGACATGGTCCGTCGCGCCCAGGAAGCCATCGACGAAGTTCTCACCAAGGACCAGATGCCCGAAGTGGTAAGCCTGCAGGACCTTCTCGAAGCCTTCATTGATGAACACAAGGAAAGCGCAGCAGAAGAGCGCTGGGAGCATCCAGATATTCGATTCCAAGAGTCCGAATATGGCGGGCTGCACATCTACTTCGACAAGAAGCCGAAAGAAGAATCGTCCTACAGCAGCCGCAGTGAGTACAGCCTGGATAACGCAATCCACATCTCGTTCGATAAGCGTGGTAGCGACCGGGACGAGAAAGGCCGGCAGGTTGGCACCGTCTACGCCGCCCGCATCGACAACGAGAAAATCGGCCAAACCCTGCGCTTCAGATCGAAGTTCGAGAAGCTGCTCGCAGCCCTCTACTTCGGCGCCTCCAAGATTCTGGTGGACTGCGAAGAAGACGATTTCAGCTACGGCATTTACGACTGACAGCATCACCTCTGCTCATTCAATGAGTGGGCAGACGGATGCGGACGTAACTGCGGCCTATAACCGCCCACCTGCATCACCTATTCGGCGTAAGCCAAAACGAAATTGCCGCTTCACGGGCCTACGGCAATATAAATAATCAGAGACCCCGTCAGAAGATTGGAGACCTTCCCGATCACCTCGAAAGAGGCTGCATCGGAATGTCGGCGCCCCATGAAAAAAGCTGATCCAGGCCAACTGTTTGTATGCGAACGGGCGGACGTAGTTAGGCATCTTGGTCAGGACCGACATTCCAATGCAGCTTCAATAGGTGGCCACTGCCTGCCCAGTGAGCGAGCGATAGGAGCTACTGCCATGAAGTAGACCAACGCTTCTCCCGTGTGGCGCAGCAAGCCTGAAGGCTGCGCCCAACACTCATACAGGCAGCGGACAGTAGGTCGTCGATGTCACCGCGCATCGGCCGGGCAACCGGTAGGCCACCCTCGCGAACGAAGACAACTTGATGCTGCAAACCCAGGCCGTCGCCAGCAGCGGGCCTGGGGATTTCACAGATTAATTTTGGTTGCAGGGTGTAGCGGATGCAGAAGACTGCTTAGAGCGGTTAGTCATCTCTATCGTCACGATCGCGATTACGTTCATACCCCTGATCATTGTCGCGACGATCATGTCTGCGGTCATGCCATCGATCATCGTCATATCGTCGGTCGTAACGATGACCATGATCATAGCCGCGATCACGACCGTACCGTTCTCCGTCGTCCCAATGAGGGCCGCAGCCTACCAGCAGAAGAGAACCTGAAATGGCCATGAACAACATAACTGCACGCATCATCTGAACATCCTAAAAGCAAAGGTCGGCGATATGACCGTGGGTCCTATGAATGATTCACTGGTGAGTTACAGCAAACCTAAACACCGAAACCAACTTTGAATTAGATACACCCTCCCCGACCCCACCCGCATGCACTCCCCTCCGCGCCCAACGGCAACCAGCGGAACGGATGAGTGCAGCCGAGTTTTGTTGGATCAGCACCGCCACTCTTGGAGGCGACGCCATGGCAACCACCTATGCAGACAGTGCGCAGGCCCGAGAGTGGGATAGGCGCTACGACGCTTGGGGCCGAGATAAGAGACCTCAGCCCCATGAGTTCCACGACTACGAAGCCGCCGAGCAGTTGCGCACTCAGGCGCTGGCAGATCGTGCCGTCCGCGCAATTGAAGAGCGCAAAAGCCTGAGACGCCGCATCGGCCTGGCAATGGTGCAAATGGAAACGATCTGTCCGCCAAATGGAGGCGCAGCGTGAACACTGAAGAGCGCGATCACCAGACCGCTGTCACCTGGATCGAAGGCGAGATCAACAACATGATTCGCGATTTGGGAAAGCCAAACGCGAGTTCGGCGGCTACGTCAGTTATCACTCTAGCCTTCCTGTTGCGCGCCATTGACGACGCAGAGCAGCGTCACTACCGGGCGCGCATCGACCAGATCTATGCCTCCTACAACGAGTCGAACAAACAGGGAGCTGCAGCATGACTACCCCGCCAGTTAAATCACTGATCGACGAACAGCTCGACGAGATCGAATCGAAACTGATCATGCTCGGCTTCGGACTTCCGTTTAACGAAGTGATCGGCCAGCCGCGTGAGCGTGCAGTGTCCAGCCTGCCGCAACGCTTGGCGACCACCATGAAGGGTGGGCGAATCGCGGTGAGGGTTCGGCCATGAGCGACCTTCTGAATATGGAACTGATCAACTCGCTCCCACAGCCACTCTGGGTTAGCAAGAACGGGAAAGATTGGTGGTGGCCGGTGTACGACATCGATGTTCAGACCGGCCTTATAAGGATTGACGTGTGCGGGAAATTGCAGGCCGACCACCTTTGCGAATGGTCTTATGTTCGCGATGACGCCCAGGTCATCCACGCCCCGGACACCTTCTATCTTGAAGATGACTCGCCTCTACTGAAGTGCGGTTGTGGTGAGTTCGGGGAGGCCAACTACTTCGCCAATGACGAACCTCGCTTTATCTGTGGTGGTCGTTGGTGCATGCCATGACCGCCCGCCAGCGCTCCCGGCGCCGCGCTATCCGCCGGACATCAGCCTTTGTCGGCTTCCTGTTCATCACCATCGTCCTTCTGGCCCCGGCACTCGGCGGCCTTGTAACTCAATAACCCCTCACACCTTTCAAGGCTGCGCACCGCGCGGCAAGGAACTGTCATGCCTGCAAATACTAAACAAGCACTCGCGCAAGACTCGCTCGAAATGGGCGAAGCCGAAGACGCACAAAACTCCGTTGTCCCTTCGGTTGCCGTCACCGACATCGCCGAATACCGGCCGCACGAGGAACAGATCGTTCGCTTGGAGACCACTTACGCAAAGTTGGTCGTTGACTGCTCGACCAGCGAAGGCTTGGCGAATGCGAAGGAAGTTCGTGTCGATATCCGCGACGTGCGCTATGCGCTGGCCAACACCACCAAAACGGCGCTGGTTCCCTATCAGCAGAAGGTCAAGGATGCCCAAGCTCGAGTCAACCAGGTCAAGGAGTTCGGCGAGGCGCTGAAGGATCGAGTCTTGGCGATCGAGGCGCCCGTTGACGAAGCAATCAAGGCCGAAGAAAAACGTGTAGCTGATGCCAAAGCCGAGCGCGAGCGTGTCGAGGCTGAACGTGTCGAAGCCATCCGGACGAAGATTACTCGCTTCAGTTCTGTTGCTGCTGCATATGCAAGCCGCAGCGCTGCTGATGTCGCAAGCATTCTGCAAAGCGTCAAAGAGTCGGTAATCCTGCCCGAAGAATATGCCGAGTTTGAAGCCGAAGGCACCATCGCTCGTGACAACGCTATTGAACAGTTAGAAACGCTGCACAAGTCTGCCATTGAACGAGAAGAGGCTGCCGCCAAGCTGTTGGCTCAGCAGAAAGAACTCGACGAGTTGCGCGAGAAGCAGCGCATCGCCGATGAGAACGCGGAGAAGGAACGCCAACGGATCGCAGCAGAAGATCGCCAGCGCATTGCAGACCAGCAGGCAGAACTTAACCGGCAGCGCGAGCAACTGCAGCGAGATCAAGACGCGCAGACCCTGAAGGACCAGCAATACCAGCGCGATCAGGAAGAACTGGCCCGTCTGCGTGCCCAAGCTTCCGCGCCGGCGCCGGTCACTACCGCGGCTCCTGCCCTGGTCGAAGAGAAGGTTGAAATCGCACCTATCAGCACACAGGCGACCGCCGCTGCATCCGACGATGTGACTACGGCCGCGCCGGCGGTTGACGACATTGTCGAGGTTGTAGCCCTGGGCTTCGACGTGGACCTCGACACTGCTCGCGCCTGGCTTCGCGCCATCCGCTTCTAACCCCCCCTTTCCATCTAAAGGCCGACACACTCCTTGTCGGCCACGGAGAGCGCCATGACCGACTCAGACACTCAAGCACCAACGGGCCTCGCCACTTACCACGATCCATCGCACAACGCGGCAGCGCTCATCCTCGACCCAGGCACCATGAAGTCGATGAGCGACCTCGCGCTGATGATGTCGAAGGGCGTGACAACAGTCCCCAAGCATCTGAAGGGCAATCAAGCTGACTGCATGGCGGTGGTACTACAAGCAATGCAGTGGCAGATGAACCCATTTGCCGTTGCGCAGAAGACGTTCATCGTCAACGGCGGTGCCCTGAGCTACGAGGCGCAGCTCGTCAATGCGGTGATCACCGCCAAGGCGCCAGTCAAGGGGCGCTTAAACTTCGAGTGGTTCGGTGCCTGGGAAAACGTCATCGGCAAGATGCGCGAAGTTACCAGCAGGACCAAGCAGGACGAGGACACTGGCGAGTTCAAGAAGTACCGCGTTCCGGACTGGAGCTTTGACGACGAGAAAGGTCTCGGGATCAAGGTCTGGGCGACCTTCAAAGGCGAGGACGAGCCGCGTGTTCTGGAACTTCTACTTACCCAGGTCCGCACGCGAAACTCTACGCTTTGGGCGGAAGATCCCAAGCAGCAGATTGCCTATTTGGTGACAAAAAAGTGGGCCAGACTCTTCTGCCCTGACGTCATCCTCGGCGTCTACACGCCCGATGAGTTCGAAGACTCGTACGGCGGCGAAATCGATATCACCCCTGTGAAGCAAGCGGCGAACACTGCTGCTGCCTCCAGCGTTTCCTTCGGCCCGAAATCCCCGTCGCCGGAAATCGACGGTGTATTCGCCGATCTTTTGGCCGTCGCGAAACAGCAAGACATCGAAGCCTATGCGGCAGCTTGGGCAGCTCTCAAGCCGAAGCAGCGCGCAGCAATCGGCCTTGAATGTCACGAAGCGCTCAAGGCCATGGCGGCAACTGTTGATGGCGACTTCACCGACATAACTGGCACCAACGACGACCTGTCTCAGGCCGAGGAAGCGGCGTAATGAGAGCTGAACTTCAGGGCACTGAAAAGTGGCATGCAGACCGATCTGGTCGGGTGACAGCCAGTCGGTTTAAAGACGTGATGGCCTGGGGGAAGCCTGACAAAAATGGGAAGCGCGAGCCCATGGGTGCACGCACCTCCTACATGCGCGAACTGTGCTTCGAACGACTGGCAAAGAAGTCCAAGCACAACGTCAGCAGCGCTTCCATGAAGTGGGGCCACACCGAAGAGCAGAAGGCTCAGGACGCCTACGAGATGCTGACCGGCAACATCGTGATGCCGTCAGAGTTCATCGTTCACCCAAGGTACGACTGGCTCGGCTGTTCGCCAGACGGCCTGATCAACGATGACGGGGGCACCGAGTCGAAGTGCCCCTTCAACGAGGCGATACACGTCAGGACATGGCTCGAAGGCATGCCCGAGGAACACATGCCGCAGGTACAGGGCTGCATGTTCGTCACGGGGCGGAAGTGGTGGGATTTTCTGTCGTTCGATTCTCGTCAAGATGAAGAGTGTCAGCTCTACATCGAGACGATTTACCGCGACGAAGACTACATCGCCAACCTGCACAAAGAGCTGGTCCAGTTCAATCTGGAACTGAATCGCATGGTTGATGAGGTCGCCGACAGAGCTCGTGCGCAAGCTCATCGGTTAAGTGCCTGATATCGAATGAGGTGGCCATCATGATCAGTAACCTGAAATACGACATCGAGTTCCGACGCGATAAAGCTCTGGAGCTGTCCAGCCAGGTCGAACAGCACTTGGCCGCGGGCGGGCGATTCTCCAGAGCCGACCCCGCTCAAATCAATCCCCCACCCGCTGAGCGATCCACAAAGATCGATCCCGAAACCATCCTCAAGCGCCGCCGGCCTTCGCCAACCCGGGCAGAACGCATCGCGCTACGGCGGATCACGGAGGCGTTATGAGTAAGCGCAAGGCAAACAACGGCTTCGCCCGAGCCGAACGCAGTTGCCGGGCGTTGCTCAGGACCAATCACGTCGCGGTCGTCAACATCGACCCCAGCGGTAACCAGATCATGGCGAACTGGAAAAGCTGCCGGCAGATCCGGAGCCTGGCGATCGCCAACGCCCTGTTCGACTTTGCCTACCACTGGACGATCTACCTCAGCGTCATGTGTCGAGACGAACGCGGCGTTGAGTACGTCAAGTCAGTGGAAATATCGCCAGAGGGCATCTACAAGGTCGAACGCCTCACCGATGCCATCGAGCATTACTACCTGGAGCTGCGCGGCAGCTGCAACCCAAACCACATGGTTGCGTCAGGGTGGATCGCCGTTCCCGCGGATGTGTCGCTTGATGAGGCCCAGGCCGCAAAGCTGTTCTACTCCGCCGGCGCCTGGCATCAGGTGAAGGTCGCGGCATGAGGCGAATCAGCAACCAGGTGCGCCAGCGCCGACGACAGACATGGCTGGATATACCGGCCCACGAAATTGAAGAGGCAGGCCATGGCCAAGAGCAACGCGGACATTCAGAAGGACAAGCGCGCCAAGGAGCGTGCCCTGCTGGATCGGATCGGCGCCGAGAAGCGCACGCTGATTGTGTCGAAGGCGCTTGCTGATGCACTTCAGGTGCTTGGTGAGCGCCACGACTTCGAGGAATGGCAGGAGACGGTGTCGACGTTCCTGATCAACCTCGCCGCCGCGCCTGCCGAAGAGTCCGCCCGCTTTTCCACCATGTCGCGACCTGAAATCGTAATCACCGATAAGCAGTCGCGACAGCTTGAAGAATTCGCCAAGACCGGCATCGAAGCATAACCAACGAGGTATCACATGAAACCTGAAATGATCACCCTGAAGCATGGCGACACCACCATCAAGATGCCGGCTTCTTCGCTGGCAAAACTGGCAGTGGCCAGCGTGTTCGCCCAAGTGCTGCCGCCGGCGGCGAATGTTCAACCGATCACGCCTGCCAGCATTCCGCCGCTCGGCGCTGAATGGCCAGGCCAAGGCGGACTCAACGGCGGACTGGTTGCGGCTCACGGCGATGTTCCAGCGCATTACCTGATCTTCGCCGCCAAGGACATTGGCGACCACGAATGGGGTGGTCGTGGGGTTGAGCTGAAAGGCCTGAGCAAGACCGATGGCTACACCAACACCCAAGTGCTGATTGGCAATGATGACGAGAGAAAGTACCACGCCGCGAACGCGTGTGCCGAGTACCAGGCTGACGGGCATCACGACTTTTACTTGCCAGCCGCCGCCGAGCTGTACCAGGGCTGGCTGAATTGCCCCGAGGTGTTCGCTCATGACTGCTACTACTGGTCATCCTCGCAGCGCTCCGCCAGCCACGCATTCGGCATGACCTTCGCTGATGGCACTCAGGACAACCTCGCCAAGAGCTACGAGCTCCGTGTCCGCCCCGTCCGCAGATTCTTTATTTAATCCTTCATTCATCCGTTCTTGATCCGGCACCGGGCGCAGCAGCGCCTTTTTTGTTGCCTTCGAAAAGAGGAAAGACCATGTCCGCAGTTGAGAAAGCAGCACCAGCAGTGACCATCCCGGAAATCGGCCAGGCGTTCGGCGGCGGGTTCTTCTCCGGCATTACCCGTGACCCGGACACCGGCAAGCGCTACCTGAACATCACCGCCGGCGCTGCGCATGAACTGGAAGGCGAATGGGGCAAGTACGGCGAGAAGATCGAAGGCGCCGACAGCTTCACCGACAGCCGCGCCAACACCGAGGCGATGGCTGCCGCTGGCAGTGAACTGGCACAGCAGGTGCTGGCTCTGGATATCGGCGGCTTCACTGACTGGGCGATCCCGGCGCGTGACGTGCAGGAGCTGCAATACCGCCACTTCAAACCAACCACCGAAGCGAACTGGCAGTACGGCCGCAGCGGTGACAACCCGAACAGCGAGCCGGTCGGCCTGCTCTATACCGAAGACTCACCAGTGCAGACCACCATCGAGGCGTTCAAGGCTGGCGGACCTGAAGCCTTCAAGCCGCGCGCGTACTGGTCGTCAACGCAGCGCTCCGCCCTCAGCGCATTCACCATGGACTTCGATGATGGCAATCAGACCAGCGGCGGCAAGAACTACGAGCTCCGTGTCCGCCCCGTCCGCAGATTGCCTATTTAATTCTTCATTCATTGCTCTTTGTGGGTGATTCGCGGGGCTACTCAAGTACGAGAAGCCAGACCTGAAACTCGCCGGGGAGTGCCGGCCATCCAAATGTAGCGGAATAGAAATGGCGAGCGCCCGCCAAGATGCCAACGGCGCGCATTGGAGGATGACCATCATGAAATAGACCATGCCCGAAGCCCTCCAACAGGAGGCACCCCGTCACATAAGGTGGTCTTTGTGACGCAAACAAAAGCCCGGTTCCGATCGGGCTTTTTTACGCCCGCCTTTATCCGTCAGCACTCTCCCCTGCGCCCAACGGCAACCAGCAGGTGGCTAGAGTGCTGACGAATAACCGCAACCCACCATGAGGAATCGTCATGAACCAGACCATTCGCCAAAAACATGCGGTCCTGCAGGTGTTGCGGGAACGCGTTCTGCTGTCCACCTCGGAGATGTACCAGATGATCGGTCGCGAAGAGCCTGTGCGTGCGCCACGCTTCAACGTCATCCCGCTGGGTGGCAACAAGTTTGACGTGATCGAGCATGACACCGGCCTTTCGCGAGGCGCTCGTGACGGTCACGGCACGGCCTGCGACTACGCGAAGCAACTCGAAAAGAACGCTGACTTCTTCGAAGAGGTCCGGGTGACTACCAGTCGGTTTGGCCGGCCAATGCTCCGCTGGGTACTGGTCGGCGCTTTGATGCTGGTTGTGTTCGCGTACTTCGGAGCGCAGCGATGATCGGCGTACCAATGCCCAACCCGCGAGACTCGATCCTCGCGAACCTCAACCAGCAGCTGGAGCAGTACTTCGGTGCGGGCAAACCGGTGCAGGAAATACCCGCCGGCGTCAGCGGTGAAAAGGCAGCCATGTTCGGCACCTCCCACAGCAACAAGCTGCGGGTTGAACGCGACAAGCTCGCTCCACGGATGAAGGAACTGGCCGATGCCGGCAAGACCGTCATCGAAGCAGCCAAAGAGATGGGCATGGAAACGAAACGCGCCAGGCTCATAGCCCGCGAGAACGACATCAAGTTCCCGGGGCCGCCGTGAGACACATCAGCAACCAGGTGCGCCAGCGCCGACGACAGACATGGCTGGATGTACCGGCCCACGGAATTGAAGAGGCAGGCCATGGCCGAGGAACAGCAGGAGCCGACAGCGGAGTCGGTGAAACAGAAGAAAAAGCGGGCCAAAAAGGCCGAGGACGATGCGAAGAAGGGTGTTGGTGTCTTCAAGGTTGAGGTCGCCGGCGTGTTCATGCTGGACCTCAAGCGCCTGATGAAAGAGCACGGCTTCAACAATCAGCAGGAGGTGTATCAGAACCTGCTGTGCAACGTGATCGCCGCCGACTTCGATACCGCCGCCCGGATGCTCCGCTGTGTCACGACACCTTGCGTCATCAGCGAAGAGGTGTCGCGTGAATTCCGCAATCAAAGCCTTCGCAAGCTCCACGACGATCAGGGAGAACCTGGCGACGAAATAGTCGAACCTGAATGTTAGAGAATCGATCAACTCCTACGGCGCATTAACTTAAGGGATGCCGACAAAGACATCTTCCAAAATTCTTATACGGTCTATACCAAATTCAACGATGTCGACAACTGCAATTTTAGGCGTTGCTTGGCATCATTTACAAAACCTGTGATGTTGTTTTTTCCCAAAAAATCGAGCATGTAAGCCTTGGCCTCAGCGGGCACAGTAAAAGTGTCGGCGAACATCATTAGCTTTATCTCAGACTCGATTTCTTCTGCAGTACGCTCAGGAATTTGAGAGACATAGTTATCAATGTGAGCACTTAAAATCGAGTCGATTTTTTCTATTGTTTCACCAAGCATTGTAGGCAAGTACCTTTCATAACACTTATAAAAGGTCTTCCCGCTGATCGAGGCAGCATATTCTGGCAAAATAAAATAAGGCTTGTCTCCGTCCAAATGAGACTCTCTTGTCAGGTCATAGCCTCTATGCACGACCATATTCCTAAGCCCCCTCAAGAATGAATAATTTTGCTCACCATCAGAGAATCCTTCAAAAATAAAATCCGTCCTAATAGATTCAAGAAACTCCAAATAGTACGGGTATGTTTTTTCTGAAAGATACTCTGTCAACGAAACAATACTTGAAAGACAGCTTGAATAATAAAAGCGAAGTTCAATGACAGCCTCAGCAGTGATAGGCGCCGAGTACCCTTTCGCGACTCTAAGCGCAACATTTCGAGATTGAATATAGTAATTCAAAGTTTCTAGTATATCGGTTTGGTACATGTTTGCTCCTCGAGCCGACTCCATGCCGGTGACAAGTAATACCCCACCACAACCCAAATTGCCACTGTCGCATCCGGTCACGGAGGGCGGCGCCTGACTGGAGAAATCCATGAGCCACAACTGCGCATACGTCCGGCAGCACTATCAGGTGCCCGCCGAGATTGGCCGCCGCGTCATCGCCTACGGGAAGCCCGGCGTCATCCTGGCTGATCGCGGTCACTACATCGGCGTGGTGCTGGACGAAGACCCGAAGAAGCGGATCAGCAATTACCACCCGACACACGAAATGCAGTACGGCGAAATGGCCGAAACGCTGCCACTCAAAGAATGGCTGGTCCTGCCGTTCAAGCATGACTGGGATGATCTCAGCTGGAGCCGAGAGGCCCGAGAAGACTTGGTCAGGGTTTGGGCGGCCACTCGAGGTCAGGCCAAATACAAGGCCTATGAGCAGCTTCAGGATTACTGCCACAGCATCAAGGCAATGCTCTGCTTCAAGGTGCGGCGAGCCTGATCCATCTTTTAAGCCGCACCTACCGGCAACAAGTCACCAAAACCCCATACAACCGACCCCAGAATAACAGTCGCTATAGCAACTTGATCGCATATGCCGATCTGCCTGAAGTATTTAGTTCGGGTGGCGTAATAGGTTGGGCCTGACAATGATACCGATAGTGATCCGCGCATTCCGCCCACTTGGAGGTGTGCAAGAAATGCGGCGCAGGCCATCAAGGCCCCCGATCTTGCTATCCACATGCTTGGTTTTTCCATGGCGACAACCATCAGGCAGGTTGCTATTGGGATCATCAGTGCAGTTATAACGAACAAAAAATACATTCGTCTGTGCTTGAGAATCCCAGTTTCGTATGGGCACTCAACAATGTTGCCGCTCACTGTTCGCTCCTTATACCGACTCCATGCCGGGCCGAACACAAATACCCCACTTCAACGAATCACGCCAGCCGGCGAGGATCCTCTATGTCTCTCTACAAATTGTCCGGGACGACGGTCGTCAGCTTTTCCGGCGGTCGAACCAGCGCCTATATGCTGCGCCAGGTGCTCGACAACAACGATGATCTGAGCGATCTGGTCGTCACCTTCGCCAACACCGGCAAGGAACACCCAGCCACGCTGGAGTTTGTTCAGGAGTGCGCCGAACGCTGGTCGGTGCCGATCGTTTGGCTTGAGTTCCGTGACAACGAAACTGGCTTTGAGGTGGTGGACTTCGCCAGCGCCAGTCGCCACGGAGAACCGTTCGAAGGCTTGATCCGCAAGCGGAAGTACTTGCCCAACCCTGTGACCCGGTTCTGCACCATCGACCTCAAGATCCGGATCATCCACAAGTATCTGCGTAGCCTGGGCCTGTCTACCGAGGAGATGCCGGTGGACATGATGACCGGCATCCGTGCCGATGAGCCACGGCGTGTCGTGAAGATCCGCCATCGCAAAAGCACGAGTGAAAGCAAGTGGGCAACCATGGTGATGCCGCTGGCTGACGCCGGCGTCGGCGTGCAGGACGTGACGGACTTCTGGGCTGCTCAGCCATTCGACCTGATGCTACCGACGATCAACGGCCGGACGCTGGAAGGTAACTGCGACCTCTGTTTCCTGAAGGGCGCCAAGCAGGTCTATTCGATCATCGCCAGCGACCGCCCCAAGGCTGAGTGGTGGGCACGCATGGAAAGCTCAGTTGTCTCCGGCGGGAAGTTCACCGGTGACGGCGCCCGCTTCCGCAGCGACCGACCCAGCTACCAGCAGATGCTCGACTACTCAGACACCCAATTCGACATGTTCGCCGACCACGATGAAGCTATCGACTGCTTCTGTGGCGACTGATCACTTCATATCCTTAACCCTTACCCACTCGTTTTTGATTATTGTCTGAGCGACCCTTACCACAGCATTACCTAAATCAGCAGTAGGCTGACACAGCATACATGCTTGAATGTACGCATTCATGGCCGTCATAAGTTCATCAGTTTCTTTTTCAGTAGGATTTGTATAAAGCTGAACCCTGGAATAATGCAATTTTGCCGTCGTTAGGCTGCGCGAGACATCTGTGAAAAGCTGATCATATAAATCTGCTGAGCGCTGTACATCTTGATGGCTTTCGGGCGCCACAGGCTTTCTCTCATGAAGTTTCACTGATGCGCCGGCAAGATCGTCACCGCTGGAAATAAACGACGCCACCGCATCCCTCAAGCTATTAATCCAGTCCTGCCTACTTCGTGCGACAGACTCAGCTTTCGAGTGCGCTATGCGGCTAGCCTCCTGCTCATCAGCCAATTCCTTTTGAGCCTTCATTGTTTTACGAAAAGAGTACGCCGTATATAAGGTGGTTATTACCACCACAGCAATCGTTGCGAGTGAAGTTCCGACAGCAGTCCAAACGGCAGTCCAATCTGTTCCAGTATCCAACTCGATTTTTGGAACTCTGTGAACTGTCATCATCAGATTTTCTATGCTCACTAGCAGCCTCGCCCAACTGAAAAAGTTGCCGCAATAAACCACAAATCACTCTTAAATTGCCACTCCACCGCCCGGGCATGACCCGCCATAGGACGCCCCATGTGGCGCCGAACCATCGCTGCGATGTAGTTGGCACTTCAGCGGAGCGAAATAGGAAACCCATCTATTCCGGCGCTACTGGTTTACCTGAACGACTCGGCAAGTGGTCAGATCGCTCTTTAGTGACACGATGCAATAAAGAAACGTTGTAGTCGTAAGTCGATATCAACGGTCCGGAGCCTTCCTGCCGAGCAATCCCGAGCCATTGCCTCGTTCGTTCAACGTCAAAGAATTCGTTTTTGAACTTCATCTTCGCAACAAGGTTTGCTGAGACCCTAAAGTGTCCACATCCGGCCGAGCATTTGACCTCGGACCAGCATCCTGTCGTGTGAACAATTTTAGAAGCAGCTTGGCAAATTAAGCATTGCATGTCCGATCTCCATTTCGATGACTTACCTACTGTAGCCGAACATCGGCCAAGGCTCCCCCATGCCCACAGAAAACAAACCGGTTGATCCAGGCTTTGACCTGAACACGCCAGATGGCGGACGCGGTTACATCGACAACCTGTTCAAGACTGTGCTCAAGCGTCACGACTACCGTCAGTACATTAATGAGCGGCTGGCCGGCGACTTCGCGTGCACGCTGGCGCAGCACTTCGAGGAGGTCAAAGCTCGCGAACAAGCCCTACAGCAGCGCCTGAACGCAGCGGATCAGCGAATTGATGAGCTGAAGGCGCTTACTGGTGACTACAGATCAGATATCGTCTGAACATCCACAGCCTCAAGCTGATATCTCCGCAGCCGCCTCATCAGGCGAAAGTGATCAAAACTGGCTTCTGCGTCCGCCTTCGTCACGAAAGCTTCCGCTTCTTCAGGATTTTTGCAGCGATACCGAAAACCCTCGCGGTCGATCGCCTCGCCGTAAAAGATGTCACCGTCCGGGCTTTTTAGCATCACTACCCACATCGGATTCGACTTCCTAAACGGATTAAGAAAGCGATCATACAGCGCTGGGGAGGCGATCCGGTGCGGTCGGGATGTTCATAAATGCGTCCCAGCATTTATAGGCATCATGTTGCCGCTTGCTAGCAAGGTCCCACTCAGGCCCGGATACACATTTGGATGAAACCAGCATCATCATCCCCATGGTAGCGGCGTCTAGCTCTAATAGAAGCTGGTGCGATTCAAATCTGAAGTCATCGATAGAAGCCATTGCCTTTCTCCTGGGCGGAACTCACCGCCATTGAGAAACAGCCGCTCCTCGAACGGTCGAGTACGGCCACCTCGGATAATTCATACCGTCTGACCACCGGTCAGCTTTATCCCTCCCTTCAAAGTCAGCCGCTATAGCGGCAAAGGATTCCCATGTCTGACATAAAGGAACGGCCGATCTTGTTCTCGGCCCCGATGGTGCGCGCCATCCTGGAAGGCCGGAAGACGGTAACGCGGCGGGCGGTAAATCCGCAGCCGGTGCTTACGGAAGGCTCTGGCTTTTCGTGGAAAGGTCATCTGTTCGGTAGCGGCTCAGACTCACGCGAGACATCTCGCAACTTCTCCCACCATTGCTGCCCCTACGGCAAGCCCGGCGACCGGCTGTGGGTGCGCGAGACCTGGACCCGCGCTGGCAATGGTGACCCGGGCTATCTGACTTACCGAGCAACCTACCCGGACTGCCTACCTCCGGATCTCGAAAACATCCCGCCGGCGAGCGAGCTCCGCTGGAAGCCCAGCATCCACATGTTCCGCCGTGACAGCCGCATCCTGTTGGAGATCACCGACGTGCGCGTCGAGCGGTTGCAGGACATCAGCGAAAAGCAGGCACTGGCCGAGGGAATCGTCGGCGTAGCGTTCCGACCCGATGATGGCTGGCCCATCTGCACCGGCTATATGGTCGGCCCTGACGATGGGAAGACCGGCTTGCAGACAACGGCAGCCAAAGCTTTTGCGGGTCTTTGGGATTCTGTCGGAGGTGACTGGAACGCCAACCCATGGGTCTGGGTCGTCGAGTTCAAGCAGGTGACGCCATGATCGCCCTCGCCTGGTTCGCCTACGTGTACTGCTACAAGGGGCCGCGGTGATGAAAGTTGTTCCGCACACCGGCTTCCTTCGGCGGCGACTTGAGTCCGCTCTCATCCGCCTGGCTGCCTGGATCATAGATGGCCGCAACGTGCAGCGATCCGGCGTCGTCTCCAGACGTGACAACAACGACATGCGGTCCATGGCGGAAAGGCTTGAAGGCATCGCTGACCGCATCAAACGCCAGTACCCCTAACCCCCTCTTCCATCTACCAGCCTGCCGGTGAACGGCGGGCGAGGAACTCCTATGTCAGCAGTTCAGCGATTCCACGAAGCAGCCAACGACGCTCTGGTCAAACTCAGCGAGCATTGCCTGCCCGGCGCCAAACTGGCCTTGGTGATTTACACGCCGGGCGAACCAGAGCGGGACATCGTCATCGAGGACCAAGGCCTGGATAGAAATGAGGTGGTCAGCGCGCTCCGCCGGCGCGGCCTGAGCATCGACGGCGACAACGCCTACAAGCGCGACCTGTGCGATTCGATCGTAGGGGCGATGGTGTTTGGCGCGCAGAACAGCAACCCGCCGCCACCCGGGCAGTGGCAGCAACGCTTCTGGGACATCGCCCGAGGCGAAGCTGAGGCCCGTGAAGAACTGGTCTCCGCACTGAAACTCACTCGCGAGAACTTGCGGGCCTGCCAAGCAACCATCCATCTGTGCGGCGGGTTCGACCCAGCCTATGTGAACGACGCCCAGGCAGCGATGAAGATCGCAGATACCGCGCTCGCCAAGTTCGCCAATTAACCACCTTCTGCCGCCACGCGCGGCATGGAGCAGCTCATGAACATCCAGTTTCTTTCCCATGAGGAAGTTTGCGAGCTCACCGGCGCGCGGACGAAGGCAGGTCAAATCCTCAACCTGAAGAAGAACGGCGTAAGGCACACGATCAAAGTGAACGGCTGGCCAAGTGTTACTACTATGGCCGTGACCGCGGTCGGTATGTTTGAAGCTGAAAAACCCGTATGGACACCACGCAAGGCTAGCTGACATGGGACGACGACCAAGTAAACCAGGCTCAATTGCCCGGCTGCGCGAACGCAAAAAAGCCAGCGGCCGGATTTTCTACTACTACGAAGTAGGCGGCAAAGCCCGCAAAGAAATCGCCCTGGGCAGCGACTACGGCCTGGCAATCATGGAGTACGCCAAGCTGGAGCGTGATCGCACAGCTACAGACTTGGTCGCCAAGGTGATCACGTTCCGATACGTCGCCGAGAAGTACATGATCGACGTCGTTCCTGCGAAGAAACCCGCCACACAGAAGGACAACGTCAGGGAATTGAAAAACCTGATGTCATTTTTCGATGACCCGCCGGCGCCGCTGGAGACAATACAGCCGTTGCACGTCCGGCAGTATCTGACCTGGCGTAAGGCCGCACCAGTTCGAGCAAACCGCGAAAAGGCTTTGCTCAGTGCTATCTGGAACTACGCCAGGGATGTCGGCTACACGGCCTTGGCCAACCCCTGCGCTGGCATCAAGGGCAACAAGGAGACCGGGCGCGATATCTACATCGAGGACGCACTGTTCAAGCGCGTGTACGAGAAAGCGGATGTTGGCTTGAAAGATGCCATGGACCTTGCCTATCTGACCGGGCAGCGCGTAACTGACACGCGGCTATTGGACGAGCGGGATGTTCGTGACGGCCAGATTTGGGTTCTGCAAGGCAAGACAAATGCAAAGCGACGGATCGAAATCACTGGAGAGCTGAAGATTTTGATTGATCGAATCATGTCCCGAAAGAAAGAACATAAGGTCCGCTCGACGCGGCTGATCGTTTCGGAGGATGGCACACCAATGACGGTGGCGATGTTGCGGGGGAGATTTGACTTAGCCAGGGAGGCAGCAGGTGTTGCCAAGACCGAGTTTCAAATGCGGGATCTGCGCGCTAAAGCTGGTACAGACAAGGCTGAATCGAGTGGTGACATCATGCAGGCAAGAGATCAACTTGGGCATACGACCGTAGTTATGACCGAGCAATACATCCGGAACCGGAAAGGTAAAAAGGTCTCTCCAACTAAGTGAATTGCGACCCAACTCAATAATTGCGACCCAGAAACAAACAAGGGCTTGCATCAGCTTTCGCTCGCAAACCCTTGATTTTAGATGGTGCCCGAAGCCGGAATCGAACCGGCACGCCCTTACGAGCGGGGGATTTTAAGTCCCATGCGTCTACCAGTTTCGCCATTCGGGCGGTAGCGCGGTCAAGTAGTCTGATGGCTGACAAATGACGATCTGTCAGTTCTGACGCCTGTGCAGCAGAGGACGAAATATATACATCCCGTCCCGGTGAAGCAAGTTTGCAAACGCCCATTTCAAGACTAAATCTTGCAGGACAACGCAAATAAAAAAGCTCCGTAAATCATCGATCTACGGAGCTTGTTTAAAGTGGAGGCCGAGGTCGGAATCGAACCGGCGTAGGTGGATTTGCAATCCACTGCATAACCATTTTGCTACTCGGCCTCAAACATCTGATGTCATGTAGCACAACACCAAACGCGTACAGTCTTGGAGAAGATCTAGATCTAACTCCTTGAAAACATTGAGCTTTTTCAGCGGTCAGTGCTTTCGATGGCGTGAATTATGTACTGATTTCCGAAGGCTGGCAACCCCTTGATTTCAAAAAAAATTTGTCAGGTGCTTTGCATGTTGCGACGCAGGCTCAACGCTTTGCCCGCGCGCGCCAATACGACTTCAGCATGCCCCCGGCCCGCTTAGTGCCCACGAATGTAGTACTCCAGCTGCCGGATCAAATCGGCCTGCTCGACAATCGCCTCTTTGACCAGGTCGCCAATCGACAACAACCCGATCAACTCGCCGCTATCTAACACCGGCAGATGCCGCAGGTGGCTGTCAGTCATGACTTCCATACAACGCTCGATGCTCTGCTGACTGTCGGCTGTCACCACCGGCGCGCTCATGATTTCGCGCACCGGCGTGCCGACCGAGGAGCGTCCCTGCAGAACGACCTTGCGCGCATAGTCGCGCTCGCTGATAACGCCGACCACCTGCCCCGCTTCGATGACCGGCAGCGCGCCCACATTCTTCTCGGCCATCATTTTCAGTGCTTCAAGCACCATCTGGTCTGGCGCGATGCTATGCACGTGCTGGTTTTGCACGACTTTCAGTTTCAGCAGCTGTGCGGCTGTTTTCATGGATGCCTCCGCTATCGTTGCTCATTGCCGATGCTTGACCTCAAGCCAGCCCCACTTCCACCACGCTGCCGTTAAGCCGCACCGGCCAGACCCGCAAACGTTGCTGCGGGTACTCCAGGCAACTGCCGTCTTCAAGGCGGAAATGCTGTTTGTAGATCGGTGAAGCAACCACGAGATCACCCTTGATGCTGCCGACCAGCCCGCGCCCGATGACGTTCGCTCCGGATTGCGGGTCATGGTTGTCGATGGCGTAGAGGCTTCGGCCCTCCGCGCCCGGCAGATAGAACAGCGCCACTTGTGCGCCGTCGAGCCACACGACGACGCCGGAGTTAGAGACAAGGTCCTGCTGCTCGCACACGGTTTGCCAGACATCGCTGTCGGCCAGGGAATCGATGCGTTGGGTAGTGGACTGGCTCATCAGGCAATCTCCTCGGTGACAGGGATCAGGTTGAGTTCGGCGGCCATGATCGGGCGCCGTTGGCCGCGCTCCTGGACAAAATGGATGTCCGGGTCCGGGCGTTTATCGTTGACGAAGGTCCGGAAGCGCTTGAGTTTTTCCGGGTCTTTGAGGGCGTTGGCCCACTCGCATTCGTAGCGGTCGACCACCAGTTGCATCTGCGATTCGAGTTCGGCGCCGAGCCCGAGGCTGTCGTTGATGATCACCTCTTTGAGGAAGTCGAGGCCGCCCTCCAGGCTTTCGCGCCACACCGAGGTGCGTTGCAGTTTGTCGGCGGTGCGGATGTAGAACATCAGGAAACGGTCGATGTAGCGGATCAGCGTGGCATCGTCCAGGTCAGTGGCGAACAGCTCGGCGTGGCGCGGGCGCATGCCGCCGTTACCGGCGATGTAGAGGTTCCAGCCCTTCTCGGTGGCGATCACGCCGACGTCTTTGCTCTGGGCTTCGGCGCACTCACGGGTGCAACCGGACACTGCGAACTTGAGCTTGTGCGGCGAGCGCAATCCCTTGTAGCGGTCCTCGATGGTCAGGGCCATTTGCACGCTGTCCTGCACGCCATAACGGCACCAGGTGCTACCGACGCACGACTTCACCGTCCGGGTCGATTTGCCGTAGGCGTGCCCGGTTTCGAAACCGGCTTCGATCAGCTCGGCCCAGATGTCCGGCAGTTCATGCAGTTGCGCGCCGAACAGGTCGATCCGCTGACCGCCGGTGATTTTGGTGTAGAGGTCGTATTTTTTCGCCACGACACCGATGGCGATCAGTTTGTCGGCGGTAATCTCACCACCGGGAATACGCGGCACCACCGAATAGGTGCCGTTTTTCTGCATGTTGGCCATGAAGGTGTCGTTGGTGTCCTGCAATGGCACCAGCGATGCATCCATGATCGGCTGGTTCCAGCACGACGCGAGAATCGAGCCCACGGCCGGTTTGCAGACGTCGCAACCGGTGTGGCCGCGGCCGTGTTTGGCCAGCAGTTCTTCGAAGGTGATGACCCCTTCTACGCGGACCAGCGCATACAGTTCCTGACGGGTGTAGGCAAAGTGTTCGCACAGGCTTTTGTCGACACTGACGCCCCGGGCGATCAACTCATGTTCGAAGACTTGCTTGAGCAGGCCGGCGCAACCACCGCAGCCGGTGCAAGCCTTGGTCTGAGACTTGAGCAGGCCCAGGTCGGTGCAGCCGCCATCGATGGCCGAGCAGATGGAACCCTTGGTGACGTTGTGGCACGAGCAAACCGTGGCCGATTCGGGCAACGCGCCCGGGCCCAGGGTCGGCGCGCCTTCGGATGACGGCAGGATCAGGCTGGCGGGTTCCGCCGGCAAGGCAATCGCGTTCTGCATGTATTGCAGCAGCGTGTCGTAATAGCTGTTGTCGCCAACCAACACCGCGCCGATGACATGCTTGCCCGAGGCATCCACCACCAGCCGTCGATAGCTGGCCGTGGTTTCGTCGATGAACTGATAACTGCGTGCGCCTGGCGTGTTGCCGTGGGCATCGCCGATGGAGCCGACGTCAACGCCCAACAGTTTGAGTTTGGTCGACATGTCGGCACCCAGAAACGGCTCGGCCGTGTCGTTGCACAGACGTGCCGCCACACCGCGCGCCATCTGGTAGCCCGGCGCGACCAAGCCAAACAGGCCGCCGTTCCAGGAGGCGCATTCGCCGATGGCGTAAATGTCCGGATCGCTGCTCAGGCATTCGTCATTGATCACTACGCCGCCGCGCGGGCCGATCTCCAGCGCGCATTGCCGGGCCAACGCATCTTGTGCGCGGATGCCCGCCGAGAACACGATCAGGTCGGTTTCAAGAAACTCGTCATTGGCGAAGTTCATGCGGTAGCGATATTCCTCGCCCGCGCTGATCGATTGAGTAGAGCGCGACAGGTGCACACCGACACCGAGTCTTTCGATCTGCGCCTTGAGCGCAAGCCCACCCATTGTGTCCAGTTGCACCGGCATCAGGCGCGGGGCGAATTCCACCACATGCGCTTCCAGGCCGAGGCTTTTCAGGGCATTGGCGGCTTCAAGGCCCAGCAGGCCACCGCCGACCACGACGCCGCGTCGGGCATTGGCTGCTGCGGCACGGATCGCATCGAGGTCTTCAAGGGTTCGATACACCAGGCGCGAATCGCCTTCGGCACCTTCGACTGGCGGCACAAACGGATAAGAGCCGGTGGCCAACACCAACTTGTCGTAAGGGATGCTGCCTTGCGCGGTAATCACCTGGCGACGGGTGCGGTCGATTTCCAGCACCGGCACACCCAAATGCAGGGTGACGCCCGGCGTCTGGTAAAGCGACGCATCGGACAGCGCCAACGATTCGGCATCACGCCCCGAGAAGTACTCGGACAGATGCACGCGGTCGTAGGCACGCATCGGCTCCTCGCTGAAGACGTGCAGCCGATACTGGTCAAGCGCGCCCCGCTCAATCAACTGCTCGACGCAATGATGTCCGACCATGCCATTGCCGATCACGATCAGCGTTTGCACTTTGTTCAACGCGGCAACATTGGAATTCATAAGAAGCACCCGGCTAAAACGGTTCAAAAAGCAAAAAAAAACGCCTGAAACCTTGCGGTTCCAGGCGTCTTTGCCTGTTCTTTTGCGGTGTTAGCACCAGACGTCTATGCCTGATCCACCGATGTTGCCCATGATTCGATCGTCGTTGACCGAGGGGGCTGCCCACTCGACTGCGTTTATGGTGGGCCTGTCCGGTGTATTGCAGTGTTTGTGCCAGATCGCGAAAACGCTGATTGCGCAGCGTTTTTCAGGCGCGAGCACCGAACAGGCTCCAGAGTTTTGCCTTCGCATAGTGCAGACCGAGGCCTCACGGCTTTATAAAAGTGCATTCATGGGCATTACAGGTATTTGAGCCAGGCGATGTCGCGACGTCGGGCCTTCAGCCCGGAAAACCAACAGACCGGGCGATAAAGCGCAATGGCCAACAGGATTGCGGCGATCCATACCGCGCCTACCGAGTCGAAACCGAAGTACGCGCCCTGATTCAATCCGAACAGCGCTACAGCGATGAGATACAAAACCTTCAGTGCGTAGAGGTGCAACAGATAGAAGAACATCGGCGCTGATCCAAACACCGTCAAGGGACGCAGCCATTGGCTCTTCTGCAAGTGCTCAAACCAAAGAAGCAGCAAACATCCGAGGCTCAGGGTCAGCGCAATAAACAGCAGCGACGGCGGGTATTTGGTGATGTTGAAAAAACTCATCAGTGTTTGCACGGACGTATCGCCAACACTCCATGGCTTCTCGCCATAACCGTTGAGCAGCCGCAGTGCGACGAAACCGGCCAGCCCCAAAACGCCACAGAGCAGCAATTTGCGTTGGCGCCCCGTGGCCTGCGCCGCTCGCCCGAACCACGGGCCCATGGCGTAACCCAAACCAATGACTCCTATCCACGGCAGCACCGGATAGGACGTGCGCAGCCGAAACCCTTCGGACAGTTCGATCCAGCCGCGATCATGGAGAATCGCCCATGGCACGTGCATCGCCGATTCGATCGGAAAATGCAGGCCGTCCAGCACGTTGTGACCGGCGATGATCGCCAGGCTCAAGAGCAACAACACCGGACGCGGCAGCCAGACCATCACCGACAGGGCCAGCATGCTCAAGCCGATGGCCCAGATCACCTGCATGTAAATGACGGTCGGCGGAAACTGGAACGTCCAGGCGAAGTTCACGAGGGTGAACTCAAGCACCACCAGAAACAGCCCGCGCTTGAACAAGAAGCTGCAAACGTCGGCCTTGCCGGCGTACTTCTCACCGTACAGCCAGGCCGACAGTCCGGTGAGCAGCACAAAGACCGGTGCGCATAAATGAGCGAGCGTGCGACTGAAAAACAGCGCCGGCTCGGTCGTGGTGATGTCCATCGGATCGGACACCTGCCGATGCAGGAAAAAGGTTTCGCGGACGTGATCGAGCAGCATGAACAGAATCACCATGCCCCTCAATGCATCGATGGAAAGAAGCCGGCCAACTGCCGTGCCGGTGGAGCGAGAAGGTGCAAGGGTCATGGATGTTTCGCAACGCAAGGGGTGAATAAACGTGTCCCGCAGGACAGCCTGCCGGGCACCTTATATTGTTACCCTATAACATCTCAAAGCATTTTTTTAGTTTGTGCACATTTAGAAGGAAACCATGTGGGAGCGAGCCTGCTCGCGATGGTCGTTAACGAAAACGCGTGTTGCCTGGGTAAACGCAGCGTCCTTTAAACCATCGCGAGCAGGCTCGCTCCTACAGTGTTAATGTTGAAACGTTTTGTTTCATTAATCAGACCCCTGCAAAGGAATGCCTTCAACAATGGACTTCTCACTCAAGCACCTGGCCGCGACAACGTTGATGCTGGCCAGTCTTTCGTCGTTCACCACAGCAGCGCAAGCCAACATTACCCCGCAGCAAGGCGCGGCCATCCTCAAGACGTTCAGTGACGCATCGATCACGGATTTCAGGCAGTTCCTGACAAGCCTGGCCAAGAGCGACCTGGCCAAAACCGACGACCTCGGCACGGCAATCTCTGCCTTTCTCGACAACAAGGGCCTTTCCGCCGACCAGCAGAACGAAATCCATCGCCTGCTCGGCCTCTATGCGCGGGTGAAATACGGCAGAGCCGCCACCGAGACGCTGCGTGAACTGGTGGCCATCCCGACCTTCCGCGTGGACGGCGTTGCCCAGCACGACAACCCTGAATTCATCAAGATCGCCGACAAGATCAAGAGCCTGGCCCAGGCCTTCAACCTGACCTTTCGCAACGTCGACAACCGCGTCTATGAAATCTCCCTCGAAGGGAGCGGCGATGAAGTGGTGGGCATTCACGCCCACGCCGACGTGGTGCCCGTGACGCCGGAAAACTGGGTCCTGAAAGACGGCACCCGCCTCGATCCGTTCAAGGTCACTCTGATTGGCGATCGCATGTATGGCCGTGGCACCGAAGATGACAAAAACGGCATCGTGGTGGCGCTCTACGCCATGAAAGTCATCAAGGAAGAAAAGCTACCGCTGGCGAGGAATTTCAAACTGCTGGTGGACACCACCGAGGAAACCAGCGGCGACGCCATCCCTTATTACTTCGAACACAACCCCACACCCAACTACAACCTGGCGCTGGATGGCGGCTACCCGGTGGTGATCGCCGAGAAAGGCTACGGCACGGTCATGGCCAACTTTCCCAAGCGCAAGGCTGACGGCAAGGGCGCTGAAATCGTCTCGATGACTGGCGGCCTGGCCACCAACCAGATTCCGTCGGCGTCGGTCGCCACCCTGCTGAGTGACAAACCCGCCGAGCTGGCCGCCAGCCTGCAAAAAGCCGGTACCGAATACGCCAAGCGCAATGGCGGCGATTTCGAGGTGACGGCCAAGGTCGTCGGCAAAGACGTCACGCTGACAGTCACCGGCGTTTCCGCCCACTCCTCCGAGCCCGAGTCCGGAATCAACCCGGTGGCGAGAATGCTGGTGTTCATCAACAGCCTCGACGGCAAGGTCGCCCTCAAGCACAACCACATCACCGACGCGGCCCGCTACGCTGCCGACAACTGGGGGCTCGATTATCTGGGTGGCAAATTGACGGTCGGTTTTTCCGATGCGTTCATGGGGCCGTTGACCACCTCCCTGACCTTTGTCGGGATGGATGAAAACACCTTCAAACTCGCGGTCAACCTGCGCGTACCGAAGGGCAAGTCCCCGGAAGTGCTCAAGCGCGAAATCGCCGACAAGCTGGACGCCTGGAGCAAGAAATCCCAGGTTGCGGTGGCCTTCGATTACTCGATCGCCGAACCGATGTACCGCAATCCCGAGGGTGAATGGGTCAAGGCACTTCTCGCCGTGGCCAGCGAAAACCTGGGCATGGAACACAAATTCGGCACCTCGGCCGGCGCCACCTCGGTCCATGAGCTGCCCAACGGCGTGCAGTTCGGCCTGGCCCGGCCCGAAGTCAAATACACCGGCCACACCGACAACGAGTTCAAGACCGTCGACCAGTTCCTGCTGGACCTGCAAATCGTGACCGAGATGTTCGGGCGCATCGGCCAGTTGCCAAAACTCTAAGCCCTCCCCTTCGGACCCGCTGCTCTGGCGGGTCCGACACTTACAACGTCTGCGCCACTTTCCTGAAGCAGTCTTTTCACGCCTGCCATCAGCGTTGCCTCCAGAGCAACGATCTCTGAATTAAGTTGCTCTTGCTGCCATTGGTCAATGGAGCGAGCATCGCTCTCGACACCGGAGCGGCTGCGAGCGCCACATCCTGCCGGCTGTCTTACCTCCCCCGCACGCGCACAAGCCCCGACAGAGGGCCTACGGGAGAGTCATGTCTAATAAAAACAAGAGTTAAATTATGACCAGAGACAAAGGCAAACTGTGTGTACTGCTGTTTACCGGGGCTGGCGCCAACCTTGCCCAAGCCGCCGACAGCGGATTCGTCGAACAGTCCACCGCTACCCTGCAAACCCGAAACTATTTTTTCAGCAGAGACTTCTCCGATATCCGAGGCTCGGAAAAATCGATGGCTCAGGAATGGGCCCAAGGGTTCATCCTCAACTTCAAGTCCGGCTACACGCCAGGGCCGGTAGGATTCGGCCTGGATGCCATCGGCAAATTCGGCCTCAAGCTCGACAGCAGCCCCGACCGGGTCAACTCGGGGTTATTACCGGTCAAGGACGATGGCCATGCCGCGGACAATTATGGTCGCCTCGGGTTGGCGGCGAAGATGCGTGTTTCCAAAACCGAGCTGAAGGTCGGTGAACTGCAACCCAACCTGCCGACACTGGTCTTCAGCGACATCCGTTTGCTGCCCCCGGCCTATCAGGGCGCGAGCATTACCAGCAGCGAAATCCCTGGCCTGACGCTGCAAGCCGGGCATTTGACCTCCACGACCCTGCGCAACGAGGCCGGCGAGAGCAAACTCCAGGCGTTGCTGGGCAACAAGCCGCAACGGCAAGTGTCGAGTGATGCCTTCAACTACGTGGGCGGCGATTACGCGTTCAACAGTAACCGCACCACCGTGAGTGCCTGGCATTCCCGACTGGAAGATATCTATGAGCAAAACTTCTTCGGTTTGAAACACAGTGTGCCGGTGGGCAGTTGGGTGCTGGGCGCCAATCTTGGTTACTACGACGCCCAGGAAGAAGGTCGCAAACTGGTGGGCAAGGTCGACAACCAGGCCTTCTTCTCGCTGCTATCGGCCAAACTCGGTGGTCATACGTTTTATGCCGGTTACCAGGGCATGTACGGCGACAGCCCCTTTCCTCGCGTGTTTCTCAATGTCAGCGCCCTTGGCAACGAATTGCCGACCTACGAGTTCGTCTCCACCCATGAGCGCTCCTTTCAATTGCGCTATGACTATGACTTCGCGGCCCTTGGTGTGCCTGGCCTGCTAGCCAGCACACGCTATGTCACCGGCGACAATGTGAAGACGGGGATGGACTATGAAGGCAAAGATCGGGAGCGTGACCTCGACCTCAGTTACACCTTCCAGGCAGCCCCATTGAAAGGCCTCGGCGTGCGAGTGCGCAATGCGGTGGCACGCTCCAACTACCGCACGGATATCAACGAGAACCGACTGATCATCAGTTACACGTGGACGCTGTTCTGATTTCCTAAAACCAATGTGGGGGCGAATCACTTCGCCCCCACAGGCCTTCAACTGACTTCCACAGTCATCTCGATTTCGACACAAGCGCCCAACGGAATCTGTGCCACACCGAATGCCGAGCGCGCGTGCTTTCCCTTAGCCCCAAACACCTCGGCCAGCAGCTCCGAGGCGCCGTTCGTGACCAGATGCTGCTCGGTGAAACTGGACGTTGAATTCACCAGGCTCAGCACTTTGACAATCCGCGTGACCCGATTCAGATCGCCAAGATGCGCGTGCAGCGTCGCCAACAAATCGACGGCGGTCAAACGTGCGGCCACATAGCCCTCCTCTGTCGTCAGCGTTTCGCCCAGTTTTCCTGCCCAGACTTTGCCGTCTTGCTTCGCGATATGGCCGGACAGGTAAACGACATTGCCACTCTGCGCACTCATTACATAGGCTGCTGCGGGAGCGCCGGTGGTGGGCAGCTCGATACCGATGTCTTTCAGGCGGGTATAAACATCATGTTCAATCATGGGTTTTCCTCGAATAGAACGTGCCAACGCCCGGAACTTCCGGGCGCTGGGCTAGTTGAAAAACGGTTGATCCGGTTGTTTAGCCGGGTATCGATTCGCGGCTGAAGGCGTCGACTTCCAGCACCAGGCTCTGCGCTGCCATCATCACCAGAGCACGGCCTTTGTCCGGGTTGGCCAGGGACGGATCCGAGCCCATGCGGCCATCCGGATGGCGTGCGCGGAAATCCAGCGCTTCGCGAATCGGCCCCCACGGCGCGATCTGCGGCGAGTACTCGGCGGACTTGATGGAATCCGGGTAGGCCCATTGGGTCACGGCAATCTCGGACGGCGTGGCATGAATGCCGTGCCCCTCAGGAAACTGCTCCCGCGCCAACTCACCGATTCCCTCCAGATCCCACCAATTACACAACTTCAGCGCGAACCCTGCAGGGCGTCGAGCAAAGCTTGCTTCGGCGTAAAGCTCCGAGAACGCCGCTTCAATCGATGCGACGTTGCCGCCGTGGCCATTGAGGAAGAGGATTCTTTCAAACCCGTGAGCGGCCAACGAACGCACCCAGTCGCCAATGGCCGCAATGAACGTCGAAGGACGAAGTGAAATGGTCCCGGGGAATCCAAGATGGTGTTGGGCCATGCCGATGTTGAAGGTCGGCGCAATCAGGATGTCTGCCGACTTCTGCGCTTCGCACGCAATGATTTCGGGGCACATCCAGTCGGTCCCCAAAAGGCCGGTCGGACCGTGTTGTTCATTGGAGCCGATCGGGATCACGATGGTGCGGCTGCGTTCAAGGAATTTCCCGATTTCGGCCCAGGTCGATAGGTGTAAAAGCATGTGGGTTCTCTCTTTAAAAGGGTTCCTTTCGGAACACGATTGATCAAGTGGGAGGCGGTTGATCAACCCGCGCTGAATTCAGAAACCGGGCGCTCACGCGGTTGTCGTTTGGTGGCAAGGATCACGAACGCTGCACACAGGAAGACGCAACCCACAACGACGATGCCGAGATTGGCGCTGCCGGTTGCCGTTTTTGCCCAGCCAATCACCGCAGGCCCCCAGAAGCCGCCGGAAAGCCCGATGGTGTTGATCAAGGCGATGCCTCCCGCCGCTGCATCACCCTTGATGTGCTCGGAGGGCATCGCCCACAACACGGTGTAGGCCATGAACATCATGGCGGTCGCCACGGTCAGCAGAACCAGCGACGCCATCAGGTTGCCGTCGGCAAAGGGATACATGAGCAACAGGATGGCGCCAATGCCTGCAGGGACTGCGCAGTGGTAGCGTCGTTCGCCGACCCGGTCGGACCGACGCCCTATCCAGTACATGCCGCATGCCGCCGCGACATAGGGAATTGCGGCATACCAACCCAGCTGCATGGTGTCGTTGACGCCCTGGGCCTTGAGGATTGCCGGCAGCCAGAAACTCATGGCGTAGATCGAGAAGATGATGCAGAAATAGGCTGACGCAAGGATGTAGATTTTCGGGTCGCGCAACACCGCCCGGAACGAATGGGCTCGCCCCGACGATGTACCGAGTTCACTCTCCAGCAGTGTCCTTTCTTCAACACTCAGCCATCGGGCCTCCGAGGGCCGATTGGAGAGTACGAAATAGGTCAGGATGCCGAGGAACACGCAAGGCAGACCTTCAATCAAAAACATCCATTGCCAGCCGGCCAGGCCGCCAACGCCTTCGAACGTGGTGATCAGCCAGGCAGACAGCGGACCGCCGATAATGCCGCCGATGGGGCCTGCAATAAACACGATCGCAATGGCCCGCGCCATGCGCTTCGGGCCGTACCAGCAAGACAGGTAATAGATCATGCCGGGGGCAAAACCGGCTTCGAATACACCCAGCAGAAAACGCATCGCATAAAACATCGGCACGTTGCGCACAAAGAGCATGCAGGCCGATGTGATGCCCCAACACACCAAAATGCGGCTGAAGGTTTTTCGCGCCCCCACCTTCGGCAACATCAGGTTGCTCGGCAACTCAAACAGCACGTACCCCAGAAAGAAAATACCCGCGCCCGCTCCGTAGGCCGCATCGGACAGTCCGAGGTCATTTTGCATCTGCAGCTTGGCGAAGCCGACGTTGATCCGGTCCAGATACGCAAAGACGTAGCAAATGAACAGGAGTGGCAACAGCCGCCAATTGAGCTTGCGGTAAAGGGCAGAAACAGCATCACTGCTTGCCGGTGTCAGTAAGGTTGACATGCGAGTCTCCAATTATTCTTGTTGGTCTGCGTTCGTGCCAAAGAATGTTGCACCGGCACCGCAGGCCCAGCAAGAGCAACTAAGTTCGTGTATCGTTGCCCTACAGGCAACACAAACTTTCTGGCGGGAGTGTCCGGGATGCGCGAGATCAACCAACAACGGCTGCGGTATTTTCATGAAGTGCTGGTCCACGGCTCGATTCGTGGCGCGGCGGACAGCATCAATACGTCGCCCTCCGTTATCACGCGCCAGATCAAGCTGCTGGAAGAGGAGCTGGGCGCAAAACTGTTCGAGCGCCAGGCTCGCGGCGTGCAACCCACCGAGGCAGCGGCGCACTTGCTGGAGTTCTGGCGCGGTTATCGATCACACCAGGAAAAACTCGAAGACCAGCTTCAAGCGATCAAAGGCCTGCAACAGGGCCAGGTGCGAGTCGTCATCAGTGAGGGCTATGTCGATGCCTTGGTCGACAACGTACTCGCCCCCTTCTGCAAACAGTACCCCAAGCTCGATGTCCGGCTGGACATCCTTCCCGTCGACGACGTGCTGAACGAAGTCGCCGAAAACCGTGCGCACATCGGCCTTGCCTACAATCCGCCGCCGCATTCGCAAATCGATTACCGCGCGACGTCATCGCAGCCAGTGATGCTGTTGGTTCGCCCCGATCATCCGTTGGCAGTGCGAGGGGGAACGGCAACCGTCGAGGACATACTCACCTGCCGACTGGTGCTGACGCCCCCCACCTTCGGTATCGGGCATGCGATCAAGATGCTTGAGTACGCCGAGAAAATCGAAATCCGCCCGGCACTGGTCAGCAACTCCCTCGCCGCACTCAAGCGCCTGGTGGCCTCCGGAGATTTCACCTCGTTACTCGGCGAGTTCGCTGCCTATCGGGAAATCGAACAAGGCAGCCTCGCGGCGGTACTGATCGACCATCCGCTGTTTCTGGGTGTGGAAGCAAAACTGCTGGTGAAATCCGGCCGACCGCTGGCCGCTCCGGCTCAGGAGCTGCTGAACTGGATGTTGCAGCGCTTGCCGATGTTTGGGTCGGGTGACGGAATCAGATTGGCTTCACGGTGATCTCGGCGCTGTTTGCTGATCGGCGCAATGAAATCGCTGGAATGAAAAAAGAGGCCTAAGCCTCTTTTTCTAATGCCAACCCAAAAAAACGCACAAAAAAAAGCGCCACTCATTGAGTGGCGCTTTTTTTGTATTTGGAGCGGGAAACGAGACTCGAACTCGCGACCCCGACCTTGGCAAGGTCGTGCTCTACCAACTGAGCTATTCCCGCGTCTTGGTGGTGCGCATTCTATAGAATCCAGAAGCTCCGTCAACCCCTTGATTCAAAAAAGTTTTATTTATTTTTCCACATCGGTCTTCAGATGCGGCCAGGCAGCCCGCAGGTATTGGACCATGGACCACAATGTCAGGCCCGCAGAGATCATCAGCAAGGCGTAACCCACCAGGACCCAGAACGTGAAGTCCGACGGATTGGCCAGCAGGATCACCAGCGCCAGCATTTGCGCAGCGGTTTTCCATTTGCCCAGGTTCGACACGGCGACGTGAGCACGAGCGCCGAGCTCGGCCATCCACTCGCGCAGTGCCGATACCACGATCTCGCGACCGATGATCACGGCAGCCGGCAGCGTGAGCCACAAATTACCGTGTTCCTGCACCAGCAGCACCAACGCCACGGCGACCATCAGCTTGTCGGCCACCGGATCGAGGAACGCCCCGAACGGCGTACTTTGCTCCAGACGACGAGCCAGGTATCCGTCCAGCCAGTCTGTGGCGGCGGCAAACGCGAAGACCGAAGCGGACGCCAGGTAGCTCCATTGGTAAGGCAGGTAGAACAGTAAAATGAAGATCGGGATAAGCAGGACGCGTAGAACGGTAATCAGATTAGGGATATTCATCGGCACAACTGGCTACGAGGTGAGGGGGCATTCTACTCGCTGTGCAGATTTGCATAAATCAACTCTGCGAGCTTTTTACTGATCCCGGGTGCTTTGGCGATCTCTTCGATGCTGGCACGAGACAGCTCCTGCAATCCACCAAAATGTTTCAACAAATCGCGCCGACGGGTCGGACCCACCCCGGCTACACCCTCAAGCGTAGACGTACGGCGCGTTTTGCCACGACGGGCACGGTGTCCGGTAATTGCAAATCGGTGGGCTTCATCGCGGATCTGCTGGATCAAATGCAGTGCCGGAGAATCGCCACGCAAGGTAAATTCGTGGGCGGCGTCATTGAGGTACAAGGTTTCGAAACCGGCCTTGCGCGTCGCACCCTTGGCTACGCCCAGCAGAATCAGGTCGGGCACCGCCAGTTCATTGAGCACATCGCGCGCCATGGACAACTGCCCCTTGCCGCCGTCCACCAGCAGAATGTCCGGCAACTTGCCCTCCCCGTCCTTCAGTTTGCTGAAGCGCCGGGTCAGGGCCTGGTGCATTGCGGCGTAGTCATCGCCCGGCGTAACGCCCTCAATGTTGTAGCGCCGGTAGTCGGACTTGATCGGGCCTTCAGGGCCGAACACCACGCAGGACGCCACGGTCGCTTCGCCGCTGGAGTGACTGATGTCGTAGCACTCGAGGCGCTGCGGTGGCTCATCCAGTTTCAGCACGTCGGCCAGGGCATCGAAACGTGCCGCAACGTGTTGGCGGTTGGCCAGGCGCGCGCCCAGAGCCTGTTCGGCATTGGTCACGGCCAATTGCTGCCAGCGTGCCCGCGTGCCACGAACCCTGTGACTGATGCTCAGCTCACGACCACGCAGCTCTTCGATGGCCGCGATCAGGGTCGGGAAGTCTTCGTGAACCACGTTGACGATCAGCTCGCTCGGCAAGTCGCGCTCGGGGCTGCTGACGAAGTACTGACCGAGAAACGCGGCCATGACTTCGGAAACGTCTTCCTCAATACCCACCTGCGGAAAGAAATTCTTGCTCCCCAGCACCCGACCACCGCGCACGCTGATCAAATGGACGCAGGCACCGCCCGGATTGACGAACGCTGCGATGACGTCGACGTCACCGGTCCCGCCTTCCATGCTCTGTTGATCCTGAACCCGGCGCAGCAGCGAGATCTGGTCGCGCAATTCAGCGGCACGTTCGAATTCGAGGTTGATCGCCGCCTCTTCCATGCCGGCGGACAATTCATCGGTCAGCGCATTGCTGCGCCCTTCCAGGAACATCACTGAGTGACGAACGTCCTCGGCGTAAACCTCGGGCTCCACCAGCCCCACGCACGGCGCCTTGCAGCGTTTGATCTGGTATTGCAGGCATGGGCGTGTGCGGTTCTTGTAGTAGCTGTCTTCGCACTGGCGAACGAAAAAGGTTTTTTGCAGCAGGCTCAGGCTTTCGCGAATCGCCCCGGCGCTGGGATAAGGGCCGAAATATTTGCCCTTGGCCTTTTTCGCCCCACGATGAATGCTCAGGCGCGGGAACTGACCGTCGGAAAGAAACACGTACGGGTAGGATTTGTCGTCGCGCAGCAGAATGTTGTAGGGCGGGCGCCATTCCTTGATCAGCGTCTGCTCAAGCAGCAAGGCTTCAGTTTCATTGGCCGTGATCGTCGTTTCGACCTGGGCGATACGCGCCACCAGCGCAGCGGTCTTGGGCGCGAGGCCGGACTTGCGGAAGTAACTCGACAGACGATTCTTGAGATTCTTGGCCTTGCCGACGTAGAGCAGGCGTGCCTCGCTGTCGAACATGCGATAGACGCCGGGGCGTCCGCTGACCGTCGACAGGAAAGCACTCGGATCGAAGGTGTCAGTCATTTTCAGAGGCTGGCATCAACCATGCCGTGACGAACTGCCAACAGCGTCAATTCGACATCGCTGCTGATCGAAAGCTTTTCGAAAATTCGGTAACGGTAGGTGTTCACGGTTTTGGGCGACAGGCACAGTTTGTCGGAAATGATCTGGACCTTCTGGCAGCCGACAATCATCAGCGCAATCTGGATCTCCCGCTCCGACAGTGCGTCGAAGGGCGAATCGTTGGTCGGCTGAAAGGATTTGATCGCCAGTTGCTGGGCAATCTGCGGACTGATGTAGCGTTGCCCGGCAAACACCAGGCGGATGGCCTGGACCATTTCCGGCAACCCGGCGCCTTTGGTCAGGTAGCCCGCGGCCCCGGCCTGCAACAAACGTGTCGGAAACGGATCTTCCTCGCACACGGTGACCGCGACGACCTTGATATCCGGATGACTGCGCAACAGTTTGCGCGTGGCTTCAAGACCGCCGATACCCGGCATCTTGACGTCCATCAGCACCACATCGGGTTTCAACTCACGCGCCTTGAGCAGGGATTCTTCCCCGGACTCAGCCTGGCCGACTACTTGCAGGCCATCGATGTCAGCCAGCATTCGTGTAATGCCTGTACGAACGAGATCATGGTCATCGACTACTAGCACCCTAATCAAGCAGACACCTCGCGATATGGTCTTATTGAGTTGCCGACACCTTAGCAAAAAGCAACTGGCAGACCTAGCGGCAAGCGTCATATAAAAAGTTTCAATACATCTTGAAAGGCTTGTCTCATGCGTGTTTCAGCGATACGAGGCATCGACATCGCGCTGCATTCTCAGGAAACACTCGTCTTTGCCGACCACGGCCAGGCCCTTTCGCTCGTATAACGCTTTCGCCGGATTATTTTCAAAAACCGTCAGGCGCAATGCCGGGCGTCGTTCCTTGCACGCCATTGCCAATACCTGATCGATCGCCCAGGAACCGGCGCCCTGCCCCCGGAACGCTTCGAGCACGTGTAACTCACGGATATACAAGGCCCTTGCATCCCGACTCAGGCTTACATAACCCAGCCGTACATCATCGCGGACGATCAGCCAGCTTTCCCGCCCGGCCCAGGCCACATCAAAAGCCTCGTCCTGCCACAGCAGATCGTGCTGAATGTAATAGCTGAGCATGGTTTTACAGGTCAGTTCACGAGCAAAGTCGAGGTCTTGCGATGTCGCAGGACGTAATTCGAATCCCATCAGGCCTCCGCGACGACGATTGTTTGTCCGGTCCAGCCGTCGGCATTGCGGCGAGCAACGACCAGCAGATTGCCTACGCCCGGTGCGGCAGCGATCAGCGAACCGTCCGACGCCCAGATGGCGCTGCGTCCCGCCGACTCCCAGCCCCCTGTCGCACCGCCATGGTTGGCCATCAGCACCGCCATCGAATGCCTGACGGCATAGCCTTGCAACAACGCGGTATCGGGGGCGTAACCATTTTCGGTGATCAGCACGCCTGCGGCATACAGGTCGGCGCCCTGCTGTGCCGCTGCGGCCGCATGGCTGGCGTGGGAAAAATCGGCGCACACCGCCAGGGCAACCGTGTCGTCGCCGATGGTCAGGGGCGAACCGCCAGTGCCCGGTGCAAACGCGACTTCCTCGCCGGGATGCAGATGCTGCTTGCTGTAGACCCCGAGTGAACCATCGGCGCCCAGTACCAGCGCCCCAATCAACACCGGCGAATGCTCCGACAGACGAATAGGCATCCCGACCACGGTCGTTACGCCGACTTCCTGCGCAAAATCGCGCAACGGTTGCAGCACCGCATCCCCCGGCGCAATGGCCAACTCAGCCGCCAGCCCGCGCTCGTACCCGGTCAACGACAGTTCCGGAAACACCAGCAACTGCACGCCCTGCTCCGCCGCTACCTGCATGAAGCGTTGATGCCACGCAATATTGGCGGCCAGGTCTCCGGCGATGGAGATCGATTGAGCGGCGGCGATGGTCAGCGTCGTCATGGTTCGTCCTTGTGACGTTATGTTTTTGTTTAAACGGCGAGTGTGTCACAACCGCCGACGCACTCAAGCGATAGAAAACGCCGCGGTTGATCGATAGCAATTTGTGATTGAATCCGTGTACCGGCCTCTAGTAAGCTCGGCGCATCCATCGGAGACAGATCATGTTCAACGCCCTCTCACAGCTTCGTACCGCCAGCGCCCCGCGCTCGGTTGCGGCTGCCCGGGTGAATGTCGTTTGCGCTCCGGTCAGCTTTTATTTTGGGTATTGGTTTAGCCACTGGCGCGCCTGATACCCACACGGCGCCCACTTTAAACGGGTCGCCACCAGAGAATTCTCAACCCCCGGTCGGCCTCCCGACCGGGGGTTTTGTTTTTTCAGCCCCCACACTTTTTAGCAACAACACAGACATTTTGAGGATTCACGACATGAACTACGCCACTTACTACCGTCACAACAGTTTTACCGCCTGGCGATTTAGCAGCCTCCGCTCGGGACAGCCTGCCGCCTCCGATCGGTCACCCACAGGTGGCAAGCACACACACGCAGCCAATCCGGCCAATTGTCGAACACCCCAGTAGGGCCGAGCGTGCGGGAACGAACCCGCCGCCCGCCCAGGAAGCCTGAACATGAACTCGTCCGTCTCTGCTTTGCCGCTGTCCACCCTGAGCCCTGCCAATGAAGCGCTGACCTTGCGCCTGCCGAGCTCACTGCAACTCAAACAGCAACTGCCGCTCAGCAACGCCCTGACCCGGCAAGTCGCCGCCCACCGCGATGCGGTTCGCGCGATTCTCAACGGTGAAGACTCCCGTTTGCTGGTCATCGTCGGTCCTTGCTCGATTCACGACCCGCAGTCCGCCCTCGAATACGCCAGTCACCTCGCCCGCCTCGCTGCCGACGTCAGCGATGAAATGCTGCTGGTGATGCGCGCCTACGTCGAAAAACCCCGTACCACCGTCGGCTGGAAAGGCCTGGCTTACGATCCGCACCTGGACGGCAGCGACGACATGGCCGGTGGCCTGACCCTGTCACGGGAGCTGATGCGCGAAATGCTTCGACTCGGCCTGCCGATTGCCACCGAACTGCTGCAACCGATGGCCGCCGGGTACTTCGACGACCTGCTCAGCTGGGTCGCCATTGGCGCCCGCACCACCGAGTCGCAGATCCACCGGGAAATGGCCAGCGGCCTGAACATGCCGGTCGGCTTCAAGAACGGCACCGATGGTGGCGTCGGTGTTGCCAGTGACGCCATGCGCTCGGCCGCTCATCCGCATCGGCATTTCGGTGTCGACAGTCAGGGGCACCCCGCGATCATCCAGACCCCGGGCAACCCTGACACTCACTTGGTATTGCGCGGCGGTCATCGCGGCCCGAACTACGACCGCAACAGCGTCGCCCAGGTGAACAGCGACCTGACCAAACTGAAGATCCCGACCCGGATCATGGTCGATTGCAGCCACGCCAACAGCGGCAAAGACCCGCTACGTCAACCGGCGGTGTTCAACGATGTGCTTGAGCAGCGCCTGCAAGGTGATCGCTCGCTGATCGGGATGATGATTGAGAGTCACCTGTTCGAGGGCTGCCAGCCGCTGAGTCCGTCGCTTCAGTACGGTGTATCGGTGACGGATGGCTGCCTGGGCTGGGAGGGGACCGAGGCGTTGTTGCGTTCAGCGGCGGAACAACTGAGAACCGCACGCGGGTGATAGGCAAATGACATTCCGGAGGTAGGTCATTGCAGAGCTCTGCGCTACCTCCGATTAAAGGACGTCCGGACATTCCGAAAAGAGCCTCCTGCTGATTCGAATATTCGTACATTCCCTATTCCGTTTTCCCCCATTCACAGCGGCTTTCTCATACATCGCGCAAACGTCCGAGTGCTTTAGAGTGGGCCCCGGACACATCACGAACTCCCGCGAAAAGGTATGAACATGCAACGGAATGCAAGCACTCTCCATCCCATCCTGTTGGTCCACGGCCTGTTTGGTTTCGATCGGATCGGCCCATTCGAACTGTTCCATGACATCAAGCAAACCCTCAGGAGCTCTGGCGCGAGGGTGTTCATCCCGCACCTGTCGGCTACGCATACCAATGAGGCGCGAGGGGACCAGCTTCTGGCACAGATCGAACGGGTGCTGGAAGGCACCGGCGCAGACAAGGTCAACCTGATCGGGCACAGCCAGGGAGCGCTGGCCGCCCGTTATGCCGCAGCGATAGCACCGGACATCGTTGCGTCGGTGACCTCGGTCAGCGGGCCCAACCATGGCTCGGAACTGGCGGATTTCCTGCGCAAGGCGCTGACGCCTGGACAGCTGCCGGAACAGGTCGCCGATACGGTGGCCACGTTGTTCGCTGACTTCCTGTCCTTGTTGAGTGGCGACCGCCACCTGCCGCAAAACGCGATCGCTGCGCTCAATGCCTTGACCACCGAAGGCGTCAGCGCGTTTAACGAGAAATACCCTCAAGGGCTGCCGAAGACCTGGGGCGGCAAGGGCAGCGAGCGGGTCAACGGCGTTCGCTACTATTCCTGGAGCGGAACCCTGCAGGGCAACCTCCTCGATGAAGGGCTCAACGCACTTGACCCACTGAATGGGTGCTCCCGTGCTTTTGCCAGGTACTTCACCATCGAGGCCGGGCAAAACGACGGCATGGTCGGCCGCTTCAGTTCTCATCTGGGCAAGGTGATCCGCTCCGACTATCCGCTGGACCACCTGGACAGCATCAGCCAGACAGTCGGCCGGGTTCGCAAAGACATCGACCCGATTGACCTGTACGTGCAACACGCCGAACGTCTGCGCAAGGCGGGTCTGTGACCCGGGCGGAACTTTGAGGAGAAATAGCCTCCTGAATCCGGTAGGCTGAGCACTTTACTGAACATTAGAAGGAGTATTTTTCCATGGCTAAAGCCACTGCCCGTCACATCCTGGTTGCCAGCGAAGACAAGTGCAACGAACTCAAAGCCCAAATCGAGGCTGGCGCCGATTTCGCCGAAGTTGCCAAAGCCAACTCCACTTGCCCGTCCAGCCGTCAAGGCGGTGACCTGGGTTCGTTCGGTCCGGGCCAGATGGTCAAGGAATTCGACACCGTGGTCTTCAGCGCACCGATCAACGTCGTGCAAGGCCCGGTCAAGACCCAGTTCGGCTACCACTTGCTCGAAGTGACCAGCCGTCAGGACTAAGTCATTCGCGTAGTTTCATGCACAACGGCCCGCCTTTTGGTGGGCCGTCGTGTTTCGGGTACGTGATACGACTGGCGAGGGACGCGCCGCTAGCGTACAAATTGCGGTTATCGATCACCCGGCTCTAAGGCTGAAAATGCGACTGGCTTTCCCTGTTTTGTTGTTCACTGCCGTGACCCTGTTGCTGGGCGCCGCCGGTGTGAACGCCGCACCGCAACACGCGCTGACCGTCTACGGCGAACCGCCCAAGTACCCGGCCGGCTTCAGTCATTTTGCCTACACCAATCCGCAAGCGCCCAAGGGCGGCACGATGCGTCGCTCGGCGATCGAGATCGGGCATTTCGACCATATGCTGCCTTATATAGACAAAGGCATCGGCGTGACGCAGATCGACGGCTTGATCTATTCGCCGCTGGCCCAGCGTTCGCAGGACGAGCCTTACACCGTGTACGGTCTGGTGGCGCAGAAAATGGAGCGTTCGGATGACGGGTTATCGCTGCGTTTCTACCTCAACCCCAAGGCCCGCTTCGCCGACGGCAAGCCGATCACCGCCGAAGACGTGCGCTACACCTTTGACCTGCTGATGACCCAGGGCAGCCTGCGCTATCGCACCCAGTTCGCGGACGTCAAAGGCGTCGAGGTGGAATCCCCGCTGACGGTGCGTTTCGACTTCAAAAGCAACGAAAACCGCACCCTGCCCCTCGACATCGCAACCTTGCCGGTGTTTCCCGAGCACTGGTGGAAAACCCGCGATTTCGCAAGCGGTGGCGGTTACGAGCCGCCACTGGGCAGCGGCCCGTATAAGGTGAGCAAGGTCGACTCCGGGCGCAGCATCACCTTCGAACGCAATCCGGACTGGTGGGGCAAGGACTTGCCGGTCAGCCGTGGTCTGTACAACTTCGATCACTTCAGCATCGAGTACTTCGGTGATACCGATGTGGCGCGTCAAGTGCTGCGCGGTGGCGCCTACGACTACAACCGCGAATTCTCCGCCACCGCCTACTCCATCGGCTACGAAAGCCCGGCCCTCAGCGACGGTCGCCTGCAAAAGGCGCACCTGGCCAGAGAAGCGCCGCAATCGGCACAGGGCTTTGTGTTCAATCTGCAGAATCCGATATTCCAGGACCGCCGCGTCCGCCAGGCACTGGTGATGCTGTGGGATTTCGAATGGAGCAACCGGCAGATGATGCGCGATATGTATATCCGCCAGCAGAGTTTCTTCTCCAACTCCGCCCTCGCCGCCCGCAGCCTGCCGGATGCCGCCGAACTGGCGATTCTCGAACCGCTGCGCGGGCAGATCCCCGACGAGGTGTTCACCAAAGTCTTCGAAGCGCCGAAAACCGACGGCAGTGGCGTGATCCGTGACAAACAACTGCAAGCACTGGATTTGCTCGAACAGGCCGGCTGGAAACCCGATGGCGATCAATTGGTGAATGCCGAGGGCCAGCCGCTGAGCTTTACCTTCCTGGTCAGCCAGAACGGCATGGACCGTTTGCTGTTGCCTTACAAGCGCACGCTGAAGCAGATCGGCATCGACCTGAACATCCGCCGCATCGACTCCTCCCAATACGTCAATCGTCTGATGTCCCGGGATTACGACATGATCGTCACCGGCTACCCGGTCACCACGTCGCCGGGCAACGAGTTGACTAACTATTTTGGTTCGGCAGCGGCCAACGATCCGGGCTCCAACAACTACATGGTGTTGAAGAACCCGGCGGTCGATACGCTGGTCAACGGCCTGGTCCGCGCCACCACCCAGGCCGACATGTTGCGCTACGCCCATGCCCTCGACCGGGTACTGCAATGGAACTATTACTGGATTCCCAACTACTACCCGCCGGGCAGCTCGACTGTGTGGTGGAACCGTTTCGGCATTCCCAGCGTGCAAGCAGCCAATGACGAAGCCATCGAGAGCTGGTGGGAAGTGAGCACCACGCCGCTGACCAACCAACAGATGACCGCCGAACTGATCAAGCGCGGCAAACCCGGAGGGCCGCACTGATGTGGGCTTATATTCTGCGGCGCCTGCTGCTGATCATTCCGACCCTGGTGATCATTCTGCTGGTCAACTTCGTCATCGTTCAGGCCGCACCGGGCGGCCCGGTCGAACAGGCGATCGCGCACTTGCAAGGCATCGGCGGCGCCAGCGTCGGCGGCGGTTCCGGCGAGGTCATGAGCGGCAGTTCGCGAGCCAGTCGCGGCCTCGACCCGCAACTGATCAAGGAAATCGAAAAGCAATACGGCTTCGACAAACCGGCCCATGAGCGCCTGTGGCTAATGCTCACCAGTTACGCGCGACTGGACTTCGGCAAAAGCTTTTTCCGCGGCGCCACGGTCACCGACCTGATCCTCGAAAAAATGCCGGTGACCATTTCCCTCGGGCTCTGGGCCACGCTGATCACCTATCTGGTGTCGATCCCGCTGGGCATCCGCAAAGCCGTGCACCACGGCAGCCAATTCGATATCTGGAGCAGCACCGCGATCATCATTGGCTACGCGATGCCGGCGTTCCTGTTTGCGATGTTCCTGATCGTGGTGTTCGCCGGCGGCACGTCGCTGAACTGGTTTCCGGTGCGCGGCCTGGTCTCGGACAATTTCGACTCGCTGTCCACCGTGGGCAAGATCGCCGACTATTTCTGGCACCTGGTATTGCCGGTCACGGCGCTGGTCATCGGTGGATTTGCCACATTGACCATCCTGACCAAAAACTCCTTCCTCAATGAAATCACCCGCCAGTACGTGGTCACGGCGCGCGCCAAAGGCATGAGCGAACGTCGCGTGCTGTACGGCCATGTGTTCCGCAACGCCATGCTGCTGGTGGTGTCGGGCATTCCCCAGGCGTTCATCAGCGTGTTCTTTGCCGGTTCGCTGCTGATCGAGGTGATCTTCTCCCTCGATGGCCTGGGCCGCATGAGTTATGAAGCTGCGGTGTCGCGGGATTATCCAGTGGTGTTCGGTTCGCTGTTCATCTTCACGCTGTTCGGCCTGCTGATAAAACTGGTCGGCGACCTGTGCTACACGCTGGTCGACCCGCGTATCGATTTCGCCGCGAGGAATGCCTGATGTTCAAGCTTTCGCCGTTGGCGCGCCGCCGTTTCGACCGATTCAAGAAAAACCGCCGTGGCTGGTGGTCGCTGTGGCTATTTGTCGGCCTGTTTTTGCTGACCCTCGGTGGCGAGCTGATCGCCAACGACAAGCCGCTGGTGGTCAGCTATCAGGGCTCGTTGTACTTCCCGGCGTTCAAGCGCTACACCGAGCAGGCGTTCGGCGGGCAACTGCCGTTCCAGGCGGATTACCGCAGTGACTATGTGCAGAAGCTGATCAAAAAGGACGGCGGCTGGCTGCTGTTTCCGCCGATCCCGTTCAGCGACGACACGCCCAACTACGACCTGAACAAACCGGCACCAAGTCCACCGTCGAATGTGAATTGGCTGGGCACCGACGACCAGGCTCGCGACGTGCTGGCGCGAGTGATTTTCGGCGCACGAGTGTCGATTCTTTTTGCACTGATGCTGACCTTTGTCAGCGCACTGATCGGCATCGCTGCCGGCGCGCTGCAAGGCTACTACGGCGGCTGGGTCGACCTGATCGGCCAGCGTTTGCAGGAGGTCTGGTCGGGTCTGCCGGTGCTGTACCTGCTGATTATTCTGTCGGGGTTTGTCGAGCCGAATTTCTGGTGGCTGCTGGGGATCATGGCGTTGTTTTCCTGGCTGGCGCTGGTGGACGTGGTGCGTGCCGAGTTCCTGCGCGGGCGCAACCTCGAATATGTCAAGGCTGCGCGGGCACTGGGCCTGACCGACCGCAAAGTCATCGTGCGGCACATCCTGCCCAACGCGATGAACGCGACGCTGAGCTACCTGCCGTTCATTTTGACCGGGGCCATTTCGACGCTCACCGCGCTGGACTTCCTCGGTTTCGGCATGCCGGCCGGCAGTGCCTCGCTGGGCGAGTTGATCGGTCAGGGCAAGCAAAACCTGCAAGCGCCATGGCTGGGGCTGACTGCGTTTTTCACCCTGGCACTGATCCTGTCTTTACTGGTGTTTATCGGCGAGGCGTTGCGAGATGCCTTTGACCCTCGATCCTGACGCGGACTGTTGATATGAGTAACAACCTGATCGAAATCCGTGACCTCTGCGTGGCCTTCAGCGGCGAGACCGTGGTGCGTAATCTGTGCCTGGACATCCGCCCCGGTGAATGCCTGGCGCTGGTGGGTGAGTCGGGTTCCGGCAAATCGGTGACCGCGCACTCGATCCTGCAACTGCTGCCCGAGACCGGCACCGAAACCAGCGGCAGCATCCGCTATCGCGGCAAGGAGTTGCTCGGCGCTTCGTCCAGGGTTTTGCGAGAGTTGCGGGGCAACCGCATCGCCATGATCTTCCAGGAGCCGATGACCTCGCTCAATCCGCTGCACAGCATTGAAAAGCAGATCGGTGAAACCCTGCTGCTGCACAAGGGCCTGACCGGCAAAGCTGCGCAGGAGCGGATTCTGGAGTTGCTGCACCTCGTGGGCATCCAGAAGCCCAAAGAGCGGCTCAAGGCGTATCCACATCAACTGTCCGGCGGCCAGCGGCAACGGGTGATGATCGCCATGGCGCTGGCCTGCGAGCCGGAGTTGCTGATCGCCGACGAGCCCACTACTGCGCTCGACGTTACGGTGCAGCGCAAGATCCTGATCCTGCTCAAGTCCTTGCAACAGCGGCTCGGCATGTCATTGCTGCTGATCAGCCATGACCTCAATCTGGTGCGCAGCATCGCTCAGCGTGTGTGCGTGATGAAGGCCGGGGAAATCGTCGAACAGGCGCCGTGCGAAACGCTGTTCACCGAGCCGAAACATCCCTACAGCTGCGTACTGCTGAACGCCGAACCGGAAGGCCAGGCGCTGCCCCGTGACGAGCGCGAGAACGTTCTGGAAGTGGACAATCTTTGCGTGCGCTTCCCTCTCGGTGGCGGGCTGTTTAAGCGCAAAACGTACTTGCATGCCGTGGACGGCATCAGCCTGAATGTCCAGCGCGGCAAGACATTGGGCATTGTGGGTGAGTCCGGCTCGGGCAAGTCGACACTGGGTCAGGCGATCCTGCGCCTGCTCGACTCTGAAGGCAGCATTCGCTTTCAGGGCCAGGCGCTGGACGGCCTGACGCAAAAGCAACTGCGGCCATGGCGCAAGAAAATGCAGGTGGTGTTCCAGGACCCTTTCGGCAGCCTCAGCCCACGGATGTCCGTGGCACAAATCATCAGTGAAGGCCTGGAAGTGCATAGCCAGTTGACGGCAGACGAATGCAAGGCCGAAGTGATTCGGGCCCTGCAGGAAGTCGGCCTCGACCCGCAAAGCCGTCATCGCTACCCCCACGAATTCTCCGGTGGCCAACGCCAACGCATCGCCATCGCCAGGGCGCTGGTGCTGAAACCGGCGCTGATCCTGCTGGACGAACCGACCTCGGCGCTGGACCGCACCGTGCAGAAACAAGTGGTCGCGCTGCTGCGCCAGCTTCAGGAAAAACACGGCCTGACGTACCTGTTTATCAGCCACGACCTGGCGGTGGTACGCGCCCTGGCGCATGACATGATCGTGATCAAGGACGGCAAAGTGGTGGAAAGCGGCGCCAGCCACGACGTGTTTGATTCACCGCAGCATCCGTACACCAAAGAGCTGTTGGCGGCGGCGCATCTGCAACAGGCATAAAACCGCGTCGCCCCTATCGCGAGCGGGCTCACTCCCACAGTTGACCGCGTTCCAATGTGGGAGCGAGACCGGCTTGCCGGCGATGGCGTCAGCCCAAGCAAATCATAATCAGGATCTGCACTATGAACACCACCGAAAGCCTCAAGGATTACCAGCGCGTTCGTCTGTTGGCGATCCGTTCGCTGTTCGAGATCATCGAGCAGTCCAGCGAAGGCACGGTGATTGTCGATCGCGACGCGAACATCGTCTGGATGAACGAACGTTATGCCCGACGCTTCGGTCTGGAATCAGCGGAAGTGGCCATCGGCAAGGCCTGCGAAAGTGTGATCCCCGGCAGCCTGCTACGGGAAGTGGTGCGCACCGGCCGACCGATTCTGCTCGACATGCAGGACACCCCCAAGGAACCGTTGGTGGTGATGCGCCTGCCGATCCACGACGACGCCGGCGTGGTGATCGGCGCCATCGGTTTTGCCTTGTTCGATGAGTTGCGCAGCCTGTCGCCGATGCTCAAGCGCTACATGAGCATGCAGGAAGAACTGGCCTCCACCCGTTCGCTGCTGCGGGCGCGGCAGACCAAGTACAACTTCGCGCATTTTATCGGCACCAGCGCGGCCAGCCTCGAAGTCAAACGCCGCGCCCGACGCAGCGCCAGTGCTGACTCTCCGGTTTTGCTGCTCGGCGAAACCGGCACCGGCAAAGAGCTGCTGGCGCAGGCGATTCATGGCGCATCACCCCGTGCGCACAAAGCTTTCGTCAGCATCAACAGCGCAGCGATTCCCGAGGCGCTGCTCGAGGCCGAATTCTTCGGCACCGCCCCCGGCGCGTTTACCGGCGCCGATCGAAAGGGGCGCGTCGGCAAGTTGCAGATTGCGCAGGGCGGCACGCTGTTTCTCGATGAAATCGGCGACATGCCGCTGCCGCTGCAAAGCAAACTGCTGCGGGTGTTGCAGGAAAAGGAATTCGAACCGGTCGGGTCCAACGAAGTGATTCAGAGCGATGTGCGGGTGATCGCCGCGACCTCCACCGACCTTGAAGCGGCGATCAAACGCGGCGAGTTTCGCGCCGACTTGTATTACCGCCTCAATGTGCTGCCGATCCAGGTGCCGCCGCTGCGTGATCGTCTCGATGATTTGCCGGCCCTGAGTGAAGCGATTCTTGAGGAGCTGCGCAGTCAGCATGAACTGAACCGCGAAGCGTTGGAGCTATTGGGGCAACACGCCTGGCCGGGGAACATTCGCGAGCTGCGCAACGTGCTGGAACGGGCGGCATTGCTCAGTGACGATCTGATGCTGAACGCGACCGATATCCGCGCGGCGATTGGTACGTTTACGCCGGTGGAGCGTGTGGTGCCTTTAAAGGTTGAGTCGGTGGCACACGAGACGTTCAGTGAGGCGCGTGAACGGTTTGACCGGCAGTTGATCGAATCGGCCCTCGCGCAATGCGGGGGGAAAGTGATTGAGGCGGCGGCGCGGCTGGGGCTTGGGCGGTCAACGTTGTACAAGAAGATGGTGGCGTTGGGGATTGCTGAGTCTCTATAGAGAGACATGAATCTCTATTTGCAGACATATTTTTGGAGCGCTTTGCGCTCATCGCCAGCAAGCCGGCTCCTACAGGGTTTTCGGTGTTGACGCGATCTTCTGTAGGAGCCGGCTTGCTGGCGATGGCGGCCTCCAAACCACAAAAAATCTCAAAAAAGAGACAAACGTCTCTATCCACACACTAAAATCACAAAAATATCCTTATATTTCAACATGTTGCCACCTTGGCACAAATCTCGCTAAAGCCCTCTCCCACACCGTTTCACCCCACAAAAATAACAATCCAGGAGACACACCATGAGTGTGATCATTGCCTTGGCAGCCCTCGCGCTGCTGATGCTCGCGGCCTACCGTGGCTACAGCGTTATCCTCTTTGCCCCGATTGCCGCCCTCGGCGCTGTCCTGCTCACCGACCCTTCCGCCGTCGCCCCTGCTTTCACCGGGGTGTTCATGGAGAAAATGGTCGGCTTCATCAAACTGTATTTCCCGGTGTTCCTGCTCGGCGCGGTGTTCGGCAAGCTGATCGAGCTGTCGGGTTTCTCGCGTTCCATCGTTGCGGCGGCGATTCGCCTGCTCGGTACCCGTCAGGCGATGCTGGTGATCGTGCTGGTTTGCGCCCTGCTCACTTACGGCGGCGTGTCGCTGTTTGTGGTGGTGTTTGCGGTCTACCCGTTCGCGGCCGAGATGTTCCGCCAGAGCAATATTCCCAAGCGCCTGATCCCGGCGACCATCGCCCTCGGCGCCTTCTCGTTCACCATGGACGCCCTGCCCGGCACCCCGCAAATCCAGAACATCATCCCCAGCACCTTCTTCAACACCACCGCGTGGGCGGCGCCGTGGCTGGGTTTGATCGGCTCAATCTTCGTGGTCTGCGCCGGCATGGCGTTTCTGCAGCGCCAGCGCAACAAGGCTCAGATTTCGGGTGAAGGCTACGGCACCGACCTGCGCAACGAACCGGAAACCGCCGCCGACATCAAACTTCCCAACCCGTGGATCGCGCTGTCGCCACTGCTGGCCGTCGGCATCATGAACCTGTTGTTTACCCAGTGGATTCCCCAGTGGTACGGCAAGACCCATAGCCTCGCGCTGCCAGGCATGGCCGCACCGGTAACCACCGATGTCGCCAAACTCACGGCGATCTGGGCCGTTCAGGCTGCCTTGCTGGTCGGCATCATCATGGTGCTGGTGTTCGGCTTCCAGGCGATTCGCGGCAAGTTGGCCGAAGGCAGCAGAAGTGCGGTCAGCGGTTCATTGCTGGCAGCGATGAACACGGCATCTGAATACGGTTTTGGTGCGGTGATCGCGTCCTTGCCAGGCTTTCTGGTGCTGGCCGACTGGCTCAAAAGCATTCCCAACCCGCTGGTCAACGAAGCGATCACCGTGACTTTGCTGGCCGGTATCACCGGCTCTGCATCGGGCGGCATGAGCATTGCGCTGGCGGCCATGGCCAATGACTTCATCGCTGCGGCCCATGCGGCCAACATTCCCCTGGAAGTGCTGCACCGCGTCGCCGCGATGGCCAGTGGCGGCATGGACACCCTGCCGCATAACGGCGCGGTCATCACCTTGCTGGCGGTGACGGGCCTGACCCACCGCGAAGCCTACAAAGACATTTTCTGTATTACGCTGATCAAGACCCTGGCGGTTTTTGTGGTGATCGGTACTTTCTACGCCACTGGCATTGTGTGAGGTATTCATGACGACTCTTTCAGGCAAGACCGCACTGGTCACCGGCTCCACCAGCGGCATCGGCCTGGGCATCGCCCTCAGCCTGGCCAAGGCTGGCGCCACCCTGATTCTCAACGGTTTCGGCGATGCCTCCACAGTGATTGCCGAGGTTGAACAGTTCGGCGGCAAGGTCGGTCATCACCCCGCCGATGTCAGCGACCCGGCGCAGATTGCCGACATGATCGCCTACGCCGAGCGCGAGTTCGGCGGCGTGGACATTCTGGTCAACAATGCCGGCATTCAGCACGTGGCGTCGGTGGAAGATTTTCCCGTGGAGCGCTGGGATTCGATCATTGCGATCAACCTGTCGTCGGTGTTTCACAGCACCCGTTTGAGCTTGCCGGGCATGCGCGCCAAGGGCTGGGGGCGGGTTATCAATATCGCCTCGGTGCATGGCCAGGTCGGTTCGGTGGGCAAGGCGGCTTACGTCGCGGCCAAGCATGGGGTGATCGGTTTGACCAAGGTGGTCGGCCTGGAAACCGCCACGACCAACGTCACCTGCAACGCAATCTGCCCAGGCTGGGTGTTGACGCCGTTGGTGCAGAAGCAGATTGACGACCGCATCGCCAAAGGGGTTGATCCGCAGCAGGCGCAACACGATTTGCTGGCCGAGAAGCAGCCGTCGCTGGAGTTCGTTACGCCGCCTCAGCTGGGTGAACTGGTGCTGTTTTTGTGCAGTGAGGCCGGTAGCCAGGTTCGAGGTGCAGCGTGGAATATAGATGGTGGGTGGTTGGCGCAGTGATTAGGCGATAGACCGCGTTATCGTTCATCGCGGGCAAGCCAGCTCCCACAGGTTATCGGTGTTTTCATGATCGACGCATGACCTGTAGGAGCCGGCTTGCTGGCGATTGGATCTGAAGATAAAAGAAGAGGCAAAAAATGTCCGACATCCTCTGGCAACCTGATGCCAAACGCATCGCCAAGACCCGCATGGACGCCTTCCGGCGCGCCATCAATCAACGCCACCACCTCGACATTGCCGACTACGCCGCCCTGCACCAATGGTCCATCAATCAACGGGTCGATTTCTGGCAAGCCATCGTCGATTTCTTCGACATCCGTTTCCATACGCAACCGGACGCCGTGCTGATCGAAGGTGAGCACATGCCCAGCGCCCAGTGGTTTCCCGGCGCCACCCTGAACTTTGCCGAACACCTGCTGCGCCGTCGTGACGATGCCGTCGCCGTCATTGCGATCGGTGAAAACGGCCAGCGCGAACAACTGACCTGGGCCGAACTGGCCGAGCATGTCGCCGGTTTTCAAAACAGCTTGATCGCCGTCGGTGTCGGCCTTGGCGACCGCGTCGCCGCGTGCATGCCGAACACCTGGCAAACCCTGGTCGCCATGCTCGCCACCACCAGCCTCGGAGCGATCTGGTCCTGTTCGTCGCCGGACTTCGGCACCCAGGGCGTCATCGACCGCTTCGGCCAGATCGAACCGAAAGTGCTGATCACCTGCGCCGGTTACCGTTATGCCGGCAAAGACATCGACCAGCGCGCCAAGGTCAACGAAATCCTTGAACGCCTGCCGTCGCTGCAACAGCTGATCGTGGTGCCTTACGCACAACCCCAGGCGCACATCAAAGACTTCCGCACCCACGCAGGCGTGACGCTTTGGGATGCGTTCTACGAACCGGGCGGCGAGCCGGATTTCGTTGCCGTGCCTTTCGCCCATCCGCTGTACATCCTCTATTCCAGCGGCACCACCGGCGTGCCCAAATGCATCATCCACAGCACCGGCGGCGTGCTGTTGCAGCACGTCAAGGAACACGGCCTGCATTGCGACCTCGGGCCCGGCGACCGCTTGTTTTACTACACCACTTGCGGCTGGATGATGTGGAACTGGCTGGTGTCGGCCCTGGCCGTCGGCAGCGCCGTGGTGCTGTACGACGGCTCGCCATTTCATCCCGGCCCGGAGCGCTTGATCGACCTGATCGACGACGAGCGCATCAGCGTGTTCGGCACCAGTCCCAAGTACCTCGCGACCCTGGAAAGCAACGGCGTGAAGCCTCGGCAAAGCCATGATCTCGGCACGCTGAAAACCCTGTTGTGCACCGGTTCTGCGCTATCGCCGCAAAGCTACGACTACGTCTATCGCGACCTCAAGGCCGACCTGTGCCTGGCGTCGATGTCCGGCGGCACCGACATCGTTTCGTGCTTCGTGAACGGCAATCCATTGCTGGCGGTGCGTCGCGGCGAAATCCAGGGCAAGAGCCTGGGGATGGCGGTCGAAGTCTGGAACGATGCCGGTCGTGCGGTCATTGGCGAAAAAGGTGAGCTGGTCTGCACCCGACACTTTCCGGCCATGCCCGTCGGCCTGTGGAACGACCCGACCGGGGAAAAACTGCGCGCGTCTTATTTCAGCCTGTTCCCCGGCGTCTGGGCCCAGGGCGATTACGCCGAACAATTGGCTCACGGCGCGATGATGATTCACGGACGCTCGGACGCGGTACTCAACCCCGGCGGCGTGCGTATCGGCACGGCGGAGATTTACCGTCAGGTGGAGAAAGTCCCGCAAGTCACCGACAGCGTGGCCATCGGTCAGCAATGGCAAGACGACGTGCGAGTCGTGCTGTTCGTGCGGCTGGTCGAGGGGGTCGAACTGGACGAAGCGCTGCAACAGCAGATTCGCCAGGTCATCCGCGCCAACACCACGCCACGGCACGTACCGGCGAAGATTGTCGCGGTGACGGACATTCCGCGCACCATCAGCGGCAAAGTGGTCGAGTTGGCGGTGAGGAACGTGGTGCATGGCCAGCCGGTGAAAAACACCGATGCGCTGGCCAATCCCGAAGCGCTGGAGCAATTTCGGGATCGACCGGAACTGGCTTTTTAAACGGCCTGCACTTCTGAATTATCCAACGGACGCACCGGGCCTGCCTGACGCAGGCCTTTGCGTTGCCACGTCAGGGTTGTTCAGCGTGATCCGCACCGGATCGGCGATTGCACTATCGGGATTTGCTTCAAGTGCATCTTGCAGCAGGGCCATGTTGCGTTCATACCCGCCCTTGTCCGTGTACAACTGGCTCAACAGCGAAGTGGCCACCGCCAGTGAGTCGGCGTTTTCAAAGGCTTTGGAACTGGCGTGGAGGTCATCGCCTTCATCAGTCACCGCAAGCTGCCCGGAGGCAAGGTTCAGCAGCGCCGACACATCCAGCGACTGCCCACCGCCGACATTGCCGGCGTCGCGGGCATAGGCGACATCACCGATCTGCGCAGGTCCGTGAAACAACTCATGGATCAAGTCGTCTGCGACCACATCATGGTTGAACCCCAGGCCGATGAAGTGCCTGTTGAGATTGGCGGTATAGATTTCAATGAACGTCGTATCGGATGGCCCGGTGGCACCTTTCCACTGCTGGTAAGCGCTCGTATCGAAAGCCGCGATGTGGTGGGTGTCCTTGAGCGGATCGAGAAGAAAATTACTGATGGACACGCCCGCAAAGTCCGCCCTGATCGCTCTCAGATAATTCCCCAACTGATTGATTGCCTCGTTCGAGTCGCTTCCCATCAGCAGTCTGGCGACCAGTTTGCGTTGAGCTTCGAAGTCACGATGGGTCAAGGCATTGATCGCGTTTTCGATTTTGGTCCGGGCTCGCGGCAGGCTTTGCTCAATGAACTGTCGGGTGTAACTGACGGGCAATGTCTTGGTGGAACGTGGCAATCGGACAGGGGCCACATAAGCAAAGTTGTTCAGTTTTGGTCCCCAGGCTTTGCCCAGACGGTCGAGGGCATACCATTGAAAATTGTTGCGTGCCGCCACCACCGTGAGCGTCTCACCGATTGCACCACGGGGACGCCAGTTACCCTGCCCGGTATGGAGGTTGTTGGCTGCGCGGATCAGGTCATAGGATTTATGAGTGCCATGGAGTCTGCCCAATTGGGACTTCGCCAGCCCGAGAAGCTCTTGCGCCTGCCTGCTGAAACGTAACGCGCCCTTGTGGATGAGCTTCCCGGCGCCATAAAACACCGTTGGTACATCATCCACGGGGTTGAACAAGGAAACAGACGTCATGAAGGCCAGCTGGGTCAAGCGCGCAGCTTTGGTCGTTGTCGAGATGGCTTTTGCCGAAATGCTCAGCGCTTTGGCGCCCGCCCCCACGAAGGCGCCTCCCAATGCAATAGTGTCCATGACGCATCCATAGATCCCGTCGACGACCTTGTTGTGTTCACCGGAAGATAAATCCTCGATGCATTTTTTAAACGGAACCACCAGATTCACGATGTAATCTGCAGTCTCTTCGCCCCTTTTGCGTTCGCTTTCGAGCGCTGTCGGCACGGTCGCCATTGATTCGATTTCGTCAAACGTGCGGAACGGATGATTGTTCACAACGAACTCGGCAATTCGCACCAGTTGCGGATTAGCGAAGTTCCCGTAGGTACTCTGCTGCCTCGCCGCCACAGACGCTGGCGCGGGGATTTCGCCGAGCTTTTCAATAATCGCCATGGAGCTGCTGGCGTCATTCTCAGCAACAACCCCGTCCGTGTATTCAACAACAGAGAGCGGTAACGATTCGGGAGGCGTGGGTCGAAGAGGCGCATTCAAATCCCCGTTGAAGTCCAACCTGGCTGCAGCCCGCAATTTGCCTGTTGAGATGATCAGCGAGGCGAGCGTGCTGTTTTTCCGCAGTTCACCGCGCAAGGTAAACAACTCATAACACGCGGCCGTGTTTCCGTGTGTAGCGCACATGACAATGCCAAAGCGTCCCTTGACAGCATCGTTACTGTGCTGGGTTTCGTAGGTCGTTGAAATAGGCACAGGCGATATTGAGAAGTAAGACTCGGTCCTGGTTGCCGGAAGACGAACGGTAAAAAAGCTGATCTTGCCTTTCAGAAAGATATCCAGATCATGGGGAAGCATGTGTGAAAGGGCCAATTTCACATTGGTCATCAGCGCTTTATTCAAATTGCCGTGATAGTCCCGTAATAGGCGATGGTATTCGGCATTGTTGGACGGCAGTCTCAGCAACCTTGGAAAGCGACTATAAAGGCTGGTGACGGAAGGATCGTAATAGGTTGGCCTTTTGTAATTGGTCAGGCCTGCATGCAAATCAGGTGTTTTGGAAATAACTTCGTCGGGAAAGACCGCACGAAAATCCCACTGGCCACCCGTCAGATCTCCCGACATATGCAAGCCGACCATCGACATGGGGTTAGGGGATGCATAGAGGCCGGGGCGTTGATAAAGCACTGTATCGTCGAGGAAATCACACTCCGGCACTGCGCCTTGCAACGCTTCGCGCGCCATGGTTTCGCGGTTGGGCATGGGGCTGGAATAGATGCGCGCAAGATGGGTGAAGTTCTCTGCGTATTCCTGGAACGCCGTGATTGCCTGCTCCGTGGTTTCCTTCGCCGCTTGGTTGAGTTCGCTTGCGCTGATAACGCCATTCATCAGTGCCCAATCGACAATCGGGTCAATCATTGCCAAATCCCGCAGTCGGGACAGTGGTTCGCTCACAGGCTCCAATTCGACATACGCCATGATTTGCGCATACGTCAGCACACGTGACGCGCCCTTCCTGACCGCTTCCGCCAGGGCAACGCCATGGCAAAAGGTCACCCAGGAAACCGAGCCCATCGTCAGCGCCGATGGAACGCCCCTGACCAGAAATTCCGGTGCGATCTCCGCCAGCAGCAGGTGACACGCCAGCGGTGCCGCGGCAGGATCAACCCAGCCTTTGGTATGGAGAAAGGCCTGCAACTCTTCACGCACCAAGGCTGGCGAGCGCTCAACATTGGTCGGCGTATATAAATCGAAACCACCGATACTCTTGCGCTCCTGGGTGCTGCCGAGAGTCGGATAAAGGTCCAGCAACAGACTGGTTATCAGCAGTTGCTCGAGATCTTGCGAAGAGACCTCTTGCCCGGATTGCGCACCGAACCAGTCCAACGCCTCCAGCAGTGTCCTGGCGCTGGCCTGGGCCACAGGATGCTTGACCAACTGAACCATCCGTTCAGCGGCGTTATCGTGCGTCGTCAGGCCGCGCCCGGTTTCGCGGTACAACTTATCCAGCAGTTTGGTGTGCTCGGCGACAAGTGGGATGACTTGCCGAATGGCAGCACGTTGCTCAGCCGACAAGACGGCCAACGTCGGGTCATCCGTAACGAGCTGGCCCCAATAGTTACCCAACTCGTCAACATCGGGATCAAACTCGAAAAGCGCAATCAGGTTTTTTACTTCGCTCGCATTTCGAGGAACTGCCAGGCCATGAAACTTCAGCCATTGCTCCACATCCACTAAATCTTCGGTATAAACGTAACCACCGGCCTGCCTGGCAATGTCCCCGACCACCAGCAGTTTCTGGTAGTAGTGGGACTGGTGGACGATATCCACGTCGACGACTTCCCACACGGCACTGTCTTTTCGAAATATCTCCAAGCCACCGGCTTCATTGATTCGGGTTGCCGCCATGTTCTCGGGGCGGTGGCGACGGAGCTCATCCATCACGACCGTGTAGTTGGCCAGGTGACTCCACGCCGCTCGACCCGGCATATGGACTTCATAAAGCGAAGACCCGTCTACCAATTCCAACTCATAGCCTTGCCAACTGTAATCCCCATCGCCCTCTTGCTCCTCGATAATAGTTGGCAACAGGTTTAGTACTGATTGTCGCTCGACAGCATCGGCCTTTAACCATTGATACTGCACCTCGGAAACTGAACCGGAAATTTGATAGTTTTTATATTTGAATTTTTCACACATAAAACAACCTCATGAATTTTATTATTCGACTGGTTAAACCCAGCCAAATCCTTACTTATTCACGAGTAACTAAACAGCAATAAACCACAAGAAAACATTTCAAGCATTAGAACCAACAAAGTTTAAGAGGCGCCTGCAATCAGTCAGCCAACCCCCATTCATCACTGGATGATCTTAATATCGAAGCTCCGTCCCTATGCAACTTAAGGTGCAACTTTAAATTGTTCAGCGAATCCGCATTTTTTAACGCTTCATCCTCGCTGATCACACCTTCCAGCACCAGTGCATACAGGGCGCCATCGAAGGTCTGCATCCCCAGCTCGGCGGACTTTTCCATGATGCTTTTAAGTTCGTCCAGCTCATTGCGCCGTATCAGGTCGCCTACGGTCGGCGTGCCCAGCATCACTTCTACCGCCGCCCTGCGTTGACCGTCACGAGTGCGCACCAGACGTTGGGAAACGAACGCTTTAAGGTTGTTGCCCAGGTCATGCAGCAGCTGCATCCGCCGTTCTTGCGGGAAGAAATTGATAATGCGATCCAGCGCCTGATGGGCGTTGTGAGCGTGCAAGGTGGAAATCACCAAATGCCCGGTGTCGGCAAACGCCAGCGCATGCTCCATGGTCTCGCGGTCGCGGATCTCACCGATCAGCACCACGTCGGGTGCCTGGCGCAGGGTGTTTTTCAGCGCGGTATGAAAACTGCGGGTATCGACGCCGACCTCGCGCTGATTGATGATCGATTTTTTGTGCCGGTGGATGTACTCGATAGGGTCTTCGATGGTGACGATATGCCCGCTGCTATGGCGGTTGCGGTAATCGATCAACGCCGCCAGCGAGGTCGACTTGCCCGAGTCGGTGGCGCCGACGAACAACATCAGCCCTTGTTTGAGCATCACCGTTTCCAGCAGCACGGGTGGCAACTTGAGGTCTTCGAAACGCGGAATGTCGAGCTTGATGTTGCGCACCACGATCGACACATCGTTGCGTTGCTTGAAAATATTGACCCGAAAGCGCCCGACACCCGCCAACGAGATCGCCAGGTTCATCTCCAGTTCCCGATCGAACTCCAGTCGCTGTTCGGCGTCCATGATGGACGCGGCAATCGCGGCGATTTCCCCCGGTTTGAACGGCTGTTCGGCCAAGGGTTTGAGTACACCGTCAAACCGGGCGCAGGGTGGCGCACCGGTGGACAGGTACAAATCGGAACCCTCTTGGCTGGACAGGGTCTTTAACAGCGCATCGATTTCCATGGCAAAAAACACCCGCGAAGCATTCAATGAACAGAAATGACCCGGAAAATCGGTCATTCAGCGTCTACCGCCCTAGGATAGTAGACGCCGTCACCCCGACCGACGTGCAGGACACCTTGATGAACGCAGTACCCACCGGCAGCGATGCCCAGGCCTTGATTGCCAGACTGGACTGGACGTGCACCCCGCTCGGCGCCGCCAGTGACTGGCCGCAGAGCCTGCGCACAGCGGTGGACATCGTGATTCACTCACCGATGCCGATGCTGTTGCTGTGGGGGCCGCAGCTTACGCAGATCTATAACGACGGCTTCGCGCTGCTGGCCGGCAGCAAGCATCCGCACGCTTTCGGACAACCGACGCACCAGATCTGGCCAGAACTCAAAGACTTTACCGACCCGATTTACAGTGCCGTCCTACAAGGCCAGGTGCGGACTTACAGCGAACAACGCTTCACCCTGCAACGCGACGGGAATGATTCCGACTTCTGGCTGGATTTGACCTACAGCCCGATCCGCGATGAACACGCCGACGTCGCCGGGATTCTGGTCACAGCCATCGAAACCAATGAACGCCGACGCATCGCCCTCGAACTGGAGCAGCGCTCGGCCGCCAGTCTGAAGGCGCAGCGCGAGACCGAGGAACGCCTGCAACTGGCGCTGGCCGCCACTGACGCCGTCGGCACCTGGGACTGGGACATCGGCGAAGACCGCTTCATTGCCGACGCACACTTCGCCCAACTGCATGGCATAGACCCGCTACTCGCCAGCCAGTTGCCCATCAGCGACTATCTCGAAGCTGTGCACCCGGAAGACCGCTCGATGGTCACTCGCGGCATCAAGCAGTGCATCACTCAGGGCAGCGAATACGCCGAGGAATATCGTCTGCTGCAACCCGACGGCCAGTTGCGCTGGGTGTTTGCCCGGGGCCGTTGTTACAAGGACCACCATGGCCGGCCGATCCGCTTCCTCGGCGCCGCGCTGGACCTGACCGAACGAAAACACACCGAACAGGCCTTGCGTCAGAGTCAGACCGAGCTGCAACTGATCATCAACGCCATGCCGATCCTGATCAGTTACGTCGACAGCGAGGAACGCTTTCGCCTGAACAACTCGGCGTACCTCGACTGGTACGGGCTGACGCCCCAAGAGCTTTACGGTCGGACCATTCGTGAGGTGCTGGGTGAAGAAGCCTACGCCTTGCGTGCCGAATACATCGCCGAAGCACTGGCGGGCAGGACCTGCTGTTTCAGCATCAGCACGCCACATCGTGATGGCAGCACTCGACAAGCCTTGATGAATTACCTGCCCCGCCACGGGCCGGATGGCGCGGTGAACGGTTTCTACATTTTCGTGATCGACGAAACCGAGCGCAAACAGACCGAAGAAGCCTTGCGCAACCTCAACGAAACCCTTGAGGAACGCGTCGCCGCCCGCACCCAGCAATTGGCCGAAGCGAACCAGCGCCTGCAAAACGAAATGTTCGAACGCGAGCGTGCCGAAGATGCCCTGCGCCATGCGCAAAAAATGGAAGCGGTCGGCCAGCTCACCGGTGGCATCGCCCATGACTTCAACAACATGCTCACCGGGATCATCGGCAGCCTCGACCTGATGCAGCGCTACATCGCCGATGGGCGTACCGCCGAGATCGGCCGTTTCACCGAAGCGGCGGTGTCGTCAGCCAACCGCGCAGCCGCCCTGACCCATCGCCTGCTCGCCTTCTCCCGACGCCAGTCGCTGGATCGCAAGCCGCTGAACGCCAACGAACTGATTCATTCTCTGGAAGACTTGCTCAGCCGCACCAAGGGCGAGCACATCGAGCTGAAACTGCAACTGGCCGATGAAGCCTGGCCGGTCAGCACCGACGTCAGCCAACTGGAAAACGCCCTGCTCAATCTGGTGATCAATGCGCGGGATGCCATGCCCGATGGCGGCGAGTTGCGTATCGAAACCGCCAATGTCTATCTGGACAGCAGCGACATCAACATTCTGGAACCCGTCAAGGCCGGGGATTACCTGATGATCGCCGTCAGTGACAACGGCACCGGCATGACCCCGAAAGTGTTGGCCAAGGCGTTCGATCCATTCTTCACCACCAAGCCTATCGGCCAGGGCACGGGGCTGGGTTTGTCGATGATCTACGGTTTTGCCCAGCAGTCGGGCGGCCACGTGAGCCTGTTCAGCCTGCCGGGCCAGGGCACCAGCGTGCGCCTGTTCTTGCCGCGCTTGCACGAGATGGAGCCGCAAGATGTGCTGACGCCGGTCATCGGCGAGGCACCTTCGGCGATAGCCGGGGAAACCGTGGTGTTGGTGGAAGATGATCCGGCGGTGCGCATGCTGGTATTCGATCTGCTCAAGGAGCTGGGTTATCGCGCCCACGAGGCCGAAGATGCGAAGACTGCCCTGCCCCTGCTCGAATCGGATCTGCGGGTCGATCTGCTGGTGACTGATGTCGGGCTGCCGGGCATGAACGGTCGGCAATTGGCAGAAATCGCCCGTCAGCACCGTCCGGAGCTCAAAGTGCTGTTCATGACCGGTTACGCGGAAATGGCCGCCGAGCGTCAGAGCTTCCTTGAGGAAGGCATGGACATGGTGGCCAAACCGTTTTCGGTTGACCTGCTGGCCAACAAGATTCGCACGATGATCGGCCAACCCGAGTGAGTTGAGGCATAATCGCGCGCCCCGATCCACCCACATAGCCACTACCGTTGCAAGGTACTCGCACCATGAAAGCTCAAGCCCGCCATATTCTGGTGAAAACCTCGGAAGAAGCCGAGCAGCTCAAACAACGCATCGCCAAGGGCGAAGCCTTCGATGTGCTGGCCAAGAAGTATTCCACCTGCCCGTCCGGCAAGCGCGGCGGTGATCTCGGTGAAGTACGGCCAGGGCAGATGGTCGGTGTGATTGATGCGGTGATTTTCAAGAAGCCGTTGCGGGTGGTGCATGGGCCGATCAAGAGCAAGTTTGGCTATCACCTGGTGCAGGTATTTTATCGGGATTGATGGGTTGGCTTGAGGGCCCCATCGCTGGCAGGCCAGCTCCCACAGGATTTGTGTGTTGATCACCAATTTGGGTACGACACAAACCTTGTGGGAGTGAGCCTGCTCGCGATCCGGTGGCGCAGCCAGCGGCCATTCACCACTTACTTGGGAATCAACGCCCCCGGCACCTGAATCACCCGACTCGCCAACCGATGCCCCGCCTCGGCCGCCTCCACCGGGCTCCCCCCCTTGAGCCGACTGGCCAGGTAAGCCGCACTGAACGAATCCCCCGCCGCCGTCGTGTCCACAACGCGTTCGACCTTCTGCGCCGGCACCTCGAACGACTCGCCCTCACAGCGAATCAGGCACGCTTCGGCACCACGCTTGAGCACCACTTCCGGCGTACCCACCTGCTCGTAAGCGGCGAACACCGCCTCGCAATCGGAAAAATGAAACAACGCCTGTTCGTCGTCGACAGTCAGCAACGCCAGATCGACATACGGCAACACGCTGCGATACGCCGCCCGAGCGTCCTCGATCGACGCCCACAAACGTGGCCGGTAGTTGTTGTCGAACACGATCCGTGCATCCCGCTGCCGCGCTTCGATCAGGGTTTCCAGCAACTTCTCCCGACCTTGCACACCGAGTACCGCCAGGGTGATGCCGCTGAAATACAGCACGTCGTAATCCGGCAGCGCCGCGAGGATCGGCGCGGCGGCTGGCGTGGTAAAGCAATCGCGGACGGCGGCTTCGTTGCGCCAGTACAAAAAGCGACGCTCACCGGCGGCGTCGGTCTGGATGCAGTACAAACCGGGCAAGCGACCGGGCAGGCGCTGGACCATGTCCAGGCCGATGTTTTCGGCGGCCCAGCTTCGGCACATGGCATCGCTGAAACTGTCATCGCCCAGGGCGGTGACGTAATCAACGCTGCCGCCTTCGCCGAGTTCCCGGGACAGATAGACCGCCGTGTTCAAGGTATCGCCGCCGAAGCTCTGTTGCAGACTGCCGTCGGCGCGGTGTTGCAACTCGATCATGCATTCGCCGATCAGGGCGATGCGCGGGATGTTGGGGCCGAGTGTGTTGATGGTGTTCATTGTTGTGGTGTCTCTGGTGGTTCGGTGGTGTCTCGGCGGGCGCCATCGCCAGCAAGCCGGCTCCTACAGGGGGAACGCATTCCATTGTAGGAGCCGGCTTGCTGGCGATGGCCGCGCCTCGGTCTGGAACCTTAGAAACAGGTTTCCATGGTTTCGATGACATTCAACTGCTCATCCACCAGACACCCCGTGCGCCACTTGTCGAACGTCAGGCACGGGTGCGAAGTGCCGAACGAAATGATGTCGCCCACCCGCAGTTCAATCCCCGGCGCCACGGTCATGAACGCGTGCTGATCCATCACCGCCGTCACCTTGCAGGCACTGACGTCGTCACCCTTTGCCGGCACCACACCAGCCTTGTAACGCAGCAACGGCACCGGCAGCCCGGCGTCGTAGGCCACGTCGCGCTTGCCCAGGGCGATCACCGCAAAACCCGGTTCTGGCAACGATTGCACATGGGCCCAGACTTCCAGCGCCGGGCGCAGGCCTTCGTGCAGATCGCTACGACGGTCGAGCACGCAGCATTGCGCTTCTTTATAGATGCCATGGTCGTGGGCTACGTAGCTGCCAGGACGCAAAACGCTGAGGAAACGCCCGCCAGCGTTCTGCGCTTCGAAGGACTCGGCGATCAGGTCATACCAGGCCGAACCCGACGCAGTGATGATCGGCTTGGCAATGGCGAACGCGCCGCTGTCCTGCAATTGCACCGCCAGACGCACCAGCGACGCGGCGAACGCGCGAATGCCGGTGACCGCATGATCACCGTGAATCACGCCTTCATAACCTTCGATACCAGTCAGTGCCAACGCGGGTTGTGCGCTGATGGCCTTGGCCAGGGCGATCACTTCCTCTTCGGTCCGGCAACCGCAACGGCCACCCACCACGCCGTACTCGATCATCACGTTCAGGCGCACACCGCGCGAGGCGAAATACGCGCCGAGGTCAGCGACGTTGTCTGGGTGATCGACCATGCAATGGAAATCGAACGTCGGGTCCGCCAGCAGATCGGCGATCAGCGCCATGTTCGGCGTCCCCACCAGTTGGTTGGCCATCAGCACCCGACGTACACCATGCGCGTACGCCGCGCGGGTTTGCGTGGCGCTGGCCAGGGTGATGCCCCAGGCGCCGGCGTCCAGTTGGCGGCGAAACAAGGCCGGGGTCATGCTGGTTTTGCCGTGAGGCGCGAGTTCGGCACCGCTGTTGCTGACGAACGCCTGCATCCAGCGAATGTTGTGTTCCAGCGCCTCGCGGTGCAGTACCAGCGCCGGCAGGCTGACGTCACGCACCAGATGGGCACCGGCCTGGGCAGAGCCCTTTTCCACGGCAGCAGTATTTTGGGCAGAAGACATGGTAGAACTCCTCACATTTTCGCGGCCGCGAACAGCCGCTGTTATTCGTTAATGCGACGGGCCAGGCGGTTGGCGTTGTCGATCAACACCCGGCGATAGTCGTTGTAATGCGTCTTGGCATCGGCCCGTGGGGCGACGATGCACAGGGTCGCAATGGCCACGCCGTTCGGGTCTTTGACCGGGGCGGCGAAGCAATGGGTAAAGGTGTCGGCGACACTGTCGAAGGAGAAAAAACCGTCGATACCGGCCTGACGGATTTCACCGAGAAACTGCTCCAGCGGCAGGCGTTCACCGTTGGGCAGGATGAAGTCGTCGTGATCGATCAGGTCGATGATTTCCTGGTCGCTCAGGTGCGCCAGCAACAGGCGCCCGGACGCGGTCCAGGGGATCGGCGCGTTCTCGCCGATGTCCGAGGAAATGCGGAAATGCCGCTCGCCCTCTTTCATCAATGCCACCGTGTATTTGCGCCCGTTGAGCAGGCACATCTGCGCGGTTTCATGGGTCTGGCTGACGATCTCCTGCAAGGCGTGATCGGCCTCTCGGGTCAGGTCGAAATGACGCAAATGCGCCTGCCCGAGGAAGTACAGCTGACGGCCGAGGTAGACGTGACCGTCCTTGCCCACGGGCTCCAGAATCCGCCGTTCGAGCAAGGACGCCACCAGCTCGTAGACCGTGGATTTCGGGCTGCCGATGCCACTGGCAATTTCATTCGGACGCAGGGGCTGGCCGATTTCCTTGAGGAAATCGAGGATATCGAACGCCCGGTCCAGACCGCGAGCCCGGCGCTTGATGGTGTCTTCGGTCATGTCAGTGTTTCCCAATCAAAGTGCCGGGAGTTTACCCAGAGTGCCGTGTCGACCGTTAGGCCGCCATCGCCGGCAAGCCGGCTCCTACAGGTTTGCGTGGTCCTTGTAGGAGCTGGCTTGCCAGCGATGGGCGCGACTCGGTTCAGGCCTTTTTCTTGTACGCGATGCAGTCGATCTCAACCTTGCAATCAACCATCATGTTCGCCTGCACGCAGGCCCGGGCCGGTGCGTGTTCGGGTTTGAAGTACTCGGAGAAGACCTTGTTGAAACTGGTGAAATCCCGCGGATCTTCCAGCCACACCCCGGCGCGCACCACGTCTTCGAGGCCATAACCGGCCTCTTCGAGAATCGCGATCAGGTTCTTCATGGTCTGGTGAGTCTGCTCGACGATGCCGCCAACAATGATCTCGCCATCCAACGCCGGCACCTGGCCAGAAACGTGCAGCCAGCCGTCGGCTTCAACGGCGCGGGCGAAAGGACGAGGCGTACCGCCAGCGGCGCTGCTGCCGGTGCCGTAACGAGTAATGCTCATGAGTGTTTCTCCTGATTGAAAAGCTAAAAGTTAAAACCGCGTGTTTTTGAGGAACTCAGCCAGACGCGGTGATTGCGGGCGTTCGAACAGCTCCTTGGGAGGCCCCTGCTCTTCGATACGCCCCTGATTCATGAATACGATCTTGTCCGAGACCTCGAAAGCGAAGCGCATTTCGTGGGTCACCAACAGCATGGTCATGCCATCCTCGGCCAGGCCCTTGATCACGCTCAGCACTTCGCCCACCAGTTCCGGGTCGAGGGCCGAGGTGACTTCGTCGAACAGCATCAGGCTCGGGTTCATTGCAATCGCCCGGGCAATCGCCACGCGCTGCTGCTGACCGCCCGACAACTGCCCCGGATAGTGATCGCGGCGCTCCAGCAAACCAACCCGCTCGAGCCATTTTTCGGCGAGCGCGACAGCCTCGTCCTTGTGCAGTTTTTTGACCTTGAGCAAACCCAAGGTGACGTTCTGCAGCGCGGTCAGGTGCGGGAACAGGTTGAACTGCTGGAACGCCATGCCGGTCATGGCGCGATGGCGGGCGATGACTTTTTCCGGGTGGCGTATGCGCTTGCCGTTGACCTCGTCATAGCCGATGGATTCGCCATCGAGCATGATCTGTCCGCCCTGGAATTCTTCGAGCATGTTCACGCAGCGCAGCAGCGTGGTCTTGCCCGAACCACTGGAGCCGATCAGCGTGACCACGTTGCCGCGCTGCATGGTCAGGTCGACGCCCTTGAGCACTTCGAGCTGGCCATATTTTTTGTGCAGCCCGCGAATGTCCAGCAAGGGCTGCTCATTTGGAACGTTCGAAACTTGAGGTTGAGTCATGGCAAGGCCACCCGCTTTTCAATGTGCCGGCCGAGTAATTCGATGGCGTAGTTGATGACGAAAAACAGAAATCCGGCGAACAGGTAAAACTCCAGCGTCATGAAGGTTCGGGCAATGATCTGCTGGGTGCTGAGCAGCAACTCGGCCACGCCGATCACCGACAGCAGCGTCGAGGCCTTGACGATCTCGGTGGACGAATTGACCCAGGTCGGCAGGATCTGCCGCAGCGCCTGAGGCAACAGCACATAACCGAGGGCTTGATAAAACGTCAGGCCAATCGCCTTGCTCGCTTCCATCTGACCGCTCGGCAACGCTTGCAGCGCGCCGCGCACAATCTCGGCGACGTGGGAACCGCAGAACAGCGTCAACCCCAAGGCTCCGGCCTGGAATGCACTGATCTGCCAGCCCAATGCGGGCGCCATGTAGAAGCAAGCGAGTACCAACACAAACACCGGCGTGCCGCGAATAATGTCCACGTAAAAACGGAACGGCGCACGCATCCAGAACTTGCCGTAAGTCAGCACCAGACCGGCGACTATGCCGACCATCGTGCCCAGCAAAATCGCCAGCGCCGAGACCTGCACACTGGTCAGGAAGCCTTGCCACAACACTTCGCGGGCAACCCATAACTCATGCAACCAACTGGGTGATTCGTACATGAGGGCCTCCTATCGGCGGATCGCCAGACGCTGCTCGAGGTAACGCAGCATCATGGCAATGAGGTAACAGGCCGCAACATAGAGCGCTGTGGTCACCAGCCAGGTTTCAATCACCCGGTAGCTCTCGACATTGATCTTGCGCGCGTAATAGGTCAGCTCGGGCACGGCAATCGCCGCCGCCAGCGAGGTGTCCTTGAACAGCGAAATGAAGTTGTTCGACAAGGCCGGCAGCACGTTGCGCAACATCACCGGCACAGTGACGTAGGCCTTGACCTGCCACTCGCCCAGGCCGATGGCCAACCCGGCTTCACGCTGGCCCTTGGGAATGCTCAACAACCCGCCACGGAACACTTCGGTCAGGTACGCCCCGGCATACAGCGACAGGGTGATGATGAACGACGGGATCTTGTCCAGACGAATCCCCAGGCTCGGCAACGCGAAGTAGATCAACAGAATCAACACCAGAATCGGCGTATTACGGATCACCGTCACATACACCGACGCCATCACCCGTAATGCGCGGTGCTTTGAGAGCAAAGCAAACGCCATCATCAGGCCGATCACGCAACCGATGGCGATCGACACCAGCGCCAGCTCCAGGCCCAGTCCGAGCCCCGCCAGCAAGGTGTCGAAATCGCGCCACACGGCGGCAAAGTTCAACTGATAGTTCATGGTCAGCAGTACCTTGAACGGGGCGCGTTATGGGCGCCCCACTCTCACGGGGTCATTTGAATTCGACGGGAAAACCGATGGCCGGGGTAGGCAGATCCACACCGAACCACTGTTTGAAGGACGCCGCATACGTCGGGAATTCAACGCCGGTCATGGCTTCATGCAACGTGGTGTTGACGAAGTTCAGCCAGTCCTGATCGCCGCGTTTAACTGCGCACGCGTACGTTTGCGGGCTCCAGGCGTAGGTCGGGCTGCGATAGCGACCGGGGTTCTGCACCATCAGGTACTTGACCGAAGACTGGTCGGTGGCAGCGGCGTCGGCACGACCGGAGTTCACGGCCTGGTACATCAAATCCACGCTGTCGTACTGATCGACCTTGGCCTTGGGCAGCGCCTGGTGCACCAGTTCTTCAGCGTAAACGTTCTGCAGCACCGCCACGGTCACGCTGTCATTGGCCGCCTTGAGGTCTTCGATTTCCTTGTACTTGCTGTTGGCCGGCAACAGCAGGCCGACACCTTCGCGGTAGTACGGCAGCGTGAACGCCACTTGCTGCGCACGGCTGGCGGTCACGGTAATGAACTGGCAACTCATGTCGACCTTGTCGGTCAGCAGGTTGGGAATCCGCGCATCGGACGACTGCACCACGAACTCGACCTTGCTCGGGTCGTTGAACAACCCTTTGGCGACCATTCGCGCGATATCGATATCGAACCCCTGCAACTTGCCGTCCGCTCCCTGGAAATGCCACGGCGCATTGGTACTGCCCGTGCCCACGATCAGTTTCCCACGGGCCAGCACGCTATCGAGCTTGCTGTCCGCCGCCTGGGCTACGCCCATGGCAGCAGCCGAAGCTGCAAAAAGAAAAACACACGCTTTAAACAAGGAAGGTCGGCGATGCATGGCAAGCACTCCAGGATGATGTTTATTCCGCTATACCGGAACTTAGTATGTAACAACGGAATAGACAGCAGAAAGTGTGCCACAGGTTGTGGAGAGAATGTTGGGGAGATTGAAAAGTCTTGTGAATCAGCGGGATGCGCGAAAGCGCGGAAAAGGTGTTACGAAACGTAGAGAAGAGAAGCGCTACCGTTTGCTACGAAGGGCGAGTATCAGGTTCACAATCGGTGCGTGATGCACCTGGAACGAATGGAAGGTGCATTGAGGAATTAACGGTCAATTCTGAACTGTTCCTTCAAGTTTGCTCTGGGCTTCTTTCATTCTTTCCAGACCGTTTCAGCAAACACCAGCTCATAGATCATCAATTGAAACTTTTATGGTCGGGTCGTTTTCTCGTTCATGACAAAAGGAAATCAACTCCAAATCTTCTAGTCTGGAGATCACGGCTTCGTCCTCTTTGGCCGGGACGCAACAAAACACTGGTCCATCTCGGTTGAGTATTGCAACGGATTGGACGCCGCCAGCGGCAAGCAAGCCCATGGGCTTCTTTTTCAATTCTGAGATACTCGCGCCAAGATGCAGAAGAACAAAAAATATCACGTCACGCGTTTCGCCATTTCCGAGTCTGCTGTGGGCCAGATCCCGAAACACGGCCATACACGTCCGAGTTGCTGTAGGAAAAAAACCACCGGTTTCACCAACCCGAAGCCCGTCTCTACGAGGCCACGCAACCTATCGAATCAAAATCTTTTACTTGGCATATCGAACGACTAGCATATGGCCGGCAGCCCACCCGTCCGACGGGTCAAAGACAAGGATGTTTTACATGAGTGCGATCGGCAGTTTTCTATCGTCCATACTCGGCGGTGCAACCATAATCGACCGAGCATTTGCTGCAATTAATTGACATCAATCAAGCCTCAAACCCAATTGGACAAGCTCCAATCCGGCTGCTTTCATTTACATCTCAGTAAGCGGCAAAGCATTGCTGGCCTTGAGCCAGAGCCTTGCCACATTCCCAGGAGGGGTCAATGTCTTTCAACATCATGATGGTTTTCGGTACGCGTCCGGAGGCCATCAAGATGGCGCCACTCGCCAGAGTGTTGCGTCAATTGTCCGGGGGCAGACTGAGCTTCTGCGCCACCGGCCAACAGGATGACGAGGTCCACTTCGAACGCATGAGCCGCGTTCACAACCCCTTCGGCGACGGCCACGCCAGCGAACGCTTCGGCACTCGATTGTTCGAGTGGCTGAATGTGCGCTCGGCGGCGGTCAAAGCACGATGACTTTCGGTTTTGTCGATTTTTTTGCCTACGTCCTGTTCGGTCTCAAATACCTCGCGATCACCCTGGCGTTATTGATGTTCCTCCTCGGGCTCGATGACCTGTTCATCGACCTCGTGTACTGGGGCCGCAAGCTGGTCCGACGCTGGCGGATCTACGAAAAATTCAAGCGCGCGGATGAAGAGCGCCTTTACGCCATCGCCGAAAAACCCCTGGCAATCATGGTCCCGGCGTGGAACGAAGTCGGTGTGGTCGGTGAAATGGCGCGCCTGGCGGCGTCGACCATCGATTACGAGAACTATCAGATTTTCGTCGGTACGTACCCCAACGATGCCGAGACGCAGGCCGACGTCGATGCGGTCTGCCAGCACTACCCCAACGTGCACAAAGTGGTCTGCGCCCGCCCCGGCCCCACCAGTAAGGCCGACTGCCTGAACAACATCATCGATGCGATCCTGCGCTTTGAAAGCGAGGCGAAAATCCAGTTTTCCGGGTTCATTCTGCACGATGCCGAAGACGTGATTTCGCCGATGGAATTGCGCCTCTTCAACTACCTGCTGCCGGCCAAGGACCTGATCCAGATTCCGGTCTACCCCTATGCGCCGGAGTGGCGAGGCTTCACCGCCGGGCATTACGTCGACGAGTTCGCCGAGAACCATGGCAAGGATGTAATCGTCCGCGAAGCCATGACCGGCCAGGTGCCCAGCGCCGGGGTCGGCACCTGCTTCAGCCGTAAAGCCATCAGTGCCCTGCTCGAAGACGGTGACGGCATCGCCTTCGACGTGCAGAGCCTGACCGAAGACTACGACATCGGTTTCCGCCTCAAGCAAAAAGGCATGAAGTGCATCTTTGCCCGTTACTCGGTGACCGACCCGAAACTGGCGCTCGAACAGCCCTGGGCGTTCGGCATGGACCGCGTGTTTTCCCAGGTCATCTGCGTTCGCGAGCATTTCCCCCGGGACTTTCAGCATGCCATCCGCCAGAAATCGCGCTGGATCGTCGGCATCGTCTTTCAAGGCACCAAGAACCTCGGCTGGAGCCCCACGGGCGTGCTCAACTATTTCCTCTGGCGCGACCGTCGCGGCATGATCGCTTACCTACTGAGTTTCCTGGTGAACCTGTTGTGCCTCGTGCTGCTGGCGATGTGGCTGATGACAGTGATTGCACCCACCGCCTGGCGCTATCCGTCGATCCTGTCCAACAGCCCGGTGCTCGCTACGCTCTTGTGGCTCAACGGTTTGATGCTGATCAATCGGCTGTTCCAGCGTGGCTGGTTCGTCACCCGTTACTACGGGCTCGTCGAAGGCCTGTTGTCGGCACCGCGCATGATATGGAGCAACTTCATCAACTTCTTCGCCAACGTGCGGGCGCTGCGCCAGGTCATGGAAATGGGCGATTCGCGCCGTGTGGCGTGGGACAAGACCACCCACGAATTCCCGGCCCTGACCAAAGCCCAGCGCACGCCGCTGGGTCATCGCCTGGTGGAAAAAGGCCTGCTCACCGAAGAGCAACTGGAAGCGGCGATCACCAACCCGATACGCCGGCGTCTGGGCCACGAACTGCTGCTGCGTGAACACATCGACAGCACGCAACTGGTAGAAACCCTCGCCGAGCAGCTGGATCTCGAATGGGCACCACTGAACCCGTTCAAACTCGACAAGCGCCTGATCGATGCCGTGCCGCGCAAGATCGCCTCCCACTACGGCGTGCTGCCGGTGGCCGAGGAAGGCAACACCCTGGTGCTGGCCTCCGAAGGGCCGGTGAGCCAGGTCTCCCTCGGCGCCATCAGCCGTCAATTGAAACGCCCGGTGCGCTGCCGTCTTGCGCCTCAGGGCCGGGTCACGCTGGGTATCCGCTACTGGTACGCCAGCCCCCGCCAGAATAAGGAAGTGCACCACATGCTCGAAGTGCTTGAGCGTCATCAGGACGATGAAGCCTTGCTCGAACGCGTCAGCCATCACCAGGTGCTGCTGGGCAATCTGCTGCAAGTGCGCGGCATGGTCCCGCCGAGCCTGTTCAATCAGGCTTTGATCGACTTCGATGCCGAGCACATGTCCTTGGGTGAACACCTCATCTCGCGCGGCATGATCACGCAGGAAGTGCTCGAACAGGCCCTGGCCGACCAGGCCAGTGAACAGCAAGCGGCCTTCCGCATTGTCCGGGAGGTTGCATGAAGCCTGATCGTCATGCCCTCCTCATTGGCAGTCTGTTGCTGAGCCTGGCCACCAGCTCATGGGTACAGGCTGAACCGCTGACCGAGTTCGAACAATTTCGCAGTTTCCCCTACATGGATCGCAGCTACCGCGAAGCGAAAAAGGGCAACTGGGCCGAGGTCGAACGGCTGATGCGCCACCTGCTGGTCAAGGTGCCGAAAAACGATGAAGCCCGCGCCCTGTTGGTGGAAGCGCTGGCCAAGCAACGACGGTACAAGGATGCCGTGCAGGCGCTGCCGGACAACCCGGACAACAACGACGCCCTGCTCAACCTGCGCCTGACCTGGATCGAACAGGATCCTCCGGGCAGCGAGCAAGTAGAACAATGGATTGCCAACAGCAACCTCAGCCAGCGAGTACGCCTGTGGCAGGCCTATAGCTTGAGCCTCGCGAAGTTTGGTGGCGCTGGCAGGGCTCACGACTGGCTGGCACAACTGACGCCCAAGGGTGACGACAACATCCTGCAACTGGCCCGCTCCAATTGGTCCGAGCAATTGCGCGACTGGAACGGCACCATCGAGCAACTGGCGCCATTGGCCGCCAGCGATCAACTGGACGCCGAAGGCTGGCAGCGACTGGCCAACGCCTATGTGCAGCGGCTCGACGAACAGCCTTTGCAGCAATTGCTGCAGCAAGCCCCGTCACCCGAAGCCGCGCGCAAGGCACGCCTCGCGATGATCGATCGGGCGATCGCCATGGGCCAAGTGCAACAGGCTCAACGCTGGATTCAATCATTGCCCGCCAGCGAACTGGCGGATCCGGCGCAACGCCAGCGCCTGTGGGAACTGGCTCGACAAAGCGGCGATATACCGACTGTGCAACGCTTGAGTAGCGAATTGCAGCGCCCGTGCCTGGAGACGGCCGAATGGTTGTCCGGTCGCGATCCGCAAGCCGCACGCACGCAGCTGCGTGACTGCCAGCCGAACGATGACCCGCAAAAATGGTTGATCCTGGCCCAGCGCCTGCAAGACACCGAGCTGCTGCAAGGCACGCGCCTGCCCGAACCCTGGGACAGTCGCCGCCAGGCACGGCTGCTGGACATCTGGCAGGACCAGGGCGAGAGCGACAAGGTCATGGCCTGGCTCGCCGGCCAGCCACAGACGGCTGACGTGGTCAAACGCCGGGCCGAACTGGTGCAAGCCCTGGGTCGCAATACAGAAGCCGCGACGCTCTGGGAGCGACACTACCAGCAGACCGGCAACCTCGGCTCGCTCAATCAGGCAACGTATCTGGCGCTGAACGCCGGCCAGCGCGAACACGCGCAACAGTTGCTCGAAAACGCCTATGACCGTCATGGCGGCAAGTTGCCCGTTGCCCTGCTGCAACGGCTGGCGGGGCTCTATGCCTCATCGACGCCGACCCCGGCGCAGCAGAAACGCATGGTGTCGCTGCTCAATCGCGTCGATCCCGTCACACGCGGCCAACTGCTGGCGCAACTGGCCGAGAAAGGTCAGTGCGACGCGGTGCAACAAGCCATTGGCGACCACCCGCAGGTCGCAGGCGACTATCGAGCCCTGGGCAGTTGCGCCATGCCGGATCGGCCGGGTGAAGCCGTCGTCTACTACCAGACCGCAGAAAAACTCGGCGACCGTGGCAGTCGTCTGCCGCTGGCGTATGCGCTGGAAGCGTCCGGTGATTCGGCGGGCGCCCTGGCCATCTGGCGCAGCCTGCCGGAGGCTGAGTTGAGCGATAACGCCAAACTGACGGCCAGCCGCAGCGCCCTCACCGCGGGCGACACGCAGCTCGCAGAACGTTACTGGCAACACAGTCGCGCCCGAGGGGCCAATGAATGGGCGCTGGGTGCGGCGATTGCCGACGCGCGCGGCGATCATCACGAAGCATTGCAACGTCAGCGTTCAGCCTTGCAGCAGGCGCCGGATGCCGGGCATTTCTACGCAGCGTCGGTCACCGCGCAAAAGGCCGGCGAACTGGAACAAAGCACCGCGTGGCTCGCCGAAGCCGTGCGTCGCGAACCGCACAACCCGCGCTATCGCGCCGATTACGGCATGCGTCTCGCGGGGGCCGACACCCGGGAACAGCGCGCCCACGCCATCCCTTATCTGCAAAGCGCCACCCGTGATTTTCCGGAAGACTATCGCCTCGGCGAAACCCTGGCGCTGCGTTATGACGAAGTGAAGGACAGCGCGGCGGCACGCAAGGAATTGCGCCGGGTCATTGACCTGGAACAGCACCCGGTAGCCGCCGACGATGAGGACGGCAGCATGGAAGCCAGGCGTTATCGCCAGCGCCGCGCTCACGAAACCCTGTCCCGTCGCGACAGCCGCACGCTGGCCAGCACCTGGTCACCGGCCGGCGTCTCGACCAACGACAGCTTCCGCCCCAACGGCACCTTGCGCGACAGCTCACGACGCGCCACCTCACAGAACGTACAAGTGGCGATCTGGGACCATGCGCTCGGCGAAGAGCCGAGTCGCGCCGGCAGCACGTTGTCGGTTTATGGCCGCGTACTGCTTGGCGGTCAGGGTCGATCGAGTTACGGCGAATCCCTCGGCACCGGCGTGGGTCTGCGCTACAAGCCCTGGGGTACGGCGAACATCAACTTCTACGGCGAGCTCTACAAACAGAGTTCGTTCGATGACAACGACAATCAGCGCCTGAGCCTGGGTCAATTGCTGATTCCTGAAAAACTCGCCGACCAGTTCAACGATCACCGCCAGGACGGTCACACCAGCACTGATTACCTGTTGCGTGCCACGGCCTCGTTTCTTGATCAGGGACGATTCCGCAACGACTGGCGCATTGATGAAAACGATTGGGAGGAACGCTTCCTCTACCTCGACGCCGCGTGGTGGACCAAGGCCGGTGATCACCAATGGCTGTCGCGCTTCCAGCAAGGTCACACCTGGAAGTTGCCGTTCAACGGTGCGCAAACCGTCATGCCGTACGGCTTTCTCGAGTTCGCCAGCCAGGACCCGAACAATGACTGGCGCCAGGACCTGCGCACCGGTATCGGCCTGCGCTGGCAATGGTGGTTCGACGACGACATCTACAACGCTTACCGCGCGCACCTGACGGTTCGTACCGAGTATCAGCAATCCCTGAGCGGCAACCTGTATGAAGGCGGCAACGGTGTGTTGCTGGGTGTGGAGTTGAATTTCTGATGACGCGTTTTCTCCTGGTTCTTTGCCTGTTAATGAGCAGCACAATGGCCCGCGCCGATGAGCGGATTTTTTACCAACCCCTGAACGTCGACGCCAGTCTGAGCCAGGCGCAATGGCAGCGGATCTGGCAGGACACCGCTCAACACGGCGTGCAGACCGTCATCGTGCAATGGACGGCGTACGGTGATTCAAACTTCGGTGGCGCCGATGGCTGGCTCGCCAACAGTTTGAAACTGGCCCACGAGCAAGGCCTGAAACTGGTACTGGGCCTAAACATGGACCCGGCCTATTACCAGCGTATCGATGAGCTGGACAGCGCCGGGCTCGCGGCTTATTGGCAGGTGCAACTCGGTCAGTCGCTGGCCCAGCAACAGCGGCTGCGCCTGGACTGGAAGTTGCCGATCAGCGGTTGGTACCTGCCGATGGAGCTTGATGACTTTCACTTCCTGGCGGTCGAGCGACGGCAAATTCTGCAGCGCCAACTCAAGGATTTCGCCGGCAAACTGGACGCACCGCTGCACGTCAGCGCCTTCACGGCCGGCAAACTTGCGCCACAGGTCAATGGCCAGTGGCTCGATGGGCTGACGAGCGTGGGTGTTCAAGTGTGGTGGCAGGACGGCGCGGGCACCGGGCGTTTACCGCCACTGGTGCGCAACGGCTACGCCAGCGCGCTGCCCTGCCCGGTCGGCATCGTGCGCGAAGCGTTCCGGCAGGTCAGCGCCGAAGGCCAGCCGTTCCGCGCAGAGCCGGCCACCCCGGACGCCTCCTCGGCAGGTTGCCATCCGACGGCGGTGTTTTCCCTGCGTTATCGACCGTGGGGCAAGGTGATTCTCGACAATCAGCGCAAGCAATAGGTCGGCGATGTATAAAACCATTGAAGATGAAGTCCTGAAAAAAGCCGCGCATAACGATTTAAAAGGAATCGACAATGGCCGTTGACCAACCCGCCCCCGCCCTGAAGGAAATCTTCAACGCCGAGCGCCTCAAGCACATCGCCACCGAGATGACCGCGGTCTATCCCGACTTCAACGCCAAAAACTTCTTGAAACTGGCCAACGATGGACTGGCCGAGCTGTCGATCATGCAGCGCATGGCCCGGGTCAGCGAATCTCTGCACGCAGTGCTGCCACTGGGTTTTGAAGAGTCGCTGGAGGTATTGCGCGCCCTCGCCCCGCGCCTGAACAGCGGCTTCGTCAGCATCTCGCTGCCGCATTACGTCGCGACTTACGGCGCCCATGCTTTCGAACCGTCCATGGCTGCGCTCAAATACTTCACCACATTCGGCTCCGCCGAGTTCGCGATCCGCTATTTCCTGCGCAGTGACCTCAAGCGCGCGTTGGCCGTGATGCACGATTGGTCGCTGGATGAAAACGAACATGTCCGGCGCCTGGCCAGCGAAGGCTGTCGCCCGCGCCTGCCGTGGTCATTTCGCCTGGAGCAGATTCAAGCTGACCCGAGCCTCGCCGCCGCGATCCTCGACAACCTCAAGGCGGACGCCAGCCTTTACGTGCGCAAGTCGGTGGCCAACCACCTCAACGACATCACCAAGGACCATCCCGAATGGGTGCTGGACCTGATCGAAGGCTGGTCGCTGGAGAACAGGCATACCGCATGGATCGCCAGACATGCGCTACGCAGCCTGATCAAACAGGGCAACCAGCGGGCGCTGGCGATTATTGGCGCGGGCGGCAAGCCCGAGGTCGAAATCATTGGTGTGAACGTTGAACCGGCCGTGATTGGCCTGGGGGAGAAAGTCACCTTGTCCTTCAGCGTTAAATCCACGGTCGAGGACAGTCAGCGCCTGGTGATCGACTACGCCATCGATTACGTCAAAGCCAATGGCAGCACCTCGGCGAAGGTGTTCAAGCTCAAGGCATTGACGCTGCCCGGCCATGCGACCGCCCTCCTCAGCCGTGGTCAACACATTAAGGAACTCACCACGCGCAAGCACTACGCCGGCCGGCACGCGGTGCACGTCCTGGTGAACGGCGAACGCCTCGCCAGCACGGCCTTCGAAATCCTTCCCTGAACACGCGGCCAACCGTAGGAGCGAGGCTTGCCCGCGAAGAGGCCCTTGAGTCTGATATCAATTTCAAAACCGCCTTCGCGGGCAAGTCGGATCGCCGCACCGCTGCTCCTACAAAGGGTCGGGGTTTAGCAGCAGGTTTTGTTCGCGCTCACACAACTCCACCACGTAATCCCACAACACCCGCAACCGCACGGACTTGTGCAGCTCGCGACGGGTACTGATCCAGTAGCTGCGCTGGATGCTTTCGTCCGGCAATAGCGGCACCAGCTGCGGATCGGCGCTGGCCATGTAGCACGGCAGCACCGCAATCCCCAACCCCGAACGCGCCGCCTGTTGCTGGGCGATCACGCTGGTGCTGTGGAACACCACCTGCGGATTGCGGCAGAAGCTGTTGAGGAACATCAATTCCTGACTGAACAGCAAGTCGTCGACATAGCCGATCCACGCATGGCGCCCGAGGTCTTCGCGGCTGCGCAGCGGTGGCGCTCTGTCGAGGTAGGCCTGGCTGGCATACAGCGCCAGGCGATAGTCAGTGAGTTTGCGCGTGACCAGCATGTCGGCTGCGGGGCGTTCGAGGTGGATGCTGATCTCCGCTTCGCGGTTGAGGATACTGACAAATCGCGGCACCGCCACCAGCTCCACTTCCAGCCCCGGATAGCGCTCGAACAAACCGTTCATGCGACTGGCGAGGAACATGATGCCCAGGCCCTCGGTCACCCCCACGCGAATCTTGCCCAGCGGCGCCGTCGATTGGGTGATCTCTTCCTGGGCCAGCAAGGCGACGTTCTCCATCGCTTCGGCGTGTTTGAGCAGCGCCTCACCCGCCGGCGTCAATTCATAACCCTGGGCGTGCTGGACGAACAGCGCCGTGCCGAGGCTTTTTTCGATGGCCTCGATGTGCCGGGCCACGGTGGCGTGGGTGGTGTTCAAACGGCGGGCAGCGGTGAGCAAACGCCCGCTGCGCTGCAATTCGAGAAAAAACCGCAGGTCATTCCAATCGAACATGAACCGTCCTTAGGGATACGCTGTTTAAAAACGCACAGCGGCTGCGCAAAAACTAACATTCTTTTGACGAAAGCTAACAACTAGGATGATCGACAACAAGAACAACAATACGAGGTCAGGGATGCAGACTTCCCTTGAAGAATACGATTACATCGTGGTCGGGGCCGGGCCGGCGGGATGTTTGCTGGCCAATCGATTGTCGGCCAACCCGCAACACCGGGTGCTGCTGCTCGAAGCCGGCGGCCGCGATAACTACGCATGGATTCACATCCCCGTGGGTTACCTGTTCTGCATCGGCAACCCACGCACCGACTGGTGCTTCAAGACCGAAGCGCAAGCAGGCCTGCAAGGTCGCGCCCTGAGTTACCCGCGCGGCAAAGTGCTCGGCGGTTGCTCCTCAATCAACGGCATGATCTACATGCGCGGCCAGGCCGGCGACTACGACGGTTGGGCAGCCGATGGCAATCCCGGCTGGCGTTGGGACGATGTGCTGCCGCTGTTCAAGAAAAGCGAAAACCACTTTGCCGGTGATTCGCAATTTCACGGCGCCGCCGGGGAATGGCGGATCGAGCGTCAGCGACTGTCCTGGCCGATTCTCGATGCGTTCCGCAGCGCAGCCGAACAAAGCGGCATCGCCAGCATCGATGACTTCAATCAGGGCGACAACGAAGGCTGCGGCTACTTTCAGGTCAACCAGAAGGCCGGGATTCGCTGGAACGCGGCCAAGGCATTTCTCAAACCGGTCCGCCATCGTCCCAATCTCACCGTGCTGACCGACGTTGAAGTCGACCGTGTGCTCCTGGAAAACGGCCGCGCAGCAGCGGTAAGTACACGCTGGCAGGGTCAGGCGAAAACCTTCAAGGCGCGCAAGGAAATCGTCCTTTGCGCGGGAGCCGTCGGTTCGCCGAGCATCCTGCAACGCTCCGGCATCGGCCCTCGCCCGCTCCTGGAAAAACTGGGCATCGGTGTGGCCCATGAGCTGCCCGGTGTGGGCGGCAACTTGCAGGATCACTTGCAACTGCGGCTGATCTACAAACTGCAAAACGCGCGCACCCTGAACCAGATCGCCGGCAGTGTGTGGGGCAAGATCGGCATGGGGCTGCGTTATCTGTATGACCGCAGTGGCCCGCTGTCCATGGCGCCGAGTCAGCTCGGTGCGTTTGCCCGCTCGGGGCCGGAGCAGACTTCGGCGAACCTCGAATACCACGTGCAGCCACTGTCGCTGGAGCGTTTCGGCGAGCCGCTGCATGCCTTCCCGGCCTTCACGGCGTCGGTCTGCGATCTGCGTCCGCAAAGCCGTGGGCGAATCGACATTCGCTCGGTCAGCCCGCAGGACGCGCCGCTGATTCAACCCAATTACCTGAGCCATCCGGAAGATTTGCGCGTCGCTGCCGATGCGATCCGCCTGACCCGACGCATCGTTTCCGCGCCCGCCCTGCAAGCGTTCAAACCGGTGGAATACCTGCCCGGCGACAGTTTGCAGAGCGAAGAACAACTGCACGAAGCCGCCGCGCGAATCGGTACGACGATTTTCCATCCGGTCGGTACGTGCCGCATGGGCAACGACGGGGACGCGGTGGTCGATGCCGAATTGAAAGTCCACGGCATCCCCGGCCTGCGCATCGCCGACGCCTCGATCATGCCGCGCATCACCTCGGGCAACACCTGTTCGCCGACGCTGATGATTGCCGAAAAGGCCGCACAACTCATCCTCAACCCCGCCACAAGGAGCCTGACTTCACCGATGGAACTGGTGAGCAATGCCTGACCTCCAAACACGAAACCTGTAGGAGCCGGCTTGCTGGCGAAAGCGGTGTCTCAGGCGACATCGCTATTGAATGATCCACCGCTATCGCCAGCAAGCCGGCTCCTACAGGGTTGTAGGCAAGGCACAAGAAATATGAACGACAAAGATCAACTGTAGGAGCTGGCTTGCCAGCGATAGCGGCGGATCAATCAACATCGATGTCACCCGATGCACGGACAGTAGCGGCACCCGCCCACAAGGCTGGTGCCGACAGTGGAACAACAAAAACAATCACTGTGAGGGATACCGATATGTCAGAACACGTTCAATCTCTGGAAATCACGCGCAGCACCGATGCCAGCCGTGACACCCGCAAAGTCATCTTCGCTTCGTCACTGGGAACAGTGTTCGAGTGGTATGACTTCTTCCTCTACGGCGCCCTCGCGGCGGTGATCAGCAAACAGTTTTTCGCCGGGGTCAACGACACCACCGCGTTCATTTTTGCACTGATGGCATTCGCCGCCGGCTTTATCGTGCGGCCCTTCGGTGCACTGGTGTTCGGGCGGCTGGGAGACATGATCGGGCGCAAATACACCTTCCTCGCCACCATCGTCCTCATGGGCGTCGCGACGTTTTGCGTCGGGTTGCTGCCGACTTACGCGAGCATCGGCATCGCCGCACCGATCATCCTCGTGGTGCTGCGCATGCTTCAGGGCCTGGCCCTGGGCGGTGAGTACGGTGGCGCTGCGACCTATGTCGCCGAACACGCGCCCATCGGCAAACGCGGATTCCACACCAGCTGGATTCAGTCCACCGCGACCCTCGGCCTGTTGCTGTCGTTGCTCGTGGTGCTGGGTTGCCGCTACTTCACCGGTGACCAGTTTGAAGTCTGGGGCTGGCGGATTCCGTTTCTGTTTTCCATCGTGCTGCTGGGCATCTCGACCTGGATTCGCCTGAGCCTGCACGAATCGCCTGCGTTCGTGAAAATGAAAGAGGAAGGCAAGCTCTGCAAATCGCCACTGCGCGATTCCTTCGGCAAATGGGAAAACCTCAAGGTCGTGCTGATCGCGCTGTTCAGCATCAACGCCGGGCAAGCGGTGACGTTTTACGCGGCGCAGTTTTACGTGCTGTTCTTCCTCACTCAGTTCCTGAAAATGGACCCGGCCCTGGCCAACAGCCTGCTGATCGTCAGCGTGATCATCGGCGCGCCATTCTTCATTTTCTTCGGTTGGCTGTCGGACAAGGTCGGGCGCAAACCGGTGCTGATGATCGGCCTGTTGCTGGCCACCGCGCTGTACTTCCCGATCTTCAAGACCCTGGCTCATTACGCCAACCCGGCGATCGACCAGGCCAGCCGTCAGGCACCGATTACCGTACTGGCCGACCCGGCGACCTGCACCTTCCAGTTTGATCCGGTGGGCAAGGCGAAATTTGACAGCCCGTGCGACAAGGTCAAAACATTCCTGGTGAAACAGGGCCTGCCCTACAGCAGCGAAGCGGCCCCGGCCGGCAGCGGCGTGCAGGTCAGCGTCGGTGACGTGAGGCTTGAAGGCTTTGACGAAGCGGCTCTGCGAGGTGCGGTGACCCTGGCCGGGTATCCGTCAAAAGCCGACGTCCAGTTGATCAACAAACCGATGATCGTGGCGCTGATCGTCGCGCTGATCATCATCTCGGCCATGTGCTACGGACCGCTGGCGGCGTTGATGGTCGAGCTGTTTCCGACGCGCATTCGCTATACCTCGATGTCCCTGCCGTATCACATTGGCAACGGGTGGTTTGGTGGATTCCTGCCGACGGTGTCGTTTGCGTTGGTGGTGTACACCGGGGACATTTTCTATGGGCTTTGGTACCCGGTGGTGATTACTGCGGTGAGCCTGGTGGTGGGGATGATCTGTTTGCGTGAGACCAAGAACGTGGATCTGGATACTAACTGAGGGTTGGTTGGTGTTTGGGCGGTTGGGGGCATGTCCGTTATTTCGGTGATGGCTGCTGGCGGTTTCGCCCTTACGGCGAGTCACTTGGAAAAGCCCCAAGTAACCAAGGGCTCTTGCCCCTTTCGTTCGGTGCCTCGCTGTGGCTCGGCATGCCCTCGCTCCGGTCCTGCTCCGTGGGCCCGCCGCCATCGGCCATCCATGGCCGGGGGCGGCTAACCCGGCATCCATGCCGGGTTGCCCACTGCGCAGAACCTCCACTCAGCCTCTCGAGGGGGCGCTCAGATCAAAAGCGGAAGGCGAGCTAACGCTCGGCCTGATGAGTGGTGAGAATCAAAAGCGTATGGGGTTCCCTGTAGGAGCCGGCTTGCCGGCGAAAAGCGTCTGAGCGACGCGTTCATTCAGACAGCCCGCGTTATCGTTGACGTCCATCGCCAGCAAGCTGGCTCCTACAAGGGAAATGCGTATGTGTCTGGATAAATACGATCAACTGTAGGAGCCGGCTTGCTGGCGATAGCGGTGCGTCAGTCGACACATTTATTGACTGGACGGATGCCATCGCCAGCAAGCCGGCTCCTACAGGGAATCGGTGTACATGTCAGGAATGGGTGAGCGCAGCAGAGAAGGACAACGCGTACCCCCAAAGAGCCAGGTCGGCTTTCAGGCCGCCTCGGCGGCTGTGGCGGTCGTCGCCCCCTCGAGAGGCCGAGTGGAGGTTCTGCGCAGTGGGCAACCCGGCATGGATGCCGGGTTAGCCGCGCACGGCCAAGGATGGCCGATCGCGGCGGGCCCACGGAGCAGGACCGGAGCGAGGGCATGCCGAGCCACAGCGAGGCACCGAACGAAAGGGGCAAGAGCGCTTTGGTTACTTTCGCGCTTTTCGAAAGTGACTCGCCGTAAGGGCGAAACCAATAGCCGCCGTTACCCCAATAACGGATATATCCCCCCCAAAAAACCCAAACACCCAACACCGAGAAAAACAGAATTACCGCAAACACGAGCCGTTTTCGCTACTCTGGCTCCAAGCACCCATCGCCCCGCCACTCACCCGACCGAGGCACCATGATCATTTCATCCGCATCCGACTATCGCGAGGCAGCCCGCCGCAAACTCCCCCGATTCTTGTTCGATTACATCGATGGAGGCGCTTATGCGGAGCACACACTGAGGGCCAACAGCGCCGACCTGACAGGCATCAGCCTGCGTCAGCGCATTCTGAAAAACGTCGAAACCCTGAGCCTGCAAACCACCCTCTTCGACCAGCCCCTCGCAATGCCAATCATCCTGGCGCCCGTAGGCCTGACAGGCATGTTCGCCCGTCGAGGCGAAGTACAAGCCGTGAAAGCGGCGCAAAACAAAGGCATTCCCCTGTGCCTGTCGACGGTCTCGGTGTGTTCGATCGAGGAAGTCGTGGCCCAAAGCCAACAATCCATCTGGTTCCAGCTGTACGTGCTGAAAGACCGGGGCTTCATGAAAAACGCCCTGGAACGGGCCAAGGCCGCCGGGGTGAAGAACCTGGTGTTTACCGTCGACATGCCCACGCCCGGCGCGCGCTACCGGGATGCGCACTCGGGCATGTCCGGGCCGTTTGCGTCATCGCGGCGAATACTTCAGGCGATGACCCGACCCGACTGGGCCTTCAACGTCGGCGTCATGGGACGCCCGCACGATCTGGGCAATATCTCGAAGTACCTTGGCAAAGCTGTCACGCTCGAAGACTACATGGGCTGGCTGGCGAACAACTTCGACCCATCGATCAGCTGGAGCGATCTGGAGTGGATTCGTGACTTCTGGAAAGGCCCGATGATCATCAAGGGCATTCTCGATCCTCAGGACGCGCGAGACGCCGTCAGCTTTGGCGCGGACGGCATTGTGGTGTCGAACCACGGCGGACGACAGCTGGACGGCGTGCTTTCCACCGCCAAGGCATTGCCGCCCATCGTACAAGCGGTGGGGAATAATCTGACGGTGCTGGTCGACTCGGGGATCCGCTCGGGGCTCGATGTCGTGCGGATGCTGGCCCTGGGCGCGAAAGGTGTATTGCTGGGGCGATCCATGGCCTATGCCCTGGCCGCCGACGGTCAACGCGGGGTGGAAAACATGCTGGATATTTTCGCCAAAGAGATGCGCGTGGCCATGACGTTGACCGGGGTGACTTCGATTGCTCAGATCGATGAGTCGACGCTGGTGCAGGCGGTTCGTGAACTGAACGCTTGATTGTAAAAACGCCCTGTCAATGCAGGGCGTTTTCAATCACTCGACGTCTTTGAGAATCTCGAACTTCACCTGATCGGGATAGAACGCAATGTAGCCCCGAATCTGTTCTACCGACACTTTGGGATCTTCATAGCTCCACGCCGCATTCGCGCCCTCATGCCCCGGGACCTGCAGGCTGAAATAGCTCGCATCACCCTTGTAGGGGCAGTAACTCGTGTGGTCGGTGCGGGCAAAATACTTCTCGTCGATATCCTCCCGGGGCACGTAGTACACCGGAGGGTAATTGGCCTCCAGCAGCACCAGCGCGCGCGCCGACGCAGCCACCTGAATGCCGTGAAACTTCACCAACAGACAGCCAGGCTGCTCGGCGATGGTAATGACAGGGCTAGGACCGGAGCTTTTCATGAAATGCGTTCCTCGGGACGGTGAAAAACCTGTGGGAGCGTGCGATGCGGCAATCCGAATTGCCCGCAATGGGTCGCACAGTGCCCCAAAACTTGAGAACACAGCTTTGTCAGGTATAACCCAGATTTCATCAGCGCGACGGCTTCACAGCCGAACGGGGCGCTGGAACTATCCGTCGGTGGACCGGCACAAGCGCAGAGGCGGATAACGTCAAATGTAGAAGCGAGATGCCGTTCGTTGCAATGACTCGAAACGCACGAGCTGTACATCCATACAGATAAAGATTGCTCCATCGCTCATCAGCGGCCATTCTGTGCACCTCCCGGCAATTGATGAACGATGGTGGTTATGCGGTTGTACCTCTGTGAAAAACCTTCCCAGGCCAAAGACATTGCGGCCGTGCTCGGCGCCCGGCGTCGCGGCGACGGCTGCTGGTTGGGAACGGACGTCACGGTGACCTGGTGCATCGGCCATCTGCTGGAAACCGCCCCACCGGATGCCTACGACGCACGCTACAAGCGCTGGGTGCTGGCGGATCTGCCGATCATTCCGGACAAATGGAAAATGACCGTCAAACCGCGCACCGCCAGTCAGTACAAGGCCGTCAAACGCTTGCTCGGCGAGGCCGATGAATTGGTGATCGCCACCGACGCCGACCGTGAGGGCGAAATGATCGCCCGGGAACTGGTGGAGCATTGCCGTTATCGCGGGCCGATCCAGCGGTTGTGGCTGTCGGCGCTGGACGATGCGTCAATCCGCAAGGCATTGGCTGCGCTGAAGCCGGGGGCGGAGACCTTCAGCCTTTATCATTCGGCGTTGGGCCGTTCACGGGCCGACTGGCTGATCGGCATGAACATGAGCCGGTTGTTCACGCTGCTGGGGCGCCAGTCCGGTTATCAGGGCGTATTGCCGGTCGGTCGAGTGCAAACGCCGACCCTGCGCCTGGTGGTGGACCGCGACCGCAGCATCGCCGATTTCGTCCCCGTGGCTTACTGGGCCATCGACGTGCAGCTGCTGCACGATGGCACCGCGTTCACCGCACAGTGGCGTGCGCCGTCCGATGTTTGCGACGATCAGGATCGCTGCCTCAATCAGGCACTCGCACAACAAGCTGCGGCGGCAATTGGCAATGCGGCGAGCGCCCGGGTGATCAAACTGCGTACCGAGCGCATGCGTGAAGTGGCGCCGTTGCCGTTCGATCTGGGCACGTTGCAGGAAGTCTGTTCGAAGAAACTCGGGCTCGGCGCTCAGGAAACCCTCGACATCGCCCAGGCACTCTACGAAACCCACAAAGTCATCACCTACCCTCGCAGCGACTGCGGTTACCTGCCGGTGAGTCAGCACAGTGAAGCGCCCGGTATTCTTGCCGCCCTGCGGCAAGCAGATCCGACGCTGAACGCCTTGCAGGACCACCTTGAACCGCAACGGCGCTCACGGGCCTGGAATGACGCCAAGGTCAGCGCTCACCACGGCATCATCCCCACGGCTGCGGCAAAGAACCTGGATCGACTGGTGGGCAAGCAGCGAGCAGTCTACACGCTGATCCGCGCGCGGTATCTGGCGCAGTTTCTGCCCAACCACGAATACGACCGGACCCAGGCCGACTTCGACTGTGCCGGTGAAGCCTTGCACGCGGTCGGCAAGCAGATCGTCGAACCCGGCTGGAAGCGCGCCCTGCCCGAGGCCCTTGCTCCGGCCAAGGGCCGCGAAGTACCGGCGCCGCAAACACTGCCGACATTGAGCGAAGGCCGTGATTGCGCGGTGGCCGAAGTGAAGCTCAAGGACCTTTGGACGCAACCGCCCAAACCGTTTACCGAAGGTGATTTGATCAAGGCGATGAAGAATGTCGCCAAGCTGGTCGAGGATCCACTGCTGAAACAGAAACTCAAGGACACCACCGGGATCGGCACCGAAGCCACCCGCGCCTCGATCATTCAGGGCCTGCTCGACCGTGGTTATCTGGTCAAGAACGGCAAGGCCCTGGCCGCTACCCCGGCGGCGTTCAGCCTGATCGACGCCGTGCCGCGCGCGATTGCCGACCCTGGCACCACAGCGATCTGGGAACAGGCGCTGGACATGGTGCAGAACGGCGAAATGAGCCTGGAAGAATTCGTCACCAAACAAGCGGCGTGGATGAGCAAGCAGGTTGCCCGCTGCTCCGGCCTGAGCCTGACCATCAGCGGGCCCGCAAGCCCTGCCGGGCGAGGTGCCACACCCTGGAAAAACAAACGCAAGCCGGCCAAACGCAAGTCATCGACCGGCGCCAAACGTGCAGCAAAAACGCCGGGTAAAGCTTGATGGCACTTCGAATGGACAGCGATGGTCTAGTGTTCTTCAAGCCCGGCTACAACCCTGTTTCCTGAAAAGGCATCGACCATGATTATCGTGCACCACCTGAACAACTCCCGCTCCCAGCGCATTCTGTGGCTACTGGAAGAACTGGCCATCCCTTACGAACTGAAGCTCTATCAGCGCGATCCGAAAACCAACCTGGCCCCGCCGGAACTGAAAGCGATCAACGCCCTGGGTAAATCGCCGGTCATCGAAGACGGCACGCAGAAGCTGATTGAGTCCGCCGCAATTATCGACTACCTGATTCGTCGCCATGGCGAGGGGCGCCTGCAACCCGATCCGTCCACCCCGGCCTACGATGAATACGTGCAGTGGCTGCATTTTGCCGAAGGCTCGGCCATGTTGCCGCTGATGTTGAACCTGTATGTCGGACGTCTCGGTGAAGCCGGCGCACCGCTGCATCCACGGATCAACTCGGAAGTGGCCAATTACCTCGGCTATCTGAACACGGCACTGAGCCATTCCGATTACCTGTTGGGCAAGGAACTCAGCGCAGCCGATATCCAGATGAGTTTTATAGGCGAAATCGCCCGCGCCCAGGGCAAGCTCGGCGACTACCCTCATGTAGCGGCCTGGATCGAGCGCTTCCAGGCGCGCCCGGCCTATCAAGCCGCACTGAAGAAAGGTGGAAAATACGACTTCGCGCCTCACTGATTGATCCCGCTCTGAACAGGAGCCAGCCCGCATGCCCTCGATAGAACTGCACGCCGCTCAGCGCGACGAACTGGAAACGCTCGAAAACCTGATGCAGTTCTATATGTACGACCTCAGTGAGTGGCTGCCGCTCAAACTCGGCGGGCATGGCTTCTTCCACATCCAGCCGCAACAGGACTACTGGCGCAACCCCGCAACCCGCCCGTTCCTGATCAAGGTCAACGGGGAGCTGGCCGGTTTTGTGACCGTGGATGACAACACCCATCTGCCTGGCGCCCAGTACAACATCGGCTACCTTTTTGTCAGCCGACGCTTTCGTGGCCAAGGAGTCGCGACGTTTGTCGTTTCTACCCTCTTGAGCCAGCTGCCCGGGCAATGGCAGATTTTCCACATCGACGCCAACCCGCCTGCACGGCAGTTCTGGGCCAGTGTGATGCCAGACCTCACGGGTGACGCATTCTCCCTGCATCATCAGCCAGTAGACGGTTATCCCTGCACCTTTTACCGCTTCCAAAGCACGCCGCCCTCGTCCTGAGTGGCGCTTTCAACCTACTGCTTTCTAATTCCAAACAGCTTTGTCCGACAATATGTAGTGACTGAAAATAATCACTACAAAACCGTTGACGCCTCCGATTTGCCCTTGCATGATGCAGACATCTCCCCGATCGGGAGTACAGCAACATGTTTGAGCAAGCTCGTCTGACCGCCGAGCTGTTTTTCCCGGATACACGCTGCCCACAAGGCAGATTGAAGAAGCTGACCTGGCCCGAACGTCCAGTACAAGGACGAGAAGCGCTGGCGATCAATCCTCATGAAGCTTGTGGCCGACCCTGAAAACGTCGGCAGTGGCCTGAAGGTATTCGCTGCTTCTCTTCGTTGTGACGCTATTGCGTAGCAGTTATTCAACACGACTACATGCAACAGACGCGGAACCCCGTCACTTTCGACGGCCGAACGCTGACGTCCTGGTTTCGGTGCCAGGGATCAACTAACCGATGGGCTACTTGTATTAGCGAATCAACTTTGAAAGATCACCAAATGGTCAAGGGGCATATTATGAATCTGAACAATCAACCTACTATCGATGAACTGGCTCGTATGTTCGCTGCGCAAAAAGACAGCCACGACAGCCACATTCTGTGGATCAGCAAATCAGGCCAGGTTCATATCGATTGCCTGTCGCCGCATGCCCATGAAGCCGAGTTCGACCAGAACAACCAGAACCTGTTGGCCCGACTGAAAATGTACCGTCGCGGCCAGGGTTATGTCGGCAAGAAAGCTGCAGCCGACAAGGACTTCATCGGCAATGTCCTGCAAACGCTGAAGCAGGCCTGGGACTCGATGCAGAACCAGAATGAAGTTCGGGTGATTGATCGGTTCTACTGATAAACCATCGCAATAAAAAAGGCCCCGCTCGAATAAACGAGCGGGGCCTTTTTGTTTGTCTCCGGTTTGCCAAACAAAGCTATTGTTAAGCGTATCCGCTGTTGGTCACTGGAGACTTGCGATGAAAAACAAGCTGATATTCCCGCTGTTGCTGGTTCTGACAAGTGTTGCTCAGGCAAACAGTGTCGACGGTGTCCCGTCATTCTCGGTGGAGTGCCCCGGCAAGATTCTCGTCCAGGCAGATCAGGATGGGCCGGTCATGATCAACGGCAAGGAAGCCGACACCAAAATCATCAGTGAGCGCCGCTTCGAAGCCAAAGGCTCCGGCATCACCCTGTCAATTGTCCTCGCCGATGACGATTCGGTCGCCGTGACCTCCTCCGGCAAGGCCCCCAACGGCGTGTGTCAGTCAGTGGATGACTGATGTCGCCTCAACGGTTCCCAGCAACAGTTCCATGAAGGCCACCGACGCCGCGCTGTGGTAGTTGTTTTTACGCCGCAGCAGCGCAGCCCCGCGCTTGGGCGCCTCCCCCAGCAACGGAATCCTGCGTAACGCGCGGTCCTGAGTGGCGATGGGTTCCGGAAGGATGGTGGCAATCGCCGTGTGGCGAATGACTTCCAGCAAGGTGCTGACCGAGTTCACCTCGATGGCCACTGTTGGCGTGATCTGCTGCTCAGCGAAATACTCATCGATTCGGGTTCGGGTGACGAAGTCTGTGGCCAACAGGGCAAACTCCAGCTGGGCCACCGCTTCAGCGGATAACGCGACCCGGCTTTCGTACAACGGATGATCCCGTCCGACCATCACGCCCAGCGTCTCGGTAAACGCCGGGATCGACTCGATGTCGGCATTCCTGACCTGATCAAATGCAATGGCGATGTCCAGTGAGTCATCCAGCAGCCCGGCCTCAATGTCGTCCATCGACAACTCGAAAATCTCCAGGTGAATGTTCGGATAGCGCGCCACGTAGTCGCGTACCAATGGCCCGACCAGATACGCCATGAACGTCGGCGTCATCGCCAATCGCAATGTCCCCCGGGACAAGTCCTTCACGTCATGCAACGCCCGTTTACCCGCCTCCAGTTCCACCAGCACCCGCCGAGCACACTCGATGTAGGCCTCACCCGCATCGGTCGGCTTGACCGTGCGCGAGGTGCGGTCGAACAGGCTCACGCCGAGGGTTTCCTCCAGTTGGCGGATCTGTTGCGACAAGGTCGGTTGAGACACGTGCAATGCCTCGGCAGCACGGGTGAAGCCGCCGTGGTCGGCGACCGCCAGCAAGTAGCGCAAATGTCGGAGCAACATCGGGATCAACCTATAGGCAGGACTTATGCAATGCATTGTATATCGGTCTTGGACGCTATGAATCAATCGGCAGAAGATTGCTTCACACCCAAGCAGTACTCAACCCGATAGGAGATTCACCATGCAACAGTCCCACGCTTACAACGACCCGAGCCTGGCCCTGACCACCTCGATCCTCGATGCCAAGGCGCGTAAAAACCTGTCGTGGCAGGACCTGACCGACGGCACCGGCCTCGGCCTGGCCTACGTCACCGCCGCCCTGCTCGGTCAGCACCCACTGCCGGAAAGCGCCGCCAAAGTGATTGGCGAGAAGCTCGACCTGGACGCCGACACCGTGGCCCGCCTGCAAATTATTCCACTGCGCGGCAGCCTCTCTGGCGTGCCGACCGACCCGACCATCTACCGCTTCTACGAAATGATCCAAATCTACGGCACCACGCTCAAAGCCCTGGTTCATGAACAGTTCGGCGACGGCATCATCAGCGCGATCAACTTCAAGCTCGACATGAAAAAAGTAGAAGACCCGGAAGGCGGCTCCCGCGCCGTGATCACCCTCGACGGCAAGTTCCTGCCACTGCGTCCTTTCTGACTTGATCCCGGCCCGCACTCAAGTGCGGGCCAGTTCCAGAACCCCGCTTGTTTCTTTGTTCACCACATTGGCCTGGAGGATGCCCCATGAAAAAAATTCTGTTGGTGCTGTCGTTGTTAGCGGGCATGTCTGCCCAGGTTCACGCAGAAGAAACGGCCGTCGCCTACGAGTACGGCATGAAACTGGACATCGCGCATGTCGTGAGCATCACGCCGATTGCCGATGAATGCGGGGTCGTCCCCGTGGAAATGACGTACCAGGACTCCACGGGCGCCACCCACATTCTGGACTACAGCGTGTTTGGCACCGGCTGCTCGAACTGATCCCCCATCATTTGAAAGGAAATGCCCCCATGAAAGCGCTCATCGACGGTTTTTTGAAGTTCCAGACGGAAGCCTTCCCACAACGGACCGACCTGTTCAAACACCTGGCCACCACGCAACACCCCGGCACGCTGTTCATCACCTGTTCCGACAGCCGTGTCGTACCGGAACTGCTGACTCAGCAAGAACCCGGCGAACTGTTCGTGATCCGTAACGCCGGCAATATCGTGCCCTCCTACAGCCCGCATCCGGGCGGTGTATCGGCCACGGTCGAATACGCGGTGGCCGTACTGGGCGTCACCGACATCGTGATTTGCGGCCATTCGGATTGTGGCGCGATGACAGCCGTCGCCAGCTGCAAATGCATGGATCACCTGCCCGCCGTCAGCGGCTGGTTGCAACATGCGGAATCGGCGAAGGTCATCAACGAATCCCGGCCTCATGCCAGCGACGCGGCGAAAGTGAGTTCGATGGTGCGGGAAAACGTGATCGCGCAACTGGCGAACATTCAGACGCACCCGAGCGTGCGACTGGCTCAGGAAAAAGGCCTGCTGAACCTGCATGGCTGGGTCTACGACATCGAAACCGGTTCGATCGATGCACTGGATGCCAACAGCCGCACGTTCGTGTCGCTGGTCGAGCACCCAACCACGTGCGCCGTTTACGGCAAAGCGGTTGAAGCGGCTTGATCCGCGCACCAGAGGGCCATCGCCCTCAGCTGGCACCGTGCAGCCAATCAGCATCCGCGCTCAATAGCCGCGAAGTGAAAATGCAGCGCGCCCGATTCACGGAAGCGCTGCACCCCGCCCTATTTGTCTTCCGGCTTGGCTGACGAGGATGGCCGGATATCCGGGTTTTCCTCGGCGTTGGGCGGTGTTGGAAAGCTTCCAGGCGTGAACACGTGAGTCAGCAATTCCCTGGCATCGATTTCATTGACACCATTGACCGTGCGAGCCAGCGCAACAGCCTGCTCACATTGCTTATGCGTGTTGACGCGACCACTCAACATCACCGTTCCCGCGAGGGTTTTTACATGGACTTGCAGGCCAAGGGTCGGATCGGCCAACGCCAAGGCCGACTTCACCCGGGCTGTCAGCCACGCGTCATGCGCGGCCATTTCCAGCTTATGAGAGTAATGATCGAAGGATTGAAGTTTCATGGCGGACCCCTGTCTCAAGACGCAGTCGCAGACACCCTTAATTATAGTGCGGTCTGCGCTTGAGGTCGGGTTCTCAGCGTTTGACCGACAGATCGATCTGCGTCATGCGACTACGGATCGTGAACACACCGTCGCCCGAGAGAATCGCGCTGCGAGCGAACAGGCGACCACTCTCCCAGTTCGAAAGCCCCAGTTCCGGTTTATTCAGCGCGTACTGCCCGTCAACCCAACGGGTGATTCCGTTGCCGACAAAAGGTGCGTTGACCGCGTTGTAGAAGCGCTCATGCGCCTCGGCATTTTCACTGATCAACGACACGGTGAATTGCGGGCTGTAGCGATTGAACAAGGCGATGGCCTGGCCCAGGTCGTCGACGATCTTGAGGCTGACTTCCGGGGTTTCTTCCCACTCCCACTCACGGCCCAACTGTTCTTCGGGCAGTGGTTCGGCCAACGCTTCGGTCTGGTAGCCGTCGGGGCGGTAGACCTCGACGGTTGCACTCCGCCAACGGCCAGGCAAATACGTTTCGCTGCCCTCGACGATGTGCAACTTGCAGCCCTCTTCCCGAGCGCTGCCGGCTTTTTCCAGGGCGTCCAGAAACAGCGGCACCAGTTCGGCGGCGCGATCGCGGTGGATCAGGCAGACGTTCAGCGTATTGCAGACTTTACGGTCCAGGGAATTGCGCACGACGGCGGCAAAACGCTTGGCGTCGGCGTCCTTGTCGGCGACCAGCCAGGCACCACCGGTGCCATGCAGGCTGACGGCAGTGCCGACCTGTTGCGCGATGCTGCCCAACTGACTGACCGCACGCCCCGAACCACGAGCCACCGCCAACGACAGGCGACGGTCGGCGAACATGGCCCAACCGGCGGCGTGATTGACACTTTCCACCAGCGACACTGCGCCCACCGGCAAACCGGCCTCACTCAATGCCGGATTCAACGCGTGGGTGACAATGGCTTGCGCCGTGCCCAAGGCATCGCTGCCAATGCGCAGCACCGCGGTGTTGCCGGTGCGCAACACGCCAGCGGCGTCGGCGAAAACATTCGGTCGGCCCTCGAAGACGAAGGCGACGATGCCCAACGGCGAAACCACCTGCTCGACTTTCCAGCCGTCATGCTCGACGCAACTGATCACTTTGCCCCGCGTGGCTGACGCATCGCGCCAGGCCCTGAGACCCGCAATCATGTCGCGACGCATACGCTCATCGGCCAGCAACCGTGTGGTGGAGCGTCCACGCGACTTGGCCCATTCGATGTCGGCCCGGTTGGCCGCTTCGATCAAGTCCCAGCAGTCCTGGTTTTCCAGGCGTTGGGCAAAAAGGTCGAAAAACGCACTGATCGCCTGATCGGAAACGGCGGACATCGCCGCAAACGCCGCTTCAGCCCGCTCAATCGCGACCGCCGCCGCTTTCTGGTCAGCAACGGGAATCAGCAACAACTCGCCGCTGACCTGCTCCACCAACAGGTGGTCCCCGGGCTGAAAGCGCAAGGCCAGTTCGGGGCTGACCACAGTGACGCGGTTACCAGCGAAAGGGATTGGCGTGCCAGCGACTAGACGTTCGAGCGCAAGAGACATGAAGCGGTTTCACCATGCAATGGGCGGTCAGAAAATGTATAGCAAAATTTCTGGAGCGTCATTAACCGGTGGCCATCCGACGCATTTCGTTCGATTGCGAAACCGTACGCAAATCCCCTGTAGGAGCCGGCTTGCTGGCGATAGCGGTGGATCAGTCAACGTGTGTATTGGCTGGACAGACGCCATCGCCAGCAAGCCGGCTCCTACAGGGGAATGCGCACGATCAAAGAGACACGTCGGTCGGCCACAACCCCGCGCTATCAGAACACCGACCAGCCAATCCGCTGGCTCAACAACTCCAGCGCGGCCATGCCCGCCAGTGAGTTACCGGCGGCGTTGAGTTCCGGCGACCAGACGCACACCGTGAACTGCCCCGGCACCACCGCGACGATCCCGCCGCCCACGCCGCTCTTGCCGGGCAAACCGACGCGATAGGCGAAGTTGCCAGCCTCGTCGTAGAGGCCGCTGGTGGCCATGATGGAATTGACTTGCTGGGTCTGGCGGCCGCTGAGGATCTGTTCGCCGCTGTGCTTGCAGAAGCCGTCGTTGGCCAGGAAGCAGAACGCCCGCGCCAGGTCCACGCAACTCATGCGCAAGGCGCAATGGCTGAAGTAGCTGCGCAGCACCGCTTCGACATCGTTGTGAAAATTGCCGAAGGATTGCATCAGGTACGCCATGGCGGCGTTGCGCGCCCGGTGCTGGTATTCGGACTCGGCGACCTTGCCGTCCACCATGACTTGCGGATTGCCCGACAGGCGCCGGACGAAATCGCGCATCGACAAGGCCGGTGCGGCAAAGCGCGACTGATTGATGTCGCAGATCACCAGTGCACCGGCGTTAATGAACGGATTGCGCGGGCGCCCGCGTTCGAATTCCAGCTGCACCAGCGAGTTGAACGGCTGCCCGGAAGGCTCGTGCCCCAGGCGCTGCCAGATGGCTTCGCCGGAATGTTCGATGGCCTGCACCAGGCTGAACACCTTGGAAATACTCTGTACCGAGAACGGCGTGTGGGCGTCACCGGCGCAAAACAGCTCACCGTCGTTGCCATATACGGCGATGCCCAGTTGATTGGCCGGCACGGTGCCGAGGGCAGGAATGTAGTCAGCCACCTTGCCCTGACCGATCAGGGGCCGAACTGCGTCAAGGATCTCGTTCAACAGCGCTTGCATGCCGGGTTCCGAAGTCTCGCCCCAAGGGATTGCGGGGACACTGACGCTAGACGCTGGTGGTCGGCAGCGGATCACAGTTGTGAATTGGAATGCCATTGTAGGAGCCGGCTTGCTGCGGGCGGCGTTCCGACGATAGCGTCCGTTCAGGCAATTAATGTATCGACTGACCCACCGCTATCGCCAGCAAGCCGGCTCCTACAGTGATTTGTGGGGGGCCAAGGAAATTTAGGGGGTTACGTATCAGAGTGTGTACAGCCCCGTCCTTGACACACCCCGTCCATAAAACCCCACCCCAACGACACATCGCAGATACACCCGATTGGTGAAATGTGCCTGTCGATTGGCTCAGCCGATCAAAGCGCTCAACTCACTCAATGCTACGGAGTATCACCATGTTCAAGCTCTCGACTTCTTCCCTGACCCTCGGCCTGATCATCGCCGGCGGCCTGGCTCTGTCCAACGTCGCGTCGGCCTCCGAGTCCGAAGCGTTCAGCATGAAACAGCTGGCCCACGGCTACAGCCAGGCCCACGCCGACACCGCGGAAAAACCGGCTGAAGGCAAATGCGGCGAAGGCAAGTGCGGCGCCGGCGAGTAACCCTTGCGCGGGGCCGCGAGCCCCGCATCCCTGACTGAACGGAGACCATGTCCATGAACTCTGCAATCTCGTCGGCCGTGAAAGGCCTGCACCTGAACCTTGACCGTGCCGGTAGCTGGCTCGCCCCATTGACCCTGCGGTTGTTCATTGCCTGGGAATTTTTCGAGTCAGGCCTGGAAAAATGGAATGGCGAAAACTGGTTCGCCGACATTCAGGATCGTTTTCCGTTTCCCTTCGACCAGATACCGGCGACGCTGAACTGGGAACTGTCGATGTGGGCCGAACTGCTTTGCGCCCTTGCCATCCTCGTCGGCCTTGGCACGCGGATTTCGGCCATCGCGTTGATCGTGGTCACCCTTGTGGCGACGGCCGCCGTCCACTGGCCGGCCGATTGGTCTACATTGAGTGAGCTTGCTCAGGGTTACTCCATCAGCAACAAGGGCTACGGCAACTTCAAACTGCCGCTGATTTACCTCGCCGCCCTGATGCCGCTGTTGCTCTCGGGTGCCGGCAAGCTCAGTCTCGATACGTTGTTGGCTCGCTTCTTCTGGCGTCGCAACCACCGCTGAGGCGCCGGCGTTTCGATAACGTACCTGCCACTCCCAATAGAACAGGAGCAATCGCCATGAGTCTCACTCTCTACGGTTTTGACGGCAGTACTTATGTGCGCACAGTGAAGATGTTGCTGGTGGAAAAAGACGCGGACTTCGAGCAGGTGCAGGTCAACGTGATCAAAGGGGAACCGCACCTGCCGGAGCATCTGGTGCGTCACCCGTTCGGCAAGGTGCCCGTCGTCGACCACGACGGCTTTCGGGTGATCGAAACCGGCGCGATCATTGCCTACCTGGACGAAGTCCTGCCCGGCCCGTCAATCACCCCGGACAACGCCCACGACCGTGCGCGCACCCACATGGCCCAGGGCATTTATGACTCTTACGGTTATGGCGCGCTGGTCTCGGTGTTCGGCTACCATCTGTTTCCCGACTTCATTGGCGGGCAGAATGAAGATTCGCGTCGCCAAGGTATCGAGAACTCGAAACGAGTGCTGCGCGAGTTGATGAAGATTAAAGGCACCGATCCGTATATCGCCGGCCTTGAACCGAGCATCGGCGACTTCTACCTGGCACCGGGTTGCGCCTACATCGCGATGACTCCGGATGCGCCACAGGTATTTGCCGTGGACGGCTTCAACAGCTGGTGGAAACGGATGCAGGGGCTGACGAGCTTCAAAGCCACACAGCCGCATTAAGCTACGCCCCAACTCACTTGCGAAGACAGGAGCCACCATGAGCGTGACCACCCAATGGATCGAGATCGACAGCGCTGAAGGTAAATTCGGCGCTTACCTGGCGATTCCGCATACCCAGAAAGGCCCGGGGATTGTGCTGATCCAGGAGATCTTCGGTGTGAATGAACACATCCGCTCGGTCGCCGAGCAATATGCCGCCGACGGCTACCTGGTGATCGCACCGGACCTGTTCTGGCGCAGCGGCCCGCGCATTGAACTGACCTACGACGAAGCCGGCTGGAAACGCGCCGTCGAATTGATGAACGCCACCGACGTCGGCAAAGCGCAGAAAGACATCGAGCTGGCCATCGACGCTTTGAAAGCACAACCGGGTCTGGATGGCGGTATTGCCTCCATCGGCTACTGCTTCGGTGGCTTGCTCTCCTACCACACCGCTGCCAATGGGCTGGTGGACGTGGCGATCGCCTACTACGGCGGCGGCATCCAGAACCAACTGGACCGCGCCGACGAAATCGAAGTGCCGCTGCTGATGCACTTCGGCGAACAGGACAGCCACATCCCGCTGGAAGCCGTGGAGAAAATCGCCGAGCGTTTCGACAACAACGATAACGTTGAAATCGTGGTTTACCCGGAAGCCGAGCATGGCTTCAACTGCTCCCATCGCGACAGCTACAACCAGCGTGCCGCGGCTGAAGCCCATGGCAATACGCTGATCTTCCTGGGCATGGAACTCTAAGACCGACACGCTTTGGGTAGGAGTCCGGCTTGCTGGTGATGGCGATTTCAAAGACGCCATCGCCAGCAAGCCGGCTCCTACGGATCACAGGTGTGTTCGGGATCGCGGGTTCACACCAAACCTGTAGGAGCCGGCTTGCTGGCGATGGCGATTTCACTGACGCCATCGCCGGCAAGCCGTGCTCCTACAGATCTCGGGTGTGTTCGGGATCGCGGGTTCACACCAAACCTGTAGGAGCCGGCTTGCTGGCGATGGCGATTTCAGAGACGCCTTCGCCGGCAAGCCGTACTCCTACGGATCTCGGGTGTGTTCGGGATCGCGGGTTCACACCAAACCTGTAGGAGCCGGCTTGCTGGCGATGGCGATTTCAGAGACGCCTTCGCCGGCAAGCCGTGCTCCTACAGATCTCGGGTGTGTTCGGGATCGCGGGTTCACACCAAACCTGTAGGAGCCGGCTTGCTGGCGATGGCGATTTCAGAGACGCCTTCGCCGGCAAGCCGTGCTCCTACAGATCTCGGGTGTGTTCGGGGTTACGGGTTCACGCAAAACCTGTAGGAGCCAGGCTTGCCGGCGATGGCGATTTCAAAGACGCCTTCGCCGGCAAGCCTGGCTCCTACAGGTTTGGCGTTTATTGATTGATCGTCATGACTTTCATAATCACAACTCTTCCGCTTGCGCAGTGTCGGCCAGCTTCGGCTGCGCGTTGCGCTCGTGCACATGGCGATGCGGTGTGCGGTCGATGTTCAGGCTGAGGATTTCCGGACGGCTGTAGTGGCCGCGCCCATCCATCTGACGCTTGCGCACTTCGATCTGGAACAAGTCGATGTCGGCAATGACTTCGCCTTCACCTTCGGTCAGTGCGCCGACGACTTCACCTTGCGGATCGATGATCGCGGTGTAGCAACCACCGGAGATCGGACCAATGCTGCAACCGGTGTCAGCCATGATTTGCGCCTGCTGTTCCGGGTACAACCAGGCCGTCGAGTTGACCACGAAGCACGCCGATTCCAGCGCGTGCATGCGGATGCTGACTTCCATCTGGCGGGTGAACCGCTCACCGGCGAAGGAACCGGGGTACATCGAGGCGTGAATCTGTTCGCCATCCTCGATCAGGGCGTAACGCGCCAGCGGATTGTAGTGTTCCCAGCAGGCCAATTGACCAATGCGGCCAACAGCGCTGTCGATTGCGCGCAGGCCGGAACCATCGCCCATGCCCCAGATCATGCGCTCATGATAGGTCGGCGAAATCTTGCGACGGGCCTGAATCAGGGTGCCGTCCGCATCGAACAGTAATTGCGTGTTGTAGAGGGTGCTGCCATCGCGCTCGTTGACGCCGATGGACACCACCATATTGGCGTCCTTGGCGGCTTTGCCAATGGCATCGGTGGTTGCGGAAGGCACAACGACAGCCTGATCGAGCAATTTATAATGCTCGGAGCCCATTTCGAACGGCGACTGTACAAAGGAAAAGTACGGGTAATACGGCACGATGGTTTCCGGGAAAACGGCGAACTGCACGCCTTTCTCGCCGAGTTCACGGATCTTGTTGACGACCTTTTCTACAGTGCCTTCACGGCTGTAGAGCACAGGTGCGATCTGGACGGCAGCGGCTTTGACGATGGTCATGGCGGTGATCTCAGTTGGGAATGGGGCTTCAACGAGATCTAGATTACGACAATAATATTTTGGCCAAAATGTCGAATACACCACCTTTTAAGCCACGCAGATAGCGATTTCAAATACGCCATCGCCAGCAAGCCGGCTCCTACAGATCGTGGGGATGTCCAGAATCGAGGATTCACACAAAACCTGTAGGAGCCGGCTTGCTGCGGGCGGCGTTCCGACGATCGCGATTTCGAGAACGCCGCCCGCAGCAAGCCGACTCCTACAACGTCAGCCTCGATTCGCACGCTGGATGACTTGCGGCGGTTGGCCGAAGGCGCGAATAAACGCCCGGCGCATCCGCTCGCGATCACCAAAACCGGTCTCTGTCGCCACCACATCGATGGCGTGCCGGCCGGTTTCCATCATCAGGCGCGCGGCCTCCACCCGCAGGTTTTCAATGGCCTTGGCAGGAGACTGACCGGTTTCAGCATGGAAGACGCGACTGAACTGTCGCGGGCTGAGGTTGGCGGCACTGGCCAGTTCCTCGACCGACAGCTCGGACTTCAGGTGCTGCTTGGCATAGGTCAACGCGGCTTGAATGCGATCAGTCTTGGGCTCGAGTTCAAGCATCACCGAAAACTGCGACTGCCCGCCCGCGCGTCGGTGGTACACCACCAATTGCCGGGCCACCCGCCGCGCCACTTCTGCACCGAGGTCACTTTCCACCAAGGCCAATGCAAGATCGACACAGGCACTCATGCCCGCAGCGGTCCAGACGTTGCCGTCGTTGATGAAGATCCGGTCCTCTTCCACCTTCACCTTCGGGTAAGCCCGTTGCAACGCAGGCGCATGGCACCAGTGCGTGGTCGCTCGGCGGCCATCGAGCAGACCGGCCTCGGCCAGCGCGATGGCACCGGTGCAGATCGAGCCGACCCGGCGGCAGGTCTGACTGGCGCTGCGCAGAAACGCCACCATGCCCGATGAAACCGGACGGATCAGGTTGTCGCCAATCACGAGCAGCGTGTCGAACGAACGCTGATCGAACGCGGTGGTTTCCACGCCGAAGCCGGCGGAGGTCTGCACCGTCCCGCCGTGTTCCGACAACAAGGTGAGGCTGTACACCGGCTCATCGGCGGCGCCGTTGGCCATTTCGAACGCCGCACACATGGCCAGGCCCAGCACCTGGAATTCGGGGTAAACGATGAGGCCGATCTCGTGCATGACGCCAATTCCTGATGACCGCAAAGGAGGCTTGATAGCTTTTAAGGCCATCTAACTTGCACTGTACGCTCTGATCAGCTCTACACCTAACGGAAAGCCGTTGGCCGACAACACGAGGCGCAGGCCGTGGTCGATGCGTTGAACTATGCGAAGTTATGGAGGGATCGCGGCTGGCACTCAGTGCCGGGACATCAACCCATGCAGCACACCGAACCGCAAACCGGGCTCGGACGGTGTCATGTGCGAGACGCCAAAAACCTTGAATGCTGCCAGCATCAGCACCAGCCCACCGGGCAGGATGCTCAGGCGGTGACTTTGCAGGCCCGCGAGCCTGAGTTGATTGACGTGCCCCACTTCCAGCAGGCGCAGCGACAGGCGCAACAGGCCGCTGTAGGTAATGCCGCTCTGGCCTTCGTCGTTCAAACCGTTGGCCTTGAGCACTTTGGCGAGCATCCGTGCGGTGCCTGACGAGCCGATCACTTGCTGCCAGCCCAGCGAGCGATAACGGCGCGCCACGCGTTCGAATTGCAGAGTGGCGACACGCTCGGCTTCCAGCAGCGCCGGGGCCGTGATGCGCCCACCTTGAAAATAACGCGCACCAAAGGTGCCGCTGCCGATGGCAATGCTCTCGGTCAACAGCGGCTGCGCGCCCTGCCCGAGGATCAATTCCGTGGAGCCGCCACCGACGTCGATCACCAGCCGTTTGCGTTCCGTACCGGGAACCGTGTGGGCCACACCGGCGTAAACCAGCCGCGCTTCTTCATGCCCGGAGATCACGTCGATGCGAAAACCCAGATGCCGCTCTGCGCTGGCCAGGAACAATTGGGCATTGTCGGCTTCACGCACGGCGCTGGTGGCCACCGCCCGTACACGACCGGGCTCAAAGCCGCGTAACTTTTTGCCGAATCGCGCGAGTGCCTGCCATCCGCGATCCAGTGCCATTTCGTCCAGCGCACCGCCCTGAAAACCCTCCGCCAGACGCACCGGCTCACGCAGGGTTTTCACTTCCTGGATCACCAGTTGCTGATTCCGCTTGACCGACTGGCCGATCATCATGCGAAACGCATTGGACCCCAGGTCGATGGCCGCAAACAGGGAGGCATCTCCTTTCATTGAGGTATTCCTTGCAAATTCATCTGTCAGCAGACCCAGGCCCGCTGTACGTTCAAGACGGTTTGCAAGAATTTTTACATGGGTTCGATGACATCCAGATGACATCGCTAATGGGCCTCTCCACCCTTGGGCTTATAGAAGAGAAACATGCTGGTCTCGGTGGTCTTGATGTATTTTCTGGCCCAATCGGGGTGCACGTTGCGGTCGTGAAAATACATCGCGCCGTGGGTGCGGTCGTTGAGCTGCTTGTTGAGCGCCTTGCGCGCGATTTCCTTGGCGATCATGTATTGGGTTTCTTCCTGGACCTGATCGGAACGCCCGTCACACCACCAGGAAAACTGGCAGTTCTTGGTTTCAGAACCTTGTTTGACCACCGCGCACACCGTGTCCGGAAAGCCCTCATGGCCCAGGCGATTCATCACCACGCTGGCCACGGCTTCCATGTCGGCGGAGGATTTGCCCTTGGCTTCCCAATAAATGGAGCGCGCCAGGCAGGTGATTGCATCGTCCAGCGGCGACGCGCCTGCCGGGTCGACCGCCTGCACTTCGGAGGTGGTAATCGCTTCGGACCTGGGCACCGGCACATCGGCCCCCTTCTCCGCCGCTTTCTGTTCCAGCACTTCGGCCTTGTTTTCGGCCGCTTCCTTTTTTTGTTCCTGTTCAGTCGCCGCTGCCTGGCCGCCGAGTAACATGATTGCAAAGCAGGTCGCTATCCAAATCAAGCGCATGATCGCCCCTTCTGAGTGGACTGGATTCAAGCAACAAACTGTCGACGCTGAGCGCCCCTGGCCGGCGACATGGCTTGATTGTAGTTGCCCGTTTTCATTTCGACAGACGGCCGACAACCTGTATTTCGGTGTGAAAAGGCATTGCGCTCACAGGGGTGAAATCGCGCATCATGGGCGCAGTCCGAACAAGGGAGATTTCCATGCGTGTCCTGCCACCCGTTTTGCGTCTTGCCACGTTGTCGCTGGGGCTGTTGTTCGCCATGAATGCGCTGGCGACCGACGAGAAACAACTGATCGACTCGATCAACGATTACCGCAGCCAGATCCAGCGATGCGCAGGTCAGGTCTCGTCGGAACTGCCACCGCTGGCGGGTGATCCACGGCTGGCGTTGTCCGCCTCCAGCATCGGCAATCTGCAACAGGCCATGGTTGCCGCGAATTATCCGATGAAGAACGTGCAGGCGATCAGCCTGTCCGGGCCGCGCGATGCGGCGGCGGCGATGAAAGCGATCCAGGAGAGCTTTTGCCAGATCGTGCTCGATCCGCAATTCGTCGACATCGGCGTGAGCCGCCAGGACCGTGAATGGCGCATCGTGGTGGCCCGTCCATTGTTGAGCGCGCGCCTGGGCGACTGGCAGGCGGAAGGCCAGAAGTTGCTGGCCGAACTCAACGTCGCCCGCAGCCGTCCACGCCAGTGCGGCACGCAATCCTTTGCCGCTGCCACGCCGTTGACCTGGAACGCCACACTGGCGACAGCCGCCGAGACGCATGCGCGGTCCATGGCCAACAACAATTACTTCGATCACAAGGACCGCGACGGTCGCACGCCGGGTGACCGGGCAGAACTGGCGGGTTACAGCGGCCAGCAGATCGGCGAGAACATCGCCGCCGGGCAAGACAGCGTGCGCAAGGTCGTCGATGGCTGGGTCGCCAGCCCCGGCCACTGCGCCAACCTGATGAACCCGCAGTACCAGGAATTGGGTGCTGCGTATGCGGTGGACCCGAAGAGCGATTCGGGGATTTACTGGACAGTGATGTTTGGTTCGCCGTAAACGCCCGCCGACAAACGCAAAAACCCGGACCGCCTTGACGGCGTCCGGGTTGTTTTTTTCAAGTCAGTGCGAGCTCATTCCCGCCGCATGCATCAACAATCGCAATGCCCCCGCCACGACGCCCAGCGCCAACACACTGCCGAACCAGATCAGCACCAGCCAGCCGAGCCGCCGATACCAGCGCGCGGGTTCTGGTTGACGCGAATTAATGGTAGCCATCGCCGATCCTCACTTTGCCGCGGAACACGTAGTAACTCCAGACGGTGTACATCAGGATGATCGGCAGAATGAACAAGGCCCCGATCAGGATGAACAACTGGCTGGTGGGTGGTGATGCCGCGGCCCACAGGCTGATGGAGGGCGGCACAATGTTCGGCCAGATGCTGAACGCCAATCCGATATACCCCAGGAACACCAGCGCCAAGGTAAAAACGAAGGGCCAGTGGGTGTGGCGCTGACGCAAAGTGCTGAGCAGGCCGAAGAACGCGAGCGCGGCCAACAACGCCAAGCCGCCAAACACCACCAGGTGAGCGTGGGCAAACCAGCGCGTCGCGATGTCCGGGTGCAGGATCGGTGTCCAGACACAGATCACGCCGATCACCGCCAACAGCAGCCAGGCCAACGGACGCGTGAACAGGCGCATCCGCGATTCGAGCATGCCTTCGGTCTTGACCAGCAACCAGGTGCTGCCCAACAACGCGTAAGCGACGATCAACCCCACCCCGCAGAACAACGGAAACGGTGCCAGCCAGTCCAGTGTGCCACCGGCAAACTGCCGATCGACCACCGGGATGCCGGCGATGTAAGCACCGATCACCACGCCTTGGGCAAAGGTCGCCAACAGCGAGCCACCGATAAACGCCAGGTCCCAGATGTGACGCTTTTGCGGGCTGGCCTTGAAGCGGAATTCAAACGCGACACCGCGAAAAATCAGCCCGCACAGCATCAATATCAGCGGCAGGTACAGCGCTTCCAGAATCACCGAATACGCCAGCGGAAACGCGCCATACAGCGCCGCGCCACCCAGCACCAGCCAGGTTTCGTTGCCATCCCAGACCGGCGCCACGGTGTTCATCATCACATCGCGCTCCCGTGCATCCGGGATCAACGGGAACAGGATGCCCAACCCCAGATCGAAGCCGTCCATGATCACGTACATCATCACGCCGAAAGCGATTATCACGCCCCAGATCAGCGAGAGGTCAATACCTTGAATACCCATGATTCAACTCCCCTTATTCAATGGACGCGGGCGTCGGTGTCGAGGTTTTCGGCGTCGGCGGACAGCGGCCGACGTGGCGTTACTACTTGAGCGGACGAGTCGCCGACAGGATGCGCGTGATGCGGTTGCGGCCCTTTGCGCACCAGTTTCATCATGTAGCCGATCCCCACCGTGAACACCGAGAAGTAGATCACCACGAACAGCGCCAATGAGATGCTCAGCTGTGCGACCGAATGGTGAGAAGCCGCGTCCGCCGTGCGCAACAATCCGTAGACCACCCAAGGCTGACGGCCCACTTCGGTGGTGATCCAGCCGGCGAGCATCGCGACCAAACCGCTGGGCCCCATCCACAACACAAAACGCAGGAAGCCGCGATGCCGATAGATTCCACCATTGCGGCGCAACGCGAGCCCGAGCAGACCGGCGAGAATCATCAACATGCCAAGGCCCGCCATCACGCGAAAACTCCAGAAGATAATCGTCGCGTTGGGCCGGTCTTCTTTCGGGAAGCTTTTGAGCGCGGGAATCTGTTTGTCCAGGCTGTGGGTCAGGATCAGGCTGCCCAGGTACGGGATTTCCACGGCGTAGCGAGTTTTCTCGGCCTGCATGTCCGGGATGCCAAACAGCACCAGTGGCGTCGGCCCGTTGTCGGCGTTTTCCCAGTGGCCCTCAATCGCGGCGATTTTTGCCGGTTGATGCTCCAGCGTGTTCAAGCCATGAGCGTCACCCACCACCGCCTGAATCGGCGCCACGATCAACGCCATCCACAGCGCCATCGAGAGCATTTTGCGCACCTGACGGGTGTCGTTGCCGCGCAGCAAATGCCACGCCGCTGACGAGCCGACGAAAAACGCAGTGGCGACAAACGCGGCAATCGCCATGTGCGCCAGGCGGAACGGGAACGACGGGTTGAACACAATGGCCAGCCAGTCCATCGGCATCACCCGGCCGTCGACGATCTGGAAACCTTGCGGCGTTTGCATCCAGCTGTTCGACGCGAGAATCCAGAAGGTCGAAATCAACGTGCCGATCGCCACCATCACCGTGGCAAAAAAGTGCAAGCCGCGCCCTACCCGGTTCCAGCCGAACAGCATGACCCCGAGGAAGCCCGCTTCAAGGAAGAATGCGGTGAGCACTTCATAGGTCAGCAACGGACCGGTGATGCTGCCGGCGAAGTCGGAAAAGCGACTCCAGTTGGTGCCGAACTCATACGCCATGACCAGACCAGAGACCACGCCCATACCAAAGTTGACGGCAAAGATCTTCGACCAGAAATGGTAAAGGTCACGATAGGTGTCGTTGTGGGTCTTGAGCCAAAGCCCTTCGAGCACGGCGAGGAAACTCGCCAGGCCGATGGTGATGGCGGGAAAGATGATGTGGAACGAAACCGTGAACGCGAATTGAATGCGCGCCAGGTCCAGTGCCTCCAGATTAAACATGCTGAACATCCTCATCGAGGCTGAGTTAAAAACGGCACACAGCCGGGCCACCGTCGGGCCGTAGGGCCCGCAGCCAACTAATGTCGAAAGGGTGAAACCGGTGCGGCGTGCGGCGACGCTCCGGTCTGAACTACGCGACGGAAGACATGATCACGTTGCTGGCGCCCGCCTGTTCGAGGCGGATGGCGACGAACTTGGAGGTCGGGGTGAACGTGCGGTCACCGTAGCTTTCCAGCGGAACCAGTGGATTGGTTTCCGGGTAGTAAGCGGCGGCTTGGCCCGGCGGAATGTCGTAGGCAATCAGGGTGAAGCCGCTGACACGACGCTCGCGGTCATCGTCCCAGAGTGCAACCAGATCAACTTTCTGCCCCGGCTCGAAGCCGAGTTTGCGAATGTCCTGTTCGTTCACAAATACGACGTCGCGCATCCCATAGACCCCACGATAACGATCATCCAGACCGTACAGGGTGGTGTTGTATTGATCGTGGGAACGCATGGTTTGCAGGATCAGATCCGGCTTCTCTGCCAGGTTGCGCACGCCTTCGCTGATCAGGTGCTCCGGCAACACACTCGGGGTGAACTGCGCTTTGCCGGTCGCGGTTTTCCAGACGCGATTCGATGCGTTGTTGGGCATGTGGAAACCGCCCGGGTGCAGCAGCCGTTGATTGAAATCTTCGAAGCCTGGAATGGTGTCGGCAATCATGTTGCGGATGCGGCCGTAGTCACCGATGGCCCAATTCCAGTCGATCGGATGCTTGCCCAGCGTGGCGGCGGCGATCCCGGCAATGATCGCCGGCTCCGAGCGCAGATGCACCGACTTGGGTTTCAACTGGCCGTGGGAGATGTGGATCATGCTGAAGGTGTCTTCCACGGTGACGCCTTGTGGTCCTTCGGCTTGCATGTCGATATCGGTGCGACCCAGGCACGGCAGAATCAACGCTTCCCGTCCGGTGACCAAATGGCTGCGGTTGAGTTTGGTGGCGATGTGCACGGTGAGGGCGCACTTGCGCAACGCGTCGTGGGTGCGCGGGGTGTCCGGGGTGGCTTGAGCGAAGTTGCCGCCCAGAGCGATGAACACTTTCGAACGGCCCTGCTCCATCGCCGAAATCGCCATCACGGTATTGTGGCCGTGCTCGCGTGGCGGCTTGAACGAAAAGCGTTTTTCCAGTGCATCCAGCAGCTCGACCGGTGCCAGTTCGTTGATGCCCATGGTCCGGTCACCTTGCACGTTGCTGTGACCGCGCACCGGCGACAGGCCCGCGCCGGGGCGGCCGACGTTGCCCCGCAACAGCATCAGGTTGATGACTTCCTGCAGCATCGGCACCGAGTGCGTGTGCTGGGTCAAGCCCATCGCCCAGCACATGATCACGGCTTTGGCCTTGGCGTACATGCGCGCGGCGAGTTCGATATCCGCCAGGCTCATGCCGGACTGCTCCTCGATGTGCGCCCAGGTGGTGGCATCGACTTGCGCCAGATACTCATCCATCCCGGAGGTATGTTCAGCGATGAAGGCGTGGTCAAACACCGGCTCGCCACCGCTGGCTTGAGCTTCGCGCTCCCACTGCAAGAGGAACTTGACCATGCCGCGCATCACCGCCATGTCGCCGCCGAGTGCCGGGCGGAAGTAGGCGGTGTTGGTCGGCTCGGAGCCGTTCAGCAACATCTCGATCGGGTGCTGCGGATGCTGGAAACGCTCCAGCCCGCGCTCTTTGAGCGGGTTGATGCAGATCACCTGCGCCCCGCGCTTCACCGCTTCGCGCAGCGGTTCAAGCATCCGTGGATGGTTGGTGCCGGGGTTCTGGCCGATGACGAAGATCGCGTCGGAATGCTCCAGGTCATCGAACACCACCGTGCCTTTGCCCACGCCCAGGCTCTCGCCCATGCTGACGGCACTGGCTTCGTGGCACATGTTGGAGCAGTCCGGGAAATTATTGGTGCCGTAGGCCCGTACGAACAACTGGTACAGAAAAGCCGCCTCGTTACTGGCCCGGCCCGAGGTGTAGAACTCGGCCTGATCCGGCGATTCCAGCGCATTGAGGTGCCGGGCAATCAGGGCGAACGCGTCATCCCAGGTGGTTTCCACGTAACGGTCCGACTGCGCGTCGTAGCGCATCGGATGGGTGAGCCGGCCCTGATACTCCAGCCAGTAATCGCTTTGCTCGGCCAGCGTCGACACCGTGTATTTGTTGAAGAACGCCGGGTTCACCAGGCGACCGGTCGCTTCCCAGTTAACCGCCTTGGCGCCGTTTTCGCAGAACTTGACCATGCCGTTTTCCGGCGACTCACCCCAGGCGCAGCCCGGGCAGTCGAAGCCACCGTTCTGGTTGGTCTTGAGCATGGCGCGGATATTTTTCAGGGCGTTCTCACTGCCCAGCCAGTTCTTGGTGACGGCGATCAACGCCCCCCAACCGGCAGCGGCACCCTTGTAAGGTTTGTAACGGTCGACTTGAGACATGATGCTTCTCCGTGACATTGCACACAGGCTTTTCGAAGTACGGAGCGAGCATATGAATGGGGATTGAATATTGTCTAATCGCTATTAATGACCACATTATCGAAGAGATCTATCACGGGATTTATCCCTTTATTTTCAATGGCTTGAGTGTTTAATAAATAACTTTAACGCTTGAAAAAAGTTTGTCATAGAGCCCATCGATCACCCGGTCATTAATAGTGATTGGACGCCCTCCAAAGTTGCACTTAGCCTGCGGTTCGGGTCGTAAAACAACGGACCTGTAACGAGTGACGGATTTGTAGGAGCCGGCTTGCTGGCGATGGCGTCAGTGAGGGTGCCATCGCCAGCAAGCCGGCTCCTACAGTTCCGTCACCGCAATCCATTCCGGATAACGACGGAATTTCCATTACAAAGTGCGCGGGTCATTACCACCAAAACCGCCAAGCGAGGCTGTCATGTCAGAGCGAGTCTTGATCGATGGGTTCTCCCGGCGCGTGGACTATCTGCGGATGTCTGTCACCGATCGTTGCGACTTCCGTTGCGTGTATTGCATGGCCGAAGACATGCAATTCCTGCCGCGCCAACGGATCCTGACCCTGGAAGAAATCTACCAGGTCGCCGAAAGCTTCGTGGCGCTGGGCACCCGCAAAATCCGCCTGACCGGCGGCGAGCCGTTGATTCGTCCCGGCGTGGTGCAACTGTGCGAACGAATCGCCGCCCTGCCCGGCCTGCGCGAATTGTGCATGACCACCAATGGTTCGCAGTTGAGCAAACTGGCCAAGCCGTTGTTCGACGCCGGGGTCAAGCGACTCAACATCAGCCTCGACTGTCTGGACCCGCAACGCTTTCGCGAACTGACGCGCACCGGCGATCTGGCACAAGTCATCAAGGGCATCGACGCCGCCATCGCCGCCGGGTTTCGCAACACCAAGCTCAATTGCGTGGTGATGAAGGGCCGCAACGATCACGAGATCAACGATCTGGTGAGCTTCGCCATCGACCGCCAGCTCGACATTTCATTCATCGAAGAAATGCCCTTGGGCACCATCCATGAGCACAGCCGCGCGGAATCGTTTTATTCCAGCGCCCAGGTACGTGAACGAATAGCCGAGCGCTACACTTTGATTGACTCCGCCGAGTCGACCCAGGGCCCTTCCCGCTACTGGCGTCTGGCCGAGGCGCCACAGATTCGCCTGGGGTTCATTTCCCCCCACAGCCACAACTTTTGCGGCACCTGCAACCGGGTGCGGCTGACCGTGGAAGGCCGGCTGCTGCTGTGCCTGGGCAACGAGCATTCGGTCGATCTCAAGGCGGTACTGCGCGCCCATCCCGGTCAGCCCGAACGCTTGGAAAAAGCCATTATCGAGGCGATGAAGCTCAAGCCTTATCGGCACAATTTCGAAGTGAACGATGACGTTCAGGTGGTTCGCTTCATGAACATGACGGGCGGCTGAAAACCATGATCGTGAGACCCAAACCCAATCTGATCGGCGTCCTGACTTCACTCAAGGGTTCGATCGCCAAACGTATTGCCTGGCGCAGCCTGATGGTGACCGTGCTCGCCTCGGCCATCGTGCTGATCGAGACCCTGCACCCCAGTTATTTCTCCAAGGTCAGTGCAACGCCGTTCACCCTGCTGGGCTTGTCGTTGTCGATCTTCATGAGCTTTCGCAACAACGCCTGCTATGACCGCTGGTATGAAGCACGCAAGGCGTGGGGTGATGTGATCGTGGACATCCGGTCGATGATTCGCGAAACCCAGATCATCAAGGACGCCGGCGAACGCTCAAAAATCCTCAGTAACCTCTGCGGCTTCGCCCATGCGCTGAACGCGAAACTGCGCTCGGAAAACGAACTGGCCGCCAGTGGCGACTGGCTCGACCCGATGCCGAAGAACAATACTCCCGACCTGAGTGGGCAGATTCTGCTGCAGGTCGGCCAACAGTGTTCGACGCTCAGCGAATCGGGCGCGATCAATGAATGGCGCTATACGCTCATGGCCAACCATCTGACCCGCCTGACCCAGGCCCAGGCCGTTTGCGAACGTATCAAACACACGCCGCTGCCGTTTCCCTACACCCTGTTGCTGCACCGGACCATTTACCTGTTCTGCATCTTGCTGCCCTTCGCCATGGCCGAACCATTGGGCTGGCTGACGCCGATTTTCACCGCCATTGTCAGCTACACGTTTTTCGGGCTGGACGCGATTGGCGATGAACTGGAAGACCCGTTCGGTCGCGACGAAAATGACCTGCCCACCGATGCCCTGGTGCGCATTATCGAACGTGAAGTGCTGTCGGCGCTGGGGGCGACGCAGCTTCCTCCGGTGCTGGAGCCCGTTGATTACGTACTTGAGTGATCGAGACGTTCATCCCTCAGCCAACGGTGAGGGATGGTTGACGTGCTCTAGAACAATTCGCTGAAAGGGATAAACCGCACCGGGTCACCGACCTTCAGCGTGCAACCTTCTGCAATCTCCGCCAGTCCGTCCGCCCAGGAAGCACCGAGCAACACGCCGGAACTCTGGTTCGGATAAAGCACAGCCCGGCCTGCTTGCAGCTTGACCCGCAGGTATTCCCGGCGGCTTCCGGCCTTGGGCCAATCGAAACCGGCGCTGACCGGAAAGCTCAAGGGCGTGACCTCTTCGACACCTTGAATCCGCAGCAGATAAGCCCGGGCCAACAGCCCGAACGTCACCAGCGCCGAGGTCGGATTGCCTGGCAGACCGATCACCGGCACCGTACCAAAATGGCCGACGGTCAGTGGCTTGCCCGGCTTGATCGACAGCTTCCACAACAACGGCCTGCCGCATTCGCGCAGCACTTGCCCGAGGCAGTCGGCATCACCCGCAGACACGCCACCGGTGGTCAGAATCAAGTCAGCCGCGTGTTGCAACTGTTCAAGCTTGAGCCGTGTCTGCCGTGGCTGGTCAGGCAAAATCCCGGCATCGATGACCTCGCAGCCCAATGCGCTCAACCAATGCCTCAACAGCGTCCGGTTGCTGTTGTAAATGCCGCCGGGCTTCAGTGGCGTGCCCGGCTCGACCAGTTCATCGCCGGTAGAAAGCAACGCGACCCGTGGCCGGCGCACCACATCGACCTGCGTCAATCCCTGAGCCGCAGCCACCGCCAATTCGAACGGTCCCAGCCGTGTGCCCGCAACCAACAAAACCTCGCCCGCGCGATTTTCCTGGCCTTGCGGGCGGATGTTCTGGCCCGCCGTCAGTGGCTGCTTGAAGCGTATCTGCCCGTCCGCCAGGACGTCGACGTTCTCTTGCATCTCGACGCAATTGGCGCCCTGCGGCACAGGTGCCCCGGTGAAGATCCGCGCGCAGGTTCCCGGCCGCAAGGCGTCTGGGGCGCGGCCGGCAAAAACTTGTTGCGACACGGCCAGCGGTTGCCCGTTCCAGTCATGAACACTCAGCGCATAACCGTCCATGGCACTGTTGGGCCACGGCGGAAGGTCCAGGGTCGCCACCAGGTCATTGGCCAGCACGCGTTGCCGGGCCGCATTCAACGGGACCGGCTCGCTGTCATGCAGGCGTTGCGCCTCGGCCATCGCCAGCAGTTTGGCGATGGCGTCCTCCACAGGCATTAGCCCTGGCGAATTCATCCCCGTGGCCCGCACGCCTGCACCGCTTTGAGATGCGGCACAAAGTTGCACGGTCTGTGACGGGCATCCAACTGCTCGGCGAGGATGCCTTCCCACGCGGTTCGACAGGCGCCGGTCGAACCTGGCAGGCAGCACACCAGCGTACCGTTGGCTAACCCGGCCAATGCCCGGCTCTGTACCGTAGACGTGCCGATGTCGAGAATGGAGATCGCCCGGAACAGCTCACCAAAACCGTCAATCTGTTTGTCCAGCAAACACGCCACGGCCTCGGGCGTACTGTCGCGGCCGGTGAAGCCGGTGCCGCCGGTAATCAGCACCACTTGAATGTCTTCGTCAGCGATCCAGTTCGCCACCTGGGCGCGGATTTTGTACAGGTCGTCCTTCAACAAGTTGCGTTCACTGAGGGTGTGGCCGGCTTCCAGCAATCGACTGACCAGCAATTGCCCGGAGGTGTCGTTGGCATATTCACGGGTATCGCTAACGGTCAGCACGGCAATATTCAACGGTACAAATAACGCATCCGATTTCACGCTCATATCTTTCTCCGGCAGGTATTAATTAAATAACCTTCAGAGACTAAAGCGCTTGAATAATCACTGTCTAATCACTCTAACCAACCAACTTATCGAGCCCCTCTATCACTCATTTCGACTATTAATTCTTGCAGTGATAGAGCCCGCCGATGACTCATTAAATATTACTGATTGGACTGAAAAGAGAGGCAGTGAGATCGTCTGTTCATAACGTTAAATGCCAAGCCTGTGCCCTTCGCACCTACGCTAATACTGACAGCCCATTCCCTCTCGGCAGGTGCCATCGTGGACATCAAACAACTCAAGTTTCTGATCGCACTGGAGCAGACCCGTCACTTCGGTCAAGCCGCCGCGCGTTGCCATATCACCCAGCCCACCCTGTCCATGCGCCTGCGTAATCTGGAGGATGAACTGGATCTGGTGCTGGTCACCCGAGGCCAGCGCTTCGAAGGCTTCACCCAGGCTGGCGAGCGCGTACTGGCGTGGGCCAGAACCCTGCTGGCGGCCCATGACGGGTTGTTCGCCGAAGCGGCCGCCTGCCGTGGCCAACTGGTCGGCAACCTGCGCATGGGCCTGGTCCCGCTCAGCAGTTTCAATCCGGTCAGCTACATCAAGGGCCTTTCCCACAGTTTTCCCGAGCTCAAGTTCAGTCTGAACTCGATGAGTTCGGACCAGATCATCGAAGGCCTGGGCAACAACCAGCTGGACCTCGGCGTCTGCTACCTGGATCACGTGAACCCCAATTACTTCGAGTTTTTCGAAATCGGCGAGACCCGCGTCGGTCTGCTCTACGACACCCGTCATTTCCATTTCGAAGGCACTGAAATGAGCTGGGAAGACGCCGCCGAACTGCCGCTGGGGATGATCAGCAATGGCATGCACTACCGCAAATCCATCGACCTGAGTTTCCGCAGTCGCGGGCTCAACCCGCAGCCGATCCTGGAAAGTGATTCGACGTATCAATTGCTCCAGGCGATTCACGAAGGCTTCTGCTGCTCGATCATGCCGCTGGACAGCGGACTGGAGGAGCCGATCGAACACCTTGCGTTCATCCAGCTGCCTGATGCCAGCGTCCTTGCGCCGCTGGGACTGGTCATGCGCAAAACCGAACCGCGCTCGGCCATCGCCGAGAAATGTTTTGCCGAGGCCCGATTGTTATTCAAAGCAACAAGCTGATGTTAATCAGCCGTCCGACAAACAACGTGCGGAGATGATGATCGACAGCGCCAATCACAGAATCGGAACAAGCGATTGGACGCAATAATTGAATATCCGTAGCCTGAACTTAATCCAGTGCTGCGGGGTTTAATCATGTTGTGCCAAGTTGAACAATCCAATGAACTAACGGATGTGAATGCACCGGCGCCACAACCGCTGCACGTGACGTTCAGAGAATACGATAAGGCCGCTGCCCGTTCAGAAGCGGCGCTGGCGTCCGAGATTGCCTTGGCCATTACTTACAACGGGCTGAGCCAGGCGGTGATGATGGTCTCGCCCGGCAACCTCGAGGATTTCATCCGCGGTTTCAGCGTCAGCAACGACATTGTTGAAGACCTGAGCGAAATCTACGACGTGCGTCTCACGCATTTCGATCAGGCCTGCCAGGCCGATGTGCAGATATCCAGTCGCGCGTTCTGGGCACTGAAAAATCATCGCCGGCAAATGACCGGCACCAGTGGTTGCGGCTTGTGTGGTGTCGAGGCACTGGAACAGGCGCTGCCGCAACTGGACATTCTGCAGCCCGTTCCGCTCCCCGCCGCAGCGCACTTCAACGGCATACGCGAGCGCATCGAACAGGCTCAGCAAATGGCGCGCAGCAGTGGCGCGCTGCATGCGGCGTTGTATTTCGACGCTGACGGCAATGCGGTTGTGTGCAGGGAAGACATCGGCCGCCACAACGCCCTGGATAAATTGATCGGCGCGCTGCAACAGGCACGGATCGATACGCGCGTCGGCTTCACCGTCGTGACCAGCCGCTGCAGCCTGGAGCTGATTCACAAAGCCGTACGGGCGAAGCTCGGCACGCTGGTCAGCCTGTCGGCACCCACTGCATTGACGGTGCAGTGGGCCATCCGGCACCGCCTCAATCTGATTCACGTCCCCCATCGCAACGCGCCACGCATTTACAGCCCGGTTTAACGGGGCATTTCAATCTGGAGGACACGCAATGATTCTCATCAGTTACTTCGCCCGCTATCGCGAGCAGTTGAACCTTGGCGGTGAAAAGCTGCTGCTGGATGCCTCGCTCAACACGGTCGAAGACATCCGCCAACGGCTGGTAGCGCGTGGCGGTGTCTGGGCAGATATTTTCAGTGAGAGCAACCTGATGTGCGCGGTGAACCAGGACCTGTGCCGACTGGATCAGACCGTCGAAGACTTTGACGAGATCGCGTTTTTTCCACCCGTCACTGGCGGCTAAGCATTGTGCGTGGTGTTCAGGCCTGCGTTTGAACCACCTCGATCCCCAGTTTCCGATAATCCCCGACATCGCCCGACGCCACATGGCGCTCGGTGATCAGCGTATGGATACGGTTGCACGGCGCGACCACAAACGGCTCGACCGCGCCCAGTTTGTCCGCCGTGGTGACGGCGATCACCTGCGAAGCACTGTCGAGCAGTGCCTGTTTAACCGGCACCTCATCGAAGTGCAATGAGCTGATGCCAACTTGCGGATGAATCGCGCAAACGCCGGTGAACAGCACATCCGCCTTGATGCCCTGCAACAAGCGCAGGGTCTCGTGTCCGCTGACCGACATCGTCGCGAGGTTGAGTTGCCCGCCTGCCAGAATCACCTTGATGCCTTTGTATTCGGCCAGGGTGATGGCGGTCATCGGCGAGGTCGTGATGGCGGTGATGGAAATGTCCGAAGGCAACGAACGCGCGATCTGCAGCGTGGTGGTGCCGGAATCGAACATCACGATCTGGCCATTCTCCACGCGACTGGCGGCGAGCTGCGCGAGGTGGGTCTTCACCTCATCGGTTTCGCTGACCCGCGTGAAGTAATCCTTGCCCGTGTCCTTGGGCCGAGGCAGCGCGCCGCCGTGCACGCGTTGCACCAGGCCGGCCGTGGCCAACTCCGACAGGTCGCGGCGGATGGTGTCTTCCGAGACGGCGAAATGCTGACTCAACTCGGAGGCCATGACCTTGCCGTCACGTTCGAGGATCAGCAGGATTTTCTGCCGGCGCAGATGCGGGAGTTCGGCGGCCGAGTGATGGTCATGCATGTTTATGCCTGAATTTGCGGGTTTGTGCGAGATTAGCCAAACCTTCGTGCAAACACAATCGATGTAGGGTTCAGAGGGCCCCATCGCCGGCAAGCCGGCTCCTACAGGATTGCGGTGAAGCGTCAGTTGATCGCGACCTGAGCTATATGGCCTGAGGTCACCAGCGCCTTCAACGAGGAGTCGAACTGTTTCAGTGCATTCACTTGCAATGCGGTTTGCTGATCGATCTGTGCGGCGATCTCCGGCGCGGCTTTGCCATGCACCCAGACTGAAGGCATTTGTTGTGCGCGCGAGCCCTCGGCCTTGCCGATGTATTGCAGGTTCGAGTCGTAGAATTTGGCCATGAACCGCGCTTCAACCTGGTTATTGCGCTTGGACACCAGGCGGCTGTAGGTGTCGAGCATCACCACCACGTCCGGGTGCGCCTGCACCAGCGCATCGAGGTTGTCGTAGACCGTCACCGAGGCAAACTCTTTCTGCAACGACCCCATCAGCCAGTTGATCGCCCGTTTCGGATCGGAGCTGTCGACGAAGGCGCTGCTGATGCGTGAATCCAGTTCCGGGTTCTTCGCGCCGTTCAGTGCAACCGAGTGGTATTGCTCAAGGTATTCGAGGGTGCTGACAGTGTTTTCGCTGTAGAGCACGCCCACTGATTGCGCGTGTTGCAACGTCGCGGCGCTGTCGGCGACCGGCGGGAAGTGGCAGGACTGTTCGGCGGCGTATGCCGGCACGGTGGCGGCAACGCTGCCGGTCAGGACAGCGACAAGGGCCAGCAGGGTAGAGATTCTCATCGCGCAGGTTCCTTCGGTGGCGAATTCGGTATGTGGCTATCCTCCTCCCTTGGCGAAAAAACAGAACTTGCGATTCTTGATGATGGTTATTGATCAAACGAATGGTTGCGGCAAAAGGCATCGTTACCCCCTAGCCTCATGCCCCCGGCCGATCAGCAACCGGCGCATGCTGCGCCATCAACTCGACCACCCAATCAATAAACACGCGCAGCTTCAGGCTGATGTGCCGGTTCGGCGGGAAGGCCACATACAAGGGCATCGTCTCGAGACTCCAGTCCTCGAACAGCGGTACCAATTCACCGCGAGCCTCGTAGTCCCTGGACATGTATTTGGGCAGCCAAAGCACACCGAGCCCGGCGAGGCCCGCCGCAAGAAATGCGTTGCCATCATCGACGGCCAGCACATAACGTCCTTTGACCTGCACACGCTCACGTTCGTTGTACATCGCGTAGGGCACCGGTTTGCCGGTGCGCGCCCATAAAAAGCCGACGACTCGATGATCCGAATCCTCCAGCTCTTGCGGATGTAAAGGCACGCCGACGCGAGCCAGATAGCTCGGTGCTGCAAACACCCCAAGCGGCAGGTCAGCGACACGCCGGGCCATCAGCGACTGGTCCATCAGCTCGCCGCCGCGCACCACGCAATCGACGTTTTCATCGATGATGTCGACGATGCGATCGCTGACGCCCATGTCGATCTGGATGTCCGGGTATCGCGCATAAAACGCAGGCAATGCCGGCACCAGAATCATCCTCGCCAGCGGGCTCGGCACATCCACGCGCAGCCGGCCTCTGGGCAACGTCGACGCACCGGACAGGCTGGTTTCGGCATCGTCCATGTCGGCCAGCAGCCGCAACACCCGCTCGTAATAGACGGCGCCATCAGCCGTGACGTTGACCTTGCGCGTGGTGCGGTTGAGCAACTTGACGCGCAACCGGGCCTCCAGTTGCTGCACCAGTTGGGTCACGGTGGTCTTGCTCATGTGCAGGGTTTCGGCCGCCTTGGTGAAACTGCCCGCCTCCACCACCCGCGCGAATGCCTGCATTGCATCAAAACGGTCCATTGCAGCCCCAGGTATCGATAGGATTGTTTGGATATCACAAACAGTGCTGGCCAAGGTTGCTCGTTTATCGCCCCGATGCAAGTCCTTACAGTCCCTTCATCGTTCACACAGAGCCCTTGATGGAGGCCTTTCATGACGCAGCGCGATGTTGTTTTCCCAGCCAAACGCCAGGCGCTATATCAGCGCAATCGCTACTCGCCGGCTATTCGCTCCAACGGCTTTTTGTTCGTCTCGGGGCAAGTCGGCAGCGCTGAGGATGGATCGCCCGAACCGGATCTGGAGAAACAGGTGCGGCTCGCCTTCACCAATTTGAACGCGATCCTCGTGGCGGCCGGTTGCACCTTCGACGATGTGATTGATGTCACCGTGTTCATCGTCGACCCCGAATCGACCTTCGAAACCATCTGGAAGATCGTGCCGGAGTTCTGGGGTAACGCACCGCACCCGACGTTGACCGGAGTCGGCGTAACGTGGCTGTATGGCTTTCAATTCGAGATCAAGGTGATTGCCAGGCTTCCAGACACCGCCGAGGAATGAACTGACGCCTGCACAGGGAATGAACGCGGCTATCCGTTCGGCGTTAGAATCGGAAAATGTTCAGCCCACACTTTTGAGGATGACCCAGGCATGTCCACACCCGACATTTCCCTGCAAGACACAGCGGCGCCGGAAGGCGTTTGTTATGGCTGTGGCAGCCGCAACCCGCATGGGCTGCACGTCAAAAGCTTCTGGCATGAAGACGGCGAGCATGTCATCGCCGAGCACGTGCCCGACGCCAGGTATTGCGGCTGGCCGGATCTGGTCTACGGCGGTTTGATCGCGATGCTGGTGGATTGCCATTCCAACTGGACCGCGATGGCCTATCACTACCGGGCGGAAAACCGCGAAGCCGCCAGCCTTCCGCGCATCAATTGCGTCACGGGCAACCTCGGCATCAAGTTCATCAAACCGACGCCGATGGGTGTCCCGCTGACCCTGCGGGCGAAGGTCGAAGGTGATGTCGGGCGCAAGACCCGGGTCATCTGCGAGATCTACGCCGGGGACGTGCTCACGGCGGTGGGCGACTCCACCTTTGTTCGCGTGGACACCGCTCAATTGGCCGACGTCGCGCATAACCGATAGATCGCCGCGTGATAACGTGCGCGCATCCTCTTTTGGAAGCGCACGCCCATGTCCATCGCCGACAATCTTCTCGCGTTTACCTTCGCGGCCACGTTGCTGACACTGACGCCCGGCCTCGATACCGCATTGATCCTGCGAACCGCAACGGTGGAAGGTCGACAACAGGCCTTCCGCGCGGCATTGGGCATCAATGCTGGCTGCTTCCTGTGGGGCGCCGCGGTCGCTTTTGGCCTGGGCGCGTTGATTGCGGTCTCGGAACTGGCCTTCAACGTCCTGAAATACTGCGGCGCCGCATACCTGGCGTGGCTGGGCCTGAACATGCTGCTGCGCCCGCGCCGCTCGCTGTCACCCCTCGAAACGGACGCAAAACCAACGGCCAACTGGTTTCTGAAAGGCATGATGGGGAATGTGCTCAATCCGAAAATCGGCATTTTTTACGTCTCTTTTCTCCCACAGTTCATTCCCCAGGGCCACTCGCTGATTGCCTGGACTTTTGGCCTGGTCAGCATTCACGTGGTGCTCGGTTTGATCTGGTCGTTGACGTTGATTCGCGCTACACAACCACTCGCCCTGGTGCTGCGGCGTGAAAAAGTCATCAAATGGATGGACCGCACGACGGGCATGATCTTTGTTCTGTTTGCCGCGCGGTTGGCGTTCAGCAAGCGGTGAACAGCGTCCCCCTGTAGGAGCCGGCTTGCCGGCGATGACGTCCGAACGGGCAACGTAAAGTTCAAGACCGCATCGCCGGCAAGCCGGCTCCTACAGGTTTTGCGCTTACCAGACGATGTCGAATTGGCAGTTGCGGGCCGTTATTGTTTTTGTGTTTCCCGGGACTGTGTGAAGAACCCAAAAAAATGCCCGCTTCTTGCGAAGCGGGCATTTCGTTCACGGGTTATGCGGCGTTTTCAGCGCGACCTTCGTTAAAAACTCGCTTTGACCGACACCATAAAGTTGCGTGGATCACCGTAGTAGTTGCCGAAGGTCTCGGTTCCGATGGTGGCGTAGTAGCGCTTGTCGAACAGGTTGTTGCCGTTGAGCGCAACCGACCAGGTGTCGTCGATGCGGTAACCGATGCGGCCGTTCCAGACCGCATAACCTGACTGGCTGATTTTGTCGCCACTGGAAGGTGAAACCCGGAAGTTATCGCTTTGCGCGTTGACGCCAGCACCGATCGTGAATCGCTCAAGCGACCCGCTCAGGGCGTAATCGCCCCACATGCGCAGCACATGCCGAGGCACATAACTGTTGAACGCTGCGCCGTTCAGGCTGGTGTCGATGTCGTCGAGGGTTTTGGTCTGGGTATAGGTGTAACCCGCCAGCACTTGCAGGCGCTCAATGACTTCACCGCTGATCTCGGCCTCGAATCCCTGGGCGCGAACCTTGCCGGCATTGACGTAGCAGTAACCATCGGATGAAGGACAGGATGAGTTGTAGTCCGTCTGCGCCTGATCTTTCTGGATCGTGCGGAACAGGTTGAAGGAGCTGTTCAGGCGACCGTCGAACCAGGCGCCCTTGATCCCCAGCTCATAGCTCTGGCCCACAAGCGGCTTGAGCGCCGAACCGTCTTCCGAGCGGAAATTGCCTTGCGGGGTAAAGATATCCGAGTAGCTGGCATAGGCCGTCAGGTTCTCGTTCAGGTCCAGCAACACACCGGCAAACGGCGTCACCTGCCCGGTCTCGGTAGCGCTGGAATGTTCCGAGGTGCCTGTGTTGATGAAGTCGGAGTCGGTTTCGGAGTAGTACCAACTCACCCGACTGCCGACAACGAATGTCAGCGGATCGGCCAGTTTCAACCGCAGTGTCGAGTAAATGCCCTTCTGTTTGGTCACCGAATTGACTGGCCCGCCGCGAGACGAGTTGTCAATAAAGTAACTGTCATCCGGCTCCGGAATATGTTTGTCGGGGTTGAACACATTCTGGCGTTGCTTCAGAAACGCCACCGAGTAGAAGTCGTCCTTTTTCGAACGGCTGGCGTTGGCGCCCACGATCAATTCATGTTGCTGGCCGAACGCGTTGAACTTGCCATCCACGTACGCATCAAGGCCGTAATCGACTTGATCGTAATCGTACATGCTGCCCAGCATGCCGGTGGTATTGGTGCCGGGCGTCACGGCGCCGGAGGCGAATGCGTACTTGATGTCCTGGGTGTTTTTTGTATAAACACTGGCGACCTTCAAGCTCCAGTCATCATTGATCCGGTGATTCAAATCACTGAAAACAGTGGTGCGCTGGCTGCGCCACGTGTTCCACGAAGGATCGAGGCAGGTCGAGCGGCTGAGTTTCAAATCGCTGCGGTCCCGGTAACGCGGCAGGCCACCCCAGCAAGGGTTGGCGTCCACATCTTCATAGGCAACGCCCAGGCCGAGTGTCGTGTCGGGGCTCACATCAGCGTCGAGCGCGCCGTAATACACCTGATCCTTGCGATTGGCGTCGTCTACCGAGTAATGCCGACTCTGCTCGGCAACAACCGCCCGCCCCCGCAAGGTGCCGGATTCGTTCAGCGGGCCACCGGTGTCGACCTGTCCGCGATAGTTGTCCCAGCTGCCACCGGAGAGCGTGATGTCGGTGCGCGGGGCCGTCTGGCCGCGTTTGCGCACGAAGTTCACCCCGCCGGCGGTGCCACCTGAACCTTTCATCATCCCGGCTGCGCCGCGAAGGATTTCGACACGGTCGTAGTACGCCATGTCACCGCTGAAACTGTCGGCCTGAACATAGAGGCTGCCCATATCCAGAGGGACGCCGTCGTACTGATACTGGCCCGACATGCGGAACCCGCGCGAGTAGAAATACTTGCCGCCCATGGTCGAGTCGTAGACGGTGATGCCCGGGGTCTTTTCCATGACCTGGTCGATGGTGTTCAGGTTCTGGTCATCGAGCATCTTGCGCGTCATCACCGTGACCGACTGCGGCGTTTCCCTGAGTGAGTGCTCCCCCTTGCCGATAGTCACCGCCCCCGTGGTGTACGAGCCGCTGTTTTCGGTGGTCGCGCCGAGCATTTGCCCATTGATGTTGGTCGCACCCAGTTCCAGGGCCGAGCCGGCAGCCGGGGCTGGTCGCAGGACATAAGTACCGTTGGCCTGGGGTTCGGCTTGCAGACCACTTCCGCCCAGAATCCGCGCAAACCCTTCGCTGATCCCGAACGCACCGTTTAGGCCCGGGGATTTCAACCCTTCGAGTTGTCGCGCATCAAAGGATATGGCGGCACCCGCCGCACTGGCGAATTGGCTGAGCACTTCGGTCAGGCTGCCGCCGGGAATGTTGAACGATTTCACCGGGCTCTGCTGTTGCACCGGCACCTGTGCCGCAAGCGTTGCCGTTGACCAGACGCCCGCCGTAGTTGCCGCCAATAGCCCGACCGTCACTGCGGTCGCCAGACGATCAGACTTGTACACCCGAGACATGCTTACCCTCCCCCAAAAACAATCAATAAAAACTCACTGAGGGATGAGCCGAACGATGTGTATGAAAAGTGCAAAGGCTGGAAAATTATTTTCAGATCTATCGCGAGCAAGCCCACATTCAGAGCAAATCACCACGCGACACGTCGACCCAATATCGGCTGAACCGGGTGATCCGCAGCGAGAAACCACTCTCCAGCGCAGCCAATGCCAGGTCGGTGTTATCAATGGGAAAAGCGCCGGACACTTTCAATTGGGCAATACGCGGATCACAGCGCAGCACACCTGTGCGATAGCGCGAAAGGTCGGCCAGCAACTCGGCCAAGGGACGATTGATGGCAATGATGCTGCCCGTTTGCCAGGCGCCGACGGCTGCGTCGTTGCGCCGTACCGCCCCCACCGAGTGACCATCGAAGTCCAGGGACTGGCCGGCCTCCAGACGCACCGTCGAGCCACCGCCAGCCGAACGGACCTCTACGGCCTTCTCGATCACCGCCACCCCGCCGCCCTGTTCAAGGGACCGGACGATAAAACGCGTCCCGAGTGCCAGCACCTCTGCATGACGGGTGAGCACCTTGAAGGGGCGTTGCAAGGGATCGACAGCGGTCGTCACAAGGATCTCGCCACGCAACAGTTCGAGCACACGCTGACGACCGTCAAAACGAAGATTCACCGAGGTGTCGGTATTGAGCAGCAACGAACTGCCATCCGCCAACCGGAACTCACGACGCTCACCCACGGCGGTGCGAAAATCGGCGAACAGGTTCTGCGAGGTTTCACTGCGCCAGCCCAGCCAGCCCAGCGAACTGGCGGAGGCAAGCACCAGCACACTGCGCAACACCTGGCGCCGGGATAGATCAGCACCACGCAACGCTGGCGATGCCAGGGCACCCGGCACACTGGCCATCTGCTCGCCGACGTCCGCCATGCGTTGCCAGGCTTGTCGATGGGCAGGGTCGGCGACCAGCCAGTCGTTCCAGGCGGCCAGGTCCGAATCGGTGACGACACCCGACCGAAGTCGGGCGTACCACTGGGCGGCAACGCTGATCGCCTTCAACTCAGCGGGCGAAAGGCTCATGCCAGTTGCAACTGAATCTGCATCAGGCAGCAATGCTCCATGGCTTTGGCCATGTAGTTGTTGACCGTGCGAGAGCTGATATTCAAGCGCTCGGCAATCTGCGGGTAGGTCAAGCCGTCGAACTGAGACAGGATGAACGTCTGTTTGACCTTCGTCCCCAATCCTTGCAGCAGGCGGTCGATCTCCATCAGGGCTTGCAACAGGATCGCCTGCTCCTCCAACGAAGGCTGCTGCCATTCGGGCATGGCCGCCAAGGCTTCCAGATAGGACTGTTCCAACGACCGCCGGCGGAACAGATCGATCAGCAACCCCTTGGCGATCATCGACAGGTAAGGTCGCGGCTCGCGAATATCGAGTGCGTTACGCGCCTTGATGACCCGGACGAAGGTGTCCTGCGTCAGGTCTGCCGCATCGAACGCATTGCCCAGGCGCTTGCGCAGCCAGCCATTGAGCCAACCGTGATGGTCGCAATACAGATCATTGACGGCGCTACGCAGGGATAAATCGTTGGCGGACATGACGATGGAATAATTCGCGAGTGATAATGACTCGCATTGTCATGTGTGTAATGGGTGATTTGCAATAGCCACATTGGCTGACAGGCGCGACGCCAGGCAGATGCATCAGCCAGGTGGATCAAGCCCATCAATAAATACATGCAGGCGGCTATCAGAATATTTCTGAAGTCGCTTGATCAATGTCGCTGATGCTTACCCCTGCATCACACGGATGAAAACCGCTTGCGATAATCGCTCGGCCCCACTCCGAGGCGTCGCATAAATGCCCTTCTGAACCCGTCCGTATTGGCATAGCCGACGGTATCGGCCAAGCGCTTGAGTGATACGTCCGAGCCTTCGATTAGCCGCCGGGCCGCATCAATGCGCGCCAGCTCGACAAATTCGGCCGGGGTCGAATTCGCTTCGGATTTAAAGGTACGGGCGAAGTTGCGCTCGCTCATCCCGGCGCGGGCAGCCAGGGTGGGCACGCTCAAGTCAGCCTTCAGGTGCTCCAAAACATAATCCTGCACGTCTCTGATTACGCTGCGTTCTGCGGTTTGCGCTGCCAGTTGCGCGCTGAACTGCGACTGTCCGCCAGGCCGCTTGAAGAACATCACCATTTCACGGGCAACGCTCAGCGCCAGTTCTCTGCCGTGATCCTCTTCGACCAGCGCCAGGGCCAGGTCCATGCCGGCCGTGACACCCGCCGAGGTGTAGATGTTGCCGTCCTTGATGAAGATGCTGTCGGGTTCGACCTGCGTTTGCGGGTGCTCCTTGGCGAGTTTTGCGCTGGAGTTCCAGTGAGTAGTGACTCGGCGTCCGTCCAGCAGGCCAGCGGCGGCGAGCAAGAAAGCACCGCTGCAGACCGAGCCGATACGACGCACGGATTTCGCCTGTCGGCGCAGCCACTCTTGCAGTGCGGGGTCGAGGGCAATTTCATCGATGTGTGGGCTTCCGGCCACGAGCAACGTATCGATCTTGCCTTTATAGGTATCGAAGGTCTCGTCGATGCCCAGCTTCAATCCGCTTGAGCCTTTGATCATCCCCTTGTCCGTACCGATGACTTCCACCCGATAGGCGCGCGGATTGCCGAGCTGCTTTGCCGCTTCAGCAAAGACGTCTGCCGGGCCGATGACGTCCAGAAGCTGCACGCGGGGGAACGCCAGGAGGGTTATGCGCATGATGTCTGTCCTCGTCGAATCATTGGCTGAATACGTCGTGATGTGACTATTTCAGCCATGGTCTTTTCGGCTGAAAATAGCTCCAACAGCAAATTCAGTCAAACGGGAGACCGCCATGAACACTGCATACACTTCCTCCGTCGCAGCTGCACAATCGGTATCAGGCAGTACGACGTCGATCAAAAACCTGCCCATCAACCTGTTCGGTTCAGTCATGGGTCTGGCTGGCCTGGGACTGGCCTGGCGTTTGAGTGGCCAATATTTCGGCGTCGGCGGCGCATTGGGTGAAGCGATTGGCGCACTGGCCGGCCTGGTATTCGTGCTGCTGACCCTGGGTTACCTGAGCAAATGGGTGAAACACCCTGAAGCAGTAAAGGCCGAGTTCAACCATCCGATTGCCAGCAACTTTTTTGGCACCGTCACCATTGCCCTGTTGCTGCTTTCGGCAGTCGCTGCGCCCCACAGCCAGTGGCTCGCAGAGGCTCTTTGGATACTGGGCAGCGCGCTGACAGTGTTGCTCGCAGGCCTGGTGGTTTCGCGTCTGTTGTCGGGCAATCAGGATTCGGTGAATGCCGTGTCTGCCTGGCTGATCCCTGGTGTTGCCACCCTCGACATCGCGGTAACCGGTGCGCACATGCCCATGGTTTGGGCTGCGGAGTTCAACCTGTTTGCCCTCGCCGTGGGTGCGGTGCTGGCATTGGTTTTCTTCACCCGGATCTTTTCGCGACTGGTGCATGAAGCCGCTTTGGCCAAAGGCATGGTGCCTTCGTTGATGGTCCTGATTGCACCCTTCGAGGTAGGTTTCCTGGCGTACACCAACGTGTTCGGCGAAATCGACCGGTTTGCCAGTGTGTTGTTCTACTTCGGCCTGTTCCTGTTCGTGGTGCTGAGCTTCAAAGTGTTCCGTCGCGATGTGCCCTTTGCCCCTTCGTGGTGGGCTATCAGCTTTCCTATCGCGGCCCTGAGTAATGCGGCGCTGAAATATGCACATGCCCAGGACAACGCTCTGCTGATGGTCATCGCTGCGGCGATCCTGCTGTTTCTCACTGTGGCACTGACCGTGCTGTTGGTGAAAACCCTGATCAGCCTGTTCAGCGGCAAACTGTTGGCCAACTGACGTTTTACCTCCCTTTGGCGAGCCTTCACCGGCTCGCTTTTTTTTGCCCCTACAGGTTTCATCGAATGACACACAGCACTTCGTGGTTAATGCTGATCGTTGCCGGTCTTCTGGAGATCGCCTTTGCGGTCGGTTTGAAATCTGCAAACGGCTTTGAACGGCCCGCCGTGTTGGCCGGTACCGTCATCGTGTTGGCCGGTAGTTTGTGCCTGTTGACGATGGCGTTGCGCGTTCTGCCAGTCGGTACCGCCTATGCAGTCTGGACCGGCATCGGCGCCGCCGGCACAGCCATTGTCGGCATGTATTGGTTGGGTGATGGGGTTTCACTCTGGCGAATGGTCTGGATCGGATTGATCCTGCTGAGTGTCGCGGGACTACGCTGGGCAGCTTGAACGAGCAAGTACTTCAGAGTGTTTTTTGGGGTCAAGCGAGAGAGGAGTTCAGGGAGTTCAGGGACAGCCCACATTTAGAAAATGTGGTCTGTCCCCTAATGACCCTACACAGATCAGCCGTTGGTGCGATCGGTCGCCTTGGCTTTGCTTTCGGCAACAGCGGCTTCAGCCTTCTGCTTCTGTGCAACCTGGAAGGCTTCCATCGAGACTTTCCGGGCCGACTCCATGCGTGTGAAGGTCCGATCACCGCCACCTGTGGCCATAGCCAGAGTGGAAGCGGTCAGAGCGGCGGCGACGAAAAGAACTTTCATGGATTTCATTTGGGTTTCCTCAAGTGAGAGTTTATTAATAGATAACAGTGGTAGTTATTTGCTAAAGCATTACTTGCTTATTCAACCTGGCTTTAGCATTAAGCCAGGGCGGCGTTTTGTTGCGTCCAGGTGCCTTGCTCCATACGCTCGTCGGTATCTCTGCTTTTTGCCCAGGCGGTGAGCAACACCATCATTGCGAATCCACCAACGATGAGAACCGGATAGGCTGCCAGCAACTCGATCAGCGAGTATTTCCAGGCCAGCGGACGACCAACACCCAACATCGCGGCATAGAACCACGACACACCAGAGAGCGCACCCGAGAACAGCGCCAGCATGCGAAGGCTGAAGGAAAGTTCAAGTAACGAACCGGCTTTTTTCAGCGCCGGCAATACAGCGCTATGCAACAGGAAGCCGTTAAAGGTCAGCAGTACAACGATCCCGATTTTTGCTTGCAACTTTGGATTCAGGAAATACTCCATCCCCTTGCCGGCATAGTCGATACCGATAATGCCAATGCCCGTAACCCAAAGAGCTACAAGTGCAAGTACTACGGTTTTTTGAAGGCTTTCCATATGTGCGTCATCATGGTGACCCGACACGTCACCCTTCAGAAGTTGCTTGACCATTGCAACGTCACTGGTAAGGACAAGACCGATTGCAACACAGCAGGCGATAAGATGGAAATATACAACGCCCAAACGAAAATATTCCACGGCGGACGAAGAAATCATACTAAGTTCCATGGTTACCTCTTGGCTTCAATAGTGAATCAACATAGTTCTCGGCACAGCCTGATTGGAATTTGCCGTTGCTGATTGTAATTAGGATCCAACAATAATTATTAAATAATCTTGCAGTATTACGCTGCCAAGACAATAGCGATTTTCGCGAATGAACTTTTAATCATCCGTACTTAGTGCATATGAGGTTTAACTTCCGCTTCTGGGGTCGGCGATATCCAGAACCCTATCGGCGAGCGGATCAGGCAATGCTGGCGGGATTTGCCGGGCTTGCGCCCCATTCGAGGAAACGGATCTTGTGAACCTCACCCAGACTGTCTTCATAGACCAGGGTCACCGGTACCACGCCTGTCTTGTTGGATGTATCAGTGCGCTGCAGTACCCGCTTCACATCGATTTCCATTCCGTAGTGGTAATCGACGGCTGAGACATGCGCGCCAAGTTCCTGCAGGCCGTTCTGGTCGAAGACAGTTGGCGCGAGACTGGAAATCACGGCACTGACAATTGTGGCCATGTTCATAAGGCTATACCTCCACTGAAGTTCTCTTAACGAGGACTTAATGTGACACGTGTTCAAAGTGAAGTTCACTTCACCGCGACGAACGCGCCGATCTGAGTCGCCTGTAGTGGCTTCAGGCCCCTAGCAATTCCCCGCGCTTGACGCCTTACGACCATTCGTCCATTAAACCCCGTATTTGTTGGGCCAAACGGCATTTTTGAGTGAGGTCATAACATGTTATGACGGATTTTCGCGCAAAATTTCACGTGCTGGCTGTGACGGCACATGGACCGAAAACGTCTGCGAGCCAGGGTGAGAAATATCGGGTATTGGCCGATTTCTACCGTCCACGACTGGCCGAAATCGGCCAGTTTCCGCCGTTCAAGCGTCCACGTTCAGTACTTGATATCCCGGGCTTTTTGACGTCCTTCCTGCTTCGTTTGTCGCTTGTCTTGTCGACAACCGGGATTGCTCTGGGCATCGGCTGCTCGACAATCCTGTTTCGTCTCACGAGCCCCTTGGCGCGTGTCCTGCCTGACATCGCGTGCGGCACGACGCGTCTCGGCTCGTTCGGTGGCCGCCCAAGCTGCCCCGTTCGCCACCAGAAGAAAAATCATCGCTACCCAACCAAACGTCCTGTGCTTTCTCATAATCTGATCTCCAGGAACTCGATGCCGGATTTTAAGTACAGCTGATTTCCAGACGTCCCGCAGGCTGAGGAACTGCCATTCATCCAAGCGATATCCATTGCTCGAGTCCAAGGGGGCAGTTGGTGAGCATCACTGTCGATGATGGTTTGTATGATTTTCTCCCCCTCACAAATGAAGCCTCTTTCCTGCCGGGGGGTTATAGATGCCCTCTCCGCCCCTGACATTGCATAGGTATAGGGGGTATGCCTATCATGCGCAATACATAGGTAGGGGGGGGTATGCCATGGGCCATATTGCAGCAAACAAAGACGATCTTCTCAAACGCGTAAAACGCATCGCCGGACAAATCCAAGCCGTTGAACGGGCATTGGAATCGGATCTCGATTGTGCCAAAACACTGCATCTTGTTGCCGCAACCCGCGGAGCCATCAACGGTTTGATGGAGGAAATCATCGAGGACCACGCGCGGGAGCATGTCGCGAACCCTGCTCTCAGCGAAGAGGAGCGTAACAAGGGCGTCGAAGAACTTCTTGAGGCCATTCGCCGTTACTCCAAGTGAACGCAGGTACACACTCATGAGCAGCTCCAACATCAACTACACACACGACCACATGTTCCTTGGCTCAGCGCACGACGAAAACACCAAGCGTACGCTTTGGGTTGTGATACTGACCGTTGTGATGATGGTTGGCGAGATCACCGCCGGGTATATGACGGGCTCGATGGCGTTACTGGCTGATGGCTTTCACATGGCAACCCATGCCGGCGCATTGGGCATCGCGGCGGCCGCTTATGGATACGCAAAACGCCACGCTTTCAGCCAGCGCTACAGTTTCGGCACCGGAAAGGTTGGAGACTTGGGCGGGTTCGCCTCGGCGCTGATTCTCGGTATGGTCTCCCTGGGAATTGGCGTTGAGTCCGTCATACGTCTCTTGCAGCCAACGGAAGTTCAGTTCGGCACCGCTACGCTCATCGCGATTGCCGGCTTGATCGTCAACATTGTCAGCGCTCTGCTGCTGGGTCACGGGCATAGTCATGGGCACGATCACGATCATGCCCATCATGGGAACGACAACAACCTGAAATCGGCCTACGTCCACGTCATCGCGGACGCGCTGACTTCGGTTCTGGCCATTGCTGCACTGCTCGCCGGCCGGTATCTCGGTTGGGTGTGGCTGGACCCGGTCATGGGCATTGTCGGCGCTATCGTTATCGCGCGTTGGGCGTGGATCTTGATGGGGGTCACCGCAGGTGTACTGCTGGATCAGACAGACGCACACGTCGCCGAGGAAATCCGTGAACTGGTTGAGAAACCCGGAGATGCCACCATCACTGACTTGCACGTCTGGCGAGTTGGCCCGCAAGCGCATGCGGCCATCGTCAGCGTCCTTGGTGAAGCCACTGCGAACGCCGACAGCATTCGTGAACGTCTGAAGCCGGTTCATGAAGTCAGCCATCTGACGGTCGAGTTTCGACCGGCCTGATTCAGCGCCTCCCCTCCACAGCCTCCAAAGGAAACCGTAATGCCCCCAGGGAAACGTGAACTGGCGCGGATCGAACGCCGATTGATTGCCACGCTCACTGATGCGTGCGAAACAGCAAAAGGTGAAATCAAGGGTTTTACCTGGCTCACCCACATCGCTGACCTGAACGCATTGGCTGAAACCCTGAAGGTGATCTGGGTGTTCGAAACCCTCGCTGACAAAAAGCTCGCCCAGGTTAACGCGAAGACACGCATCTTTGAGCTGACGGCCATCGCCTTGAATGAAGCCAACATCGATCTGAGCCCTTCAGACCTCAATGTCCGCTTTGACTCCGAGGAAGAATGCCAGCGCACTCATGGTGGCGACTGGCAGAAGCGCCTGGCCAAGGGTTATTGACGATGGCTAAAGAAATCGAAAACCCCTGCATCTCGGTTTGCCAACTGAGTGGCGATCTGTGTGTGAGTTGTGGACGGAGCAAGGAAGACATCAGAAAGTGGAAACGCATGAAGCGACCTGAAAAAATGGCCGCTGTGCAAAGGGCGAATGTGCGCTTGAAAGGGCTGAAGAAAGCACAGGGATAGTCACTTGAGCTGCGATTTCAGGGACAGACCACATTTAGAAAATGTGGTCTGTCCCCTAATGCCCCCAGGCATCACCGCTGGTCAATGGCGATTTGGACAGGAACGACTGGAGCTAACCCCTCAATGTCTGGATAATGGCCATATGCCTCCACCCGCATAGCCCATCGATAAGGACATCCATTCAGTGAAGCTGCCGTCCCCCATTTTGCTCCTCGCTTGCGCTCTGCTCCTGCCCACCGTCGCCCAAGCCAGCGACGCAGCATTGACCGAAACGCTCAAGGCCCTCACCCGCTGCGACGCCAACTTCTTCGCCAGCCTGAACACACACCGCGATGCCTGGGGCGCGATTGCGCCTATTGAACAGCGAAAAGATGCGGCGTGGATAGCCGTCAAAAACCGTGGCAGCAACCCGGAAAATTCGGTGCCTCTGCGCGGTACGCCGATTGTTGCCGGTATGAAACTGCTGTCCTATGTCGACGAGAGCAGCGACCTCGGCCAACTGGGTCACTACTATTTCTGGGGCTTCATTGTTGAAGGCGGCGTAGACGAAGTGGCCAGGCGCCTCGCGCCGCTGATGGAACAACCGGGGCAACTGCAGAATATTGGCTCGTCTTATGTGCGCAGTGAACTCAAGGTCGGTGACCAATGGCGACTCATCCAGCCGCAGCCAGGCACGGCGCCGGGTAGCAAGCGTGTGGAACGCATCTTGATTGTCGAGGCGGAAGGCAAACAGGGCACTCAGTCGCGGGTCAATTGTTCCCTGCAAGGCGCCGTTGACGGTGCGATGCTCGCCCAACTGCGCCCGGACATCACGTCGGCTGATTATCCTCAGCCACAACCGGATACGAGCATTGCCGGCGTCGCCGTACCGGAGGACGTGCTCAAGCGCCTCGACTCGCCGCTGCTCAAACCGAAATTCAAAACGTTGAGCTACACCTACGCCACCCGAACCGGCGATGCGATCAAGGATCGTCCGGTGACGGTTGAGTACACCGCAGACGGCGCTTTGCTGAAGAAGAATGAGATCTATAACGAAGCCTTCCACGTCGAGCGTCTCACCCAGGCGGGCCTGATTCAGCTGAAGTCGAAGATGAACGGCATAGGCGATGGACGTGTGTTGCTCACCCGCGAACTTGAGGTCAAGGCCCCGACGAGCTGGAGCCCCGGCGAGACGTTGAGCGCTCGTCTGGTCATGGAAGAAGTGCCTGCTCGGCCAAGCGACAAACCCATGAAGCAGTCGACGACTTGCACCGTGGGTCAGCGCTTTCCTGCCCGGCAAGTATTCACCTCGCTGACAGGTGACGCCATCGCGCTGGAGTGCGACCAGGGCACCAGTAAAACTTCCGCCGCCTTTATCGAGGATTTGGGGGTTTCCCTGACACTGGAGTCGACGTCGAAAAATACGAAGAGCGTTTACACGTTCACAGCAGTGAATGTTGTGCGTTGAGCAGTCATCGAGACTGAACTGTCTGCCAGACCCGGCCAGGACAAACAGCATTATTTTTTGCGCAACAATAGGATCTATTGATGAGAAAAATCTTCCTTCCGTTTGTTATCGCACTGCTGTGCCTGCACGGTTGTGCGGAAATGCCCGCGTACTCCAACGTCGATCCCGCCACGGCGGATGACGAGTCGCGTTATACCGTGGTCGAGACAGATACTTATGCGGGCAGGGCCCAGCGTCACTTCGCCGATCTTCAGCCGGACCTGAACATCATAAGGATCAACGACAACAAAGTCGGCAACATCCCCTTCTCTACGTACTACTACAAGAACGACTCCCCGCAGCGCGCGGTGTTGAAGCCTGGCACCTACACCATCCAATTGGAATACCAGTTGCCCCGCCACTTCCTGTTTGCGGACCTGAAGTTCGAGGGCAAAGCTGGCCAGAAAATAATGGCGCGCTCAAGGTATGTGGGCCTCAATCGGCTTGAAGTGTGGCTGGAGGATGCAGTCACTGGCGAGGTAGTGAGCACCCGCGTGCACTGACGGCCCACGTCCGTAGCACCAGCGTCGCTGCCCAGAAAATCGTTCAGCGGGTGTTTCGTTGTCTAGTGTTTTTCGAGGGCGGCTATTTTCTCCTGCTCTCGCGATTGCTTGACTCGTAGAGTGTTGAAAGAAGAGATTTGCAAAAAATATTCGTCATTTACATGTACTTTCCAGCAGCAAAGGACGCTTGATGAGAACCCCGCTACTCGCCCTTACCCTCGCAGCTCTATTGAGCGCATGCGCCATCCCTTACGAAACCCCGGAAGCCCGCGCCAATATTGAACGCGATCTGAAGCTCAGAGCAGACGAAATCGTCACTATCACCGAAACCAACTGGTGTTTATCTGCCTATGGTGATTTGCAAGTGTGCAGACCCAAGCAAGGCCTGGGTGTGCTGACCAAGAGCAAGCTAGTACTGGCCTTCTATAAGGGCGGCATCTACCAGCAAGCTGAAGTCATCAACGCCAGCGATGTGCAGTGTGCCCACCTGCAAAGTGGCAGAGCCGCAGCCGATACCTTCTACCTATTCAGTGAACGTTGGGCCGCCATGCTGGCGCCAATTACCGTGGGAGGAGCCTTGGCCCTCGACAAGAAAGCCCAGTTCCTGAGCGTGCTAGTGCCGCCAAACACTGAGAGCTTCACGGCTGCGCAAGGAAGTTTTATTCAGGTCACCGATCGCAAAAACTACTCGGCTGTGGCGGTTCCAGGTACCAAAACCTATGTAGGATCCAGTGAGAGTATTTACCAGATTTTTAATCCGTGTACGCAGGGAAAGAATCGCTCAGCCGGATCCTAAGTCCTGACCTGACCTTTCGAGTGAAACAGTCCCTGCAGCAATTGCATCGACCGGTTGAATCCACAGCCAAAAGCGGTCGTTCGCTGTAGTACGGTTTTTGGAAGGCTCAGTCTCACCAACAACCCCGCGAATGCGGGGTTTTCTGTCGCTGGTTCCCCGATCAGAACTGTCCCGCATCCAGCAGGAACAACGACTCGCTGCCGGCCTTCACCGATGCGCTCAACGAGTGAATACGCGGCAGCAGACGGGCGAAATAGAACCGCGCCGTGCCCAACTTGCTCGCGTAGAAATTGTCCTGGGTTTCTTTGCCCAAGGCGGCCTTGGTCATCAACGCCCACATGTAGGCATAGGCCACGTAGCCAAACACCTGCAGGTATTCGACCGAAGCCGCGCCGATTTCATTCGGGTTGTTTTTCGCCCGATCCAGCAACCACGCCGTCAGTTCGTCGAGGGTGGTCACGGCATCGTTCAGCGGCTTGGTGAACTCGTCCAGCTCAGCGCTGGCCGTCGCGGTGAAGTGACGAATCTCGTCGGCGAACAAATTGTAGAACGCCCCGCCGCTGCCAACGATCTTGCGCCCGACAAGGTCCAGTGCCTGGATGCCGTTGGTGCCTTCGTAGATCTGAGTGATGCGCACGTCGCGAACCAGTTGCTCCTGGCCCCACTCACGGATGTAACCGTGGCCGCCGAAAACCTGCTGTCCGTGAATGGTGGTTTCCAGACCGAGGTCAGTCAGGAACGCCTTGGCTACCGGGGTCAGCAGCGCCACCAGGTCTTCCGCGCGTTTGCGGGTGGTCGCGTCTTCACTGAACTTGGCGGTGTCCAGTTGCATGGCCACGTAAGTCGAGAAGGCACGGCCGCCTTCGTTCGAGGCTTTCATGGTCAGCAGCATGCGACGCACGTCCGGGTGGACGATGATCGGGTCGGCCACTTTGTCCTTGTTCTGCGCGCCGGTCGGCGAACGGCTTTGCAGGCGATCGCGGGCGTATTCAACGGCATTCTGGTAAGAACGTTCGCCAGAGGCCAGGCCCTGGATACCGACGCCCAGACGCTCGTAGTTCATCATGGTGAACATCGCCGCCAGGCCTTTGTTCGGCTCGCCAACCAGGTAACCCACGGCTTCGTCGAAGTTCATCACGCAAGTCGCGGAGGCCTGAATGCCCATCTTGTGTTCGATCGAACCGCAGGTCGCCGGGTTACGTGCACCCAGGCTGCCATCAGCATTGACCATGAACTTCGGCACCAGGAACAGCGAAATGCCTTTCGGCCCCGCCGGTGCATCCGGCAGTTTGGCGAGTACCAGGTGGATGATGTTCTCGGTCAGGTCGTGCTCACCGCCGGTGATGAAAATCTTGGTGCCGCTGACTTTGTAGGAACCGTCCGCCTGCGGCTCGGCCTTGGTGCGAATGATCCCCAGGTCGGTGCCGGCGTGGGCCTCGGTCAGGCACATGGAACCGGTCCAGGTGCCGGCGTACATGTTCGGCAGGTACGCGGCTTTCAGCTCGTCGCTGGCGTGGGCGTTGATCGACAAGCAGGCGCCGGCCGTCAGCATCGGGTACAGACCGAACGACAGGCTCGCGGAGTTGACCATTTCTTCGACCTGGGCCGAAACCGCCTTGGGCATGCCCATACCGCCGTAGGTCGGATCGCCACCGACACCGACCCAACCGCCTTCGGCATACGTCTGATAGGCCTGTGGGAAACCTGCCGGCGTGGTGACGGCACCGTCCGCCCAATGGCAACCTTCTTCGTCCGCCGCGCGGCTCAGCGGCGCGATGCTTTTACTGGTGACTTTACCGGCTTCTTCAAGAATGGCTTCGACCGTTTCCGCATCGACGGTCTCGGCCAGCGCAGGCAATTCGGCCCAGAGTTTGGCGACCTCGAACACTTCATTGAGGACGAAGCGCATATCGCGCAGGGGCGCTTTGTAATCAGCCATGATTGGATCTACTCACTTTCTGCAACAGGAAATGGGACAACGCCGGGATCAGCACCAAAGCACCGACCATGTTCCAGATGAACATGAAGGTCAGCAGGATGCCCATGTCGGCCTGGAACTTGATTGGCGACCAGGCCCAGGTGATCACGCCGGCAGCCAGGGTAATGCCGACCAGCGCCACCACCTTGCCGGTGAATGCCACGGCATTGCGATAAGCCTCGGTCAACGACAACCCGGCGCGTTGCTGGGCCAATTGCACGCTCAGCAGGTACAACGCGTAGTCCACGCCAATGCCGACACCGAGGGCGATCACCGGCAATGTCGCGACTTTCACGCCCATGCCCAACCAGACCATCAGCGCTTCGCAGAGGATCGACGTCAGCATCAGCGGCACTACCGCGACCACCACCGCCCGCCAGCTGCGGAAGGTGATGAAGCACAGCACGATCACCGCGCCATACACATAAAACAACATGGTGCGGTTGGCCTCGCGCACGACGATGTTGGTCGCCGCTTCGATCCCGGCACTGCCGGCCGCCAACATGAACTGACGCTCGCCATTGCTGTGTTCACGGGCGAAGCTTTCAGCCACTCGCACCACGCGATCCAGGGTTTCGGCCTTGTGGTCCGCCAGATACGCGATGATCGGCATCATCGAGCAGTCGTTGTTGAACAGGTCCGGATTGCTCACAGATGCCTGCTGTGCGCCGTAATTGAGCACATCCTGATTACGCGCGATGGTCAGCATCTTCGGGTTGCCTTCATAGGAACCCGCGGTGATCTGCCGTACCGCGTTCACCAGCGACACCGTGGTCTGCACGCCCGGTTGTTGCTGCAACAACCAACCCAGGCGATCGGCTTCTACCAGGCTTTCATATTTCAGACAGCCTTCGCTGGGTGTCTTGAGCATCACCGCGAACTGATCGCTGGACAGCGAATAGTTGGCGGTGATGTAGGCGTTGTCGCGGTTGTAGCGCGAATCGGCACGCAGCTCGGGCGCACCGGGGTCCAGATCACCGACCTTCAACTGGGTGCTGACCATGAAGCCGCCCACCGCCAGTAGCCCCGCCACACTGACGGCGATGGTCGCCCAGCGGCGCTCGGTGAATTTGTCGAGAAAACACCACAGCGCGCCCATGCCGCTGCCTCGCAGCTCCTTTTTTTCCGCGCGCAAGCTGCGCTCGGCAGCCTTTCGACTGACACCCCAATACGACAGCAGCACCGGCAGCAGCACCAGGTTGGTGAAAATCAACACGGCAACGCCAATGCTGGCGGTGACCGCCAGGTCCTGGATCACCGGAATGTCGATCAGCATCAATACCGCGAACCCCACGGCGTCGGCCAGCAATGCGGTGAGGCCGGCGAGAAACAGCCGGCGAAAGGTATAACGCGCGGCGATCAACTGATGGGTGCCGCGTCCGACGTCCTGCATGATACCGTTCATCTTTTGCGCGCCATGGGATACGCCAATGGCAAACACCAGGAACGGCACCAGAATCGAAAACGGGTCCAGCGCGAAGCCAAACAGGGCCACCAATCCCAGCTGCCAGATCACTGCGATCACCGAACACAGGATGACCAACGCCGTGCTGCGCACACACCGGGTGAAGTAGAAGATAATCGCCGTGGCTATCAGCGCGGCGGCGCCGAAATACAGCATCACCTGCATCAACCCATCGATCAGGTCGCCCACCAGTTTGGCGAAGCCGATCACGCGAATCTTGATCGGGCCCTTGCCCTCCTCGCTCGCCACCCGTACGACCCCATCGAACTCGTACTTTTCACGCAGCTTCTCTTCGATGGTTCTGGAGAATTGGTGATAGTCGATGGCCTGGCCGGTGACCGGGTCTTTCTCCAGCAGCGGCACGAACACCATGCTCGACTTGAAGTTGTTGCCGATCAGGCTGCCGACAATGCCAGAGCGGGCAATGTTCTGGCGCAACTGCTGAACACTTTGCACGGAGCCGTCATAGGAGTCGGGCATTACCGGGCCACCCTGGAAGCCCTGTTCGGTGACTTCGGTCCAGCGCACTGCCGGCGTCCACAGCGATTTCATCCAGGCACGGTCGACGCCCGGAGTGACGAAGAGCTCATCGTTGATCTCTTTCAGCGCGTTCAGATAATGCGGGTCGAAGATATCGCCATCAGTGCTCTCCACCACGACCCGCACCGCATTGCCCAACCCCCGTAAGGCCGGGCGATTTTCCAGATAATTCTTGATGAAGGGCTGGCTCTGCGGGAGCATTTTTTCGAAGCTGGCGTTGAGTGTCAGTCGCGTAGTTGCCAGGTAGCTCAGCGCTATCGTCACCATCAGGCAAGCCAGCACCACCCACAGGCGATTGTTGAAGATCAGCCGTTCGAGGCCATTACCAGAGCAGGCATCGAAACCCTTGAGTTCGCGGATGACCGGCATTGTTTCGAGTTCGTAGTGACCCATGATGTTGTTCTCTATGTAATGCCGGGCTCAGTCGAGGGCCAGTCGCCGCAGGCCCTGGGTACCCGCGAGTACCAACGCACCATCGGACGTCACTTGCGCAGCGGCTACCGGGGACGTCACGGTGTTCTGTCGGGGATGAAAACTGGCACCGTCGTCGGTGCTGACCAGCACATGACCGGCCTGGCTGACGAGTACGATCCGGCCGTCGGCGGCCACGGAACTGGCGGTGATACTGAGGGGAAGAGCGAGTTCGACCTTGCTCCAGCTCGCGCCATCATCGGTGCTGCGAAAGACGTTACCGCGCAAGCCGAAAACCAGCGCCGCACCCGGCTTACCGGTAATGCCGAAAAAGCTGCCGTTATAAGGCGTCGGCATGGCATTGAATCGGCCGCTGGCACGGTCCAGCTTCAGCACCAGGCCCTGCTCCCCAGCGATATACAGTTCATTGCCTACGGGGCGCAATGCATAGAGATTCAACGCCGAGGGGTTGTCGGTACGCTCCAGCAGCGGCGTCCAGTCAAGGCCCCCATTGTCTGTGCGAAAAATCAGATTGAACGCGCCGACGATGTAGCCAACCCGGGCATTCTCGAACCAGACATCCAGAAAGGCCTTGTCGGCGCCCTCGTCGAGCATTCGCTGCGCATCACTGACACGCTGTTGCAGATCGGCATCGTCCGGCTGCTCGGCGAGTCGGGGTTGATAGTGGTCGAGTAGCAGCTGCCCGATCCGACGCCCGTCCAGTTGCCGGCTCCAGGTCTGCCCGGCGTCGCGGCTGTGCAGGACCACACCGTCGTGTCCGACGGCCCAGCCCGACTGCGGCGTGGGAAAGGTGACTGCAACCAGGTCGGAACTGACCGGAACCTGTGCCTGCTTCCAGTGTTCGCCTGCATCATCGGAGTAAAGGATATGACCGCGCTGGCCGACGGCGATCAACCGCTCACCGGCCTGGGTCAGCCCGGTGTAGGTCGAATGCATGGCGTATTCACTTTGCAGCGCGGGGGTGTCGAGCACATCGGCAAACCCGCCGGCAATTACCGGGCGGGTAAACGGCACTGCCAGCGCTGATGCGAGCGCGGCGAGCAGGGTCCATTTGATCATTGTCATTATTGTGATCTCGGGTGCACGTCACAGACCTCTGCAGGCGCGGGCAAGTCGTATCGCCGCCCGCTCCTGCACGATCGTGGGTTTAACGGATGCCGGTGCCGGCCAGGGACTCGGCCGACCACTGCGCCTTGGACAGCGGGTCGATGTATTTGAGGCCGCCGTAAGGCCCGTAGAAACCATTCATGTTGTAGGCACCGGAAACCAGGTCATAGAGCATGTGGTTGATGGTGTCCGGGGCCTGCACGTCGTAGCTGTAGGTCAGGTGCGAGAAGCCGCCACGGTAGAGCTGGCCACGAGCGTCATACGCGTCGGACGCCAGGGCAATCCAGCTGTCCTCGTCGAGGTAGAAGGTACGTTTGCTGTAGATGTGACGCTTGCCCGGCTTGAGCGTGGCTTCGACCACCCACACCCGATGCAGCTCCCAACGCAGCAGGTCCGGGTTGACGTGGTTGGCGGTCGTCACATCGCGCGCGTCCTTGTGATAGCTCAGCTTGTAGGTGTTGTACGGCACGTAGAGTTCTTTCTTGCCCACCAATTTGAAGTCGTAACGGTCCATCGCGCCGTTGAACAAGAACGCATCGTCGTAGGTTGCCGCACCGACTGTGCCCGGGTTTGGCGTGTCGTAGGCCAGGTCCGGCGCCAGTTTCACCCGACGTTGCCCCGGCAGGTACTGCCAGGCGCGACGGGGCTGTTTCAGCGGGTTGACCGAGTCCATGAGCAACAGTGCTTCACCGGCACGCCGGGCCGGGCCTGTGTAAGTCAGCTTGATCTTGTAGAAGGACTCATCGGCAGCGACAGCCCCCACAGCCCGGGACGGAGCATAGAGCGGGTACTCGATATTGAACACGCCCGTGGAGCTCAAGGATGCGGTGCCAGACGAGTCGACGTTCCACGAATCGTACTTGTTGGTCATGGCCACGCCCTGATAGCGCAGCAAATGGTTCCACATCGCTTCGTTGCCATCCGCCGGAATCGGGAAAGGTACGCCCGGCAGTACGTTTTCCAGCGACAAGCCACCATCGGTGGTCTTGGCGGTCACGGCATTTTTCGCGGTGTTCTCGAGAACCGTCCTGGGCAGCGCGACGCTACGGTGAGTCGGGTACACGTCGAGGCGATAGCTGGGGTAACGCGTGAGCAATGCCTGGGTTGTCGCGGTGAGTTTGTCTTTCTGTTCGGCGAGGTTCTTGGCAGTGATCACCAGACGCGGTTTTTCATCGCCAAACGGATCAGGACGGAACGAATCGCCATTTTTGAAATTGGCCGGGACTGTGGTCAGGCCACCGGTGTAGGCCGGAATGCTGCCATCGGCATTGGCGGCTTTGTCCGCGCCGACGGCGGTCAGCGTAGTGCCCAGTTTCGCGGCCTGGTCGGCGTTGACGGCCGCGTGCGCGGAGCCTGCAACGGCCAGGGTCAGGGCTGGAGCCAGTAGTGATTTGAGAAGGTTCATAGAGTGTCTCCTGTTAACGCACAACTCGAATATCAGAGGGTGGTTTTGAAGGTGAAAGTGACCATGCCGCGATCCTTGAGCTGGGCCGGGGTACCCGCAAAGGCTGTGGTCTGGCCGGGAACGCAGTTGTACTGGCCGTTGGCGCCGGGTGCAGCGCCATCGCCCTGTGCCGCGGCGTTGCCGGCAGAGCCGCAGGTGTCGAAGTCGCCGAAGTTATCGACGTATTTGAGGTCGAAGCGGTACTGGCTGTGCACGTCCATGCCAACGCCCACCGAATAGCTGCCAGTGCCTTTGTTACCGCCCATTTGCACGGCGGACTGGCCTGAGAGGCCGACGTTGTAACTGACCGGCAGCGATAGATCGACGCCGGGGAATACCTGGTACCAGGTCGGGTTGAAGTTCATGCCAAGGATGAAGTTGTCCTTGGTGACCTTGTCGACGCCGTGGTACCAATCCTCGCCCTTGAACAGTTGCTTGTTCTCGGTCACGTCCAGCCAGCGGCTGTAGCCGAGTTCAACCAGCAAGGTCGAGGAGTCCCACAGCGGGGTGTCGCCAAAGGTGGTCAATCCGTTGAGCACCGCGTGTACGGTGTTGCCACGTGCCACGCCGTTCTGGCCATCGAAGCTTTCAATGAAACCGGGCGCGTTCGCTGCGCCCAAGGCCGGGTTGACGGTGGCCGGAACGCTGGACAGCGCCATGTTGTGGCGATAACTCAAATCGAAACCGACACTCACACCGGCGACGTTTTTAGCAAGGCTCAAGCCATAGACATCGATGTCATCGACGTAGAACTGGTTGTAGCTGCCGGCATTGCCCGAGGCCAACTGCGCCGGGCCGACCGCCACCGGTTGCAGCACCAGGTTGGGCAGGATGTCGGAGGTCTTGCGGTAGTAGAGACCCAGGGTGCCGTCCAGCCACGCCGGACTCCACTTGGCCATGAGACCGAAGTCACCGCGCTTGTCAGGGGTATGGGTGTGGCCATTGGTCAGGCGTAGAAACTCATTGGCCCCCAAGGGCCCTGGCGTGCCGAAACGGGGATTGCGTGCAGCGATCAGCGACAGGTTGTGCCCGCCGTTCTGGATACCGTCGTTGAAACCCAGGTACGTGCCTGACTCCGGCAGTCGTGCAGCATCCCAATCAAGGAAGTATTGCGCCGCCAGGGTCAACTCCGAGTTGACTGTGAAGCTGGTGGACAATTGATTGCGCGGGATGAACAGCTCTTTGGCTTCAGTCCCTGGCACCGCAAGCGCCTTGGACAAGTCCAGTCCGGACTGGCCATAACTGTTGCCGTGGGCGAAGGCCAGCACGCTTTCCCCCCAATACAAGGTGTGCTGGCCCGCCTTGCCGCTCAACAGCGATTCGTCACCGAACTCGGTGCTGCCGAAAACAAAGGCATCAAGGATTTCCGAGGACGGGCCATTGTAATAACGCTCGGCATAGCCACTCAGATGATGGGAGTCTGGCCTGCCATTGTTCAGCTGGTTGGTCGATGGGTTGAAGCTGCCGACGTCGTCATAGGCATGGTCGTACCAGCTGTTGGCACTGACCCGAAACCCCAGCTGTTTTTTGTAGACCACGTCCAGTTCCGACAACACATCGAGGCGCTGCGAAACCGGGCTGCCGGAGGAAAAATTACGGTTGCCGTCGTTGTTGTTCCACGCGTTGGCCAGCTTGCTGTTCGGCGCTTCCACCCGCTGGGCGTAGTTGAACTTGAAGGTGTTGTCGAAACGAACCGAAACGTCCTCATTGCCCGTATCGAACTCGAACGCCTGCACGGGCGTGATCCCCAACCCGGCGAGAACCGCCGATGCCAGCAGCCCGCGTCGCAGATTGGAGTGGCAGATCTTATTGTTGTTATTCATCTAGCGTGCTCGCCTTACTGTGGATTCGCGAAAAGTCATTCAGGAAAAACGCCCGTCAGCCAAACGCCCTGCTCTTAGGGAGCGCAGGCCGGATCGGTCGAGAATGTTGTATCGCGAGCAGTGAGGGAGACGCCGGTCAATTGGGCCAAATCATCGGTCAGCACAGCGCGCAGGCGACCAAACCCACGCCGCGCCTTGTATTGACTGATGAATGGGCGCTATTGACCGGTCTGCACGGAACAGGGCCTGTAGAACAAATGTCGAGCGGTCCGCTTGCGCCGACCAGAACCCTTGACCTGAAAAACAGACCTCATGAAAAAGACCCTTTCTGTTCTGCTTTTACCTTCGTTGCTGGCCAGCCTGATCAGCCAATCCGCCGTGGCCGCCGTTGAACCGAAATCGGCCGAGCCCGCCACCGTGATGGCCAATGACGCGACACGCCAGATGCTGAAAAATATGAACAGCCGGAGCGAGGCCGACATTCATCGCGGTTTCATCGCCAGCATCCCGGATGCCGAAACGCTGACGGCGGACGGCAAGGTGATTTATAGCCTCAAGGGTTATGAATTCCTCAAACCGGCAGAAGGGCCAAACACCGTCAATCCCAGCCTGTGGCTACAGGCACGCAAGAACATGGCCAACGGTTTGTACAAGGTCACGGAAGGTTTCTATCAGGTGCGCGGCATCGACTTGACCAACATGACCATCATCGAAGGCAAGACCGGACTGATCATCATCGACCCCTTGATGACCGCTGAAACTGCGCGTACCGCACTCAATCTCTACTATGCGCATCGTCCGAAGAAACCGGTGCTGGCGGTGATCTACAACCACAGCCATGTCGATCATTACGGCGGCGTCAAAGGCATCGTCGATGAAGCCGACGTCAAGGCCGGCAAGGTACAAATCATCGCACCCGCGGGATTCATGGAGCACGCGATTGCCGAAAACGTCATGGCCGGCAACGCCATGAGTCGGCGCACCGAATACCAGTTCGGTACCACCCTGCCCCGTGGCGATCGCGGTCAACTGGATCTGGGTGGCGCAAAGGCGTTACCCAATGGCACCATCACGCTGATCCCGCCCACCCGGGAAATCACCAAGCCGATCGATACGTTGGAAATCGATGGCGTGGAAATCATCAACATGCTCACACCGGGCACCGAAGCGCCGGCGGAGATGGTTCACTACTTTCCACAACATAAAGTGCTCGACACCGGTGAGCTGGCCATTCAGGCGCAACACCAGTTGCTGACCCTGCGCGGTGCGGAAATCCGCGACAGCCAGGCTTGGGCCAAATACCTCAACGATGCACTTCAGCGCTTTGGCGCCGATACCGACATCCTCGTGGGCCAACACACCTGGCCGGTGTTCGGCAAGGAACAGGTCAACACCTACCTGAGCAAGCAACGTGACCTTTATAAATGGATGCATGACCAGTCACTACGCCTGGTGAACAAGGGCTACAAACCCGTGGAGATCGGCGAGTTCATGCGCCAGAACGTGCCATCCAGTCTGGCCAGCGAGTGGTTTGCCCGTGGTTATTACGGGTCGGTGCAGCGCAACGCCAAGGCGGTGTATCAGCAATACATGGGCTGGTACGATGCCAACCCGGCCAATCTGGATGCCTTGAGCAATATCGATTACGGGCGCAAGTTCGTCGATTACGCCGGCGGTGCCGACGCCTTGCTGGCCCGGGCACGCACAGATTTTCAAGCTGGCGAATATCGCTGGGTGTCCCAGGCCATGAACCATCTGGTGAATGCCGAACCCACCAATCAACCCGCACTGGAGCTGTTTGCCGATGCCCTGGAGCAGCTCGGCTACCAGGCCGAATCGGCGGTAGAACGCAACAGCTACCTGACCGGCGCTCAGGAGTTGCGCAGCGGCGGGAAAAAAGTGCCGTCACCGTTGCGTACCGCCAGCCCGGACACCATTCGCGCGTTATCCATCGAAAACATTTTCGACTTGCTCGGGGTTCGTCTCAACGGGCCGAAGGCCGAGGGCAAGCACATCGTCATGAACTGGAATTTCACGGACAGCGGCAAGCAATACGCGCTCAACCTGGAGAACTCGGCGTTGACCTACTCTGCCGGTCAGGTGGCACCCAATCCGGACGCTAACTTGACACTCGATCGCGACACGTTGAATGCGATCATGAGCCAGCAACTGACACCGCAGCAGGCCCTGCAAGGTGGGCAATTGAAAATCGAAGGTAATACCCAGGCCTTCGCCACCCTGCTGGGTCTCATGGACACGTTCTCGCCGAATTTCGAAGTTGTGCTGCCCAATCCGCCGGCACAATAATCGCCGTCGACAAAACGAAAGCCTCGCCGAACAGAGTTCCGGCGAGGCTTTTTTTGCGATGGGCTCAGCCCTGCTGCCGGTAATCCGTCGGGGACAACCCGGTCCAGCGCTTGAAGGCGCGGGTAAAATTGCTGGTATCACTGAAGCCCAGCAGGAAGGTGATCTCCGTGACGGGACGCGAGGCCTGGCTCAAGTAGCTGCAGGCCAGTTCCTTGCGTGTGTCATCGAGCAATTGCTGGAAACTCGTCCCGCGCTGGGACAGCTTGAGCTGAAGCTTGGTCGGGCTCATGCACAACGCGCTGGCCACCTTGTCCCGCGTGCAATCGCCATCCGGGAGAAATTCGATGATCTTCTGCGTGACGCCGGTGATGACATCGTTTTTGTCCAGCCGCGCCAGGTAGCTGATGATGATGTTGTCGTTGACTTGTGCCAGTTCCGGGCACGAACCACTCAATTGGCGCACCATATCGGCCTTGTCGAAAACCAGCAGCCCGTAGTCCTGACTGAAGACCACCGATGAGCGAAAAAGCGTCTCGTAAGGCTCGGCACCTTCGTGCGGCATGGGCCGGCGCATTTCAACGCGCAAGGGGTTGAATGCCTGCGTGTCAATCAGGCGCATCGTGCGCACCAGAAAGCCGAAAAATGCGTCTTCGGTCTCACTGCTCAGAGGCACCCGATGCTCGAAGCGCAATGACACCTCATCGGTGCTCTCGCTGACGCTGACAGTAGCCACCTGAGAGGCCAAGCGGAAATAACGCTCCAGACGTCGGCAAAAATCCATCAAGGTTCCACTGGCCGCCAAGGCATAGCCCAATGCATGGAGGTGGGTCAGATGCAGATGCCTGGACACGACCAGCCCGAAATACGGGTTATTGGTCACATCCACGCAGGCCTGGAACAGGCGCGTCATGGTCGCGGCAGGCAGGCGAATCATCGGGTCGGCGGACAGTCCCTGGGGAATGCCTACAGACGCAAGGATACGTTTGCTGTCTACCCCACTGGCCTCCAGCGCCCTAGCGATGGCGACCGTGTAGCTGCCAATGGTGGTGGGCTGCTGCGCTTCGTCGCTCGCGGCCGGTGCATCGCCGGGCCTTTGTGTCGTCGAACCTGACATGGGATTGCCTGCTGAAAATGCGATTGTCGATACTCGCTCCGGCCTGCTTGCCGGTCAATCTCCGGACTGTGCCTTGTGCCGGATGTGCCGATGCTTGGCGCGATCGTCACCTGCGCCGTTGACCGTCGAATTCGTTCTATAGACCGGTGGCGAAGCGGTCTTCTCCTGACAATGCAGTGAAGTTGTGCATCGGATAAAGAGAAGAACGCATGAACGAGAACACGGTATTCGATTACATCGTAGTTGGCGCAGGCGCTGCCGGCTGCGTCGTCGCCAGTCGCTTGTCGGAAGATCCGGACATTCGCGTCTGCTTGCTCGAAGCGGGCGGCCCTGATACTCACCCGTTGGTGCACATGCCGGCGGGGATCGCCGCCATGGTGCCGACGTCGATCAATAACTGGCAGTACCAGACCGTGCCCCAGGCCGGCTTGAACGGCCGGGTCGGCTATCAGCCCAGGGGCAAGACGCTGGGAGGCAGTTCATCGATCAATGCCATGGCCTATCACCGTGGCCATCCTGAGGATTTCGATCGTTGGGCGGCACTGGGCAATCCTGGCTGGAGTTATCAAGACGTACTGCCGCTGTTCAAGCGCGCCGAGCACAACGAGCATTTCACCGACCCCCTGCATGGCCAGAATGGACCGCTCAACGTGCGCTTTCATACCTCCCCCAATCCGTTCGGCGAAGTGTTTGTCGAGGCCGGCCTGCAGGCAGGCTATCGCGCATGCCCCGACCAGAATGGCGCGACCATGGAAGGATTCGGGCGCGTGCAGGTGATGCAGAAGGATGGCCAACGTTGCAGCGCAGCAAGGGCCTACCTGACACCCCATAAGGGTCGGAAGAACCTGCGCATCGAAACTCACGCCCACGCAACCCGGATCATTTTCGAGGGCAAGCGTGCGACGGGCATTGAGTTCCTGCAGAACGGCGTAAAACGTTCATTGCGTGCCCGCCATGAGGTGATTGTAAGTTCCGGTGCCTTCAACTCTGCGCAGCTGTTGCTGTTGTCAGGAATCGGTCCCAAGGACGATCTGTTGAAACTGGATATCCCGGTGCTCCACGACTTGCCGGGTGTCGGGCAAAACCTTGTGGACCATATCGATTACGTGCATTCCTTCCGAGTCAAATCCCGTCGCCTGATGGGCCTTTCGTTTGCCGGATTGTGGGACATGGCCAAAGCCGCCATCCGCTACTGGCGGCGGCGCAGCGGCCCGCTGACCAGCAACTTTGCCGAGGCGTGCGCCTTCATCAAGACCTCACCGGAACTGCCTCAAGCCGACATCGAGTTGGCGCTGACCATCGCCATGTTCGCCAATCACGGTCGCACCTTGTATAGCGGCCATGGTTTGAGCGTGCATGCGTGCCTGCTGCACCCCAAAAGCATCGGGCGCCTGACGCTCGCCAGCGCCGACCCGTTGGACCCGCCCCTGATCGACCCGGCATTCCTGACGCATCCCGACGACATCAAGACGTTGGTCAAAGGTTTCCGTGTCATCCAGCAGGTCATGGCCACCCCGGCCTTCCGGGCCTTCAATCCCAGGGATGTCATTGAAATGCCCATGGACACCGATGAGCAGATCGAACAGGTTCTGCGCAATCGCTCCGACACGCTCTATCACCCGGTGGGCACGTGCAAAATGGGTACAGATGACATGGCCGTGGTGGACCCGCGTTTGAAAGTCTACGGTGTGGAAGGATTGCGTGTAGTGGACGCGTCCATCATGCCGACCATCATTGGCTGCAGCACCACCGCGGCCACGGTGATGATCGGTGAGAAAGCCTCGGACTTGATCGCTGAAGATCGTCGCGGTGGCGCCGCCCTGCGAGCACCGAAAGATCAGGATGCCAATCTGTCTCGTCACCTTGCATAAAAAACAGCAGGCTCGTGCGCGAGCCTGCCTTTCAATTCTTCAGAATCAACGCCACTGGGCCATCTTCACGCAAGGCGTGGCAGCTGTTGATCAAACCAGTGGCGGCTTTGTCAAAAGCCCCGGCATCCGCCGTCGTGCGTGGCGCCACTGTTGCCCGCGCCATCGGGATGGTTTGAAACGCGGTGGTGGCGATTGGCAACAACAGCTCCGTCAAATGTACGCAACCACCGACACCGCCAAACAGCTCCTTGATACGGCGCGAAAATCCCGGACCAATCCGCTCGCCGATCAATGACTGATAGGCCTGCACAGCACCGCGACATTCGCTGGTAGGGACATGGGGCATGGACACCTGCACTTCTTGCACGATGAAGTCATCGTCCAGGGTCAGACGGATCAACATGCCATGATATGTCTCACCCGCCGACACTACTCGCCCCTGGACCAGCGTCATCGGATGAGACTTGCTGTCATCAAGCCGGCCTTCGATATCCCACAACCCGTCGGCTCGCAAGAATCCTTTGCAGATCACCGTGCGCCGATGGATCAACCGTCGGCCCCACTCATCGATATCACCGTTCACAGGCCTGCCTCCGGGTTGCGAATCACTCGATTCAAGGTTTCAACAAAGCCTTCATCACCCGTCGAAACAGCCTGCCATAAGGCGGTCGCAGCAGGCCCATGACGTCCACGTAGGGGGGGGTGTAGATGGCGCGCTGCAAGCTGAACGCCTTGAAACCATCACCGCCGCGATAGCGCCCGAACCCTGAGTTTCCGCAGCCACCGAAGGGCAGATCGCTCTGAAAAATATGCTGCATGACCTCATTGATACAGGCCCCGCCCGAGGACGTGCGCTCCAGTACCTTTTTCGACTCGGCACGGTCATTGCCGAAGTAGTACAACGCCAATGGCCTGGGCCGATCGTTTACATAGGCAATGGCTTCATCGGTGGATCGGTAGACACGGATCGGCAAAAGCGGTCCGAACAACTCTTCCTGCATTACCAGGGTGTCCTCGGGCGGTTCGACCAGTAATGTCGGCGCAATCTTGCGTACGTCGGTGAGGTGTTCCTGACGCGGATTGACTTCGATGCAACGCACACACTTGGCCCTGGCATCCGCCAGACAGGCTTGCAAGCGCTGGTACTGGCCGGGTGTGGCGATGGCGGTGTAGTCGGGGTTGTCGCGCAGGGTCGGGAACATCTTGCCCAGTTCCACTTGCATGCTGGTCAGCAGCCGCTCGAGGTCCGTTTCATGCACCAGCACGTAATCCGGGGCAATACAGGCCTGACCGGCATTGATGCCCTTCCCGCCCCAGATACGCCGTGCCGCATCGTCAAGGTCCGCGCCACGACCGATGATGGTCGGTGACTTGCCGCCCAGCTCCAGGGTCAGCGGTGTCAGGTTCTGTGCTGCGGCTGCCATTACCAGGCGCCCGACTCTAGGGCTGCCAGTGAAAATGATGTGGTCCAGTGGCAAGGCACTGAAGGCTGCGCCAACGTCGGCGCCCCCGACAAATGCCGCCACCTCGGTGTCATCAAAGTGTCGAGCCAGCAGTTCAATCAGCAGGGTTGCGGTGGCGGGCGTGAACTCCGACAGCGTGATCATCGCCCGATTGCCCGCCGCAAAGGCTTCGGCCAAAGGCGCGAGCGAAATGGCCAGCGGAAAATTCCATGGTGTCATGATGCCGATGCTGCCCAATGGCTGAAAATGGATTTCGGCCTTGGCGCCCATCCACCCGGCGCCCATTTCCGGGCTGCGCCGCTCAGGCTTCATCCAGCGCCGCACATGCTTGCGCGCATATTTGAGCCCGGCGACCGGCAACAACACGTCACTCATCAACGACTGATCGTGGGATCGCCATGAAAAGTCCGTAGCCAGCGCTGCACAAAATGCCTGTCGGTTGTCCAGTACCAGTGCAATGAGGCGATCGATTCGATCAATGCGCAGGGCTGCCGATGGCGGGCCTTCGGCAATGAACGCGGCTTGCTGGCGCGTCAGCACGTCCTGCATTCGGGCGATGGTCACATGGGTGTCGAGGTGTTCACTGCTGGCCATGAGGTTCCTTGAGTTCTGATGGTAATGCGCACCGATGGTGCGCAACGCCCTTGCGCCGTGCCTGTCATCTGAACCCTTTCTCCGGTCTTTGGCGAACGCTGCGTAATGACAGCTGTTGTGCAGCGCATTCAACGGACAAGCGCTTTCGTTGCAAGGACCTGCGTCAGTGCCGACGGTATTCCTAGTATCAGTTCATCCGCTACGCCATCAGCGCGATCAACAATAACGGGGAGCTGTCATGAGTGAAATTTTGCAGTATGAAATCGTCGGCCCGGTGGCGCGCCTGACGCTCAATCGGCCACGGGCCATGAACGCCTTGAACCTGGCGACGCTGGACGAGCTGGAACACTGCCTCGACGACATTGCTCGCAATGACGAGTTGCGGGTAGTGATTCTCACCGGCAACGGCCCCGCCTTCTGCGCCGGAGCCGATTTGAAGGAAGTGCTGGCCGGCGCCAGCCTGGCCGCCGGTGAAGCTGATTTTCTCGACCGTGCGAACCAGGTCTTCAGTCAACTGCGCAATTTCCCCAAGCCAGTGATCGCCGCCCTCAATGGCGTGACCATGGCCGGTGGCCTCGAACTGGCGATGTGCGCCGACATCGTGGTGGCAGCGCAATCGGCCACCCTGGCCGACGCCCATGCCAATTTCGGCGTCTATCCCGGTGCGGGCGGCGCAGCGATCCTGCCACGTCTGATCCCGCTGAACATGGCGATGTACCTGCTGCTGACTGGCAGATCCCTGTCGGCCACTGAAATGAAAGTCTATGGCTTGGTCTGCGAAGTCCACAGCGATACGGAATTAGCCAGCGCCGCACTGACATTGGCGCAGCACATTGCCAAGAAGAGTCCGATCGCACTGCGGCGCATGAAAGAGGTCGCTCGCGCCTCTGCCGACAAGTCTCGCGACGATGCCCTGCTGCACGAGCAGGTGATGTTGCGTCAACACCTGCGCTCCACCGATTTCCAGGAAGGTCTGCAAGCCTTTGGCGAAAAACGCGCACCGAACTTCAAGGGCCGCTAGGCCGCACATTTTCCGACTTCGCAGGAACAGACCATGAACGATATCTATGTAGCAGGCGTTGGCATGACCCCCTTTGGCCGCTTGCTCGAGCGCAGCGTCCACGACCTGGTTGGCGAGGCCGTCAGCCTGGCCCTGACGGATGCCGGTGCCGTCACCGCCGACATCGGCTCGGTGTATTACAGCACTATGACCAACGGCATTTTGCAGGGGCAGACCGCCATTCCGGGACCGATTGCCATGCGCCGTCTAGGCATCGAGGGTGTTCCGGTGTTCTCGGTGGAAAACGCCTGCGCGTCCGGTTCGTCTGCCTTCAACCTCGCCATCCTGGCGTTGCGCGCCGGTCAGTGCGACATCGCCCTGGCGGTGGGTGCCGAGAAGATGAACATTGCCGATAAAGCGCGGATGTTCGCGGTGTTCGATGGCGGCTGGGACGTATCCACCGTCGAGCAGAACAAACGCACCTTGCTGGCCATGGGCGAAGGCATCGTGCCGCCGCCGGGCACGGTTTCCGAGCGCCCTTACAGTGTGTTCATGGACGTGTATGCGGCGATCTGCCGCAATCACATGATGCGCTACGGTACGACTCAACGGCAGATTGCCGCGGTGGCGGCGAAGAATCACCAGCACTCGGTGCACAACCCGCTCGCACAGTTCCAGCAGGCTTTCAGCATTGACGAGGTGCTGGCGTCGCCGCCGATCTGCTACCCGCTGACCACGCTGATGTGCTCACCGATCAGCGACGGTGCCGCCGCGGTCGTGCTGTGCAATGCCGACGGCCTCAAACGCTTGAAAAATGCCGGCGAGCGCGCCGTGCGTGTATTGGCCAGTGTGGTGCAAACCGGCACCAGTCGTGGCCTCGACGAGCCGGAAAAAATCGTTGCGCACCTGGCGGCGAAAAAAGCCTACGCCCAGGCTGGCGTTGGCCCGGCCGATGTCGACGTCGCCGAAGTGCACGACGCCTCGGCCATTGGCGAAATCATCAATGCCGAATCGCTGATGTTGGTGCCTTTCGGCGAAGGCGGTCCGGCGGCCGAGCGAGGTGATTTCACCATTGGTGGCTGCATGCCGATCAACCCGTCCGGTGGCCTCGAATCCAAAGGGCACCCAATTGGCGCCACCGGCCTGGCGCAACTTCATGAGCTGGTCACGCAACTGCGTGGCGAAGCCGGCAAGCGTCAGGTCGAAGGCGCGCGCATTGCCATTCAGGAAAACGGTGGTGGTTTGTTCGGCATCGAAGAAGCCGTTGTCGCCGTCAACATTCTCGCCAACAAGAATATTTAAGGAGCCCCCCATGGGACACGTCATGCGCACCTCGGAGCAATTGGAAGCGGTCGAGAGTTTCCGTCGTTTCCTGGCCGATAAGATCGACCCGGTGTTCAACAAGGAATACCGCGACAAATTCATCCCCCGGGAGAAGATGGCCGAGATCATGCGCCAGCTTACCGAGTTCGGCATGATTTCCGGCGCGGTCAGCGAGGCGCACGGCGGCCTGGGCCTGGACTGGCCGACCCTGATCATGCTGTTCGAAGAAGTGGCGGCGTGCTCGGTCGACCTGTCGTCGCCGGTGGTGATCAACTCCTTTGGCGCGCAGATACTGGAAAAATTGGCGCCGGACCACCTGCGTGACCGTTACCTGCCCGGCCTGATCAGTGGTGACCTGTTTGCCAGCATTGCCATTTCAGAGCCGGACGTCGGCTCCAACGTGCTGGAAATCAAAACCCGGGCCCGACGTGACGGCGACGATTTCATCATCAATGGTGAAAAGACCTGGATCAGCAATGGCTCCTACTCCGACTTCCTGATCTGCACCTGCCGTACGGGCGACGATCCACGCAAGGGGCTCACCCACTTCCTGCTGGACCGCAAGGAACATCCGTATGAAGTGCGCAACATTCACAAGATTGCCTGGAACAGCCAGTCCACTGCACAAATTTTCCTCAACGATGTACGGGTGCCGGCCAGCAACATCATCGGCAACGAAGGTGAAGCGCTGAAAAACACCCTGTCGCTGTTCGAGCGCTCCCGTGTATTCGTCGCTGCGCAAGGCCTGGGCATCGGACGTCGCGCCCTGGAAGAAGCGGTGCGTTATGCCAAGGAACGCAAGCAGCACGGCAAGCTGATCGCCGGCCATCAATTGATCTCGGCGATGCTCGCGGAAATGGCCACCCGGGTTGATGCAGCCCGGCTGTTGACTTACCGCGCCGCCGAGATGATCGGGGCTGGTATTCCAGCCGAAATGGAAGCAGCGATGGCCAAATACTTCGCGTGCGAGGCGGCGGTGACCATCGCTCGTCAGGCCGTGCAGATCCACGGTGGCGCCGGTGTCACCACCGACTTCCTCGTCGAGAAACTGGCTCGTGAGGCGATCGTCGTCCCCATCCCCGAAGGCACCACGCAAATCCAGCAACTGATCATCGGCCGCGCCCTGACCGGGATCAACGCGTTCTGATCGGCTCAAGGTTCGACACCCAACAATAACAATCCGGTCACTTGATGGCCGGGCAAGGAACAGGACACTTTCATGCGTATTCAAGACAAAGTCGTGGTCATCACCGGTGGCGCTTCGGGCCTCGGCCTGGCAACCGCTCATTATTTGGTGGAGGAGAAAGCTGCGTTCGTCGCGATTTTCGACCTCAACGTCGAAGCCGGTGAGGCTGCCGTCGCGAGAATTGGCGCGGACCGGGCAATATACGTCCAGACCGACGTCAGCGACGAAGCCTCGGTTCAACATGCCGTCGATACGGTCATGGCCCGGTTTGGTGCCATCCACGTGTGCATCAACGGCGCTGCCGTGCCAACCGGTTTCAAAATACTGGGTAAGGAAGGCAAGGCTGCACCGCTGGCGCGCTTTGCCCAAGCCACTGCGATCAATCTCAATGGCGTGTTCAACGTCATGTCCAAGTGTGTTGAACAAATGACCCGCAATGACGCCGAAGCCGGCGAAGAACGCGGCGTGGTGATCAACGTATCGTCAGGCGCCGCGTATGAAGGCCAGGTTGGCCAATGCGCCTACTCCGCGACTAAAGCTGGCGTGATCGGCATGAACATGCCGGCCGCGCGCGAACTGGGTGCGGTCGGGGTACGTGTCAACGCCATCGCTCCGGGGCTGTTCCTGACCACCATGGTTGCCGGGCTCGAGGAAAAAATTCTCGACTCGCTCAAGGAACAAATGGAAGCACCCAAGCGCCTGGGCGACACCCGCGAGTTTGCTCATTGCTGCGCTTTCCTGATCGAGAACGCCTACATCAACGGGGAAACCATTCGCCTTGATGGCGCAACGCGAATGCGCGCTCGCTAAACCAAGCTGCGACCTTCTTGAGCCATCAGAGCAATCAACCATGAAAATGAATTTTTGCCGCATCATGCGTTTGCTGGCATTGCGTTATGGCGATAACGAGGCAATCGTCAACATCGAGCGCAATCGACGCTTTAGCTATGCGCAATATCACCTGCTGAGTAATCGCATCGCCGATGTGCTGCGCACCACATTGAAGGTGCGGGCGGGTGAGCGCTTCATGCTGATCCTGGAAAACGACAACCTCAGCCTGATGATGTTTCCCAGCACCTTCAAGCAGGAAGGTACGGTGGTCATGACCAACCTGCGCGATGCGCTCGACGAGCATGCGCGCCAGATCGACCTGGTCAAGCCGCGGATCGTGTTTCTCGAGACCCGCCTTCTGGAAAGCTATTACGAAATGCTGCGCCATCGCGGATGCGAGGTGGTCGTGATGGACCCGCCCACCACCGAACAAGCCGCCCTCCCCGGCGTGCACAGTTTCTGGCCGCTGGTGGAGGCCGCTTGCGATCTCGACAACGAGGTGAGTCTCGATACCGACGAGCATATCTGCATGTTGCGCTTCACCGGGGGCACCACCGGCAAGGGCAAATGTGCGATGTACTCCATCGACAACTGGATGGCGTGTCGCGACGCAGCGTTCATCAATACCGACCTGGGGTTCTGCGGTACGACGCGATTGCTGCACGTCTCGCCGTTATCCCACGGGACGCTGATGAAGTTCATCCCGACGGTTTATGCCGGGGGTACCAACATCACCCTCAATCACCTGGACATGGAAAGCTGGCGGCGGACGGTGGAGCATGAACGGGTCACTCATTCGTTCCTGGTGCCCACCGTGCTCTACCGACTGCTGGAGTTGCAGCGAAGCGATCCAAAAGACTTCTCTTCGCTTACCACACTGATCTACGGCGCAGCGCCGATGAGCCCTGACAAACTCGGGGAACTGGTGGCGTGCTTCGGTCAAATCTTTACTCAAGGTTATGCCGCCACCGAATCCCCGATGCTGATAACCACGCTCAACAAGGCCGCCCACCAACCGGATAGCGCTACAACATTGCAGCACTTGTCATCCGCCGGACGTCCAACGCCCGGGGTCGAGGTTTTCATTGCAGACGCGCAGGGAAACCCGTTGTCCATTGGCGAAACCGGTGAAATTCGCATCCGCTGCAAAGCCATTATCAAAGGTTACTATGAGAACCCTGAAGCAACAGTGGCAGAGTTCGAGGACGGTGCTTGGAAGTCCGGCGACTTGGGCTACCTCGATGCCGATGGCTACCTGTACATCGTCGACCGCCTCAAGGACATGATCATCAGCGGCGGTTTCAATGTGTACGCGGTGGAGGTTGAAGCGGCATTAGCCGCTCATCCCTCTGTAATGATGGCTGCCGTAGTCGGTATTCCTCACGAGGAATGGGGTGAAGCCGTTCATGCCGAAGTGGTTTTGCGTAAAGGTGAGACCGTCAGCGCCGAGGCTTTGATTGACCATACACGGGCGCGACTGGGTGGCTACAAAGCGCCCAAGTCGTTGGTATTTGTCGAAGAACTACCTACTTCAGCAGTAGGCAAAGTACTACGCCGGCAAGTACGCGAAAAATACTGGCAAGGTGCATTGCGCAAAATCGGTTGAAGTTCGGGACAGCAGCTGCTTGCCCCGATATCAGTTGATTTATACCGAGTATGCTCATGAACCCATTCGATTTGGGCCGTTTCCATGCGCTTACGCGGACCGACGTTGCACCTGGGACATGCGCTCACGATGCTCAGTGGGCGCAACAGTGTCGCATCAGAGCCAATCTAACTGCGGTGGGCAAGTTTTGGCCGATCGCAGTCTTACGCGAAGGGCAGCTATGGGTCGTTCGCTGCCCCTCACTATAGGCCGTTATCAACCATTTACGGCCCTCCAGATGTGTCTACGCCTCTGAGGAATATCCGCCCAGCTAACGTCCGTACAAACCCCGGAAACGTATCAAGCCAGCAACTCACTAATCCACCGCGCCTGCCGGGCAACATCCTGCACCTTCTCCTCCGACACAGCCTGCCGCGCGTGGGCGAACTGGGTCAGGGTCTGTTGCTTGTGGCGCAGGATGCGCTGCCATTTGACCAGGAACGCCGGGGTGCGTGCCTGCATCTGCAGCGGGCCGAAGTACAGTTCTTCGGCGGTGTACGTCACCGGTCCGGCGCGCTCGGCGACGATGATTTCGTAGTCGAAACGGTTTTCGCGCAGCACTTCCTCGCAGAGGATGCGGTAGCCATTTTCCATCAGCCATTGTCGCAGTGGCTGCTCGCCGCCGTTGGGCTGCAGGATCAGGCGTTCCTGGCCGCTCAGGTGCGCCTTGCCGCTGTCGAGGATGTCGCGGATCGTCTCGCCGCCCATGCCGCAGAGGCTGATCGCGGTGATCCCGTCTCCCGGCTCGATTGCCGCCAGGCCATCGGCCAGACGCACGGTGATGTGCTGGTCCAGGCCGTTTTCGCGCACGGTGCGTTCGGCCGAGTGGAACGGCGTCAATGCCACCTCGCCCGCCACCGCCGACGCGATGGCACCACGGCGCATCAACGCCACCGGCAAGTAAGCATGATCCGAGCCGATATCGGCCAGGCGCGCACCGGCTGGCATATGCGCAGCCACGCGCTCCAGGCGCATGGACAATGTCTGTTCGTTCAACTGCAGTTCCTTTTCACCACGGATGTCCGGCACCGTTGGCATGAGTGCGGGCCGCACATGATGCTTGGTGGGGGTGGCAGGGTAAAGCGCCGACGCGGGTTGTGTGATGAACTGCCTGTCGTCTTGCCTTCGGGTAGACAGGCTTGAACGGTTGAGTCGCCCTACTCCCGATCTTTCGTCGTACGGATGAGGTTGCCCCGTAACTTCACGATTGCCTGCTGCAATTGCACGAAGTCGTCGGCATCCAGACCGGTTTGCGGGAAGCCGTCTTCGGAGAGACCTTCCCGCAATTTTCGCCCCTCTTTTGTGAGGCTGATCCGCACTTGGCGTTCGTCTTCCGGGTCGCGCTGGCGCAGCACATACCCCATGGCTTCCAACTTCTTCAGGATCGGAGTGAGGGTGTTGGATTCCAGGAACAGTTTTTCGCCGAGGCTGCCAACGGTCTGGTTGTCTTCCTCCCACAGCGCCACTAGGGTGATGTATTGCGTGTAGGTGAGTCCGAGCCGTTCGAGCATTGGCTTGTAAGCCTTGCCGAAGGCGAGGTTGGAGGAATAGACCGCAAAACACAGGAAGTCGGAAAGCTTCAGGTCGAGGGCGGATGTCTTTTCAGTGGGTTTCATGAGCATTCTCCGGGCCAAAGACAAATGAATCGCAAGGCCTGACTATACATCGCATGCGATGGTATCGGAAGTGCTCGTTAATCTGGTATTCGCTATCCACGTGCAACAGACCGGTGAAAGTCGGCGCACAGCTCACCAGGGAGCCGTGCGTCGACGGACACTGCCGCCGTCAGCATCAAGTCTTCATGCTTTGGGCTTTTCACTTGCCTCAGCGACTTGAACCCGGCTTTTCATATCGACTTACGACACTTGAACATTCAAATACACATCAATGTTGCCGCGCGTGGCCTTCGAGTACGGGCAAATTTGATCCGCCGCATGTGCAACAGCGCAAGCGACCTCATAAGGCAGGCCTGGCAGGTTGACGTTGAACCCGGCCTGCAGGAAGTAAGCGTTCCCGGTTTGCCCCAGATCGATTTCGATATCGACGGACACGTCGGCCGGAATAGCCACCTTCAACTCTTTGGCCGCAAGACCAAGCGCTGCGATGTAACAGGCCGACCATGCGCCGGCAAACAACTGCTCGGCCGTCGGGTGCGGCTGGGTGGCGGCAAATACGTGGGCCGGTTTGGCGCTCCCCGGCGTTGAGAGTTCGATGTCGAGGTTGCCGTTGTGCCCGCGCGAAGTGTTGCCGGAGCTGCTCAGGGTGGTGTGAGTCTTGCCGGTAGCCAAGACTTTTTCGATTTTGCTCATCAGTGATTCCTTGAGTTTTTTTATTAAAGTCAAATAGCACTAAAGATACGTAACTATCTGACCTGGCTAAGTTTATAGACACGACAAAAGCACCGGGAATGACGGAAAAACCGATCACCTTCGGCTTTTCCGGCCACCCAGCTGCCCTTCGCCAGTAGAGATGAAGCCCATCACCGCTCGTCGCCAAGTCGCGACATGAGCTTTGACATCAAGGGGTCTTTACTTGAATATAACTACATCGCATGCGATTTAATCGATAACGATAGCAAGCCACCATAACCCTGCCGTTTGGAGAATCCGCCATGAACACCGCAAGCAGCCGCACAATCTCTGTCTCTCACGCTGCCCATGGCCACAACGGCAACAACTGGATCACTGCTGCATGAAACTGATCCAGCTCCGGGCGTTCTGCTCAGTGGTCGACATGGGCAGTTTTCGTTCGGCGGCGCGAACGCTGGAAGCGGCTCAAAGCACCTTGACCGAGTCGATTCAAAGTCTGGAAAGAGAACTGGGGGCCACCTTGTTGGTGCGCTCCAATCAAGGCATCAGCCTGACCCTGGCCGGCAAGGTGTTCCTGACCAGGGCACGCTCGATCATTCTGGATTGTGATCGCGCAGTACAGGACGTCCGACAATGCAACGGTGCGCCCGAAGGTCAGATCGCATTGGGTGTCACGACGGAACCCTTGGCTGCGTGCCTGATGCCGGTCTTCAACAGTTTTACCCGCCGATTTCCAAACGTGCAGTTGCACGTCGCCGGTGGCCAGACGAAGAAGTTGATCGAAATGATTCGCGCGGGCCGGCTCGACTTTGTGATGTGTCCACTGAGTGCCGACGTTTGCGATATCGACTTGCAGATTGAGCGGCTTTACCGCTCGAAAGCCAGCGTCATAGCGCGCAAGGGCCATCCCCTGGCGGAGGCTCGCTCAGTGCGCGACCTCGCCGATTGCCAGTGGATCAGCGTCCGCCCGGCGGGGATTGCCGGTAGCGCGGAGAAGCATCTGATCGAGCTGTTCAAAGCCCAAGGCTTGCCGCCTCCGAAAATCGCGATCACGACCGAGTCGCTGCTGGAAATCCTGCACATCATCTCTGAGACGGACTACCTGACCATTGAGCCCGGCATGCTTCCCGGCATGAAGCTGTTTTCCTCGTCGCTGACCAGCATTTCGATTAGCGAGCCGCTGGAGTCGTGCGAGGTGTGCCTGATCAGCCGTCGAGTGTCACCCTTCACCCAGGTCACGCAAGAACTGACCAGCATGCTGATTTCGTATTCACGCTTGCGTCATCGGGCCAAGGGGTGAAGGTTCGAGTCGTCATTCAAGCGCGTCCATTATCGTCACCAGAATCCTGATCGCTCACGCCTGAAAGTGGTCCCCATGCGGAGTTCTCAGTATCCTGCGCAACACTCAAGACGCGTGACACAAGGAAGTCCCCATGTTTATCCATCGCAGTTGCATCACCGTGCTGGCGAGTCTGATGCCGTCGCTGTGCATGGCGAGTTCGTTTTCCATAGATTCTCGCTCCGAGAGTCTCTACCAACAGGCTGTCCCGTATCTGCAGCAAGCCAATAGCAAGCTTGAAGCGGTGCCTTCCAATTTTCCCACGGCGAGTGCCGAGGAGAAGCAGCGCTCAATGGCGCTGGTCGACGAAGCGGGAGTGTTGCTCAGGCCTGCGATCACATTGCTGGAGCAAGCCGCAGCGCTTGAGCATCCGGTAGCGCAGTATCGTCTGGCGTTGATCTACGTGATGCTCCATCCGAGCGACGTGATAAAGGAGAAGGCTTGCCCCTTGTTCGAACAAAGTCTGGTGCATGGCTTTGCTCCAGCGGCACTCGAAATTTCGTCCTGGTGCGTGGCGTTCACGGACACCGTCCAATACCAGACAGCGCTGCAGGCGATCGAGGCCAGCATGCCCCTCTATGAGAAATACTTTCCGCAGCCGGTTGTAAAGCTTGAGTGTCGACGCGAAGAGCCCGTGGGCATGGCAATGCAATGGGGCAGCAGCCGTGATTATCAAGCGGAGATTTACCGGCTGCAGGGTGACAGTAACCGCGCGCAGCGCTGGGAGTTTTACCAGAAAGCGCTCGATATCAATGACTGCTACAGGGTGAAACGGCGCATGGCGAGTCGTACCTGACCTGCGCCCCCTGAACTGAAGGGCGGTGAATGGTGAAACGGAACCGGTGACGGCGATAACCGCCGTCTACCGGTTCAACCTCTCAAGCCAGCCGATTACAGATCGGTGATTTCCTTGTGGCGCGGTACCAGCAGTTTCATCACACTCCACGCCACCAGGTAGGCCACCGCACAGATGGCGAACATGATCATGTAGCCGGTGTGAATATCGTTGATCGATTTGTAGTAGTCGAACACCCAACCACCAAGCTTCGTCATCGCAACCCCGCCCATGCCGCCGGCCAAACCGCCAATGCCTACCACTGACGCGATGGATTTTTGCGGGAACATGTCAGACACGGTGGTGAAGATATTGCACGACCACGCCTGATGCGCCGACGCCCCGATACCGATCAATATCACCGGTACCCAAAAGCTGATGTAACCCAGTGGCTGAGCCAGCAACACCAGCAGCGGGAAAAAGGCGATGACCAGCATGGCTTTCATCCGGCCGTCATACGGCGCATCGCCACGTGCCATGAAATAGCTCGGGAACCAGCCGCCGCCGATACTGCCGACCATGGTCATGCTGTACAGCACGGCCAAAGGCAACACGATGGCCGCGCCCTTCATGCCGTACTGCGCCGACAGGTAGGTTGGCAGCCAGAACAGGAAGAACCACCACACACCGTCGGTCATGAATTTGCCGAAGGCGAACGCCCAGGTCTGGCGGTAGGTCAGCAACTTGAACCACGAGACTTTTTTCTCGGCAACGCCCGGTGCCGGGGTGGCAATCACCTGCGCGTCGCTGCGGATGAAGGCCAGTTCCTCTGCCGAGAGACGTTTTTGATTTTCAGGTTTTTCGTACAGCGCAATCCACACGGCCACCCAGACAAAGCCCAGCATGCCGATCACGATGAACGCCGCTTCCCAACCCCACAGGGCGGCAATCAGCGGCACGCAGATCGGCGCCAGGATCGCGCCCACGTTGGCACCGGAGTTGAAGATACCGGTGGCGAAGGAGCGTTCCTTCTTCGGGAAGTATTCGGCCGTGGCCTTGATCGCGATCGGGAAGTTACCCGCCTCGCCTATCGCCAGCACGGCGCGGGACAGCATGAAACCGGCGATCGAGACCGGGATCACCGCAAGACCGAACGCACTGCTCACCGCCGCGATGCCCTCGCCCATCGGCACTGAAAAGGCATGCATCATGGCGCCGGTCGACCAGACAGCGATCGCGATGATGTAGGCCTTCTTGGTGCCGATTTTGTCGACGAAACGGCCGGCAAACAGCATGGATATCGCATACACAAACTGGAAAACGGAAGCGATGTTGGCGTAGTCGCTGTTGCTCCAGCCAAATTGCGTCGACAAATCCGGCGCCAACAGGCTGAGCACCTGGCGGTCGAGGTAATTGACGGTGGTGGCAAAGAACAACAGCGCACAGATCGTCCAGCGATACTTGCCGACGGACTGGCCGACACGTTGCGCATTGATGGGCTCGTTCAGATTCATGGCATCACTTTATTATTGGATTGTGGTGATGATCTCTCGGTTTCAAGCGAGATCAATTCTTACGCGCAGCGAACTGCTCTGTGGCTATCGTCAGACGAGTAGCACGTGCAATCGGGGGGTTGCTACAGATAACGGGGATGACTGAGCGCCTGGGCAGGCAATCAGGACCGGACCACAAGAAGCGGTATGCGGGAAGGCTGGAATGCGGATTGAGTTCATGATGGGACCCGGTTTTTGTTTTTAGGGGTGTAACATCGTATGTCGTCGTACAACTACGCCTTTTATAACGACTCCCCTACCCGGCTGTCAATCCGGAAAATGGCCGTTCGTCTCGACGTACAACTCGCCGAACGGCAAAGGCTGCGCCGCCCTTGAAGAGATTAGTGGTCCGGGTGTGGCCGTGGGTATTTGAAAATCAGATAGTCGTACGACAACGCATGTCGTGGCGAACATTTGAATGGTAAGAGCGAGCAGGCTCGCTCCGACCATTTTCGAGGGGGCTTATTTGACCAGCCGTTTTTCCTTCGACGGCCTGTACCCGAAATACGAGCTGTAGCACTTGCTGAAATGACTCGGTGACACAAAACCACAGGCCACCAGCACATCCACCTGGGACAGTTCCGTGTGCTGCAGCAGGCGCCGCGCTTCGGTAATCCGCAATTCCATGTAATAACGCTGAGGCGTGGTGCCGAGTTGTTCCTTGAACAGACGCTCGAGTTGGCGCCGAGAACGGCCTGCGTAAACGGCCAACTGCTCCAGCTCCAGAGGCTCTTCGAGGTTGGCGTCCATCAGCTTCACCACTTCGCGCAAGGGTGCGCTCACGCAGACATTTTCCGTTGGTTTGATCCGCCGGTAACGCGACTCTTCGAACGCGAGGATGTCCTCGATCCCTTCGACAAGAGCCTTGTCGTGCAAGCTCTTGATCCAGTCCAGCGCCATGTGGAAAGCGCCCGAAGGACTGGACGCCGTGAGCCGGTCTCGATCAATGACAAAAGGCTCACTGGTGACATGCGTCGCTTTCGCCACTTCCGCGAGCGCGGGGCGATGTTCGGGGTGAATCGCGCAGCGATAGCCGTCGAGCAAGCCGGCACTCCCGAGGAACCAGGCGCCATTCCACAAACCGGCCAGGCTCACGCCATGGTCGGCGGCCGCTTTCAACAGACTGGTCAACTCGTCAGAGGCCTTCAGCTCGGTTCTGTAGCCACCGCAAATGACCAACAGATCGAGTTCGTGCACGACGGAATAATCGATGCGCGCATCCGGCCGGATGACCAGCCCCAGATCGCTGACGACCTCCCCGTCGTGCAAGCCGAACGTGCGCGACGAGAACAGTTTTGGCCGTAGCAGATTCGCCGTGACGATCGTATCCAGTGCCTGCGTAAATGCCGGCAGCGAAAAATGTTCGAGCAGCAAAAAGCCTGTCCGTGTCAGTTGAACAGGCTCGTCGGGGTTGTCGTTCAGATAGCGAAGATTTTTCCCCTTCATGCCTCCGCTAAATTGGCGTCGTTCGATCAAAGTTTTTGGCACTCGGTTACGGCGTAGATAAAACCTAATGCTACCTGCTGACGCTCAAAACACCCTAGCGCCATTTACACCTGATCACGCCAACTGGAAGCCATGACGAAGCGGGTCCTTGTCATCGACAAATATGGTGTTGTGCCCGGTAATCTGCGCCCAGCCACCGATGCTGGGGCGAATGCCGTCGAATGAGCCGACTTTCTCCGCAGACTCGACTTTGCCTTCGAAGATCGTGCCGATCAGGCTCTCATTGCGAAACGTCTCGCCCACGCGCAACCGGCCCTTCCCCACCAGTTGCGCCATCCGCGCCGACGTCCCGGTGCCGCCGGGAGAGCGGTCAATCGCCTTGTCGCCGTAGAACACCGCACTGCGGCCATCAGCGGCGGTACCGTGTTCGTCGTCGCACCAGATGACATGGTGAACGCCGCTGATCCGGCTGTTTTCGGGATGCACGGGATCACCCACGCCTGCCAATGCCGAGCGAAGTTTCTGACTCAGGCTGACGATGTCTGCGGTCGTCATCCCCGTCAGGCCGGCCCAACTTTCTTGTGGTTCAACCACTGCATAGAAATTGCCGCCATAGGCAATGTCGACGGTGAAGGCTCCAACGCCCGGCACCTCGACCACCACGTCGGCGCTGTGCAGGTAGCTGGCCACGTTGAACAGTCGGATCGAGTCCACGTATTCGCCGCTCATGACGTAATCGACATCGACACGTCCGGCCGGTGTTTCGATGGCCAGCCGACCCGGTTCGCGCGGCGTGACCAGGCCCTCTTCGATCACCACGGTGGACAACCCGATCGTACCCGCCCCGCACATTGGCAGGCAGCCGCTGACTTCGATGAACAATGCGCCAAAATCACAATCGTCGCGGTTCGACGGGTAGATGATCACGCCGGACATGATGTCGTGCCCACGGGGTTCGAACATCAGCGCGGTGCGAACCCAGTCATGGTCGCGCACGAAGATCTCACGGCGTTCGGCCATCGAAACGGACGGCAGCAGAGGCCCGCCGCCGGTCACGACCCGCACCGGGTTCCCGCACGCATGGGAGTCGACACAAAAAAAGCTACGTCTCATTCTGAAGGTCTCTCAAAGAAGTGCGCGTGGGGAGTGACGCTGCAACGCGCCGCGTGTCAGCCGGTCCAGCAACAGAGCCACCGCGACGATCGCCAGACCGGCACGCAGCCCCAGGCCCATCTCCATTCTGGAGAGACCTCGCGTCACTTCGGCACCGAGTCCACCGGCACCGACCAGGCCCGCCAGCACCACCATCGCCAGGGACATGAGGATGCATTGGTTGAGCCCGACCAACAGCGTCGGCGCGGCGGTCGGCAGTTCGATCTTGAACAGAATGTCCCGGGGTGAAGCGCCGGACGCCTGGCCCAGTTCCAGCAGGTCTTTCGGTAACTGTTTGAACGCCAGGGTGGTCAGCCTGAGCATCGGCGGAATGCCGTAGACGATGGTCGCGATAATCGCCGGCACTCGCCCGAGGCTGAACAGCATCACCGCGGGGATCAGGTAAACCCACGGTGGCACGGTTTGCATGATGTTGAGGATCGGCAGGAAGGCTTCATCCACGCGTTTTACCCGTGCCGCCAATACACCGAGCGGAAAGGCGATGGCCACCGAGATCAACACCGCCACCGAGACCAGCGCGATGGTTTGCATGGAGGCCGCCCAAAGGCCGGCGAACAGGCAAAACGCCAACATCAAGGCGGCAAACACCGCGACGCGTTTGTTGGCGAAAAAGAACGCGCCGACCACGACGATGGCGATGAACAGATAAGGATGCGGCGCCAGCAACGTGGACTCCACCGCGCCCAGCACCGCCTCGATGACTTGGCTGATGCCTTTGAACACACCGTGCAGATTGGCGTTCAGCCAATCGACTGCGGGCGCCAGGAATTCGCCCGGGGAAAATTGCAGTTCTGAGGCACTCATTGGCTTTCTCCCATCCGCGAGCGGGCAGCGTGCTGCGCTAACCGATCCAGGATCATGGTCAGAATGACGATGGCGATGGCCGCGTTGATCGACTTGGCGATATCCAGTGTGCGAACGGCGCCGTAGATCGATTCACCCAGCCCGCCGGAGCCGACGATGCCGGCGATAACCACCATGCCGAACGCCATCATCAAGCTCTGGTTCACCCCAGCCATGATGCTGGGCTTGGCGAACGGCAGGCGAATCTTGAAAAACATTTGCCAGCCCGTGACACCACTGGCATCGCCCAACTCGATGAACTCTCGCGGGGTCATCCGAATCCCCAGGGATGTCAGGCGTATCGCCGGCGGCACGGCCACGATAAAAGTGGCGAGCAGTGCGGTGGCCGGGCCGTAGCCCAGCAGCGCGATGGCCGGCAACAGGTAGATGTAGGGCGGCATGGTCTGGATCAGGTCCAGCACCGGATCGACCACGCGATCAACCGACGGCGCGAGGCCGGCCAGCACGCCCAATGGAATCGCGACCACCAGCGCCAGTACGGTGGCCGTCAGCACCAGCGCAAGCGTGCTGACCGTCTCTGGCCACAAGCCGATCACGTCGCAGAACACCAGCGCGAGGCCCGCGAGAATCGCGAACCGGGCGCCCACCACCCGCCATCCGATCAGGGCGATGGCCAGCGCGACGAGGTAATACGGCGGATAGGCAATGCACCAAAGCACACTTTTATAAACGCCCGTCAGCAGTGCATTGACACCGTCGAACAAAAACTCGCCATGGTCCGAGAGCCATTCCAGGCTCGAGTCGATGGTCGCGTCGAATTGATCGGAAAAGTCCGGAATGCTCATGTCGATGCCTCCAGAACGGTGTCGGTTGTTGAGGCCGAGAATTCATTCGGAATGCCCTGAACGCCGCGAAGCAAATCGCGCGGCGTAATGATGCCCACCACCACGCCGTTGTCGATGACTGCCAGCGCGTCGCGCTCGGACTTCATCGTCAATCCGATCAGTTCGTTGATGTCTGCGCCCAGCGAAGTCTTGCTCAGCCTGGAAATGTCGCATCCCGGGTTTGCGACCTTGAAAGGCTCGACCGGCGTCATGACCGAGTGCGCCTTGACCAGGTGCAGCCGGGAGATACCTGCCACAAATTCCGCGACATAATCGTCCGCCGGGTTAAGCACGATTTCCTCGGCGGTGCCGACCTGGATGATCACGCCATCCTTCATGATCGCGATACGATCACCGATGCGGATGGCTTCGTCCAGGTCGTGAGTGATGAAAACCGCGGACTTGCCAAGCTCCTTGGTCAGCTGGCGAAACTCGTCCTGCAACTGCCGGCGAATCAATGGATCAAGCGCACTGAACGGCTCATCCATCAAAATCACTTCAGGGTCGGCAGTAATGGCGCGGGCCAGGCCGACACGTTGCTGCATGCCGCCAGACAACTCCGTGGGGTAACGCGATGACCATTCGCTCAGCCCCACTTTGGCCAGTGCCTGCTCGGCCACTTTGTACCGCTCAGCCTTGCCGACGCCCTGCACTTCCAGGCCGAATGCCGTGTTCTCCAGCACCGTTCGATTGGGCAACAACGCCACACTCTGGAAGACCATGCCGATGTGACGCGCCCTCACCTCTCGAAGTTGCGCCGGTGTCAGGGAAGACAGATCCTTGCCTTTGACCAGCACTTTGCCTGAGCTCGGCGTGATCAGTTTGTTGAGGAGCCTGATCAAGGTGGATTTGCCACTGCCGGACAAGCCCATGATGCAGAAGATTTCGCCTCGTCGAACCTGGAGGCTGACGTCGGAGACCCCGACCACACAGCCGTAGTTTTGCAGGATCTGAGTCTTGGTCAGCCCTTGCTGAGTGACAACGTTCATCGCTGCCGGTGCGGCTTTCCCGAAGATTTTCCAGACTGACTGGCAATCTATCAGCACTTCGTTAGTGTCTATTTTGGCCGTTGTCATTTTCGTAACCCGTGAACCAGTTTTCTGGTTTCTCTAATGAATCAAAGGGCGGCAGTGGCGTAAGGCATCAGCAATCAGTTCTTGATATTTTCCCAGCGCTTGAGCAGCTCGCTGTGGCTATCGGTCCAGCCCTTGATGGCCTGTTCCATGGTCTTGCCATCTTTGACTTCGGCGTTCATCGCGGTGATGTCAGCGATGGGCACGTACACGCTCGCCATCAGTTCACGCGCACGCGGATTGCTTTCAGCGAAGCCTTTGTGGCCGATCCAGTAGTAGCCTTGCAGCGGCGGGAAAATGCCTTTTGGATCTTTCAGGAATTTGAGATCGAATTTCTTGGTCATCCAGGACGGATCCCAAACGGTGACGACCACCGGCTCTTTACGGTCGACTGCCGACTTCAACGCCGCCGTCATTGCCGTGGTACTGCCTTCCACCAGTTTCAGCTTGAGGTCATAGGCTTTAACCACATTGGTCGCATCGTTCATCAGGCCGGAACCCGGTTCGATACCGATGATCTTGCCGCCCAGTTTTTCCGAATTGGCGTTCAACTGGTCGATGGAATCGATGTCGACATAACTCGGTACCGCAAGCCCTTGGTAGAGGCCAAACGAAACCGGCGAGAGTTTCTCGATTTTGTTCTTGTTTTTGTTCCAGTAATCGTTTGCCGCGTAGTCCGTTTGCGACGCCAGCACTTGAACATCACCTTTGCTTAATGCCGCATAAGCGATGCCCCACTCAGAGAACTCCACAACTTTTACGGTATAACCAGAGTCTTCAAGCACCTTCTTGGTAATACCCGTAATTGGCGTCAAGTCCTCCCACGTCATAGTACCCATGGTGATATTTTTTTCTTCGGCGTGAACTGGCAAACACATAACGCCGGCCACAGCGACAGCGCAGACTGCCTTCCAAATCTTTTTCATGGCGTGCTCCGATCTACGGTTAAAACTAGAGATTAGGCCTTTATGAAATAAAAGCCGGTGGTTTGAAACTATTCAGCCTTCTCGACCTGCTCTGAGCGCCTGCCAGCGAATAACCGAGTTGACACCCAACATCGTCAATATCTTTGGTGGAAGCCGGCTAGGCCCTGGCAGTTGACTGAAACTTTGCAAAACCTGTGAATGGTGACCGCTGGCCAATTCGGCAGCCATCACGCCTGCCAATGTGCTTTTAACCGTGCCCAGCCCGTTTTCGCAGCAAGCGGAATAGAGGTTTTCCTCGATTTCGCCAAAGGCGGGAGCGCTGTTGCGACTCAGGCAAAGCCGCCCTGCCCAGCTGAACTCCAGCGGCGTTGATTTCAACTCCGGGAAACGCGCGTCCAGAGAGTGCCGTTGTTCTTCGGCCACCGCTGCAACACGCATCGGTGTGACTTGAATACTCGGGTCGTAGGTAAACTTGGTGCGGATAACAATCCGCGAAAGTCCATTCGAAGTTATCTTGCGAACTGTCGCGCCCATTGGGTCCGCTGGCAATAAGGCCCAACGATCTTTACCGGTAACCGGCCTTGAAAATTCATCATGACTATAAGCAGCCGTCATTGAGGCGTAAGTAAAGACATGCAGCAACCGGCCTTGAAAGTGACCGAAGTCTTCAATATGGCCATTGACCGCAAGAATGACTTTAGGTGCACTAACGGAACCACGATGAGACTTCGCCTTCCAGCCAATTCCCGCCCGGGACAATTCCACAATCGGTGAACGCTCATACAGTTCAATCTGCCGATCAAGTCCGTTTGCAAGATCCCGAATATATTGCGCTGGCTGAATCATCACCGCACCAGGCGTATACAGCCCGTTGTGGTAATAAGTGGAACCGGTGATGTCCCGCATCTGCTCGGCGTCCAGCACTTCAAACCGCTCGCCAATGCCTTTTAACGATTTGGCATAGTTGTCATTGAGTTTCATCCCCCGCTCGGTGGCGGCGGCGTTGATCTTGCCGGAAGGGTCGAACGTCTGCGCAGACATGCCATATTCACGAGCAGCGTCGGCGGCAAACGCAATAGCAAAACGGTTCTGGGCAATTTCCAGTGCCGTTGCCGACTCACCGCCCACCGAATACTCCCCGGATGAAAGGCTGTGCGGCACATCGATCATGAACCCCGAGTTCCTGCCCGCCGGCCCCTTGGCGATTTCATGGGCATCCACCACCGCAATGCGGCAGCCCGGATGCAGTTGCGCCAGCCTGCGAGCCGCAGACAGCCCGGCAAAACCCGCACCGATGATCAGCCAGTCCGCCGTGACGTTGCCATCAAGCAGGCGGACAGGCGCAGTGCGTACGGAAATTGCCTCCCAACCTGAAACCCCGGTATCTACCGGAAGGCGCTTGATGGTATGGGTGCTCATTTTTCGTTCTCTTCATCCGACCGATCAGACACATCGATCCAGATGGTTTTGATTTCGGTGTATTGATCGTGGGCAAAAATCGATTTGTCCCGACCGCCGAACCCGGACTCCTTGTAGCCGCCAAACGGCGTGGAAGCATCGCCCTCGCCGAAGCAGTTCACGGTGACGATCCCGGCGCGAATCTCCCTCGCCAACTTGATGGCACGGCGCAGGCTGCCGGTGTAAACCGAGGCGGCCAGGCCATACACCGTGTCATTGGCGAGGGTAATGGCTTCAGAAATCGAGCTGAACGTGGTGACCGACAGAATCGGACCGAAGATCTCTTCCTGGAACAACCGACTCTCTGGCGCGACACCGTCAATCACGGTCGGCTCGACGAACGCACCGTCTTCAGTGCCACCGCCGTACACAACGTCAAGTTTGCCGATGCTGGCATGCTCAAGGTACGACTTCACTTTCGCGAAATGTTCGGGGCTGACCAACGCGCCGACGCGGTTTTGCGGGTCGAGTGGATCGCCCATTTTCCATTCGCGGATGTAGGCGCCCATGCGTTCCAGCAGTTCATCTTTCACAGACGCGTGGACGATCAGCCGCGAGGTTGCGGAGCAGTTTTCGCCCATGTTCCAGAACGCGCCGTTGACGACATGCTGAGCAACAAGGTCGAGGTTTTGCGCATCGTCCATCACCACGGCCGGGTTTTTCCCGCCGCACTCGAGAACGATGCGTTTCAGGTTCGAATCGGCTGCGTAGTGCAGGAAACGGCGGCCGGTCGCGGTGGAGCCGGTGAAGCTCACCATGTCGACGTCGTGATGCAGGCCGATCGGCTCGCCAACCTCTTTCCCGGTGCCGGTGACAATGTTGAGCACACCGGCGGGGACGCCCGCCTCGAACGCGAGTTGCGCCACACGCAGCGTCGTCAGCGTGGTCTGTTCGGCGGGTTTGACGATCACCGAACAGCCTGCGGCGAGCGCCGGGCCGATTTTCCAGGCCAGCATCAGCAGCGGGAAGTTCCAGGGCAGCACGCAGCCCACCACCCCGATGGGCTCACGCACGACCATGGTCAGTGCGTCACTGCCCACAGGGGCGGTGTTGTCATAAATCTTGTCGATCAACTCGGCGTGCCAGCGCAGCGTATGAATGGTGTCCGGCACATCGACCAACTGGCACTCGCTGACTGGCTTGCCGCTGTCGAGGCTCTCAAGGACTGCCAGTTCGTGGCTATGCCGTTCAAGCAAATCGGCAAACTTCAACAGGACGGTTTTGCGCTCTTTTGGAGAAATGGATCTCCAGCGGCCATCCTCAAACGTTTCCTTGGCGTTGCTGACCGCGAGATCGACATCTGCCGACGCGCAAGCGGCGACGTCTGCCAGAAACTCACCGGTCGCCGGATTGTTCGTGGCGAAGGTTTTGCCCGAGATCGCGGGTTTGAACGCGCCGTTGATGAAGGCATTGCAGGGGAACGAAATGTCTTTGGCGATGGCGGCATATTCGGCCTTGGTCAGGAGATCACCCATGGCTGGCTCCTGATGTGATGCGTGCAACGTCGCGCTTCACATTGGCAATGATGGTTTGCAGGCTTTGCTTTTCTTCCAGGTCGAGAGGTTGCAGCGGCAAGCGCACGTCCCCTACTTTCAGCCCGGCCAGTTCACAACCGTATTTGATCGACTGAACAAACTTGCCGCCGTCCAGGGCATTCATCAGCGGCATCATCGCCGACATGATCCGGCGGCCCTTGTCGAAGTCCTTTTCGAGCACACAGGCTTCATAAAGCGCCACGTGTTCGGTTGGCAGGAAGTTGGAACCGGCACACACCCAGCTTCGGGCGCCCCAGGCAAAAAACTCCAGTGCCTGATCATCCCAACCGCAGGACAGCGCGATGTTCGGGAATTCACGGGCCAGCAGATGAACGCGGCCCATGTCGCCGGAGCTTTCCTTGATGGCAACTACATTCCTGGAGGTGCTCACACGGGTGAGGTAATCCTCGTCCATCGAAACGGACATGCGGCCGGGGTAGTTGTAAAGCATGATCGGCAGGTCGGCAGCGCGATCGATGGTCAACGCGTGGATCGCGTTTTCCTGGGAAGTCGGCAGCGCGTACGGCGGGCTGGTGACGAGAATGGCGTCCGCTTTGATCGCTTTGGCATCCTTGGCGTATTGCACCGAATCTTCGGTACGAATGGCCCCGGTGCTGACGATCAACTGGACCCGGCTGCCGATGACATCCTTGGCATAAGCGGCAAGCTCGGTACGCTCTTCCGAGGTCTGCGCATAATATTCGCCGGTCGAGCCGCCGATGATAATGCCATGCACTTTCGCCTCGATCAGCGACTCCAGTACTTCGGAGTACACGCTCCAGTCTATTTCCCCATCCGGTTTATGAGGTGTCACTGCGGGGGTGTAGATGCCTTCAAATTTCAAGATGATTTCTCCGGAAATGAATTGCGTGGAAGATCAACGAGCGCGTCCGCCTTGATGCCTTGGGGCGCGATAAAAATCTCCATGTTTTCCCGGGACAGTTCCCAGTGCTCAAACACGAGATCGACTACTGCGGATTCATCGCGGCGTTCAATCGCCTCGATAAACAAATCGTGGTGCCCCGCCGACAGCTCAAGACGCTCTTCCATGTCCTCGTTTTGAGGCCGGAAAAAGGTATTACCGATACGGGAGTGATCAATCAGCAATCTTTCCAGGCTGGGCTGGAGGTATTGATTGCCGGCCATTTCGCCCATGATCGCGTGGAAGCGGTTGTTCTCGACGACCATGGCCAGCGCATCCCTTGAGGTAGTGGCGATGCGGAACCGGTGCTGCGTGTCCTTCAAATCGACCAGTTGGCGCGGCTTGTAGTTTTGAACGGCCAGACGGCCAACGGCTGCGTAAATCATCGGTGCGACGAGGAAGAAATTGCGCAGGGTCGAGTGATTCATTGGAATCACCCGGGCACCGCGGTTTTCCCGAATGTCGACATAACCTTCACCGGCCAGGCGTCGGAATACTTCCCGGACCGGCGTGCGGGACAAGCCATATCGCTCGCTGAGAATGACCTCATCCAGCGCTTCGTCAGGGTCCAGTTCCATCGTCAGGATTTGACGTTTCAGATCTTCGTAAAGACTGGTTTTGCCGTTTTTCACAACGACCTCCAAGGGCAGTTTTGCGGTCAGGTGCGGCTGACTGATGAGTCGAGACTCGCACGGGTTTTTGGGTCGGTCAATAGATTGTATTTCTTGTGTATACATAGAAAACACAGGAAAAACACAACGCGATTTCGATTAATTTCTTTTTAATTCATTTAGTTATGCGTTCACCTCAAAAATGAACTAGTCGGTTACAGAAAAGAAACACGTCGTTTTTGGAATGCTTATTTCTAGATCATTCCATCATAAAGCTTATTGCCAAGCGCACTTTGCCAGCAGCCCGGTTGACCCGTAGCGACATGGCGCAAGGCGTTTGCGACACGGCTTTGCGAGCACTTCCCGGCGAGCAACGGAACAAGCGATAGTGTGTCGCCGGTTGAGCGGCTCCGTTCTCCTTCAGGATCGACCAAGATGGGCAGTGAAGAAACCAGTAAGAAGGTCAAGGGCTACCGCCGACTGATACCGTCCATGACGGCCTTGATGGAATTCGAGGCCGTCGCGCGGTTGAGCAGCTTCACGCTGGCGGCACAAGAACTGGGCGTGACCCAGGCGGCCGTCAGCAAGCAGGTCAAATACCTGGAGGAAACCCTCGGCACCCGTCTGTTTCATAGACTGCACCGGGCGATCAAACTGACCAGCGAAGGCTACGTGCTGTATTCGGTGGTCGCCGAATCCATGCAGCGCATGGCGAACGTGTTCGACAAGATTTCCGAGGGGATTCCCGAGCAGGAACTGGTGCTCGCCTGCACCGCGGCGTTTTCACACCTGCGCATCCTGCCCCGGCTGGCTGCATTGCGCCTGTCGCAACCCAAGCTGCAATTGCGCCTGATCACCCAAGTCCACAATCCGGACGTGCACCGGCAGGACGTCGACATCGCCGTGCGCTTCGGCAATGGAAAATGGGAAGACGGCACGGCGATTTTCCTGTTTGACGAAGAAGTGTTCCCGGTATGTTCCCCCGCCTGGCTGACCACGCACCCTGCCCCGCTATCGGTCGACGACTTCCTGCACATCGACCTGATCGATTCGGACACCACGCTCGAAGGCTGGATGACGTGGAACAGCTGGTTCAAGGAGCTGGGCGAGAGTCGTCCCAAGGTGAATTACTGCCTGCGTTGCAGCAGTTACAACGACACGGTGCAGGCCGCGCTGCAGGGCTATGGCGTCGCGCTGGGCTGGAACCGTTTGTTGCGTCCGCTATTGCTGAGCGGCGAACTGGTGCGGATTACTGACTATGCGGTGAAACCAAAAGATGCCTATTACCTGATTGTTCCGAACGGCCGGGAAATAACCCCGCTGGTGCACGCCATCGTCGATTGGTTGCGCGATGAGTCGCTACTTTCACACTAAGGTCAGTTGTCGATTCTTCGCATAACTTTTAGCTATGCGAGGGTGAAATTAAAGCGCATTGACGCAAATCCGGACCATTTTGATACTTACCTCACCGTCACTTGCTGACGATTCAACATCGCCCCCGTGAGGCAACAGATGACAACTACCGTCGCGAAATCCCAACAAGAACTGGTGACTGCACGTACCCCAGGCCATGGCATGCATGGCGCGTTGTTCGGGCGTCAGGACATTTTCGACAGCGACGTCGATATCTTTTTCACCCGGCACTGGATTCTGGTCGGCGTGACGGCGGACATCCTGGAGCCTGGGGATGTTTCGACCATAGACATCGGCAAATCCTCGATCATCCTCGTTCGCGATGACGACGAGCAGGTGCAGGCGTTTCGCAACGTTTGCCGCCATCGCGGAGCGCGCCTGAAGCAGGCAGGCAAATCAACGGTGGGCATGCTCGTGTGCCCGTATCACCAGTGGACCTACGACCTTGATGGCAGCCTCAAGCATGCCGCTCACATGGGCAAGGATTTCGATCCGACCTGCAAAAGCCTGACTCGTGTTCATACGAAAGTGGTCGGCACTCATGTGTTTGTTTGCCTGGGTGACCAGCCACCGGAAGACATCGCCTATCTGGAACAAACCATGGCGCCCCGGCTGGCGCCCTACAACCTCACGTATTCGAAGATTGCTTATGAAGCCGAGCTCATTGAAGACGGTAACTGGAAGTTGGTCATTGAAAACAATCGCGAGTGTTATCACTGCTCTGCGACGCACCCTGAATTAACCGCTTCATTCCTCCCGGAAGATTTTGGGTTCTGCGCTGAAGGTCTGAGTGAGGAATCGCTGCAAGCGCTGGATGAATATGAAGAACGCAATGCGGCAGCCAAACGCAGCTGGGAACGTGACGGGTTTATCTGCGACGCAGTGGAGCACCTGGACACAGACGCGGTGACCCAGTTCCGCACGCAGCGGCTGGTCATTGCCGGCAATGGCGAATCGCAAACGCTCGACACTCGGGTGGCCTGCACGCGGCTGTTTGGTGACCTGACCCGCCGCGATCTCGGCGACGTTCACCTGTGGACTCATAACTCCTGGACGCATGTGATGAGCGATCACGCGGTCATTTCGTACATCATCCCGCTCGCGCCCGGCAAGACGTTGGTGCGCACCAAATGGCTGGTCCATGCCGACGCCATCGAGGGCGTGGATTACGACATCGAGAAACTGACCGAGGTCTGGAAAGCCACCAATCAGCAGGACGCCAACCTTGTCGCGATCACCCACAGCGGTACGCAAGATCCCGGCTACTCACCAGGCCCCTTCTCGGCATTTACCGAATCCTACGTGGATCAATTCTCTCGCTGGTACGCCGCGCGGCTTGCCGCACAGGGAGTGTGAGCAATGACCATGACCCTCCTTGAAAAGCCGCCGCTTACAGCGAACACCGTGTCTGCACCGAACGTATTCACCCATCCGGACACGTGGGCCACCTACGGTGCGCAGTGGAACAGTGGCGAGCAAAAAGCGCTGCACTGTTGCGCCGTACGCGACGAAACCCACGACGTAAAAACCTTTACCTTTCGAAGTGCGGATTTCAGCGCCATCAGTTTTGAGCCAGGGCAGTTCATTACTGTATCGCCGACCATCTCGGGGCAACGCGTGTCGCGCTGCTACACGTTGTCATCGTCGCCCACCCGCCCTTTTGCGCTGTCGATTACGGTCAAGCGTGTTCCCGGCGGGACCGTATCGAACTGGCTGCACGATCACTTGCGCGAAGGCGACAGGCTGCTTGCCTCAGGCCCTGCGGGCAGCTTCACACCGACAGGCCGTCCAGCCGACAAGCTGCTTTATCTATCGGCGGGCTCCGGCGTGACACCGCTGATGTCCATGACCCGCGCGGGTTTCGACCTGGCAGCCCGACTGAATATCGTCTTCGTGCACAGTGCACGAACCCCCGACGATATTATTTTCCATGAAGAACTGACACGGATGCAGGCCAGCATGCCGGGACTTCATGTCGTGAATATCTGCGAAGGACACGGCTCCAGCACGGATTGGGCCGGGCCGATTGGCCGCCTGGATCTGGCCTTGCTCAGCGAACAGGTGCCGGACTTCAAGGAGCGGGAAGTGTTCACTTGTGGGCCGCAAGGTTACATGGGCGCGGTCAAGTCGCTACTCAAACAGGGAAACTTTGATTTCCAGCACTATCACCAGGAAAGCTTCGATATCACGGCACTGGATGAGGCCCCTCTGATCGAAACGGCCTGCGTGCTCGATCAGCCGGAGAGCCTGTTTACGATCACGCTGTCCCGCTCCGGTAAAACCTTCAGCATGCCGGGCAACCAGACCGTGCTGGCCGCAGCGAAGAAGGCCGGCGCCATCATCCCCTCCTCTTGCAGCCAAGGGGTCTGCGGCACCTGTAAAACGGCGGTGCTGCAAGGCACGGTGGCGATGAACCACAACGGCGGCATCCGCCAGCGTGAAATCGACAAGGGACTGCGCCTGCTGTGCTGCAGTAAGCCAACGTCAGACCTGGTCATCGATTTGTAGGGTCCATCAGAACGCTCAATGTGGTCTACGCTCCAGCCTTGGGTACCTTGTTCTGCCCCGGGCGACGTGCGTTTTCGGCACGGTGGTTTGCAGCGGATGCGGTACGCAACTCTCCACGCATCCTTCCGGGAAAACCACATGATCCGCACCTTGCTGACCGCCTCTTTGCTGCTTGCGCTAAGCCTGCCCGCCCATGCCGGCGTCACGCCATTCCCCACTTCATTCCGCACCCAGGACATCGCCGTGGAAGGCGCGAAAATCCACGTGCGCGTCGGCGGCAAAGGGCCTGCCGTGGTGCTGCTGCATGGCTTCGGCGACACCGGCGACATGTGGGCGCCTCTCGCTGCCGACCTGGCCAAGGACCACACGGTCGTGGTGCCGGACCTGCGCGGCATGGGTTTGTCGTCGATCCCGGACGGCGGCTACGACAAGAAAACGCAAGCGGGCGACATACGCGCAGTACTCGCAGCGTTGAAAATCGAACATTCCGTGGTCATCGGCCACGACATCGGCACCATGGTCGCCTTCGCCTACGCCTCACGTTATCCGCAGCAAACCGATCGCCTGGTGGTGATGGATGCGCCCGTGCCAGGCATTCCGCCGTGGAACGAGATTGTGCGTTCACCGATGCTGTGGCACTTCGATTTTGGCGGTCCGGATGCCGAGCGCCTGGTGGCCGGTCGTGAGCGTATCTACCTCGACCGCTTCTGGAACGAGTTCGCCGGCGACCCGACCAAAGTGGACGAAGCCACCCGCCAGCATTACGCCAAACTCTACGCCCGCCCCGGCGCGATGCACGCGGCGTTCGCACAGTTCCGCAGCATTCGCCAGGACGCGGTGGACAACGAAGCATCGATGAAGACACGCCTGACCATGCCCGTACTGGCCGTCGGCGGGGAAAAATCCTTTGGCAACAACGAAGCCATCGTCATGCGCAACGCCGCGGACAATGTCACGGAAGTGGTGATTCCGGGGGCAGGACATTGGTTGATGGAAGAGGCGCCTACACAGACCATTCGGGCGATTCGTGACTTTTTGCAGTGACCGTCTGTGGCAGGGCAAAAACTGTCTACGGATCGTTGTCGAAGCCTGCCGCCCTGCCTGTTCGACGGACAGTCGCTCGACACTGCATCTGCCCACCGCTTAAAGTGCCGCCCCCTCATCAGTGGATCGCCACCAAAAATGACTGAGACCTACCAGGGCAGTTGCCTTTGCGGCGCCATCCAATACCAACTCCGGTCACGCCCCAAAGCTGTTTCGCACTGCCATTGCAGCCAATGCCGCAAAAGCCATGGCGCTGCATTTGCGAGCTACGGAAGTGTCTTGAGGGGCGACTTTGATCTGGTACAGGGTAACGACGACATCCGTTCTTACCCTTCCTCTGAATCTGTCGAGCGTCAGTTTTGCACTCGCTGCGGCTCGTCGCTCTTCTGGTCAAATAGCCAGGGCGAATACTCCGACTGGATCTCCATAGCCCTCGGTACGCTGGACACACCCTTTACTTGCGATAAACAGAAACATGTCGAGGTGACGTCCAAGGCTGTATGGCATGACATTCAGGATCACTGGCCGCAGTCCCGATAATCGCTTTGTGGCTCGATAATACTCATCCGCCCCTGCATCATGCTGCTCGCGCCCCTTTCCCGTGGCACTCGCGCCAACAGTGCAGAGCCTGATACCACGCATCAGGTATTTACACTGCCGGCAACGTAGAAGTAGGCCAGCGCGAGTTCATCGTCCAGGATCCCGATGGTTATCTCGTCAGATTGGTTGAGCGGTTGGGTGAGCGGCCGGCGGCCAAAAGCTGACCTTTCAGGTCATCTGCCAGACGACAAATTTTCCACTGCTATGCTGATAAGACCTGTTTCTGCACTGGGGACGAGTAGCATGGCAGCACAAGGCAAGCATTCCCCATTCACGTTCAAGGCTTTGGCCTGTTGGGCAGGAATTTTCCTTGTCACCTGGGCTGTCATAAAGCTGCTCGACACTCACCTCGACCTGAGATTGTTGGCAGATAGCACGAGCTGGCCGCAACGTTTTTCGGATTGGCTTTCGCTGGAAACGCCAATGCCGAATTGGTCGCTGCTGATGATTATCGCGATTTTAATCAGCACTCTGTCTGTAGCGATTTACTACGCCCGCAACACTGATGGAGCTTACGACGAGCTACATGAGATAGAGCGAAAAGTTTACAAAATGAACAACCCTCAGTTTCCACGACTGACAGATAACCAAACGCTACTGATGGAAGCGTTGGCCTATCATGCAAACTTCAGGAAAGTTGCAAACCTGAACTCAATTTGCAAACTTGTCTCACTCAGCACAGCAGAAGTTGAAGCCGATCTAAAGCAACTTCAAGACAAACGCCTTATCAAACAAAAAGTGACACGGGGTACGTTTGGCGCCACCACTTTTGAACTTACCTTGGCAGGCAAGGATTATGCGTTAGAGCGATTTCAGCTAACGTAGGACAGACAGGGCGGCGCGGCACACCAGTCGCTGATCTTTCGCTGAATACGGGTAGCAAGCGGATGAAGCGCGCCCGTCGCCCTCCGTTCTCAAGCCGATTGCCTGCGCCAGGTGCCGGGTGATGTGCCGAACTGGCGTTTGAATGCGCGACTGAACGCGGCTTCGGATTCGTAGCCCACTGCAAAGCCGATTTGCGCCACATTGCCGCGACCTTCGCGCAGGTGTTGAGCCGCCACGTGCATGCGCCAGAGCGTCAGGTATTGCATTGGTGGCTGGCCGACCAATGCCGTGAATCGTTCCGCGAAAACCGAGCGCGACATGCCCACTTCAAGCGCCAGGGCTTCTGCCGTCCAGCCCTCGGTTGGGCGAGCATGAAGCAGCGCCAATGCGCGCCCGATATGCGGATCCCGCAAACCCGCCAGCCACCCGCGCCGTTCAGCGGGGAGGCTCGCGACATACTGGCTGACGGCTTCGACGAAGAGCAATTCCGATAGCTTGGCGATGACCGTTGTCGAGCCGACGCGCCCCGCCGCGATCTCGCTGACAGCAAATCGGAATGAGCTTTCAATCCAGGCTCCCAAAGCCGTCGCGCGCACGTCCAGTTTCAATAAGGATGGCAGCGACGAGAGCAACGGACTGAAAGGGGTTTCAGTACCGAGGAACCCACACAACAACTGCGTGACCTCGCCGCCCCCGCCGCACTTGATACGTGAAATGCCGCCGACTTCCGGCGGTTGAATAACGTCGCGCGCCGACATGGGAGCAACGCTCAGGTCGCTGCCAAACGTATGAACGTCATTGCGCGGAAGCAAAATGAGTTCGCCTACCCGCACGTCGAGGGGGGCTTCACCGTCGATTTTCAATTGCATGTGCCCCGCAGCGACAAAATGCGACGCAATGACATGTCGAGGGGCCGCCAGGAACGGTTTGCAATCGTCCGCAGAGATTTTTCCGCTGATGCACCAGGGCGCAGTGAATTCCGCCTCGAGGAAGACTCCTCCAGAGAGCCGAATGACACGCAAGACATCAGAAAGCGCATCCAGCAATTGCCAGCCCTCCTTTCCGGAGTCCGGAGCATGTAATCAGGCGCACCGGTCATTCTGCGCCTGAACGGCGAGGCCTAGATTAGCACCAACGCGGACTCAGTGATCGGGACGCCCACCAGAGGCTTCACCCTGGGTCACTGGCTCCGACGTTAACCGCAATGGCCCCTTCCAATTCGACCAGGAAGCAGGAGATCGATATGAACACCGTCGCTACCCTACCCGACGCAGATTCAGGCAACGCCGCCCGGTATGCTCAACTTGTCAGGTCCTCGAAGAAAGCCGAATGGCAGATCGATCGCGATTTGCTGCAGGACCGCCGCTTCGACTTCTCGCGCAAATTCTTGCCCGACGGACTCTCGCGGATCGACCGCCTGACCTTTCTCACCCTGGAAGAGGCGCGCCTGCTCAGCCAGATTCAGGGCCGAACCTATGCGTACATCTTTGGCCTGGTCGAGCGCTTTATCAGTGCCAAAATGCTCGATCAAGGTCGGGCCCATGTCTTTGACGATCAACTCGCGCTTGAAGCGCTGGTGCGATTTTCCAATGACGAGATCAAGCATCAGGAGCTGTTCCGGCGCATAGAGACGATGATGGATGTGCAATTGCCGGCGGGATATCGTCAAGTGGCCGATCCGAACGATGTGGCGCGTGCGGTACTGGCGGCCAGCACCTGGTCGGTGCTGGCGCTGACCTGTCATATCGAGCTGTTTGTTCAAACGCATTACGCAAAAAGCATCGCCCCGCGCGAGGAGTTGTGCCCACTCTTCAAGGATGTCTTCAAATTTCACTGGAAGGATGAAAGCCGGCACGTCGTGCTCGATGAGCTGGAATGGAAAGCGGAGCACGCGAAACTTTCGCCAGTCGAGCGCGACCAGGCCGTGAACGATCTGATTGCGCTGGTGGCAGCCGTCGATGCAATCCTGCAGGCACAATCGGCATCCGACGCCGACTACTTTATTCGCAATGTTCCACGCTCATTCAGTGTTGATGAGACCGCGCAAATCAAAGCCTCCGTGCTGGGCGCCTACCGCTGGCAATACATAATCTCGGGCGTGCAACATCCACACTTTGGCCAACTGCTTGCGCGCATGACAACACCCGCGCAGATGTCCAGGATTCAGACTGCGTTGGCTCCCATCATGAGCAACTGATCTACAGGGTCCGGCCGACCTCGCGTCGGCCACGTGGATGTGGGATGACGTGCTGGATTGAGGATGGCAGCCATGACGATACCGATGTGGATGTTGCTTGGATTCGCGACCTGGACTTTGCTGCTGCTGATGGCAACCGTCGGGGTGTATCGCTGGGGCAGAATCCTGTTCTCGAATGTTCCGATTGCCTCTTTCCGAAGCGATCAGCCCGATGGCGAGGATTGGTATCGGCGCGGAACACGAGCGCATGCAAACTGTGTGGAGAACCTGCCGGTCTTTGGCGCCATCGTCTTCGTGATTTCAGCCCTTGGTATCAACACACCCGCCGTTGACTACTTGTCCATGCTCGTCCTGATCGCTCGCGTGTGCCAGTCTCTGGTTCACGTATCTCATGTGCAGACAAACAGGTTCGTGGCGATTCGGTTTACCTTCTTTTGCGTTCAGTTGGTCTGTTTCCTTGCGCTCATTGTGATAGCGGCGAGTTACGGCGTATGAGTAAGGGATGAAGTGCTTGCTTGCCGCAAACGTCGAGGGCAATGCTTTGCCGCTCCCGGCAAGCCTATGCCACGGATCCACCTCAGCGACTCGCCAACGCCCGGAAGAACAAGGCACTCAGCGCATGGCCTGACTTTTGCTCTACTACCCGGTTACCAACCAGGGAGTTTCAAAATGATCGGAAGCAACTTACCTCCGCTGCCGTACGTAGATGCGCTCAAAAGGTCTTTGGAGAGTGGCAAGGTGACCGCCGGCAAGATCCAGGTCGCCAATGCGACAGCCGAAACCCAGGCACAGATCGATAAAAGTTTTCGCGAGTCAGAGCGCGATCTGGAACAGCTGAAAGCCCGCTATAAACCTGATCAAATCTCGGCGACATTCGACGCGAAAAGCAATCCTATCGAACGGCCCGATGTGCAGTCCCTCAACAGCAGCGACGCTTCGCATGGGCCGATAGACCTTCAGCCTCTGATCGAGATCGGACGCCTTGAAGAGACAACCATCAACGCTAACCATGGCGACTTTTCGATTGATAGCGCTGCGGTCTATCAGGAGTGGCTGCTGGCTCGTGGAAGCGTTGATGTAACGGTGTAGGCAAATTGTGGGGGGCACTCAAGTACCCCCTTCTGCCCCTGAGGGTGACGTCGTTACCATGGACACCGGTTCGACAGGAGAAATGCAATGGAGCTGAAGTTCAGTCACGTCGATGTACTGGTCACGAATCTCGAAGAAGCCTGTGCTTACTACGCACAGACACTGAAGGCCAGGATCTCTAAAACGCTCGTCTGGGAACGCGGTGGCCTGCACGTGCGCTACGCGATCGCGTTGATCGGTCAGGAGCGTTTCATGCTGGTGCAACCGTTGGCGGGGAACCTGAAAGAACTCCTGGATTCATCGGGTGAAGGCATGATTTATCGCCACTGCTACTCCACGCCGGACATCGAGAAGGCCTATGACGAATTGATGGCCAGTGGTGTTCAGCCAGAAGACGAAAACGGCAAACCACTGGCCCGCGCGAACCTGCAGTCCCCGTCCGGGGCCCGCATCATCTGGCTGCCCAAACGCTTCGGGCACTTCTCCATCGAGATATTGGAAGACAAGGCGCTGGAAGCATTTATCGAGGAGGCGTTTGCCTGAAAGCCGGTTTCTGGATTCGGAAGTTGACCACAGCGCTCCGGTCATCTGCCTCAATAAACTTTTGCCAAGCCCTCAGCAGCGGAGATACATCCCGTCCTCCTGAAAACAGATCAGAAGGTGTAAACCTTAATCAGGACGGGACAACTCTCGAATTAAAGCCCCCCGCCAGCGCCTTTTTTGTAGTTCAGTGCCCAGCAACCGCAGGCCGGCCAGCCGCACGCGGACCCGATTTAAAGCCGTGAGCCCGGGCCCCCCAGACAATCGCGAACCCCACTCCCACCAACACCATCATTGCCCACGGAAAAGAGGCAATACCCCATCTATCCAGCAACACGCCGCCCACTACCCCACTCCCCGCAATCGCACTGTTCCAGGCCACCACATTCAGCGACAACGCCACATCGGCCCCATCTCCCGCCGCGTCTGCCAGCGCCGTTTGCAACAACGTCGCCGCCCCGCCGAAGCTCAACCCCCAAACCGCGACGCCGATGTAGATCACTTCAGGCACGCTCCCCAAAAACCCAAGCACTACGCAAACCGCCGCAAACGTCGCCAGGCTCACCAACACGGTCTTGCGCAACAACGGCTCAACCAGTTTGGCAGTCAGCCAGATCCCCGCCAACGCCGCAGTACCAAACACCAACAGCACTAAATCCACCCGATCCCCCAACCCCGCCGGCACCACGAACGGTGCGATGTAGGTGTAGAGAATGTTGTGGGCCAGCATCCAGCAGATCACCACCGCCAGCACGGGGCGCACGCCCGGAGTGGTCAGAACGGTGCGCAGCGACAGGCGCTGGTGCTCGGCTTGGGAGGGGTAGTCCGGGACTTTCACCAGCACCCAGACAATCAGCACCAGGGTCAGGGCCGACATGATGCCGAAGGTCGTGCGCCAACCCACGAGGCCACCCAGCCAAGTGCCGAGGGGTACACCCAGGGACAGGGCAATCGGTGTGCCGACCATGGCCAGCGCCAGAGCCTTGCCCTGTTGATGGGGCGCGACCATGCGTCGGGCGTAACCGGCCAGCAGGCTCCAGGCCAGCCCCGCCGCGACGCCGGCGAAGAAGCGCGCCACCAGGGTCGCGCCGTAGTGGGATGACAGCGCGGTGATGGAGTTGAACAGCAGGAAACCGACGATGGTCAGCAGCAGTACATTACGGCGACGCCAGCCACGGGTGGCGATGGTCATGGGGATCACCGCCAGAACCGAACCAAGCGCATAAGCGGTGACCATCTGCCCGGCCATGGAGGGGGAAATCGCCAGTCCTTCGCTGATCAGAGGCAATAGGCCGGCGGGCAATGTTTCGGTGACGATGCAGATGAAGCCGGTCATGGCCAGGGCAAGCAAGGCGCCGATGGGTAGGCGCTCGGGCGCCACCGATAAGGTGATTGAGGGTGTCACGGTAGATTCCTTGAGTGAGGATTTTCGACTTAAATACTGATCGATACAAATGTTGACTGCTGCCAGCACGCGTTGTCAACGACTTATGTATCGACTAGTATTTATCTCGTAATCCTCAGGAGCCTTGAAATGGCGCAAATGGGCCGCCCCCGCACCTTTGACCGCGACCACGCCGTGGAACAGGCCATGCACCTGTTTTGGCAACACGGCTACGACGCGACCTCCCTCGCTCAGTTGAAAGCCGGATTGGGCGGCGGGATTTCCGCACCGAGTTTTTACGCGGCATTCGGTTCCAAGGAAGCGTTGTTTGATGAGTGTGTGCAGCGTTATCTGGCGACTTTCGCTCAAGTCACCGAATGCCTGTGGGACGAGAGCCTGCCTCCACGCCAGGCCATCGAAACCGCGCTGCGCCAATCGGCGCGCATGCAGTGTGAAGAAGGTCATCCCAAAGGCTGCATGGTGGCCCTCGGCGTGATGAGCGCGCCCAGTCCGGAGAATGCGCGGGTGGTCGATGCATTGACCCAATCTCGCACCCGCACTCGTGCGGGGATTTTGGCGTGTGTCGAGCGGGGTATCAGTACAGGTCAGTTGCCGGGCAATGTTCATGCGACCGCGATGGCTACGGTGTTCGACAGTTTCCTGCAGGGTATTTCCATCCTCGCTCGGGATAACACGTCGCATGAGGTCATTGATGCCGCCATCACCCAGATACTGCTGACTTGGGACATTACGACCTCTTCCGCTCCGCCAGCTATCGCAATGGCCAACAGGGACTGATTGACTTAACCCGTGAGGCCATGGCGTGAATCCGGCGCAACTGCGTAATTGTCAAAGGCCTGTCCAGGGCCGGGTTATCGGATAGCCGGGAACTCTTCGACGCTGTCAGGCCAGGCAGATAGAACCTCAAAGCCATCGTCAGTGACCGCCACCATGTGCTCCCACTGGGCCGAAAGGGAGTGATCCTTGGTGACAACGGTCCAGCCGTCCGCCAGGGTTTTCACATGACGCTTACCCGCATTCAGCATGGGCTCAATGGTGAAAATCATGCCCGCTTTCAACTGCAATCCCTGGCCGGGGTAGCCGTAATGGAGGATCTGCGGTTCGTCGTGATAGACCTTGCCAATACCGTGACCGCAGTATTCGCGCACAACACTGAATCCCTCCCTTTCGGCGACCGACTGAATGGCATAACCGATATCGCCCAGCGTGGCGCCGGGGCGAACGACTCGAATACCGGCGCACAGCGCTTCATAGGTGGTCTTGACCAAATGCCGAGCCTGCGGGCCGGGTTCACCCACGTAATACATTCGACTGGTGTCGCCATACCAACCGTCCTTTTTGACAGCGACGTCGATATTCACAATGTCGCCATCCTTCAGGACAGTGGCCGAAGGCAGGCCATGGCAGACCACCTGATTGACGGACGTCAGCACGGTTTTCGGGTAGCCGAGATAGCCGATATTACCCGCAATGGCCTTTTGCACATTGACGATGTAGTCGTGACAGCGCTGATCGAGTTCGTCGGTGGTGACACCCGCTTTCACATAAGGCCCAATCATGGCCAGCACCTCGGCCGCCAGCGTTGCAGCGGCACGTGAACTGGCGATGTCTGCCGGGGTATTGATGCGCACGTTCGCCCTCATTTCCTGGCTCCGATGGCTGCATGAACCTGTGGGCCTTGCGAACTTTCTTCGAGGGCGCAGAGCTTCTTCAAATCAAGACCGCCTTGCAGTTCTGCGCGAATCAGCATGCGGCAAATGTCGCTGTGATCCAGGTCGGGGTGTAATTCGGCAAGCATCCCGATACGCATCCAGTGCTCGGCCTGAGCGTTGATCGAGCGACTCAACGCATCGCTCGCGACGCGCAGATGCTCATGCATGCCTTCAGAAATTTTTACGATGCCCATGAGCTTCACTATATGAAATGGATATGGAACGTATATTAGTCGGTTTGGGCGCTAAATCAAATGCACGTTATGGCAATGAGGAAGGAATACTGATGGATCTGATCGATCCGCCTGCAAAGGTAGTAATGATTTGGGCGAATGAGTCAGCCCTACGGACTCTGCAGCGGCCTCGTTCTCAAAGACCGCACTCCTGCAACGCCCCATGCCAGGCAATGAATTGACAATCAGACAGCATTTGACCACCCCATATGGAAAAACGTATATTCGATTAACCATATGTACCCAGAGAAGTCACCATGCGCGTTCTGTTCATGTGCACCGCCAATAGCTGCCGCAGCATCCTCTCCGAAGCGATGTTCAATCATCTCGCGCCGCAAGGTTTTCAGGCAGTCAGTGCCGGCAGCTTCCCCAAGGGCGAGGTTCTGCCGCGCAGTCTTGTGACGCTGCAAAAGGCCGGCATCGCGATTGACGGGTTGAGCAGTAAAGGCAACGACGCCTTCGAAGCCAACCCACCGGATATTGTCATCACCGTCTGCGACAAGGCTGCCGGCGAGGCGTGCCCGGTTTACTTCGGGCCGGCGCTGAAGGCCCATTGGGGATTGGAAGATCCGTCCGAGGTGAAGGGCGACGAAGCGGTCGTGACCGCAGCCTTCCACTCGACCCTGGCGCGCATCGAAACACGCTGCCGGGCCTTCTTCGACCTGCCCTTCGGCGAACTTGACCGGGATGCCTTGAAGCGCGAACTCGATCGCATCAGCACCCTGTAACCGGAGCCCTCATGTCCCACGAACTGCCCAATCTCGACGCCTCCCTGATTCAATCCATTGCCGGTGACGACACCCCGCACAAGCCGCGAATCCTGCTGTTGTACGGATCGACCCGACCGCGTTCATTCAGCCGTCTGCTGATCGAAGAAGCCGCCCGATTGCTCGAACATTTCGGTGCAGAAACGCGGATCTTCAATCCATCCGGTCTTCCTCTGCCGGACGATGCACCGACCGATCACCCGAAAGTCCAGGAACTGCTCGAACTGATGCAATGGTCCGAAGGACAGGTCTGGTGCTCTCCTGAACGTCATGGCTCGATGTCGGCCGTGTTCAAGGCGCAGATAGACTGGGTGCCGCTCGCGCTAGGCGCCATTCGCCCGACCCAGGGCAAAACCCTCGCGGTCATGCAAGTCAGTGGTGGCTCTCAGTCGTTTAACGTGGTGAATCAACTGCGCGTGCTGGGGCGCTGGATGCGGATGTTCACCATCCCCAACCAGTCTTCCGTGCCGAAGGCTTATCTGGAATTCGACGAAGACAACCGCATGAAACCGTCCGCGCTTTATGACCGGGTGGTGGACGTCATGGAGGAGCTGGTGAAGTTCACCCTGTTGCTGCGGGAGCGCCCGGACCTGGTTGACCGTTACTCCGAACGCAAGGAGTCGGCAGAAGAACTGACCCGGCGGGTGAATCAGCGGTCGATTTGAAGCACCCCGACGCTTTATAGATCGCAACGAATAAAACACCGATGTGGCGAGATAGAGAAAACCCTGTCTCGCCACATCGGTGTTGTCGTAGTCGGCAGCCCCCACTATCAGCCCTGCGCTTTGCTCATTTTGGTGAACAGCTCGGTTGGCACTTTCTTGCCGTTGGAGGTGAACTGGTTGGTGCGGAATTTGTAGACCTCGCCTTCAGAAAGAAAACCGTCGTTGTTGGTGTCCATCGCCTTGAACTCTTCAGCACCCTTTGGGGCCACGGTCAGCAATTCTTTCAGGGAAACGCGGCCGTCGTGGTCGGTGTCGGTACGGGCGAAGGAAGCGTCGCCGCATTTGCCTTCACCGCACTTGCCTTCACCGGCCTTGGTGACTTTGGCGCCGGTTTCGCTGGCACCGCACTTGCCTTCGCCACACTTGCCTTCACTGGTCTTTTCCGCCGCGGCGAGTTGGTAGCCTTGAGGCAGTGCGTCAGCGGCGAAGGCGGACGAAGCGAGGTTCATGCAGCCGACCAGTGAAACAGCGATCAGGCCAATACGGGATTTGTTCGAAAGACGGGACATGGTTATTTCTCCGGATACTGTGTGCGGTGAGGCCGCTCAGGGTCATGCCACCAGGGCGATAAGCCGTGGTGCGAGATGCTTTTGCTTTCTCGCTAAGGCCAGGCTATTTGACTGCAACCGTGTATCCCGGATGTATCCGGATCGAGGGCATTTGTACGCCAGCATCTTTACAGTGGGTCTGGATACACAGCGATACATTTGGCCCACTGTTTTTTATCCTGGCGGCCTGGAAGGCCCTGAACAAATCGGCATCAAACCTATCCCTGAGCAATTCCAACACGATCGCAGTCGGGGCCCCGCCGCAGAAGATGTCCGGGCCAGACTCGCTCATCCTGCAGCCCTGCCATACTGTTCATCATGGCCAGTGCAACCTTCCGCTTCTACGAGGAGCTCAACGATTTCCTGCCGGCTGAACGACGGCGGCAGTCATTCACCTGCAAGTGCGCGCGAGGGGCGACGGTCAAGCACATGATCGAGGCGCTCGGGATACCGCACACGGAGGTCGAACTGGTGTTGCTCAACGGTGAGTCGGTGGGTTTCGAGCGGGTGATCTTCGATGATGACCGGTTGGCGGTGTATCCCAAGTTCGAAACGCTGGACATCAGCCCGCTGTTAAAGGTTCGTGCTCAACCTTTACGGGTGCTGCGCTTCGTCGCGGATGCGCACCTGGGCGGGCTGGCCAACCTGCTGCGCATGAGCGGCTTCGATACCCTCTACGACAATGGCTTCGAGGATGGCGAGATTGCTGAGATCGCTGCGCAGCAAGGACGTATCGTGCTTACCCGTGACCGCGAACTGCTCAAGCGGCGGATCATCAGCCACGGCTGTTACGTGCATGCCCTGAAACCGTCGCTGCAGTTGCGCGAATTGTACGAGCGCCTCGACCTGGCGCGTAGCGCGCGGCCATTCAGCCTGTGCCTTCATTGCAACCTGCCGCTGCACGAGATCAGCCCGGAACTGGCCCGGCCGCAGGTGCCGCCACGCGTTGGCGCCCTCTATTCGCACTTCTTGCGCTGCGACGCCTGCCAACGGATTTACTGGGAGGGTTCGCACTGGCGCAGCATGTGTGCACTGCTGGCACCTCTGCTGGACCGATAGCCGAATGCATCGACAGGGAAGAGATCGCATCCATCTCCAAACATGTCCCGCTCGTACTAGCGTTTCCGAGGCCTGCACCGGTGTAGGGAGGTTAACCATTGGTCGAGAAAAACTCAGGGCAGAAGTCCTCCCCTTAACTACTGATCTAGTATCAACGCAAGTTTCGGCAGGAGATTCTCATGTCGTTGGCTGAAGAACAAAAACCGCAGCGTCGTAAAGAAGCCCGGCTGTTTGTCTTTCTTGTCGTCTGCCTTTTTCCGCTGCTGTCGGTCGCGATAGTGGGCGGCTATGGCTTCCTCATCTGGTTTTTCCAAATGCTCTACGGCCCGCCCGGGCCACCTAACTGATAGTTCTCTTTCAGAGCCTGTTGGAGTCAGCGCATGGACGAAGCTCTGCATATCGCCAGCCTGGTGGTACTTGCCCGACCTGAACTATTCGACGCCGTCAAAGCCAACTTGCGTCTATTGGACGGCCTGGAATTACATCACGAAAGTGCCGCCGGAAAACTGGTGGTCGTGCTTGAGGCCCGCCACGAAAATCAGATCCTGCAACGTATCGAGCAAATCAACAATCTGCCGGGGGTGCTCAACGCCGCGTTGATCTATCACGAACTCCTAGAGCCCACAGGAGACACCGAATGAGCATGTCCCGCCGAGAGTTCGTCAAGGCCCAGGCCGCGGCCATCGCAGCCGCCGCCGCTGGCCTGCCGATTGCCACGTCCGCCAGCAACCTGATTACCGAAGCGGACATGGTCACCCTGGACTGGAACAAGGCGCCCTGCCGTTTCTGCGGCACCGGGTGCAGCGTGATGGTCGCGACCCGCGACAACCGGGTGGTCGCCACCCATGGCGACGTCAAGGCCGAGGTCAACCGCGGACTCAACTGCGTGAAGGGCTATTTTCTCTCCAAAATCATGTACGGCGTGGACCGCTTGACCCAGCCGCTGCTGCGCATGACCAACGGCCAGTTCGACAAACAGGGCGAATTCCAGCCGATCAGCTGGGACCAGGCCTTCGACATCATGGAAGAAAAGTACAAGCAAGCCCTGAAGAGCAAAGGCCCGGAATCGATCGGCATGTTCGGTTCCGGGCAATGGACGGTTTGGGAAGGTTACGCGGCCAACAAATTGATGAAAGCCGGTTTTCGCAGCAACAACATCGACCCCAATGCCCGCCATTGCATGGCCTCGGCGGTGATGGGTTTCATGCGCACTTTTGGCGCGGATGAACCGATGGGCTGCTACGACGACATCGAAGCCACCGACGCCTTTGTGCTGTGGGGCTCGAACATGGCTGAGATGCACCCGATTCTATGGAGCCGGGTCACCGACCGGCGCCTGAGCCAGCCGCACGTGAAAGTCGCGGTGCTGTCGACCTTCGAGCATCGCAGTTTCGAACTGGCCGATATTCCCATGGTATTCAAGCCACAATCCGACCTGCTGATCCTCAATTACATTGCCAACCACATCATTGAAAACGGTGCGGTCGATAAGGACTTCATCAGCAAGCACACGCGCTTCGCCAAAGGCGCCGATGACATCGGCTACGGCTTGCGTCCTGACGACCCACGGGAAAAACAGGCGAAGAATGCCGACAAGGCCAATACCTGGACCGACATGTCCTTCGAGCAATTCGCAGCGTTCGTCAAACCCTACACCCTGGAACGTACCGCGAAAGAGTCCGGCGTTGCCCCGGAACGCCTCAAGGCCCTGGCTGAACTTTATGCGGACCCCGAACGCAAGGTCGTGTCGTTCTGGACCATGGGTTTCAACCAGCACACACGCGGGGTGTGGGCCAACAACCTGATCTATAACATCCACCTGCTCACCGGCAAGATCAGCGAGCCGGGCAACAGCCCATTCTCGTTGACCGGCCAGCCGTCAGCCTGTGGCACTGCGCGGGAGGTCGGCACCTTCTCCCACCGCTTGCCCGCCGACATGGTAGTGACCAACCCCAAGCACCGCGCCACCGCAGAACAGATCTGGAAACTGCCGGCCGGCACCATCCAGGAGAAAGTCGGTTTTCACGCGGTGCAACAGAGCCGCATGCTCAAGGACGGCGTCCTCAACGTGTATTGGACCCAGGCCAGCAACAACATGCACGCCGGGCCGAACATCATGCAGGAAGTCTTGCCTGGCTGGCGCAACCCGGAAAACTTCGTCATCGTCTCGGACGTCTACCCCACCGTTTCCGCCCAGGCCGCCGACCTGATCTTGCCCAGTGTCATGTGGGTGGAAAAGGAAGGCGCCTATGGCAATGCCGAACGTCGCACGCAGTTCTGGCATCAATTGGTCAGCGCACCGGGAGACGCCAGATCGGACTTGTGGCAATTGATGGAGTTTTCCAAACGCTTCACCACCGACGAAACCTGGCCCGCCGAGTTGCTGGCCAAATCGCCGCAATACAAAGGCAAAACCCTATTCGAGGTTCTATTCAGGAACGGTCAGGTCGACCAGTTTCCCGTCGAGCAAATCGAGGCCGGCTTCAAGAACGACGAAGCCAAGGCCTTTGGTTTCTATGCGCAAAAAGGCTTGTTCGAAGAGTACGCCCGGTTCGGTCGTGGTCACGGCCATGACTTGGCGCCCTTCGACCTTTACCACAGCGAACGCGGCCTGCGCTGGCCGGTGGTCGACGGCAAGGAGACCCGCTGGCGTTATCGCGAGGGCCTCGATCCTTACGTGGAGGCCGGCAGCGAAGTGCAGTTCTATGGTTACCCGGACAAGAAAGCGATCATCTTCGCCCTGCCCTACGAGCCACCGGCCGAAATCCCGGATGCTGATTACCCGTTCTGGCTAAGCACCGGCCGTGTCCTCGAACACTGGCATACGGGCAGCATGACCCAGCGAGTCGAGGAATTGTACAGAGCAGTGCCGGACGCCCTGGTGTACATGCATCCGGAGGACGCCAAGGCCTTGAAGGCACGGCGTGGCAGTGAAGTGAAGCTGATCAGCCGCCGCGGTGAAATCCGCGCGCGCATCGAAACCCGCGGGCGCAACAAACCACCCCGCGGCCTGGTGTTCGTACCGTTTTTCGATGCCAACAAGTTGATCAATAAGGTCACGCTCGACGCCACCGACCCGATCTCCAAGCAGACCGACTACAAGAAATGCGCCATCCGCATCGAGTTGATCAGCGCGGCTTGAGGAGAACCGTCATGACTTTTCGAATCCTGCCCCTGGTACTGCTTGCCGCAATGGGCATGGTGCTCGCCGCCGAGGTCGATTACCCGCTGGATGCGCCCGGCCCCGACGGTCGCCGCCCCGGCGGCACCCTCACCCGGAGCATGCCCGCGCCACCGATTGCCAACGATGAAAACAAGGACCTGAAGCGCGAGCGCAACTATCCTGACCAGCCGCCGACCATTCCCCACAGCATTCGCGGGTACCAGATCGACAAGAACGGCAACAAATGCCTGACGTGCCACAGCCGGGCCAGTAGCGCGCGCACCCAAGCGACGATGATCAGCATCACCCACTACATGGACCGTGACGGTCAGGCGCTGGCGGCGGTCTCGCCCCGGCGCTATTTCTGTACTCAGTGCCACGTGCCGCAAAAAGAGGTACTGCCGCTGGTGGGCAACACCTTTGAAACCATCGACAAAATCCTGCAAGACGATGCCAACGCCGCGCAAAAACCTTGAGGAGGCGCCATGAAAGCACTGTTCGCCCTGCTTAAGGATTATTGGGGCATCCTCTGTCGACCCAGCGTTTACTTCAGCCTGGGGTTTCTGACACTGGGCGGCTTTATCGCCGGGATCATTTTCTGGGGCGGTTTCAACACAGCGCTGGAGCTGACCAACACCGAGAAGTTCTGCATTTCCTGCCACGAGATGCGCGACAACGTTTATGTCGAGTTGCAGGACACCATTCACTACACCAACCGTTCCGGTGTGCGCGCCAGTTGCCCGGACTGCCACGTCCCCCATGAGTGGACGCACAAGATCGCGCGCAAGATGCAGGCATCGAAGGAAGTCTGGGGCAAGCTGTTCGGCACCATCGACACCCGCGACAAATTCCTCACCTTGCGCCGTGAACTGGCGGAACATGAATGGGCCAGGCTCAAGGCCAACGACTCGCGCGAATGTCGCAACTGCCACAACTTTGAGTTCATGGACTTTACCCGCCAGGGCAAACGCGCTGCGGCCATGCACTCCACCGCATTGGCCAATGGCGAGGCCACTTGCATCGACTGCCACAAGGGCATTGCGCACAAGTTGCCCGATATGAGTGGAGTGAAAGGATGGTGATGCATCCGCAATATCCGACCGGCCGCCCCACACCATCAGCGTAGGGCGACAGATCTCACGCCAGCATCAGTTCGTGGCTACCACTTTTTTGCCGACACTGTCCCACCCTCCTCCCAACGCCTTATAGATCGCGACGATGCCCCGGTACTGATCAATCTCACCCAGCGCCTGCGCATCCTCGGCGTTCAGGCGTTCACGCTGCGCATCCAGCAACACCAGATAATCCACCGTGCCTTCCTTGTACTGAATCGCCGCAAGGTCTGCAGCCGCTCGGCTCGACTCGCTTTGCCGGATCAATGACAGCAGCCGCTGCTGGCGTTTGCCGTAGTCGCTGAAGGCGTTTTCCGACTCTTCCAGCGCCAGCAGCACTTGCTGTTCGTAGGTGGCCAAGGCGCCTTCGGCATTCGCGTCGGCACCCCGGATGCGCGCTCGCACACTGCCCAGGTCAAAAGCTGCCCAGGTAATGCTCGGTCCCAATCCCCAGGCTCTGGCGGCGCTGGAACCAATCTGCGATCCACGGCCAGCGGTGAAACCGAGGAAGCCGCTCAAGCTCACTCTCGGGAACAGGTCGGCGGTGGCCACGCCGATTTCCGCCGTGGAGGACGCCAGTCTGCGCTCGGCGGCCAGCACATCGGGACGCCGACGCAGCAGCTCGGCGGGATCACCGATCGGCAACGCTTTGGCGATGGCGGGCAACTGCGCAGGGCTCAACGACACGCTCAACGTATCCGGGCGTTCACCCAACAGCGTGGCGATGCGGTTTTTCTGCCGCACCTGTTCCGCTTGCAGTTGCGGAACCGTCGCCTCGACAGCCGCCAAACGTGCGTCGGCACGCACCACGTCGAGCTCATTGCCCACGCCGGCATCGCGCAGGCTGACCGTCACGCTGCGCGAATCCTGCTGATTTTTCAGGTTGGCCAGGGCAATTTTTTCCCGCAACTGCGCGCCGCGCAATTGGCCGTAGGCATCCACCAGCTCGGCGGTCATTGTCACGCGAAGCTGGTACAAGTCTGCGGCAGCAGCATCTTCCTGGGCGCTGCTGGATTCCAGTTGACGCTGGATCCGGCCGAACAGATCGACTTCCCATGCCATGTCGAGACCCAGATCGTAGCGTTCGATATTGACGCGGCTTTCGGTCAGGCCAGGCACTTGCGACTTGCCCTGCTGGCTGCTGACGCGGCTGGTGACAACCGGCAAATTGTCATTGCTGACGTCATCACGAATCGCCCGGGCCGCTTTCCAGCGGGCAAACGCGACGCGCAGGTCGCGGTTGCCTTCCAGGGATTTGCTCACCAACTGATTGAGCGTGGGGTCATCAAACTGTTGCCACCACACCGTTTCAAAACGCGATTGATCGTAGGCACTGCCTTGGGCAGACACGACGTTGGCGGGCGCGGTGTCAGGCGTTTTGTAGTCCGGGCCTACCGTGCAGGCGCCGAGCGCGACGACCAGGAGGCTGGGTAAAAATAGCTTCAAGGTGTTCATGAATGTGCCTCCTGATTGAGTGCGTTTGCCTGATGAACCTTGGTGACCTTGCGCGCGTTTTTGCGCTCGATGTAGCGACGAATCAGCACGAAGAACACGGGCGTCAGCAGCAACCCGAAGAAGGTCACGCCGAGCATTCCGGAGAACACCGCGACGCCCATCGCACGGCGCATTTCCGAGCCGGCACCCGTGGACGTCACCAGCGGAATCACCCCCATGATGAACGCGAAGGACGTCATCAGAATCGGCCGCAGACGCATGCGGCAAGCGTCCAGCACTGCATCCAGCGGCGACATGCCCTGGTCCTGTTTATCCTTGGCGAACTCGACGATCAGGATCGCGTTTTTGCAGGCCAGGCCGACCAACACGATCAGGCCGATCTGGGTGAAGATGTTGTTGTCGCCCTTGGAAATGATCACCCCGGCAATCGCCGACAGCAGGGTCATCGGCACAATCAGGATCACCGCCAATGGCAGGCTCCAGCTTTCATACAGCGCCGCCAGCACCAGGAACGCCAACAGCACACAGAGCGGGAACACCAGAAGCGCCGTGTTGCCCGACAGGATTTGTTGGTAGGTCAGGTCGGTCCACTCGTACGTCATGCCGTTGGGCAACTCTTCCTTGAGCAACTTTTCAATCGCGGCTTGTGCCTGTCCGGAGCTGTAGCCGGGGGCGGCGCTGCCGTTGATTTCTGCGGTGAGGAAACCGTTGTAGTGCGAGACCCGGTCAGGGCCTGACGTCGGGCTGACCTTGACGAACGTGGCGAGCGGAATCATTTCGCCGCGATCATTGCGCACCTTCAACTGACCGATCTGTTCAGGCTCCTGGCGGAACTGCTGCTCGGCCTGCACGTTGACCTGATAGGTCCGGCCAAAACGGTTGAAGTCGTTGGCGTACAGCGAGCCCAGGTAGACCTGCAAGGTGTCGAAAATATCGTTGATCTTCACCCCGTGAGTCTTGGCTTTTTTCCGGTCAATGGCGGCTTCGACCTGCGGCACGTTGACGGTGTAGCTGGTGAACAGGTTGGCCAGCTCCGGCGTGCTACGGCTCTTGGCGATGATATTCATCGTCTCTTTGTACAGCTCGTCGTAGCCCAGGTTGCCACGGTCTTCGATCTGCAGGCGGAAGCCACCGATGGTGCCCAGGCCTTGTACCGGCGGTGGCGGGAACACAGCGATGTAGGCGTCCTGAATGCCGCCGAACTTGCCGTTGAGCGAGGCGGAAATCGCCTTGGCAGACAGGCTCGGGTCTTTACGCTCTTCAAACGAACTCAAGCCGATGAACGCAATACCGGCGTTCGGGCTGTTGGTGAAGCCGTTGATTGAAAGGCCCGGGAATGCCACGGCACTGTCGAAACCCGGCTCGTTCATGGCGATGGTGCTCATGCGACGGATCACCGATTCGGTGCGGTCGAGACTCGCGGCGTCCGGCAGTTGCGCGAAGGTCACCAGGTACTTTTTGTCCTGGGTCGGCACGAAGCCAGTCGGCGTGGTGCTGAAACCCATCCAGGTCATGGCGATCAGACCGGCGTATACCAACAACGCTACGCTGCTGCCACGAATGACTTTGGCCACGGCAACCATGTAGCCGTGACTGGCCTTTTCGAAGAAACGGTTGAACGGTTTGAACAGCCAGCCACCAAGCAAACGATCCAGCACTCTGGAGAACCGGTCTTTCGGTGCACCATGGGCCTTGAGCAACACCGCCGCCAACGCCGGTGACAGAGTCAGGGAGTTGAACGCCGAGATCACCGTGGAGATCGCGATGGTCAACGCGAACTGTTTGTAGAACTGCCCTGTCAGCCCGGAGATGAACGCGGCTGGCACGAACACCGCGCACAGCACCAGCGCCGTGGCGATGATCGGCCCGGTCACTTCGCCCATGGCTTTCTTGGTCGCTTCGACCGGCTCCAGTCCGGATTCAATGTTTCGTTCGACGTTCTCCACCACCACAATGGCATCGTCGACCACGATCCCGATGGCGAGTACCAGACCGAACAGCGACAGCGCATTGAGCGAAAATCCGAGCAGATGCATCACGGCAAACGTACCGATCAGCGACACCGGCACGGCCACCAAAGGAATGATCGAAGCGCGCCAGGTTTGCAGGAACAGGATAACGACCAGCACCACGAGAATCAGTGCTTCGAACAGCGTGTGCACCACCGCCTCAATCGAGCTGCGGACGAAAATCGTCGGGTCGTAAACGATCTCGTAATCCATGCCTTCCGGGAAGTTCTTCTTCAGCTCGGCCATCTTCGCCCGCACCTGATCGGAGACGTCGATAGCGTTGGAACCCGGCCGCTGGAAGATCGGCATCGCCACCGCTTCCTGGTTGTTGAGCAAGGCGCGCAAGGCGTACTGGTTGGAACCCAGTTCGATCCGGGCAATGTCCTTCAGGCGCGTGATTTCGCCGTTCGGGCCACTGCGCACGATCACGTTTTCAAACTCTTCTTCGCTGACCAACCGCCCTTGGGAGTTGATCGACATCTGAAAGCTGGTGGCATTCGGCGCAGGCGGCGAACCCAGTTGGCCGGCGGCGACTTGACGGTTCTGTTCACGCACCGCAGTAACCACATCAGTGGCAGTCAGATTGCGCGAGGCAGTTTTGTCCGGATCGAGCCAGATACGCAGCGAGTAATCGCCAATGCCGAACATCTTCACATCGCCGATCCCTTCCAAACGTGACAGCTCGTCCTTGACGTTGAGGATCGCGTAGTTGGACAGGTAGAGCATGTCGTAGCGTTTATCGGGAGAGATCAAATGCACCAGCAACGTCAGCTCGGGAGACGCCTTGTCGACGGTGATACCGATACGCGTCACTTCCTCGGGCAGCTTGGGCTCGGTACGGGTCACGCGGTTCTGCACCTGCACCTGGGCGTTGTCCAGGTCGGTGCCCAACGCGAAGGTCACGGTCAGGGTGAGCCGGCCGTCAGCCGTGGATTGCGAGGACATGTACAGCATGTTCTCGACACCGGTGATGGCTTGCTCCAAAGGGGCTGCCACGGTTTCGCCGATGACTTTCGGGTTGGCGCCCGGGTAGTTGGCGTGAACGACAACGGTCGGTGGAACCACTTCCGGATATTCACTGATCGGCAACTGGAACAGCGAGATCGCGCCGGCGATCAGGATCAGCAGCGACAGCACCGCCGCGAAGATCGGCCGCGTGATAAAGAACTGGGAGAACTTCATGTCGGTGCTCCTTATCCGCGAGGTGCAGTGGCAGAATCCGCTTTCACCAGGGCAGGTGATTTAGCGGCAGCCGGCTGATTGGAGGCTTCGATGGCCTGACGCTGGCGAGCCAGTGTGGCGACGGTTTCCGGGCTGGCCATCGGCGCATCCTGCGGGTCGATCACTGCACCGGGCCGCACGCGCTGCAAGCCGTTGATGACGATGCGATCTTCTTTCTGCAAGCCGCTGCGCACGATGCGCAAGCCTTCCAGTTTCGGCCCCAGATCGACGCTGCGATACACGGCCTTGTTGTCCTGATCGACCACCAGCACGAATTTTTTGCCGAGGTCGGTGCCCACCGCTTCGTCCTTGATCAATAGGCCGGGATAGGCGGCGCTGCCCACCAGTTTCAACCGGGCATACAGACCGGGCGTGTACTGGCCGTCCGTGTTGTCGAACACCGCGCGACCACGGATGGTGCCGGTTTTCGGATTGACCTGGTTGTCGACGAAGTTCATCTGCCCGAGGTGGCTGTTGCCCTCCTCGTTCGACAGGCCCATGTACACCGGCGTGGCTTGACCGCGCTGACCCTGGCGGGAAAGCAGGCTGTACTTGAGGAACATGCGCTCGTCCGCATCGAAATAGGCGTAGACCTTGTCCGTGGAGACCACGCTGGTCAGCGCTGTAGTGTCGGCGGTCACGATGTTGCCGGCGGTGATTTCCGCACGGCTGACGCGGCCGGTGATCGGCGCGGTAACGCGGGTGAAGCTGAGGTTCAAACGCGCCAGATCCAGCTGCGCCTGAATGGCATCGACACCGGCCCTGGCTTCTTGCGCCGTGGTCGTGCGGGTGTCGGCGAGCTCTGCGGAGATCGCGTTGCTGCTCAATAGACGTTGGCCGCGCTGCGCTTCGTTGCCGGTGCGCACCAGCGTTGCACGTGCCTGTTGCAGCTGCGCCTCGATGCGATGCACCTCATGTTCGAACGGCCGAGGGTCAATCTGAAACAGCAAGTCGCCCTTCTTCACCAACACGCCGTCGGCAAAGGCTACACGTTCAATCTGGCCCGACACCCGTGGACGAACCTCGACGGTTTCCGGTGCTTCCAGGCGAGCGGTGACTTCATCCCACTCGGTAATGGGCTGCTCGAGCACTTTGGCAACGGTAACGTGCGGCGCCCCCGGAGCCTGTGCGGCGCTGGGTGTGCGTTCACACGCGGTAAGCATCAGCAGCGCCAACGCAGCCAGGGGATAACGCAAAGGTTTGAGTGACTGTTCCATGGGGGGTGTCCGCCAGACGGTTTGGGATTTTGCGGATTCTCGGCCTCGCGCGAGGTCACGACGAATCGAACGGAGTGAAGTTGGCTATCATCATTAATGATAGCCGTCATGTTTAAGAGCAAAAAAAGGGGTCGACCCGGTTAACCCCTCTTGTGAGCGATTGCCGAACACACGCAATCCAGCGCCGGCCCCAGCGTCTGCGCCGCACTCAATGCCCGTGGGGTGGGCACCATCCGGCGACCGATGCGCTCAAACAAAGGGTCGTTGAACAACTTGCGCAAACGCACCAGCGCCGCGCTGATGGCGGGCTGGCCCAGCGACAGTTTCTCAGCGGTACGGGTGAGGTTTCGTTCCTGAATCAGCGTGTCGAATACCACCAGCAGATTCAGATCGATACTGTGCAGATCATTACGATTCATGGGGCAGGTCCACGTAGAGATTTTTGACTTGAGCCACAGGCGGGGAATCCGCCAGACTTGAGTCGATACCGGAAAAGCCATTGCAGCGACTTTATATGACGCGCATCATCAATACCAGCCTCTCAGCACAGCTTTTCCCAAGCGATGCCGACCTGGCGACAGGAGCAGTCTCATGAAAGTCACGAAAGACCAGGCCGCCGCGAACAAAGAGGCGATCCTCACGGCCGCGTCCCGGCTGTATCGGGAAAAGGGAATCGACGGCATCGGCATTGGTGAACTGTCCCGTTCCGTGGGCCTGACCCATGGCGGCTTTTACGGACAGTTTCCGGGCGGCAAGGAGCAGTTGGCTTCAGAAGCCGTCACCCGCACGTTCGAGTCCAATATCCAGGACTGGCAGGACGCCAAATCCATTCCCGAACTCATCAAGGGTTACCTGACGCAAGGGCATCTGGATAACTGGACCGAGGGCTGCCCCATCCCGGCACTGGGCGCCGATGTTGCCCGCGCCGGCGGGACCGTCAGCAACTCCTTCACCAAAGGCGTCGAGCGTTTGATCGAAACGCTGATGGTGCTGGTCGAGGGGGAAAGTGACGAGGAGAAGTATCAGGAATCGCTGCGCATCCTGTCATCGATAGCCGGGGCGATGCTGATTGCCAGGGCGCTAGACAACCCGGAGTTGTCCGGGCAGTTTCTGCAATCGGTGATCAGTGCCTGGCCTGCTGCTCCTGAAAAAGAAGGGCTGGCAGTCAAACCTCGTTCAGAGGATGAAAATTGAATGTACTGCCAGTAGAGGCCGGTCAGTCCCTTGGAAGGCCCTGGTTTTCAACCGCTAACCCGAGTGTCTAAACGCCCGAGAGAACACCCGGATCCCCCGTGCGCCAGACATTGTCGACAGTGACACGCTCAATAAGCCAAACCGCACCCCGCCGCACCAGTTCGACGTCGTAGCGGTTTTTCATCAGGTAATGGCGCGAGTGATCGTTTTGAGGCAGGTGTTGTGCTTCAACGATCGCTTCCAGATGCGCCTTGTCACCTTCGACGCTGACCCGGGGATTGCTCACCGAATGCGTCGTGTCGATTTGGGCGAGCGAATCGGACAGCGCTGCGACGATCAACTCCCGGCCTTCCAGCACCGGATAATCGAAACCGGCTTTTGCCGCGGCAGGCCGGAAGTCGGAGACCGCGTTTTCGACGAAAGCTGACGCCAGCAAATCTCTGTCACGCAGGTCGATGCCCGCGGCGAATCGGTAAAGGGTCTCGACCACAGCCAGTTTGTCTGCGGTTTCCGTCGGGTTTGTGAATGACATGGGTGACTCCTCGAAATGAGCTCGCATGGTATCTTTCGTATACCAGATATCAATTACGCACTTTGAAGTCATCAGGTATATCGGAGGAAACCCCATGCTCGAAAATGGCGGTCGGAAGCGGGCTCAAGACGAACCCGACTCCGGAAATAAAGGCGTCGATTGTTCCAGCCGATTCCTGCTGGATCAGATCGCTGATAAATGGTCGGTACTGATACTCGCCGCGCTGTGCGAGAAACCGCTGCGCTTCAATGAACTCAAGCGCTGCCTGGACGGAATTACCCAAAAGGCGCTGACGCAGACCCTGCGTCGCCTGGAGCGCAACGGCATCCTTGCCCGGCGGGTGATCCCGTCCTCGCAGATCGCGGTGGAATACAGCATCACGCCATTGGGGCGCACGCTGGAAGAACCGTTCCGCGCGTTGTATCTCTGGACGTTCAATCACCTGGATGCCGTCATGCAGGCACAGACAGCGTTCGATGAACGTGAGATCGAGTTGCAATGAACCGCGATTCTAAAAATCACTGATCGTCGTCCCGGCGATCGTCTGCGCGAAGCCCATCCCGAGCAGTCGTGCCGGCGTTTCGAAGCCCGGTCGCCGTTCGTTATTCAATACCCGACGCGCAGCCTCCACCGCCGCCAACGGCGTGTAGGTGTATCCGTTGACGGTCTCTATGACCGAACGTGCAACTCTGCCATCCGCACCGGTGACTTCGGCGACTGCCCGGGCTCGATGAGCTTCACGCTGCTGTGCACTCGGGCCATCGGGAAGTTGAGACAGATCGCCTTCGGGGAAAGCATCACCCGTGATGTGCACGAACATGGCTATATCGGGGATGCCGGTGGAGTGCCACCCGGTAACCAGGTCACCGAACGACAGCGGCGCACACAGCACCGGGCCATCGCCGAAGTCGAAGTGTTCCGGTTGTGCATCGGGGGTCGAAACCAGTTCACCGCCGACACGCGCCAACAGGCCCGCGCCAATGATCTCGCTGACACTCAAGGCTGATCCGCGTGACATGGAGCCTGCGACCTGAAGCGCCACCCGCAGTGACTGCGGATCCTGCACACGGCGAGCGACATGCATCGCCAGGCAGTCTGTCGGCACCACGTCCCAGCCCACTCCGGGCAACAGCATCACGTCCGCCTCGGCAGCTTGCACGCCAAGCCGTTCCGCCAGCCGATAGACATTGATCTCGGCCGTGATATCCAGATAATCGACCCCTGCCTCGATACAGGCCAGCATCAATGGCCCCGCTGTCTGTGCAAAAGGCCCGGCGAAATTCAGCAGCACGCCAATACCTTCCAGGGATTGCACTGTCAGCATGTCGGGCGCAAAGACCCGGTAAGTAACGTCCAGTTGCGCAGCGAGCGGCATCAATCTGTCGGCATTGCGCCCAGCGATCACAACGTCCAGCCCCAGCGCCTTGGCATGCTCGGCAGCCATGCGTCCGGTATAACCGGTCGCGCCGTAGATCATTAATTTTTTCATTGAGTGTGCTGCCAGTTCTTGTAGACAAATTCGAGGCTGTAACCGTCCGGGTCAAGGACGTTGGCCGCGTAATAGTTCGGGTCGTAATGCAGGCGTGCGCCGGGTGCGCCATTGTCGATTGCGCCATGCTTCATGGCGGCGGCGTAAGCTGCGTCGACCTCGGCTTTGCTGCTCGCCACGAACCCCACGTGCACCGCCCTCCCTTCGACGACACCCTCGCGCAACCAGAAAAACATCCGTCCGTTGGCGCCGAAACCCTTGAGGTCCGGATGACCCGGCGGACCGTCCTTGCCGTCGAAATCGAGCCTCGCAGTAATACCAAGCGGCGTGAGTGCGGCGTCGTAGAACCGGATCGAGCGCTCGATATCAGTGACGCAAATGAAGATGTGATCAAGCATGTATCAGTCCCCCTGTTCAGATGATGTAGCCGCCGGCGACTTCGATAGTCTGGGCATTGATCCAGCGTCCTTCTTCCGACAGGAGCATGGCGATCACCCGCGCCACGTCTTGCGGTTCGCCCACCCGGCCAAGCGCCGTTTGCGAGGCCAGCAACGCCTCGAACTCGTCATTCAAGCCACCACCCAACTCGGTTCGGATCGCACCGGGCGAGACGGCATTGGCCCGAATGCGGCGGGCGCCGAATTCCTTGGCCATGTACCGGGTGAGCACGTCCAGCCCACCCTTGAAGGCGGCGTAAGGTGCCACGCCCGCCGTCGCCACGCGGGTGGTCGCACTGGTCAGATTGACGATGCCGGCGCCTTCCTCCATCAATGGGAGCAAGGCTTGGGTGAGGAAGAACGGGCCCTTGAGGTGGACGTTCAGCAAACTGTCGAACTGTGATTCAGTGACCGACTCAAGCGGATTGAACAAGCCGTGGCCCGCGTTGTTGACCAGACCACTCAGGGTGCTCACGCCCCAGGTCACCCGCAATGCCTGCACGACAGCCGTACGAAATATCCCAAAGCTACTGACATCGGCGACATCCAGTTCCAGCGCCACCGCCTTGCCACCCGCCAGCTCGATGCGACTTGCAACAGACTGTGCGGCCTGCCCATTAGTCTTATAGGTGAGGATGACGCCCATGCCCTGCCGCGCACACTGTTCGGCGGTGCTGGCGCCGATGCCACGGCTGCCTCCGGTGATGACGATAACGCCCATGTGATGCTCCGCTGTCGATGAGAAGAGCGACCACAGTAACCATGACCCACGTCGAGCACGCAGCCGTTCCTGCCCGATTCCTGCCTGTTTCTGCTTTTTACTTGCGCCCGTGTGTCCCGCAGATCAGCATGCGCCCATGAACACACAACTGATCGAACTTCGGGCGTTGGCGTCAAAGGCCGAGAACCGTCGCACTGAAACGGGTATCCCGCGCGTGGCCATGGTCCAGGGCGAAATTCCCGAACACATGCTCGCTGCTGTCTACGATCCGATGATCAACCTGATCCTCCAGGGCAGCAAATCGATGACCGTCGGCGATCGCACGCTGCACTACGACCCGGCGACGTATTTTGTGATGTCCATCGAATTGCCTGCGGTGGGAAGCGTGCACCCGGCGGTCTCGGGCGAGCCCTATCTTGCGGTCAACCTGACACTTGACCCGATGGTGCTCTCGACGCTGCTGGCCGACCTGCCAAAACCCGTTGGACGTTACGAGAACGACCCGGGATTTTCAGTGGCCGCCGTCACTCCGCAACTGATGGATGCATGGGTTCGCATGCTGCGACTGATGGAAAGCCCCGAGGAGATTGCAGCGCTCGCTCCCGTTTACGAACGGGAGATCCTGTACCGCGTGCTGCAAGGTCCTCATGGCTGGATGCTGCGTGAAATTGCGGCACCGGATACCGCGATGGCACGGGTAAGCCTGGCCATCCAGTGGATTCGGCAGTATTTCGCAGAGCCCATTCGAGTGGAGGCACTGGCGCAGAAGGCGGCGATGAGCGTGTCTGCCTTTCACCGTCACTTCAAGGCGGTGACGACGTTGAGCCCCTTGCAGTACCAAAAGCGCGTGCGATTGCTTCAGGCACGCACGCTGCTGGTGTCCAGTGCAAAGAGCGTCACGAGTGCGGCATTCGATGTCGGCTACGAAAGCGCCACTCAATTCAGCCGTGATTACGCCCGCGTATTCGGATTGCCGCCGGCGCGGGATACCGCTCGCATTCTGGCCGAGACTCGAGGACGTGAGCGGTAACCCGGCCATCCAACGGACGACGCAATCCCCCTTCACTCAACGAGCACATGCTCCAACACCACCTCCAGCGGGTGACGCAGTTGCTTGCTGGCCAGGCGCTTGACCTGGCTGCGGCACGAATACCCCGTCGCCAGCGCTTCACCCGCCTTCTCCAGCTTGCCCGCCCATGATTGCTCGAAGATAGTCCGTGAGGTCTCCTGGTTACGCGCTTCATGGCCGTAGGTGCCCGACATGCCGCAACAGCCGGTTGCCTCGGTCACCAGCTTCAGCCCAAGCCTGGCAAACACGGTTTCCCATTGCGATGTGCTGGCCGGGACGTTGGTCTTCTCGGTGCAGTGCGCCATCAAACGGAACGTCTGATCAGCGTGACGGGACCTTTCAGGCAACACATCAACCAGCCACTCCTGGGGCAGCAGGACTTTCGGGCAGCCGTCGAGGCCTGGCACTTTCTGATATTCCTGGCGATAGACCAGCGTCATCGCCGGGTCCAGGCCAACCAACGGCACGCCACAGTCGGCCAGGGCCTTGAGCTGATTGGCGTTGCGGATCGCCGCTTTGGCGAATGCACCGAGGAAACCCTGCACGTGCAAAGGCTTGCCGTTGGCACTGTAGGGCGCCAGAAACACGCGGTAGCCCAACTGATGCGCCAACTGGATATAGCTCGCCAACAGCGGCGTTTCAAAGTAGCGGGTGAAGGCGTCCTGCACCAACACCACGCTTCGCTCACGTTGTGCGGCAGTCAGTTCGCGCAGGGCGGGCACGCTGGCGACAGCGACTTTGCAGCGGGTCAACGTGGTCTGCAGGTCGAAGCGGTGGATCAGCGGACTGTCGAGCATGCCGACGTGTCGCTCCAGCAAACGACTCACCCATTTCGAACCCATCACCGCGTTGTACAGGCCCGGCGCGTACGCCATGTAGGGAATGGTGAACTCCAGCGAACCGATCAGATAATCGCGCATCGGCCGTTGATAGCGACCGTGATACAGCTCGAGAAAACGCGAGCGGAATTCCGGGACATTGACCTTGACCGGGCATTGTCCCGCGCAGGATTTGCAGGCCAGGCAGCCGGCCATGGCGTCGTACACCTCATGGGAGAAATCAGCCTCGCCGCGCGAGCGCGCCAAGTTGTTGCGCAGCCGCGCCGGCAACCCGCTCAACCACGTCAACTTGCCCCGGGCCGCTTGCAACACATCAATATTGGCTGCGCCTTGCAGACGCAACCACTCGCGAATCAATGACGCCCTGCCCTTCGGCGAATGCTGGCGTTCCCGGGTGGCTTTCCACGACGGGCACATCGCATCGTTGGGGTCATAGTTGTAGCAAGCGCCGTTGCCGTTGCAGTGCACGGCGCTGCCGAAACTTTGCCACACACGCTCGTCGATTTGCCGATCCAGATCACCGCGCAGCGTCACTTCGTTGACCTTGAGCAAGCCTTGGGCCGCATCCGGCGGCGTGCAGATCTTGCCGGGGTTGAGCTGATTGTGCGGGTCGAACGCGCCCTTGAGCGATTGCAGCGCCGGGTACAGTTCGCCAAAAAAATCGGGGACATATTCCGAGCGCAAACCCTTGCCATGCTCGCCCCACAACAGCCCGCCATAACGCCGGGTCAGCTCGGCCACGGCATCGGAAATCGGCTTGACCAGCGCGGCCTGCTTCGGGTCTTTCATGTCCAGCGCCGGACGCACATGCAACACGCCGGCATCGACGTGGCCGAACATGCCGTACGCCAGGCCATGGCTGTCTAGCAATGCGCGGAACTCGGTGATGTAGTCGGCCAGTTTCTCAGGCGGTACGGCGGTGTCTTCAACAAACGGCTGCGGGCGGACTTCGCCTTCGACGTTGCCCAATAACCCGACAGAGCGTTTACGCATGGTGTAGACACGGGTCACCGCTTCAGCGCCTTCGGCCAGCGTGTGCCCCAGCCGTTCGATCGTCGTATCGGCCTGCAAATGCGTCACGAACGACGCCACGCGAGCGTTCACCTCCGACAGGTCTTCGCCGCTGAATTCAACCAGGTTGATACCCAGCGTCGGGCGCTCGGCATCCGTCGGAAAATACTCGGCGACGCTGTGCCAGACGATGTCTTTCATCGCCAGCAGCAACACTTTGGAGTCCACGGTTTCGATGGACAGCGGCTTGTGCGCCAGCAATGCATTGGCATCGCGCAGCGCATCCATGAAGCTGCTGTAGCGCACGTTCACCAGCACCGAATACTTGGGAATCGGCAGCACGTTGAGCTTGGCTTCGACGAGGTAACTCAACGAACCTTCCGCACCGCACAGCACGCTATTGAGGTTGAAACGCCCCTGCTCGTCGCGCAGGTGCGCCAGGTCGTAACCGGTCAGGCAGCGATTGAGTTTGGGGAACACCGCCTCGATCAGCTCGGCCTGGGTTTCCTGGACCTGCCGTGCGGTGCGGTACACCTCACCGATGCGGCCGGGTTGCGCACACGCAGCTTCCAGCTGTGCGTCGGACAGCGGCTGGCTGTGCAGGCGCTCACCGCCGAGCAGTACGCTGTGCAGTTCCAGCACGTGATCGCGGGTCTTGCCGTAGGTGCAACTGCCCTGGCCGCTGGCGTCCGTGTTGATCATGCCGCCAACGGTGGCCCGGTTGGACGTCGACAGCTCCGGGGCGAAGAACAGTCCATGGGGTTTGAGCGCGGCATTGAGCTGGTCTTTGACCACGCCGGCCTGCACCCGCACCCAACGTTCGGCGACGTTGATTTCGAGGATGGTGTTCATGTGTCGCGACAGGTCAACCACGATGCCGTCGGTCAACGACTGGCCGTTGGTGCCGGTGCCGCCGCCACGTGGGGTCAGCTTGATCTGGCGAAAGCGCGGTTCGGCCATCAACGTCGCGATGCACACGATGTCGTCTGCATCCAGTGGGAACACCGCCGCTTGCGGCAGACGCTGGTAAATCGAGTTGTCGGTCGCCAGCACGGTGCGGGTGGCGTAGTCGGCACTGAGCTGACCGCGGAAACCGGCGGCACGCAAGGCCTGGAGGAATTCCGGGTACTGTGCGGCGGGTGCAGCGGTAGGCAACTGGGCGATCATCGCTGGAAAATCTCTTGTAGGTCTAATCACGGAAATCAAAATACTTGTCGCCTGAGCATTAATAGGTCAGCCTCAGGTCGTCGGCCAAGCCAATGATCCTGCAGGTTCCGACGCCGAACAAACGGATAATCCTGCCGCTATCGATGACTTTTACGAATGAATTACCGCCATCTCACCCCTTCCATGTCCTTGCTGCTGGCGTTTGAAGCCGCCGCCCGGCATGAAAGCTATACCCGCGCTGCGCTGGAGCTGTCACTGACCCAAAGCGCCGTCAGCCGGCAAGTCCAGGCGCTGGAGCAGCAACTGGGCCTGACGCTGTTTCGTCGAGAAGGTCGGCAGGTGCAATTGACCGACGTCGGTCGTCTTTACCAGCGGGAAATGAGCGACGCGCTCGGGCGCATCCGCAGCGCCACATTGCAGGCGCTGGCTTATCAGTCAGGCAGCGGCACTTTGCGCCTGGCCACATTGCCCACGTTCGGTTCGAAGTGGTTGTTGCCGCGTCTTCATGACTTCTACAAAACCCATCCCGGCATGTTGGTGCACATCAACTCCCGGATCGAAGCCATCGACTTCGAAACCAGTGGCATCGATGCCGCGATCGTCGTTGGCACGGCCGACTCGCCGGGCCTGATCAGCCATCGCCTGCACACGGAAGAGTTGATGGTGATCATTTCTCCAGAAGCGGCCGAGGCCCATGACGCCTGGACCCCGGAACGCATCGGCGGACAGACGCTGCTCAACGTCGCGAACAACGCCAACGTCTGGGGCGAGTGGTTCAGCCACCACGGCCTGCCCCATCGAATGATGCGGCTGGGGCCGAGTTTCGAACTCACTTCACACTTGATCCAGGCCGTGAGAGCAGGCATTGGTATCGGTCTGGTGCCGCGCATCCTGGTGACCGACGAGCTGGCCAACGGCGAGCTGATCAGCCTGGACCAACCCTTCGCCAGTCAGCGCAGTTACTACCTGACCTATCCACCGCGTAACGAACGGCTGCCGTCGCTGATCGCGTTCCGTACCTGGTTGCTGGCGCAAATATGACGGCGTCCGCCGATACACCGCGTCGTCTGCATCGCCAGCAAGCCGGCTCCTACAGTGCAGCGGCGCACACAAGACCCGGCCTCCCCCTGTAGGAGCCGGCTTGCCGGCGATGCTCGTTAACGATTAAGCGTTTCTACAGAATAAACGCGGCGCCTGTGAGTCCATCGCTGGCAAGCCAGCTCCTACAGTGCAGCGGCGCACACAAGACCCAGCCTCACCCCAATCCTGTAGGAGCCGGCTTGCCGGCGATGGTCGTTAACGATTAAGCGTTTCTACAGAATAAACGCGGCGCCTGTGAGTCCATCGCCAGCAAACTGGCTCCTACAGTGCAGCGGCGTACACAAGACCCAGCCTCCCCCAAACCCTGTAGGAGCCGGCTTGCCGGCGATGGTCGTTGACGATTAAGCGTTTCTACAGAATAAACGCGGCGCCTGTGAGTCCATCGCTGGCAAGCCAGCTCCTACAGTGCAGCGGTGTACGCAAGACCGAGCCTCACCTGAACCCTGTAGGAGCCGGCTTGCCGGCGATGGTCGTTAACGATTAAGTGTTTCTACAGAATAAACGCGGCGCCTGTGAGTCCATCGCTGGCAAGCCAGCTCCTACAGTGCAGCGGCGCGCACAAGACCCAGCCTCACCCCAATCCTGTAGGAGCCGGCTTGCCGGCGATGGTCGTTGACGATTAAGCGTTTCTACAGAATAAACGCGGCGCCTGTGAGTCCATCGCTGGCAAGCCAGCTCCTACAGTGCAGCGGTGTACGCAAGACCGGGCCTCACCCAATCCTGTAAACGAGCCGTTTTTGCTTCGCGCACTTCACTCCAACAGCGAAACCAGGCGTGGCTCTATTGCAGTCTCGAATACCTCCAGCAACGCCAACGTTACCGGCAACTTGAAGCGCCTGCGCCCCGCACTGCCCGGATTGAGATAAAGCACTTCACCGCGCCATTCGATGCACGGCTTGTGCGAATGGCCGGTGATCACCAGTTTTATACCGGCATCAAGCACGGCCGGGACATCGGCGAGGTCATGCACCAGCAACGCCTCCCACCCGTTAAGGTCGAAACGCAGGCAATCTTCAAGATCCTTTGCCCAGGGAGCATCAAGATCATTGTTCCCGCGCACGAAGTGCAGTGGGGCGATTGCCCCCAGCTGCTCAAGGATTTCGGAGCTACCGATGTCGCCCGCATGAATGATCCGCTCACACCCCTCCAAAGCCGCAAGGGCCTCAGGGCGGAGCAGTCCATGGGTATCGGAAATCACGCCAACCTTCATACAAAGCTCCCGACCAGGCTCAAGCAGTGGAGCATCGCAGACTAAACCAACGGCTGATGACTGGTCACACAATGAATACCGCCACCTCCGGCCGAGATCGCGTCGATGTTGAGCTGCACCACCTCTCGATCCGGATAGAGCCCGGACAACAGATCAAAGGCTTTGGCATCTGCCACCTTGTCACCAAACTCCGGAGCAATCACCGCGTCGTTGATCACGAAGTAGTTGATATAGCCCGCTGCAAAGTCCGGGTTGTTGCGGTTGAACCTGCTCTTTCGTGGATTGAGCGGCGGCGACACGGTATAGACCTGCAGCTTGCGGCCATCAGCATCCGTGGCATTTTTCAGAATGTCCAGATGAGCCCGCGTGACCTTGTAATCGTATGACTCAGGGTCGTTGTCGAGGTTGGCGATCACCACGCCAGGCTTGACGAAACGCGCGTAGAAATCGACATGGGCATCGGTGATGTCCTTGCCCTTGATGCCCGGCAGCCAAATGATTTTGCGCAGGCCCAAGCGGGCTTTCAGTTCTTCCTCGACCTCGGCCTTGCTCCAGTCCGGGTTGCGATTTTTATTGATCCAGCTGCTCTCGGTCATGATCCCGGTGCCGTGGCCATCCACTTCGATGCCGCCGCCCTCGCCCACCAGCTCGCTGCGCAGGTAACGCGCATCCGTGGCGTCGGCTACCTTTGCCGCCAGTTGCGCATCTTCGCTGTGCTGCTGTTTGTTGCCCCAGCCATTGAAGTTGAAATCCACGGCGCCAAGTACGCCCTTGTCATCAATGACGAAGTTGGCGCCGATGTCGCGCATCCAGATGTCGTCGAGTTCGGTGACGACATAGGTGATGTTGCTCTTGCCGCAATGCTCTTCGGCCAGGCTCCGCTCATGCTCACGACAGAAAACGGTAACCGGTTCATGGCGGGCGATGGTGCGCGCAATCAGGCCGATGGCCGCTTGCACGTCGGCGGTGAAATCCTCCCAGATCGCCTCTTGCGCACCAAAAGCAATGAAGGCTTGCTCGTGGCGATCGCCCTCATCCGGCATGCGCCAACCGACTTGGGTGGCTGCGTGCGCGGACAAAGGCGTCAGGCCGAAACCGATGGAGGCAACCGCCCCCATCCCCGCCACGACCGAAACCTGCTTGATGAACTCGCGACGCGTCGACATGTATTGATCCTTGGAAAGTGAACTCATTTCGCTGTGGCCGTCTTGAACTTGGTCCAGGTGCGCATCCGCGCGCGCATATCGGATTGGGGGATGTCCTTGCCCGGAATCAGCCGCGCATAGGTGGCCTCATCGAGGTAAATGTCCGGGTTGTTGCGCATTGTCGCATCGACGCTCGGCCGCGCCTTGGCGTTGGAGGTCGGGTAGCCGGTGAAGTTACTGATGTCGGCCATGTTCTGTGGTCGCATGACGAAGTTGATGAACGCATAAGCGTACTCCGGATGTTTCGCATCGACCGGAATCGCCATGGTGTCCATCCACACGGTGGTGCCTTCACGAGGGATGCGGTACTCGAATCGAGTGCTTTTGCCGGCGCTGTCTGACGTCCGTTGCGCCTGGGTCATGTCGCCGCTGTAACCGAGCGACACGCACAGGTTGCCGTTCACCAGATCGGTCACTGGTTGCGACTGGAACTTGCGAATGTGTGGCCGCAGTTTCATCAGCAATTCACTCGCCGCCGCGAGGTCTTCGGGCCTGGCGCTGCGCGGTTCCCGACCGAGGTAATTGAGCACCACGGCGAGCACTTCATCCGGTGAGTCGATCATCGAAATACCGCAGTCGGCAAATTTGCCGGCCAGTTCCGGCTTGAACAACATATCGAGGCTGTTGACCGGAGCATCGGGCAAGCGCTGTTTGATCTGCTCATCATTGTAGGTCAGGCCGATGGTGCCCCACGTGTAAGGCACGGTGGCCTGACTCGAGGTTTCATACTGCCTGCGCAGTTTCTGCAATCCGGGCTCGATGTCGTCCAGCGCGGTGAGTTTGCTGCGGTCCAGCGGCAGCAGGCTGCCGGCGCGCATCAAGCGTTCGGCCACCGTGTCGCCAGGGAAGATCAGGTCATAACCGCTGCCACCGGCGAGCATCTTGGCTTCCAGCGTTTCGCTGCCATCCATGACGTCATAGATCACTTTGATCCCGGTTTCAGCGGTGAATTTCGCCAGCGTGTCCTCGGCGAAATAATCGGCCCAGTTGTACAGCCTGAGGGTTTTCTCTTCGGCGTGCAGCGACGACGAGGCCAGTGCCAACCCCAAGGTGCCGAGCAACAACGTGTGCGCAATGCCCATATCAAACTCCTTGAGTGTTCCAGCGTGCATGAAGGTGACGACCGTCCTGACTCAACAGCGCCCCGTACATCTCAGGGCGACGGTCGCGGTAGATGCCCCAGCTCAGGCGCTCTTCGCGCATGGCGCTCAAGTCCAGGCTGTGCACCAGCACGCCGGTGCTGTCACGGTCGGCCTCGGCGAGCAATTTGCCCTTGTGATTGCAGATGAACGACGAGCCATAGAAGTTCATTTGCAAGCTCGGATCGGTGGTCGCCGCTTCTCGGCCGACGCGATTGGCGGCCACCACCGGCAGGATGTTCGCGGCCGCATGGCCACGCATGGTCATCTGCCAGTGATCACGGGAATCCAGATCGGCGCAGCCAGGTTCAGAACCGATGGCGGTGGGAAACAGCAAGACTTCAGCGCCCATCAACGCCAGGCAACGCGCGGTCTCGGGGAACCACTGATCCCAGCAGATCCCCACACCGAGGCGCCCGAACGCGGTGTCCCAGACCCGGAAACCGGTATCGCCGGGGCTGAAGTACTCCTTCTCCTGATAACCGATGGCGTTGGGGATGTGAGTCTTGCGATACACGCCCAACAAGCGTCCGTCGGCATCGGCCACGCTCAGAGAGTTGAAATAGGCATTGCCGGCCTTCTCGAACCAGCTCAGCGGCAGCACCACGCCCAACTCCTTGGCCAACGCGGCAAAGCGTTTGAGTACACGGCTGTATTGATATTCTTCGGCCAGTGCCAAGTGTTTGTGGCTTTGCTCTATGCAGAAATACGGCGTGGCAAACAGCTCCTGCAACAGGATGACTTGAGCACCCTTCGCCGCGGCCTCGCGAACCAACTGCTCGGCAAGGTCGAGGTTGTGCGGCAAGTCCCAGGTGCAGGGCATTTGGGTGGTGGCAATCGTCAATAGGGTCATGGCATCAACCCTTCACTGGCCAGGCAGGCTGCTGCTGGGTGATGCAATGCACCCCGCCGCCGCCATGGGCCAGATGGTTGATCCGCACCGGCACTACTTCACGCCCTGGGAATGCCTGGGCCAACACTTCGGCCGCTGCGTTGTCGGCATCGATGCCGTAGGCCGGCATGATGATCGCGTCGTTGGCGATGTAGAAATTGGTGTACGAGGCACAGAACACTTCAGCCTCAGTGTCCACCGCATCAGTGGCTTCATAGAGTTCGATCAGCTCGAACTTCCGGCCTTGGGCATCGGTGGCCAGTTCCAGCGCGCGGCGATTCTCGCGGGCCACTTCGGCATACACCGACTGCTTGTCGTGAGTCGCGTCCACCAGCAACACGCCGGGGCGTGCGAATGCGCAGACACCATCGACATGGCCGTCAGTCATGTCGCCGGTCACGTAGTCCGGATCGCCCGGCAGCCAGATGGTTTTCTTCACGCCCAGCAGACGCGTGAAAATCTCCTCCATCTCAGCCTTGGTCATCCCGGGGTTACGATTAGGATTGAGCAACACCGACTCGGTGGTGATCAGCGTGCCCTCGCCATCGACATGGATCGCCCCGCCTTCGTTACTCAGCGGTGTGCCGAAGCACGGCAAGCCCAGGTGATTGAGTGCGCGGCGCGCCAGGCCTTCATCGAGATCGTGCGCCGACTTGCCGCCCCAGGCGTTGAAACGCCAGCTCACACCGGCCAGCCCTTGTTGCGGGTGGCAGACGAAGCTTGGGCCGGAGTCGCGGCACCAACTGTCGTTCACCGCCAACTCGATCAGCTCGATGTTCGGACCACAAAGCGCTTTGGCACTCGCGACAGCCGACGGATCAACGACCATTTTCACCGGTTCGAAACGGGCGATGGCGTTGGCTACCCCGGCGAAATCCTTCTGCACTTTCGCCAGGGTGACGCGCCAACCCGACTCCCAGAGTGCCTGATTGTGTGGCCAGACCATCCAGGTCGCTGCGTGCTTTACCCATTCTGCCGGCATCAACCAGCCGCTGTTCTGAAGTTCGTTCTGCTGCATGACAATCGCCCTTGAGTTAAGTCATTGTGTTCAATGAAAATGACCTTTGCGGTCTTGGCATGCATGCTACGGCTGTAAAAACGGGCTAACAAACGATGGATTTTGCAGAAAAGTGATTAGAGGAACTTATCAATATGCTCAAGCACTGGCCTCCGCTCAGCACCCTTCGCGGCTTTGAAGCCGCCGCTCGCCTGGGCAGTTTTCACAAGGCCGCTGACGAGCTGCACCTGACCCAATCGGCGATCAGCCAGCAGATTCGAACGCTTGAGGCGTACCTTGAACAGCCACTGTTTTTCCGCAGTGGACGCAGCGTCAGCCTGACCGATGCCGGCCACGATCTGCTCAGCACCACGCAGGCGTTGTTGCAGCAATTGTCGGTCGGCATTCGTCGTCTCGGGCAATACCAGAAACCCAACCAACTGGTGCTCAACACCACGCCGACATTCGCTCGTCATTGGCTGCTGCCACGCCTGGGGGATTTTCGCCGGCAACATCCGGAAGTCGATCTGTGGATTTTCAGCACCGATGAAGTCCCGGACATGACCACCCAGACCATCGACCTCGCGGTGCGCGATGACATCAGCTCCCAGGCCGAATGCAGCTTCAAAGTGCTGCACGCCGACCGCCTCTATCCGGCCTGTCACCCGGATGTGTTGGCCGTGCCCATCGAGCAACGCACCACCCTGCACGGCGAGCGGGAAATGGACTGGAGCCATTGGGACGTCGAGGCCGGCATCGATGTGGGGCAGAAGGATCAGGGGTTGAATTTTTCCGACCCCGGATTGCTGCTGGACGCGGCGTGCGCGGGGTTAGGGATTGCACTGGTCAGCAAGCTGCTGAGTCGACAGGCGCGTGACAACGGACTGCTGCAACCGTTGGTGGAGGAAACCATTCGCGGGCCGAATTGGGCGTTGTTGACTCACCGTGACAGTGAGAACAATCCGTTGGCGCGCAGTTTTATCGAGTGGTTGCTGGGTAATCTGGCTCCCGCCGGCAAGACGATGTAACGAACAGTTCTCCGAGAGTGCCGTCGTTGTAGGAGCCGGCTTGCTGGCGATTGCATCACCGCGGTGTTCCTGAAAAACCGAGGCGTAATCAATCGCCAGCAAGCCGGCTCCTACAGATCGTGTATCGCGTTCGCGAACTCAGCCCTTGGCTGCCATCGCGGTCACTTCCACACGCATGCCTTCAACCGCCAGCGAGGCCACGCCCACTGCCGCACGCACCGGCCACGGTTTGGCGAAGAAGCGCTTGTACACCTCGTTGAACGCGGCGCGGTCGGCCATGTCGGTGAGGTAGATGGTCAGGTGCATGACGCGGTCCATGGAACTGCCGGCGCGCTCCAGCGCAACCTTCAATGCCTGCAACGTGCATTCGCTCTGCAGGGTGATGTCGCCCAGTTCCAGGCTGCCGTCGGCGCGGGTCGGGATCTGCGTGGAGACCAGAATGCCGTTGAAGCCGGCCACGTCGGAGGAGATGGAATCCGCGTCGGGATCAGGGGTGAAGGTGATGTCTTGGTTCGCCATGGGGTTCTCTTGTTCGAGGAAGTAAAAAGTGTGGGGAGTTTACAGCTTCACCGGGTGACTTGCGCCTCCCCTGCGGCGGGTGAATTGCTGTTCAGTCACCACGCTGCCCCACTGACTGCCTTGCTGTTCGTGGGTCAGCTCAAAACCTGCGGCTTCATAAAGTCGACGCGCGGCGTCCAGGCCCTTGAACGTTGCCAGCTCAATCGCCTCGAAGCCGAACCGGTCGCAGAACTCAACGGCCTCGCGCAGCAACTGACGGCCGACCCCGCCACCACGGCAACCGTCATCAAGGATGAACCAGCGCAGGTGGGCCTGGTTATTGCCCAGATCCTGCCCGTCGATGGCGATCGAGCCGACGATGCGATCGTTCACTGTCGCCACCCAGAGGTTGTTGCAGGGCTGGTCCAGACGCCCCACGAACTCAGCGATGCCGCTGGCGACCTTGCTCTCGAAGAATTGCCCGAACCCTGAGTGCCTCGCATAGAAAGCGGCATGCATTTCAGTCACACGTCCTACAACGCCAGGACGGTAACCGGCGCTGATCTCGACCGGGTTGCCCGGCGCTTTTCCTTCGCCGGTACGGTGTGCATTCAGGGCATGGGCATACGCCGCCAGCCCCTGGGCGACCGCTTGTTGTTGTGATGGATTCAAGTGCTCCAGCGCCGTTTGGACCTGCGTTCGCCCGTAAGCATGGATCGCAGCCACCGTGCGCCGGCCCTGCTTCGTCAATTGCAGGCGCTTGACGCGACCATCGCTGTCGGCACTTTCCACCAGCTCGCCGGCCTTGATGAGCTTGGCCACCATGCGGCTGACACTGGACTTGTCCAGATCGAGCAATTGCACGAGTTGAGCGGCGGTCAGCGCCAGGTGCGCTTCGATTTCCAGCAGCGCGTGTACGGCTGAAGGCGAGTAGTCGGTCGCCGCCAGCGTGGCGCGCATGAAGCCCAACTCACGCACCATCGTGCGCGACGCAGAGCGGATTTCTTCAATCAGAGCGGGATGAGTGGTCACTTCAGGCCTCCTCTGAAAAATTAGTTGCACCATACAACCATATTTCAAGGCGAGGGTTCAACAGGCGCTGAGTCAAACGCTCTGCATCAGTTATTTATACTCAAATGCCAGCTTAATAATATTTTACCGATAACAGGGTCATCCCTAGTCTTGAGCCCAAGAAATGGCAGGCCGTTCGCGACCTAAATCCAACTCGAAGGGTATAGAGATGACCACTGAAAAAATAAAAACAGATACGCTGATTGTTGGTGCCGGTCAGGCTGGCGTGGCCATGAGTGAACACCTGAGCAAACTCGGCGTGCCGCACCTGGTGCTGGAGCGCAACCGTATCGCCGAACGCTGGCGCACCGGGCGCTGGGATTCGCTGGTGGCGAATGGTCCGGCGTGGCACGACCGTTTTCCGGGCCTTGATTTTGACGACCTCAGCCCCGACGAATTTGCACCGAAAGAACGCGTGGCCGATTACTTCGAAGCCTACGCGAAGAAATTCAACGCGCCGATCCGCACCGGCGTGGACGTGCTGAAAGTTGAACGCAACGTTGGCCGTCCGGGTTTCACCATCGAAACTTCTGAAGGCGTGATCGAGGCCAACCGTGTGGTCGCCGCCACCGGGCCTTTCCAGCGTCCGGTCATCCCGCCGATTGCGCCGCAGGATCAGCCTTTCCTGCAAATCCACTCCGCCGATTATCGCAACCCGCAGCAACTGCCTGAAGGCGCAGTGCTGGTGGTTGGCGCGGGCTCATCCGGCGTGCAGATCGCCGATGAATTGCAGCGGGCCGGCAAGCAGGTTTACCTCTCGGTCGGTGCCCACGACCGCCCGCCTCGCGCCTATCGCAACCGTGATTTCTGCTGGTGGCTGGGGGTGCTTGGCGAGTGGGATCAAGCGGCGATGAAGCCCGGTCGCGAACACGTGACCATCGCGGTCAGCGGCGCACATGGCGGCCGTACGGTGGACTTCCGTGGCCTCGCTCATCGCGGCATGACACTGGTCGGCCTGACCCAGGCGTTCAACGGCGGCGTGGCGACCTTCCAGCCGAACCTGGCCGAGAACCTGGCGCGTGGCGACGAAAATTATCTGGCGCTGCTCAACGCCGCCGACACCTACATCGAACGCAATGGCCTGGACCTGCCCCAAGAACCGGAAGCGCGCATCACCTTCCCCGATCCGGACTGTGTGACCCATCCGATTCTTGAGCTGGACCTGGCCAAGGCCGGCGTGACCTCGATCATCTGGGCCACCGGTTTTGCCACGGACTACAGCTGGCTGAAGGTCGATGCCTTCGACGACAAGGGCAAGCCGCAGCATCAACGCGGTGTGTCGAGCGAACCGGGTGTGTATTTCCTTGGGTTGCCTTGGCAGTCCCGTCGCGGCTCTTCGTTCATCTGGGGCGTTTGGCATGACGCCAAGTACGTGGCGGATCACATCGCCATTCAGCGTTCGTACCTCGACTACCACGATGCGGCGCAACGCGAGGCTGAAGTTGTTTCGCTCGCCCCTAAAAAAACTGTCAGCGCTTAAGCCATTTTCCAGGAGCTTCACATGTCCACGCCAACCCATACCCGTATTCGCATGTTCAACACCAAGGAAACCTACCCGAACCAGAGCCTGGACAATGACCTGTGCCAGGCGGTCCGCGCCGGCAACACGGTTTATGTTCGCGGCCAGGTCGGGACTGATTTCGAAGGCCGTCTGGTGGGCCTTGGTGATCCGCGTGCACAAACCGAGCAAGCCATGCGCAACGTCAAGCAGTTGCTGGAAGAGGCTGGCAGCGACCTCAGTCACATCGTCAAAACCACGACTTACCTGATCGATCCACGGTATCGCGAGCCGGTGTATCAGGAAGTCGGGAAGTGGTTGAAAGGCGTGTTTCCGATTTCGACCGGGTTGGTGGTATCGGCGTTGGGGCAACCGCAGTGGTTGATGGAGATTGATGTGATTGCGGTGATTCCGGAGTAAGGAACCAGACCGAGTCGCGGCCATCGCGAGCAGGCTCGCTCCCACAGGGGATCTTCAGTGGTCACGGAATTGTGTACGACACAAATCCAATTGTGGGAGCGAGCCTGCTCGCGATGAGGCCCGTCCAGACACCTCATTTGCCAAGGAGTAAAACCCATGACCTTCTCCATCGCCGCCCGTTGCCCCGAAACCGGCCAGTTCGGCATTGCCATCAGTTCCTCCAGCATCGCCGTCGGCGCCCGCTGTCCGTGGCTGCTGCCGGGCGTCGGCGCCGTCTCCACGCAAAACATCACCCTGCCCTCTCTCGGCCCGGACGTCCTCGCCCTGATGGAGCAAGGCCTCGCCCCCTTCGATGCGCTGGACAAGGTCCTCACGCGCAACGGCTACAGCCAATACCGGCAGATCACCGCCATCGACCACCTCGGCCAGACCGCCCACTTCAGCGGCGCGCAAACCCTGGGCAACCACAACGCCGTGTCCGGCGAACAATGTGTGGCCGCCGGCAACATGCTTGCGGACCGGGGCGTGATCGAGGCGATGGTCGAGGCCTTCGAACACGGCGAAGGTCAACTGGCCGACCGCCTGCTCGCTGCGATGAAAGCCGCCATTGCCGCTGGTGGCGAAGCCGGGCCGGTGCATTCGGCAGCGATGGTGGTGGTCGGCGAACTGACCTGGCCGATCATCAACCTGCGGGTTGACTGGGCAGATGAAGACCCTATCGGTGGGCTGGAAAAACTCTGGGATGCCTACCGCCCACAAGTCCAGGACTACATCGACCGCGCCCTCGCCCCGGACAAATCCCCCGGCTACGGCGTCGCTGGAGACGACCGATGAGCAGCAGCCGCGACGTGCTGCAAACCCTGGTGGCGTTCGACACCACGAGCCGCGAATCGAACCTGCAGCTCATCGAGTTTGTCCGCGACTATCTCGCGAGTCTCGATGTGCCTTGTGAACTGATCTACAACGAGCAGCGCAGCAAGGCCAATCTGTTTGCCACGATCGGCCCGGCGGACAAGCCGGGCATCGTGCTGTCGGGACATACCGATGTGGTGCCCGTCGATGGCCAGCCGTGGACCGTTGCGCCGTTCGAACTGACCGAGCGCGATGGCAAGTTGTATGGTCGCGGTACGGCGGACATGAAGGGCTACATTGCTTGCGTGCTTGCCCTCGTTCCATCCTTGGTAAACGCTTCGCTGAGACTGCCGGTGCACATCGCGCTTTCGTACGATGAAGAGGTCGGCTGCCTCGGTGTACGTTCCTTGCTGGCGGAGCTGGAACAACGCCCGGTCAAACCGATGCTCTGCATCATTGGAGAACCGACTGAGCTGAAACCGGTGCTCGGGCACAAGGGGAAACTGGCGATGCGCTGCGATATTCATGGCGAAGCGTGCCATTCGGCGTATGCGCCACTTGGGGTCAATGCCATTGAGTACGCCGCCGAATTGATCGGTGAGTTGGGACGAATCGGTAACCGACTGAAAGCGCCCGAGCATCACGATGCGCGTTTCGATCCGCCATTTTCCACCGTACAAACCGGTGTGATTTCCGGAGGCAAAGCGTTGAACATTGTCCCGGCCGATTGCCGGTTCGACTTCGAAATACGCGCCCTGCCCTCGCATGATCCAAGTGAAGTCGCCCAGGAACTGAAAACTTACGCCGAGCAGCAAGTGCTGCCGCGAATGCGTGCGGTCAGTGAACAGAGCGAGATTCGCTTCAGTGAGTTGTCGGCGTATCCCGGATTGGCGACGGATGCCCACAGCGAAGCGGCTGAGTTGATCGCTGCATTTTCCGGCTCCAGGGAATTTGGAACAGTGGCCTTTGGCACCGAGGGCGGCTTGTTCGATGCAGCAGGAATTCCCACCGTTGTCTGCGGCCCCGGGAGCATGGATCAGGGTCATAAACCGGATGAATTCGTCAGCCTTGAACAATTGAACCGTTGCGATGAAATGCTGCAACGAATGCTCGCGTTCATCAGCCAATAAAACCAACACCCGCGACCGCACGCGCTCGCCATTGTAGGAGCCGGCTTGCTGGCGATGGCGTCCTCAAAATCGCCATCGCCAGCAAGCCGGCTCCTACAGGTTGTGTGGTGATGCAACGATCCCGAACACCCCAAATAACCCTGTGGGAGTGAGCCTGCTCGCGATGGCGGTCTGGCAGACAAATCAATGTTGACTGTCAGACCGCTATCGCGAGCAGGCTCGCTCCCACAGGTTTTTCGGCTGCCCGGCGACCTACTTTTTTTAACGTCTGTACCAACAAAACTACTAATTTATCTATCCCACCCCACCGCACACCATCAACTCCAACAAGAAAAGCGTCGCCCCACGCGGCGCTCACCGAAGTACGTCCACGTACTCAAAATTGCCTTGGAGTCCGTCATGGTTACCGCAGCAACAACCCCCACCCCGCTCATCGAAAAACACACCATCGGCTACGTGCCACCCGAAGATCGCCACGGCAAAACCCGTGACTTGTTCACCCTCTGGTTCGGCGGCAACATCGCCCCGCTGCCCATCGTCACCGGCGCCCTCGGCGTGCAGATGTTCCACCTCAACCTGGTGTGGGGCATTGTCGCCATCCTCGTCGGCCACCTGGTCGGCGGCGTGCTGATGGCACTGCACTCGGCGCAAGGCCCGCAGATGGGCATCCCGCAAATGATCCAGAGCCGCGCCCAGTTCGGTTCCCTCGGCGCGCTGCTGGTGGTGCTGATCGCCGGCATCATGTACATCGGCTTTTTCGCCTCCAACATCGTCCTCGCCGGCAAGTCTCTGCATGGCGTGGTCGACAGCGTGCCGGTGCCGGTCGGCATCGTCATCGGTGCCCTCGGTTCCGGCATCATCGGCATCATTGGCTATCGCTTCATTCACGTGCTCAACCGCATCGGCACCTGGGTGCTCGGCGCGGGTATCGTGCTTGGTTTCGGCTACATCTTCACCCACGTGCAGACCGCCGACTTCCTCACGCGCGGCAGCTTCAATATTTCCGGCTGGCTCGCCACCGTGTCCCTTGCTGCGCTCTGGCAAATCGCTTTCGCGCCTTACGTCTCCGACTACTCGCGCTACCTGCCGGCCAACGTGCCCGTCGCCGCAACCTTCTGGACGACGTATCTGGGCACCGTGTTCGGTTCCAGCCTCTCGTTCATCTTCGGCGCAGTCGCCGTCCTCGCCACGCCCGTCGGCATGGACACCATGGACGCCGTCAAACTCGCCACCGGCTCCATCGGCCCGTTGATGCTCGTGCTGTTCCTGCTCAGCGTCATCAGCCACAACGCCCTCAACCTCTATGGCGCGGTGCTGTCGCTGATCACCTTGGTGCAAACCTTCGCCTACCGCTGGATCCCCACCGCCAAAAGCCGCGCCATCCTGTCGATCATCCTCCTCGCCGCCTGCTGCTTTGCCGCTGTCGGCGCCTCCGCCAACTTCATCGGCCACTTTGTCGACATGGTGCTGGTGTTGCTCGTGGTGTTGGTGCCATGGACCGCGATCAACCTGATCGACTTCTACGCCATCCACAAAGGCCAGTACGACATCAATTCGATCTTCAAGGTCGATGGCGGCATCTACGGCCGGTACAACCCGCAGGCGTTGCTGGCGTATGCGATCGGGATCGTGGTGCAGATTCCGTTCATGAACACGCCGCTGTACGTCGGGCCGATTTCGGAGCACATCAATGGGGCTGACTTGTCCTGGCTGGTGGGTCTGATCATCACCTCGCCGCTCTACTACTGGCTGGCCAATCGCGACACCGCGTACAAACGCCGCCTCTCCACTGGGAAACTCGCCAATAACCTCTAACCCCTCACATTCCAATTGCAAAAAAACCGCATTAATGCGGTTTTTTTTATTATTGGATCCTCTTTTTCAGATCCAAGACGTTGACTATCACGCACTCTGAAAACGCCAATAAAACCGTTATTAAAAAATTGACATGTTTCAGCAACTTTACACCTTAAGAAAAATTTTATTTGGTTGATTGAAGAGTTGTAACGCTGGTGTTGCACCGCTCCAGTGCCGGCGCGAAAAACCGATATAGTATCCCGCCTGATTTTGGTGCAAAAACACATATTCTATCCATATTTCAAATCGGAATAAGTTAGATATCCAACTGATTTTATTGATAATTTTTATTATAAATTCGTATATGGTCTTTTGGCACTTTCCTTGTAACCTCCACTCTTAATACTGCCGGCACGAACTGTTCGAAATTTCTGTTAAAAAAAATGACAGTGCCAGGATAATGTTTGTCTACACTCTTGATTCTGCGATTGCGGGTCCGAAAAACACGTTGAACAAAACTGCCGCTTAGTTAGCCAAATAGAGCAACTGTCGGCCTGTGTGGCATGCCGATGGCCATCCGAAATCCGGGTATATGGGGAACTTACCAATGCGTATCAGCATATTTGGTCTGGGGTATGTGGGCGCTGTATGCGCGGGCTGTCTTTCTGCTCGCGGTCATGACGTAATCGGCGTGGATGTCTCGCAAGTCAAGATTGACCTGATCAACCAGGGTAAATCGCCTATCGTCGAGCCCGGCCTGGAACCGCTGCTCGAACAGGGGGTGAACTCGGGGCGGCTGCGCGGCAGCAGTGATGTAAAGGCGGCCGTGATGGACACGCAGATGTCATTCCTCTGCGTCGGAACGCCCTGCAAGAAGAATGGCGATCTGGATCTGGTCTACATAGAGTCGGTCTGCCGCGAGATCGGCGAAGCCCTGCACACCAAGGACAGTTGGCATACGGTGGTGGTGCGCAGCACGGTGCTGCCGGGCACCGTGAAGAATGTGGTGATCCCGATACTGGAAGACTGTTCCGGCAAGAAGGCCGGGGTCGACTTCGGTGTGGCGATCAACCCGGAGTTCCTGCGTGAAAGCACGGCGATCAAGGACTACAACTGTCCACCCATGACAGTGATTGGTGAACTCGACCAACGCAGCGGTGACCTGCTCGCCTCGCTCTTTCAAGAGCTGGACGCGCCGCTCCTGCGCCGCAGTATCGAAGTGGCCGAGATGATCAAGTACACCTGCAATGTCTGGCACGCGACCAAAGTCACCTTTGCCAATGAGATCGGCAATATCGCGAAGGCCGCCGGCGTGGACGGTCGCGATGTGATGGACGTGGTCTGCCAGGACACCAAACTCAACCTGTCGCGTTATTACATGCGTCCCGGATTCGCATTCGGCGGTTCCTGCCTGCCCAAGGATGTGCGTGCGCTGAACTACCGCGCCGGGCAACTGGATGTCGAGCACCCGCTGCTGGCGTCGATCATGCGCAGCAATGCGGCGCAGGTTCAGCGAGCCTTCGACATCATCACCAGTTACGGCAAGCGGCGTATCGCCCTGCTCGGCCTGAGCTTCAAGGCCGGCACCGATGACCTGCGCGAAAGCCCGCTGGTGGAGCTGGCCGAAATGTTGATCGGCAAGGGCTACGACCTGCATATCTTCGACCGCAACGTTGAATACGCGCGCATCTATGGCGCCAACAAGGACTACATCGAATCGAAGATTCCGCACCTGGCTTCGCTGCTACGCGCAGACCTTGTGAAGGTGATCGACGAGGCGGAGGTGATTGTGCTTGGCAACGGTGACGAGTCCTTCAGAGCCCTCGCGCTTGAGGTGCCCGAGGGCAAGCAGGTGGTTGACCTGGTGGGTTTCATGCCACACACCAGTGACGATCAGCTAGAAGGCATCTGCTGGTAAGAGCGACACCGAACTGCAACCCGGGCAATACGGGTTTATCGAACAGGAGTCACAGGTATGGCTGGTGCCAGGGATTACTTGCGCGAAGCGGCGGGCTGGCTGTTTTACGTCACCGCGTTGCTGGGGCTTGCACTGCTGCTGCCGCGCTCAGTGTTCGATCCTCAATCCAGGGACTTTCTCCTGTTGCTGGGGGCGGTCGGCATCTGGCGCTACTCGATGGGGGCTGTCCATTACATACGAGGGTTACTGTTCCTTTATCTGGTGTTCCCCTACTACAGACGCAAAGTCACCCGGCTCGGCAGCATTGCCGACCCGTCGCACGTGTTTTTGCTGGTCACCAGTTTTCGGATCGAGGCGTTGACCACGGCGCAGGTGTACCGCTCGGTGATTGAAGAGGCCATCGGTTGTGGTTACCCGACCACGGTGGTCTGCTCCATCGTCGAACTCGCCGATGAATTGCTGATCAAAGCGCTCTGGGACAGCTATACCCCGCCGGAGCAGGTCAAGCTGAGCTTCGTGCGGATTCCCGGCACCGGTAAGCGCGATGGCCTGGCCAATGGTTTCCGGGCGATCTCCCGACACGTGCCGGACGCCGATGCAGTGGTGGCGGTGGTCGATGGCGACACCGTGCTCTCCGCCGGGCTGGTACGTCAGACCGTGCCCTGGTTCAAGCTTTTTCCGAACGTCGGCGGGTTGACCACCAATGAGTTCTGCGAGGTACGCGGCAGCTACCTGATGAGCGAATGGCACAAGCTGCGGTTCGCCCAGCGGCACATCAATATGTGCTCGATGGCACTGGGCAAGCGCGTGCTGACAATGACCGGACGGATGTCGGTGTTCCGCGCCCAGGTGGTGACCGATCCCGGATTCATTCAAGACGTCGAGCGCGATTATCTGCAGCACTGGCGCCTGGGACGTTTCCGCTTTTTGACCGGTGATGACAAGTCCAGTTGGTACAGCCTGATGCGGCTGGGCTACAACACCTTTTATGTGCCCGATGCTGCGATCAACACCGTCGAGCATCCACCGGAAAAGAACTTCATCAAGGCCAGCCGCAAGCTGATGTTCCGCTGGTATGGCAATAACCTGCGGCAGAACTCACGGGCCCTGCACCTGGGCGTGCGGCGGCTGGGCTGGTTCACCTCGCTGGTGCTGCTCGACCAGCGCGTATCGATGTGGGCCAGCCTGCTCGGGCCGTCGGTGGCGATCATTGCCAGCCTCAAATACAGCATCGCCTACTTGCTGATTTATGTGCTCTGGATCGGCGTGACGCGCCTGATCCTGAGTCTTCTGTTGCTGGCGTCGGGGCACCCGGTCGGGCCGGCTTATCCCTTGATTCTCTATTACAACCAGCTGGTCGGCGCCATGGTGAAGATCTATGTGTTCTTCCGTCTCGACCAGCAATCGTGGACGCGCCAGAAAACCAAACTCGACCGTGGGCTGGCGAGCTATCAGCGCTGGTTCAATACCTGGTCGTCGCGGGCCATGACGTTTTCGGCCGGCAGCGTGTTTTGCGCGCTGCTGATGTGGATTGTGTAGTGCAGGTGTCAGGGCCGTGGCAGGCCGTGCCGGATCGGACTCAATCGATGGGAAGGAACGCGTTATGAACACAGCTTTTGTTGCTGTTGATGACAATGTCGTGCACGAGTCGGAGGTGCAGCGTCAGCATGCGCGGCTGACTCTGCCGGCGAGGATCAAGTTTCACGGGCCGGACCGGGAGCCGTTCGATTGCGAGCTGATCGACTTGTCAGCCGGAGGATTCAGCCTGAGTCAGCCGGGTACAACGCTGATTGTGGGCCGGCAACATAAAGGCAAACTGGTGTTCCAGGTCGATGCGCTGGGGTTTGCCATCGACGTGGAGTTTGTCGTGCGCTCGATTAACGACGAGGGGCAACGCATAGGTTGCGAGTTTCAAAACCTGCGCCCTCGTGCGATTTCCGCCTTGCGTTACGTGATCACCTCTTACCTCTCGGGCGGGGTGATCAGCCTGGGTGACATGCTCTCGACCCAGCAGCGCGACAACTTCACCAAGCCGCGAAAGCACGAAAGCGGCCACGGCATGGGCATTCTCGCTCGCGTGCGGGCCACCGCGGTAAGCCTGCTGATGTTCCTGGTGGGACTGTTTGCCTTTGGTTATGTGGTGCACCAGTTGTATGGCATTTATTTCGTCACCCATGCCGAATCGGCGCGGGTCAATGTGCCCGGCCAGTTGATCGGACTGCCGCGCGACGGCAGCGTCAATTCGTTGGTCAAAGTCGGGGCGGTGGTGGCCAAGGGAGCCCCGCTGGCGACCTTTTCCGCCTCGTTGCTGGATGTGATGAAAGGCAACCTGCCGCCCGGACAGGCGACCCCGGAAAACCTTGAGCGCCTGTTCAGCCGAACCCTGCAAGGCTCGCTGACCAGCCCTTGCGATTGCCGGGTGGTGTCGCAACTGGTGCCGGATGGCCAGGTCGTCGGCAAGGGCACCACGGTGTACGAGTTGATGCCGATCGACGGTGTGGCAACCATCGAGGCGCGCTTCCCCTACAAGAATTTTGCCAAGATCCAGCCTGGCAAAGCGGTGAGCTTCCAGTTGATCGGCGAAGAACAGCCACGCGCGGGCAAAATCACTGCGGTGGCGCTGGACAACGGCGGCCTGGCCTCGGACCTGCGGGTCACCATTGAGCCTGACAGCCCGTTGCAAACCGATCAGGCCGGGCGGCCGGTGGAGGTCAGTATCGAAGACCTGCAAGGCAATGTCTGGGTGCAGAGTGCCTCGGCGGCCAATGCCTGGGTGAAAAACACCTGGGCGAATAAAGTCATGGCGGCCGGAAAATGAACGGCGCATGGCGATCGGGGCTGCGGTTTTCCGCGCTGGCCGTTGCCCTGACAATGATTCATGGGTGCGGCACCCTCCCCGATCAAGGCTTGGCGCGCGAGGCCATGGCGCGCGGCGATTATGAAACGGCTCGCAAGAACTACGCGCCGCTGGCCGAGGACGGCTACGCCGACGCCCAGGCCGGAATGGGCGACTTGACGGCCTCGGCGGGCGACCCCGCGAGCCTGAAAGAGGCTGAGGGATTGTACCGGCAGGCCGCGCCGGAATCGGTCAAGGCGCAGTCACGTCTGGGCCGCGTGTTGCTGCGTCAGGGACCGACGGATCCCAAGCAAGTGCAAGAGGCCCGGCAATTGCTGGAAGGCGCGCTGGACAAAGGCGAGTTCAGTGCCGTGGTGCCGCTGACGTTGCTGTACCTGGGCTACCCGCAACTGACGCCGGGGGTGGATCCGCAGCAGAAGGTCAACAGTTGGCGCGCCCAGGGCATTGTCGAGGCAGACATGGCGCAGATTCTGATTTACCGCAATCAGGGCACTTATAACGCTCACCTGCCGCAGATCGAGCAGATGTGCCGGGCGCGACTGGCATTACTCGATGCCTGTTATGTGGAGCTGGCCACCATCAACCGAATGCGCGCCCAGCCCAAAGCGCAAGCCGACTTGCTGGCGCAGTTGCGCCAGGGTTGGCGTGAGGGACGAGTCGCGCCCTTGCGGGTCGAGTCGGTGGCGCGCGTTCTGTCGACGCCGACACTCGAAGGCCCGGCCGATCCGCAAAGCGCCCAGCGCCTGCTTGAGGAACTGGCACCCGACTATCCACCGGCCTGGACCAGCCTGGCGCGGCTGATCGACGACTACCCCGCACAAGGCGATGCGCCGCAATTGCTCTCGGCCTTGCAGCGCGGGCGCGAAGCGGGCGATCCACGGGCGGAACTGCTGACCGGGCGCCTGTATTACCTCGGCAAATGGCTGCCGCAGGATCCGCGCCTGGCGCAAGAGCACCTGCTCAAGGCGGCCGCCGCCGGTGAAGTCGGGGCACATTACTACCTGGGTCAGTTGTACCGGCGCGGTTACCTGGGCGAGGTCGAACCTCAGAAAGCACTGCTACATTTGTTGCTGGCAGCCCGTAATGGCTCGCCCAACGCCGATTTGGCCCTGGCTCACATGTTTTCCGACTCCCGCGGGGTCAAGGTCAATCGGATCAATGCTTTTGTCTTTGCGCAACTTGCGCAACGCCAGGGCGTGGTGAATGCAGGGCCAGTGCTGTCGGCCGTGCAGTCGGGGATGACCCCGGCAGAAAAGAAAATCGCGCAGCCCTTGCTTGAGGAAGAAGCCAAGGCCCGTCTGACGGGCGCGGCTTTAGCCAGGCTGCAAACTCCGGAAAATGGACAGGACTTACTATGAAGCAAGCATTGTTAGCTAGTTATGGTCTGGGAGTTTCGCTGTTGTGCAGCGCCGGTCTGGTGCTGGCGGCGGAAGTGGCGCCGAAGAATTTCGGCCTGGATGTGAAGATTACCGGTGAATCGCAGGACGACCGGGACCTTGGCACTGCACCCGGTGGCACCCTCAACGATATAGGTATCGACTTGCGCCCCTGGGCCTTTGGCCAATGGGGTAACTGGAGTGCCTATACGATGGCGCAGGCGGTCGCGGCGACCGATACCATCGACACCGATACGGTGAACAACGGTGCCGGCGAAAACAACACCCGTGAAGCGGATGACAGCTACCTGGCGCTGCGTGAGTTCTGGGTCGACTATTCGGGCATCACCGCCTATCCGGGCGAGCACCTGCGCCTGGGCCGCCAGCGTCTGCGCGAGGACAGCGGCGAGTGGATGGACACCAACATCGAAGCGCTCAACTGGACCTTCGAAACCACGCTGCTGCGCAGCCACCTCGGCGCCGCTCAACGCTTTTCCGACTATCGCACCGATTTCGACGACCTGGCGCCTGAAGATGAAGACCGTTCCCATGTCTTCGCCGACATCTCTACACAATGGACGCCCAATAACTGGGTAGGCCTGCGTGTCCACCACTCAGAGGACAGCGGCAGCCTGCCCGATCCCGGCGAGCAGGTCGATACACTCGACAAGACCAACACCGGCAGCCTGACCTGGGTCGGTCTCGAAGCGAACGGTGACGGCTACAACTATCGCTCGACGATGCCGGTCAATTATTGGGCCTCCGCAACCTGGCTGACCGGTGATCGCGAAAACCTCACCAGCGTGATCGACCCCGTCGGCGATCGAATCGCGACGGGACACACCAGTGGCAACGTCAACGCCTGGGCCGCGGACCTGGGCTTGCGCTGGAACATCGATGAAAGCTGGCGCCTCGGTGCTGCCGCCGCCCGCGGCGACGGCGGCGGTAACGACCAGGAAAACCAGTACCAGCAAACCGGCCTGCAGAGCAACCGCTCCAACTTCACCGGCACGCGCTCACGCGTACACCGTTTCGGTGAAGCCTTTCGCGGTGAACTGAGCAACCTCCAGACGGCGACGCTGTTCGGCTCCTGGCAAATGCGCGAGGACTACGACGCCAGCCTCGTCTACCACCGCTTCTGGCGGGTCGACGACGAAACGGAAACCGGCGACGACGGGATCGTCAACGCGGCACTGGTGGATGGCGAGAAAGACCTGGGCCAGGAAGTCGATCTGGTCATGACCAAGTACTTCAAGCAAGGCCTGTTGCCCGCGAGCATGGTGGATTGGGTCGACGAACCTTCGGCGCTGATCCGCTTGCGCCTGGGCGTGTTCTTCCCGGGCGACGCTTACGCCAACGACACCGACTCGAGCATGCACCGGGCGTTCATTGATTTTGTCTGGAAAATCTAGGACCCGGTGGTTGCCCACGGTGATGTCACCGTGGGCAACGGCGCATTGATCACACCAGTTAGCATTTTGGGATGAGTGAGACTTATGGACCGTGTCGTCAAGATAGGGCTTTTGCTCGCCACAATGCTGTTGATGCAGACGGCAGGTGCCACGGCGGGTGACGTCCTGATACCCCGCTACACCATCACCGAAGCTCCGGGAAAACCGTTGCTGATCAAGGAACCGAAAATGCCCGACCTGTCCGGCTATACCGCCGAGGCAGTCGCCGCGAAGATTGCCTTCAAACCCGCAGGCCGTGCCTTGATCCAGCCGATGCTCAAGGAGAACGCGCTTGATGAGTTCATCGGTGGCCAGGACCGCTTCAAGGAATGGGTAGTGCGCCAGAAGCAAATGCCTGTAGCGATCTTCATCGATCGCGGCTACATGAGCCTGACGCAACTGGCGCGCAGCCTGCCGCAGACAGCCCTGCGCGAGACCGCACCGGGGGTGTTTCTGGCGCGCTTGCCGATCGTCATCCGTCCCGGCGGGACGCTGCATATCGACAAGTCGGTCAAGGAATTGCGCTTGTCCCAGGACGGCGGTTCCTTCCTGGTCAACGACGGCAAACTGTTCATTACCGATACCAAGGTCAGCGCCTGGAGCGAGAAAGACGACAGCCCGGCCTGGTTCAAAAAAGAGGAAACGTTTCGCCCGTTCCTGATTTCCTGGGGCGGCACCGAGACCTACATCGTCAACAGCACCATCACCAGCTTCGGCTACACCGAAAGCAAGAGTTATGGGGTGAGTATTTCCCAGTACAGCCCGAGCATGGCGCCGAAGATGAAGCGCAAAAAACCGACCGGGTGGCTGATCAATTCGCAGTTCATCGACAACTATTTCGGCTTCTATTGCTACGAGGCCGACGACGTGGTGATTCTGCGCAACACCTATCGCGCAAACATCGTATATGGCATCGACCCGCACGACCGTTCGCGCCGGCTGATCATTGCCCATAACGATGTCTTCGATACCCACAAGAAGCACGGCATCATCCTCTCGCGCGAGGTCAACGACAGCTGGATCATCTACAACCGCACCTACAACAATCATCTCTCGGGCATCGTCCTGGATCGTTCCAGCGTCAATAACCTGCTGGCCTACAACGAAACCTACAAAAACCGCTCCGACGGCATCACCTTGTACGAGAGCGGCAATAACCTGATCTGGCGCAACCGCGCGGCGGACAATGACCGACACGGGATCCGCGTGCGCAACAGCACCGGCGTGCGCCTGTATGAAAACGAGCTGATGGCCAACGCCCTGACCGGGATCTATGGCCACACCAAGGATTTGCGTGGCAGCGACCGCGATCTCAAGGAAGACCCTTACGAAGCCAAACTGTCGCTCACCGTGGTTGGCGGCAAACTGATCGGCAACGGTTCCAGCCCCATCGCCGTGTTTTCACCCTCGCGCCTGGAACTCTATGACTTGACCTTTCTCGCACCGCAGAAACAGGACGGCCTGGCCTTCACCGGTTTACTGGGAGACGTTCAGGGCGACTTGATGGACATCCTCCTGCGCCGCCACGCCGCCGCGCTGATTCTGCCCGAGACACTGTGAGGAGCCGCCGATGAACACCTTTCATGGATTTGCCGCGCTTGGCCTGCTGTCCATGTCGATGGGGGCACAGGCGCAGCCGCAGTACACGGCCGAGGCCTGCTGTCAGCTGTGCCCGCAAGCGGCGCAGGCGACATATTACGAACAGCCGGAGCTGAAAAACTACGCGACGCTGGTGGAGGCCAAGGACCAGTGGCTGTTTCGCACCCGTAGCGATTTGCGCACCGACTTCGGCCTCGATGAGAGCGGCTACAAAGCCCTCAAGCGCCTGCGCGACGGGCTCGCCCAGCGTGGCGTCGAACTGGTGTTGGTGATGCCACCCAGTCGCGGCTTGCTGCACGCCGACCGCCTGACGCCGCTGGAACTGGCCAGCTTCGATCAGGTCAGCGCCCGGCAGAACTACCTGCAAACGCTGGATCGGGTGCGCGGCCTGGGCATTCTGGCACCCGACTTTGCCAACCTGCTGAGTTCGCCACAGCCCGCCGGGCAGCCCTTCTACTTCAAGGGCGATCACAACTGGACGCCCTATGGCGCCGACCGCAGTGCCCAATTGGTAGCCCAGACGCTCAAGGGCAACGATGTGCTCAAGGCGTTGCCGCATCAGGTCTTCGCCAGCCAACCGGCTGGTCTGTTGGGACGCTCGGGCACGCTGCAAAAAGCCGCCACACAGATCTGCGGCAACGGCTATGCGGCGCAGTATGTGACCCGTTATCAAACCCGCGCCCAAGGCGATTCCAAGGGCCCGGCCAAGGTCGCACTGATCGGCACCAGTGCCAGCAGCGAGCTGTTCAACTTTCCCGGTTTCCTTGAACAATACCTGCAGACGCCGGTCCGCAACTTCAGCGTACCGGGCGGTGGCTACGATGATTCGTTGATCGCCTACCTGCTCGGCGACGACTTCCAGAACGCCCCGCCGGCGGTGCTGGTGTGGGAAACCGACAACCTCGACAGCCTCGGCAAATCCAGCTTCTACCGCCAGGCAATGGCGGCGCTGAGCGATGGCTGCGACAACCAGTCCCCGCTGCTCAAAAGCCAGGCGACCCTGCACAGCGGGCGCAATCAAGTGTTGTTCAACGGCAGTGGCGGCAACGTGTATCCGATCAAGGGCAATCGTTATCAGGTCGACCTCAAGTTCGCGGATCCCGGCGTGCGTCTGTTGAACGCGACCCTGACCTACCTGAACGGTCGCCAGGAAAACCTCAGCTTGAGCCGTTCGCCGACGGTCAATACCCAGGGCCGCTTCGCCTTCGAGTTGCGCGGCGACGGCGACTGGGGCGAACAGACGCTTCTTTCCATGGACGTGCAACCGCCGCCGGGAATGACCACCACAGGGCTTTCGACCCGACTGTGCGTCAAACCCGCCATCACGGCGGCACCGGCCCTGCGCACCGCGCAGACGGAGGCAAACTGATGCGCCCGGCACACTGGGCCGCCGTTGGCGTGGCCTTCATTCTGATGGGGCCGATCACGCAGGCGACCGCACAACTTCGCCCGCCGCAGGGCTATTACGCGCCGGCCACAGAGAAAAAGGGCGACGCGCAGAGCTGTCCGGCGACGCCCAAACCCTATACCGGCGACCTGCTGATCCCCAGCAAATACGAAGGCTCGGGCAAAGCACGGGATCAGCTCAACGCTGAGTCCAACAAACGCTACAAGGAAATGTCCGGCGATATCAACGAACTGGAAAAAGGCGTCAACAAACAAGTCGCCGCCTATCTGCGGCTCGGCCGCCCCGGTCATGTGGACTGCACATTGAGCTGGCTGGGCGATTGGGCCAAAGCGCAGGCGCTGCTGAGTACCACCTACACCCACACCGGCAAGTCGATGCGCAAATGGGCGTTGGGCAGTATTTCTTCGGCGTACCTGCGGCTCAAGTTTTCGCAATCGCAACCATTGAAGGGCCGTGAAGCGCAGACCCGACCCATCGAAGCCTGGATCGGCAAGCTCGCCGAACAAGTGGTGCAGGACTGGCGCGACCAACCGCTGGACCGCCTCAACAATCACCAGTATTGGGCGGCATGGTCCGTCATGGCGGCCTCGGTGGTGGTCGACCGGCGCGACCTGTTCGACTGGTCCGTCGCACAGTTTCGCATCGGCGCGTCCCAGGTCGATGCCGACGGGTACCTGCCCAACGAATTGGGTCGCGACACCCGCGCACTGGCTTACCATAACTACGCGATGGGGCCGCTGATGATGATCGCCTCCTTCGCCCAAGCCAACGGCATCGACCTGCGCGAAGAGAACAACGGCGCCATGCGGCGTCTGGCGACGCGCGTGGAAGAAGGCATCAAGAATCCAGGTTTGTTCGAACGCAAGACCGGCCACAAGCAAGCACTCGAAGACCTCAACGAGGATGGCAAGTTTGCCTGGCTGGAACCGTACTGCGCCCTATACGACTGCTCAGCGCAAACCAACCGCTGGCGCCAATCGGTTGAACCGATGAAAAACTACCGCCTGGGCGGCGACATCACCCAGCTGTTTGCTGACCAGAAAGACTAGGTGCAACAGCCGGCACGCCCCTGATTGCGGCCACTTTGAATTGAGCTTGTGTTTCAAATAATGGAAGGCAGTCCTTCGCTGTTCGAAGCGCCTTCATATCGAACGATGAAGGTGCGGGAGGAAAGAAAAATGATTCCAGTCATTCTGTCCGGGGGCAGTGGTTCCCGGTTGTGGCCATTGTCACGCAAGTTGTACCCCAAACAATTCCTGAGCCTGGCTGGCGAAGGATCACTCTTTCAGCAAACCCTGCAGCGCCTGGCATTCGACGGTATCGGCAAGCCGATCGTGGTGTGTAATCAGGAGCATCGCTTCCTCGTCAACGAGCAACTTGCTGCCATCGGCTGCACGCCGCAGGCAATCCTGCTCGAACCCTTCGGCCGCAACACCGCACCGGCGGTGGCGCTGGCAGCCCTCAAGCTGATTGCCGAGGGCCGCGATGAGCTCATGCTGGTCCTTCCTGCCGACCATGTAATCGGCGACGTCCCCGCCTTGCGTGCCACACTGGAACACGCAGAGCAAGAGGCGCTCAAAGGCAATCTGGTGCTGTTCGGCATTCCGGCGACACGTCCGGAAACCGGCTTCGGCTACATCAAGGCCGACTGCAGCGATGCGGACGCCCACGCCTTCAAGGTCGAGCAATTCATCGAAAAACCCGACCAGCAAACCGCCGCCGAATTTGTCCGCTCCGGCGAATACTTCTGGAACAGCGGCATGTTCCTGTTCCGTGCCAGCCGCTACCTCGAAGAGCTGCGCACTCACGAACCGGACATGTACGACACCTGCGTGATGGCCCTGGAGCGCAGCCCCAGCAGCGAAGGCGTGACCAGCATCGATCGCGTCACCTTCGAATGCTGCCCGGACAACTCCATCGACTACGCGGTGATGGAACGCACCCACCGCGCGTGGGTCGTCCCGCTCAGCGCTGGCTGGAGTGACGTCGGTTGCTGGTCGTCGCTGTGGGATGTGCACGAAAAGGACACCGACGGCAATGTGCTCAAGGGCGATGTCGTCAGCTACAACAGCCGCAGTTGCTTCGTCCATGGCAGCAGCAAACTGGTGACCTTGCTCGGGGTGGAAAACCTCGTCGTGATAGAAACCGAAGATGCACTGATGGTCGCGCACCGCGACACCGTGCAAGACGTGAAAAAACTGGTGAATGCGCTCGACGCCCAAAATCGTTCGGAAACCCAGAACAACTGCGCGGTGTATCGTCCCTGGGGCAGCTACCATTCGGTGGACAACGGCATCCGCCACCAGGTCAAACACATCACCGTCAAACCGGGTGCGCAACTGTCCCTGCAAATGCACCACCACCGCGCCGAACACTGGATCGTGGTCTCCGGCACCGCCCAAGTGACGTGCAATGAAAAGGTCTTCCTGCTGACGGAAAACCAGTCCACCTACATTCCGATTGCTTCGGTGCATCGGCTGGCCAACCCCGGGAAAATTCCGTTGGAGGTGATTGAGGTGCAGTCCGGGAGCTATTTGGGTGAGGATGATATTGAGCGGTTGGAGGATGTTTATGGGAGGAATCAGCAGGTCAAGAATTGAGCCCATTCAGTAACCCCACCGAACACAACGAAGAGGTTACAAATAATATAGTAACTTGTCGGATGCACTTTGAGTGGTTACGCTGAGCCTTATCAATCCAGGCTTTAGTGGACACCCTCATGAACAGCACTCCCCGTGGACCGGCCCTCTTCGTCGCCGACGCCGCCGCTCTCGATTTTCTAAACTCGATAGCAACGCCGGTCGATGAACCCGTCGACTGGATCGACGACGGCAACGGCTGGCTGGACTGGCTGAAACAATCGGGCTGGGTGGAAGACGAAATACTGCAACGGCTTCAGGCACAAGCGATGCCTGGCGAGCTGGAAACCGTCGCAGCGCAGGCACGTTCATTGCGCGAGTGGTTTCGCGGCTTTGTCCTGAAATACAAAGGCCAACCGCTTGAAGCCTCGGCCCTGACAGAGCTAGAGGCCTTGAATCGCCTGCTCGAACGGGACGAAAAATACACCCAGATCACGCTGCAGGACGGCGAGACACCGAAGCTCGCCTGGGAACTGAAACGCCGCTGGCGCAGCCCGGATTCCCTGCTGTTGCCACTGGGCGAAGTGCTCGCGCAGTTCGTCAGCGAGGAAGATTTCACCAACGTTAAATGTTGCGAAGGACCGAGCTGCACCCTGATGTTCATCGACCACACCCGAGGCAGAAAACGCCGCTGGTGCAGCATGGCGGTCTGCGGTAACAGAGCGAAAGCAGCGGCCCACCGCGAGCGGCAAAAGAAAGTCATCGATGCTTGAGGGCGGAAAACAGTAACCTCTTAAAATTGTTTTGACGGGTTACTTTATTCGTGCCAGATTTAATCTCGAAAACCGGCTTGATCTCATCCATGCGGTTACGAGGCCAATCATCATGACCAGCACCACTGCACCCATCCGCTACACCTTTGCCGACGTCGACGGCGTCCGCGTCTTCTACCGGGAAGCAGGAGAACCGGCCAAGCCGACCCTCCTTCTGCTCCATGGGTTTCCCAGCTCATCCCACCAGTTCCGCCAACTCATCCCGTTGCTGTCGGCACACTTCCACATCATCGCCCCGGACCTGCCCGGCTTTGGATTCACCGAAGTGCCTGCCGAGCGCAAATACACGTACACCTTCGACGCACTGGCAGAAACGCTGGGCCATTTCGTCGAGACAATGGGACTGAAACGCTACGCGATGTACGTCTTCGATTACGGCGCACCGACCGGCCTGAGACTGGCAGTCAAATACCCCGAAAGAATGACCGCACTGATCTCGCAAAACGGCAACGCGTATCTCGAAGGACTGGGCGATGCCTGGGCACCGATCAGAGCCTACTGGGCAGAACCGTCGGCCGAAAATCGCCAGGTCATCGCCGACGCAGTCCTGCACCTGGAAGGCACCCGCTGGCAATACGAACATGGCGTCAGCACGCCAGAACTCATCGCTCCCGAGTCCTACACCCTCGACGCGCTGTTATTGGAGCGGCCGGGCAACAAAGACATCCAGCTCGACCTGTTCCTGGACTATGCGAACAACCTCAAACGCTACCCGGACTTTCAGCGCTTCTTTCGCGAGACCCAACTGCCAACCCTGGCCATCTGGGGCCAGAACGACCCCTTCTTCATCCCGCCTGGCGCAGAAGCCTTCAAACGCGACAACCCCAATGCCGTTGTCGAACTACTCGACACCGGACACTTCGCCCTGGAAACCCACGTCGACTACATCGCAAAGCGAATCATCGAAGTGATCGGTCACACCGCATAAAGGAATCACAGGCGGACGCAACAACGCGCCCGCCTACACCGCCCTCTGTAGGAGTGAGACCGGCTTGCCGGCGATGAGGCCCTGACATTCAACACCAACATCCACTGTCACACCTTTCAGCCCACTCGATTCGCAAACCTGAGTCCGAAAAACGTGTAGGAATTTACCTTTTGTAACGAGGGGATTTATTCCCAACAAGCAGCGAAGCAGCCCCAAAACCTGCCCCCGATTTCCCAAGGCACTCCACACGGCCCGTAATGCTGTGAAAACCCCGTAAACAGTGGCAATCCGCCTTGCCACAACAACCGCGAGTACGTCCTACAGCCCGGTTGTGAGCGCCAACATCGCCCGGATTTTGCTCCAGGACGTGAGTGATGTTTTTCGGGTGATTGAGCAGCGTGGGGTTGATAAGTAAAACTGAGCCGTCATTCTTCAAATATCAAAAAACCCGCGTTTCTGCGGGTTTCTTTTTGCGTGTACCGTTCTGATTTTCCCCTAAGGCTCGAGTCGCCTTAGACAGTCCGTTCCCACTTCCCCTGATCCAGCAGAGCCGTATCAGGTTAACTGGCCGCTGAGTTCGCTAGCTTCCTGCTGATCTTGAATCAACGCTCGTGTCTGAGCAGAGGTCAGAACAACCTTGGTTTTGCAGTCTTGATAGACTCTTCCATAGGCCAAAACATCGCTTTTAGTATATTTCTGCGAGCTAGCACTGTTTTTTGTCATCTGCAGAGCTATGACATCAGCGTCGACTCCTTCCTCGAGCATCCTTCCTGCGCGCTCAATGGTTGAGCCCGCTCGAGAACCAGGCGTGGAGACCTTCTCTATCAAATCGTTGGTGGTATCAATCACGCTGTCAGTAAAGGTTTGAAATGTTGACATGTAAAATTGCCTCGATATGGGGTAAGACCCAGCTGCTAGCTGCTGGGATTAAGGCACAATCTGAGCGAAAAGATGTTCGTCCGTTGCGCCACATGCATAGCTCCAGATATCCAACCATTGCGGTGACTATCGGCGAAAGAACTCTAAAATTTCGCCTCATCCTTTAACACCCTAAAACGGGAATCCCCGTTTTCAGAAGGCCTGATCATGCCGAAGCCTAACCACACCGAATCAGAGCTATTTTTGAAAGATCAAATGGAACGACTTTTCCTGCTTGAGATTGCTCAACGTAGCGCAAGGCTCACTGAGCCCAAGGCGTTCCGTCTGTTGTGCTTGCTTCGTCAACGGCTCGAAATTTTTTTCGCCTCACGACCTGATCAGGACATGGATGTGCTTGAGAATGGGCCAGATATCGTCTTCGATTTTGTTCAATTGGGAGTTAGCGTTACGCAGGGAATAATCCTCAGCGGAGTCGACCACAAAGAGTTCCACAAAACCTCGGTGAATTACGCGCTAAATCGCTTTGCACGTCGCATTGCTTTCATTGAGGCTGCATTACTAGGGGCACAAGGATTCCGGCTAGCAGATTTTTCCCATATCAATAAGATGATTGTGGTAGCGGACTGGTGGTACTACATAACAGACGAAACGTTCAGAGCTGACTTATCACTTGAGGGAAAAATCGGAACAGTCAGTAAACCGCTACTTGAAATAAAAAAAGATGGACGCAAAGTCTCAAAAATCAATGTCGCCCCTATCTGCCCAGCAAGGATTCCTTTGCGAATGGGTCGTTCGAGATCATTTGAAACTTTTGATACCGAAAATAACAATATAACCATTGACGGATTTAAAGTTCAGAACTCACTAGTATTGACATTGGATTTGGATGAGCCGCTGCCCGATTTAGCTCAACTCCGATATCATTTAGCCAGTAGAAAAAACTCTCTGCAAGCCAAAAGAGATTTAGCCGTTTTCAAAGCTGGAAATCTCCCACCTGATCGACAACGGGAAGAGATCAACTTTACGTGGCTGCTACCCCCGACCGAAACACTGGGATTGGCTACGGGTGAAAAATCCATTACCGTAATGCTTCGGGGACTGGTGTGCCTAGAAAATCGAGCCACTTCAGATTCGGACGTGGAGGCGATAAAACGATCTACTGAAGCACTTGAACTACTGGATAAAACCATTACTTACGAACAAGTTGAATACGCATTCAATCAAGCTCGTGAAAAAGTAAAGTATTACAACCCCAACTGTATTCCGTGGTTATGAAAAAAGGCCACAGCTCTATTTATTCAAATAGAGCTGTGACTTTTTTAAAAGCCCACAACACTAAAATTTAAATATTTCTACGATCACTCGTAAAATAGTGATCAACACCTAGAAGAAGCGAAAGCTCTCGAGGAAAAGTTTCTCCACCATAACCCTGCTCAAAAGACCAATCCAACAAATCAAGATGAGCCTTCAACACCACATCAGACTCCGCCAACTTTCCCGACAGATTTCCTAACAACGTGGCCCATTCTTTTTTAGCGCCCTCAGATGGCCTCCGAAAGCACTTGCAAAAGCCCACGGGATTATATGAACTACTACCATGAAAACCGATATTTACATTCGAACCATAAATAGCCCGCTCCTTGCCCGCTAACATAATCCACGTACAAGATGATAGACACCCCCGATAGTTAAAGGAAAAATCCGTTCCGTCTGTATTTTTGTAAACCGAAGAATGACAAGTACTCAAACCAAGATTTGCTATATGGCTAGCAATAATTTGGGCGGCGTCGTTATCTCCACCAATGCTATCCAAACAAATTATATTAGTGCCCGCATCCTTCAACGCCTCATTGAGAGCCGTTACAGTCCGAGATGCCCCACCCGAATAAATCTGACCAGAAAGCAAAATGACATCTGTAGAGCAATTACCATTATCCGAGCAAGCCTTGACTTTCTGAGCGGACATCGCTGGAGGTATTGGGGGTACAGAATTACTTGGAGTTCGCAGACAAGAAATTTGCCAGATCATAACTGAAACAATGAAAATCGAGCCCAAGGCGATTATTATATTATTGCGCAACCTTGCTGTAATGATCATATTTAACGCTTCCTTTGATAAACCCACAACATTATCGACAGCCCCTTTGATTTCTTTAACTACCAAGAAAAAAAGCCAGTTTAAATTGCATAACCATCGATACTAGGAATTCATTGTGATCGAAATATTTTTTCGACTTACATAATCACTCTCATCACGCACATCCCTGATTTTCCTGAAAATAGCCTGACGCTGTTTCACCCGAGATGATTAGGTGACGGGGATTAGTCTAGTAGCGCGACTTTATTCAATAGCTCAGAGAGCCCATCAGGCACTAATGGCTTTTCATCAATAAAGCTCGCGCATGGGAGCCATTTTGCAACGAAGGCCGCACCATCGCTTTCTTGAGCATTCAAGTACGACAACTCATAGACGCTGGCATCCACAAACTTCGCGTCGTAGACCTGCACGATTTCGTGCCCTGGTGTGCCGTTATACGTAAATAGGCTTTCAAGCGTGCCGAGCAAGCGAACATCGGTGATGGGCAAACCGAGTTCTTCCTGTACTTCTCGCACAATGGCTTGGGCACTGGTTTCACCGAATTCGATTCCGCCACCGATTGGGCGGAAGAATGGCTTTTCAGTGATGGGGTCGCGGGCTTCGTTGACCAGAATCTTGCCATCGTGATGGAAGATGCAGAGTGCAAGGGGGCGGATGCGGGGTGTGGTCATGATGTGAAGTCCATTTACTTTGAAAATTCCTGAAGCAGCTGCTCCCATTCGGCATGGGTGTTGGTCGCGGACGCAACCTCGGCAGCTGCTACAGGTTGGCGTCCGTTTTTGAGATCAGAAGTTAGCCGGGGTGTTGGCGCTGATGATTTCCGCTTCATCCTGGCCGATGTTGCGGAACTTGTGCGGCAAGGTTGTCGGGAAGTAATAGCCGTCCCCCGCGTTGAGCACACTGATCTGCCCATCAACCGTCAGCTCAACAGTGCCACGAGTCACAAGCCCACACTCCTCGCCTTCAGAATGCACAATCGGCTCTTCCCCCGAGCTCGCCCCAGGCGCGTATTGCTCGCGCAGCAAGCGCATCTGCCGGCTCGGCACCGAAGCGCCAATCAGCAGCAACCGTAGCCCATGACGCCCAAGATCCGGTTGTTCGTTGGCGCGGAACACGTATTGATGCTCGCGTGGCGGTTGGTCGAAGGTGAAGAAGTCCGCCAGAGACATGGGGATGCCTTCGAGCAGTTTTTTCAGGGAGCTGACGGAAGGACTGACGCGATTCTGTTCGATCAGGGAGATGGTGGCATTGGTGACGCCGCTACGCCGCGCCAGCTCGCGCTGGGAGAGTTTGTAGCTTTCGCGTACTAATTTGAGTCGTGAGCCCGTGTCCATGACAGCCTTATGCGAGGAAAACTTAAGGGTTATGGGGGTGGATGGCGGGCGACTTTTGGCCGCGAAAGTACCGCTTCCCTGTCCCGTAATTGTGAAAGGCGGGTATTAAATCACGTTTGGGGGTGTTGCTGTAGAAGCAAGGTTGCTGGCGATGGAGGTGTATCAGCCTGTCCAATTATCGCCTGGAAAAATGCCATCGCCAGCAAGCCGGCTCCTACGGTTTAGCCGGTATTGGTCATACATCTATTGTCCGCTTTGGATCTCTGTGGGAGCGGGCTTGCTCGCGAAGGCGGTGTGTCAGGCGGCATCGATGTCAGATGTGCCGCCGTCTTCGCGAGCAAGCTCTGCTCCTGCAGGGTTGTGTTGGGTTAGATGCCGAAACGATCGCGCAGCGCGTAGTACGCGGCGCCCATGGCGGTGAGCGGGGCCTGGAAGGTGCGGCCGCCGATCATTGGCATGTGCGGCAAGGATGCGAAAGCATCGAAGCGTTCAGCGTCGCCGCGGATCATTTCCGAGATCAGTTTGCCGGCCAGGTGCGAGCAGGTGACGCCGTGGCCGCTGTAGCCCTGCATGTAGTAGGCGTTTTTCTCGATGCGGCCAAATTGCGGCATGCGCGACATGGTCAGCAGGAAGTTGCCGGTCCAGCGGTAGTCGATCTTCACGTCCTTCAATTGCGGGAAGGTCTTGAGGATTTTTGGCTTGATCAGCTGTTCGATGTCATCCGGTTCGCGCGCGCCGTAGACCACGCCGCCGCCATACAGCAAACGGTTGTCGGCGGTGAGGCGGTAGTAGTCGAGCAGGTAGTTGCAGTCTTCGACGCAGTAGTTGTTTTTGATCAGGCTGCGCGCAACCCTTTCCGACAACGGTTCGGTGACGACGATTTGCGAGCCGCACGGCATGCTTTTGGCGGTCACGCGATTGTCGAGGCCCTGCGACAGGTAGGCGTTGCCGGCGATCAACAGGTATTTGGCGCGGACCACACCTTTGGCGGTGCGCACGGTGATCGGTTCGCCGTAGGTGATTTCCACCGCCGCCGATTGTTCGTAGATTTTGCCGCCCAGGCCGATGATCGCCGAGGCTTCGCCAAGGGCCAGGTTCAGCGGGTGGATGTGGCCGCCCTGCATGTCGAGCAGGCCGCCGACGTAGTTGTCGCTGCCGACTTCGCGCTTGATGTCCGCGGCGTCGAGCATTTTCAGGTTCTTGTTGCCGTAGCGCTCCCAGCTGCTTTTCTGCTCGGCCAGGCCTTTGAGCTGCTTTTTGTTCAGCGCAGCGAAGATGCCGCCCGGCTTGTAGTCGCACTGGATGTCGTAGTGTTGTATGCGCTGACGGATGATGTCGGCGCCTTCGAAGATCATGCTGCCGAGGACTTCAGCGGTTCTGTCGCCGTAGCGCTCTTCGATGACATCGACGTCGCGGCTGTAGGAGTTGACCAGTTGACCGCCGTTGCGACCGCTGGCGCCGAAACCGACTTTGGCGGCTTCGAGTACGGTCACGCTGTAGCCGGCTTCGGCGAGGAACAGCGCCGAGGACAAACCGGTGTAGCCGGCGCCGATGATGCAGACGTCGCAATCCACCGCTTGTTCCAGCACCGGGAAGTCGCCGGTGAAGTTGCGGGTTGCGGCGTAGTAGCTGTTTACATGCTTTTGTTCAACAGAGGCGTGTTTCATAGGTTTCTCCGATGGCCGCGGGCATGTGCCGGCGGCCGCCGTTGTAGAAGTATTAGAGCTTGATCCAGGTCGCTTTGAGTTCGGTGTATTTGTCGAACGCGTGCAGCGATTTGTCCCGACCGTTACCCGACTGCTTGTACCCGCCGAACGGCGCGGTCATGTCGCCGCCGTCGTACTGGTTGACCCAGACGCTGCCGGCGCGCAAGCCGCGAGCGAAGGTGTGGGCCTTGCTCAGGTTGCTGGTCCAGACACCGGCAGCCAGGCCGAAGATGCTGTCGTTGGCGATGGCCAAGGCTTCTTCAGCGGTATCGAAGGTGATCAGCGACAGGACCGGGCCGAAGATTTCTTCCCGGGCGATGGTCATGGCGTTGGTCACGCCGTCGAAAATCGCCGGCTCCACGTACAGGCCACCGGTGGCTTCGAGGGTGCGGCTGCCGCCCGCGATCAGTTGCGCGCCCTGGTCTTTGCCGACCTGGATGTAGCGCAGCACGTTGTCCAGTTGACGCTGATCGACGACCGCGCCGACGATGGTTTGCGGGTCCAAAGCATGCCCCGGCTTCCAGGCTTGCAGCGCTTCCACCAGCAGCGGAATGAACTGCTCGCGGATCGAACGCTCGACCAGCAAACGCGAACCGGCGGTGCAGACTTCGCCCTGGTTGAAAGCGAAGCCGCTGGCCGCTGCCTGTGCTGCCGCGCGCAGATCCGGCGCATCGGCGAACACCACGTTCGGGCTCTTCCCCCCTGCTTCGAGCCAGACGCGCTTCATGTTGCTTTGGCCGGCATAGATCAGCAGTTGCTTGGCAATCGCGGTCGAGCCGGTAAAGGCCAGCACGTCGACGTCCATGTGCAACGCCAGCGCCTTGCCGACGGTGTGGCCGTAGCCCGGCAGGACGTTGAACACGCCTTTCGGAATGCCGGCGTCCAGCGCTAATTGAGCGATTCGGATCGCGGTCAGTGGCGACTTTTCCGAAGGCTTGAGGATGAACGAGTTACCCGCCGCGAGGGCCGGGGCGAACTTCCAGCTGGCCATGATCAGCGGGAAATTCCACGGCACGATGGCGGCAACGACACCGGCAGGTTCGCGGGTGATGAGGCCGAGTTGATCGTGCGGCGTGGCGGCGACTTCGTCGTAGATCTTGTCGATGGCTTCGGCGCTCCAGCGGATCGCGTTGGCGGTCGCCGGGATGTCGATGTTCATCGAATCGTTGATCGGTTTGCCCATGTCGAGGGTTTCGAGCAGGGCGAGTTCTTCCCGGTTGGCCAGGATCAGGTCGGCGAAGCGGATCAAAGTGCGCTTGCGTTCTGCGGGCGCCAAACGCGCCCAGACGCCGGATTCGAAGGTGCGGCGTGCGACTGCGACGGCTTCGTTGGCGTCGGCTTCATCGGTGCTGGCGACGTTGGCCAGGAAGCGACCGTCAACCGGGCTGATGCATTCGAAAGTTTCACCGCTGAGTGCAGCGCGGTATTGGCCGTTGATGAAGGCGCGGCTTTCGATGGTTAAGGACTGGAAGCGTTGTTCCCAGTCGCTGCGAGTGTTTGTCATGGTTGTGACTCGACGCAGAGGAATGTTGGGTGGGCCGTGGCGTTGGTGGTGGCTGAGCTGCCGCCATCGCCGGCAAGCCGGCTCCTACAGGGTTTGGTGACGTACACAAAAGCTGTGAACGACGAAGATCAACTGTAGGAGCCGGCTTGCTGGCGATGGCGGTGGATCAATCAACATTGATCTCGCCTGATACACCGCTATCGCCAGCAAGCCGGCTCCTACAGAGTTTTGTGTCGTGCACGAGAGGTGTCGTCGACGCAGATCTCGTCAAACCGTGTGCAGGTACCAGTTGTACTCAAGGTCCGAAATGGAGTTTTCGAACTCGGCCAGCTCGCTTTCCTTGCACGCCACGAACACGTCGATGTACAGCGGGTCGATGTATTTGGCCATGACTTCGCTGTCGTCCAGCTCGCGCAATGCATCGCGCAGGTTGTTCGGCAGGCTTTGCTCGTTCTGCTCGTAGGAGTTGCCTTCCACGGGTGCGCCCGGCTCGATCTTGTTGGTCAGGCCGTGGTGCACGCCCGCCAGCACCGAAGCCATCAGCAAGTACGGGTTGGCATCGGCACCGGCCACGCGGTGTTCGATGCGCACGGCATCGGAGGAACCGGTCGGCACACGTACCGCAACAGTACGGTTGTCGATGCCCCAGCTCGGCGAGTTCGGCACGTAGAACTGCGCGCCGAACCGGCGGTACGAGTTGACGTTCGGGCACAGGAAAGCCATCTGCGCCGGCAGGGTCTCGAGCACACCGCCGATCGCGTGTCGCAGTGCGGCGTTCTGCTCGGGATCCTCGCTGGCAAAGATGTTGTTGCCTTCTTTGTCGAGAATCGAAATGTGCACGTGCAAACCGTTGCCCGCCTGGCCCGGATACGGCTTGGCCATAAACGTGGTGTCCATCTCGTGGTCGTAGGCGATGTTTTTCACCAGACGCTTGAGCAACACCGCGTAGTCGCAGGCCTTGATCGGGTCGTTGACGTGATGCAGGTTCACTTCGAACTGCGCCGGGGCGCTTTCCTTGACGATGGCGTCGGCAGGAATGCCCTGTTCTTTCGCGCCTTCGAGGATGTCTTGCAGGCAATCGACGTATTCGTCGAGGTCGTCGATCAGGTACACCTGAGTCGACACCGGACGCTTGCCCGATACCGGCGAACGCGGCGACTGCGGACGACCGTTCACGTTGTCCTGGTCGATCAGGTAGAACTCCAGTTCAAACGCGGCGCAGATGGTCAGGCCAAGTTCGTCGAATTTGCGCACCACATTGGCCAGCACTTCACGCGGGTCAGCGAAGAACGGCTCGCCTTCCAGCTCGTGCATGGTCATCAGCAACTGAGCGGTTGGGCGCTTCTGCCACGGCTCAATGCTCAGGGTGCCCGGGATGGGGAAGCAGATCCGGTCAGAGTCGCCGATGTCCAGACCCAGGCCGGTGCTTTCCACCGTGGAGCCATTGATGTCCAGGGCAAACAGAGACGCCGGCAGGTTGATGCCTTTTTCGTAGACCTTATGAAGACTGGTGCGCTCGATGCGCTTGCCGCGCACCACACCGTTCATATCCGCAATCAGAAGGTCGACGTACAAAACCTCAGGATATTTCTTAAGGAATGCGTTTGCTTCGTTGAGTTGAACGGCACGCAGAGGGACCGACATGATGCACCTATTAGCTGTTAATTATTATGTTCACTGCACTTTCTGGAGCCCAGTCAACCCGAACGGCAAAGTGAAGTCAATAGCGAACACCCAGCCTCCCATCCTTTATTTTCGGGCCTTTTTTGGGCACGAGAGTGCCAGATCAGCCTTGAGCACCGTGTAAATCCTGAAGATCGGACGTGCGGCGTTTAGAATTTTTTACATGAGAGTTGTTAATTAAAATCAACAAGGCTAAGCTCCGGAAAAGCTCGTTCAAGTGTGAAACTTCGAGGTGATAAAAATGGCATTCAAGCCATTGATCGGCGTTACAGCGTGCGTCAAACAGATTGGCCTGCACCCCTACCACATCAGCGGCGACAAGTACTTGCGTGCTGTCAGCGTCGCGGCTCTGGGGCTGCCTGTGGTCATACCTTCCTTAGGCGAACTGACCGAAATCGAGGATGTGCTCGCGCATCTTGACGGTCTGTTGCTGACCGGCTCGCCGTCGAATGTGGAGCCTTTCCACTATCAAGGCCCGGCCAGCGCTCCCGGCACGGATCACGATCCGGCGCGGGACGCTACTACCCTTCCTTTATTGCGTGCAGCCATTGCGGCGGGCGTTCCGGTACTCGGCATCTGCCGTGGTTTCCAGGAAATGAACGTGGCGTTTGGCGGCAGCCTGCATCAGAAGGTGCATGAACTGCCGGGCATGCTCGATCACCGCGAAGCGGACAGCCCTGAGCTGGCGGTGCAATACGCCCCGGCGCATGCGGTGACGGTGCAACCGGGTGGCGTGTTCGAAGCGCTGGAGTTGCCGACCGAGTTCATGGTCAATTCGATTCACAGCCAGGGCATCGACCGCCTCGCTCCCGGCCTGCGCGCCGAGGCGATTGCGCCGGACGGCTTGATCGAAGCGATTTCGGTGGACCACAGCCCGACCTTTGCGGTCGGTGTGCAATGGCACCCGGAATGGCAGGTGCTTTCGAATCCTCCTTATTTGAGTATTTTCCAGGCGTTCGGCGATGCATGCCGACGACGGGCCGCGCAGCGTAAAACCCGCTGACCCAAAACACCCATTTACTGCCCCCGCGAGTTTGGCGGGCGTGCCTTTGCGCGTCCGTGGCTCGCGAAAACAACACACTGCAATAACAACAAGTACGACCCAGGCAGCCAGGACGGCGGCGCCGAATAAGCCAGGCCGGCGCGTATCCCCTGTAGGAGCTGGCTTGCCAGCGATGAGGCCATGACAGCCGACATCATCATTGGCAGTCAGGCCGCCATCGCTGGCAAGCCAGCTCCTACAAGGACCCGCGTATTGCTCGGGCTTGCAATCCACTCTTAAGTCAGGCCGCGTTGGCCCGACGACTGAAACCTGTTGGGAGTTTCACATGGCAATCGCCTCCAGCATTTACAGGAAGGCTCTTGAAGGTCACCAGGCACCGAAAAAGGTGTTGGTGAAAGTCGACCGCGTCACCAAGAAATTCGACGAAACCACCGCAGTGGACGATGTTTCGCTTGAGATTCATCAAGGGGAAATCTTCGCCCTGCTCGGCGGTTCCGGTTCCGGCAAATCGACGCTGCTACGCATGCTCGCCGGCTTCGAGCGCCCGACCGAAGGGCGGATCCTGCTCGATGGCGTGGACATCACCGACATGCCGCCGTACGAACGGCCGATCAACATGATGTTCCAGTCGTACGCCCTGTTCCCGCACATGACCGTCGCACAGAACATCGCCTTCGGCCTCAAGCAGGACCGTTTGCCCGCCAGTGAAATCGACGCCCGCGTGGAAGAGATGCTGCGCCTGGTGCACATGACCCAATACGCCAAACGCAAACCCCATCAACTCTCCGGCGGTCAGCGTCAGCGTGTCGCCCTCGCCCGCTCCCTGGCGAAACGTCCGAAGCTGCTTCTGCTCGACGAACCAATGGGCGCACTGGATAAAAAACTGCGTTCGCAGATGCAGCTTGAGCTGGTGGAAATCATCGAACGCGTCGGCGTGACCTGCGTGATGGTGACCCACGATCAGGAAGAGGCCATGACCATGGCCCAGCGCATCGCAATCATGCACTTGGGCTGGATCGCCCAGATCGGAAGCCCCGTGGACATTTACGAAGCCCCGGTCAGCCGCATGGTCTGCGAATTCATCGGCAACGTGAACGCCTTCGAAGGCACCGTTGTCGAGGACCTTGAAGGTCACGCGATCATTCACAGCAAGGATCTGGAGCAGAAGATCTACGTCGGTCACGGCGTCAGCACTTCGGTGGAGGACAAGTCCATCACCTACGCGATCCGTCCGGAAAAACTGCTGGTCAGCACCACCCAACCCGAGTCCCGCTACAACTGGTCCCAGGGCAAGGTGCATGACATCGCCTACCTCGGCGGTCACTCGGTGTTCTACGTCGAATTGCCTGGCGGCAAAGTCGTGCAGTCGTTCATGGCCAACGCCGAACGCCGTGGCGCGCGTCCGACCTGGGACGACAAAGTCTACGTGTGGTGGGAAGACGACAGCGGCGTGGTACTGCGCTCATGAAAACACTCAATCAGCGGTTCATGCGGCTGATGCCGAGTGGTCGAAAGCTCGTCATCGGGATTCCATTCCTGTGGCTGTGCCTGTTTTTCCTGTTGCCGTTCTTCCTGGTGATGAAGATCAGCTTCTCGGAAGCGGCGCTGGCCATTCCTCCTTACTCCGAGATCTACACCTTCGCCGAACAGAAACTCCAGCTGTTCCTCAACGTCGGCAACTACCTGCTGCTAACCGAGGATGAGTTGTACATCTCGGCCTACTTCGGTTCGCTGAAGGTCGCGTTTTTCAGCACGCTGATGTGCCTGGTGATCGGCTTTCCGATGGCCTACGCGATCACCAAGGCAAGCAAGGAAGCGCAAAACGTCTTGCTGCTATTGATCATGATGCCGACCTGGACTGCGATCCTGATCCGCGTGTATGCGTGGATGGGCATCCTCAGCAACAACGGTTTGCTCAACGCGTTTTTGATGTGGACCGGGCTCACCGATCACCCGATCGAGATCCTCAACACCAACACGGCCGTGTATATCGGCGTGGTTTACGCCTACCTGCCGTTCATGGTCTTGCCGCTGTACGCCAACCTGGTCAAACACGATCAAAGCTTGCTGGAAGCGGGTTCGGACCTGGGCTCGAGCAACTTCAACAACTTCTGGAAAATCACCGTGCCGCTGGCCAAGAACGGGATCATCGCCGGCTGCATGCTGGTGTTCATTCCGGTGGTCGGTGAGTTCGTGATTCCGGAACTGCTGGGCGGCCCGGAAACCCTGATGATCGGCCGTGTGCTGTGGCAAGAGTTCTTCAACAACCGCGACTGGCCGGTGGCGTCTGCCCTGGCGGTGGTGATGCTGTTGATCCTGATTGTGCCGATCCTGTTGTTCAACCGTAGCCAGGCCAAAGAGATGGAGGGTCGGGGATGAAACGCTTCGGATTTTCAAAGTTCATGCTGATTTTCGGCCTGTCGTTTATCTACCTGCCGATGCTGATTCTGGTGATCTACTCGTTCAACGCCTCGAAACTGGTAACGGTGTGGGGCGGCTGGTCGGTGAAGTGGTACGTCGGCCTGCTCGATAACTCGCAACTGATGGGCTCGGTGGTGCGCTCGCTGGAAATCGCCTGCTACACCGCAATTGCGGCGGTGGCGCTGGGGACTTTGGCGGCGTTCGTGCTGACTCGTGTCACGCGCTTCAAGGGCCGTACGCTGTTTGGTGGCCTGGTCACCGCGCCGTTGGTGATGCCTGAAGTGATCACCGGCCTGTCGCTGTTGCTGCTGTTCGTGGCCATGGCGCAGCTGATCGGCTGGCCGATGGAGCGTGGCATCGTCACCATCTGGATCGCCCACACCACGTTCTGCGCCGCCTATGTGGCGGTGGTGGTATCGGCGCGCTTGCGTGAGCTGGACCTGTCCATCGAAGAAGCGGCCATGGACCTCGGGGCGAAGCCGTTCAAGGTGTTTTTCCTGATCACCATCCCGATGATCGCGCCGTCACTGGCGGCCGGCGGCATGATGTCGTTTGCCCTGTCGCTGGATGACCTGGTGTTGGCGAGTTTCGTATCCGGCCCAGGCTCGACGACCTTGCCGATGGAAGTGTTCTCGGCGGTGCGTCTGGGCGTGAAGCCTGAGATCAACGCCGTGGCCAGCCTGATTCTGCTCGCCGTTTCGATTGTGACCTTCATGGTCTGGTACTTCAGCCGCCGCGCTGAAGCCAGCCGCAAACGTGCGATCCAGGAAGCGATGGACCAGACCGCCAGCGAATCCTGGCAGCAACCGAAAAAGCAAATGGTAGAAGCGACGGCCTAGTGCCGTCGCGTTTCACAGCTTTGCGCATTGAATAAAAAAGAATGGAGTTGTACCGATGAAAATGTTTGGCAGGACTCTGCTGACACTGTCCTTATTGGGCGCGATGGCTACCGGCGCCCAGGCCAATGACAAGGTACTGCGCGTCTACAACTGGTCGGATTACATCGCCCCGGACACCGTCAAGAAGTTCGAAGACGAGACCGGCATCCGCGTGACCTACGATGTGTTCGACAGCAACGAAACCCTTGAGGCACGCCTGCTCGCAGGCAAATCCGGCTACGACATTGTCGTGCCGTCCAACAGCTTCCTGGCCAAGCAGATCAAGGCTGGCGTCTATCAGGAACTGGACAAGTCGAAGCTGCCGAACTGGAAAAACCTCAACCCGGTGTTGCTGAAAAACGCTTCGGCCAGCGACCCGGGAAACGGTCACGCCTTCCCGTACATGTGGGGCTCGATCGGCATCGGGTTCAACCCGGCCAAGGTCAAGGAAGTGCTCGGTGCCAATGCGCCGACCAACTCCTGGGATTTGCTGTTCAAACCGGAAAACGCCGAGAAGCTGAAAGCCTGCGGCATCAGCTTCCTCGATTCGCCGACCGAAATGCTGCCCGCCGCCCTGCACTACCTGGGTTACCCGGTGAACTCGCAGGACAAGGCGCAGATCGCCGAAGCTGAAGCGCTGTTCATGAAGATCCGGCCGTCGGTGGCGTACTTCCATTCGTCGAAGTACATCTCCGACCTGGCCAACGGCAACATCTGCGTCGCTGTCGGTTATTCCGGCGACGTGCTGCAAGCCAAGGCCCGCGCACAGGAAGCGGGCGACAAGGTGAAAATCGAATACAGCATTCCGAAAGAAGGCGCCGGCAGTTTCTACGACATGGTCGCGATCCCACGGGATGCGGCGAACGTCGACAACGCCTACCTGTTCATGAACTTCCTGATGCGCCCGGACATCATCGCCGAGATCACCAACAACATCGGCTACAGCAACGCCAACGCGGCGGCGACGCCGTTGGTGGATGAAGCGATTCGCGATGATCCGGGCTCGTATCCGCCCTTGGCCGTGATGGCGACGTTGTATGCGATTCCGGACATGCCGATCGGGGTTCAGCGGGTGATGACGCGCGGCTGGACGCGGGTGAAGCTCGGGAAATAGTCGCTAAACTCAAGATTGCTATCGCTGGCAACACAAAACTCAACTGTTTCCGTTCACGCAGCGCCTTACCACCGCTGCACTCCTCTCTGACGAACGGCCTCACCTGGCTTCCTCGGTTAAGGTGAGTTCGGCGCCCTCCTCGGGCGCCTTTTTTTATGCCGGCACCAGCGGCCATTCGGCCAACGCCCGATAGCGGCCCTTGTGGGATTCAAACAACACAAATCGATCCGCCCGCAGAAAAAACTCCGGCGGCGTCGTCGACTCAGGCACCGGCGCCCGATAGTCACGCATCAACGTCAGATGCGGTCTGAATTCCTTGTGTGCCTCTTCAAACCCGAACGGCAACATCGCCTGCTCCAGCGCATACACCAGCCGCAGCAACTCCGGCGGTGCCTGTTCCGGTGCGAGCACCAACACCCCGGCCCTGCGCCACACATCCAGGCGATCCAGCGCCAGCCGCAACGCCGCACCCGGCACGCGCACCTTTGCTGCCGCAGTGCAGATTTCGGCAATCTGCGCCACCTCCACAGCGCCCAAAAACAGCAACGTCAGATGGAAGTTTTCCACCGGCACCGGACGCCCGATGCGCAATTGCAGCGCGCTGCGCCATTGGGCAATCGCCTTGCGCTGTTCGGGTGGGCAATCCAATGCAAAAAACAGCCGTTTGACCGGCTCCGGGGTTTCGTCGCTCACGCCTGGCACCTCCTGACATGCACGTTATAGTTGAACCAACCGAATAAACGGGACGGGGCCATGCGAGAGATCATCAGCAAAGAGCCATGGTGGGCCGTGCCACCGCAACCGGGTCAGGATGAGTCAGAGCTGGAATGGGGCTGGCTGGTTCACTATAGCGAAGGTGAACCGCGTTTCGAGTTTGTCAAAGAACGACCGACGGACAGCGAGATCCGCAATCGAAAAAGTTGCAGGATCACCCCGACGCCGGAGTGATCCTGACACACGCTCAGACCTGCAAGAGGACGTTGAAGCCGCCGAAAATCATCCGCTGGCCATCGAACGGCATCGGGTTGACGTCCTGCTGCATGCGCGGGTCGGCCATCAATTTCTGCATGCCGGCATCGCGGGTGGGCTTGTCCGGCCAGACGATCCAGGAAAACACCACGGTTTCGTCGTCCTTGAGTTTCACCGCCAGCGGAAACGAAGTCACTTTGCCATCGGGCACGTCATCGCCCCAGCATTCAACGATGCTCAGGGCGCCGTTTTCCTTGAAAATCACAGCGGCGGATTCCGCGTGTTTCTTGAATTTTTCGCGGTTGGCACTGGGCACCGCAAAGACACAGCCATCGACGTAAGACATGGTCATTCTCCTGCCGGGGGTTGAGGGTTGATCTGCGGTTTAGTCGGTTCGGACGGGCTCCAATCGACAGCGCCGCTGCCCGAACTGACCGACGGTACGTCGGCACTCCCCGCCAGGTTGCCCTCGATCTGCCCTGCCATGTACAACGTCCCCGCCATCACACCGGTGGTCGGATTCTGCACCATTTTTATCCAGGCCTTATCGAACGTGTTGCCCAGGCTGCTGCGAATCAGCGCCTCGCTGTCCGGTCGGTCGTTGGCCTGAATCAGTGCGCGAATTCCCGCCACGCCCAAGGTAATCAAGCCTCCGGCGATTTTTCCCGCCGCTGCGGACACCGCGCTGGCGGCACCGCGCGGGGCCATTTCGGCTTCCATCCGCTGGCTGGCGCGCTTGGCCACCGGCGCCATGGCTTGGTCGGTGGAATCAACGCCCTTGCTACCGCCGGCCTTGTGGATCTTGTCGATCAGCGCCGCGTACGCCGGCAGGGTGTTGAGCGGCTGGGTGTGCACGACCTGGTACAGCGAAGCGTCCCGCGCGGGCGGCGGTCCGAGGGCGATGGCCGGGATTTTCTGGATACGGCCATTGAGCTGGGCCATAGGCACGCCGTGGCGCTGGGAGATTTTTTGCAGTTCTTCCTGAAGAATATCCACGTAGAACGCCGTGGCCAGACCGAGGATCTGGTCGGGATCAATCTCGACCGCGACCGGGGCCAGAACGCGTTTCTGGTATTGCTCCAGCAGATAGGCCGCCAGGCGTTTCGACGAGGCGTCCTGCTCACCCTGGGCACTGAGGCTGTACCAGCTGACTTTCATCGACAGCCATTCCTGGGTCCAGTAACTGCTGAACCAGGGAATGAATTTTTCTTCGGTCAGTTGATAGACCCGGGTTCGCCAGTAATCCATGGCGCCGCGCGAATAGATTTTTGCCTGTTCGGTGGCGGACTGGGATGCCGCGACGATGTCCCGATCCACCTGCTGCCAGGTGCTCTGGGAAATGGTCACCGGCGGCGCAGGCACCGGGGCACGCGCAGGCGTGACGCATCCCGCCAACACCAGCAGCACGGCGACGATCAGCGAACGCAGGTTCAAGATCGTGTGTCCTAAAGTCTTCCCCCGAACGGGATATTCAGGGGTTAAAGCGCCCTGATTTGAGTATAGGCGGCGGACTCTCAGGTTGATGGTGTTGCTGATGGCCTCTTCGCGGGCAAGTCGAATCGTCGCACCGCTCGCTCCTACAGAGGACTGGTGTCCCGCGGATATCTCTGTAGGAGCGAGGCTTGCCCGCGAAGGGTCCCTCAAGAACACCACAAAAACCGACCATCACTTCCGTCGATATTCACCATCGCCGCGAATGCCTTCCGCTCATGAATCGTCAGCGTAGGATCAACTTCAACCCGACACACAACCCCGAACCGGAGGGGCAAATCATGTTGATCCATCTGCTGACCTGCCTGGCCCTGACAGCCTTCACTCTGACCGTTTTTTCGTGGTACGTCCTGACCGAGGAGCGCACATCATGATCCACACCGTCACCCTCGCCGTGAGCTTTCCGGTGTTCGGCAACAACTACTACTCGCAGCAGGCCGTCTCGCGCAAAGTGCTGTCGCTGGTGTTCGACAAGAACTTCGAAGCGCTGCTGATGCCCGCCGCCGGCAACCACTTCAGCAACGAAGTGGTCGGCCTCAACGATCAATTCCGCTTTTTGAATGATGTGCTGGCCGAACATCTGCTGGATGCCGAACTGGCCCAACACACCTCGCGGTCGTTCAGTTTTTGAGACTGCCCGTCAACGCCATTCAGTGACATAGGCCAGCGCGCGCCCTACAGGCGTCTTGGGCTATTGCGCACAAACCTCACGAACACACCCGCGTAACCAGCGATGCACCGGATCGGCGTCCAGACGCGGATGCCAGAGCATCGCGACGGTGAATTCCGGCAAGGTAACCGGCAGCGCAAAACTGTGCATGCCCGACCGCAGGTTTTCGGTGTGGCGTTCAGGAACGGCAGCGATCAAATCGGTGGCTCGGGCAAGCGCCAACGCGGTCGAGAAACCGGCAACGATGGTCGCGACCTGCCGTTCCAGTTGCAGCGCCGCCAGCGCTTCATCGACAGGCCCCTTGTCGAGCCCGCGCCTTGAGACGCTGATGTGACCGCCCGCCGCATAACGTTCCGGGGTGATCTCGCCCTGGCTCAACGGGTGCCCCAGGCGCACTACGCCGATGAATCGGTCACGAAACAAACCCTGGGTCCTTAACTCAGGCCCGGCGGCCTTCCCCACCACACCGGTTTCCAGATCAACGGTCCCGTCCCGCAGCGACGTGCTGTCCTTGTCAGGTTTGTGCATGAAGCGCAGCAGCACGCCCGGCGCTTGCTCGGCGACGCGGGCGATGAGCGGCGCGCCAAAGGTCTCCACAAAGCCCTCGCTGGTGCGCAACGTGAACGTGCGGGCCAATTGTTTCAGGTCAGGCTGTTGCGCCGGGCGCAGCACCGCTTCGGCGTCCTGCACCAACTGGCTGACCCGCTCGCGCAATTCCAGCGCCCGAGGCGTGGCGACCAGTCCGCGCCCGGCCCGGACCAGCAACGGGTCACCGGTGGTTTCGCGCAACCGCGCCAACGCCCGGCTCATCGCTGACGGGCTCAGCCGCAAGCGTTTGGCGGCCCGCGCCACGCTGCCTTCGGCGAGCAGCACATCAAGGGTGATCAGCAAATTGAAATCGGGAGTCGACATGCGTTGCCCCACGGCCGGGTGAGATGGCGTTTGACGCACGAGTAGAGTGCAACCCGTGCGCCTTCCGCCATGTTAGGCGCCAGCGTAGATTTCTGATAGCTCCACTTCGGGAGCGGTCAGATCCAGAGGGACAGCATGAAGCCGACTATCGCCATCGCGGACAACACAACACAGACACCCGCCGTGCGCTGGGCGCTGGTCAGCCTTTCGCTGTCGATGCTGCTGTCGTCACTCGGCACCAGCGTCGCCAACGTCGGTTTGCCGACGCTGGCCCAGGTGTTCGGTGCAACCTTTCAGGACGTGCAGTGGGTCGTCATCGCGTATCTGCTGGCGATCACCACGCTGATCGTCAGCGTCGGAAGGCTCGGTGACCTGATCGGCCGCCGCCGGCTGCTGCTCGGCGGCATTGGCGTGTTCACCCTCGCCTCGGCGCTGTGCGCGTGGGCACCGACATTGGGCATGTTGATTGGCGCCCGAGCCCTGCAAGGCCTCGGTGCGGCGATCATGATGGCGCTGACCATGGCCTTCGTCGGTGAGACCGTGGCGAAAGCCAAAACCGGCAGCGCCATGGGGTTACTCGGAACGATGTCGGCGATTGGCACCGCGCTGGGGCCATCGCTGGGCGGCCTGTTGATCAGTGGGTTCGGTTGGCAGGCGATGTTCCTGGTCACCGTGCCATTGGGCCTGATGACGTTGCTGCTTGCGCATCGCTACCTGCCGGCGGATCGGCAGAAGGCAACCACTGGGAGCGCCCGTTTCGACGCATGGGGCACGCTGGTGTTGGCACTGACGTTGGCGGCGTATGCGCTGGCCATGACGTTGGGCCGTGGCCATTTCGGGCTGCTTAATATTGGTTTGCTGTTGGCGGCGGGGTTCGGCGTGGGGCTCTTCGTTTTGGTTGAAATGAAAGTCGCCTCGCCGCTGATACGGCTGGCGATGTTTCGCAACCCGGTGCTGAGCGCGAGCCTGGCCATGAGCACACTGGTCGCGACGGTGATGATGGCAACGCTGGTGGTCGGGCCGTTTTATCTGGCCCACGGGCTTGGGCTGAAGGCGGTTGTGGTGGGCATAGTGCTCGCGGTCGGGCCCTGTGTCGCGGCCCTGACAGGTGTGCCCGCCGGGCGGATCGCCGACCGATTCGGCGCCCAACGGATGACTGTCGCCGGGCTGATCGCCATGGCCGTCGGTTGCCTGGTGTTATCGGTGTTGCCGCTGACAGTTGGCATCGGCGGGTACGTTGCGCCGATGGTGGTGATCACGCTCGGCTATGCCGTATTCCAGACGGCCAACAACACCACGGTCATGAGCGATGTGCAGTCCGATCAGCGTGGCGTTGTCTCGGGCATGCTCAATCTGTCGCGAAATCTGGGACTGATCACTGGCGCCTCGGCGTTGGGCGCTGTATTCGCCCTCGCCTCGCAGGCGGCCGACATCACCCAGACGCCACCCGAAGCCGTGGCCCACGGCATGCGGGTCACCTTCGCGGTAGCGTTGGGGCTGATCGTTGTTGCACTGGGCGTCGTGCTAGCCCGCCGAACGCTGAAACCGTTGTAGGAGTGTTCCGGGAATGTCCGGTTGACATAAATCCTGTAGGAGCCGGCTTGCTGGCGATGGTGGGTCAGCTGAATCGATGTCGACTGACACTCCATCGCCAGCAAGCCGGCTCCTACAGGGATTTGCGGTGTATTAAAATTCGCGCATGACAGGGGAACCGTCGATAACCATATCGACGGTTCCCCCTAGGCCTTACTGTTTGATCACAACCAGCGGTTCGCCTTTCTTGACGATGTACGTCGCCAGTTCGGAGCTGGTTTTGGTCCCGATGTTCTTCGCGATATGCGCGACGCCAGCCGGGATATACAGCGAGTCACCGGCCTTCAACGTCACCGGTGGCTGCCCTTCCAGTTGATATTCGAACGTGCCGTCGATGACATAAGCCACTTCCACGCCGGGATGGGAGTGGTTGGGCGACGAGATGCCCGGATCGATATCAACCCGTACCTGGATCACTTCACGACCGTCGACGTCGAGGTCCTTTTTCAGGAGATCGGTGCGATGAATCCCGGTCTGCCAGCTTTTTGCAGGGGCCTTCACTTCCTCGGCCTGAGACATCCCGGAGAACGCCGCGAGTGCGGCAGTGGTGACAACAGCGACGCCAAGCATTCTGGCGGTGTGACGAGCGTTGATACGGAACATGGCATTTCTCCGGGTGATACCGTTGTGGTGCCCCATTAGGCGGCCGTCGTGTATCGGGGACGTGTCGCGGATGCCATGGTTTTGTAAGCCAAGATAGCTGCGGCCCCGAGGGATACACGGGGATACAAACCGGCCGACTCATTTGGAGGTGTTGAGCACCACCGCCGCCCGAATCAGCGCCTTCAATGCTTTTTCATCAAGCGTCTCGCCCTCATGCACATCAATCGCCCGGCGGGTATTGCCTTCCAGGCTGGCGTTGAAGAGATGGGCGGGATCGTCCAGCGCAGCACCTTTGGCGAAGGTCATTTTCACCGCCGTTTTGTACGTCTCGCCCGTGCAGATGATCCCGGCATGCGACCACACCGGCACGCCCCTCCACTTCCACTCCTCGACCACGTCGGGGTCTGCCTGTTGGATGATCGCCCTGACGCGCGCGAGCGTCTCGCCCCGCCAGTCATCCAATTCCCTGATTCGTGCATCGATTAGCGCAGAGGCTGATTCGCCCCCACTGCTTTCCTTCGTCATGGTGCTCGCCCTCGACCGATGGTGGTCGCTTGAGTATTGCCGACTCGGGGATTCTCTCCAGCAATCAGGTGACCGGCTGGTCGCACAAAGTTGCGAGAGGCGCATTCGCGGCCTATGGTCCAAACGATGCATTGCTGGCGACTGGCGTGCGATGGCTCGCCGCCGGTTGCTGTCCTTCCCGTGCGAATTTTCGCAAAGAGGTGACAACATGCCGAACGACTCCCGCCCTGCCGTGCTTGAACTGATCGGCAATACGCCGCTGGTGCGCGTCAGCCGCTTTGACACGGGCCCGTGCACCCTGTTTCTGAAGCTCGAATCACAGAACCCCGGCGGCTCGATCAAGGACCGCATCGGCCTGGCGATGATCGACGAAGCCGAGCGCGACGGCCGGCTGAAGTCCGGCGGCACCATCGTCGAGGCCACCGCCGGCAACACCGGCCTCGGTCTGGCCCTGGTTGGCCGCGCCAAGGGCTATCGGGTGGTGCTGGTGGTGCCGGACAAGATGTCCACCGAGAAAGTCTTGCACCTCAAGGCCATGGGCGCCGAGGTGCACATCACCCGCTCCGACGTCGGCAAGGGCCATCCCGATTATTACCAGGACGTCGCGGCACGGCTGGCGCTGGAAATTCCCGACGCATTCTTCGCCGATCAGTTCAACAACCCGGCCAACCCGCTCGCCCATGAGTGCAGCACCGCACCGGAGATCTGGGCGCAAACCCAGCATGACGTGGATGCGATTGTCGTCGGCGTCGGCTCGGCCGGCACGCTGACCGGACTGACCCGTTTCTTCAAGCGCGTACAACCCAATCTGGAAATGGTGCTGGCCGACCCCATCGGTTCGGTGATGGCCGAATACAGCCGCAGCGGCACCATGCAGACCCCCGGCTCGTGGGCGGTGGAAGGCATCGGTGAAGACTTCATCCCCTCGATTGCCGACCTGTCCAGCGTGCGCCACGCCTATTCGATCAGCGACGAGGAAAGCTTCGATCACGCCCGCCAACTGCTGCGCGCCGAAGGCATTCTTGGCGGTTCCTCGACCGGCACCCTGCTGGCGGCGGCGCTGCGTTACTGCCGCGAGCAAACCACGCCCAAACGCGTGGTCAGCTTCGTCTGCGACACCGGCACCCGCTACCTGTCGAAGGTCTACAACGACCAGTGGATGAACGATCAGGGCTTGCTCAAGCGCAAACCTTATGGCGACCTGCGCGATGTGATCGCACGGCGTTTCGAGGATGGCCGGGTGATCAGCGTCGGCCCGGATGACACGTTGCTGACGGCGTTCCAGCGCATGCGCCTGGCGGATGTGTCGCAATTGCCGGTGCTGGCGGACGGCAAGCAACTGGTCGGTGTGATCGACGAATCCGACATTCTGCTGGGCATGCAGGAAGATCCTTCACACTTCCGCTTGACCGTGGCCAGCGCAATGACCAACAAAGTAGAAACCCTGCCGCCCAGCGCCAGCCTGGAAAAGCTGCAGGCAGAACTCGATCGCGGGCTGGTCGCGATCATCGCCGACGCCTCGGGCTTCCATGGCCTGATTACTCGCGTCGACCTGCTCAATCATTTGCGGAGATCCCTTGCATGAGTCAACACGATGAAAACGCCGCGGCACGCGCCTTTGCCACTCGGGTGATCCACGCCGGGCAAACGCCGGACCCGACCACCGGCGCATTGATGCCACCGATTTATGCCAACTCCACCTATCTGCAACAAAGCCCCGGCGTGCACAAGGGTTTCGATTACGGGCGCTCGCACAACCCGACGCGCTTCGCCCTGGAACGCTGCGTCGCCGACCTGGAAAGCGGCACCCAGGCCTTCGCGTTCGCCTCCGGGCTGGCGGCAATTTCCACGGTGCTGGAACTGCTCGACGCCGGTTCGCACATCGTGTCCGGCAATGACCTGTACGGCGGGACGTTCCGACTGTTCGACAAAGTGCGTAAACGCAGCGCCGGGCACCGCTTCAGCTTCGTCGACCTGACAGACCTCGGTGCGTTCGAAGCGTCGTTGCAGGACGACACCAAAATGGTCTGGGTCGAGACGCCGAGCAATCCATTGCTGAGCCTGACTGACCTCGCTGCCGTCGCACGTATCTGCCGCGACCGCGACATCATCTGCGTCGCCGACAACACCTTTGCCAGCCCATGGATCCAGCGCCCGCTGGAGCTGGGTTTCGACATCGTGCTGCACTCGACCACCAAATACCTGAACGGCCACTCCGACGTGATCGGCGGCATCGCCGTGGTCGGGCAGAACCCGGAACTGGCGCAACGCCTGGGTTTCCTGCAGAACTCGGTGGGCGCAATCGCCGGCCCGTTCGACGCGTTTCTGACCCTGCGCGGCGTGAAAACCCTGGCGCTGCGCATGGAGCGTCACTGCAGCAACGCGCTTGAGTTGGCGCAATGGCTGGAGCGCCAGCCGCAAGTCGCGCGCGTCTACTACCCGGGCCTGCCATCGCACCCGCAGCATGAATTGGCGAAGCGGCAGATGCGCGGTTTCGGCGGGATGATTTCTGTCGATCTGAAGAGTGACCTGGCGGGTGCCACGCGTTTCCTTGAGAGCGTACGGATATTCGCCCTGGCCGAGAGTCTGGGCGGCGTAGAAAGCCTGATCGAGCATCCGGCGATCATGACCCACGCCACCATCCCCGCAGAAACCCGCGCACAGCTGGGCATCGGCGACGGGCTGGTGCGGTTGTCCGTGGGGGTTGAGGATGTCGAGGATCTGCGTGCCGATTTGGCGCAGGCGCTGACGCGGATCTGAACAAAACGGGGTTCGGTGGCATGACACCGAACCTGTAGGAGCCGGCTTGCTGGCGATGGCGGTGTATCAATCACCATTGATGTTGGCTGACACGCCGCCATCGCCAGCAAGCCGGCTCCTACAGGGGAAGGCGTACGACAGGTCGATTGCGCTCTGCGTTGGGTGTTACTCGCCGGACTTGATGCTGGTCCAGACCCGCGTACGCACCCGTTCAAGCTTTTGCGGCAGCGGTTGCACCACATACAGGGTTTTCAACGCTTCGCTGGTCGGCGTCAGGTTCGGGTTGCCGGTGATTTCCTTGTTGATCAGCGCAAGCGAGTCCTTGTTGGCGTTCGGGTAGCCGAGGAAATCACTGATCGGTGCGATGACTTTCGGGTCCAGCAAGGTGTTGAGAAACTCGTGGGCTTCCTCCACGTTCTTCGCGCTTTTTGGAATCGCAAAGGTATCAAACCAGATCGGCGCCCCCTCCTTCGGCAAGCGCCAATCGACCACTACGCCGTTGCCCGCTTCCTTGGCGCGATTGCCGAACTGGTAGAAGCTGCCGGAGTAGCCGATGGCGACGCAGATGTCGCCGTTGGCGATGTCGGTCATGTACTTGGCGGAGTTGAAATAGGTGACGTAAGGGCGAATCTTCAGCATCAGCGCCTTGGCTTTTTCGTAGTCGTCCGGGTTCTGGCTGTTCGGGTCCAGCCCCAGATAGTGCAGCGCAAGCGGCAGGATTTCCGAAGGTGAGTCGAGCATGGCGACGCCACAGGATTTCAGCTTCTGCATGTTTTGCGGGTTGAACACCAGATCCCAACTGTCCACCGGCGCATTCTCGCCCAGCGCGGCCTTGACCTTGGCCGGGTTGAAACCGATCAGCACGGTGCCGTACATGTAGGGCACGCCGTACTGGTTGCCCGGATCGTTCTTGTCCAGCAATGCGAGCAGTGCCGGGTCCTGGTGTTTCCAGTTCGGCAGCTTGGTCTTGTCGAGTTTCTGGAATACACCGGCCTTGATCTGGGTTTCGATGAACTGGTTCGACGGCACCACCAGGTCGTAACCCGAGTTGCCGGTCAGCAGCTTGGCTTCCAGCGATTCGTTGGTGTCGAAGGTGTCCCAGGTCACTTTGATTCCGCTTTTCTGGGCGAAGTCCTTGGGCACGGACGGCAGGATGTAGTCCGCCCAGTTGTACACCCGCAATTCCCGCTGTTCGGCGTGCACGGCACTGGCCAACAGCGTCAGCCCACAAACAGTGGCGCCCAGTATGCGTTTCATCATGACCATGAATGAATTCCCCAAATGTGTCGCTCGTTGGTTTTTATGTTCTGTACACGGCAGGCCTTAAAAATTGCCCAGGGCAAGGAAAACAGGATTTCAGTTGTGGATTCGCAAGCGTGCTGAAACAGCAATGCTGCTTCGATTCTTGCTGACGAACGAGTGAGTTCATAGTGCGAGGTCGGCCAAAAGGAGATCGAAATGGCCAATATCGGTGTCCCGGTGGATCCGGTGTCGGAAGACGCCCTGATCACCCTGTTGTACGCAATCCCCTGTAGGAGCCGGCTTGCTGGCGATAACGTCCGTCCAGTCAACAAACAAGTTGGCTGACCCACCGCTATCGCCAGCAAGCCGGCTCCTACAAAGGTGTCGGGAGAAGGCGAAAACGACAAAGCCCGCACAAGGCGGGCTTTGGGATTCGAGTAGGTGGCCGGCGCTGGTCTCCGGCTTACAAGGTTTATCAGGACTCTCACAGAACAGTTTTGTGCTCTTCTGCTTCACACGGCATAAGGGCTGGATCTCAGCGCGGAGATCTTTCTAACCGTGTACCCTTCGGAACGCGCCCCACGTGTCCTTGCCATCCGCTTGCGCATCAGTCTGCGTCTTCACCTACAAATTCAAGACTAGTACACCCCCCCGAACCGCGCCCCTGAATTTTTAGAACGATTTTGCCCATGGCGACGGACGTCAGGACGGAAAAATACTAACCAGTGTCCGAGGGTTTTGCCGCCGGAGGGTTTCCCTTCAAGCCCTTTGATGTACAGTCTTCGCCGACGTTTGCAGAACAACAAAAAATACAGGAGTTGAAAATGTCGGAACTGAAACTGCATCCAAACGCCGCACAATCCTTGAACCAATGGCACGCGATGATCAAAAAGGCTGACTTGAAGGCCTTGCCCGAATTGTTGGACCCGCAAGTGGTTTTCCGCTCGCCGATGGCGCACACGCCTTATCCAGGGGCGCCAGTGGTCAACATGATTCTCAACACGGTGTCCGGCGTGTTCGAGGACTTCCAGTACCACCGCGAACTGTCGACTGCGGACGGCTTGAACGTCATCCTCGAGTTCAGCGCCAGGGTCGGTGAAAAACAGCTCAAGGGCATCGACATGATCCGCTTCAACGAACAAGGAAAAATCGTTGAATTCGAGGTGATGGTCCGCCCCTTGAGTGGCTTGCAAGCCTTGGGTGAAGAGATGGGGCGCCGACTGGGCGCTTACCTGGCCGCCAGCAAAGCCTGACCACCCAACAGCGCTTCATCGGCGGGCTCATACACCGGTGAAGCGCGTCATCAGGCCAGGCTCGAAAGATACGGCCACGGGTAAATGCCGCGTTCGTGGCCATCGCTGAAAATCAGTTGCAGGCCATAGCCCTGCGCGTTCAATTCGATGACTTGCACTCGGTCATCGACCCTCGGCGTCAACCCTTTCAAGCGAAACGCCCGGCACTGCGAACACGGGCATTGCCGGCGCAACTCGGCATGATCCAGCAACTGCTCACGACCATCCGGCCAGTTCAGTCGCAGCTGCCGTTTGCTCCGGGAATTGCCGATCGCCAGCGGGTTCATTGCAACTGACTCAAGGCAATGCGCACGGCTTTACGCACTTCCGGGTCGCCATCGTTCTGCGCGGCCTGCAACGGCGCAACTGCGCCTTTATCGTTCAATTCGCCGAGGGCCAACGCGGCTTCCTTGCGCAGGTTGCTGATGCGATGACCGAGGGTTTCGATCAATGCGTCCAGCGCCGGGGCATAACGCAAGCGACTGAGACTGCGGGTGGCGCGCAGGCGCACTTGCCAATAATCATCGCTCAACGCTTCGACCAATGCCGGGCCGGCGTCGGTATGACCGACCTTGCCGAGGGTGGTCGCGGCTTCTTCGCGCACTTGCCAGGCGCCGTCCTGTAATGCCTGGCGCAGGGCCGGCAGGACGTACGCATCGGAGGCCAGGCCGAGTGCACCCGTGGCGGCGCGACGGACGTCGGTGTCCGGGTCGTGACTGGCCAACGTCGCCAGGGCCGGCAATGCATCGAGCTGTTTGAGCCAGCCGAGCACGCCAACAGCTTCGCGGCGAACGCTGGCGTCTGCATCGCTCAGCGCCGCCAAAGCAGCGGTAGCGGCATCGGGAAAACGCAATTCGCGCAACGCCCGGAACGCGGCGATACGCACGTTGATGTCGGCATGCCCGGTCCACGGCAGAATCACCCTGCCCGCGGCTTCACTCTTGAGCAGGCTCAGGCTCTGCGCGGCGGCGGCCTGCACGGCCGGCGACGGATCGGTCAACGCCTGGCACAGCGCCTCGACGACCGGCGCATCCTCCCAGGCTTCAAGCAGGCGCGCGGCTTCGGCGCGGACCTCTGCGGTCGGGTCTTCGGCCAGTCGATCGACCAGCCACAGCAAACCGTCCGGTTCTTCCAGATCCGCCAGCTCGATCAGGGCGATCCGGCGCACGCCGGCGTCGGCATCGGTCAGGCGCGGTTGCAGGGCGAGAATGTCATCGTTATCGGTTACATCGAATAGAGAGGTCATAGGGCAAATCGCGGCAGTTTGTTTTCAGGAGGAAGTCCGAGAGGGTTCAGGCGTGGTAGCTGCCGACCGTCTTCGTGACGCAGTAATTCGAGGCAATGGCGCTTCAAGCGGGAAAACTCATGGCTTGTCACCAGTTCGCTGGTGCGTGGCCGAGGGAAGTCGAGGCGCAGGTCTTCGATGATCCGTCCAGGGCGCGTGCTCATGACCAGCAGCCGGTCGGCGAGGAACAGCGCTTCGTCGATGTCGTGGGTGACGAACACCACGGTGGTGCGAATCCGCGTCCAGATGTCCAGCAGCAGCTCTTGCATGTTCAATCGGGTCAGCGCGTCGAGGGCACCGAAAGGTTCGTCCATCAGCAACAGGCGCGGACGGTTGATCAGTACACGGGCGATTTCCACCCGCTGCTGCATGCCACCGGACAACTGATCCGGCCAGCGCTCGGCGAACCCTTCGAGGCCGACCAGCGCGAGAATTTCATCGGCGGCTTCGTGCCGTTCGGCCTTGCCGATGCCGCGCATTTTCAGGCCGAACGCGACGTTGTCGCGCACCGTACGCCAAGGGAACAGCGTATGGTGCTGGAACACCATGCCGCGCTGGGGCGAAGGACTCGACACGTCTTCGCCATCGACTTTGAGGCTGCCGGCGCGAGGTTGCAGGTGTCCGGCCAGTGCGCCGAGCAAGGTCGATTTACCGCAACCGGAGGGGCCGAGAATGCACACGAACTGCCCCGGTTCGATCTGGCAATCGAGGCCTTGCACGGCTTCGAACGCGGCACGGCCCTCCCCGAGGCTGATCGACAATCCGCGAATATCGATACGCCCTTCAAGGTGTTGAAATACGCTCATCAGGCTTTTCCTCGTGGTCGATGCCAGGGCGTCAACAACCCGCCCAACCGTTTGATCAGCAGGCTGCTGCCCATGCCGAGCACGCCGATCAGCAACATGCCGACGACGATGTCGGCGTAGTTCTGGATGGTGTAGGACTCCCAGGTGTAATAGCCGATGCCGTATTGGCCGGAGATCATTTCGGCGGTCACCAGGCAAAACCACGAGGTGCCCATGCCGATGGCGAGGCCGGTGATGATGCTCGGCGCGGCGCCCGGCAGAATCACCTCCAGCAGAATCGCCCGACGCCCTGCCCCGAGGCTTTTCGCCGAGGCAATCAGGCGCGGGTCGACGCCTTCGACGCCGTGCACGGTGTTGAGCAGGATCGGGAACAGCGCGCCGGTGAAGGTGATGAAGACCATCGACAGTTCCGACGACGGGAACATCAGGATCGCCAGGGGAATCCAGGCCACGGCCGGGATCGGACGCAGGACTTCCAGCGGTGGTAGCAGCAAATCTTCGGCCCATTTCGAACGGCCGATGGCCAGGCCCAACGCGATGCCGATGATCAGCGCCGCGAGGTAACCGGCGAAGACCCGGCTGAGGCTGCTGCTCAGGTGCTGGGCGAGTTTGCCGGAATCGCCCAGGCCCAGGGCGGCTTCGATCACCGCCAGCGGTGTCGGGACATTGGCGAAGGTGACCAGGCCGAGGTTCCAGTGGAGGCTGGCGGCGAGTTGCCAGAACAAAAGGCAGAGCAGCAATGAAGCTGCCCTTGGAATCCAGCGCTTTATAGATCGGGACATGCATCTTCCTCCACCCTGTAGGAGCCGGCTTGCTGGCGATGGAGTGTCAGTCGACATCTATGTAGCTGACACACCATCGCCAGCAAGCCGGCTCCCACAGGGGATTGCGGGGTTCTGGCGGTTAGCGGGCGGCTACGGCCTGGGTGGTGGCGTCGGTGAAGTCGAGGACTTTGCCGCCCTGGGCCGTGGCGAATTGCTGGGCCTGGCCCTTGAGCAGAAACGCGCTGAGGCGCCCTTTCGCATCACTGGCAAACCACGCCTGATCCGCCAGCAACTTGATCCCGCTGTCACTTGCCTGGGCATACACCGCGCGGATGTTTTTGCCTTCGGACTTCAAACCGGCCAATGCGGTGAACGCCGATTCCGCCGAGCCGTACTGCCGCACTTTCGGCTCGCCGCGCACCCAGATCTCGGCCACATGACTGAAGTCGGTGATGGCTTTGCCGCTCAACGCATCCACTGCTTTGAGCGGGGTCTGGCCGTAGTTGGCCAGTTGCGCGGTGTAGTCCAGGTGCGAGGCCTTGAACGCGGCGCGGATGTACTGGTCGTCGATGAAGGTATTGAGATCGAGACCGCGATCAGCCTTCTTCAGCAGCTTGAGGGTGTCGATGGCGGTGCCGACCGCCTGGCGATATTCCGGCTTCCAGCTCAGGTCGCGGGTCTGCACGCCGAGCGGGCCGTGGAACAGGTAATTGACCTCCGCATCGACGCCGGTGACCTTGGCGATCAACTCGCTGTACTTCTCGGGTTCTGCCGCCAATAACTGGTTGGCTTCGAGGCTGGCGCGCAGGTACGCGACGACGATTTCCGGGTACTTTTTCGCGTAGGCCTGATCGACCAGCGCACCGTGGAACGTCGGCGTATTCGCCTGGGAGCCGTCATAGATCTTGCGAGCGAAGCCACGGCTCGGGAACAGTTCGGCGAACGGCACAAAATCGGCGTGGGCGTCGATCTTCCCGGCCTGCAACGCGGAGCCTGCGACTTCCGGCGGCTGGGCGATGATGTTCACGTCTTTGAGCGGGTCCCAACCCTGAGCCGCCACGGCGCGCAGCAACATGCCATGGGCGGTCGAGGCGAACGGCACGGAAATGGTCTTGCCCTTGAGCTCGGCCAGTGATTGCACGCCCGAAGCGCTCGGCACGACGATGCCGTTGCCGCTGCCCTTGATGCTGCCCGACAGCACGCTGATAAACAGACTGTGTTTGCCGGCGGTTTCGAACGCGACGCCGTTGAACGAACCAGGGAAATCAGCCATCGCGCCGAAGTCGAGTTTGCCGGCGACCATCTCATTGGTCAGGGGCGCGCCGCTAGTGAAGTTCTTCCACTCGACCTCGTATTTGGCGTCTTTGTATTGGCCATCGTGGGGCAAGTATTTGTCCAGCAGGCCGAGCTCGCGAATCAACAGGCCGCCGGCGGCGCAGTTGATCGTGGTGTCCTGGGTGCCAATGGCAATGCGGATGGTTTCGGCGGAAGCCGACAAGGTGAATGAAGCCAGTACCAGACCGGCCAATGCTGCACGCAATAACATGGTGAATCCCCTCGAATCATTTATAGGATGTTCGTCTCCGCCACGATCAGGGCGTGGTGGGAAACGAGGGGTGTTTGAAGCAGGCGTCCGGTGTTGCCGGGTAGCGTTTTATGTTGTTTGGGCTGGCCTCTTCGCGAGCAAGCCCGCTCCCACATTGGAACTCGATCAATTGTAGGAGCCGGCTTGCTGGCGATCGCGGTATATCCGCCAGCATTAATGTTGAATTGGAAATCCTCATCGCCAGCAAGCCGGCTCCTACAGTTCGGTGTTTCAGCGTAAGAGGTATGGGATTTCGACTTTCACGGCCCCTGTCGGGCAGTCCTTTTCGCACGGCATGCAGTACCAGCATTCGTCGAAGGCCATGTAGGCCTTTTGCGTGGCCGGGTTGATCGCCAGCAGGTCCATCGGGCAGACGTCGACGCACACGGTGCAGCCTTTGTGGGCGATGCACAGGTCCTCGTCGACCGTGACGGGCGCGTTGGAACGGAAGAAAATTTCCTGGGGTTGATAGGCCATTGGTCGGTCTCTCTTATAGTCAGGCTCAGGCCGCAAAGGCACCGACGCGCAGCCGGTCGTAGGCCTGCATTTCTTCGGCATCCAGCGGGATGATGTAGGGCTCGACGGCTTTCTTGAAACTGCTCATCCGGCCGTTTTCATCCTTCTTCAAATGGCAATGGCAGAACCAGTCGCTGTCGTTGCGCTTCGGGTGATCCACCCGATAGTGATAAAGCCCCCAGCGACTTTCGGCGCGGAACAACGAAGCGCGGGCGGCCATTTCGGCGCAGTCGCGGATCATGCTGACTTCCATGGCGCGCATCAGTTCGTGGGCGTTGTGGGCCTTGATCTGATCAAGATCGCGCTGGATATCGCTGAAACGCTGCAGGCCGATTTGCATCTTCTTGGTCACTTTCGGCGGTTGCAGGTAATCGTTCACGAAGCGTCGCAGCTTGTACTCGACCTGGGCCGGCGGCAGTCCGTGCTCGCGGTCCAGCGGTGCGTAGACCCGTGCTTTCTCTGTTTCGATCTGCTTGGCATCGACCGCTGAAAATTCGCGACCGGCGACAAAATCCGCTGCGTTGGTGCCGGCAAACCAGCCGTAGGTGAACGCGCCAAGCATGTAATTGTGCGGCACGGCGGCCATGTCACCCGCCGAGTACAAACCCTTGACCGAGGTTTCGGCCTTCTCGTTGACCCACACACCCGACGCCGAATGCCCGCTGCAAAAACCGATTTCCGAGATGTGCATCTCGACCATCTGCGTGCGGTAATCGGTGCCGCGATTGGCGTGAAACTGACCGCGACTCGGGCGTTCGTTGCTGTGCAGGATCTCTTCGATGTTCTGAATGGTTTCCTCGGCCAGGTGATCGAGCTTGAGGAACACCGGGCCGTTGCCGCTTTCGAGTTCCTGGTGGAACTCCCACATCATCTGGCCGCTCCAGTAGTCGCACTCGATGAAGCGCTCACCCTTGTTGTTGGCGGTGTAGCCGCCCAACGGGCCGGTGACGTAGGCGCAGGCCGGGCCGTTGTAGTCCTTGATCAAAGGGTTGATCTGGAAGCATTCGAGGTTCGCCAGTTCGGCCCCGGCGTGATAAGCCATGGCGTAACCGTCGCCGGCATTGGTCGGGTTTTCGTAGGTGCCCATCAGGTAACCCGAGGACGGCAGGCCCAAGCGCCCAGCGGCGCCGCACGCGAGGATCACCGCCTTGGCCTTGATCACGTGAAAATCGGCGGTACGGCAGTCGAACCCCATCAGACCGTTGACCGCGCCCTCTTCGTCCGTCAGCAAGCGCGTGCAAACCACACGGTTGGTGATGCTGACCCGGGCGCGTTTCAACTGGCGGTACAGGACTTTCTTGATGTCGTGCCCTTCCGGCATCGGCAGCACGTAAGCGCCCATGTGGTGGACCTTTTTCACCGCGTAGTCGCCGGTTTCGTCCTTCTCGAACTTCACACCCCAGCGGTCCAGTTGCTCGATGGTTTCGAAGCTGTGGGTGGCGTAGGCGTAGACCGCAGCTTGATTGACGATGCCGTCGTTGGCGATGGTGATTTCCTTGGTGTACTGCTCCGGCGTGGAATGGCCGGGAATGATCGCGTTGTTCAGGCCGTCCATGCCCATGCTGATCGCGCCGCTGCGCTTGACGTTGGCCTTGTCGATCAGCAACACGCGCAGGTCGCGGTTGCGCTCCTTGGCCTTGATTGCCGCCATGGGACCTGCCGTGCCACCGCCGATCACGACGATGTCGTATTCCTGTTCGAGGGTACTTCTTGTCATGCCTGCGCCCCTTTGTGCCGGTCGATCCGCAGGCGGTACTGGAACGCATCGCCACGGTAGTAAAGGTGTTCGAAGTCCACGGGTTGGCCGCTGGCATCGTGGGTCAGACGCTCGATGCGCATGATCGGCGAACCGGGTTCGATGTTGAGCGCCTGGGTCAGGTCGCTGTCGGCGAGTACGGCGTCGATGGCCAGATCGGCATGACCGAGGGCCAGGCCGCAGTCGTTTTCGAGGATCAGGAAGATGTCGCGGGTGACCAGATCGGCCTTCTCCAGCCGTTCGCCGATGGTTTTTGGCAGGTAGGTGATTTCCAGTGAGATCGGCTCGCGGTTGATCAGGCGAACCCGCTTGATCTGCGCCACGATCTCGCCTTCGGCCACCTGCAAACGCTCGGCGACGAGTTTGTCGGCGGGGATGAATTTGAAACTGCGCAGGCGGTTGATCACCTCGTAGCCACGTCCGGTCATGGACTCGGCGAGGCCTTGCAGGGTGCTGACGTTCTGGAAGGTTTTCGGCTTGGCGACGAACGTGCCCTTGCCGTGAATCTTGAAGATCAGCCCTTCTTTTTGCAGATCGCCCAAGGCCTGGCGCACGGTGATGCGGCTGACTTTGAACAACGCGCCAAGCTCGCTTTCCGAAGGCATCTGGCTGTCTTGCGGGTATTCGCCATCGAGAATGCGGGCACGCAGGACGTCGCGCAGTTGAGTGTGCAAAGGAACACTGCTGAGGGAGAGAACGTTATCGGTCATGGCAGATCACTTGTTATAACGAGTTATGACGTGATCTTAGAGTTCTAATGACGGGGTTGAGAAATACTGTTTGAGAATAAGGTTAGATTCGTGGGGTGGCGCGTTACCTGACGCACCGCGCTGCATGGATCGTCGGAACGCCGCCCGCAGCAAGCCGGCTCCTACAGGATTGGCGTCAACCAAACACTCCCGGCACACCCCCACACTTGTAGGAGCCGGCTTGCCGGCGATGGCGCCCATGAAATCGCCATCGCCGGCAAGCCTGGCTCCTACAGGATTGGCGTCAACCGAACACTCCCGGTACACCCACGCACTTGTAGGAGCCGGCTTGCCGGCGATGGCGTCCATGAAATCGCCATCGCCAGCAAGCCGGCTCCTACAGGGTTTGCATCAACCGAACACTCCCGGCACACCCACGCACTTGTAGGAGCCGGCTTGCTGGCGATGGCGTCCATGAAATCGCCATCGCCGGCAAGCCTGGCTCCTACAGGATTGGCGTCAACCGAACACTCCCGGTACACCCACGCACTTGTAGGAGCCGGCTTGCCGGCGATGGCGCCCGTGAAATCGCCATCGCCGGCAAGCCTGGCTCCTACAGGATTGGCGTCAACCAAACATTCCCGGTACACCCACGCACTTGTAGGAGCCGGCTTGCTGGCGATGGCGCCCATGAAATCGCCTTCGCCGGCAAGCCTGGCTCCTACAGGATTGGCGTCAACCAAAAATCCCCGGTACACCCACGCACTTGTAGGAGCCGGCTTGCTGGCGATGGCGTCCTTGAAATCGCCATCGCCGGCAAGCCGGGCTCCTACAGGATTGGTGTCAACCGAACACTCCCGGTACACCCACACACTTGCCGGCGATGGCGCCCATGAAATCGCCATCGCCGGCAAGCCTTGCCCCTACAGATCAACCGACGCGCAGCGCGCGCAAGTCCAGTCGACCGTCCTTCAGCGGTGGGCACCAGTAGTAGCCGCCGGTGATCGGGCGACTGATGCGGTACAAGCCGTCGGTGATGCCATCTTCCAGACCGCTCATGCGCCGCAATTGGGCTTCGAAGGCGTCGAGGGAGAAACCGAACGCGAGGAACATCAGACCGGCGCGGTCACCTTCGATCCACGGCATCGACCGGCGGACCACGAACGCCTCAGGGGCGAAGCTTTCCTGGGCGGTGCGTTTGACGTGGGCAGAGATCGGCGCGTCATCGATTTCTTCGTTGTCGCTCAAGCGACGGCCCATGATGTTGTCTTTTTCTTCGGACGGCATCGCGTGGAAGCCCTTCAGGTCGTGCTGCCACTGCTGGATCGCGGCGAAGCTGCCACCGACCACACCGTCAGCGCCCTCACCGACCAGCGCGGCAGCCACGGCGGCTTCGTCGTGCGGGTTTTCGGTGCCATCTTCGTAACCGGTCAGGTCGTGGCCGGTGAGGTGGCGGAACGTTTCGTTCATCTGCACCAGGCGCAGGGCCGGTGCCAGCGCGGCCTCGATGGCGGTGGCGCGATTGAGCAACTCGCCACGGTCGACACCATGCAACCAGCACCACAGCGCGTGCTGGGTCGACGGGTTGTCGACGCCGACGCCGGTCAGTGCCGGAAACGGCCGCAGCCCGTCGATCTGCACGTGCAGCGCCTTGACCAGGGATTCACCGAAACCGACCACCGCCGACTTCCCGTCCACCAGCAGCATCAACTTGTCGAGCGCGGCCGGCAGAGCATCGACGGATTCCAGCGCGAAGAACATATGACGGGCTTGAGGTGGAACGGGGGTGGCGAGAATGCCCGGCTGGTAGTAACTCATATGAACTCCTTAATAAAGAGCATGAAGTTTACCCGCAGCGTCGGCCGTTGTGTGTTCTCAGGTCAAAAGATCGCCGGATCTTGACCCCGGCACTTAAAAAGTCGAGGCAATAAGGCGTATAACCTTTGAAGTGAATTCTGAACTGCAAGCCGCCAGCGTATGGCTTACATCACATGGAGTAGCGACATGACCACAGCACACATCCTCGGCAACCTGTTTCCCGACGCCAGCGACATTCCGGAAAAGTACCGCCTCGACGGCCAGACCGAGCAGCGTGAATACCTGGTCGATGGCGAGCTGAAAACCTGGTCCGGCCCCCTCGCCCAAGTCCGCAGCCCGGTGTACCTGACCGGCGAAAATGGCGACGAACAAGTGATCCTCGGCAGCACGCCGCTGCTCGATGCCGACACCGCGCTGACTGCCCTCGACGCCGCCGTCCGTGCCTATGACCGGGGCCAGGGTTTGTGGCCGACCATGCGCGTGGTCGAACGCATCCAGCACGTCGAAGCATTTCTCGGGCGTATGCGCGAACAGCGCGAAGCGGTGGTCAAGTTGCTGATGTGGGAGATCGGCAAAAACCTCAAGGACTCGGAAAAAGAGTTCGACCGCACCTGCGACTACATCGTCGACACCATCAACGCGCTCAAGGAACTCGACCGCCGCTCCAGTCGTTTCGAGCTGGAACAGGACACGCTCGGCCAAATCCGCCGCGTACCGCTGGGCGTGGCGCTGTGCATGGGACCTTACAACTACCCGCTGAACGAAACCTTCACGACGCTGATTCCGGCGCTGATCATGGGCAACACCGTGGTGTTCAAACCGGCCAAGCTCGGCGTGCTGCTGATTCGTCCGCTGCTGGAAGCGTTCCGCGACAGCTTCCCGACCGGTGTGATCAACGTCATTTACGGCAGCGGCCGCGAGACGGTCAGCGCGCTGATGGCCAGCGGCAAGATCGATATCTTCGCGTTCATCGGCACCAACAAGGCCGCCAGCGACCTGAAAAAACTCCACCCGAAACCGCACCGCTTGCGCGCAGCGCTGGGCCTGGATGCGAAAAACCCTGGCATCGTTTTGCCTGAGGTGGACCTGGACAACGCCGTGAACGAAGCGGTCACCGGTTCGCTGTCGTTCAATGGCCAACGCTGCACCGCGCTGAAAATCCTCTTCGTCCACGAAGACGTGGTCGAGGCGTTCATCGACAAATTCAACGCCAAACTCGCCAGCCTCAAACCCGGCATGCCGTGGGAAACCGGCGTAGCCCTGACGCCGCTGCCGGAGTCGGGCAAAGTCGATTATCTGCACGGGCTGGTTGCGGATGCCGTGAGCAAAGGTGCCCGTGTGGTCAACCCGAATGGCGGTGAAGCCCGCGCGTCGTTCTTCTATCCGGCGGTGTTGTTCCCGGTGACGCCGCAGATGCGTGTCTATCAGGAAGAACAGTTTGGCCCGGTGGTGCCGATCGTGCCTTACCGGCATCTGGACACAGTGATCGATTACGTCCTGGAATCGGACTTCGGCCAGCAACTGAGTATCTTCGGCACCAACCCGGTGGCGGTTGGCCGGTTGGTGGACACCTTCGCCAACCAGGTCGGACGGATCAACCTCAACGCCCAGTGCCAGCGCGGCCCGGACACCTATCCGTTCAACGGCCGCAAGAACTCGGCCGAAGGCACGTTGTCGGTGCATGATGCGCTGCGTGTGTTCTCTATTCGCACGCTGGTCGCGACCAAGTTCCAGGAGACCAACAAGGACCTCATCAGCGAGATCATCAGCGGCCGCAGTTCGAGTTTCCTGACCACCGACTACATCTTCTGAGGACCACGAGTCTGAGTACATTCAGAGCCAACCGACTGGCACCGTTACTGCGCCGGGTACTGCGTCCGTTACTGGACCCGTACCGGCGCTATCGCCACGCCAGATTGATTCACGCCGTACGCGTATCGCTGGGGTTGCTGGCGACGATCCTGCTGACCACCGGCATCCACCTGCCCCACGGTGAGTGGGCGTCGGTGACGATGCTGGTGGTGATCGGCGGTTTGCAACACCACGGCAACATCGGCAAAAAAGCCGCCGAGCGCGCCATCGGCACCTTGATCGGCGCTGGTGTCGGCCTGTTGCTGGTGGCGCAACAAGCCTGGCTCGGGATGCCGTGGCTGACCTATTTTGCGATGTCGGTGGTCTGCGGATTCTTCTCATACCATGCCATCGGCAAGGGCGGTTACACGGCGCTGCTGTCGGCGATCACCGTGTTTATCGTCGCCGGGCATGGCGATAATCCGGTGACCGACGGGCTGTGGCGCGGGGTGGATATCCTGATCGGCATTGCCCTGGCCTTGGCGTTTTCCTTTGCACTGCCGCTGTACGCGGTTTACTCCTGGCGCTACAACCTGGCCGATGCGCTGCGTGATTGCGCGACGATTTACGGGCGCATCATCAATGGCCAACCCGTCACTGATGACGAGCACGTGAAGTTGATGAATCGTCTGAACACGGTGATGGTGCAACAGCGCTCGCTGATGCCGTCGGTGTCCAAGGAAGTGAAGATTTCAATGACCGAACTCGATGCGATCCAGCGCCATTTGCGCATGTGTGTCAGCACCCTGGAAATCCTCGGCAACACCCGACCGGATATCAATGACCCTGACGCGATGGCGCATCTGCAATCGGCGTTGAAAGCGGAGCATCGGCTGATTCGCGTGCAATGGGTGGGCATGGCGCGGGCGCTGAAATCCGGTGCGTCCCAGCGGCTGAATCGACCCGTCGAACTGCCAACGGATTCGAGCCTGGACGCACCGGTCTACAACCCGCTGGACGGCTACCGGCTATTGATCCGGCAGCTGGCCAGCAACATTGGCGAAATGCGCCAGCGCCTGGCCAAGACCGAGCCGTGTTGGAACATCTGATTATTGTGTAACGGTCCGCCGAAACTTCAGGCTCCAGCCTTGTTGCATGCCGGCGGCGGCCAGCAGAATCGCAGCGACACCGATCCATTGCAGCACTTCCAGACGATGGCCGAAGGCAAACCAGTCGACGAAAATTGCCGCAATCGGGTAAATAAACGACAACGCACCGGTCAGTGCCGTCGGCAATTTCTGGATCGCGCCGTACAGCAACACGTACATCACGCCGGTGTGAACAATGCCGAGAGTCACCAGGCTGGCCCAGGCGCTCGGGGATTGCGGCAACGCCGAGAAGTGCGCGAATGGCGCGAGCAACAACACGCCGGTGCTGACCTGAATCAGCGCGATCAGGTGCGGTGGCGTGCCAGTCAGGCGTTTGATGATCAACGCCGCAATCGCGTAAAGGAAAGCGGCCCCGAGCGCCAGCGCGATGCCCATCAGGTAATCGTTGCCGCCCTCGCCCTGTTGCCCGTGAGCGCTGACAATCGCCAGCATCCCCAGAAACGAAACGCCCAGCCAGAACAGTTTCTGCAGGGTGATTTTTTCGTTGAGGAACAGCGCGGCCAAGCCGACCAGCATGAACGGTTGAACGTTATACACCGCGGTGCCGATGGCAATCGAAGCGCGGGAGTAAGAAGCAAACAACAGCACCCAGTTGCCGACAATCGCCACGCCGCTGAGCACGGCCAGCAGAAAAGTGGTGCGGGTCAGAATGCCGGGGCGCAGGAAGCCGAAAGCCGCGCAAATCAGCAACAAGGTGCCGGCGCCGAACACGCAACGCCAGAACACCACGTCCAGCACCGGTTGCCCGGACACCAGCACGAACCAGCCGATGGTCCCGGAAATCAGCATGGCGGCGGTCATCTCGAATGACCCGCGACGAAGTGTTTTGTCCATCATCAGACTCCTGTGATTGAGCCCAAAGTATGCCCATCCAACCGGGGGCTTCTCCAGCGCAAAAAGCAGGCTAAACTCGACATCTGCCTTTTTTATCAAGGCGGTTTCGATTAATTGCCTTACAGGGGTTGCGCCATGACTGACGATATCGACCAGGTGCTGATTACGGCGTTGATGGAAGACTCACGGCGTTCGCTCAAGGCGCTGGCAAACCTCAGCGGCCTGTCCTCACCGAGCGTCGCCGAGCGTTTGCGCCGCCTCGAAGAACGCGGCGTGCTCAAGGGCTACACCGTCGAGATTGATCCCAAGTGCTTCGGCTATCAACTCCAGGCCATCGTGCGAATCCGCCCGTTGCCGGGCCAGCTGCAAGAGGTTGAGCGGCAAATCCAGGCGATTCCCGAATTCACCGAGTGCGACAAGGTCACCGGCGACGACTGCTTCATCGCCCGCCTGCACGTGCGCTCGATGGAACAGCTGGACACCCTCCTCGACCGCCTGAACACCCACGCCGAAACCAACACCGCCATCGTCAAGAAAACCCCGGTCAAACGCCGATTGCCGCCCATGGCGTGAGCCTTCAGCCAAATCGCAGGCAAGAAAAAACCCGCCGAAGCGGGTTTTTTACTCATGACGACGATTAATCATCGCGGCTCATGATGCCGAAGATCTGCAACAAGCTGATGAACAGGTTGTAGATCGACACATACAGGCTGATGGTCGCCATGATGTAGTTGCGCTCACCGCCGTGAATGATGGCGCTGGTCTGGAACAGAATGCAGACCGAGGAGAACAGCACAAAACCTGCGCTGATCGCCAGTTGCAGACCGCTGACCTGGAAGAAGAAGCTCGCCAGCGTCGCACCCAGCAGCACGAAGAAACCTGCGGTGATGAAGCCACCGAGGAAGCTCATGTCCTTGCGGGTGATCAGCACGTAAGCCGACAGACCGCCGAACACCAGCGCCGTCATCGCGAAGGCCGAGCTCACTACTTCCGCGCCGCCCTGCATGCCCAGGTAACGGTTGAGGATCGGGCCGAGCAGGAAACCCATGAAACCGGTCAAGGCAAACGCCGACACCAGGCCCCACGCGGAATCACGGAGTTTGTTGGTTAGGAAGAAAAGGCCGTAGAAACCGATCAGCACCACGAAGATATTCGGGTAGCCGACGCGCATCTGCTGGGCGACGAACGCCATCACGCCGCTGAATGCGAGGGTGAGAGCGAGCAAGCCGTATGTGTTGCGCAGGACGCGGCTAACCTCTAGCTGCTCAGCCTGCACGCTGTTATTAACTGCGTAATCCTGTTCGCGCATGGCGACACTCCTGTTGGTTTGAAACGTTCAGTCGCAAAGATCATAACAGACGCTCTGTAACAAGCCATGCACAGAGTTTGACAGTGTGTTTCATTCAGGTATTATGGCGCCCGCAACGCAAACGGAGGTGTGGCCGAGTGGTTTAAGGCAACGGTCTTGAAAACCGTCGACTGTAACAGGTCCATGAGTTCGAATCCCATCGCCTCCGCCATCTTTATACGACAAAGCCCTGATTATTCAGGGCTTTGTCGTTTCTGGCATTTAGGAAATTGGTTCCTCTCACTATGGATCGTTTCCGCATCTTTTCAGCTATTTCCGCAACCCTCCCGTTCCATCCCAGCTTTCCAGCCTGGATCAAGAAACTCAGAACTCACCCACAATGGGTATTCGGTGACGTCGATAGGCAGCTTACGGCCAGAAGCGGATCAGCGTGAATGTCCGCCACGGCCAATACCGCACGTTCAGATAAACGACAAAACTGTCAGTAATCCTGCCAAACGTGACCAGTCAAAAGATGAGTAGTAAGGGGGCAAAGAGGCCCGACAAAGCGGGCCTAGATTTCAAGCTTTTATACCTGTGCCGGTTTTACTGTTTCAGTTTGCCCCTTATCGTCAGGACGGATCTTGAACCAGATCGAGTACATCGCGGGCAGGAACACCAGCGTCATGATGGTGCCGACGAGCGTGCCGCCAATCAGGGTATAGGCCAGCGTCCCCCAGAACACCGAGTGTGTCAGGGGAATAAACGCCAGGATTGCCGCCAGGGCCGTCAACAGTACCGGTCGTGCACGTTGCACCGTGGCTTCGACGACAGCGTGAAACGGATCCAGCCCTTCTTGCGCGTTGTGATGAATCTGACCGATCAGAATCAGCGTGTTGCGCATCAGGATCCCCGACAGTGCAATCAACCCGACCAGCGCATTGATGCCAAACGGCTGATTGAAGATGAGCAGTGTCGGCACCACACCAATCAACCCTAACGGCGAGGTCAAAAACACCATGATCATCGCCGAGATCGAACGCACCTGCACAATGATGATGACCAGAGTCATGGCGATCATGATCGGCAACAACGGCAGGATCGCTTTGCCGGCCTTGCCGGACTCTTCGATCGCGCCCGCCTGCTCGATCCGGTAACCGGAAGGCAGCTTCTCGATGATCGGCTGCAGTTGCTTCAGCAGCGCACTGGAAACATCCGGTGGCTGCAAGTCCTCGGCAATGTCGCCGCGCACGGTGATGGTCGGGGTGCGATCACGCCGACGCAGGATCGGATCTTCCATGCGCACATCGACCTCGCCTATCTGCGACAAGGGGATTCGCTGTCCCGACGCACCGACTAAAGTGAAGCCTTCGATTTGTTGTGGATCGAGCCGTATATCGCCCGCTGCCCGCCCCATGACCTGCACTGAACGAATATCTTCACGCACCGCCGTGATCGGTACTCCGCTGAGCAGGAATTGCAATTGCTGTGCAACCGCAGTCGATGTCAGCCCCACTGCCTGCAGACGGTCCTGATCCAGGTTGAAATGCAACGACGGAGTCAGCGGCCCCCAATCAGTGTTCACGGTTCTCATCATCGGGCTGTCTTGCATCACGCCCTGCACCTGCTCGGCGATCACGCGCAACTTTGCCGGATCAGGCCCCATCACCCGGTAAGCCACTGGAAATGGCGAATAAGGACCAAACACAATCTGCGATGCCCTGAGGCGCGCCTCCGGGGCAAGCCCTTGAGCGACCGCGTCACGAAAACGCAATTTGAGGGTTTCCCGTGCCTCCTGACTGTCGGTCAGCACCACGATCTTGGCGAACGACGGATCGGGCAGTTCCGGCGCCATCGCCAGGAAGAAACGAGGCGCACCCTGGCCGATATAGGCCGTGACGATTTTTGCCTCGTCCTGCTGGTGCAGCCAGGCTTCGACCTTGGCGGCCGTGGCGCTGGTCTGCTCGATGGAGGTGCCGTAGGGCATTTGCACCTCGATCATGACCTCAGGACGGTCAGAGGTCGGGAAGAACTGTTTTTTCACCAGCCCCATGCCCGCAGCCGCCACGAAGAACAGCGCAATAACCAAGCCCGCGACCAACCATTTGCGCGCAATGACCCGGGTCAGAACCCGGCGGAAGCGGTTGTATCGCGGCGTGTTATAGATCGCGGCGTGTCCACCCTCGACTGCCTTGATGTCCGGCAACAGTTTCACGCCCAGATAAGGGGTAAACGCCACTGCCACGACCCACGAAGCGATGAGAGCGATGCCCACGATCCAGAACATGTTACTGGTGTATTCGCCGGCGGTTGACTGAGCGAAACCGTTTGGCAAAAAACCGATCGCCGTCACCAGGGTTCCGGACAGCATCGGCGCCGCCGTGTGACTCCAGGCATAGGCAGACGCCTTTATGCGATCGTAGCCCTCCTCCATTTTCACCACCATCATTTCAATGGCAATGATCGCGTCATCGACCAGCAGCCCCAGCGCCAGGATCAACGACCCGAGGGTAATACGGTCGAAGTTCTTGCCGGTGGCTGCCATCACCACAAACACGATAGCCAGGGTCAAAGGTACGGCGGCGGCGACCACCACGCCGACACGCCAGCCCATGCTGAGAAAACAGACGAGCATGACCACCAGCAGCGCGACGAAGAATTTGACCATGAACTCGCCGACGGCAGAGTCGATATTCACAGCCTGGTCGGTGACCTTCGAGAGGCTCATGCCCAGTGGCATTTCCTCATTGATCCTTGCGGTCTCGGCATCCAGCGCCTTGCCCAGATCAAGACCGTTCCAGCCCTCGCGCATCACTACGCCGAGCAACAGCGCATCTTCGCCGTTATTGCGCACCAGAAAGGTGGCCGGGTCTTCATAACCGCGTTCGACCGTCGCCACATCAGACAGCTTGAGTGTCCGCCCTTGCACGACCACAGGGGTGTCGCGGATTTTCTGCAGTTTGTCGAACGCACCATCGAGACGCAGAAAAACCTGTGGCCCGCTGGTTTCGATTGATCCGGCCGGGGTCAGCGCGTTCTGACTGTTCAGCGCGGCGAAGATGTCCTGCGGTGACAAGCCCAGGGTCGCCAACCGGTCATGAGAGAACGAAACAAATATCCGTTCGGCTTGTTCGCCGATGATGTTGACCTTCTTCACCCCCGGCACATGCAACAGGCGCTGGCGCATGGACTCCGCATCGCGGACCAGCAATCGCTGTGGCTCGCCTTTGGCTTTCAGGGCGAACAGCGCAAAGGTCACGTCCGAATACTCGTCGTTGACCATCGGCCCGATGACCCCCGCCGGCAATTTGATAGCTTCATCGTCGAGTTTTTTACGTGCCTGATAGAACTCCTCCTGCACTTGCGCAGGGGGCGTGCTATCGAGCAACGAGACCATCGTGAAAGCGAGCCCTGGCCGCGTATAGGTTTCGGAGCGGTCGTACCATTTGAGTTCTTGCAGGCGTTTTTCCAGGGGTTCTGCGACCTGATCCTGCATCTCTTGTGCGGTCGCCCCCGGCCACGCCGTGATGACGGTCAACTGCTTGACTGTAAAAGGAGGGTCTTCGGCACGCCCCAACTGGAAGAACGCCAGGATGCCGGCAACGGCGATCAGGAAGATCAGAAAGACGGTGATCGCGCGCTCGCGAACGGCGATGGCGGAAATGTTGAATCGTCCCTCGGTCATGGACGACTCCCGGCAACGGTCGTCGCATCAGGCACGGGTATTCTTACTGGTTCACCTTCGCGCAACAGGTGAGCGCCCAGCGCCACAATCTGTTCGCCGACGCGGAGGTCGCCGGCCACTCGCGCCGAATCGTCGCTCAACCCCAGCACCTGAACCGGTCGCCAAGTCACGGTTGGCGGTGTGCCGGCGATGACCCACACGCCAGGACCTTTACCCGCGTCGTAAAGCGCAGCGATGGGCACTTGCAACGACGCGGCAGGTGTCGATCCCTCGGCGATTCTGAGGGTGACTGTCGAGCCTATCGGCGCATTGGCCAGCGCGCCTTCCAGTACATAGCGCGCCTCGAACGTACGCGTCGTGCGGTCCGCCGAATCCGAAAGCAACCTCAGTTTCGCGGTAACAGCACCCGAGGCGTCGCCATAGAGCGTGGCTTGCGCGGTGGATCCTGCTGCGGGACGCAACGTCTCGGGCAAGTGCACGATGGCCTCGCGCTGCCCTGCCCGCGCCAGTCGAACCACCGGTTGTCCCGGGCTGACGACTTGTCCGGGTTCGGCGAGTGTTTCCACCACAACGCCGTCGGCATCAGCGACCAGCACCGCATAACCAGAAGCGTTGCGGGCAACGTCCGCTTGTGCTTCAGCGGCGCTAAGTTGCGCCTTGGCGGTATCTGCGGCGGCTTTGATCTGATCGTAGGCCGATGCGGAAATGGCGCCGGCGCTGACCAGGGTGCGATAGCGGGCTTCGTCATCGGCTGTCTGCCTGGCGCGGGCCCGGGCGGCGATGACCGACTCCTGCTGCGCGCGGGCCTGCAACCCCAAGTCGATGGGGTCGAGCCGCATCAGCGGCTGACCGCGTTTGACGGTCTGCCCCGTGTCAACGAGACGTTCGAGCACCTTGCCCGATACGCGAAACCCCAGATCGCCCTGAATGCGCGCCGTCACCACCCCCGTGAAGGTGCGAGAACCGTCAGCCGCAGCCTGAACGGCGGTGAACCTGACCAGCGGCGCCTGTGTGCGCGGGTCTGCAACGGATGAGGAATCACCGCACGCCGCCAAGGCGAGTGGCAACAGGCATGCTGCAATGGGGAACATTCGGAGCCGGCGCATAGGTTCTCTTACTAAAATAGGATGACTATCATATTCTCAGTCTTGTGACTATTATCGTCAATAGTCACTTTACATGAAGTACTCGACGCTCCAGCTTTATCATTTATGCCGCGATTGCCTTTTTAATCTGCTCGATCAGATCAATCATCCTTAATTGACACGTTGTGACCATTACGTAATATGGTCACGAAAATCTCGTTAAGGAACACCGATGCCTCCCCTCCGCCCGATTGCTCTTTTGGTTACCGCCAGCTTCATGGCAGGTTGTGCGGTGGGTCCGGATTACCATCGTCCAGACGCCCCGCTTTCAGATCATTACCTGGGGCAGTCTGCTGTCGAACCGCGATCCGGATCGACACCGGGCAGCCTTGCCGCCTGGTGGGAAAGCTTTAATGATCCGCTGCTGACCGACCTCATCAACCAGGCGCTGCAGCAGAATCTGGACCTGGCACAGGCTTCGGCGCGCGTCAATCAGGCAAGGGCCGGCCTGGGTGCCGCAAACGCAGCACTGCTGCCCTCGGCGAACACCAGCGCACAGGCGGCACGCGCTTATCAGTCCGTCGAGACGCCACTGGGCCAGGTGTTGAATTCAACACCCGGTTATGACCGTTACGGCAATGCCTACGAGGCCAACCTCGAGGCGGGCTGGGAAGTCGATGTCTTTGGCGGACTGCGCCGCGGACATGAGGCGGCACTGGCTGAGTACCAGGCCTCAGCAGCGGGCTTCACGGCGACAAGATTGGCGATCGCTGCGCAAACGGCCGATATCTACATCACCCTGCGCGGATTACAGGCACGGCTGGATATCGCCAACCGGCAAGTCGATACCCGGCGCGCGTTGCTGGAAAAGGTCCGGCTGCTTTACGGCAAGGGCCTGGCCGCGGAGTACCAGGTGCGTCAGGCCGAGGGTGAATTGTCGCAAGTCCAGGCGACCGTTCCGGTAATGCAAAGCGGTCTGGAGGCAGCCATGAATGCGATGGACGTGCTGCTCGGCACGCCTCCCGGCACTCACCGCACACAACTGGCACGTGATGGCGAAATTCCCGATGTGCCGTCGTTGACTGCGCTGGGCACACCGGCAGATTTGCTACGGCGCAGACCGGACCTGATCGTGGCCGAACGCCGTCTTGCGGCCTCCAACGCGCGCATCGGTGAAGCGATTGCCGAGTACTACCCGAAATTTTCCCTCAGCGCCTTGCTCGGCAGCGCGACAGCCGTATCCGGTGGCAATCTTTTCACCGGCGGCGCAAGCCAGTCGGCCGGCGTGCTGGGTTTGCGCTGGAGGCTATTCGACTTCGGACGCATCAACGCCCAGATCGATCAGGCCAAAGGTCAGGAATCTGAAGCATTGGCGGCCTATCGCCAGTCGGTACTGCGCGCCACCGAAGATGTAGAGAACGCGCTGTCCTCACTGGTGAATCGGCAAACCCAGACCACGACCCTTACCGGCGGCGAAGCGGCGCTGACTCAAGCTCACCAGTCCTCGTTCACCGCCTATGAAAAAGGCACCGCCAGCCTGATCGATGTCCTGCACGCCGACGAAACACTGCTGCAGGCCTCCGACGCCAGAGCGCAAGCGCGGACGGAATCGGCCCGTGCGGCGGTGGCGGTATTCAAGTCGCTTGGCGGTGGCTGGCAACCCGCTGAATCGCTACCTGTAGCGGCGCGCGGAGCAGCAACCCCAGATCGCTTTAAGAGTCGGGAGACACGTGTACTCCCGACCCGCATTTGGCTTAATAGCGCTCAACTAGAAGCGGTAACTGACCGACGCACCGAACCCGCTGGCACTGTTCTTGTACTTGGCAATGTAGGCACCTCTCGCTGCCGAGGTGTCGTTGACCTCCACGCTTTCCTCCCAAAGATAGGAATACGCAAGATCGATTGTGACATTGTCCACCGGCGTCCAGCCGGCACCGAAGCTGACAACCTTGCGGTCGCCTGTAGGGATTCGCGGCCCCCGATTGGTGTTGTTGGCGGGTGACTGATCGACCGAAAACCCGCCACGCAGCACCCATTGGTTATTCAATTGATGGGCCGCTCCGATCGCGTGAGCCCAGGTGTCATGCCAGTTCTGCTCTTCGCTGATCGTCCCCAATTGACCGCTGAGCAAGGGCGGCAAGCCGCTGTTCTCAATCGTCAGTTCCTTGAAGCGGCTCCAGCGCGTCCAGGTACTGCCCACATAAAGCGTCCAGTCGTTATTGAATTGATGCGTCAGCGAAAAGTCCACTGACTCCGGCGTCTTCACATCCAGAGATGCGTCGTAGCTAAGGCCGCTGACACCCAGCACGCTGAAGATGCCCTCCGTGACCTTGGTTTTGGCATCCAGGTGGTAACTGACTTTGGAGTGATACGTCAGGCCCAGGCGGGTCTGATCGGTCGCCTGCACCAGCACGCCAGCATTGAAACCCAGTGCAGTGTCATCGCCGGTGCTTTTGAGCTTGCCGTCATTGCGCCCTGGGCTGAGTGGATTGGGTACCATGCCCGATATCTCTCCGCCGATACGATTAATAGTCGGCCCGAACCCGATCGACACCTTTTCGTTAAACGCGTAGCTGATGGTCGGTTGAAAGGTCAGTGTGGTGACTTCACTTTTGTTGGCGTAATACCGTCCGGCAAAACCACTGCCGTAGTCGGTTATCAGCCCGAAAGGCACATAGAACCCGACACCGAATGCCCAATGTTCATCGATCGGTTTGACGTAATACCCCATCGGTACTGTGGTGGTGGGCACCATGTCGCCGTCTTCCTTTCCCCCAAACGTACTGCGTGTCTGGCTGATGTCCGATTTGGCGAACAGCGTCGCCGCCCCTACGCTCACCTGCTCTCGTTTAAGCCGCGCCATGCCCGCCGGGTTACCGTAGATGGTACTGGCGTCTTCGGCAGATGAAGATCGACCGGCAAAACCGGAACCCATCCCGCTGATGCTTTGTTCGTTGAGGGCAAAACCACCGGCCAGCACATTGGAGGACACCAGCGCAACGGCCAGGCCGAGGGGGGTCTTGAGCATTATTTTTTTCATTATCTGGACTCTATGGGATCACTGAAAAACAACATCGAGAACGACAGCGAAGCCATACTATCCAAGTGACCAAATCAGCCAATGGTCACCTAGAGTAAAATTGAACGCCGTCTCGGCACACATGTGCCGGGAACAGGAAATCTGGATGGGGGGATGTCGCGCTGTGGCTCAGCTCACCTGAACAGGTAATCTGCGCTGGGTCAGGGCATCAGGCTACGCAGAATGAGGTTGGAAGTCAGCGTGGGCGCTACCTCGATAAAATCCAGATTGTGCTGCAGCAGCAACGGGTTGACGAAGGGGCGCAAGGCCAGATGAATCGCCTCGACGGTCTCGTCCAGCGGGGTCTTGCGCTCGAACTCTCCGAGCTCCCGCCCTTCACGCACGATGTCGAAGATAAAGCGCTTGATCTGGTCTTCATACATCTGGGCACTGGGCCAGCGCTCCCCGGCGGAAAATGCAACGATGTCGTAGAGCTTGCGATCATTGAAGAACAGGTCCACACCCGTTGCAATCACGGTTTTCACCAGTCGGCGGAAACGCTCGGTCGGCGAAATCGCCTCTGCGTTAACAGCCTGTTCTACCGCTGCAACGATTTGGCCCAGACAGTTTGAGCAGATCGCTTCGCCGATCGCCTGTTTGGAATCAAAGAACTTATAGATGTACGCCTTGGAAAAACCGATGGCCCTGGCCAGATCGGAAACCGTGGTTTTGCCATAGCCGTATTGGCTGAAGTGTTCATTGGCTGCCGCGACAATCTGATCACGAATGTCGTGATCGACTGGGCCACGAGGACCGGGCGAAGATATGGATGGCTGATTCATGGGCGTAGCTTACTCACCCTGTCGAGGACTTACAAATCGTGACCAATGGAACATATAGTCACGAATCGAACATTCGCATACCCAGACTGACCAGATGGAAACGGACATTCGCCGAAAGCCGTCCTTCTACAACGTTTCCTCTTTATCGACCGGCAACACCGGTAATGAAGCAAACATTTCAGCGCGGCAAACTTCAAGGATCTCATCCGCCAACGCGGAATCATCCGGGCAGGCGCGTGACAAGACAATTGCGCCGACCGCACGCGACAGCAGGTCGATCATTTTCTTTCTCCCCTCGCCCTCTGCGGCATCCGGCCCTGTCGGATATTTTTCCCCCAGGGTTTGCAGGGTGCGTTCTATGCCTTCGGCAAACGTTGCTTTCACATCGTCCGACTGACGCGCCGCGTCGCCACACAGTGCGGCCATCGTGCAACCGCTGCCGCGTCCGTCGCGATGTTCTCTGTTCACGTAGACGTCGATGAAACCGGGAACATCGAGCGCTTGGGCGCCGGTCAACGATTTGCCGAGACTGCAGGCCGAGGCTTCGGCCATCAGATCGGCCTTCGACCCGAAGTGCTTGTAGAAGCCTCCATGGGTGAAACCGGCAGCCGCCATGAGATCCGCCACACCTACGCCGTCAAAGCCACGCTCACGGAACAGCTCTGACGCCGTTTCAACGATGTTTTCTCGATTGGCCTGCGCCTGGGCCTTGGTCACTCTCACGTGCAATACCTCGTGTTTAGCGGGAATTCCTGCGCCCGATGATACATAGATGTTATCCATAATCAAAATGGTTGACAGTTTAGATTTCGATCATCATCCTAATTTCGCACCCCACCGATCTCCATCACGGGCACGGAAGATTCATCAGATGACCAAGCAGACTCTGTTCACCCCTTACACGCTAGGCAGTCTCACGCTGTCGAACCGCGTCGTTCTCGCACCACTGACACGCAATCGCGCAGGCCAGGGCTTTGTCCCCAGCGAATTCGCGGCGACTTATTACAGCCAGCGCGCCAGCGCCGGTTTGCTGATCAGCGAAGCTACTCAGATTTCCCGACAGGGCCAGGGTTATCAGGACACCCCCGGGATCTACACCCAGACGCAGATCGATGGCTGGCGCACAGTCACCGATGCCGTCCACGCCAAGGGCGGAAAAATCTTCCTGCAGCTATGGCATGTCGGCCGCGTCTCACACGTAGACCTGCAAGAAAACGGAGCTGCACCGGTGGCCCCTTCTGCGCTGCGTGCCGCGACCAAAGTATTCGTCAACAACCGCTTTGAAGACGTCTCCGAACCCCGCGCCCTGGAAACCAGCGAACTGCCGGGGATCGTCTCCGATTTCCGCCAAGCCGCGGCCAACGCGGTCGCTGCCGGGTTCGATGGCGTGGAAATTCACGGTGCAAACGGCTATTTGCTGGATCAATTCCTCAAGGACAACGCCAATCTGCGGACCGATGCTTATGGCGGTTCGATTGAAAATCGTGCGCGTCTGTTGCTCGAAGTGACGGCGGCTGTCGTCAAAGAGATCGGGGCGGATCGCACCGGTGTGCGCCTGTCTCCGGTGTCGCCGGCCAACGGCGTATCCAGCAGCGATCCGCAGGCGCAATTCGATTACGTCGTCGAGCAACTCGACGCCCTCGGTGTGGTTTATCTGCACATGGTCGAAGGCGCGACCGGCGGCCCACGCGACGTGGCGCCCTTCGATTTCGGCGCCCTGCGCCAGCGTTTCAAAAACACCTACATCGCCAACAACGGCTATGACCTGGAACTGGCGAACGCACGGCTCGCCGAAGACCAGGCCGACCTGATCGCCTTCGGTCGCCCGTTCATTGGCAACCCGGATCTAGTCGAGCGCCTCAAGCGTGGCGCGCCGTTGTCCGCCTTCAATCCCACCACCCTTTATGGCGGCGGCGCGGCGGGCTACATCGACTACCCGACGCTGACTGAATCGAGCGTCAGCGCAAGCTGAGCGCGTTCTGTTTCTCACCTCCTGAAAGAGAGATACCCCATGAGCACTCGCCCTACTGTTCTGATCACCGGCGCCTCCACCGGCATTGGCGCCGTCTACGCCGAACGCTTCGCACAACGCGGCCACGATCTGGTACTGGTCGCCCGCGACAAGGCTCGCCTGGACACACTGGCAGCGCGCTTGCGCAGTGAGCACGACATCGCCGTCGATGTCATCCCGGCGGACCTGACCCAACTCGGCGATCTGACCACCGTTGAAAGTCGCCTGCGCGACGACGCCCGCATCGGCATTCTCGTCAATAACGCCGGCGCCGCGCTGTCCGGCCACTTCGTCGACCAAAGCACCGACAGCGTTGCGCAACTGGTTGCCCTCAACACCACGGCGCTGGTGCGGCTCGCCAGCGCCATAGCCCCACGCCTGGCCAAGGCCGGCGACGGCGCAATCATCAACATCGGTTCGGTAGTGGGTCTGGCGCCGGAGTTCGGCATGACGGTCTACGGCGCGACCAAGGCCTTCGTGCTGTTCCTTTCCCAGGGCCTGAGCCTGGAGCTTTCGCCTCAGGGCATCTACGTGCAGGCCGTGTTGCCCGCCGCCACCCGCACGGAGATCTGGGATCGCTCCGGCGTCGACATCAACACCCTGAGCGAAATCATGGAAGTGGGTGATCTGGTGGATGCCGCACTGGTCGGTTTCGATCGTCGCGAACCTGTGACCATCCCGCCGCTGCACGAAGCTGAGCGCTGGGATGACCTGCAGGGCGCACGCCAGGGCCTGCTGGGACAAATCCGCCAGTCTGCGGTCGCCCAACGCTACCAGACGCCTCAGTGATTTTTTGCTAGCGAGCATTCGCGGCAGATTCGATGCAGGCACATGGCATTGCATCGAATCCTGCCCGCTGGCCGGAGTGACAATGAGTTCAATGCAGACAAATTCCCGCTCGGGTTCGCCGACGTCATTCATCGACGCGGCGAACCAGTCGATCACGGTCAACGGCATTCCCTTTGCCTACCGCGACACCGGGCCCGCAATCGGCGTGCCCCTCGTGCTGTTCAATCATTGGGGCGCGGTGCTGGACAACTTCGACCCCGCGATCATCGATGGACTGGCGCAAACCAGACGCGTCATTACCACCGACTATCGCGGCATCGGCCGCTCTGCTGGAACCGCGCCACTGACGGTGGGTGAAATGGCCGACGATGCCATCCGGCTGATCCAAGCGCTGGGGCTGGAAACCGTTGATGTGCTTGGTTTCTCCCTCGGCGGTTTTGTCGCTCAGGACATCGCCCTGAAGGCACCTGATCGGGTGCGTCGTTTGATACTGACCGGCACCGGACCGGCGGGCGGCACCGGTATCGACAAGGTCGGCACAGTGTCATGGCCATTGATCCTCAAAGGCTTGCTGACCCTGCGCGATCCCAAGTTCTACCTTTTCTTTACTTCGTCGGCCAATGGACGACGGTCCGCCTCGCAGTATTTACGACGCCTCAAGGCACGCAAGAAAAATCGCGACAAGGGCCCGACGCCCCGCGCCTTCCTGCGGCAATTGAGAGCCATCACCGCGTGGGGCAAACAACCGCGGCAAGAGCTCGGACGCTTGCGCACGCAGACGCTGATCGTCAACGGCGACAACGACATCATGGTGCCCAGCGTTAACTCGTTTGAGCTGGCCAAGCGTATCCCCAACGCACAGTTGGTGATTTATGAGGATGCCGGGCACGGCGGTATTTTCCAGCATCACGCTGACTTTGTGGCCAAGGCGCAGGCATTCCTCGATGCTTGACCACGTCACGCAGCAACACCGCAATCCACCGACTACCCTCCGTACAACCAGCAAGAGCCGCACCACGATGAAAGCATTTCTGATTGATGGCTATGGCAAGAATCCCGGACGCATTGGCGAAGCGCCCGCTCCCGCAGTCGATGTCCACGACGTCTTGATCGAGGTACATGCGAGCAGTGTCAACGTGCTGGATTCGAAGATCAGCAAAGGCGACTTCAAGCTGATCCTCCCCTACTCCTTTCCTTTGATCTTGGGCAATGACCTGGCGGGTGTCGTGGTTGAAGTCGGCTCGAAGGTGACACGCTTCAAACCGGGAGACGAGGTGTACGCTCGCCCGCCCGAAGCGCGGATCGGGACGTTCGCCCAATTAATCGCCGTGAACGAAAACGCGGTCGCCCTGAAACCCGCCAATACCGACATGACACAAGCCGCATCCCTGCCCTTGGTTGCACTGACCGCCTGGCAAGTACTGGTTGAAACCGCCCGGCTGCAAAAGGGCCAGAAAGTGCTGATTCACGCGGGTTCCGGCGGCGTCGGCACCATTGCGATTCAGCTTGCCAAACACCTCGGTGCGTTTGTCGCCACAACCACCAGCACCGCCAATGTCGAATGGATCAAGGCGCTCGGGGCCGATCTAGTCATCGACTATAAACAGCAGAACTTCGAAAATGTGCTCCATGACTACGACGTGGTGCTGAACAGTCTCGGCGCCGACGTGCTGGAGAAATCACTCGCGGTCCTGAAACCCGGTGGTCAACTCATTTCCATCTCGGGCCCACCCACTGTGCAGTTCGCGAGGGAGCAAGGATTGTCCTGGCCATTGCAGCAAGTCATGCGACTGCTGAGCCTTGGCATTCGTCGCAAAGCGCGCAAGCAGGACGTCAGCTACGCGTTCGTGTTCATGCGGGCCAATGGCGCTCAACTGCAACACATCACCGCGCTCGTGGAGGATGGGATCATCAAACCAGTGGTTGATCGTTCCTTCCCCTTTGAATCAACGGCTGAAGCATTGAAGTACGTTGAGCAGGGACGCGCCAAGGGCAAGGTCGTTGTTTCGCTCAAATGACCACGCCGCCTACTCATGAGTCGACCATAGAAACTGCACAGCTTTTACTGCTTGAGCGCTCATCATCCGAATTGATTTCGCCAGAGGTGCAGGAACAGCAAGCGCCGCAACCGGATGTTGCGCGGGTTGAACCGCCCGCTATCGTTTGGCGCAGTTTGATGCTTGAGCCCTAGGGCGAAACGGGTTGCATATGATCTCGTCAAGCTGTCGCGTTCGACTCGACAAGATGAACTTCCGTGGTATTGCGTCCGGCCAGCCAGGCCAGCACAGACGCGGCGACCAGGACAGCGGCACTAAGCTCGAAAGTGGCTTTGTATCCACTCAGATCAAATGCCAGACCGCCAATGATTGCGCCGCCGGCGATTGCCAGTTGGACGATGGCCACCAGCAAGCCGCCTCCGGCTTCCGCATCATCCGGGAGCGTCTGCGCCAGCCATGTCCACCAGCCGACCGGTGCGGCCGTGGCAACCAGTCCCCAGAGTCCGAGCAGCACCGCGGTCAGCAGCGGTGATTTACCGAAGCTGACTAATGCCAGCGCGATGGCTGCCATGATCAGCGGGATGACGGTCAACGTGCGGTAGAGGCTGCGGCCCATAAACCGTTCGATCAGAAAGGTGCCGATAAAACCTGCCAGTCCCAACCCCAGCAGCATGAACGACAAGGTTGAGACGCTGACGCCAGTCACACCCTCAAGAAATGGCCGCAGGTAGGTGAACAGCATGAACTGGCCCATGAAAAATACGCTGACGGCGACCATGCCCAAAGCCACTGGCAATTGCCTCATCAACCGCAGAACGTTGCCGCTACCTGCCTGGCGTTCGGCCTTGAAGGACGGAAGGCTGATCAGCAGCCACACGGCGGCAAGCGCTGCGACTGGAACCACACAGAAGAATGCGCCGCGCCAGCCGATCAACGAACCGAGGAAGCTGCCCGCCGGAGCGGCGATGACCGTGGCCAATGCGTTACCGCCATTGACGATGGCCAGCGCTCGCGAAACTTGTTCAGGCTTCACCAGTCGCATTGCAGTCGCCGCCGACAGTGACCAGAAACCACCAATCGCTATCCCGATCAAAGCACGCCCAAACATGAATGAGGGGTAACCCGGGGCGAGCGCGACGACCGTTCCGGAGACGATCATCAGCAAGGTCAGGCCCAGCAGAAGCTTCTTGCGTTCGATGCGAGCGGCGACCGAGGCAATCAACAGGCTGGTGATCAAGGCAAAGGCACCGGACACGGAAATACCCTGCCCGGCCTGGCCTTCGGTGATGTGCAGGTCAGCCGCGATGGGCGTCAGCAGGCTGACGGGCATGAACTCTGAAGCGACCAGGGCGAATGCGGCCAGCGACATGGCCAGCACGGCGCTCCAGCCGCGTTTTTCTGTAGAAGGTAACGTCATGAAAACTACCTGTGGTGCGAAAAAACGTAGGGGTTTGATGCGCAGGGGCAAGCAGTTTGTCGCCCGTCCGGGCACTGTCCCTGTAACAGATAGACACATTCTTCCGGTCAATCCGGTGCTTCTCTAGCGCATTCCTCTTGAATGCTTGCCTGATCCTCTGGCGATGCAGGGTGATGGATAGGAAACGTCTCGCGCGCGGATTAGAGTTCGGTCAACAGGAGTGACCCGATATGATCCCGACCCCTCTGCCTCAGGAATCGCCTTTGGCATTGCACATCGACCCGCGCGTGAACGAACCGGGTGACTTCGCCACGGCCATACCCGGGCTGACACTGTTTCGTCGCGACCAGCCGGCGCCCCCCGTGGTGTGCATGATCGAACCCAGCCTGATTCTCGTGGGCCGCGGCGAAAAGCGCCTGTGGGTGGGTGGTGAGGGTTACAGCTATGACCCGTCCCGGTTTCTGGTCACCTCACTGGATCTGCCCGCCAACTCCGAAGTAATACTCGCCAGTCCCGAGCAGCCCTGTGTCGGTTTCGTTCTGAAGCTGGATGTCAGCATGCTTGCCGAGGTCATCACCAAGAGCGGCTTGCCGGCCAAGCGGCAGCCATCAACGGGTACGGGCGCTGCAATTGGCAGCCTGTCGTCAGCTCTGGAAGACGCGCTCGATCGCCTGCTGGCCTTGCTCGATGAACCCGAGGCGATCCCGGTCCTGGCGCCGCTGATTTTGCGGGAAATCCACTATCGGCTGCTCCACACCGACCAAGGCCCACGGCTGCGGCAGATCACTGCCGTCGACGGTCAGGGTTATCGCATCGCCAAGGCGATTGACTGGCTCAAGGTCAACTACACCGATGCACTGCGCATCGACGATCTGGCCGCGCGAGTGCAGATGAGCGCGCCGACCTTTCACCATCACTTCCGCCAGCTCACCGGCATGAGCCCGCTGCAGTACCAGAAATGGCTGCGGCTCAACGAAGCCCGGCGGCTGATGTTGGTAGAGCGCCTCGATGTGTCGCGCGCAGCGTTTGCGGTCGGCTATGAAAGCCCTTCGCAATTCAGCCGCGAATACGGCCGCCTGTTCGGTACCGCGCCCAGTCGCGACATCGTCCTTCTGCGCGGACAACCGCTCGAGGCAGAAGCGCTCGGCACCGTAGCGAATTGAACGAACAACTAGTTTCGCCGGTGATGCGCCTCGCCGCGTGTCACCGCTTATAACAATGCACGTCAACCGATGATCAGCGGGTGAATCATGGAACTACGAATCAACCAGAAGACCTATCAGGTCGATGCCGACGCCGATACACCCTTGCTGTGGGTGATCCGCGATGATCTGGGCATGACCGGGACCAAGTACGGCTGCGGACTGGCGCAATGCGGCGCCTGCTCGGTGCTGGTGGATGGCAATGTGGTGCGTTCGTGCGTCACGCCGGTGGCCGGTGTGGTCGGCCGGGAGGTCACCACCATTGAGGCCATCGAGGCCGATGACGTGGGCAAACGGGTCGTCTCGACCTGGGTCGATCTGCAGGTCGCACAGTGCGGCTACTGCCAGTCCGGGCAGGTGATGGCCGCCACGGCCCTGCTCAAACAGAACCCCAAACCGAGTGATGCGCAGATCGAGGCGGCGATGGTCAATCTGTGCCGCTGCGGTACTTACAACGCCATTCATGCCGCCGTGCATGAACTTGCCGGCAAGGGGGACGCGTGATGAACGTTCGTATCGACCCTTCACAACACGCTTCAGTACTGGATCTGCATGAACCGATCAATGTGTCGCGCAGACGTTTTCTGACCGGTACCGCCGTCGGCGCGCTGGTCCTCGGCTTCGGTCTGCCACTCGCTGCGACACGGGTGCAAGCTGCCACGGCGACGACTGCCGAGCGTGGCACGCAGGTCCCGGCGTTTCTCGAGATCCGCCCGGACAACCGCGTGCGTCTGCTCTGCCCGTTCATGGAAGGCGGACAAGGCACGTTCACTGCGATGGCGCAGATTGTCGGTGAAGAGCTGGATGCCGACCCGGCAACCTTTCTGGTCGAAGCCGCTCCGCCCGGCGAAGCCTATGTGGTGATGGAAAACGGTATGCGCATCACCGGCGGCAGTATGTCGGTGCGCATGAGTTACCCGGTCATGCGTCGCCTCGGTGCCCTCGCCCGTGCCATGCTGCTGCAGGCAGGTGCGCAGCAAATGGGCGTGCCGGTAAGCGAGTTGAGCACCGAGCCTGGCAAAGTCGTGCATGCCAAATCGGGCCGTTCGCTGGCCTACGGTGAACTGGCCGAGCGCGCAATGGATCTGCCGGTTCCCGATCCGGCCTCTGTGAAGCTGCGTGATCCCAGTCAGTTCCGCTGGATCGGCAAACCGGTGAAGCGCCTTGATGCCTACGACAAGTCCACGGGCAAGGCGCTGTACAGCATCGATCTGCAGGTCGACGACATGCTGCATGCCGCCGTTCAACATGCCCCGCGCCTGGGAATGACCGTGGGCAACCTGCGCAACGAAGAGCAGGTCAAGGCGATGAAAGGCGTGCATTCCGTGCATCGTCTGCCGGGTGCCGTGGCAGTGGTTGCCGAGCGCTGGTGGCACGCCAAACGTGCCGTCGAGGCGATTCAGGTCGACTGGCAAGAGCCGACGGCCGACAGCAAAGTGCGGCCGATGCCCGCCGACTTTTCCAGCGATGCCTGGCTCAAGCGCCTCGCTGAAGATAAAAGCCCCGCCAAAGATGATGAACATGAAGGCGATGTGGCTACGATTCTCAAGGAGTCCAAGACCCGGATCGACGCCACTTACCACAACCAATACCTGAACCACGGGCAGTTGGAGCCGCCGTCAGCACTCGCCCGATTCAATCCGGACGGTTCGCTGGAAGTCTGGCTGCCGAACCAGGCGCCGGACATGTTCCGTGCCGACATCGCCAAACGCACGGGCCTCGATCCGTCGCGCATCACTTTGCATTCGCCTCTGCTGGGCGGGTTCTTCGGCCGGCATTTTCTCTACGACTCGGCCAACCCCTACCCTCAGGCGATCGCGCTGTCCAAAGCAGTCGGGCGCCCGGTCAAACTGATCTGGAGTCGCGAAGAAGAGTTCTTGCGTGACGTGCTCCGACCGGTTGCAGCGGTGAACTTCCGTGCCGCGCTGGACAACGATGGCTGGCCGCTGGCAATCGAAGCGATCAGTGCCACCGAAGGCCCGACCGAAGCCCTCGCCGGCAAGCAAGGAGAGAAGCTTGACCCCACAGCGCTTGAAGGATTGTCGGGCAAGTCTTATGCGATCCCCAACAAACGCATCGCACAGATCTACGTCAAAGGTCCGGCGATGCTCGGTTACTGGCGTTCGGTGGGCAATTCCCTCAACGACTTCTTCTATGAATCGTTCCTCGATGAGCTGGCTGACAAGGGCGGCAAAGACCCGTTCGACCTGCGCCTGCATCTGTTACGCGACAACAAGCGGTTGACCACCCTGCTGCAAGCGGTGGGTGAATTGTCGGGTGGCTGGAAGCGCGGCCCGTTTACTGCCGAGGATGGCAGCCGACGTGCGCGCGGTGTGGCCATGGCTTCGCCGTTCGGTACGGAGACGGCGGTGATCGCCGAGGTGTCCATCGAGAACGGCCAGGTCAAGGTGCACGACATCTGGCAGGCGATTGACCCGGGCAGCATCGTCAACCCGGCGATTGTCGAGGCTCAGGTCAATGGCGCCGTGGCGCTGGGACTGTCGCAAACCCTGGTGGAAGAAGCCGTGTGGCTGGATGGCAAACCCCGGGCGCGCAACTACGACTTGTATCCGATCCTGCCGCCTGCGCGGATGGCCCGGGTCCACGTGCGGGTGGTCGAGAGCGGGGAAAAAATGGGTGGCATCGGTGAACCGCCATTGCCGGCCGTCGCGCCCGCCGTCGCTAACGCGGTGGCAAGGCTAACCGGTCAGCGGGTGCGCAGCCTGCCCATGAGCCGACACACCTTCACTTGATCATCGCCGGAGCGTCCATGAATCACAGCCGATTCGCAAGAACCGCTGGCTGGCTGGCGGTGCCGTGCCTGGTCGCGGCAGGCCTGCTGGCCTGGTATGTCACCCGCGAGCCCGTCTCGCGCCTGGAAAACCATCAGATCGCCGTGGCCGACATCGACCCGGCATTGGTCGCTCGGGGCGAATACGTCGCCAGGTTGAGTGATTGCGTGGCCTGTCACAGCGTGCCGGGTGGCGCGCCGTTCGCCGGTGGGCTGGAAATGGCCACACCGCTGGGCGCGATCCATGCGACCAATATCACCCCGGACATGGAAACCGGCATCGGTCACTACAGCCTGGCGGACTTCGACCGTGCCGTGCGCCACGGCGTAGCTCCCGACAGTCGCCGGTTATACCCGGCGATGCCCTACCCGTCCTACGCCAAGCTCAGTGACGATGATGTGCGTGCGCTGTATGCGTTCTTCATGAAAGGCGTGGCGCCGGTGAAACAGGCGAACATCCCGAGTGCGATTCCGTTCCCGCTGAACCTGCGCTGGCCGATTGCACTGTGGAACGGTGTGTTTGTCGACGCCGAGCCCTACGTAGCCAAACCGTCGCAGGATGAACAGTGGAACCGTGGCGCTTACCTCGTTCAGGGTGCCGGACACTGCGGCAGCTGCCATACGCCGCGTGGCTTGGCGTTCAACGAAAAGGCGCTGGATGAATCCGGTACACCGTTCCTCGCGGGCGCCTTGCTCGATGGCTGGTATGCACCAAGCCTGCGCTATGATCACAACACCGGCCTGGGCCGTTGGAGCGAGTCGGAAATCGTGCAGTTCCTCAAGACCGGGCGCAACCAACATGCGGTGGTCTACGGCTCGATGACCGAGGCGTTCAACAACTCCACGCAGTTCATGAGCGATGACGATCTGACGGCCATTGCCCACTATCTGAAGTCGCTTCCCGGGGATCGCGAACGGGATGGCGCGCCGTGGCAGTACCAAGCGGTTTCGGCAGCGCAACGTCTGGACTCGCCCGGTGCTCATACCTACGTGGCGCGCTGTGCTTCGTGCCATGGCCTGGACGGCAAGGGTCAAGCGGAATGGATGCCGCCGCTGGCCGGCGCGACTTCAGCACTGGCCAAGGAAAGCGCCTCGGCAATCAACATCACCCTGAATGGTGCGCAGCGTGTGGTGGCGGCCGGCGTGCCGGATGCCTATCGCATGCCGGCCTTCCGTGAGCAGTTGTCGGATCAGCAGATCGCCGAAGTGCTGACTTTCATGCGCAGCACCTGGGGCAATCAGGGCGGTGCTGTTGATGCACAGACGGTTGGCAAACTGCGGGAACACACCGATCCGGCCAGCAGCAGCCCGATCATTCTGCAGATGCGTTAGAGGAGAACCTGATGGAGAGTATCGACTTGCTGGTCCTGCGCACAGCGCGGGACTGGCTTGCCGCCGGCGAGCGTGTGTTGCTCGCCACGGTGGCGCGCACCTGGGGTTCATCACCACGGCCGACGGGCTCGATGATGGCTTTGCGTGACGATGGTCGAGTGGTGGGAAGCGTGTCCGGTGGCTGCATCGAAGACGATTTGATCCATCGCTATACCACGGCCCATGGCGGCAGCGCTTTTAACGACAGTGCGCCACAAGTGGTGCGCTATGGCGTCAGCGCCGATGAGGCGCATCGCTTCGGCTTGCCCTGCGGTGGCACGCTTGAACTGATTCTGGAGTTCAACCCGGCGTGGCAGTCACTCGACTCGTTGCTAGTGCAACTGGACGCCGGGCAACTGGTCCGTCGTCGCCTGAAGTTGGAGTCCGGTAAGGTCATGCTCGAACCGACCGCGACGCCGGAACAATTCAACTTCGATGGCACGCAGATGCTGAACACCTTGGGACCGGGCTACCGGATGCTGATGATCGGTGCCGGCGCGCTGGCCGAGTATCTGGCCACCATGGCGCTGTTCAACGGTTTCAAGGTGGCGGTGTGCGATCCGCGTCCCGAGTACATCGAGACCTGGGCGGTGGAAGGCGTGGAGCGGATTGTCGGCATGCCGGACGACGTGGTCCGCGACTTCGCGGTCGATCTACGCACCTGCATTGTCGCCTTGAGTCATGACCCCAAACTCGACGATCTGGCCCTGCTCGAAGCACTCCACAGCCCGGCGTTTTACATCGGCGCCATCGGCTCTCGGCGCAACAGCCAGCTGCGCCGCGAACGCCTGATCGAACATTTTGGTGAGACCGAGGCGTCGCTTGAGCGACTGCACGGACCGATCGGCCTCTACATCGGTAGCAAGACGCCTGCGGAAATCGCCGTAAGCGTGATGGCCGAGATCCTTGCGGCCAAGAATGGTGCGAGATTGCCGAGTGGGCTCAGCGTCGCCCAAGCAAAGCACTCCATTGAGTCTGTGGCCTCCTCATCGTAGAGCGATGCTTAAATGCCGAAGCCCAGTGCATATTTCTCAGCATTCCGGCAGCACAAGCCCATAGTCGTCATTGGAGACTTGAGCCGCTTCGTTGAGTCGCTGGCGCAACGCAGTAGTCAGTTGCCTTTCCACCTCCCATGGGTCCGACAAGGCCGCGAGCTGCGGTGCTAATTGCGGCGACAAGCTCATCAACGAGTGATTGAGAGACCGAGCCGTTTCATACGCGGCCTTCTGCACAAAGCTGACCTCGACCAACTCTCCCTGCGCCTTACGAAACTCCATCTCCGCCATCCGTGCCAGGTAATGCTCGCGATGTGCGCGGGCTTTCTGAAAGTCCGGGGTCTGCCCTTGCGCGGGATCAACGGACGGCGGCGCAGCCATGTTAGTCGGCTCGGATTGGGCGGCGACGTGACTGTACACATCACGCTGAAGCCGCTCCTGTTGATGGCGAGCGGCGACGGCAGCCTTACTCGGGTCGGCGGTATCGCGGATCAACGCTTCAGTGGCCATCACATCAACCTGCTTGCCATTCGGAGACAGGACCAGGCGGCCATTCTCTTTCAGCCAGGTGATGTAGCTCGGTGATCGGCCGATGTGCGCAGCGAACGTGAAGGCATTTTTGGTTGCCATTGCCGAATCCGAAGGCGGTAGCTACCACGCGAAATATGGTTATGGCTGGGCACCGGGTTTTCAATCCGGGAAATGGACTTTCACTGATGAGACCACCCATCCGGGGGCCGGTTACGGCGGAAAAACTACGGCATCGGGCATGTATCAAATTACCATTGCCACTTGGCGCGAGTATGCCGGAAAGATGGGACTCACCGACTTTACGCCTAATACGCAAGACCTTATCGCGGTCGACATTCTGCGCACCCTCGGTGTGATCGATAAGATCAAGGCCGGCGACATCCCGGGAGCAATGCCGAAAGCGGCAACGAGGTGGGCGGCACTTCCCGAAGGGCCTGGTAAGAAAAATCATTATCCGCCGCAACCGTATGCCGAGTATCCAAAGTTTTTGGAGAGCTACAAATCGGCTGGAGGGACTGTCAAATGAAGTTTTCAATCCTCGCGCTCGTCGCACTTTATTGCATTGGCACCAGCGCAGCGTTTGCGGATGGCTCGCAGGCGACAAGCGACAGGCGCGGACCGGCAGGCATCGCCGTCGGGGAGCCCCTAGTCACGGCCAGGTCCAAGCTCGTCGAAAAAGGATGGAAGCCGACGCGGATGCATACCACCGATGGCTATGAATATAGTGGCGTGGAGCGGGAGCTGGCTGCACGCAAGTTCTTCGAGGTCGATGTCTGCTCTTTTGATAGCTCACGTTGCATCTTGTTCTACTCAAAGAACGGCGCTTGCCTGCGCGTCGACACCATTGGGGAGCAATTCAATGACATGACGGTTACGCGATGGGCCGATGAGTGTCCTGACGCCAAGTAAGCGCGGCGCGGGATAGCAACCGACTATTTTGAATGGGGCGACATTTGCCAGTACCTGGCCCCGCGCCAAAAATTGCAGTCATTCAACCTCAGTGTGATCCCCCCTCACATGCGCTTGGCACGCAACAAGGGCAATCATTCCCCGGTCGCCTTCATCGGTGAAGGCGATAATTCGTTGAGCATGCGCTGGGTCAAGTCGGGCGCGCGCTCCTCCATGAACCACGCCGCCAGCTTCGGTACCGGCTGGCACTGAGCAGCCGTTGGCTGACTCGGTGGCATCGAGTAGGACTGACAGGCGCACATCAGCAGTGGCAAGACGGTCGCGCAGGCGAACTTGATCACATTGGGCATCGCTCAGGGCTCGGTAATGGGTTTGTTCGCTGGCTGACAGTCGCTGCTCGAGCGCCAGGCGTTTGTCTTGCTCGGCGCGTTGCTGGGTGGCTGGGTGGCTGCGGCCAAGGTCAGTTGATTGAGAGTTTCCGCCTGCAGGCGGGCGTGATGTTCCAGCTGCTGACCGTAGCGCCAGTCTTGAACCTGCCAGGTGATCGCGGCAGCCCGACCGTTCTGTTCTTGGGCAATTCCGAGCAGGTCGAAAGCCAGGCCCGCGACGACCTGATGAACCAGCTCAACGAAAGCTACAACGCCACCGCCAGCAAGGGTTGGGGGTTCTTCCACCAAGAGTCAGGCGCTACCCGCTCAGCGGCTTGCTCGGCAAGTACCTAGCCGGCGTTACCGACTTCCTGGCGTTCAGCATCACGGCCGTCGAACAGCTAACCAAGCTGATGGAAGAGTCGAACCTAACTACCGGTGGGCACGCCCTCTTCTGCCACTACCAGCAAGGCCTGACCGAGTACTTGGTTATCGCCCTGGTGCAGGGAACCGAAGCGGTGACCGTGACCGAAGAGCTGCATCTGATGACTGTGAATCGCCTGGACCTGGACCATATCCGCTTGGCCGCGCGCATTAACATCAGCGAATGGCAGACCAGCCGTCAGTCGAAGCAGTACATCTCGTACCTGAAGGGTAAACAGGGCCGAAAAATCAGCGAGTACTTCCGCGACTTCATCGGCTGTCAGGAAGGGATTGACGGCCCAGGTGAAATCCGCACCCTGCTGCGTGATGACGCAGCGGAAGCCTGCATGTGGATCAAGCGAGCGATTGATCCCGACGATCAATCGATGACCATCAACGAGTTTTTGCAGAAGGCACTCGACCGCCTGGAGTGACCCATGAGCACATTTGCCGTATTCGGAATGAGTGAGAACCGGGCTCGCGAAGAGGCCAAAGAACACACCAACACCTACAAGATGGAAAACGGAAAGATGGTTGAGCGGACCATCCCTGAGTGGGAGCTGGCAGTTGAGGCCGAGGTGGTAAGGATCATGGCCAGCAAGAAATGCGTCCGCTTGTCTCCGATGTTCGACGCCCCCAGTACGCGCAGCAGTTCATGGAGATGGCTAGGGCCAGTATCGTTTGTCGCGTGATACAAAAACTCTTCAATCAATCGCTTCATAAGAAATCATCTCGTAACTACAAAGACAAGGAAACGCTCCTAGTACAAGCTAGTAAGCCAATTGACTTCGCCCCTCACTCCACCGCCCGGGCATGACCCGGCATAGGACGCCCCATGCCCACGCAGTGGCGGACCAATATACAAAGTCAATTATTCCGAAGAGATCGATGTCCTAGAACGACTCGCCGAGCTGCCAGATCGCTCTTTAGTGGTGCCTTGCAATAAGGAAACGTTGTAATCGTAGGTCGATATCAACGGCACTGGCCCCTCGTTCCGAGCCATCCCGAGCCATTGCCTCGTTCGTTCAACGTCAAAGAATTCGTTCTTGAACTTCATCTTCGCAACAAGGTTTGCTGAGACCCTGAAGTGTCCACATCCGGCCGAGCATTTGACCTCGGACCAGCATCCTGTCGTGTGAACAATCTTAGAAGCAGCTTGGCAAATTAAGCATTGCATGTCCGATCTCCATTTCGATGACCAACTCACTGTAGCCGAACACCGGCCAAGGCTCCTCCATGCCAACAGAAAACAAACCGGTCGAGCCTGGCTTTGACCTGACACGCCAGATGGCGGACGCGGTTACATAGCCCACCTGCTCAAGACCGTGCTCAAGCATCACGACTATCGCCATTACATCAATGAATGGCGATAAGACTCGAATAACGTTACCGCCCCATTGACCAGGCGAAGCCGACCGCATGCCTTGCTTGATTTGCTCCGGCCTCCATAAACCTACTTCATTTCGGCTTTCGTTCCAGACCCTGCGCGCGCCGACAACCAGCGCAACAGGTCCTCACCGCTCATCGGTCGGGCGTAGAAATAGCCTTGCCCAGAAGTGCAACCCAGCTCCAGTAACAGGTCATGTTCTTCTTTATTCTCAATGCCCTCGATCACCACCGACATCCCCAGGCTTTCACCCAGCGCCAAAGTACTGGAGATGGCTGCCCGGCAGCGCGGTTCATGTTTGAGAGTGCGGATAAACTCGCCATCGAGTTTGATCTCGTTGAACGGCAACTGACATAACCGCTGCAACGACGAGAATCCCGCCCCAAAGTCATCGATCGACAACTGGCAGCCCATCATTCGTAACCGCACCAGGGTTTCCAGACTAGTGACTGGACTTTCCAGCAACCCGCTTTCCGTGAGTTCAAAGGTCAGACTGGAACCCGCCGCATTGTGAAACTGCAGAATGCGTTTGACGATCGATGTGAGGTCGCTATTGGCCAGTTGCGTTACGTGCAGATTGAACGCCAGGTTTAATACAAAGCCATCGCTGCGCGCTTGTTGTTGCAGGCGCAGCGAAGTATCCATTTGTGCGAATAACAACTCATCAAGTAATCCGCAACGTTCCAGCACTGGCATGAACACCGCCGGGGACAGAATGCCTGAAGCAGGATGCTGCCATCGCGTCAGCACCTCCACGCCTTTCACCTCCCCGGTACTCAGATTCACCTTGGGCTGATACCAGGCTTTCAGCTGTTGCTCGCGTAGTGCTCGACGAACCTCATCTTCACTGGCCAACTCAACAGGGGCGCGAACTGGCGGCACAACATCCGAACCACGCAGGTGCTTTTTCAGCAAGACGTCCAGAGCAGGCGCTTGCATCGGCTTACCGACATCACCAAGCATTTCCAACCCCAACAACGACACGATCTGCTGCACCGCCCGACGCAGGTCGGCGGACAGCGAGCTGCTGATGATCACAGAGCCTACGAGCCCCGAGCGTCCGACTCGCTGAAGAAACTCCAGACCATCCATGCCGTCCATACACAAGTCACAGAGGGCAATGTCTACCTTGCCTACTTTGTGTAAAACATCGAGTGCCTGGACGCCATCTACAGCCTCGAAAACTTCCTGACAGCCAAGCTGGCGCAGCATGCTGACCGCGACTGAACGCTGAAATTCATGATCTTCAAGCACCAGTACACGCAGAGGAAGACGCTTCATGGAAATCAGCTCGGTGATGGAGGGCGAACCATCCTGCCTAAAGCTGAAACAAATCTAATTAGGAAATATCTGACATTCGCGAGGATTAATCTTACGTCGATGAATTTCTCTGGCGAGGCCCCAATGCAATATGGGCCGTTGAGCACGCCTCAGTTCGCGCGGATAGCTTGTTCCACGCGCCGAACAAACTGATCGACTTCGTCTGCACAGTCGTGGCCAGAGTTCGTGACCAATCTCTCCACCTCTCGACAAAGAACAATGAGGCTTTTGGCTTTGCCGACCGCAAGAGCGCCACGAATCCGGTGCAACAATCTAACGATTTCTGCAGCGTCGGATTCCTTCATCGCGGATTTCAATCCGCTCAAATCTTCACGAATAGTGAGCATGAAGAGCTCAATCATGCGCTCTGGAATCTGCAACTGATCTTGATGGTCTGCAGCTTCCAGAACTTCAATTTTGTCGAGTGAAGATCCGCCCATCGCGCTTTTCAGGCACAGGTAAAGGCCTTGAATGTCGATGGGTTTGGTCAACCAATTGTTCATGCCGGCATGTATGCAGCGCTCGCCCTCTTCTCGCAATGCATTGGCAGTAACGCCGATTATGGGTATCTCCAGATCCCGCTGTCTGACGGACTCTGTAAAGTCATAACCGTCCATGACGGGCATGTTGACGTCAGTGAGGATCAGGTCATAGCGTCCGTGCTCAAGAGCTTTCAGCGCTTGAATACCATTCGATACCACCTCGACCGTACAACCGATGGCTTGCAGTTGCTCTTTCATCAGACGCTGATTGACCGGGCTGTCTTCAGCCAGTAGCACATTAAGGCCCAAATGACGTTTATCGGGGGCGATTGTGTTGGCAATGGGCTCGGGCATGGCACCGGTGACGGCCATGGTGAGAGCCTGGCGCATGCCCGAGAGGCTGTGCTGACTGACCAGAATATCTTTGCCAATAACTTGCGGCACTTCACTGAAGTCATGCTGGGCAAAGACTTTGACGCCACCCCAATCGAGCACTGGCAATTGTTCAGGCATGACTTCCAATAGCGCATCGTGGAATGCCTGGACTTGAGTCGAAACAATTACGCCAAGACGCTCCAGCCATGCAGCCAGACTCTGCGTCAATGCCGGGTACGGTGTGCGCACCAATACGTTCTTACCGGATAACAGTTGATCGGACACAGGGATCATCGCCGGGTTCAGGACATCCGCCGTTAACGCGAAAGTGAACTCGCTGCCCTCTCCCGTCTGACTGCTGACCCTGAGCGTGCCGCCCATCATCTGGCTGAGCATGGAACATATGGGAAGGCCCAACCCTGTACCCTTGACCGTGTGTTGCTTGCTGTTGGCCTGGTAAAAGTTCTCGAACAAGCGCTCCTGGTGAGCTGGCGAAATACCTGGCCCGGAATCGACGATTCGCCACTCCAATCCGACTTGACCATTAGGGTTGTGGGTCACAGCCACAAAAACCGCTACATGCCCACTGTCGGTGAACTTGATCGCATTACTCAGTAGATTACTGATGATTTGCCGAATACGAAGACTGTCCCCAGATACCTCTTGAGGCAGGGCCGGATCGATACAACAAAAAAGCGATAAGCCTTTACTCGCAGCGGTACCTGCAAAAAGGCGAATGATGTCTTCGATAAGGTCCAGCGGATTGAATTTGATCGGCTCAAGAACCAATTGTCCTGCTTCGATTTTCGACATATCCAGGACATCGCTGATCAAATGCAGCAGGACGTCGGAGGAACTGCTTATCGTCGCGAGGTAGGCGCGTTGTCGCTCTTCCAGTTCTGTCATGCCCAGTAATTCGAGCGTTCCAAGTACACCGTAAAGCGGCGTGCGAATTTCGTGGCTGATCGTTGCCACGAAGTTGCTTTTTGCTTCGTTGGCCGCGTCCGCGGCTTTGCGCGCAAACACCAGAGTTGCCGCCGCCTCGCGATGGGAAGTGATGTCCGTGAAGGTGCACAGCAAAACCCGCTCGCCCTGATAATCTGTCGGGGCAAAACGAACATGCAACGATCGTTCAGCCGTCATCAGGCAACCTTCACCCGAGAGCGCCTGATCCTGGTCGAACATAGGCCAGTCGCGCATCAAGTCGTGAAGATCTCCGGCATCACCAAGCCACTCGGTAAACAGCTCGTTTTGGGTGACCTGCTCCAAGCCCTCCGCTCTTATAACGCACAAGGCCAGCGGCACCGTTTGCAGCAGTGAATGATTAAAGTCGTGATTAACCAACAACTCCCTATAGTCCGTACTTGCGGGTACCACGACACGACGCCGATACCAGGTAATCAGCCACCAGCCACCGAATACACACACCATCAACAAACCCGCCAGCCCCAGTAGCGGCCATCTCGCGTCGTGAATAAGACGCTCATAACTAATGTGATACAGCGCCTGCCAGGTTCCACGAGTGCCGGCGCTTCGCTTGATCAGCAAACCGGAGGTCGTCAGGTGCAGGCCATTTTCGTAATCATGGATTTCAGTATCTGACGCACCGACCAGCAGAGTGCCGTCAGGCGCAATCAGATCAATCGATTCAAACGCCGGAAAATCGAAAAACTGCTTATCGATCCTTACACCAAAGGCATTGAACTCGTTGAGTTCCAGTAGCGTCGCCGCGATCATTTCGGCGGGCTCACTACCGTCTGCGCTGTACCCGTGGGATTGGTCGGAGATATAGGCGAGCAGTTCCCGTCGCCCATCCATCAGGAAGCGCTCACCGGGTGTCCAGTGCACAATCAGGTCGCTGTTTTTGGGCGGATGCCGGGCAATGGTTGCCTTGACCTTTTCCACGACCGACAACAACACGGGCCGCGAATCCGCAGGCCGTGAGTCAATCGAAGGAACCGCAATATCAAACCCGTTATCCGGATCGAACAAAAACATCTGCGGTGCGGTGAATGATGATCCACTCCAGAAATCGCTGTAGACATTGGCCAAACCGCGGGCCTGATCCAACTCCCGAGCCACTGCGCCACTGGCGAGCAAGTCGGTGCGATCAGGCATGAGCACCGATACGGTGGTCGAAGACTGTGAGGCCTTGCCCTCATAGAGGCGCAAGTCGCCGAGTGGACGTTCATTGAAGACATAACCGACGCTTTTTGCCGGTTTGTAATCAACCGAACCACTGGCTTTTATTGCTCGCAACAAAAACGTTTCGTGATCGTTGGCGCGCGCTACCAGTCTCAAAAAGTGATAGTTGACTTTGACAAGTTCGCCCCTGACGACTTTGTAGGTTGCCCAATAGCCAACAACTACAAAAAACAGCAGCAACAAAAAAGAAACGATCAAACCAAAACCCAGACGCAGGGAGATTTTTTCCAGCCGCCCTACTCTTGATTGTCTATAACGCATAAAAAATCAAATCAGACGGCATTAACCCACGCCCGTAAACCATCAAAAAATCCCCCGCCACAGGAGCGTTTTCGCTCCATTTGCGTGCTGACAAACCATGAAAGCAAAGTCATTGAAGGCCGTAAGATTAATCCTACAAGCGCTGTAGAAACCGCCGACCGACAGTCTGCCTGAGCTGCGCCAAGGTTCACAAACAGTTTCTCTTACCTGTTTCTGACCTTGGAGCGCCCATGAAAAATTCGAGTGTGCAAAACCTGGATTTGCTCGACCGCGTTCGATTGCCGACAGCAGAAAAAGATCGCAAACCATCTTCAAATCCACTTGTTGCGGCGCCGCCTGGTATCACTTCATATGAAATATGCCGGGGGCTGCGTAATCATGAGTTCGCCTCTTATTACCAACCGAAGTTATCACTGAAAGATGGCACCATTACTGGCGCCGAAGTACTCGCGCGCTGGAATCACCCGCAGCGCGGAGTATTGAGCCCGTCGCAGTTTTTACCGGCGATGCAGCACCACGACCTGATCGACGAGCTGTTTTTTGAAATGCTCGAGCAGGGCGTATTGCTGCGCAGGACCTTGTCGGCGTTCGGCTTTCCCATGGAACTCGCCTTTAACCTGCAACCTTCGCAACTGGGCTGCAAGTCATTTTCCAACACGATCCGTCATTGGCTTGAACAGTATCAATGCCCCGCCAGCCGAATCACGTTTGAAGTCACCGAAACCGGCTCGATGCACTTGTCGCCGGCTTGCCTGAAGAACCTGTTGCAGCTGCGAATCCTCGGTTGCAACCTGTCAATGAACGACTTTGGCACCGCGTTTTCCTCCCTCGAACACTTGTGCGACCTACCCTTCAATGAGCTGAAGCTGGAAGGTTCTTTCGTGCAACGCCTGCACTCTCATCCCTCCTGCCGGATCGTGGTGGAAAACACCATTCAACTGGCAAACACCCTCGGCCTGTCACTGGTTATCGAAGGCGTGGAAACCGTAGCGCAAATGAAAGAACTGGAAGCTCTGGGCTGCCCGATGGTTCAAGGCTTTGCGATTGCCCGACCGATGCCGGACCAGCAGTTCATCAACTATTGCCTGCAATACATCGCCCAGCCCCGAAACACCTCGCTCTGCGCGTGATGCTCATTACGCCTGGCCCGGCATTTCGCAGCTCCACCACCACGGGCACCTGCCTGCCAAGAAGACATTCAATGTTCAGCACCAAATCCGTTTTATCTTTTCTTCTCGTGTGCCTGAGCTCGCTGATTGCGAGCAGTCGAACCCTCGCCGACCCGGCCGGAGGCTATCTCCATCTGACCAGTCAATTGGCCAGCGAGCCGCAAAAGTTGCAACTGGCCGCCGAGGATTGGGCCTGGCTTCGTGATCGGCGCAGCCTGACGCTGGGTGTACCGGGGACGTCTGCCCTGCCCCTCGACGTCATCTATAGCAATGGCGATTACGAAGGTATCAGCGCCGATGTCGTCACGCTGCTGAAGCAACAACTGGGTATCGAAATCAAGGTCCTGGGGTTCGCTACGCGCCAGGAAGCACTGACGGCGTTGCAGGCCGGGGAAATTGACCTGATCAGCCGCTCCAGTGTCTACGAACATCATCACCCGGAAACCGCCCTGAGCATCCCGTACGCGGTGAACGCTCCTTCGTTGTATCGACGCCCCGGGGATAACCGCCCAGTCCCGGACGATCTGCGCGGCATGACCATCGCCGTGGCGAAAAACTACATCCCATCGGAGCTGTTCCGCAGCCGCTATCCCGAGGCTCGGATCATCACCTTCAACAATAATGTCCAGGCGATGGCCGCGGTGGCGTTTCAGGGACTCGACGGATACATCGGTGATTCACTTTCCGCCCATTACATGATCAATCACAGTTTTTTCAATTACCTGAAGTTTTCGCAATTCATCAAGCTCGACGCCGGCGGATACGGCTTTTTGCTCAGGGGCGATGAGGTTCGCTTCTTGAACATACTCAACTCCACCCTGTCATCCTTCGGCACGTTGAAAATGGGCTATCTGGTCAAACGCTGGACCGGTGGCGGTACGGTGATGCCGGAGGACCGGGTGGCGCTGTCAGACCAGGAAAAACGCTGGCTTGCCAAACATCCTGTTGCACGCTTAATGATCAACGATGACATGGCGCCCTCGGCCTACTTCGATGCCAGCGGTCGTTTTAATGGCGTGGTCTCGGATCTCTTCGAAACCATCACCCAGCGCACTGGCCTGCGCTTCGAGATATTGCGCACAACGAGTTTCCAAGGGGTTCAGGACGCATTGCGTGAAAACGAAGCGGATCTTGCGCTCCTGACACCCAGCGTCGAACGCCAGGAAACACTGCGATTCAGCCATCCATTCGCTACCAGTTCGTTCAGCCTGGTGACCTCAGTCGATCATAGGGACATTTACGGTCTGGACTCCATGGCCGGTAAACGCCTGGCGATTGCCAAGGGACATATACTGATCAATAGCCTGCGTCGCGAATTCCCCGATGTGATTCTGCTAGAGCCAGCCAACAATCTGGAAGCCATGAGCATGGTGGTCAGCGGCGAGGCCGATGCCGCGGTGATGGCCCTGTCCATGGCCCGCTATTACACCGCTCGCCTGTACGAACAAAAACTGCGTATCTCGGCGATCCTCGATGGCGAAGACGCAACGGCGAGCTTTGCCATGCGCCGCGGCGACACCGAACTGCAATCAATCATGGACAAGGCGATCCTGAGTATTCCACCGGATGAGCTGAACGCGCTGACGGTGCGCTGGCGCTCCAACGCTGCGATGAGTGGGCAGAACTGGCGCGACTATTCGCGGGTGATTCTGGAAATCGTCGGTTGCGCGCTGTTTGTGCTGACGATCTCGATGCTGAGAATTTTCCAGTTGCGCCGGCAGATTCGACGTCGTGTGGCAGCCGAAAAAGCGCTCAACGATCAGTTGGAGTTTCTGCAAACCCTGAACGACTCCATGCCGATTCCCATCTATGTCCGCGACCTGGAAGGTCGCTTGTTGTCGTGCAGTCGCAGTTATGAAGAGGTCATGAATCTGCGTCAGGCCGACGTGTTGGGCAAGACTGCACTGGAAATGCCAATCGAGCATTTTGAAATGGCCCTGGCGCTGCACAACAGCTACCTGCTCGCAATGGAAACCGGCACTCCGCTGGAGCAGCAGTACGAAATTTCAATTGCCGGCAACAGCCGAAGTATCGAGCATTGGATACAGCCGTTCCGTGATTCTTCGGGAAGCATCAAAGGTGTGATCTGCGGATGGCAGGACGTGTCCGAGCACCTCCGACTGATCCAGGATCTGCAACAGGCAAAAGAGCACGCGGACGAAGCCAGCCTGGCAAAGACCCAGTTTCTGGCGACCATGAGCCATGAAATCAGAACGCCGATGAGCGCAGTGATTGGCACACTGGAGCTTGCACTCAAGCGTGCCGATCAAGGCGTGCTGGATCGTGACAATATTGACGTGGCTTATGACTCGGCTAAAAACCTGCTCGAACTGTTGGGCAACACGCTGGACATCGTGAGGATCGAATCCGGTCGCCTGAGCTTTTCGCCAAGGCGTTGCAGCCTCAAGGAATTGGTCGAACCCGTGGCGCGGGTCTTCGAGGGTCTGGCACGGCAGAAAAACCTCAAACTGCTGCTGGAAATCGACGCCGGCACTACTCGGGACGTGTTGGTGGACCCTCTGCGCTTCAAGCAGATCCTGTCGAACCTGGTGAGCAACGCGATCAAGTTTACTGACGAAGGCAGCGTGGCCATCCGTATCACCACCCATATCGATGCCTCGCGTATGTTGCATGTGCAATTGCAAGTCACCGACACCGGGACGGGTGTCTCCGATGAGAACCTGCAGTTGTTGTTCCGCCCTTTCGCACAGGTTGCGCAATCGACACTCAACGCCCAAGGCGGAAGCGGGCTGGGTCTGGTCGTCTCGCGCTCACTGTGCGAAATGATGGGCGGACGCCTGGAAATGCACAGTGCGCTGGGGCACGGCAGTACGGTCAATGTCACACTCAAACTGAAAACGCTTGAACCGCTTCCTTTGATGGACGACGTGCTTGTAACCAAGCCCCGGCAGACGCCGAGAAAAATCGCCCATGTGCTGATCGTCGATGACAACACCCTCAACCGGCAGATGCTGCGTGCGCAACTGGAGTTCCTCGGCTGCACGGCGGTAGAGGCGGAAAATGGCCTCGAAGCGCTGCAATTCTGGCGACAGCATTCGTTCGATCTGTTGATCACTGATTACCACATGCCGGTCATGAACGGCGTCGAGTTGACCCTGGCGATTCGCAAGGAAGAACACGAGCGGCAGCGCCCTCGCCTCACCATCCTCGGCCTTACCGCTGACGCACAGCAAGAGGAAATCGATCGTTGCATCAGCGCCGGCATGCGTGACTGCCTGATCAAACCCGCCAGCCTCGGCGTACTGGAAGAGCGATTGAACGCCTTGATTCCAGCGGTGGCGACGGCGCCCTCAAACGAGGTGTTTGTGCCTGCCTGCGACGCCCTCGCCGACATGCCCGAGGGTTACGCCGAAGCGATCGACACGTTGAGCAAAATCAGCATGGGCAACCCCGTCGTCATCGAGCAACTGCTCGGGGAACTGCTGAAAAGCAACCGCCGGGATCTTGAGGAACTGCGCCAACTTAACGAACACATGGACATCAATGCACTGATGCAACTGTCCCATCGCATTCGCGGAAGCGCAGCGATCATGCGCAACACCCGCCTGATCGAGTTATGCAAAGCCATGGACCTGGCCTGTGTCGAAAGCAGCTTCGAGGAGCTGACCGGCAAAACGGCCGAAGTGGACAAAGAACTGTTGCTGATAGAAAAGGCCTTCACCAAATCCCAGTGACAAAAAAAAGGGCTGGAGAGATGCTCTCCAGCCCTTTTCTTTTTTGCTCTCGAGCCCGGGTTCAAACCAGATCGTTACGCTTGGCCAGTTCGACCAGGGCAATCAGGTTTTCCGCACTCAACTTGCGCTGCAGTCGCACTTTATAGGTGCTGACAGTTTTGTGGCTGATCAGCAACTCTTCAGCAATTTCCTGATTACCCATGCCTCGAGCCAGCAACTTGAGCACGGTGATCTCGCGATCCGACAGCTGGGAAATCTTCTGGCTTTCCTGGCTGGCAGCCTGGGAGTTGTCCCGCAACATCTGAATGGTATCGGCGGGGAAGTAACTGTATCCCGACAGCACCGCTTTTACGGCCCCCACCAGTTCATCCAGACTGTCGTCCTTGCAGACGAAGCCCGATGCGCCGGCCTGCAATGAGCGCACGGCAAAGTTACTGGTGTCGCCGGAAGTCAGAATCAACACCTTGGTGGAAATACCAATCGCCTTGAGATGCGCGATCACCGACAAACCATCCATCTTCGGAATGCTCAAATCCAGCACGATCAAATCCGGGAGCAACTTGCGGATCGCTTCCAGTGCGTCCACACCGTTATCGACTTCCGCCATGATGGTGTGCCCTTCACCTTCAAGCATCACCCTCACCGCCATACGCATCAGCGGGTGATCATCGACGATGACTATATTGCCCATGGTGTTTACTGCTCCTGAAGTGAAGACGATCGAGTGGCACGCATTGAATGGCGGCCAACATAGCACAGGCCCGAGAGCGCAATGCTTGCGCGCCCGGGCCTGTAGTGTTCAGTGAAATGAGAGTGTAACGATGTCATCAGCGCTCGCTAAGTGGTTACGAACGTGCAAACCACATCAAACTTCTCGTACATCATGTCTTTTTTCGCTGGCGGCACGTCGTAGTTCGCCCGGCAACTGCCCTGGCTCCAACGAATATCCAGTACACCTTTATCTTTCGCACCGAATACCAGCAGGCGCGACAGGTTGTCGACCACTCCGCTGACGTTGCCTTTTTCGTCAAAGGCCTGGGCGCCAAACGGAATTTTCTCGCCGTTGTCCAGGCTCAACGTCAGCTGCATGCGACGTCCCGTTTCTGCTTCGAACCGGCCTTTGACGATGGCACCGCGAGTCGGTACGACCATGCGCGAAGTGTCGGTAACTTCCATGTCGCTACCCAAGGTGCTGGTATCGAGGTTGATCCAGTTAAAGCGATACGGTTGCGCGTACGGCACCACTGCGTAGCCCTTGCCGTCCGTGCGTGCGGCTCCGGCTGAAGCGACACCGACATCGGCCACACCCGGGACCTCCACCAGAGCGAAGGTCTCGCCGACAGGCTGACCAAACGTCACGCCGCCACCGTGTACGACCATAGAGCCGGACGCACCAGTGTTCATATGGGTGCTGCCCGGACCCTGGCCGTAGTTGCCGTTGATCTTGGCTTTCGGGGTATCCCAACTCAGGCCGAGATCGCCGTTGGTACCGCCGTTTTTGCTGTGACCCGCCTGGGCCGAATACATCAGACTGCTATCTTCGGTCAGGCTGCCGGCAATGCCGGACTGGATCGACGAATCGCCCTGGGACGAAGACGTTACGCTGGTGTAAGCCCTTTGCGAACGCTTGCTGCCACCGAATGGCAGGCTGATCGAAGCAGTGACCTGAGTATCGGCGCCTTGCGTCATGGCTTGGTCATCGGTACGCGAAATGGCGAAGCTGTAACTGGCATCCGAGTAGCTGCCGCTGTAGCCGAACTGCCAGCGGCGAGTGCTGCCTTGACGATTCCAGTAGCTGGTTTCTCCGAGGCTCAGGAACAATGATCCGCGGTCGGCAAACGACTGGTTGATGTTCATGTCGAATCGGCTTTTCTGCCGTCCGTAATTCGAGCCACCGAGGTAGCCTTGTTCATCGACGTGCTGGCTGAATGTCCGATAACCTTCGGTGGAGTAGCGATAACCGACCATTGTGAAAGTGGTGTCGGTGGAGCTGAGGGTCTTGGAATACAGGAAACGCGCACTTTTCCCGGTATTCTTGCGTCCCGCCGCATCTTCGGAGGTGCTGCTGGTGACGTCAAACGACAAGCCGCCCACCGAAGTATTCAAGCCCAGACCGAGGTTGAGCGCTCGGTACTGCTGTGAAGTCAGCACGCCGCCGTAACCGGTAACGTTATCGCTGACACCGTACACCAGGGTGCCCTGGCCGAATTTCGGCGCAACGGGGCCCTGGCCCTGGTATTGACCACCGGCAAAACTGTACCGGGCACTGCCACGGCGAGTCATCACCGGCAGATACGAATAGGCTTGGGAATACTGGCGTTCGCGGCCATCGGCTTCGATGATCTTGACCTTGAGATCGCCGTTCGAACCGCTGGGATAGATGTCGCTGATCTCGAACGCACCGGGCGACACCGTCGTCGAATAGATGACGTAGTCGTTCTGGCTGATTTCGACAGTCGCGTTGGTCTCGGCGATACCACGCACCACCGGGGCAAAACCGATCTCGTTGTCCGGCAACATGCCCAACTCGGAACTGATTTGCGCACCGCGAAAGCGAACGCTGTCGAAGATATCTCCTTGCGTGTACAACTCCCCCGCCGCCATTTTAGCTTTGAGGCCGATGAGATCGCGCTCCACGTAACTGCGGTTGCTGCTGAATTGGTTCCGATTGCCGGTAGAGCCGGTAATCGACGACTCATTGCGCAGACGCCAAGCCCCGATGTTCAAGCCGTTGCGCAAACCGATATAGCGGTAGTCGTTGCGATTGCCCTGATTGATATTGCGGCTGAAGTTGGTCTGATAATTGGTGTAGAACGCAGTAATCCCCTGATCCCAAAGCGACGGATCAACGTAGCCCCGAGACTGACGCTGAATATAAGCCTGGGGAATGCTGATCTGCAGTGCCAATGCGTTTACATCAAATTCGACTGCCGCACCGGGCGCCAGCGTCGCGACATCAATGACGGACTGATCATCACTGTCCTGGGCAATAACATTTTCCCGACGCAAGCGGTTGACGTTGACGCCGAGGTTTTGCAGCACGCCTAGTTGAATGATCGGGCGCACCTCTCCAGTGTCGCCAGACACTGCAAACTCGATGTTCTCGCGGACAATCAGAATCTGGTTGAGATAAATATCTACCGCGTAGCGACCCGGCGGCAGTGAGTTACCCTGCTCAAAGTATTTTAGTTCAGCCTTGGCCCCGCCCTTACTCAGGAAGTCAACATTGAATTCGACCGGAAACGCCGCAACAGGAACGGTCATCCCCAGGAGAAAGACGCAAGAACCGCTTACGTAATTAACCAGACTTGGATTCGCTTTCTTCCTGAAAACATACACAGGCTCTTTCCTCTTGCAACTTCTTAGTCAACTTGTGGTTCCCCTCCACTACAGAAAGTCAACCCACGGACATACACTCAGCTATTACTCGAAAACACTCACCGTGTGTTTAACCGGCGCCCCGTAATCGTTGATGTTGTAATACTCGACTACAGACCGTTTATCGATGCTGCCTACAGGCGCGCCCTTGACCGGAAACTTTCCGGTAGAGAGTGGTGAGACCATTTCCGTGTCTACCGGGTATGTTTTGCCATCGCTTTTGTATTGAGTCGTGCCGAAGGACACGTGATAAAGCGAATCGTTAGTGACGCGAAGATAGCGCTTGCCACTTTCATCCTGGACACGCCATTTGAGACCGCTGGCGGCTTCCGCCGGAGTGCCCGTCATAGCGTCGGGGCGATAGAACACCTTAATCCGTTGGCGCATCGCCAACTGCAAGGTATTGTCACCTTGGGCCTTTTGCGGAATCTCCTGAACACTGAGCCAGAACACCGATTCCTTGTCGCCTGGCAACCCTTGCCCGTAATAGAAAACCCTCAGAGTCTGCTGTTTTCCACTGGAGAGACGGCTCAGGGCCGGGGTTAGCGCAAACGGCACATCCTGGCCTTTTAAGGCGACGTCCGGCTCGATCCAGGACTGAATCATGATGTCCTGATTACCGTCGTTTTTAACCAGAATGGATGTTTCCTTACTCTTTTGAGGATAAATAATGCGCGTGCCGCCTAATGTAATACCGGCGGTGGCGGCGCTGCTGCAAAGCAAAGCGATGCCAGCCAGCACATATCTGGATTTAACTATCATCGTTTGGCCCTTGAAGAGATGAAACAGAGAGGCACTTAATGCCTCTCTGTCTTAAAGAATTACTGATAAGTCAGCGTGTAAGGCAAAGTACCGTTGGCAGCGCCAGGAACGATGGTTGCTTCGCCGTTGGCTACATAAGCAGCGCGCATGTTCAGATGCGCCGTATACTGCGCCGCTTTACCTTCACCCGTTACGATCAACGCCGAGTCAAAGCTGTCGTTAGCCGCCAAGTTCAACATTGTGTTGTTAGCAGCGAAGATACCGATGCCAACACCCGAAGCGCCGCCCGGGGCGATTTTCAGCAGCGCGTTATTTTTGTCATCAACACCGCTGCCGGAGTACGGGTCAAACTTGACCTTTACTGTAGTCAACCCAGTAGCTGTATTGCCGCAATCAAGATTAATGTTGATCGGCGTACCAGAAACGATCGGCGTGCTACCGGTGTTTTGCAGCGAATCAATACTGACCTTACCCAACCCAACGGCAATAACAGCATTGCCTTTATTACCGGAAATGCCCGTACCCGCACCCGCGGTTGCACTGCAGGAAGCCGCGGTGATTTCGCCGGTAAATTCAATTTTACCGTCAGCGGCAATCGCTGAAGTTGTAACGAGTCCGACTGCGGTGGCAGCCAGAATACTTCTCAGGGAAACAAACATTGCGTATTCCTTTTACTGCGGAAAGTGAGCGCTTCTAGAACTCTTTAAAAGAGTGGGGCAATTTTTACCGAGTGCAGCTAAAGCAACAATTGCAGGATTCGTCCTACCCCAATAGATAAATCTTTCCGGCGTGTAGGATTAATCCTACTTGCTAGGGAGATTTGAAAAAAAAACGCCTGAACCTTACGGATCAAGCGGCGTTGCGTGAACAACCTTAAAACGTTTGCCATCGTCTACGGCGCAACAACTTGCGAGCACTCCACAGCCCGAGAACAAGCAACGTCAGCACACCGGGCACCAGACCGATATTGATGGCTTTGAGCAGCGTCCCCAGCTTCTCCACCTCCAGATTCGATTGCCTGGCCACCGCGCGCATCTCACTTGCAAGGGTGGTTTTCTCCTGAATGAAGCGATCGATTTCCTTTTGTTGTTCGGGGCTCAGACTCGTACCGTCGTGATGTTCAGATTGCAAAAACGCCAGCTGTCGTTCGGTTTCATCGAGCTTGCCCTGCAACGAGTCGCTCATATCCCGAAAGCGCTGCCGAGTTTGTCGCAGGAGAACGTCCACAGTGGTAAACGTGCGGCTGTAGTGACCGCGAGAGCGCAAATTGATCAAGGCATCGGTGCCGGTCAGGCTGTCTAGCGCGTTGAGCACAAACACGCCGTTGTCAGCCCAGGCTGCGGGGTCTCCGATGCGACCCCGAGCGTCAACCCACAGGTTGTCGCTGAGCAGATCGGTGTCGGCCACCACAATCACATTAATGTTTTCAGTCGAGGTGATTGCTCCAGGCTTGCCTTGTACCTCCGTCAGAAACGCTGACTGCGCCGGACCTTGCAGTCGGGCCGCGAGGGTAAAGCGCTCGCCGGAAGGTTTCATTTCCCGCGCCAGTTCGCCCGAGTCTTTCATCTGGTCAAAGCGCGCAGTGCTGAACGGCATCGAGTACTCGGAGCCGCGCAACAAAGGGCTGAATGTAGTGCGCGAGCCCTCCAGCGGTTCAAGAATCCCCGCCGTGGTCAGGTTGATGCTTTGCAGTCCAGCGGTGGCAACGTCCTGTTGATTCATTGCCGATGCAGGCAGTGCGAGTGCAGTCGGTTGCCACACCGGATCGGCGCTGTCCTTGAGGTTGACGAACTGCCCATAGTGACCGTCGCCCAGCACCTTGCCAGGCACCTGGCGCACACCCCATGCCCCCAACAATGGCGCCAGGTCAGATGATTTGTCTTTGCTGGGAATGCCGAAATATTGCTCGCCGCGATCCTGCTCGCTGTACGGATCTACAAACAGCAGCAACCGACCGCCCCGCAGCACGAACTGATCAATGGCCAACTGGGTGTTGCGGCTGACTCGCTTGGGGTGTACCAACATCAGCACGTTGAGCCCCTCGGGAATCTGCTCGATCTCGTCGGTCAATACCTGCACATCGAATGCCTTGCGAATCTCCTCGAGCACGAACCAGGGCGGTAGCGTGCGTCGACTCTGCTCATCGAAACCACCCGCCAAAGGCAGGGATGACAGCAAACCGATGGGCGCCCTCTCCGGCTTGTCCAGAGACTGTAAAAGACGACTGATCTCGTACTCCAGGAACGCCTGTTCATCCAGAGAGAACAACGGAATGCGTTGCGTATGCTGTTGCTGATCGACCGCCGCCAACCCGAAGAACACCTGCCCTTCGACCGGCCCCAAAGGAATGGCATCCAACCCGAATTCACGCGCTCGATCTTCCTCGACAGAGAACGCCTGCGGATCGATTACGTGCAATTTGAGTTTGCCGTGGCCCTGCCGCTCATACTCCCTGAGCAGCGCTTCGACGCGCCGGGCATAGCTGCGCAGAACAGGCAGGTCTTTGGCAGCCCTGCTGGAGAAAAACAGGTAGAGATCCGTCTGACCGGGGAGTTGCTCGATAATCTGCCGGCTACCTTGGCTCAAGGTAAACAGTTGCTGCTCAGTCAGATCCAGCCGAGGCTCGTCCAGTAAAGTACCGACACCGGGACTGCCGGCCAGAATCGTCAAGGCTGCTCCGCTCAGGCACAGCGTGACGTAACGCAAGCGTCTCAAGTCCATGGCTTACGAAGCCTTCTTCAGATCGACAACCAACGCCGTCGCCGCCAGCCAAGCGACGATCTGACCGAAGAAATAAAACAGGTCCCGAGGCGCTATGACGCCTTGGCTGATCGAGCCGAACCGTGCGAGAAAACTCATGGACGCGCTCACATCAAGCCACGCCATCGGCGCCCATTGTTTGAGCAGGTCCAGTACCGGAGCCGAACCGCTGGCAATAAACAGCAAGCCAACCATGGCCGCCATCAAGTAAGCGACCACCTGATTCTTGCTGAGTGCAGACATACAGCCGCTGATCGCCAGGTAAACGCCGGCCAGCAACCAACTTCCCAGATAACCGCACAAAATGGCGCCATTGTCGGCTTCGCCGAGGTAATTGACGGTGAGCACGATGGGAAAAGTCAGCAGCAACATCAGTGCGGCAATCAACCAGGCCGCGAGGTATTTGCCGACCACCACTTCGAAACGGGTCAACGGCAACGTCATCAGCATTTCAATGGTGCCGGACTTGCGCTCTTCAGCCCATTGGCGCATCGCCAAGGCTGGCATCAGCAGTAGATATATCCATGGGTGCCAGGCAAAAAACGGCGCCAGATCCGCCTGGTTTCGTTCAAAAAAACCGCCGGGATAAAACGTGCATACGCCACACAGCACCAGGAACGTCATCAGCAGCAGGTAAGCAGTTGGCGTGGCGAAGTAGCTGCAGAATTCGCGCTGAACGATTGGCGACAACATCCTCATGCAGCGCGCTCCCGGGTCAGGGTCCGGAACACTTCCTCAAGCCCGCCCCGCTCCTCTTCCAGACGCCGCACTTGCCAGCCTTTGCTGACGATCAAGGTGTTGATCGCCGGAAGAATGACTGCACCGTCCCGGGCCAGCACTTTTACGCTGTGCGCCTCGAGACCTGCCTCGATACCGGCAACGCCGGGCAGTACCGCCAACGCCAGCAGATCCAGCGGATGGCGGCCGAACACTGTCACGGCCTGGTGATAACGGGATCGGCTTTGCAGTTGTTTCAGTGTCTCGTCCGCCAACAAATGACCGTTGTCGATGATCAGGGCACGACTGCACAGAGAGGTGACCTCTTCCAGAATGTGCGTCGAAATCACCACAATCTTGTCCTTGGCCAGCTCCGAGATGAGCTCGCGCACATGGTGCTTCTGATTCGGATCAAGGCCATCGGTAGGCTCATCCAGGATCAGCACTTTAGGGTCGTGCAACATTGCTTGCGCCAGACCCAGGCGTCGCTTGAACCCCTTGGACATGGAATCAATGGTGTCGGCGCGCACGTAACCAAGCTCGAACCGGTCGAGCATCTGCACTACCCGCAACTTCCTTTCAGCGCCGCGATAACCGCGCACCCTGGCAATAAACCCGAGAAAACCCTGCACACTCATATCGCCATAACACGCGTTACCTTCCGGCAAATAGCCCAACAAACGCTGTGCCTGACGAGTGTGTCGGCTGATATCGAAACCGCAGACGGTAACTGTCCCAGAGGTAGGTTTGATCAGGCCGGTGAGCATGCGCAGGGTCGTGGATTTGCCTGCACCGTTGGTGCCGAGAACCCCTAGCACTTCTCCCGTGACAACCCGGAACGAAATATTGTTTACGGCGACATTTCCTGAGAAACGTTTTGTCAGTGTCGAAATATCAATCATGGCTTCCAGCTCGCTAAGCGATTTTTCCGCTTCACATTTGCAGATACGTTTGTTGAAGCGAGGAAACATAAACCGCTGATTGATCCGATTGAACGGGGGCAAGTGAATACCAGATCGCTCTGTGGGCTGTGAGGATTTATCCCAGGTCTTATGCGCTTATTCCTACAAAACACGGCACCGACACTCGCTATTCTTTTAATCGGCTGATAGTCCAGATTTTTTCCCAGCCTCGGAGCCGCGAAGCCAAATGAACTTTAGAACAATCACCGTATTGAACACCGAAGGGGAACCGCTGAACGCTGCAGTGCTGTGCATGTTTACGGCGGTTGTGATTGACAGGCGGTTTGTGATTTACAGCCTGAATGAAAATCTTGGTGGTGGCCTGATACGGATCTATGTGGCATCTCTGTGTGACGACGGGGATTCGTTACTGATGACCTGCATCTCTCCGAACGACTTCAAGATTGCTGCGCAAACCCTCAAAAACATCATAAGCGACGCCTTGGCGCCGGCACCCGACATGACCGATGGGAGCTATCGGATACTTGACCTGCTGGAGACTCGGATCATTCCCGGGGATGTACACACCCACCGTACGTTGAAAGTCAACGAAACATGGGTGGAAAAGCTGTTGAATTTTCGACCCTCGCCAGGCCCCCTTGTACAAACAACCGTGCAAACTTCGACGCGGGATATACATATCGAACTGGAGTGCACCGACTACTACTCGAAACTAAACCCCTTGAGCCAATATGAAGACAACAATCGTCAGCCCCCCATGAACATGCTCCCCGGCCCCTCCGTTGCATCCCTGATATCCGAAATGACCAATATAGCGCCATCTACTGCCCTGATCGCATCCGAGGAAACCGAGCCAATGACCCAAAATACCGTCTCACGCATTCAAAAAAACTTGCAGACAATCATGGTTAATCTGAGCAACCACAAAGAAGCTCTGCTGATCAAACACGAGGAACTTTACAGTACTCGACTGGCACAAGAGCGTCGTGACCACGATTTGAGCATCCGCGAAGCCATGCTGGATCAACGGGAGGAAGAGTTGAGTAAAAGCACTGCGTCATTAACCATTGCCGAGGCGCAGCTAGGTGAGCTGATCCACTTGATCAATGACGCCTCTCCCGTTGCGGCCCTGTTCCCAAAAGAGTCCGACTGAACCTTAGATCACCTTGCGCGTTAAAAACCTCAGAGCCTACAAAGGCTTCCCATAGTTTAGGAGTGTGTCCGCCACCCTACATGTAAGACAAATCCTACAGAGGGCAACGATTTTTCGGCGCAGCACTAAGATTAATCTACTTTATTCAACCTCGACTTCATGCGATTTTAATCAGCTACTATTTTGCAGACACATTCGATGAATTCAAAATCAAATTTAGTTCGCTTCGCCATTGTGGCCTTTTCATTCCTACTGCTAGGTGGATACTCTCCCCTGTCCCTCGCTGAGTGCAGTTCAGAGCCAACTTTCATCACTCCTACCGCAGGGGCATTACAAGGTTCAATAAATGCAGCCCACAAAGGAGGAATGTTATCAAGCGAGTGGCACGAAGGAGTGCTGCAAATATCCTGTACACGGATGGCAAGTATCAACGCTACTTGGGCAACCCTATATTTGGGAGTCAACCAAAGCGGACTTACAACAACATTTGAGGGTAAAACATACGGACTAACAAATACGAGCAGCCCAGACGTGCAGATGATTGTGGCCATTTCTCGTTATGGGTCGAATGCTTTTGAACCTATAAATACCAACTCAAGGTTTGACTTTTCGTTTCCAGGACCAGATGCCAAGGGCAACTTAAACTACCAGCTACCGGTACGTGTTCGATATGTCTCAACCGACACTTCATTAGCACCCGGCATCCGTACGATTTCTCAGCAAGCCATGTTTAGAACTGCGTTTATAGCGTTATACGGCGCATCATGCTCAGTCTCAGTACCGAAATGCGACCAGGGAAACAGTGGCAGTAGCAGTAAGCTAGAACACTTACATGTAAAACCATTCTCATTCACCGTCAATGGAATTTCTTGCAAACTTTCAGTTCCCGCACAAGTACAGCTCGCAAAAGTTAATAATGCTTCTTTTCAGCAAATTGGCTCGACTATCGAAGCCGCAGCGTTTCAAATCGGTGCATCCTGTGAGAAATCTTACGCTGCCTACAAGATCAATTATGAAATGACTGATGTAACTAACCCTTCAAACTTGACGGAAAACCTGACGCTCCGTAATACACCCGACCAGGCGAGCGGCGTTAAGTTACAGATCTTGGACAATGGAGTTCCTTTGAAATTTGGCTCGCACTCCTTGTCAAATTCGGGCCCAGGATTGTTTGGGGAGATGTCTGCACTGGGAGGCAGCCTGACCAAAACACTCACCGCGCAATATGTTCGAACCGGGGATACTGTTACGCCCGGCAAGGTGAATGCCGGAGTAACAGTCACACTATCCTATGAGTAACGTTAGTAGCCGTTGAGCCATCTCAGATTGGTGTAAAACACGACACCGTGAGTCGAGACGGCCTATTCCATATTCAGAGCAGTATTGAACGACCCTCGCCATGCCCCTGAGAATCGTGAGCAATCGCCGTCAGGGTCAAGAGCGCACTGAATTCATGACCTGCTTCGTCCAGACAACATCCGGGCAAGGGTGTTGTCACCGACCCAGTAATGATGGAACAGGCCAGCGAGCGCATGCACGCCGATCAGCCAATAGCCGCTGGTGCCAAGCCATTCGTGCCAGTACTTGAATCGCTTGGCCAGATCCGGATCCACCGACACCGGTGCCGACAGATAGAAGTCGAAATACGGCAAGGGCTTGCCCCCCGCAGCCAGCATCAACCAGGCCATCAGTGGCGTCACAATCATCAAGCCATACAGCGCCAGGTGCATCAGGTGTGACAGGCCGGTCTGCCAGGCCGGCGGCGTGGGAGTGATCGGCGGACGCGGCGTCAGACGCCCGAGCAGGCGAATCCAGACCAGAGCGAAAATGCTTATCCCGAACAGCCCATGCAACCCCAGGAACAGAGCTCGCGCGTTGCTGCCGCGTGGCAGCAGGCCTTTGATCTCAATGCACGCATACACGCCGACGAACAGCGCCAACATCAGCCAGTGCAGGGTGATCGACAGCTTTGCATAACGATCTGTAGCTATCTCGCGGGTCATAAACACGCCTCATCAAATTTTGGGACGACTGCCGTGCGACAGCCTCTGAGCGGTTGCTTTGAACCGGCGGCACGCAGCCTGTCGGTCAAAACTTAAGACAGTCTGAAGAACAGCGCTCAACGAACCTTTTTCCACCTTCAGACTTCATTAAGAAATGCCTCGGATACTCCCCCCAAACTTATAGAGGGAGGCGTTCCGCCCATGCCCGATTTCGACTGGAACATTGCATTGCCGCTGCACTTCGGCCAGGCAGAAACGCCACAGATCGTCCTGTCCCGCGCCTTGCCCGGCGATGAACAGAGGCCGGTATTCGAGAACTTTATCCAGCAACGCTTTCGCAAGGTTCACGGTGCAGACATTCGTCATTTCATGCCGCAGTTGTTCGGCATAAGCAGCAGCGACGGCGAATTGTGCTCGGTCGCCGGGGTACGCCTGGGTCGTGACGAGCCGTTGTTTCTGGAGCGTTATCTGGACAAACCGATCCAGACGTTGATCAGCGCCGTGGTGGAGCGTCCGGTGGACCCTGCCGGCATTGTCGAGGTCGGCAATCTGGCCGCCACCGACACCGGCAATGCCCGGATGAGCATCATTGCCATCACCTATCTTCTGGCCATGGGCGGGCTGGAATGGGTGGCATTCACCGGCAACATGGGCCTGGTCAACAGCTTTCACCGACTGGGCCTGAAACCGGTGACCCTCTGCGCCGCCGACCCGCAGCGACTGGGCGACGATCGGCACAGTTGGGGCAGCTACTACGAAAGCAAACCCTGGGTTCACGTCGGCAACATCCGCGCCGGCTTCATTCATTTGCGCAACATCGGTCTGTTCAGCCGGCTGGGCTTGCCATCGTCCCTTGACGGAGCCTGCCATGTCGCCTGAATGCCAACGATTCGAGCAGGCCTTGCGCAGCCATGCCGAGCGCAAGAGCAACGTCATTGCCCTGTGGGGCGACACCCTGAAAATCGATTACGCCACGCTGTACGCTGAAGTGAAGTACCGCCAGCAGCGTCTGCGCGATGAACAGGCAAGCGTCATCGCCCTGGCTCTGGACAACGGCGTCGAGGCCATACTCTGGGACTTGGCCGCGCTGTTCGAAGGCCTTGCTTGCGTGACCTTGCCCCCCTTCTTCAGCCCCGCACAGCGTGCCCACTGCCTGGAACAGAGCCAGGCAGAACGAGTGATTGCCGAACCGCAATTCGAAGCCGAACTGCTCGTTGCCGGCTATGAGAAAAGCGCCGAGTTCTGGCGACGCCCGTTCGCCGGCCCGAGCCCGATGCCCCCCGGCACGGCCAAACTGACCTTCACCTCCGGCACCACCGGGACTCCCAAAGGCGTGTGCCTGAGCGCCGACAGCTTGTTGCGGGTAGCGCGGGAACTGGATCAGGCCAGCAAACCCACTGAACCACAGCATCACCTGGCGCTGTTGCCGCTGGCGATCCTGCTGGAAAACCTGGGCTGCTACGCCGCGCTCTACACTGGTGCCACCCTGAGCCTGCCGAGCCAGAAAACCCTGGGCATCCGGGGCGCCAGCGGCGTCGATGTACCGCGACTGCTCGGTTGCCTGGCCAGTCGTTCGCCCGAGAGCCTGATTCTGGTGCCGCAACTGCTGCTGATGCTGGTCAGCGCAACCGAACAGAACGCGTTCAATCCGCAAACACTGCGCTTTGCCGCCGTCGGTGGCGCGCGGGTCTCAAAGGACTTATTGCAACGCGCCCGGCACGTCGGCCTACCGGTCTATGAAGGTTACGGCCTGTCCGAATGCGCTTCGGTCGTCTGCCTCAATCGCCCCGCAGCGTACCGTGCAGGTAGCGTCGGCCGGCCCCTGCCCCACGTCGAAGTGAAACTGGCCGAAGACGGTGAGGTACTGATCAAGGGCTCGCTCTTGCTCGGTTACCTGGGTGAGCCGGCCTACACCGGCGAGTGGTGGCACAGCGGTGATCTCGGGGAGTTCGACGCGCAGGGTTTCCTCTTCCTCAACGGTCGCAAAAAGCATCAGTTCATCACCAGCTACGGGCGCAACGTCAACCCGGAATGGGTCGAAGCGGAACTCACCCAACGCCAACACATCGCCCAGGCTTTTGTGTATGGCGAGGCCCTGCCGCGAAATCACGCACTGCTGTGGCCCAATCGCCCGGACTGCACGGACGAACAACTGGCTGCTGCCGTCGCCGAAGCCAACGACGCGTTACCCGATTATGCCCAGGTGCATCACTGGACACGCCTGAATGAACCCTTCACTGCCGCCAATGGCCTGCTGACCGCCAATGGTCGCCCGCGCCGGGACGCCATCGTCGCGTTGTACCGCGCACAACTGACCGAATTTCCCCATTCCGAGGAGCCCGCATCATGACGTTTTTCGACACCCTGCAAGAAGCCACTCAACAAGAGCGCCACGAACTGTTCAACCTGCCGATCATCCTTGATGCGCTGCAAGGCCAGGTCAGTCTTGAAAGCTATCGGGCGTTTCTCGCTCAGGCGTACTACCACGTGCGCCATACCGTGCCGCTGATGATGGCGTGCGGCGCGCGCCTGCCCACACGCCTGGAATGGCTGCGCAAGGCGGTGTGTGAATACATCGAGGATGAATACGGCCACGAACAATGGGTGCTCGACGACATAGCCGCCTGTGGCGGTGATCGCGAAGCGGTGCGTAACGGCCAGCCCTCGCTGCCGATCGAACTGATGGTCGGTTTTCTCTATGACCTGATTGCCCGGGGCAACCCGGTGGGGCTGTTCGGCATGGTCAACGTGCTGGAAGGCACCAGCATCGCCTTGGCGACTCACGCGGCGGGCAGCATCCGTGAGCACTTGGCCTTGCCGGAAAGTGCCTTCAGTTATTTGAGCTCCCACGGTTCGCTGGACATCGAACACATGCAGACCTATCGCCGGCTCATGAATCAACTCGACGACAGCGCCGACCAGGCCGCCGTGATCCATGCCTCGAAAGTGGTGTACCGGCTTTACGCCGACATGTTTCGCGGTTTGCCGGGCCGCCAGGAAGTCCAACATGCAGCTGCATGAGGCCCGTGTGGTCCTGACCGGCGCGAGTGGCGGCATCGGCATGGAGATCGCCAGCGCACTGTGCGCCGCCGGTGCCCGGGTCCTGGCCGTGGCTCGTCACCAGGAGTCACTGCTGCCGCTGCTCGCGCGCTATCCGCAGAATCTGCACTGGGTGGCTGCCGACCTGACGTTACCTTTTGACCGGCACAAGGTACTGGCCGCCGTTGAGGCCATCGGTGGCATCAACCTGTTGATCAATGCCGCCGGCGTCAATCATTTCGCCATGCTGGAGCAGCTCGATGACAGCGACATCAACGCCATGTTGGCGGTCAACGTCAGTGCACCGATTTGCATGACCAAGCTGCTGTTGCCGCAGCTCAAGCAAGCTGACAGTGCCATGGTGGTGAATGTCGGCTCGACCTACGGTTCGATCGGCTACCCCGGTTATGCCAGTTACTGCGCCACCAAGTTTGCCCTGCGCGGTTTTTCCGAAGCCCTGCGCCGGGAATTGGCGGATACCCGGGTCAGTGTTCTGTACGTGGCACCCCGCGCCACCCGCACATCGATGAACAGCGCGGCGGCCCAAGCCCTGAACGATGCCCTCAAGGCCAATGTCGACGACCCGAAAACCGTGGCCTCGGCCGTCCTCCACGCAATCGCCGGCGACCACCGCGACCTTTACCTGGGCTGGCCGGAACGTTTTTTCGTGCGTCTCAACAGCCTGTTGCCCAACCTGGTGGATCGAGGCCTGCGCAAGCAATTGCCATTGATCCGCCGTCTGAGCCACAAACCCGAGAACGAGCAAAAACCATGAAAAAAATCTTTGCCTGCCTTTTGATAGGCGCCTTCAGCCAGATCGCCTGGGCCCTCGACAGCGCCGATCAGCAACGCCTCTCTGCCCTCCAGCAGAGTTGGGCTCACATTCAATACGAAATGCCGGAAAAACAACGCGAGCACGCCTTCGAACAACTGGCCGCGCAAGCCTCCGCCTTCAGCCAGGAACGCCCGGCCGTGGCCGAAGCGTGGATCTGGAAAGGCATTGTCACCAGCAGTTGGGCCGGCGCCCAAGGCGGGCTCGGGGCATTGGGCAAAGCCAAAGACGCCAAGGCTGACCTGGAAAAATCCCTGACTCTGGACCCCAAAGCCCTGCAAGGTTCGGCTTACACCAGCCTCGGCGCACTGTATGACCGCGTACCGGGCTGGCCCATCGGTTTTGGTGATTCAGACAAGGCCGAACAACTGCTCAAGCTTGCCTTGCAGATGAACCCCAATGGCATCGACAGCCTGTACTTTTGGGGCGATCACCTTTACCGTCAAAAGCGCTACTCTGAGGCCAAGGCAGCGTTGCAAAAGGCGCTGCTGGCCGCCCCTCGCCCCAACCGCGAAACGGCCGACGCCGGGCGCCGCAAAGAGATCGAGACGTTGCTGGTGGACGTAAACAGAAAACTCGACTGACAGGAGTTCGCGTGCGTTTATTACTGATCGAGGATGACGTCGCCCTCGGCGAAGGCATTCACCAGGCCCTCGGGCGCGAAGGCTACACCGTCGACTGGATCAAGGACGGCAGCAGCGCCCTGCATGCCTTGCTCAGTGAAACCTTCGACCTGGCCGTGCTTGATCTCGGCCTGCCGCGCATGGACGGTCTCGAAGTGCTGCGACGCCTGCGCGACAGCGGTTCCAACTTGCCGGTCCTGATACTCACTGCCCGCGATGCCACCGAAGACCGCATCGCCGGGCTGGATGCCGGCGCCGATGACTATTTGATCAAACCGTTCGACCTGGCCGAACTCAAAGCCCGGTTGCGCGCCCTGCTGCGGCGCAGCGCCGGACGCGCTCAAATGCTGATCGAACACGCCGGCATCAGCCTCAACCCCGGCACGCAGCAGGTCAGCTATCTTGGCCAGCCCGTGGGGCTGACACCCAAGGAATACCAGTTGTTGCACGAATTGCTCTCGCCACCGGGGCGCGTCATGACCCGCGATCATTTGATGCAATTGCTGTACGGCTGGAATGAAGAAGCTGAAAGCAACACCCTGGAAGTGCACATCCATCACCTGCGCAAGAAATTCTCCACCGACCTGATCCGCACCGTTCGGGGTGTGGGCTATCTGGTGGAGGAACGTCGATGACGTCGATCCGTCGCCGTACGCTGACGCTGATCATCGGTTTGATGCTCGCCGGACTGACGGTGATCAGCCTGTTTAACGTGCACGACAGCAACCACGAAATCGCCGAGGTCTACGATGCGCAACTGGCGCAAAACGCCCGCCTGCTGCAAGGCGTGATGCGCATGCCTTTGGCGAGTCAGGAACATGCGGATCTGTACCAGGCGTTCAATACGGCGCTGGGCGAGGCAGTGCCTCGCGGCGATGGTCATCCGTACGAAAGGAAAATCGCCTTTCAGGTGTGGAATCCAAAAGGTGAAGTGCTGGTGCACACCGCCAGTGCGCCCTCGTTCGGCACGCCACCGAACACACCCGGTTTCAGTGACGTGGTGGATTTGAACAATCGTCACTGGCGCGCCTTTGTCCTTGAAGACAAACAAAATGGCCTGCGCATCTGGGTCGGTGAACGCGACGATGTGCGAGCGGATCTGGTCGATCGCATCGTCCGCCACACCCTGTGGCCGAACATGCTGGGCAGCCTGATCCTCGCGGCGATGGTTTGGCTGGCCATCGGCTGGGGGCTCAAGCCATTAGCCGATATGGCCGCGACCCTGCGCGCACGCCATAGCGGCTCGCTGGAGCCGCTGCAAATGACACCGCTGCCCAGCGAACTGGAACCGATGCAGGCGGCACTCAACCGCATGCTTGCGCAAATTCAGGACGTGCTCGGACGTGAGCGGCGCTTCATTGCCGACGCCGCCCACGAAATGCGCACGCCCTTGGCCGTCTTGCGGGTGCACGCACAAAACCTGCTGGAAGCCGGCACCGAAGATGACCGACGCGAATCACTTGAACACCTGATCGCCGGCGTCGATCGAACCAGCCGCTTGGTCAACCAATTGCTGACCATGGCGCGTCTCGAACCGAAAACGGCAGCCAAAATCCCTCCCCCCATTGACCTCACAGCCACCGTTCGAGAAAGCCTCGTGCAGTTGACTCCCTGGCTTTTGAGCAAAGGACTTGAACTGGTTTTCGATGCGGATGATGACATCGGCCCGGTCAGGATCGATTCGGCCGACATCCACATTGCCTTGAACAATTTAGTGACGAATGCAGCAAACTTTTCACCGGCTAACGGCTTGATCAGCGTGCGCCTGGAAAGAAAAGAAGATCGCTATGAGTTATCCGTCGAGGACGAAGGCCCGGGAATCGAAGAGTCGGAGCGCAATCGGCTCCTTGAGCGCTTTTACAGCCGTGGCAATGGCCAAGGGGCAGGTCTTGGGCTGGCCATCGTCAAGGCAATCGCAGATCGTACGGGAGGGGAAATCAAGCTGGAAAATCGAACGCCAACGGGGACCCGTGCGACGTTAGTGATTTGCCCTCGCTAAGTTGAGTTTGAGTTAACAAGACCCGAGAAAAACGACAAAGCCCCGATCGCTCGGGGCTTTGTCATTTCTGGTGTTTGGGAACGCTTGCCTCAATCCGCCTGCACGGTGACTTGCTGCTGTTCACCCAACCCTGCGATGCCCAGGCGTATGGTCTGCCCCGGACGCAGGAAAACCGGCTGTGGCTTGATGCCCAAACCGACGCCCGGTGGCGTGCCCGTCGAAATCACATCGCCAGGTTGCAGGCTCATGCAACGACTCAGGTAAGCAATCAGTTGCGGCACGTTGAAGATCAGCGTTCGCGTATTCCCTTGCTGGTAGCGGTGTCCGTCGACATCGAGCCACAGGTCCAGCGCATGCGGATCGGGGATTTCATCGCGGGTTACCAGCCACGGGCCGAGCGGACCGAAGGTATCGAAGCCTTTGCCCTTGTCCCAGGTACCGCCACGCTCCAGTTGCCATTCGCGCTCAGAGACATCGTTGATCACGCAGTAGCCGGCGACATGCTCCATGGCGTTGGCTTCATCGATGTTGCGCCCGCCTTTGCCGATGACCACGCCGAGTTCGACTTCCCAATCGGTCTTCTTTGAACCGCGCGGGATCTCGATGTTGTCGTTCGGACCGCAGATGGCACTCGTCCATTTGTTGAAGATGATCGGCTCTTTCGGCACTTCCATGTTCGACTCGGCCGCATGGTCGGCGTAGTTCAGACCAATGCAGACGAATTTTCCGACCTGACCGACGCAGGCGCCTATCCGTGGCTTACCGGCAACGATGGGCAGGCTGGACGGATCGATGGCGGCAAGCGTTGCCAGGCTTTCCGGGCTGAGGGCCAGTCCGGCGATATCCGGTACATGCGCCGAGAGGTCGCGGATCTGATTATCGGCATCCAGCAGGCCCGGTTTTTCCGAACCTTTTTCGCCATAACGCAACAGTTTCATTTAGTTCTCCTGCTCAAACCGAAAGTGCGAAGCGGGTTTCAGATGCTCATGCCGCCATCGATGACATGCACACCGCCTGTGGTGTAGGCGGACGCATCGCTGCCCAGATACAAAGCCAACTGGGCGATCTCGTCGGCACTGCCGATGCGACCCATGGGCTGGCGGTCAAGGAATTGCTGGTAGACCCGTGCTTCGTCGACGCCTTGTTGCGCAGCCTGGGCGGCAATGCGCTGACGCAGCGACAGCGATTCCACGGTGCCGGGGCAAATGGCGTTGCAGCGAATGCCCTGACTGATGAAGTCGGCGGCAACCGCCTTGGTCAGCCCTACCACCGCCGCTTTGCTGGCAGCATAGGCAAAACGGTTGGGCACGCCTTTGATGCTGGAAACCACCGATGACATGTTGATGACTGATCCACCTCCGCGTTCCAGCATGCCCGGCAGGAACGCGCGGATCATGCGGTACATGGCGGTGACGTTGATGTCCATCGACCGCGCCCAGTCCGCTTCATCGCATTCGAGAATGTTGCCACTGTGCACGTAGCCTGCGCAGTTGAACAGCACGTCCAGTGCGCCGATGCGCTCACTGATTTCGCTGATGGCGGTGGCCGAGGTCACGTCCAGGGTAATCGCCGTTATGCCTTCAAGCCCTTCCAGCCTGCTGATATCGAGGTCCGTGGCAAACACTTCGGCACCGGCCCGGGCAAAGGCAATGGCGCTGGCCATGCCGATACCCTGCCCCGCCGCCGTGATCAGCACCCGTTTGTTCTGCAGGTTCATGCAGCCTCCAGCTTCGCGGTGAGGGGTGCTGTTTTAGGGGTTCTGCCGAGCATCGACGCGGGAATGGCAAGGATCAGCCCGCCGCTGACGAACAAGCACAGCGCCAGTACATAGGTGCCGTTGTTGATATTGCCGGTCAGGTTTTCAGCGACGGCGGTGATCATCGAGCCGGTGAAACCGGAGAGGTTGCCGAAGGCGTTGATCATGCCGATACCCGCCGCAGCGGCGACGCCGGAAAGCACGGTTCCCGGCAGGGTCCAGTAAATCGGCATCAGGCTGAGGATCCCCGAGGCAGATACGCTGAGGAACAACACGGACAACACCAGGTTGTCGGCGAAATACGCGCTCAGAATCAACCCCAAACCACCGATGAAGGCCGGAATCGCCGCGTGCATACGACGCTCACCGGTCCGGTTGGAGTGCCGTGCGTTGAGCAGCATCGCAACCGTGGCAATCGAATAGGGAATGGCGGTCAGGAGGCCAATGTGCAAGCTGTTGGTGATGCCCGTGCTCTTGATGATCGAAGGCATCCAGAACGCCAGGCCGTAGAAGCCGGTGTTGAAGGTCAGCAGGATCAGGACCAGCAACCACACCCGTGGATTGAAAAACACCTCGCTCAGGCGCGAAGCCTTGCCCTGGTTATCGGTTTGCAGATTGGCCTTGAGCAAGGCTTTCTCCGCAGCGGACAGCCATTTGGCGGAGTCGATGTTGTTGGCCAGGCAGACGATGACGACGAACGCCATGATGATCGAGGGAATGCCTTCGATGATCAGCATCCATTGCCATCCGGACATGCCCTGCACACCTTGCATGCTGCTCATCAACCAACCGGAAAGGATCCCGCCCAGGGTCAGGCTGACCGGCAAAGCCATCAGGAACCCGGACATCACCCGGCTTTGCCGATGGGTCGGAAACCAGTAGTTGAGGTACAGAATCACACCCGGGAAAAAGCCGGCTTCACAGATGCCCAACAAGAAGCGCAGCACGTAGAACATCGTGCTCGATTCGATGTGGAAGAAACCCGCCAGCGGTACGGTGAACGCCACGGCCATGGAGATCGCGGCCCAGGTCAACATGATCCGGGCGATCCAGAAGCGCGCGCCGTAGCGATGCAGCAACAGGTTGCTTGGCACTTCAAACAGGAAGTAGCCCCAGAAGAACATACTGGCGCCCAAGGCATAGACGGTGTTGCTGAACTGCAACTCGTTGAGCATGTCGAGTTTGGCAAAGCCGATATTGACCCGGTCCAGGTAAGCCGCCATGTAACACAGGAGCAGGACAGGAAGAATTCGCCAGATCACCTTGCGGTAGGTCCGGTCTTCAAATTCGAGTGCGCCGGCCTGCGCCTGCGCGGGCAATTGCTCGGATATCGTTTGCATGAGGTAACCCCTGGGCATGTGGACATGCCTGATTGTTTTTATCGAATGGGTCAGGCCGAGTGAACCGTTCACTCGGCATAGCGCAATGACTAGAGTGCTTCGGTGGTTTTTTCTCCGTTGACCAGGCGCGTCAGTCCCAATGGGTTGCGGTTTTTCAGCGCGTCAGGAAGCAAGGCGTCAGGGAAATTCTGGTAGCAGACCGGGCGCAGGAAGCGATCGATGGCCAATGTGCCAACCGAGGTGCCACGGGCATCGGATGTCGCCGGCCAAGGACCGCCGTGGACCATGGCATCGCAGACTTCCACACCGGTGGGGTAACCATTGACCAGTACGCGACCGACTTTTTGCTCAAGCAGCGCCACCAGGTCGGCGGACTGTTCCAACTCTGCCGTCTCCCCCAGCAAAGTCGCGGTCAGTTGGCCGCGTAAACCGTGCAAGGCCACCAACAGTTCGGCCCGATCGGCCACCTCGACCACCACGGTGGCCGGACCGAAGATTTCTTCCTGCAGCAACTCGTTGCCCGTCAGCAGCAGGCTGGCATCTGCCTGGAACAATTGCGCCTGCGCCTTATTGCCCTGCTGTGTCCGCCCTGCCAGATGAATGATCTGCGGATGCGCCAGCAACGTTTCGCAACCGTGAACGTAACTGCGCAGGCCGCCCGCATTGAGCATGGTTTGCGCGGGCTGATCAGCCATCAAGGCACTGAGCGTCTGCACAAAGTGGCTGAAGGCCGGTGAGCGAATGCCGATGACCAGGCCGGGATTGGTGCAGAACTGCCCCGCGCCCATGACCACCGACGCCGCCAGTTCGGTAGCGATGCGCTCGCCGCGCACTTGCAATGCTTCGGGCAGGACCAGTACCGGGTTGATGCTGCTCATCTCGGCAAATACCGGGATCGGTTGCGGGCGGGCGGCGGCCATGTCGCACAGCGCCCTGCCGCCCTTGAGTGAACCGGTGAAACCGACGGCCTGAATCAGCGGATGCTTGACCAGCGTTTCACCCACACCGGCACCGAAGATCATGTTGAACACGCCCTCAGGCATACCGGTAAGTTCGGCGGCGCGAACGATGGCTTCGGCAACACGTTCGGCGGTCGCCATGTGTCCGCTGTGGGCTTTGAACACCACCGGACAACCGGCAGCGAGCGCAGCCGCGGTGTCACCTCCAGCGGTAGAAAATGCCAACGGAAAGTTACTGGCGCCGAACACCGCCACCGGGCCGACACCCAGGCGACACTGACGCAGATCGACGCGCGGCAAGGGTTGGCGTGCCGGGAGTGGCAGATCGATGCGTGCACCGTAGAAGTCACCGCGACGCAGGGTCTGGGCGAACAGGCGCATCTGGCCGCTGGTGCGAGCGCGTTCGCCCTGGATGCGTGCCGCCGGCAAAGCGGTTTCCTGGCAGACCAGGGCAACGAAATCATCACCCAGTGCATCCAGCTCTGTGGCAATGGCCTCAAGGAACTCGGCACGACGGGCGGCCGGCAGATGGCGATAAACCGGATAGGCCTGGGCGGCGGCCGTTGCCGCGGCGTCCACTTCCTCGACCGTGGCCTGAATGAAGGCCGTGGGCAAAGGTTGCCCGGTCGTCGCATCAACGCTGTGCAACACCACCGATCCGGCGGCGCTGCGGCCTCCCGCGATGAAATTGTGTCCGGACAGTTCGGGCATGACAGTCTCCTGACCTGATTGAAAGCTGGTCGCTACTGTACTGTCGCGAATCGATTCTTTCCCAATGGCATTTTTGGATTAACCGATAACGATCCGTTATCGAAATGACCGATAAACCCCATCGTATTTAACTCGCCGAATCGTTGTTCAAACGGGCGTTGTCCTTGAGTATTTCGGCAAATTCCAGAGCCGCTCCCACCAGTTGCTCGCCCTTGCGGGTGAGGATGCCGTAGTCCTGCGGGACCAAATGCAAAGGCGTATCCAGCGTCTTGAGCTGACCGCTTTCGAGCAGTGGGTTGACCATGGCATTGGGCAGCATCCCGATCATCGGCCCACGCTGCAGCACCTGGAGGAAGGTCTGCATCGAAATGGTGTCGACGGTGTTGCGAGGCATGCCCACGCCGGCTTCGGCGAACGCGAGTTCCATGCGCCCGCGAATCGGCGTACCCACCGGGTAAAGAATCCATGGCAAGTCCACCAGTTGCTCCAACGAGATGGGGCCGACACCTGCCAGCGGGTGCCGGTCGTTGACCACAATGCAGAACGGTTCGGGAGCCAGCGGCTGAAAGTCGTACCGCTGTTGCTGGCTTTGATCGGTGAAACGGGCGATGGCCAGGTCCAGCTTCTTTTCTTCAAGCATTTCCATCAGGTGGTTACTGGTTTGCTCCACCACCTCGATCGACAGCAATGGCCAGCGCTGTTTGATCTGCAAGATCGCCTCGGGCAGGGCCACCGCCGTAGCGGCAAATATTCCGCCGACCTTGAGGTGACCGTGCCCCCCTTCGCGCAGGCTGCTGATTTGCTCGACGAACGAGCGCGCATCGTTCAAGGCGATTTGCGCATAGCGCAGCACGTGCTCGCCCAGCGCCGTGGGCGGCATGGCCCGTGGCTGGCGCTCGAACAAGGCGAAACCGAGCAGGCTTTCGATCTCTTTGAGCATCTTGCTGATGGCCGGCTGGCTGAGGTTCATCTGTTGCGCCGCCAGGTGCATGTTACGGGTGCGCCCCAACGTGTCGATCAGCAGCAAATGCCTGAACTTGAGCCAACCGCAGAAACTGGAGAAGGACAGATCTGACATGAACACGCCTCGCACAGGTAATAACCGCAAGTTATCGAATACTGAATTTATCTCATTGGAGTTTATCGACTGTCCGTCCTAGCGTGAAGTCTTTACGAACCAGGAAGATGCCCCATGTCGCTATTGCTTACTCCCGAAAACACCCTGCCCGTCGATGGCGTCGCCGGTACCTTGATCGGCCGCGCCTGGGTACCAGGCCAGATCGCCGGACCTTCGCCGATCGTCCTGCGCGCCGACGGCGTGTTCGATCTGTCGGAGCGCTTCGCGACCCTGAGTGACTTGCTGGAATCGGACGCTCCTCTGTCGGCAGTGCGCGAGACGCCGGGCACCTTCATTGCCAGCATCGAGGCCTTGCTCGCCAACACCGGACCTGACGCCGACCCGTCCCGACCTTACCTGCTGGCCCCTCTGGACTTGCAGGTGATCAAGGCCGCCGGCGTGACCTTCGCCGCCAGCATGATCGAGCGTGTGATCGAGGAGCAGGCCGGTGGCGACGCCGCCAAAGCCGAAGCCGTGCGGGCCACCGTGCATGGCGTGATCGGTGACAACCTGCGTTCGATCGTTCCTGGCTCAGAGCAGGCCATGCGCCTGAAAGCCTTGTTGATCGAACAAGGCATGTGGTCGCAATACCTGGAAGTGGGCATCGGTCCGGACGCGGAAATCTTCACCAAGGCACCGGTTCTGGCCTCTGTTGGCAGTGGCAGCCGGATTGGCATTCATCCGGGTTCGCAGTGGAACAACCCGGAACCGGAAGTGGTGCTGGCGGTGAACAGCCGCGGGCAGATTCACGGTGCGACCCTGGGCAACGACGTCAACCTGCGGGACTTTGAAGGTCGCAGCGCGCTGCTGCTGAGCAAGGCCAAGGACAACAACGCATCCTGCTCGATCGGGCCGTTCATCCGCCTGTTCGACGAGCACTTCAGCCTGGACGATGTCCGTGCCTGCGTGGTCGACCTTGAGGTGCAAGGTGAGGACGGTTACCGGATGCACGGATCGAGCTCCATGAGCCAGATCAGCCGTGCCCCGCAGGACCTCGCCGGCCAGACCCTCAACGCAAATCACCAATACCCCGATGGTTTCCTGCTGTTTCTCGGTACCCTGTTCGCGCCCACCGAAGATCGCGATCATGTCGGCAGTGGTTTCACCCACAAACTGGGGGACCGGGTCAGCATCAGCAGCCCGTTGCTCGGCAGCCTGCACAATCAGGTGACCCACAGCTGCGAGGCAACGCCATGGACGTTTGGCGTGAGCGCCTTGCTGCGTAACCTGGCGTCCCGAGGACTGCTGGCACGCTGAGCCAGAACAGATTGTCGATTCATCCAATTACAAGAGAGACATGAATCATGAGTGACACCCCTAAACGCCGTCTGCGCAGCGAGCAATGGTTCAACGACCCGGCCCACGCGGACATGACTGCCCTGTATGTCGAACGCTACATGAACTACGGCATGACCCGAGAAGAGCTGCAATCGGGTCGCCCGATCATTGGCATCGCCCAAACCGGCAGCGACCTGACACCTTGCAACCGTCATCACCTGGAACTCGCGCAGCGGGTCAAGGCCGGCATTCGTGATGCCGGTGGCATCCCCATGGAATTCCCCGTCCACCCGATCGCCGAACAGTCGCGCCGGCCGACTGCCGCACTGGATCGGAACCTGGCCTATCTGGGACTGGTGGAGATTCTCCACGGTTATCCGCTGGATGGTGTTGTACTCACCACCGGTTGCGACAAGACCACCCCGGCCTGCCTGATGGCCGCCGCCACCACTGACCTGCCGTCCATTGTGCTGTCCGGCGGGCCGATGCTCGACGGTCACCACAAGGGTGAACTGATCGGCTCCGGCACCGTGCTCTGGCACGCGCGCAACCTGATGGCGGCCGGTGAAATCGATTACGAAGGTTTCATGGAAATGACCACCGCGGCATCGCCCTCGGTGGGTCACTGCAACACCATGGGCACCGCACTGTCGATGAACGCACTGGCCGAAGCGCTGGGCATGTCGTTGCCGGGTTGCGCGAGTATTCCGGCGCCCTACCGCGAGCGCGGTCAAATGGCCTACGCCACCGGCAAGCGCATTTGCGAACTGGTGATGCAGGATGTACGCCCGTCACACATCATGACCCGCGAAGCCTTCGAAAACGCCATCGCCGTCGCGTCGGCGCTCGGCGCGTCAAGCAACTGCCCTCCGCACCTGATCGCCATCGCCCGGCACATGGGCGTCGAGTTGAGCCTGGATGACTGGCAACGGATTGGCGAAGATGTGCCGCTGCTGGTCAATTGCATGCCGGCCGGCAAATACCTGGGCGAAGGTTTCCATCGCGCGGGCGGCGTGCCATCGGTCATGCATGAACTGCAAAAAGCCGGGCGCCTGCACGAAGACTGCGCCACGGTCAGCGGCAAGACGATCGGCGAAATCGTCAGCAGCAGTCTGACCAGCAACGCTGACGTGATCTATCCCTTCGAGACCCCTCTCAAACATCGCGCGGGCTTCATCGTTCTCAGCGGCAACTTCTTCGATAGCGCAATCATGAAAATGTCGGTGGTCGGCGAGGCGTTCCGCAAGACCTATCTATCCGAGCCAGGCGCAGAAAACAGCTTTGAAGCACGGGCAATTGTGTTCGAAGGACCGGAGGACTATCACGCCCGAATCGACGACCCGGCGCTGGAAATCGACGAGCGTTGCATCCTGGTGATTCGTGGTGCCGGCACCGTGGGCTACCCCGGTAGCGCCGAAGTGGTGAACATGGCGCCACCGGCAGCACTGATCAAACAAGGCATCGACTCTCTGCCGTGCCTGGGCGACGGTCGCCAGAGCGGCACCTCGGCCAGCCCTTCGATCCTCAACATGTCCCCGGAAGCCGCTGTCGGCGGAGGTTTGGCGCTGCTGAAAACCAACGACCGCCTGCGCGTGGACCTCAACGCAAGATCGGTAAACCTGCTGGTCGACGAAGCCGAAATGGCCCGCCGTCGCGCCGAGTGGACGCCAAACATCCCCGCGTCCCAAACGCCGTGGCAAGAGCTGTACCGGCAATTGGTTGGACAGTTATCGACGGGCGGATGCCTGGAGCCAGCCACCCTTCATATGCGGGTCATCGCTCGAAGTGGCGGCGAGCCGCGTCATTCGCACTGACGCTTTTTGCGCAGCCCTGCTGTTTCGGCCGGGCAGAATCTGCTGATCGATGGCGGCGCGATTCGCTCAAGTCAGCAGGTCCGCCGCTGCGCATCGCTCCTCGAGCAAACGCACGAACATGGTCAGGCTTTGCGACACCGTACCCCGGCGCCACACCAGCCAGGTTCGCAAATAGCGAAAGGACTCAGACAACGGCCACACACTCACGGTGGTGCAGCCCGGCATGCTTTCGAGCATGCTGCGCGGCATCAGCGCCAGGCCGGCACCGGAGCTGACACAAGCCAGCATGCCGTGATAGGACTCCATTTCGAAAATCTTGCCGGGCACTGCGGCGTCCTTGGCGAACCAGCTTTCAAAGTGGTGGCGATAAGAGCAATTGGAACGGAAGGCGTAGATGTTTTCGCCGTTCACGTCTTGCGCGCGGTGGATCGGGGCATGGTTGAGCGGCGCGATCAGCACCATTTCTTCCTCGAAGGCCGGCACCCCCTCCAGTGCCGGGTGCAGCACCGGCCCGTCGACAAACGCAGCAGCCAATCGACCCGAGAGCACGCCGTCGATCATGGTTCCGGAAGGACCGGTGGACAAGGCCAGTTCTACCTTGGCGTGCTTCTGGTTATAGGCGGCCAACAACCCAGGAATGCGCACCGCCGCCGTGCTCTCCAGCGACCCCAGGGGAAACGATCCTTGTGGCTCTTCCCCGGCAACCGTCGCGCGGGCCTCCTGGACCAGGTCGAGGATGCGTCGGGCATAGTCGAGAAAACTCCAACCGGCCGGCGACAGCCGCAGGCGGCTTTTTTCGCGGATAAACAGGTCCACGCCCAGATCCTGCTCCAGTTGTTTGATCCGCGTCGTCAGGTTCGACGGCACCCGATGGATATGCTGAGCGGCCACGCTGATGCTGCCGTGCTCGGCGACAGCTTTGAAAATTTCGAGCTGAACCAGATCCAAGTCATTCTCCAAACATGAACGGTACGATCAGTATTATTCAGTTTCCAGAAAACAAATGCCACCGTAGTCTGAACCCATCCCCACCCCGCAGGACGGTGCCATGACCAACGTTTCCAGCCTCACCCATGCCATTTCGATCAACCCCGCCAACGGCGAGCAGATCGGCCACTACCCTTTTGAATCCGATGCGGCGCTGCAATCCGCACTGTCACGCGCTGCGGCCGGGTTTCGTGTCTGGCGCGGCACACCGGTGGCGCAACGCGCGCAACGGCTGATCGCCCTGGCCAACGTCTTGCGCAACAACGCAGAAGCGATGGCAACCATGATCACCCTGGAGATGGGGAAGCCGATCAGTCAGGCCCGTGGCGAAATCGAAAAGTGTGCGCAGCTCTGCGAATGGTACGCCGAGCACGGCCCGGCCATGCTCAACGCTGAACCGACACTGGTTGAGGGCGGGAAAGCACGCATTGAATACCGCCCGCTCGGCCCGATTCTCGCGGTAATGCCGTGGAACTTCCCGATCTGGCAAGTTCTGCGCGGCGCCGTTCCGGTACTGCTCGCCGGCAACACCTACGTGCTCAAACACGCACCGAACGTGATGGGCAGCGCTTACCTGTTGCTGGACGCCTTCAAGCAAGCCGAATTCCCTAAAGGGGTTTTCGAAGTCATCAACGTCACGCCGGACGGCGTTTCCACGGCGATCAAAGATTCACGCATTGCAGCGGTGACCCTCACCGGCAGCGTGCGGGCCGGCATGGCCATCGGCGCGCAGGCCGGTGCAGCGTTGAAAAAATGTGTATTGGAGCTCGGTGGTTCCGACCCCTTTATCGTGCTCAACGATGCCGACCTTGACGATGCGGTGAAAGCCGCCGTCATTGGCCGCTATCAAAACACCGGGCAAGTCTGCGCAGCGGCCAAACGCCTGATTGTCGAGCAAGGCATCGTCGCGGAGTTCACACGCAAGTTCGTCGAAGCCACGCGCAAACTGGTGGTCGGTGATCCACTCGCCACCACCACGTACGTCGGCCCGATGGCCCGCTTTGATCTGCGTGATGAACTGGATCAACAAGTGCGCGATACCCTGGAAGAAGGCGCGACATTGTTGCTGGGTGGCAAGAAAGCAGAAGGCCCCGGCAACTTCTACGAGCCAACGGTTTTCGCTGATGTCACCGACCAGATGACCTCGTTCAAGCAGGAACTGTTTGGCCCGGTCGCGTCGATCATCACCGCACGCGATGCCGCCCACGCGCTGGAACTGGCAAATGACAGTGAATTCGGCCTCGCTGCGACTATCTACACCGGCAACGTAGAACGTGCCCAACAGATGGCCGGCGAACTGGAAACCGGTGGCGTGTTCATCAACGGTTACTGCGCCTCCGATCCGCGCGTCACCTTCGGCGGCGTGAAGAAGAGCGGTTTTGGTCGCGAGCTTTCGCACTTCGGCGTGCGGGAATTCTGCAACGCGCAGACGGTGTGGCTGGATCGTCACTAAGTGCAGGGATGAAGCCTTGAAAGCTGGCTCCAGGTGAATTTTGTGGAGCCTTCAAGGCATCAAGAATCTACCGCTTTTAAGCGGCAGCTAATGACGGGCAGCAACGAGCCCAGCGGACGGGTGCACGTGGCGACGCCGCTGCGCAAGGCCGCCGTGGCAGGCCTTGGCATCGCGCTGCCAGGCCTCTACACCTCGCGATAAAGAATCATGCCCGCGTGGTACAGAATCCCGTCGCGGAAGTCGCCATCAGCCGTGAACCCGGTGTCATCGACGTACTCGATGTGGTCACCTTCCAGCCAATACCGCCCCTGGTAGGCACTCGCCTTCCGGCCCCGGGCTTCATCGTATCGGCCACCCGGCAAGAGCTCATGGCGGATGAGTCCGTCTGCCGTGACCCACATACCGACGTACTTGTCCTGATCAGCGGATTTTTTTACCGTCATGTTCAAGTCCTCTGTTCAGAACGCGCTGGCAGTCGGGCGGACAATCAGCTCACTGACGTCCACATCGGCAGGCTGTTCGATGGCGTAAGCGATAGCGCGAGCGACGGCCATTGCCGGGATGGCGATCTTGCGGAACTCGCGCATCTCGGCACGACCGCCTTCATCGGAAATGCTCTCGGCCAGCTCGGACTCGGTTACGCCGGGTGAAATCACCGTGACACGAATGTCCCCGCCGACCTCCTGACGCAATCCCTCAGATATGGCGCGCACTGCAAACTTCGTCGCGCAATAGACCGACGCCGTTGGGCTGACGGTGTAGGCGCCAATCGATGCAATGTTGATGAACTGGCCTGATTTCTGTTTTTGCATCAATGGCAAACCTGCCGCGATACCGTGCAAGACGCCGCGAATATTGACGTCGATCATCTGATCCCATTCAGAGACCTTCAGCGCCTCGAGTTTCGACAGCGGCATGACCCCGGCGTTATTGACGAATACGTCGACCCGGCCATGCAGATTCAACGCAAAATCCACGAACGCTTGTACGTCGGTCAGACGGGTGACATCCAATGCCTGGAAGTGGGCATTTCCCCCGCTGGAATTGATCTGCGCGCAGAGCATTTCGAGGCGCTCCGTACGACGTGCCCCGAGCACGACATGTGCACCGCTACCGGCCAACAGGCGCGCTGTCGCCTCGCCTATTCCGCTGCTCGCGCCCGTAATCAGAACGACTTTTTTCGAGATATTCGACATGCCCCTAATCCCTCACTTGAGTGGCTGGTGACGCGAGAGCGGTGTCTCGCTGCCAGTCCAGATTAGGGATAACGGTGGGCAGCCAGTTAGTCAGATCCTTCTGACAACTTGCCTGATCCTGTCGGGATAACGGGCTGCGACTTACCGGTTCAACGACGGCGAGCGTCGAGGCTGAAGCGACCGGCACCGAAGGCCACGACCTGCAGCAGGCCACCGGCCATCGCGATGTTCTTGAAGAAGTGGATGAACTGGTTTTGATCGCCCAGTGCGTTATGGAAAGCCAGTGCGGTAAATACGCTGAACACGGCCAGTACAGCGGCAACGGTGCGAGTGCGGTAACCGGCGATCAGTGCCAGGCCACCACCGACTTCGACAATGATCGCCAACGCCAGCGCCAGTTCCGGAAGCGGAAGACCCACGGAGCTGATGTAGCCGACCATCATCGCGGGTGCGGCCAGTTTCGAAAAACCGGAGAGAATGAAGATTGCGCTGAGCAGTACGCGGCCGATCAACGAAGCCGAGGCTTGGGTCACGTCGCGGCGACTCTGTTCAGAGCCGGTGGAATGAGCGATGTTTGCAGAATCAGTCATGAGGTCTTTCCTTCAAAGTTTGTGCGACTCGCCATGAATCGCTGCTGTGAAGAAATCTTGCGCCTCGCCATCTCATCTGAATAGCCGACTAATTTAGATCATTAGATTCGAATAAATAGGCAAGTAACTCCCCCCATCAACAGGAAGTTCAATCGTGCAAATCGTTGAGCGAACCTCTGCAACAGGTCTGGAAGCGCACACTCGCGGTCAGCGCCTGGGTTCGGGTCAACTGCGCCAGTGCCCCTTTCGACGCGGTGTGGGTCGGGTTGAAAGCGCAAGCCGGGCAGGCAATCCAGGCTGATGAAACGGTTAGCAATACCGGGATAATATTGGCCATTACGTTCGAGGAAACACGCATGATTTCTGATCCCGGAACACCGACACTGGACCAACTGCGCGTGTTCCTGACGGTCGTTGAAGTTGGCAGTTTTGCAGCGGCTGCCAGAAAGCTGCATCGAGCCACTTCGGTCATCAGCTACTCGATTGCCAACCTGGAAATGCAGCTCGGCGTGTCGCTGTTTGACCGTCAGACCACACGCAAACCGCAGCTCACCGACGCCGGCCGTACCGTTCTGGCCGAAGCCCGGACCATAGCCAACGGCATTCATGGTTTACGCGCCAAAGTGAAAGGGCTGCTTCAGGGGCTTGAAGCCGAAGTCCACGTGGTGCTCGATGTGATGCTTCCCCCGGAGCGCGTGGTCGACGCACTCAAATCCTTTCGCGAAGAATTCCCTACGGTAGCCCTGCACTTGCATATGGAAGCGCTCGGTGCCGTCACGGAACTGGTGATCAACCGTGGTGCTATCGTCGGCGTCAGTGGGCCGATGAACGAAGGCATCGACGGTATCGAAAGAATTGGCGTCGGCAGCGTGGAGTTGATTCCGGTGGCAGCCCCGAATCATCCACTGGCTTCAAGCGACTCGAATGTGCCGGGCGCCGGGCGAGAGTTCACGCAATTGGTGTTGTCCGATCGCTCGCTTCTGACCAAAGGCAAGGATTTCGCCGTGCTCAGTAACCGCACCTGGCGCCTGGCGGACCTGGGTGCCAAGCACATGCTGCTGCGTGAAGGCATCGGTTGGGGCAACATGCCGGCGCCGATGGTCCAGGAAGATCTGCAAAGCGGCCGGCTCGTGCAATTGAACATACCGGAATTCAAAAGCGGCAAATATTCCTTCGACGCCATCTACCGTACGGACCTGACACCGGGTCCTGCGGCAAGGTGGTTGATCGACCGGTTCGTACAACAAGGCTCGGTGCTGGATAGCGCCGCTTGAGGGCTGCGTGAAACCATTACCCATGACGACCACTTGCTCGCTGCTGCAAGCGCCATCTTCGACGGCCTGCTCACCGAAATTGTGAAAGAGGAACAACCCGATGAGTAAGGTTTCCACATTGGAAGTTGACGAGAATCTGTCGAGGCCTCAGCCGGTCAGTTTGCGTGAGGCGTTCTGGTTCTGGCTAAAGCTCGGCTTCATCAGTTTCGGCGGGCCGGCAGGACAAATCTCGATCATGCACCAGGAGTTGGTAGAACGGCGGCGCTGGATTTCGGAGCGCAGATTTTTGCATGCCCTCAACTACTGCATGTTGCTGCCCGGGCCTGAGGCTCAGCAGTTGGCGACCTACATTGGCTGGCTGATGCATCGGACATGGGGAGGAGTCATTGCGGGCGCACTGTTTGTGTTGCCCTCGCTGTTCATCCTGATTGCGTTGTCGTGGATGTACATCGCGCTCGGCGAAATGCCCGTGGTGGCCGGGCTCTTCTATGGGATAAAGCCCGCCGTGACGGCCATCGTGGTGCAAGCGGCACACAGGATCGGCTCTCGGGCACTGAAGAACAATTGGCTGTGGGCGATAGCGGCGGCGTCATTTACCGCGATCTTCGCATTCAACGTTCCATTCCCGCTGATCGTGCTGAGCGCCGCTTTGATCGGCTATGTCGGAGGGCGTCTGGCGCCCGAGAAGTTCAGGACCGGGGGCCATGGTTCCGCCAAAAAATCCTTCGGGCCAGCCTTGATCGATGACGACACCCCCACCCCTGAGCATGCCCGTTTTAACTGGTTGAAACTGGCGTCGCTCGCACTTATCGGCGCCACGCTCTGGGCATTGCCGATGGGCATCCTGACCCTACTATTCGGCTGGGAAGGCACCTTGACTCAAATGAGCTGGTTCTTTACCAAAGCCGCGTTGCTGACCTTTGGCGGTGCGTATGCCGTGCTTCCGTATGTCTACCAGGGCGCGGTCGGACACTATGGCTGGCTGACCCCGACACAGATGATCGACGGGCTGGCGTTGGGGGAAACCACACCGGGGCCGCTGATCATGGTCGTGGCCTTTGTCGGCTTTGTCGGCGCCTATGTCTCGCAGGTGTTCGGAGCCGATCAGGTGTTTCTGGCCGGGGCCGTGGCGGCCTCGTTGGTGACCTGGTTCACCTTCCTGCCCTCGTTCCTGTTCATCCTCGCGGGTGGCCCGCTGGTGGAGTCGACCCACAACGAACTCAAGTTCACGGCACCGCTTACCGCGATAACAGCCGCCGTGGTTGGAGTGATCCTCAATCTGGCGTGTTTCTTCGGCTATCACGTGCTTTGGCCAACAGGCTTCAGCGGTAACCTGGACTGGCCCTCCGCGCTGATCGCGATCGCTGCGGCGGTTGCCTTGTTTCGCTTCAAGCGGGGCGTCATTCAGGTGCTGATGGCCTGCGCGCTCGTCGGTTTGACCGTGCATCTGTTGCGTTAGCCTGGTGCAAGGAATGCGAGGGTGAATCGCATAAATGGCCTTCACCCACGCCCTGAACAGACTAAACCCGAAATTGCTGCATCAGCCCCAGCTGATGAATTGTTCTGATCAATCACATGGGAGCGGCGATGAGCAATATCGCCGTCCCGTGTGCAGCGGTGGCGGCGATCACGCCGTAGCGCATGCGGACGAAAGCACAGACCAGCCCCTCCAGCAACGTGAACAGTAGAATCGGCCAGCCAATCCGGGTGACGCTCAGTGCCAGAAACGAATGGCAGGCCGAGAAGGCGACAGCGCTGATCAAGGCGGCTCGTATCGCAGAGGTGTGGTGTTCGAGGTGACCTTGCAGGAACCCGCGAAACAGCACTTCCTCCAACGCATTCCCGCCGTAGGCCAGCACGACCATGCCCATCAACCAGGGCCAGTAACCGGCTATTTCGCCTACACCGATGCCTTGATAGAGCCGCAGCGGAACGCCGATCGCACACCCGGCCGCAACACCCAGCGCAAGCCCTGCGACCAGATTGCCCTTCTTCCAGACGACGAGTTGCCAAAGCTGCGGGGCGATCCTTGCCAGCGCGGCGACGATCGCCAGCGACAGCGCACCCAGCACGGCCAGGACAAACGGATTCGCAACAAAGCCGATCTGCACATCGCCACTCAGGGACCATAAGCGCAGCGGTGTCATCACATCGCGCAGCAGGACGAAGGTCAGCAGCAGGATCGCAATACGCAAACCGGGTTGCGTCTTCGGCGTCAGCCAGAACCAGAGAGCACAGAGGCTAAAACCGGGCAGCAGATAAGTGCCGTAATCGATCAGTAGCGAAAGTCCCTCTTCAATCATGTGTCTGTCCGTTGGCGTCGAGGCGAGTGCCGGGTTATAGCATCCACTTCAGAAGAATGTGAGTGGCAATCCAGGGAGACGCCGCGGCCACGCCCAATCCGAACACCAGGAAAGCGGACAGATAAACCGCATAAAACCGAATCAGCGCCCGCCTCGACATCACCCGCCTCCAGAAACATTGAAATGCTCAAACCGGCTTAATGGCTTGGACGTGCGGCCATTTGCACAGTTCAATGTTCCGCGCAACCGTGCAAATAGCAGAAGCACCGATCAAGCAGCTCGATGCCTTGACTCAAGATGTGGCACACAAATACAGCGGCGAACTGGAAGCGATTTTCCTCGGCAAAAAAGAGCCGCATACCCTCAAGTGGGATGCCGAGAGCGACGTTGAGCTAGGTCGCGGCTATGTCCAGATCAATTACCGAAAGGATGTTCAACTGCGCGTTCTTTACTTCTCGCCAGCACAGAGGTGAAGCCCGATGAACTTCACATGCCTTGAAGAGCTGTCGGACCTTGAGCGGGTGGCTTTGTTTGCGGCCCTGGGCTTTGCCGCGATTTTACTGCTCATCGGCCTTGGCTTGTCCTTTCGACTGAAGCTCTGGCAGACACTGGCGCAAATCCTCTACGACAACATCCATCTAAAGTTGCCGCCTCCCCTCCTTTGCCTGGCGACAAGCTTTGCGCTGCTGGGCGGCATCTATTGGTACCTGGATCGCCAATACCCGGCCGACAGCCTTGTGTTCAGTTCAAAGCCGTGGACGCTTGGGGAAATCAAACAGCGATTGGAGACGGTGTCGGGGGTGAATATTCAACTGAAGGGCGACGTGGCGGGTTTTGCGATTGATCGGCGGATCAGCGGGGCTTGCGCGAGTGATGTGCTGAAATCGCTGTGCGACAACTATCGGGACAAGCTTGTATGCCGCAATGAACCGGGGCGAACCCTCATCGAACGTAAACCCTGAAAATTACTGCGCAAAACAATGTGGGAGCAAGCCTGCTGGCGATGGCGGACTGTCAATCAACAATGATGTTGAATGTTCAGCCGCCATCGCCAGCAGGCTAGCTCCCACAGGGATTGCTGTTAACCCGAAAACCGGGTCAACAGCACTTTGGCCCGGCCTTGCTTCCGTAACGCGCTTCCTGGCGTTCCCGGAAGAACACCTCGTAACTCATCACCGGTTTGTCCGGATGTTTGGTCTGCATATGCTCGACGTAAGTATCGTAGTCGGGCATGCCGACCATCAGGCGCGCGGCCTGACCGAGGTATTTACCGAGGCGACTCAGGTCATTGAACATGCTGCACTCCTCGATCACGCATTCGGCAGGGCCTGGAATGGCGCTTCTTTATCCGTGCGCTCCTTGGTTCCCCACGCGGCAATGCCGACCTTGAGGGCAAAGAACAGGATGCTGAACACCACCAACAGGAACAGCGCGGTCAACGTCGCATTGGTGTAGGCGTTGTAGATCACGTGCTGCATCTGCTCGATGCTCTTGGCCGGCGCGAGTACCTGGCCGTTGGCCAAGGCATCGCTGTACTTCTTGGCCAGCGCGAGGAAGCCGATGGCCGGGTTGGCGTCGAACAGCTTGATGAAGCCAGCGGTGGTGGTGCAGATCAGCAGCCATACCGCAGGCAGCATGGTCACCCAAACGTAGCGCTGGCGCTTCATTTTGATCAGCACAACCGTCGCCAACATCAGCGCGATACCGGCCAGCATCTGGTTGGAGATACCGAACAGCGGCCACAAGGTGTTGATGCCACCCAGTGGATCGATCACACCTTGATAGAGCAAGTAACCCCACATTGCCACACAACCGGCGGTGGCGATCAGGTTGGCGGTCCAGGATTCGGTGCGTTTCAGCGCCGGCACGAAGGAGCCGAGCAAATCCTGGAGCATGAAGCGACCGGCACGGGTACCGGCATCGACTGCGGTCAGGATGAACAGCGCTTCAAACAGGATCGCAAAGTGGTACCAGAACGCCATGGTGTTTTCACCCGGCAGGACGTGGTGCAGGATCTGCGCGATACCGACCGCCAGGGTCGGCGCACCGCCGGCACGGGCCAGGATGGTGGTTTCACCGATGTCCTTGGCCACTGCTTGCAGCGCTTCCGGGGTAATTGCAAAGCCCCAGCTGCTGACGGTCTGCGCAACCGAAACAGCATCCGCGCCGACAATCGCCGCTGGGCTGTTCATGGCGAAATACACGCCCGGATCGATCACCGATGCCGCAACCATGGCCATGATGGCGACGAAGGATTCCATCAGCATGCCGCCGTAACCGATGTAGCGGGCATGACCTTCACTGGCGAGCAGCTTCGGCGTGGTGCCGGAAGCGATCAGCGCGTGGAAACCCGATACCGCGCCACAGGCAATGGTGATGAACAGGAACGGGAACATACCGCCCTTCCACACCGGACCGGTGCCATCGATGAACTGGGTCAGTGCCGGCATTCTCAGCTCGGGCATGGTGATCAGAATGCCGATCGCCAATGCCACGATGGTGCCGATTTTCAGGAACGTGGAGAGGTAGTCACGCGGCGCCAGAATCAGCCACACCGGAAGCACGGCAGCCACGAAACCGTAGCCGATCAGCATCCAGGTGATTTGAATGCCGGTGAAGGTGAACGCCTTGGCCCAGACCGGGTCAGCGGCAATCTGCCCGCCCAGCCAGATCGAGCCCAGCAGCAGGAACACGCCGATGATCGAGATTTCACCGATGCGACCCGGACGGATGTAGCGCATGTAGATGCCCATGAACATCGCGATCGGGATGGTCGCCATCACGGTGAACATGCCCCACGGGCTTTCAGCCAGGGCTTTGACCACGATCAGCGCCAGCACCGCGAGGATGATGATCATGATCAGGAAGCAGCCGAACAGCGCGATGGTGCCGGGGATGCGGCCCATTTCTTCACGGACCATATCGCCCAGGGAGCGGCCGTTGCGGCGGGTGGACATGAACAGGACCATGAAGTCCTGAACCGCACCGGCCAGCACCACGCCGGCGATCAGCCACAGCGTGCCGGGCAGATAGCCCATCTGCGCCGCCAACACTGGACCGACCAGCGGACCTGCGCCGGCAATGGCTGCGAAGTGGTGACCGAAGAGTACGTGTTTGTTGGTCGGGACGTAGTCCAGGCCATCGTTATTGAGTACGGCGGGAGTAGCTCGATTGGGGTCCAGTTGCATCACCTTGTTGGCGATGAACAGGCTGTAGTAGCGGTATGCGACGAGGTAGATGGCGACGGCTGCGACTACGATCCAGAGGGCGTTGATCGCTTCGCCGCGGCGCAGGGCCACGACACTCAGCGCAAACGCTCCCAGAACAGCCACGGCAAACCAGGCGAGGTGTTTAGCCAGACGGGGCATAGCGTGTCTCCTGCCGACAGCTTGTGACTGCGGCGGTAATTTTTATAATTGTGTCCGCTGTGCGGAGCTGGCCCAATATCCGCGCATGCCGTCTACAAATAAATCCGCGTTACTACGTACGCGCTCTCTACGTAGTTCTACGTAGAAACCGCAAAACCTGTAGGAGCCGGCTTGCTGGCGATCCAGGCGACGCGGTGTATCAGTCACGCCGCCATCGCCAGCAAGCCGGCTCCTACAGTTCAGCGTCGTCCAGAAAGCTGCAGGTCATTCCGTCCAGCAGCGCTACTGGACGTGCGCATCTTTGGCATATGATGCCGGCCTTCGCCTTCCCCCGATCCGGACAGGAGCCCAGATGCAGCTCAAACACAAAATCGTCGCGCTCGGGATTTTGCCGCTGGTGTTGGCGATCGCTGTCATCTGCGGGCTGGTGATTTCCCTGAACCGCCAGGTGGGTGATCAACAGGCGCAATTGATCGAAGACAGCATCCTGGCGAGCAAGCGCGCCGAACTGAAAAACTACGTGGAAATGGCGCAAAGCCTGATCGCGCCGCTGTACGACGACGGCCACGGTGACGAACACGCCCAGCAACGCGTGCTGGAAGAACTGCGCAAACTCAGCTTTGGCATCAATGGCTATTTCTTCGTGTACGACCGAGAAGGTCGCAGCCTGATGCACGCACGACAGTCGGAACTGGTCGGCCAATACCTGTGGGACATGAAGGACCCGCACGGCCTGCCGGTGATTCAGGCATTGCTCAAAAGTGCGCAATCGGGCGAAGGCTTTCAACGCTACGCCTGGAACAAACCGTCTTCCGGTCAGGTCACCGACAAACTCGCCTACGTGGTGATGCTGGATCACTGGGGCTGGATGCTCGGCACCGGCATATACCTTGAGGACGTCGAACGCGCGACCCAGCAGGCGCGTGACGAGGTGGCCCAGGGCATCCGCAAAACCATGCTGGCGATTGCCGCCGTGGCCCTCGTGGCGGTGCTGTTCGTGTTTGCCAGTGGCATGACACTGAACGTCAGCGAGCACCGTCTGGCCGACAAAAAACTGCAACGCCTGACCCAGCGAATCGTCAGTTTGCAGGAGGAAGAACGCTCGCGGGTTTCCCGTGAACTGCACGACGGCATCAGTCAGGTGCTCGTCTCCATCAAGTTCCAGTTCGAACTTGCCAGCCATGTGCTGGAGAATGGACAAGACAAGGGTTTGAGTATTTTAAGAGAGGCCACGGAACGACTCGGCGAGGCGATTGGCGAGGTGCGCAGCCTCTCCCACGACCTGCGTTCATCCTTGCTCGACACCCTGGGGCTGTCGGCGGCCATCGGTCAACTTGCCGAGGAATTCGAGCAACGCAGCGGCCTCACCGTGACCTATAACGACAACGAATTCGACTGCCATCTGGTCGATGGCGCGGCGGTTTCGTTGTTTCGCATTGTGCAGGAAGGCCTGACCAACATTGAACGCCATGCACAGGCAAAAAATGTTTCCATCAACCTGCACGGTTCTGAAGAATCCATTCGGCTGACGGTGATCGATGACGGTATCGGCTTCAACGTCGCCCAGGTCGAACGTGGCCATGCTGGCATCGGCCTGCGTAATATCCGTGAGCGTGTCGAGCACTTTGGCGGCCGGTTCGAGCTGATCTCGGTGCCGGGAAGAAGTGAGCTGGACGTGCTGCTGCCCATGAAAATGCCCGGCGCAAAACGCTGATCAGACAACAAGAGTGAATGCCCGTGATAAACCTGCCCTCCCCGATCCGCGTCGCCCTGGTCGACGATCACTCCCTGGTTCGCGACGGGATCAAGGCGCTGCTGTCCGTCATGGCCCCGCTGGAAGTGGTGGGTGAAGCCGAGAATGGCGCGGACGCCATCGAGATGGTCGGACGCTGCCAGCCTGACCTGTTGCTGGTCGACATCAGCCTCAAGGACATGAACGGGCTGGAGCTGACCCGGTTGCTGCGCAGCCAGTACCCGTCGCTCAAAGTGCTGGTGCTGAGCATGTACGACAATTATGAATACGTGAGCGAGTCCGTGCGTTCGGGTGCCAGCGGTTATGTGCTGAAGAACGCGCCGTCACGGGAAATCATCGCCGCCATCGAAGCCATTGCCAGCGGCGGCACGTTCTACAGCGCGGAAATTGCCCAGCGGCTCATTGCTGATAAAAGTACCGACAACGAGCTGACGCCGCGTGAAAGCCAGGTGTTGTACAAAATGGCCCAGGGGATGAACAACAAGGAAATGGCCCGTGACCTCGACATCAGCGTGCGCACGGTTGAAACCCATCGCCTGAGCATCCGCCGCAAACTCAACATCGACAAACCGGCGGCGCTGGTCAAATACGCTATCGACCATGGGATCATTTCCCCATAAGCCTGCTGAACACTCCCCCCTGTAGGAGCCGGCTTGCTGGCGATGGCGGTGGGTCAGCAAAAAACAGGTTGGCTGACCCACCGCTATCGCCAGCAAGCCGGCTCCTACAGGTTGGATGTTGTTGCCGATTTTTTATCTGAGCCACCGGAGACACCCGTGCCACCGTTGACCACCCGCGAGATTTACCAGCTATTGCGCGACGCCGCCCTGGAGGTTCGTCCCCTGCGGCTGATAGGCGAACCTTCCGCATCCGGCCTGGTGCAAGTCGACATCGAGGGTTGGCAACTGACCCTCGACGTCGACGATAACCACTTGCGCCACTGCCAACGCTGCCAGAGCCCGGACGGCCGCGAGGGCCTGTTCGACAATTGGCAACGTTACGGCACCGACCCGGTCAGTCTGCTCAGCACCTGGGAACTGACGCAGATAGAACGCCTGCTGACCGAGCTCAAAAACGCGGTTTGACCGCCTTCCAGTCCGGTTTGTAACGCTGCATCTGCTTCACATCATCGCGCTGGCGGATGCCACAGGTCAGGTATTGGTCATGCAGCTTGCCCAGTTGATCGTGATCCAGTTCCAGACCCAACCCCGGCGCGCGCGTGATTTTCACGCAGCCATCGACGATCGGCAGCTTGCCGCCCTTGATCACTTCTTCATCCGGCTCCTGCCACGGGTAATGCGTGTCGCAGGCGTAATCCAGATTGGGCACTGCGGCCGCAACATGCGCCATCGCCATCAGGCTGATGCCCAGGTGCGAGTTGGAATGCATCGACACGCCAAGACCAAAGGTGTCGCACATTTTCGCCAGCGCCTGCGTGTCGCGCAGCCCGCCCCAGTAATGGTGATCGGCGAGGACAATCTGCACGCTGTTCAACGCCACACTACGCCGGAACTCGTCGAAATCGGTGACCACCATGTTGGTCGCCAGCGGCAGCCCGGTACGTTTGTGCAACTCGGCCATGCCGTCGAGGCCCGGCGTCGGGTCTTCGTAATATTGCAGGTCATCGCTCAACAACTCAGCCATGCGAATCGATGTTTCCAATGACCAGTTGCCATTCGGGTCAATGCGCAGCGGGTAACCGGGGAAGGCCTTTTTCAGCGCCTTGATGCACGACACCTCATGCTCCGGCGGCAGCGTGCCGGCCTTGAGTTTGATGCTCTTGAAACCGTAGGCCTCGATCATCCGCCGCGCCTGGGCAACGATCTGCTCTTCGTTCAGCGCCTCGCCCCAATTGTCCGGTTTGTAGGGTGAATCGACATGCTGCGCGTACTTGAAAAACAGGTAGGCGCTGAACGGAATCTCGTCGCGAATCGCCCCGCCCAGCAAGTCCACCAACGGCACGTTCAACGAATGCGCCTGCAAATCCAGGAACGCCACTTCGAACGCCGAATACGCGTTGCTCACCGCTTTGCTGGCATGGGAGCCCGGTGCCAGTTCCGCGCCGGCAATGCTCGCCGGTTTGTTCGCCGCCACGGTGACCTGGACGATGCGTCGCAGTTGATTGAGGTCGAACGGATCGAGACCGATCAGTTGCGATTGCAGTTGCTGCTGGATCAACAGCGCCGGCGCATCGCCGTAACTTTCACCGAGACCGATGTAGCCATTGTCGCTCTCGATCTCGATGATCGAACGCAGTGCGAACGGTTCATGAATCCCGCTGGCGTTGAGCAGCGGCGGATCACGGAAAGCGATGGGGGTGACGGTGACTCGTTTGATTTTCAAGAGGCTGCTCCCTTTGGACCTGAGCTCAAGGCTTGATGACTGACTGATTTTTCTGGCACTGCGATGTCGGCAGGTTGGCCGCTCAACACGCGAACGGGATCACCACGCGGGGCGGTGCGGGCAAAGAAGATCACCACCGCCGCCACCAGTGAGGTGGCCGCCAGCCCGTAGAGACCGCCCTCGATGGAGCCGGTTTTTTGTTCGAGGAAACCGAACGCCGTCGGGGCGACGAAGCCGCCGAGGTTGCCGATGGAGTTGATCAACGCGATCACCGCCGCGGCGATGCGCGCATCCAGATAGCCTTGCGGAATGGGCCAGAACAACGCCGAGGCGGCCTTGAAACCAATCGCGGCAAAACAGATGGCGACGAAGGCGAAAACCGGCCCGCCAATGGTGGACATGAACATGCCGAATGCGGCAATCACCAGGGTCAAGGCGACCCAGGCCTGCTGGTGTTTCCATTTGCTGGCCATGGCGGCGAAGCCATACATCGCGACGATGGAAATGATCCACGGAATCGAGTTGAACAGGCCGACCTGGAAGTCGCCGAGGTTGCCCATTTTCTTGATCATGCTCGGCAGCCAGAACGTCGCGCCGTAGATGGTCAGGGCAATGGAAAAGTAGATGAAACAGAACAGTGCGATCTGCTTGTCGGCGAGCAATTTGAACATCGACGGCTTGACCGTCTGCGTCGCTTCGCGGGTCTGCTGTTCGAGGGCGATGGCGCCCACCAGAGCGTCCTTTTCTTCCGCGCTCAACCAGTTCGCCTGGCGCGGATGGGACTGCAACCAGAACCAGACAAACCCGCAGAGCACGATCGAGGCGAAGCCTTCGATCAGGAACATCCACTGCCAGCCGTGCAGGCTGAAACCGCTGACGTGCAACAGCGCACCGGACACCGGCCCGGAAATCACCGAGGCAATGGCCGAGCCGCTGAGGAAGATCGCCATGGCCTTGCCGCGTTCGGTCGACGGCAACCATTGGGTGAAGTAATAAATGATGCCGGGGAAGAACCCGGCTTCGGCCGCACCGAGGATGAAGCGCAGCACATAGAAACTGGTTTCGCCGCGAACGAACGCCATGGCCATGGCCGCTGCGCCCCAGGTGAACATGATGCGCGTCAGCCAGGCGCGGGCGCCGTAGCGTTGCAGCAGCAGGTTGGAGGGGACTTCGAAGATTGCGTAACCGATGAAGAACAGCCCGGCACCGAGGCCATAGGCGGCGGCGCCAATGCCGAGATCGGTTTCCATGTGACTGCGCACGAAGCCGATGTTGACCCGGTCGATGTAGTTGACGATGAACATCACCACGAACAGCGGCAGCACATGGCGCTTCACCTTGGCCGCTGCGCGGGCGAGCACAGTTGGATCGGGCGGACTCTGGAGGGTATTCAAGGGGGCGACTCCCGTTCATTGTTTTTTTAGGGACGCGCCGATCATGGACGCCGACATTGATCCCGTCTAATCTAACTTGGCATTCGATTGATACCTGGATTAGATCAATGTTCGAACTGACCCAACTGCGCTGCTTCACCACGGTGGCCACCGAACTGAACTTCCGGCGCGCCGCCGAACGGTTGAACATGACCCAGCCGCCGCTCAGCCGACAGATTCAGCTGCTGGAGCATCACCTGGGCGTCGAGCTGTTCACCCGCACCACCCGCAGCGTCGCCCTGACCGCCGCTGGCCGCGCCTTCTTCATCGAGGCGCAGAACCTGCTCGAACGTGCCCAGCAAGCCGCCGCCACCGCCCGGCGTTTTGCCGAGGGCGATATCGGCACGGTCAACATCAGTTTTGTCGGCAGTGCGGTGTATGAATTCCTGCCCAAGGTCATCGCCGAAGCCCGCCTCAAGCAACCGCACGTGAAAATCGACCTGTCGGAGATGAATACCTACCAGCAGCACGAAGCCCTGCGCGCCCGCCGCATCGACCTGGGCATCGTCCGCGCGCCGTTGCTGGAACCGGGATATGCCACCGAGTGCCTGGTGCGCGAGCCGTTTGTCCTGGCCGTGCCCAGCCATCATCGATTGGCCAGCGCCGAAACCGTGTCGGTCAAAGACCTCGATGCACAACCGTTTCTAATGTACTCCCACGCCGCCTACCCACCGTTCAACGAACTGCTGACCGGCATGCTGCGCTCGGCCCGCGTCGCCCCGGAATACGTGCAGTGGCTGGGTTCGTCGCTGACCATTCTGGCGCTGGTCAACGCCGGCATGGGCCTGGCGCTGGTGCCACGGTGTGCCAGCAGCGTGGTGTTCAAGAACGTGATGTTTCGCGATATCGACCTGGGGGAAGGTGTGCAGAGCGAGTTGCATCTGATCTGGCGCGAGAACAATGACAACCCGGCGTTTGCCATGTTGCTGGAAGGGATTCGCACGGCGGTGCGCGAGGGATGGGGCATTTGAAGGTACGTCCGTCGGACACACGAAATCGTCGGTAAATATGCGCTCCTGCCCCGTGAACCTTGTTTCAACTCCCCAGTCTTACAGCGGCGCCAATTCCTCCCCTAACCGCTGCCAACTCTTCAGAGCTGTCCCTCCATGCGCCAAACCGCCCACGCCTTGCGCTTGACTTCGCTGTGCCTGTTTACCGTGCTTTCTATTACCACCCGCCCCGCCCAGGCCGGCGCGGAACGGCAACTGGTGGAAGCCATTAACGATTACCGCGCCCACCCGCAGCGCTGCGAGCGGCGTCCCGCCCAACGCTTGGCACCGCTGGCGCTAAAATCGAATCTGGCCTTGCCGGTCGGCTACGGCGGCGGCTTGCGGGACCGGTTGAAAGCGTCCGGTTATCAGGCGGTGACCGTGCGTAGCCTGCGCGTGGTCGGCGCGCAAGATGCCGAAGAGGCCTTCGACCTGCTGCAGAGCGATTACTGCACTGCATTGCTGGATAGCCAATACGCCGATATCGGCGTCAGCCGCAGCCGCAGCGAATGGCAAGTGGTGCTGGCACGGCCGGTGCTGGACAGTCAAATGAACGACGCGCGAGCCGTCAGCAAGGCGTTGCTCGCCCAGGTCAACGCCGCACGGGCAAAACCGCGTCTCTGTGGGCGCCAGCGCTTTGCCGCCGCCCGGCCACTGGCCTGGAATGCCAGCCTCGGGGCAGCGGCGCAGGGCCACAGCAAGGCAATGGCCTACGGAAATTACTTCGCACACCGAGATCCCGACGGCGATATGCCTGCCGACCGGGCGCGGGCTGCCGGATTCCGTGGCCGCCAGATCGGCGAAAACATCGCCGCAGGCCAAGGCTCACCGAGCAAGGCAATGGCAGGCTGGCTCGCCAGCCCCGGACATTGCGCCAACCTGATGAGCCCGCTGTTCACCCAAGTGGGCGCCGCCTACGCGACGGACGCGCGCAGTGACGAAGGGGTTTACTGGACGATGTTGTTTGGAGCGCCTTGAGGCCGGTCACACCATGGCCAGCGTGATGCGTCACGCTGGCCGCCGCACCGCCCTCACCTTCCCGCTGCCACCGCCGCCGCAGAAAAACTGATCGCCGCCATCGGACTCAAGCCCCGACACGCCGACTCCGCTCGGCATCTTGACGCTGTGCAGCACTTCACCGGTTTTGGCATCCACGCGGCGCAGCTCGCTTTCATCCCCTTCCCACGTCCCATGCCACAGTTGCCCGTCAACCCAAGTCACGCCGGTGACGAAGCGGTTGGACTCGATTGTGCGCAAAATCGCGCCGGTCTCGGGGTCGATCTGGTGAATTTTCCGATCGCGATAGCGGCCGACCCACAGCGTCCCCTCAGCCCAGGTCAGCCCGGAGTCGTTGCCGCCACCCGGTGCCGGGATGGTGTTGAGCACTTTGCCGGTCTGCGGGTCGATCTTCTGGATACGGTCGGCGGCGATCTGGAACAGGTGCTGGCCGTCGAAGGCCGTGCCTGCATCGGCGCTGACGTCGATTGAACGCAGGGTCTTGCCGCTGGCCGGGTCGAGGGCGATGAGTTTTTCGCCACTGGCAAACCAGACGCGCTCACCGTCCCAGGTCACGCCATGCACGCTGTCGACACCGGCGAACGGGCCATATTCGCGGAGGATTTCTGCGGTTGAGTGTTTCATCTCGGTTACCTCTTCAGGGGTTCGTGGCGTTCATCCTAGTCACTCGGCAGTGGCGCCGGGAGTAACAAGGTCGTCGCGAAACCCGGTACCGGCGGGGTCATCCAGCGCCGCGCCCGGCCACGTCCGAATGGCTGCACTTTGCCGGCCGCCGCGAGCGCGTCGAGTGTGCGTTGCACCGTGCGCTGGCTGGTGTCGAGCGCCAACGCCAGCGCTGAACTTGACCAGGATTCGCCGTCGGCGAGCAAGGCAAACAGCGCCGCGTGTCGTTCTTCGACCGGTTGCGCCAACACCACTACGTCAGATGAAACCAGCGCCACCAGCGCAAACCCGCGTTGAGTGGCGATGACGCCCGCCAACGGTTTCAGCGCCGCACGCAAGCGCCCGACTTCGACACGCAAGCGCGCTCGATGGGACTCGTCCGACAGCTTCAGGCGGAACGCCAGGCGGATCAGGGTTTCCCTCGATACGTCCGCCGGCCACGCTTCGGCCAACGCACGAACGAGGGTGAACAACACCGGGCGCCGGGCGAGGGAAACCGACATGCCGACGCCACGCACGGCATAACGGCAGGCGTCCACCACCAACGCGGTCGACCCGAGCACGGCTTCAACTTCATCCAGCCACAACGGCCGCTCTTCGCCATGGGCGATCAGGCGCGCCGCCGGGGAATTCAGGACGTTAACGGCGTTTTCGACTTCACCGATAAGCGCCGGGACACCCGCCTCGCGTGCGACATGTTCGGCCCTCGCCAGGGCGAGCCGGGCTGTTTGCGATTGCAGGCGGCGGATGGCAATCCCCGCCACTACCAATTCATGGGCGGCGCGCAGCACCGGCGGCAACGGTGCGGGATCCAGCGCGGCCAACAAAACGTCCGCCTCGTCGAGCCGACCGATCAGCACCCATCGCCGAATCTGCAGATACCGCGCGTGAGCGGCGTTCACTCGATCCCCGTGGGCCTCAAGCGTCAGGCGTGCCGTTTCGAGCGCCTTCACTGGCCAGCCCAGGTCACGCGAAGCCAGCGCAATTTCGGCCTCGGCCACCACGCACCGAGCCCGCGCCAACGGCTCTTTCGGCCCGAATGCGCGCGCGGCGCTTTTCACCAGCGCTTTCGCCCGAACCAGATCGCCGAGCTGCGCCATGGCGATGCCGCGCAACGCGAGCGCGGGCGCATCGTCACGCAACGCCACCCGGTCCAGCGCACCAAGCGGATCACCCGCCGCGAGCGCCCGCGCTGCGGCTGTGATCAATGAGTCCATAAGAGTAGCGCCACGGTTGTCGCCCCTGCCGTTCGATAACCCTGGTTAGTCTAGTCACGCGGCAGCTGAGTAAGGGGCGCGATTGTTTGCGTTTGTAAGGGCCCTGTTTTCAACAAAGACGCCGACTCAAGAACCCCAGAGCGTCCTTGAAAACCTGATGCCATTCGTCACTGGGCTTGCTCGCCAATGGATGCCAAAAAAACGCGAATTCATGACCTCCATCGTCCGCTGCAAAATGACGCCAGGCATCTGGAAGGTTCTGCGCCACGCGACACTCGTGAAACGCCCACGTGTGTCCTGTGATCGTCGAATTCCAGGTGCCCAGATCCCGTATTACTTCGCCCCTGATACCCGCCTCTTCGAACAACTCCCGGACAGCCGCGGTGCCAGTCAACTCTCCCGGCTCCACGCTACCCTTGACCAGTTGCAGACCTGCCAGCGGATGCCGGAACGCTAAAATCTCCAGCCGCTCGATGTTGCGCATAACGACGGGGCAAGCTTTGTCTACGCGCATGGGATGTCCGCGGAGCGGGCCTGGGTGAGCAATCTCATATTTAAAAGCGCGACCCGACGACCATCCGGCGATAGCCGCTCCTCGATCTCAAACGGTACAAAACCGAGTTGCGGATACAGCAACAGCCCCGCGGTGTTTTCGTTGAAACACGAAATCTGCACTTCGCTGGCCCGGTGACGATCGATCGCCAGCCCCACCATCGTTTCCACCAGAAATTTCGCCACACCTTTCCCCCGGGCCTTGGGGGACACGATCACATTGCCAATCGTGCACACGCCCTCACGCTCGAACTTGTAAAAGTTCGCAAAACCAATCACGGAGCCGTTCTCTTCAACCACCGTTGAATCAGAACGCTGGGCAATCGATGCCAGTAGCTGGTCGTCCGTCAGCAGGTACTGCGCCTTCGGAAACATGAAAAACAGTTCTTCAGGGGTTTGCGGGAAGTTGCAGATCGCCAGAACATCTTCAGCGCGTACGGGGCGGTGGGTGAGTGGCATGATTTGGCTCCATCCAAATGTCGGGGTGACAGATTACTGATTGCAGGCTCCGGATTAAAGTGGCCGCATGCGGACAGTTTGCTGACCCTGAAACGCAAAAAGCCCCGCCCTCTCAGAGAGGACGAGGCTGTTCGGCAGTCGCCGTTCAATCGGCGTTCAGCAGCACCGCGTCGTGCAGCTGCGTTTGCCGTAGCGTGCTTCCTGACGCTCGCGAAAGAATGCTGAATAGCTCATGACCGGCTGGTCCGGATGATTCAGCTTCATCTGCGCGACGTAGTTGTCGTAATCCGGAACGCCCACCATCAGGCGCGTGCTCTGGCTGAGGAACCTGGCGGCAAGCTGCAGTTTGCGGAACATGGCAAAAGCCTCTTTGTGGTGTTGGACGACCTCATCAAACCGCACTCATGTATCTGCATTGTGTCCGCGACCGGGGAATTTGTATGTTCAAGTGGCTGAACGAACCCGACAAACCGTCCCCCCGTTCACAGAACCAGCCTGCGGTAATCCGCCAGCACACTGCTCAGATAGGCGTTGAAACGCCCCGCCGCCGCGCCATCGATCACGCGATGATCCCAACTCAGGCTCAACGGCAGCATGTTGCGCGTCACAACCTGCCCGCCCTCCAGCGCGAGTCGCTCCGTGCTTTTGCCCACCCCGAGAATCGCGACTTCCGGCGCATTGATGATCGGCGTGAAATACGTCCCGCCAATGCCGCCCAACGACGAGATTGAAAAGCAGCCGCCACTCATCTCGGCAGCGCTCAACTTGCCCGCCCGCGCCTTTTCAGCCAGCGCCGACATTTCCCGGGCAATCGCCAGCACCCCTTTCTGATCGACGTCCTTGATGACGGGGACGACCAACCCTTCGGGTGTATCGGCGGCAAAACCGATGTGGCAATAACCTTTCAACACCAGTTCGTCGCCATTGAGACTGGCATTGAACTCCGGGAATTTTTTCAACGCGCCCGCACAGGCTTTCATCAACAACGCCAGCAACGTCAACTTGACCCCGCTGCCGGCCTTTTCCTTGTTCACCTGCACGCGGAACTGTTCGAGTTGCGTGATATCCGCGTCGTCGTGATTGGTCACGTGGGGAATCATCAGCCAATTGCGATGCAGATTGGCCCCGCTGATTTTACGGATGCGCGACAGTGGCCGGGTTTCCACCGGCCCGTACTTGGCAAAATCCACCACCGGCCAGGGCAGCAATCCGCCCAACGGCTGGGCACGGGTTTCAGTGACCGTCAGTGCGCCTTTCACATGGGCCAATACATCGTCCTTGGTGATGCGGCGACGCAGGCCTGTGCCCTGAATGGCCTTGAGCGAAACACCCAATTCTCGAGAAAACTTGCGAACCGACGGCGATGCCAGCGGCAAGTCCGTTGGCGGATCAAACGCTTCGATGAGCAACTCTGGCGAGGCAATCGGCTGAGGCTCTATGACCGTTGCAACCGGCTCGATGCGCGGTGCCGGCGCCGCCGATAGCCCTTCACTCTCGATAAAGGCAATCGGCGATCCCTCGCTGACTTTGTCATCCAGACTGACCACCAACGATTGCAACACGCCCGTGTGCGGCGATGGAATTTCCATGGACGCCTTGTCGGTCTCGACAATGATCAGGGTCTGCCCTTCGACCACTGCATCGCCCGCCTTGACCGGTATTTCGATGACACCGACATCCTTGGCATCGCCGATGTCGGGCATTTGCACTTCATGCACATTCTTCATGACCATTTCCTGAAAATTCGACTCGACCTGAAGCCCGGCTTCAAGCGTCCCAAGGCGCGATGGCGTCAACATCAATCCCGTAGCGCGCAATCGCTTCGGCACACACGCCGGCATCGAGGCGCCCGTCCTGAACCAGTGACGTCAGGGCGCTCAAAACGATCTGATGGCGGTCCACTTCGAAAAACGCGCGCAACCGGCTGCGGGTATCACTGCGGCCAAAACCGTCGGTGCCGAGCACCGTGTAACGTGTCGGCGCGTAGCTGGCGATCAGTTGGGGCAAGGCGCGCACGTAATCGGTGCTGGCAATGATCGGTGCCTTGTCGTTGAGCGATTCCTGAACGTGGCTGCGCCGCGTCGGTTGTCCGGGATGCAGGCGATTCCAGCGCTCCACCTCACGGGCCTCGCGGGCCAGCTCGGTGAAGCTGGTGACGCTCCAGACCTCGCTGTCGATGTTCCAGTCGCTGGCCAGCAACTCGGCCGCCGCGATCACTTCAAGCAGGATCGCGCCGGAACCCAACAACTGAACGCTGCCGCGTGCGTCCTCGACTTCATGCCGGGCGAACAGGTACATGCCTTTGATAATTGCCTGCTCGACACCCTCGGGCAGGTTGGGCTGCGGGTAGTTTTCGTTCATCAGCGTGACGTAGTAGAACTCGTCGACCTGACGTTCCAGCATCTGGCGCATGCCGTGATCGAGGATCACCGCGAACTCACCGGCGAACGCCGGATCGTAGGCCCGGCAGTTGGGCACCATCGCCGCCATCAAGTGGCTGTTGCCGTCCTGGTGCTGCAAACCTTCACCACCCAGCGTCGTGCGCCCCGCCGTGGCGCCGAGCAGAAACCCGCGCGCCCGCTGGTCCGCCGCCGCCCAGATCAGGTCGCCGATGCGCTGGAAGCCGAACATCGAGTAGTAGATGTAAAACGGCAACATCGGCAGGCCATGCACCGAATAGCTGGTCGCGGCTGCTACCCAGGAACTGATCGCGCCGGCCTCGCTGATGCCCTCTTCGAGAATCTGCCCGTCGAGGGCTTCGCGATAGCTCAGGATCGAACCGATGTCCTCCGGCTCATAACGCTGGCCCACGCTGGAATAAATCCCGATCTGCTTGAACAGGCTGGCCATGCCGAACGTGCGCGCTTCATCGGCCACGATCGGCACGATGCGCGGCCCCAGTTGTTTATCCCGGAGCAAACCGCTGAGCATCCGCACAAACGCCATGGTGGTGGACATTTCCTTGCCTTCGGCAGTAATGGCGAACCCGGCGTAGCTGTTGACGTCGGGCACGGCCAAGGGCGTCGACGTGGTGGGCCGCGACGGCATATAGCCGCCCAATGCCCGGCGACGTTCATGCAGGTAGCGCATTTCGGCGCTGTCGTCGTCAGGTTTGAAGAAGCTCAGCGAGGTCGCCTGTTCATCGGTCAATGGCAAATTGAAACGGTTACGGAAGGCGATCAACGCGTCCTTGTCGAGTTTCTTCTGCTGGTGCACGGTCATCTTGCCCTGCCCGGCATCGCCCATGCCGAAGCCTTTCTTGGTCTGCGCGAGAATCACCGTGGGTTTTCTGCCCTCGCGCATCGCGCTTTGGTAGGCGGCGAAAATCTTCACCACGTCGTGGCCGCCACGTTTGAGGCGGTCGATCTGTTCATCGGTCAAGCCCTGGGCCAGATGTGCCAGGGCTTCGTTCTGGCCAAAGAACTGATCGCGGTTGAAACGCCCGTCCTTGGCGGCGAACGTCTGGAACTGGCCATCGACCGTGGCGGACAGGGCCTTGACCAGCGCGCCGTCGTGATCCCGGGCAAACAGTCCGTCCCAGTCAGAGCCCCAGACCAGTTTGATGACGTTCCAGCCAGCGCCTCCGAACAATGCCTCCAGCTCGTCGATGATGCGACCGTTGCCCCGCACCGGACCGTCCAGACGCTGAAGGTTGCAGTTGACCACCCACACCAGATTATCCAGCCCTTCGCGTGCCGCCAGCGTCAGGGCCGACATGCTTTCCGGCTCATCCATTTCACCGTCGCCGAACACCCCCCAAACGGTGCGCCCGGCGGTGTCTTGCAGGCCGCGATGTTCCAGGTAACGCATGAAACGCGCCTGGTAGATCGAGCTGATCGGACCGATGCCCATCGAGCCGGTCGGGAACTGCCAGAAGTCCGGCATCAACCACGGATGCGGATAACTCGACAGCCCCCGGGCGCCATTGGCGCGTGCGCCGATCTCTTGCCGGTAATGCTGCAGGTCCTTCTCTTCGAGGCGGCCTTCCAGAAAAGCCCGTGCATAGACCCCCGGTGCCGAGTGCGGCTGGTAGAACACCAGATCGCCGCCGCTGGTTTCAGTGCGCGCCCTGAAGAAGTGGTTGAAGCCCACTTCAAACAAATCGGCGGCGCTCGCGTAACTGGCGATGTGGCCACCGAGTTCCCCGTAGGCCTGGTTGGCTCTCGCCACCATGACCAACGCGTTCCAGCGCATGATCGAGGCCAGGCGTTCTTCGAGCGCCAGATCCCCCGGGAACACCGGTTGCTGCTCAACGCTGATGGTGTTGATGTAGGGCGTGCCGTGACGGGGCCGCCAATTCATCTCGCAGGTGCTGGCCAGCGTCACCAGCATGTCCATGATCTGCCGGGCCTGCCCGGCGCCGCCGTGGGCGATGACCGATAGCAAGGCATCGCGCCACTCAGCGATTTCCTCGGCATCTTCCGTGGTCTGGCCGGGTAACTGGGCATGAAGATCGGACGGGTTCATGGGCATCTCCTGCAAAAGGCTGATTCGGTATCAATGCGCGGTGGAGGGTTTGCTCGGGCCAGGCTTTTGACCTGCTCGACCGCTTCGATGACGGAGCGCTCGGTCCGGGCATCCCGGGCTATCGGGTAAATATTGATTCTGCGCTTGGGCAAATCGCGTAAAAAGCGCTTATCCAGTTCGCCAGCCACGACAAGGCAGTAATCACAGGCGGATGTGTGCGCTTCAAACATTCCAGCGGCCATCGGCGCGACATCAACCTGCATCAGTGCAATGTTTTCAAAGCAACTGAAACTGTGGTGAATCAACTCTAGATGTTCACTGCCCAGTCCAGCAGTGATCACCACAACGCGCGTGCCACTTGAGGGCTCGCGCATCCATTTCCTGGCGTTATTACGACGGTCGGCAGATCGGCTCATAGGCGTTGCCTTTCTTATTGGGTGTGTTTGATTGAGCGGGCGAAGACATCCGCTAAATGACGTAGCGCTCCTGCAGCACGCTTTTCGCCAGACTCCGGGTCGCCAATAAAACGGCTTCCACCTGTCGATCCATCGCCGCATGGGTTGAGGCGACAGTTCCCAGGTCGACGACGCGCAGCGAGTGACCGCAGACGGATCCCAGCCAGGTCAGGCCCGGCACCGTGCCGACTTCGACGTCCAGCAAAAAACTGCTTTTGCACACGCCGCGCAGCAATTGACGGGCATCACACGCTTGCTCGGGGCTGGACCCGACCCGCAACCAGTCGAGCATCAATGCCCTGGATTGCTTGACGGCCAGGTAAGCCACCTGATCCCAGTCGTCGATGGCCACGTGCAGCTGGTCGATCATGTATTTGGGCAACGCGGCACTGGTCACGATGACCACCCCGGCATCCGCCGAGGGTTCCTTGATCCAGACGGCGGATTGCGATATCGCATGCATGGCGCTACTCCTGGCGATTGAACGTTGCCCCCTTTCCTGTAGGAGCCGGCTTGCTGGCGATGGGCCCGTTGGTTTTGCATCGATTTCAAGGCCGCCATCGCCGGCAAGCCGGCTCCTACAAGGGTTCGGTGACAGACACGACAATGTGAACAACACAATCCACTGTAGGAGCCGGCTTGCCGGCGATGAGGCCCGTTGGTTTTGCATCGATCTCAAGGCCGCCATCGCCAGCAAGCCGGCTCCTACAAGGGTTCGGTGACTGACACGAAAATGTGAACAACACAATCCACTGTAGGAGCCGGCTTGCTGGCGATGGGGCCCGTTGGTTTTGCATCGATTTCAAGGCCGCCATCGCCAGCAAGCCGGCTCCTACAAGGGTTCGGTGACAGACACGTAAATGTGAACAACACAATCCACTGTAGGAGCCGGCTTGCTGGCGATGGGGCCCGTGGGTTCTGCATCGATTTCAAGGCCGCCATCGCCGGCAAGCCGGCTCCTGCAGGTTTGTGATCAGCCGTTACGGAACAGGAAGCTGTAGGCATTCAGCGCAGGCACCCCGCCCAAGTGTGCGTAAAGCACTTTCGAGCCTTCGGGGAACTCGCCACGGCGAACCATTTCGATCATCCCGTGCATGGATTTCCCTTCGTACACCGGGTCGGTCAGCACGCCTTCAAGTCTGCCGCACAGGCGGATGGCTTCCAGCGTGCCGTCGTTGGGCAAACCGTATTCCGGATAGGCGAACCGTGTGTCGAGCACCACATCCTCCTCGGTGATTTCGCGCCCCAGCTCCACCAGTTCAGCGGTGTGCCGGGCGATCCGCAGGATCTGTGCCTTGGTCTTTTCCGGTTTGGCCGAAGCGTCGATACCGATGACATTCTTCGAACGGCCGTCGGCGGCAAACCCGACCACCATGCCCGCCTGGGTGCTGCCGGTAACCGAGCAGACCACGATGTAATCGAACTTGAAGCCGAGTTCTTTTTCCTGCTGGCGGACTTCCTCGGCGAAACCGACGAAGCCGAGACCGCCATACGGATGCTCGGAACAGCCCGCCGGGATCGGAAACGGTTTGCCGCCGCGCTCCACCACATCATTCATGGCCTTCTCCCAGCTGGGCCGGATGCCAATGTCGAACCCGGCGGCGTCCAGTCGTACATCCGCGCCCATGATGCGAGACATCTCGATGTTGCCAACGCGGTCATACACGGCATCGGAGTAGTTCACCCAGTTTTCCTGGACCAGCACGCACTTCATGCCCAGGTGTGCGGCAACGGCAGCGACCTGGCGGGTCTGGTTCGACTGGATCCCGCCGATGGACACGAGGGTGTCGCAGCCCTGCTCGATGGCCTCGGGAATCAGGTATTCGAGCTTGCGCGTCTTGTTGCCACCGAAGGCCAGGCCACTGTTGCAGTCTTCACGCTTGGCATACAGCTCGACCTTGCCGCCCAGGTGTTCGCTGAGGCGTTTCAAGGGGGTGATGGGCGAAGGACCGAAGGTCAACGGATAGCGTTTGAAACGATTCAGGTTCATGACTCTGCTCCTTGATTATTGGATATCCAAGCGCCAGACCGAAAGGCAAACAGGCTGCATTCCAGGTTCTTTCAGAGGGGCTTCGATGAGTTCAATATTAAGAACAAAGCCAAAAATATGTGTTGCAAGTTTCAATGCATTAAAGAAACATAAATCGCTGACTATCACTTCAAACAACTTTTTATTGCGTAGAAACCAATATGAACGCAACAAATACTCACAGGAAACCCGGCACATCCAGCCCGGAGCCACACCCGCTGGACCGGACCGACCGCGCCATTCTCAAGGCGCTGCAACGCGACGCTTCCATCTCCAATGTGGCGCTTGCCGAGAAGGTCAAACTGAGTGCGCCGGCGTGTTTGCGCCGCGTCGAACGCCTCAAGCAGGCGGGTTTGATCAAGGGCATCGTCGCGTTGCTGGACAATGACGCGCTGGATGCCGGCATGGTGGTGTTGATCGGTGTGGTGCTGGACCGCTCGACGCCGGAATCCTTCGCTGCCTTCGAAGCGGCGGCGCAAAAGGTTTCCGGCTGCATGGAATGCCATGTGGTGACGGGGGAATTCGACTACTTCATGTTGATACGAACCAAGGACAGCAACAGTTTCAACCGCCTGCACGCGGAGCAATTGTTGTACCTGCCAGGTGTGCGGCAGATTCGTTCGTTCATGGGCTTGCGCCAAGTGGTGTCGACGCCGCAGATACCTCTTTGATAGCCCGTGTCAGCCGCGCAACTTGCGCGGTGACCGGGCTCTATCCTGCTTTATTGACCCGGTTTGGCCACAGCCACGCGCCATACCTTGTTGCCGACATCGTCCGCCACCAGCAGCGCTCCGCTCTGATCAAGCGCTACGCCCACCGGACGCCCTTGTGCTTCGCCTTCGGCATTGAGGAAGCCGGTGAGGAAATCCACCGGTAAACCTGAAGGCTTGCCGTCGCTGAACGGGATGAACACCACCTTGTAGCCGGCCTGCGGATTGCGGTTCCACGAGCCGTGTTCGCCGATGAACACGCCATTGGCGAAAGCGCTGGGCATGCCGCGCGAATCAGAGAACGCCAGGCCCAGCGGTGCGACGTGGGTGCCCAACGCGTAGTCCGGGGCGATGGCCTGGGCCACCTTGTCCGGGCGCGGCGGCTCAACCCGGGTGTCGACGTGGTTGCCGTAGTAACTCCATGGCCAGCCGTAGAACGCGCCGTCTTTTACCGACGTCAGGTAATCCGGCACCAGGTCACTGCCGATTTCATCGCGCTCATTGACCACGGTCCACAACTGGCTCGAACCGGGTTTCCAGGCCAGGCCGTTGGGGTTGCGCAGACCGCTGGCAAACAGACGCTTGTCGGCGCTTTTAACGTCAACTTCCCAGATGGCCGCGCGCCCTTCTTCGGCCTCCAGACCGTTTTCGCCAACGTTGCTGTTGGAGCCCACGGTGACGTACAGCTTGGTGCCCTCAGGGTTGGCGAGCACGTTCTTGGTCCAGTGGTGATTGATACCGGCAGGCAGATCGGTGACTTTCACCGGCGTCGCCGTGATCTCGGTTTGCCCCTCGCTGTAAGGCACCTTGACCAGGGCGTCGGCGTTGGCGATGAACAGCTCGTTGCCCACCAACGCCATGCCGAAAGGTGACGTCAGTCCGCTCATGAACACCGTGCGCAGTTCAGCGTGACCGTCACCGTCGGCATCGCGCAGCAAGGTGATTCGATTGGCGCTGGGCGCATCGGCGCCGACACGGCCCATCACAAAACCCATCGCGGTGCGCCGCGCCCAGGCCAGCGGACCGCTGCCACCGTCAGTGGCGCCTTCAGGCATCGGCGGGTGATTGCTTTCGGCGACCAACAGATCGCCATTGGGCAATCTGTAGATCCAGCGCGGGTGGTCGAGGTTTTCGGCCAGGGCCGTCACCGTGAAACCGGCGGGCGCTTTCGGCTTGTCGCTGCCGGCCCAGCCAATGGCCTTGGACACCTTCAACGTCGGGATCAGCGTGGTCGTGGGCTCAGGCAACTGCGGGCTCGGGCCGACACTGGCCTGCGGCGGCAGTTTGGAAGATTCACCACAAGCGGTGAGCAACGCGGCAGCGGTCATCAAGAGCGCCATTCGGCGGGAGACAGTCATGGTTCGAACCTCGCAATGGCCATCCGTGGGCCAATTTAGGAATAGGCAAAATCCCGTCGAGTATCGCGGCGCCGATTCGTTTCAAACACCGCGCCTGTCACAAATCAATTTTGCCTGAATCGCACGAATGCAAACGCGCAATGCCGGGCACTATCTCCCATAACAACACAACCCTCTGTAGGAGCCGGCTTGCTGGCGATGAGGCCCGTAGGATTTGCATCGATTTCAAGGCCGCCATCGCCGGCAAGCCGGCTCCTACAAGGGTTCAGAGGCGGGCACGAAAAAGGTGAACAACCGCGATCCACTGTAGGAGCCGGCTTGCCGGCGATGAGGCCCGTGGGTTTTGCATCGATTGCGAGGCCGCCATCACCGGCAAGCCGGCTCCTACAAGGGTTCGGTGGCGGGCACGGGAAAGGTGAGCAACGCGATCCACTGTAGGAGCCGGCTTGCTGGCGATGAGGCCCGCAAGGTTTGCATCGATTTCAAGGCCGCCATCGCCAGCAAGCCGGCTCCTACAAGGGTTTGGTGGCGGGCACGAAAAAGGTGAACGACACGATCCACTGTAGGAGCCGGCTTGCTGGCGATGAGGCCCGTGGGTTTTGTATCGATTTCTAAGCCGCCATCGCCGGCAAGCCGGCTCCTACAAGGGTTGGGTGGCGGGCACGAAAAAGGTGAACGACACGATCCACTGTAGGAGCCGGCTTGCTGGCGATGAGGCCCGTGGGTTTTGTATCGATTTCTAAGCCGCCATCGCCAGCAAGCCGGCTCCTACAAGGGTTTGGTGGCGGGCACGGGAAAGGTGAGCAACGCGATCCACTGTAGGAGCAGGCTTGCCGGCGATGAGGCCCGCAAGGTTTGCATCGATTTCGAGGCCGCCATCGCCAGCAGTCAGGCGGGATTCAGCAGTGCCTCACGCAGCAGCCTGGCCGCCGGCGAGTCCGGGACGCCTTTGCGCGACACCAGTTCATAGGGTTCGCTGCGTGAGGTGATCGGCAGCGGCAGCGTGGTGGTGAAGCCGTAGCCGGAGCAGAACTTCGCTACGTCGGTCGACACCAGTGCGACGAGGGTCGGGTTTTCCTGGAGCAGCGACAGCGTGGCGAAGGCCGAGGTGGTTTCCAGCAAATGCACCGGGAAACGCAGGTCGGCCTCATGAAACTCCCGCTCCAGCAACAGCCGCATCGGCATGTTGGCGCGATAGACGACCCAGCGGTAATCCACCAGGTCTTTCAACGACAACTGGCGGGCATAGGCGAACGGATGCTGGGTGCTGGCGATCACTGCCAGGGTTTCCTCGACGAAGGTCGAGCTCTCATACAAGTAGGGGGTGGTGCTGATGGTGGTACGGCAGATCGCCAGGTCCAGGCGCCCGGCATCGAGCTGGCTGAGCAGCGCAGCGCTGGTGTCCTCGACAATCTCGATGGACAGCTTCGGGTTGTCGGCAATCACCCGGCTGATCGCCGTGGTCAGCAGCGGCACGGCGCCCATGATGGTGCCGACCGACACGCGCCCGCCTTCGCCGCTCATGATGCCGATGATCTCTTCGCGCAGGTGCGCAAGGTCAGTCTGGATCAACCGCGCGTACCGGATGACCGAACGCCCGGCGTCGTTCGGCTCAAGCCCGCGGTTAGTGCGGGTGAACAGCGCGGTGCCGAAAGTGGTTTCAATTTCTTGCAGCGCCTTGCTCGCGCCGGGCTGCGTCAGCGCGACCTGTTTGGCCGCGCCCAGCAAGGAGCCGTGCTCATCCAGGGCGATCAGCAAACGAAGCTGCTTGACGTGCAGGCGGGACATGATCGAGTTCAGTGAGGGCGTCATCAGGATTAACTAAAAGTTATAGAGGTATCGAAAGTTGTCAGTATCGAGGCTGGCCAAGACGGCCCTATAGTCCACCCCACAGCCAGGCAATGCAATGGGTTTGACCAGAGCGCGAAAGCCCTCCTGCCCCAGACCGGTTGCAACAATAACAATCCTGTATAACTTGTGGTGAATCATGTCACTCATCAATTACGTCACCAAAATCCAGTTCGGCTACGACAGCCTGCAGCATCTGGCCGCCGAAGCCGAGCGCGCCGGCATCACCCGGCCGCTGATCGTCACCGATGTCGGCGTGCGCAATGCCGGCATCGTCGACAAAGTCATCGCTGCCCTCGGCGGTGACCGCGCACCGACAATCTTCGACGCCACCCCGCCCAATCCGAATGAGCACGCCGTGCGTGAAGCCGTGGCCCAATACCACCTCGGCGAGTGCAACGGCATCATCGCTGTCGGTGGCGGATCATCGATCGATCTGGCCAAGGGCGTCGCGGTCTGCGCCACCCACGACGGTCCTCTGCAAAGCTTCGCGGTGATTGAAGGCGGACTGGATCGCATCACCTCGGCCACCGCGCCGCTGATTGCGGTTCCGACTACGGCCGGCACCGGCAGCGAGGTGGGTCGCGGCGCCATCCTGATCCTCGACGATGGTCGCAAGGTCGGCGTTATCTCCCCCTATGTCGTGCCGCGCGTGGCCATCTGCGATCCGGAGTTGACCCTCGGTCTGCCGCCCATGCTCACCGCCGCCACCGGCATGGACGCTATCGCGCATTGCATCGAAACGTTCATGGCCCCGGCCTTCAACCCTGCCGCAGACGGCATCGCCCTCGACGGCCTGTGGCGCGCCTGGGAACACATCGAACGAGCGACCGCCGAACCCGGTGATCGCGAAGCGCGGATGAACATGATGAGCGCGTCCATGCAAGGCGCGCTGGCCTTCCAGAAAGGACTGGGCTGCGTGCACAGCCTTTCCCACGCCTTGGGCGGCATCAATCCGAAACTGCACCACGGCACTTTGAACGCGATTTTTCTACCGGCGGTCGTGCACTTCAACGCCAACGCCCCGACTGTCCGTGACGAGCGCAAACTGGAACGACTGCGCCATGCCATGGGCCTTGAGGCCGACGCGAACATCGGCGCAGCCATCGAAGACATGACCAAACGCCTGGGCCTGCCGACCCGCCTGAGCCAGATCGGCGTCGATGAAAGCCTGTTCGCCGGCATCGTCGAGGGCGCATTGCACGATCACAGCCACAAGACCAATCCGCGCGAAGCATCCTCGGCGGACTACCTGTCGATGCTCGAACAATCGCTGTAAGCAGCCGCTGCCCAACAACAATAAATCAGGAGGCAACCGCGTCGTCGGCAACGCCGACGGCAGCGGAACAATCATGAAGCCCACCGTCCTTATCGAACGGCAAGACGCCATTGCCATCGTCACCCTCAGTCATCCGGGAAAGATGAACGCCCTGACCCTGTCCATGTGGCAAGACCTGGGTGACGTCATGACCGAACTGTCCGCCGACCTCAGCGTGCGCTGCGTGGTGTTGCGCGGTGCGGGCGAACAGGCCTTTGCCGCCGGCGCCGATGTCGGCGAGTTTCCGAGCGTGCGCGCCAACCAGGCGCAGGCCCGACACTATGCCGAAATCACTTCAGCGGCGATGCGCGCGGTTGTCGACTGCCCGCACCCGGTGATCGCGATGATCCACGGCGTGTGCGTCGGCGGCGGTCTGGAAATTGCCGCGCTCTGCGACCTGCGCATCTGTGGCACGTCCAGCCGCTTCGGCGCGCCGGTCGGCAAGCTCGGGCTGGTCATGTCCTATGACGAAATGGCCGGGCTGGTGGCGCTGGCGGGACGCTCGACGACCCTGGAGATTCTCCTTGAAGGCCGCATTCTCGACGCCAACGACGCCTACGTGAAAAACCTCGTGACCCGCGTCGTACCGGATGCCGAAGTCGAATCCGAAACCCTCGCCACCGCCAAACGCATCACTAACGGCGCCCCGCTCGTCACCCGCTGGCATCGCCAGGCGGCACGACAACTGGAAGCGGGCATCACCCCCACCGTCGAGCAGATCGACAGCAGTTACGCCTGCTACGACACCGACGATTTTCAGATCGGCCTGAACGCGTTCATCGCCAAAGCCAAACCACAATTCGAGGGCAAATAACATGGGACCGCTGACAGGAATGCGCGTGGTAGAACTGGCTCACATCATGTCCGGCCCGGTGTGCGGCATGATGCTGGCCGACATGGGCGCCGACGTGGTGAAGGTCGAGAAAGTCCCGGACGGTGATGATTCGCGCCGCTTCTCGCCGATCATGGCCAGCGGTGAATCCGCTTCGTTCATGGTGGTCAACCGCAACAAGCGCGGGATCGGCCTGAACCTGAAAACCGAGGGCGGCCGCGACGTTCTGCGCCGCCTGCTGATGGACGCCGACGTGGTCACGGAAAACTACCGCGCCGGCACCATGGAAAAATTCGGCCTCGGTTACGAAACCCTGAAAACCCTCAACCCCGGGCTGATCTACTGCGCGATTTCCGGTTACGGCCGCAGCGGGCCGTTCGGTGAGAAAGGCGGTTTCGACCTGATCGCCCAAGGCATGAGCGGCATGATGAGCATGACCGGTGAAGCCGGGCGTGAGCCGGTCAAGGCCGGTTCGCCGGTGGCCGACATCAACTCCGGCATCCTTGCCGCTCTCGGCATCTGCGCCGCGTATGCCGCGAAACAGAAAACCGGCCTTGGGCAGATGGTCGACACCTCGCTGTTCGAAGCCGGCCTGCAACAAATGTACTGGCCAGCAGCGGCGTATTTCGCCGATGGCACCATCCTGCCAAAAATGGGTTCGGCCAACTCCACCAGCGCGCCGTACCAGGTGTTCCGCACGGCGGATGGCTGGATCAACATCGGCGCCGCCAACCAGGCCAACTACGAGCGACTGGTCGAGGCGCTGGCCGTTCCGCAATTGAAAGCCGACCCTCGTTTCGCCAGCAACGCCTTGCGCATGGAGCATCGCCTGGCGCTGGTGGAAATCCTCAACGAAGTGCTGGTCGCACGCACCACCGATGAATGGATGGTGTTGTTCGACAGCCTCGGCCTGCCTGCCGGGCCGGTCCTCGACATCGCCGCCGCGCTGGCCCACCCGCAAACCAAGGCACGCGGCATGGTCGTCGAGACCGAACATCCGACCGAAGGCCGAGTGCGCGGCATGGGCTTGCCGATTCACTTCTCCGACATGGACAACGCCGCGCCACCGACCAGCCGCCCTGCACCGCTGCTCGGCGAACACACCCGCGAAGTGCTGAAGGAAAGCGGGTATGCGGAAAACGAAATCGACGAGTTGATTCGCACCCAGGCGGTGGTCGCACTCGCCTCCTGAACGATGGGAAATCTGTAGGAGCCGGCTTGCTGGCGAAGGCGGCGTGTCAGCCAACATCAATGGTGATTGATACACCGCCTTCGCCAGCAAGCCGGCTCCTACAGAAAGCAGCTGTTTTTTTAGAACAACTACAACAAAAACAATAGGTGAACATCATGAGCCGTATCTTGACCGAGTCCGTCAGCCGCCGATCCTTTCTAGTGTCTGCCGGCGTCACCGTGGGTGGCGCATTTGCCGCCAACCTGCTGCCTTCCAGCGTCTTCGCCGCGACCAAACCCATCGTGCTGCGCTACACCAGCAGCCTGCCCGACACCCATCCGCTGAACCAACAGATGAAGGCCGCCTCGCTGGCGATCAAGACCGAAACCAACGGCGCGGTGGACTTGCAGGTGTACGCCAACGGCGCCATGGGCGGCGACACCGACATGCTGTCCCAGGTGCGCGCCGGGGCGATCGATTTCATTCCATTGCCGGGTGCGATTCTCTCGACGCTGGTGCCGGCCATGTCGATTGAAAGCATGCCGTTTGCGTTCAAGGACTACGACAGTGTCTGGGCCGCGCTGGACGGCAAGCTGGGCGAGTACGTGCGCGCCAAGACCGAGAAGGTCGGCCTGATCCCGATGGAAAAAGTCTGGAACAACGGCTTCCGCCAGATCACCAGTTCGACGCGGCCGATCAACACGCCGCAAGACCTCGCCGGCTTCAAACTGCGCGTCTTGGTCAGCCCGCTGTGGACGTCGATGTTCAGCGCCCTGGGCGCCTCGCCGACCGGCATCAGCATCAACGAAACCTACTCGGCCTTGCAGACCAAAGTGGTCGACGGCCAGGAAAACCCGCTGGTGGTGGTCGAGGCCGCACGCTTCTATGAAGTGCAGAAATACTGCTCGATGACCGACCACATCTGGGGCGGTTTCTGGATCGTCGCCTCGGGCAAGACTTTCCCGAAACTGCCGGCGGACGTGCAGGAAATCGTCTCCCGGCAGATCAACGCCGCCGCGCTGGTTCAGCGCCAACAGGTGATCGACTTCAACTCCAGCCTGGAGCCGTCGCTGACCGCCCACGGCATCACCTTCAACAAAGTCGACCGCACACTGTTCAGGACAGACCTGCAATCGAAAGGCTTCTACACCCAATGGAAGGATAAGTACGGCCCGGAAGCCTGGAGCTTGCTTGAGCAATACGCGGGTCAACTGTCCTAAGCCGGAGACAAAGTCATGAAAAATGAACTGCCAATGACGGATGTTGCTCCCGCTGAAGGACTCAGCCCACACCAAACCACGTTTCGTCTCGGCCGCGCGTTGGACACCGGTCTGCGCTGGCTGACCGAGGGCAGCGCGGCGTTGCTGGTGGTCATCGAAGTCACGCTGCTGTTCTGCAACGTGTTCTCGCGTTATGTGCTCAACCAGCCGATTGTCTGGGGCGACGAACTGGCTTCGCTGTTGTTCCTGTGGCTGGCGATGCTTGGCTCGGTGGTAGCGATGCGACGCGGCGAACACATGCGACTGACCTCGTTCATCTCGCGGCTGCCCGTGGAAAAACGGGCGTTCATCGACACCCTGGGCGCGGTGATCGTCATCACCTTCATCGGGCTGCTGTTCACCCCGGCCTGGGAGTACGTCAGCGACGAGTGGATCATCACCACCGCCGCCCTCGAAATCCCCAACGCCTTTCGTGTATCCGCCATCGCCGTCGGCCTGAGCCTGATGTTGATGACCTGCGTCGCCCGGCTGTTGACCAGCGCACGATTGATCGACTTCTCGGTCTCGGTGGCGATGCTCGCATCCCTCGGCGCGTTGTTGTGGGTGGCCGAAGGCTCGATGTTGCTGATGGGCAACTGGAACCTGGTGATCTTCTTCATGGTCGGCGTGATGGCGATGATCGTCATCGGCGTCCCCATCATGGTCGCGTTCGGCCTGGCCACGGTGGCGTACCTGTCGACCATGACCAGCACACCACTCACGCTGGTGGTCGGGCGGATGGACGAAGGCATGGCGAGCCTGATCCTGCTGGCCATCCCGCTGTTCGTGTTTTTGGGTGCACTGATCGAAGCCATGGGCATGGCGCGGGCGATGATCCGTTTCCTGTGCTCGCTGATCGGCCATGTGCGCGGCGGTTTGTCGTATGTGCTGATCGGCGCCATTTACCTGATCTCGGGTATTTCCGGCTCGAAAGCGGCCGACATGGCCGCCATCGCCCCGGCGCTGTTTCCGGAAATGAAGAAGCGCGGCGAGGACGAAAACGAACTGGTGGCGATGCTTAACGCTTCCGGGGCGATGTCGGAAACCATTCCGCCAAGCCTGGTGCTGATTACCATCGGCTCGGTGACCGGCGTGTCGATTTCCGCACTGTTCACCGGCGGTTTCATGCCGGCGGTGGTGGGCGCGATTGCGATGGCAGCCGTCATCTGGTGGAAGAACCGCAAAGGCGAGGCCTCTACCGGCAAACGCGCCTCGGGCAAGGAAATCGGCCACTCGCTGCTGCTCGCGATCCCTGCGCTGGCCCTGCCCTTCGTGATCCGCACTGCGGTGGTTGAAGGGGTCGCCACCGCCACCGAAGTCGCCGCCATCGGTGTGGCCTACACCTTCATCGTCGGTCTGCTGTGCTACCGCTGCTTCGACTGGCGCCGCTTGTATCCGATTCTGGTCAGCACCGCGTCGTTGTCCGGCGCGATCCTGATCATCATCGGCAGCGCCACCGCCATGGCCTGGGCGCTGACCCAGTCGGGCTTTTCGCACCAGCTGGCGCAAGTGATGGCGACCGTTCCGGGGGGCGCGATGGGCTTCCTGATCATCTCCGCCGTGGCGTTCATCCTACTCGGCAGCTTCCTGGAAGGCATCCCGGCCATCGTGCTGTTCGGCCCGCTGCTGTTCCCGATTGCCAAAGCCATGGGCATCAACGACGTGCATTACGCCATGGTCGCAATCTTCGCCATGGGCCTGGGCTTGTTCGCCCCGCCATTCGGCGTCGGTTTCTACGCCGCGTGCGCCATCGCCAAGGTTGACCCAAGTGGCGCCATGCGCCGGGTCTGGCCGTATCTCGGCGCCCTGGTCGTCGCGCTGGCGGTGCTGATCGCCGTGCCGTGGATTTCCATCGGTTTCCTGCCGTCTGCCTGAATCAACCTTTGACTGTCAGCACTCAAACACGAGGTTTTTTATGAATTTCTCCACTCTGCACCCAGGCTCCGCCACCGAGCGCCCACTGATCGTCGACAAACAACGCACCATTTCGTTTCTGGGCGAAGACTTGCGCATCTACGCCACGCCACGCCTGGTCGACGACATTGAGCAGACTTGCCTCGATTACCTGCTGACCTTCCTCGACGAGGGTGAAAACACCGTGGGGGCGGCGGTCGATATCCGTCACGTCGGCGCCACGCTGCTGGGCATGTCGGTGAACATTGTCGCCACGGTCACTCGCATCGAAGGTCGCAGCGTCACCTTCAATGTCGAAGTGCGCGATGACGTCGAGCTGGTGGCGACGGCGGCGCATACCCGTGTGGTGGTGAATGTCGCCAAACTGCGTAGCCGCGTCCAGGCCAAAGCCGAAGCGGCGGCCGCAGGCGACGTCGAAGACGGCGTGCTCAGCCCTTCGCAATTCTCCGCGTCGCGCTGAGTCAGGGTCGCCGTCATGATCACCCTTCACGAACGCAACGGCATGCCGAACCTGGCGGCCGGGGATGCGCTGCCGGTCGTCGATGCCCATCACCACTTGTGGGACCTGGGCAACGGGCGCTATCCGTGGTTGCAGGACGAGTATCACGAGGAATTCTTCCTCGGCGACTATCACAGCCTGTGCCGTGATTTCCTGCCGGAACAGTTCCTCGCCCTGACCGAAAATCAACGCTTGGTCGGCACGGTGCACGTCGAGGCCGAGCGTGCGCGCGACGAGCAAGTCGCCGAGACACGCTGGCTGGAACACGTGAACGCCCGTTACGGCTTCCCGAATGCCATCGTTGCCCATGCCTGGTTCGATCGCGAAGACAGTGCAGAGATTCTCGCCGCTCAAGCCGCCAGGCCGCTGGTGAAAGGCATCCGTTCGAAACCGGTGACCTCGGCATCGCCGGACGTGTCGGTGGCCGGGGCCAAGGGCACCATGCAGGACCCGAACTGGCTGGAAGGCTTTTCGCGGCTGGCCGAGCACGATCTGTCGTGGGACCTGCGGGTGCCGCCGTGGCACCTGGTCGAAGCGGCGGAAGTGGCGGCGATGTTTCCGCAGATCCGCATTGCGCTCAACCACACCGGTTTCGCCTGGGACCGCAGCCCACAAGGCATGGCGCGCTGGCGCAAGGGCCTGGAAGCGTTGGCCTTGCAGCCGAACGTGCACATCAAGCTGTCGGAGTTCGGGCTTAAAGATTCGCCCTGGAATTATGACGACAACCGGATTGTGGTCCTGACCGCGCTGGAAATCTTCGGCCCCGAGCGCTGCATGTTTGCCAGCAATTTTCCGGTGGCCGGGCTGCGCGCTTCCTACGACACGATTGCCGATGGCATGGCCGCGATGCTCGCCCCCATGGGCCGTGCGGTGCAGGAAGCGGTGTTCGCCGGCAACGCTCGACGCTTTTATCGATTGGAGGAGCAGCATGGATAACCTGTCGGCCATCGACTGGCGCGCACGTTTTCTGGCCAGCGGCGACGATGCGGATTTGCCCATCGTCGACGCGCATCAACACTATTTCGATATCGAAAACCATTACTACCCGTGGCTGAACGACCGGCCGTTGCGACCGTTTCGTTATGGCGATTACTCGTCGATCTGCCGCAATTTCCTGCCGGCCGACTATCACCGGCTGACCGGCCGTCATCACGTGGTGCAGACGGTCGTGATCGAGGGTGAGTGGGACCCGGCGACACCGGCCGATGAAGTGCGGTTTGTCGAATCGTTGGCGAAAACCGAGTCCACCCTGGGCGCCATGGTCGCGCAGGCCTGGCTGGATCGTGAAGACGCTTTTGATCTGCTGCGCCTGTACGGCGATCACCCATTGGTGCGCGGCATACGCCACAAACCGGCAGTGACAAGCCGTGAGGCCTGGCGCGAAGATTTTATCGCCCCCGGTTCGATGCGCGATCCGCGCTGGCGCGATGGCTATGCCCAACTGGCCGAAAACGGCCTGCACTTCGAATTGCAGGCGCCGTGGTGGCATCTGCCGGAAGCCGCCGAACTGGCCAGGGATTTTCCCGACGTGTCCATCGTGGTCAATCACACCGCACTGCCCGCCGACCGCTCCGAAGAAGGTCTGGCCGGCTGGCGTGAAAACCTCGCCCTGCTGGCAAAGGAACCGAACGTCGTGCTGAAGATTTCCGGCATCTGCATTCCCGGCAAGGCGTGGCCGATCGAGGCGAACCGCGTGCTGGTGAACGACGCGATATCGATTTTCGACGTCCGCCGCTGCGCGTTTGCCAGCAATTACCCGGTCGATGGCGTGGTGAACAGCCTCAGCGAAGTGTTCGACGGTTTCAAAACCATTGTCCGGGACCGCTCTCTCGAAGATCGGCTTGCGCTGTTTCATGACAACGCCCGACGCATCTACCGGCTCGCTTGACCCGATTTGAACAGCTCATCAGGAGTCCAACATGTTTGAAGTTTCAGGCCACAACTACATCGCCGGCACACGCTCGGCCAACGGCACGCACACCCTGCAAAGCCACGATGCCAACACTGGCGAAGCACTGCCCTATCGCTTCCATCAGGCGACAGCCGAGGAAGTGAATGCCGCTGCCGAAGCCGCGGCCACGGCGTACCCGACTTTCCGCAACCTGTCGGCCGCCCGCCGCGCAGGGTTCCTCGATGCCATCGCCGCAGAACTCGATGCGCTGGATGACACATTCATCGCCCTGGTGTGCCAGGAAACCGCCCTGCCCGCCGGGCGCATTCAAGGTGAACGGGCACGCACCAGCGGCCAGATGCGCCTGTTCGCCACGATGCTGCGTCGGGGTGACTTCTACGGTGCACGCATCGACCGTGCCCTGCCGGACCGTCAGCCACTGCCGCGTCCCGACCTGCGTCAGTACCGCACCGGGCTCGGTCCGGTCGCCGTGTTCGGCGCCAGCAACTTTCCGCTGGCCTTCTCCACTGCCGGCGGCGACACCGCTTCCGCCCTCGCCGCCGGTTGCCCGGTGGTGTTCAAGGCCCACAGCGGCCACATGGCAACCGCCGATTACGTCGCCGATGCGATCACCCGCGCAGCGCGCAAAACCGGGATGCCCGCAGGCGTGTTCAACCTGCTCTACGGCAGCGTCGGCGAAGCGCTGGTCAAGCATTCGGCCATTCAGGCGGTCGGCTTCACCGGTTCATTGCGTGGCGGCCGCGCCTTGTGTGACATGGCGGCGGCGCGCCCTCAGCCGATCCCGGTGTTCGCCGAGATGAGCAGCATCAACCCGGTGTTGCTGATGCCCGAAGCACTCAAGGCACGCGGTGAAAAAATCGCCGCCGAGCTGAGCGCTTCCGTGGTGTTGGGTGCGGGCCAGTTCTGCACCAATCCCGGTTTGGTGCTGGGCATTCGTTCGGCGGAATTCACGGCTTTCCTCGACCGGTTTACCGGATTGATGAGCGAACAACCGGCGCAAACGATGCTCAACGCCGGCGCCTTGAAAAGCTATTGCCATGGCCTCGACAACCTGCGCGCTCACCCCGGCATCACACACCTGGCCGGCAGCGAGCAACAGGGCAATCAGGCACGGCCACAAGTGTTCAAGGCCGATGCGAGCCTGCTGATCAATGGCGATGAGTTGCTTCAGGAAGAAGTGTTCGGCCCGACCACCCTCGTCGTTGAAGTCGCCGACCACACCGAGTTGATGCAGGCACTGCACGGTTTGCGCGGGCAGTTGACCGCCACGCTGATTACCGAGGATTCGGAGCTCGATTCCCTCGGCGATGTACTGGCCCTGCTGGAACAGAAAGTCGGGCGCGTGCTGTTCAACGGTTATCCCACTGGCGTGGAAGTCTGCGACGCCATGGTGCATGGCGGCCCCTACCCGGCGACGTCGGATGCACGCGGCACCTCGGTCGGAACCTTGGCGATCGATCGTTTCCTGCGGCCGGTGTGTTACCAGAATTGCCCCGACAGCCTGTTGCCGGAGGCCCTGAAAAACAGCAACCCGCTGAGCATCGCCCGACTGGTTGACGGCGTCAGCAGCCGCGATGCGCTGTAAGTCACACGGCTTCAACTAACACCCACGTTTAGCGACAACTTCCGCGCCTGTTGAACAACAGGCGTCGGATTCGCTCGTCCCGAAAACCGCAACACCCACACAACAACAAAAACAGAGGAAGTCTCATGCAAGTCCAACGTCACCCGAAACAACGCCTGTGCAAACTGATGCTGGCCGTGTCCGCCGCCGTGATGATCAACATTGCAGGTGCTCAATTGGCCTTTGCCGAAACCACTCCCACCGCGACGACCGCGCCGATGCAATGCCCCACTGAAGCCACACCGCGCTACACCAAAACCCCCACCGGTTACCTCATGGTCCTGCGCACGGGCGACAACGCGTTCAAGGAACTGACCAAACTGGCCATCGCCGAGAAGATCCCCAGCGCGTCCATCACCGGTATCGGCTTCGGCAACGTCAAGTTCGGTTTCTGGAACAAGGACAAGAAGGACTTCGACGCCAAGCTCTTGAACGGTGTCGAGATGGCGAGCATCACCGGCTCGGTCGCCTGGAAAAACGATCAGCCTTCGATCCATATGCATGGCGTGGCCGGTGACGCCACGTTTCAGGCGTATGGCGGCCACATCCTCGACTTCGAAGTCACCACCGGCTCGATGGAAATCACCGTGATCGTCCACCAGCGTCGCCTTGAGCGCGGCATTGACCCATGCATCGGCGCCAACGTGCTGGGTATCTGATCCAGGCATCACGCTCCCGCCCGTCACGGCGGGAGCCACCCTCCTGAATTCAAAAACTACAAAAAAAGGGGCGATTTACATGAGCAACAAGAACACCGTTGTAACCCTGGCGCTGGGCGCCATTGCACTGAGCACCCAGGCCCACGCCGACTTCCTGAGTGACAGCAAGGCAACCCTGGGGATGAGGAATTTCTACTTCAACAACGACAACCGCGACGGCCCGGCCGCGCCGTCGAAAACCGAGGAATGGGCGCAGGGTTTCATGCTGGACTTCAAGTCGGGTTACACCGACGGCATGGTCGGCTTTGGTGTCGATGCTCTCGGCCTGATGGGGATCACGCTGGACAGCGGCAAAGGACGCCACGTCGGCAGCAGCATGATTCCGTCGGACAGCGACAACAGTGCGGTCGATGAATGGAGCCGGCTGGGGTTGACCGGCAAGGTCAAAGTCTCGAAAACCGAGCTGCGCCTGGGCACGCTGATGCCGAAACTGCCGATCCTGGTGTCCAACGACGGGCGCCTGCTGCCACAGACATTCGACGGCGGACAGATCACTTCAAGCGAGTTCAAGGAACTGACCCTCACGGGTGGCCGCATCGAACATGCGACGGGCCGTGGCTCAAGCGACCGGACAGGCCTCGCGGCCACCGGCGGCACCCGCGAAAGCAACGCCTTCGATTTCGCCGGCGGCGACTGGAAAATCACCAAAGACCTGACCGCCCAGTATTACTACGCCAACCTCGACAACTATTACACCCAGCAGTTTTTCGGCCTGTTGCACACGCTGGCGATCTCGGACAATCAATCGCTGAAAACCGACCTGCGCTACTTCAAGACCGATTCGTCCGGCGCCAACAGTTCGGGCACGTCAGGCTACCGGATCAGCGGCTACACCGAAGGCGCCGATGGCGAAATCGACAACCGGACCTGGAGCGCTGCACTGATCTACACCGCCGGTGCCCATGCACTTACCGCCGGTTATCAAAGCGTTTCCAGCGGCAGTAACTTCACCCAGCTCAGCCAGGGCAACCTGCCCGATAAAGGTGCCGGCGGCGCCAGCCTTTACCTGTACACCGATCGCCTGATCCAGACCTTCACCCGCGCGGGCGAACGCACGTCTTTCGGTCAATATGCGTATGACTTTGCCGGTGTGGGTGTGCCTGGTTTGAAGGCTTCGGTCATCTACCTCAGCGGCGATAACATCAAGACCGTCACCGGCGACACCCAGAAGGAATGGGAACGGGATTTCGGCCTGGACTACACGATTCAGTCCGGCGCGCTCAAGGGTGTCGGGTTTGGCTGGCGCAACGGCAAGTCCAACAGCGAAGCGAGCCGTGATCAGGATCAGAACCGTTTGATCGTGAACTACAGCATTCCGCTGCTTTAACCGAGGGAGTTCGGAGCCCTTCACAAAACCTTTGCAGGAGCCAGCTTGCTGGCGATGGCGTCCTCGAATTCACTGCAAAACCCACGGGCCTCATCGCCGGCAAGCCGGCTCCTACAGGGGGCGTGTTGTTCACATTATTCCAACCTGCCACAAGACCTTTGTAGGAGCCAGCTTGCTGGCGATGGCGGCCTCGAATTCACTGCAAAACCCACGGGCCTCATCGCCGGCAAGCCGGCTCCTACAGGGGGGCGTGTTGTTTGCATCATTCAGGCCTGCCGAAAAATCTTTACAGGAGCTAGCTGGCTTGAATGACCGCCAGGTCCCAAGCCTTGCACGGCATCACTCGGAAACGGCGATCTGGTTTCGGCCACGGGCCTTGGCTCGATACAGGGCCTTGTCGGCGTTGTTCATCAAGCTGTGCAAATCAAGGTCGGAGGCGTCCATCGACGCGACACCGAGGCTGGCCGTTATGCAATGCACCGGCCCGGTCATCAATTCGGCAATCGAGCGGATGAGTTGCTCGGCAATGTTCAGGGTTTCTTCAATCGAGGTGTCCGGGAGCAGGATGGCGAACTCCTCTCCCCCCAGCCTACCGTAGACATCCGTTTCACGAAACGAGGTGCTGATGACCAGGCCCATCTGACTCAGCACCTGATCCCCGACCTGATGGCCATAGGTGTCGTTGATGTGTTTGAAGTGATCCATATCCAGCATCACGGCGCACAGCGGCAGCTGATTGTTTTTGCAGTAACTGTGCAACTGCTGGGCGTGCTCGAAAAAAGCCCGGCGATTCCTCAGGCCGGTGAGTTCATCGGTCTGCGCGGCAAGATTGGAAATGCGGTGCGCCTGCTCCATTTCACGGGTCAATCGAAAGGCGGTTTCCACCGCATCGGAGAGTTTGCGGGTAGCGCTGGCCACGAATGAGGCGAACACCAGCACCGCCAGTGCCATGCCGACTTGCATCGCTGACGGCTGGAACAACAGCCATATCGTGCACGGCAACAACACCAGGCCAATGGACACCAACGTCATGTATCGGTAGGCCGAATAGCAGGACACCGCACTGACCGACATCCCGACGGTAAAAAGCATGACCAGTGACTGAGCCAGAATATCGTCCGGGGGCATCAATGCCAACGCGCCTGCGCCCCAGATACCGGCAGATAACACCAGCGTGCTCCAGTATTTCCACTCCCATTGCTCGGGTGTGCGTGTACTTTTGTCGCTGCGGAAATAGGCGATGAACATCGAGACGCGCAATGAGGTCGACGCCGTCAGAATGCCCATCCACCAAAAAATGACGTGGTGATCGAAGCGCTCCCAACACAGCAGGCACAGCATGATCGCCGCCAGGACACTGCCCGGAATCGCCGTCACCGACTGATGGAACAATTGGTGCAGGCGATCAGTGCGTACCTGCGCTGCTATCAAAGCATCCGGGTCATACCGGGGTCCGAGTCCTTCCATTTGATCCGCCTGATCATGATGCTTCGTCAAAGAAGTATTGTGGCACCCAGCCAGTAGCGCAAACAACCGAGGCCTTGAAATGTTTCCGGGCGCCAGATTGAAAGAGTACGTCTATCACGCCCCAACACTCGCCCTATTAGCTGACTTCCCGACTCAGGTCTAACCTTAGTCTGCGCTGGCGCCATAAGCCGGCCGGATTAGCGCTGAAAAGGAGACAGGAATGAGCCCGAAGCTTGACTAGGCCACCCGTGGGCCACCGCGCAGGCAACCTGATTGCCGCTGTTCAGAATTCCCGTGTGGTCACCACAATCAGTTGATCCAACTGCTGGCCCTGCAGCCTATGTCCTTGATTCCGCTCGTTGCTATTTAACGCCCGCCCCGGGCCCGATAGCCGGATGAACACGACCAAAGGTAGCTCGCACATGGCAAACGAATCGAAATGCCCGTTCAATCATGCCGCAGGCGGTGGCACCACCAACCGTGACTGGTGGCCGAACCAACTGAATCTGAAGATCCTGCACCAGCACTCGTCCCTGTCAGACCCCATGGACGAGGGCTTCAACTACGCCGAAGCGTTCAAAAAACTCGACTTTGCGGCGGTCAAGCGCGACCTGACTGCACTGATGACCGACTCACAAGACTGGTGGCCAGCAGACTTCGGTCACTATGGGCCGCTGTTCATCCGCATGGCCTGGCACGCCGCCGGCACGTACCGCACCGGTGATGGTCGTGGCGGTGCCGGTTCCGGTCAACAGCGCTTTGCCCCGCTCAACAGCTGGCCGGACAACGTCAGCCTCGACAAGGCGCGCCGGCTGCTGTGGCCGATCAAGCAAAAATATGGCAACAACATTTCCTGGGCCGACCTGATCGTCCTCACCGGTAACGTCGCGCTGGAGTCGATGGGCTTCAAGACCTTTGGTTTTTCCGGTGGCCGCGCAGACGTCTGGGAACCCGATGAAGACGTTTATTGGGGCTCGGAAAACAAATGGCTGGGCGGTGACGTTCGCTACGACAAAGCGCAAAAACCCGTGCAAGCACCCGGCGATGTTCCACTGGTGGCCGAGCCAGGGAGAAATGAAGACAGCCGTACCGATGAGGGGCGCAATCTGGAAAACCCACTGGCCGCCGTGCAGATGGGCCTGATCTATGTGAACCCGGAAGGTCCGGAGGGCAATCCCGATCCCGTCGCTTCGGCCCTGGACATCCGCGAAACGTTCGGCCGCATGGCCATGAACGACGAAGAAACCGTGGCCCTGATCGCGGGCGGCCACGCCTTCGGTAAAACCCACGGCGCCGGCCCTGCCGACAACGTCGGTGCCGAGCCGGAAGCCGCCGGTCTCGAAGCCCAGGGCCTTGGCTGGAAAAACAGCTTCGGCACCGGTAAAGGCCCGGACACCATCACCAGCGGGTTGGAAGTGACCTGGACCACCACGCCCACCCGGTGGAGCAACAACTACCTGGAAAACCTGTTCGGCTTCGAGTGGGAATTGAGCAAAAGCCCGGCAGGCGCAAACCAGTGGGTCGCGAAAAACGGCGCCGGGGCCGGCACCATTCCGGATGCACACGACCCGTCCAAGCGGCGTAACCCGACCATGCTCACCTCTGACCTGGCGCTGCGCTTCGACCCGATCTATGAACCGATTGCCCGGCGCTTCCTGGCCAATCCGGATCAGTTGGCCGATGCCTTCGCCCGCGCCTGGTTCAAGCTGATCCACCGCGACATGGGCCCGCTCTCGCGCTACCTCGGCCCGGAAATGCCCAACGAAGAACTGTTGTGGCAAGACCCGATTCCGCCGGTCGACCATGCCTTGGTCAACGACAGTGACGTCGCAGCACTCAAGGGCAAAATCCTCGCCTCTGGCCTGAGCGTCTCGCAGTTGGTATCAACGGCCTGGGCGGCAGCGTCGAGCTTCCGTGGCTCCGACAAACGTGGCGGCGCCAACGGTGGACGCCTGCGACTGGCGCCACAGAAATCCTGGCAAGCCAACCAGCCCGAACAACTGGCGAGCGTGCTGGCGAAACTGGAAAGCATTCAGCGTGAGTTCAACAACAGCGGCAAGAAAATCTCGCTGGCGGACCTGATCGTGCTGGCCGGCAGCGCCGGTGTCGAACAAGCCGCAAAAAATGCCGGCCACAGCGTGACGGTGCCGTTCACACCGGGACGGACGGACGCCTCGCAAGAGCAGACGGACGTCGAATCCTTCGGCTTCCTCGAACCCATCGCCGATGGTTTCCGCAACTACCTGAAAACCCGCTACCGCGTGTCGGCCGAACACCTGTTGATCGACAAGGCGCAACAACTGACCCTCAGCGCACCGGAAATGACTGTGCTCGTGGGCGGTTTACGGGTGTTGAACACCAACGTCGGACAGACCCGACACGGCGTGTTCACCCAGCAACCGGAGGCGTTGACCAACGACTTCTTCAAAAACCTGCTGGACATGGGGGTGGAATGGAAGCCGGTGTCGGACGCCAATCAGGAGTTCGAAGGCCGCGATCGCAAAACCGGCCAAGTGAAATGGACCGGGACGCGGGTCGATCTGGTCTTTGGCTCGAATGCGCAACTGCGGGCCTTGGCCGAGCTGTATGCCAGCAGTGATGCGAAGGAGAAATTCGTCAAGGATTTCGTAGCGGCGTGGACGAAGGTGATGAACCTGGATCGTTTTGACCTGTAGGAGCCGGCTCGCTGGCGAAGCGGTGGCGGCCGTGAGGACGCCATCGCCGGCAAGCCGGCTCCTACAGGTTACGGGTTTCATCGACGGATTCTTGTAAATAAACGGTACCGCTGAAACAACAACGCCTCCCAAGTGGAGGCGTTGTGCTTATTGCGCATTGAAGGAAGGAATCAGGTCGGAGAGATCGTGGCCAAGGCACCGATCAAAATGGTTAACAGCAGAAATCCACCCAGAAAAATGGCCATCTTGGGCATGGGGCCTCCTACATGATGAGTTTGCGGTTCAGTGGCTACCGCGACTGCGGACCGTGCGGTCATTGTGGGGCGCAGGCCGGGTACATGACAGATGCAGATAGCGCAGAAAAATACGGATCAGAACAAAATCGCCCCGGGCGAGACACCACCCAACCTGTAGGAGCCGGCTTGCTGGCGATGGCGTCCGTGAGATCGCCATCGCCAGCAAGCCGGCTCCTACAAATTGTGGGTGTGTTCGAGAATGGGGGTTCACGCAAAACCTGTAGGAGCCCGGCTTGCTGGCGATGGCGTCCGTGAGATTGCTATCGCCAGCAAGCCGGCTCCTACAAATTGTGGGTGTGTTCGGGGTTGAGGGTTCACGCAAAACCTGTAGGAGCCCGGCTTGCTGGCGATGGCGTCCGTGAGATCGCCATCGCCGGCAAGCCGGCTCCTACAGAAATCGGTGTTTACCTGACACACCACCGAACCTGTAGGAGCCAGCTTGCTGGCGATCCAGGCGCTGCGGTTCATCAAGTACGCTGACACCTACCGGGACGGCTCGCCGGCTGGCTCGGCCACTTCCCGGGTCAGAAAGTCGATCAAGGCCCGCGCGGTCGCTGACAATTGGCGATGGGGCGGATAGATCACCGAGAACGGTCGGGAGCGTCCGCCCGACTGTTCAAGCAGCGGCACCAGGCGTCCACTTTGAATGCGCTCGCGGACGATGAAATCGTAGCTCTGGCAAATCCCCATCCCATGCTCGGCCAGGGACACAATACCCAACACATCGTCGGACACCTGCACATTCGCCTCAGGTATCCACTCCCGATCAACCCCCTGCTCACGGAACAGCCAGGGCCCGACGCGGCCGCTGCTGGGCATCACAAACGGCAGGCAGGCATGCGCCGCCAGCTCGTCGACACTGCGCGGCGTGCCGGCACGTTTCAGGTAGTCCGGCGCGGCGACCAGGCACAAACCTGCGTCCTCCAGCTTGCGTCCGATCAGGCCGCTGTCCGGCAATTGCCCAAGACGAATCGCCAGGTCATACCCTTCCGCCACCAGGTCCACATTGCGATTGCTGATGCTCAACTCGATGCGCACTTGCGGGTACTGCCGGGTAAAACGGCACAGCAATGGCGGCAAGCGGTAATGCCCGTAGGTCGTCGGCACACTCAGTCGCACACGCCCGGTCAACTCGCCTTCCTGCCCCTGGATCGTTCGTTCGGCATCATCGATCAACCCGAACGCCGCGCGGGATTGTTCAAGGTAAAGCAGGCCCGCCTCGGTCAGGCTCAGACGCCGGGTCGTGCGCCGCAACAGCTGGACGCCGAGACGCGCTTCCAGGCGTGAAATCGCCCGGCTGACCACCGACGGCGTGGTCGCCAGAAACACCGCCCCGGCGCTCAACGAGCCCTTTTCCACCACGGTGACGAACACTTCAACGTCCGCGAGATAATCGAATCGGCGGGTCACTCTTACCTCCAAAGAACAAGTGCTTTCCTTCGCAGCGAGTTTATCGCCCACACAGGCATGAATATAGTGAATCAACGATCCGGCGACCGCCGATCGATCACCTCACTGTTCGGAAGCTCCCATGCGCCCTATCGCCCGACTCGCCCTCGCCATGACCATTTCCGCGGCTGCCTTCAACGCACAGGCCAGCAATGTCCTGATCGTGCTGTCCGATTCCGACCACCTCGACCTCAAGGACCAGAAGGTATTCGCCACCGGTTTCTACCTGAACGAACTGATGCAACCGGTGAAACTGCTGCTCGATGCCGGGCACTCGGTCACCTTCGCCACGCCGACTGGCAAGGCGCCGACACTGGACCAGTCGTCCAACGACAAGATGTATTTCAACAATGACGTGGCGGCCTTACAGGCGCACAAGGCGCTGCTGGATCAGCTAAAAGTCACTTCAAAAGGCGAGTCGCCGGTCATCAGCCTGGCGCGGGTCGAACAGATCGGCTACGAGCATTTCGATGCCGTCTACGTCCCCGGCGGCCACGCGCCAATGCAAGACCTGCTGCACAGCGCCGCGCTGGGGAAACTGCTGAACAACTTCCATGACAACGGCAAGACCACCGCCCTCGTCTGCCACGGTCCGATTGCCCTGCTGTCGACTCTGGCCGATCCCGTCGCGTTCACCCGACAACTCGAAACCGGCGGCAAAGCCTCCACCAAAGGCTGGACCTACGCCGGCTACAAATTCACCGTCATCAGCAATCAGGAAGAGGAATTGGCCAAGGGCTTGTTGAATGGCGGCGCGATGAAGTTCTATCCGCAAACGGCGCTGGAGCAAGCGGGCGGCGTCTATCGCAGCAACACTTCGCCGTGGACCTCCAACGTCGTCATCGACCGCGAACTGGTGACCGGCCAGAACCCAGGTTCCGCGCTGGACGTGGGCAAGGCCATCGTCGAGCGTCTCAAGCCTCGGAGCTAGAGACTGAGTGGTCTCGGAATGGTAAAACTCGTGGCGTTGTTTTTTGTTTGAATGACCTCGAAAAAGGATCACATCGGTGAAGTCACCCGCCACGCCAGATTCAAGTGTCACAGCCGAGTCTGGCCTGCGCCTGCAAACCCGGCTGATCGCGCTGGTGGTGGCGGTGACCTTTTTCATGGAAAACCTCGACGCGACGGTCATCGCCACCGCGCTGCCCACCATGGCCAGCGCATTCGGCATTACGCCGGTCGACATGAACGTCGGCATCACTGCCTACATTCTTGCCGTGGCGATCTTTATCCCGCTGTCCAGCTGGATCGCCGACCGCTTTGGTGCGCGAAAGGTGTTTGCCGGCGCAATCATCGTCTTCACCCTCGCCTCGCTCCTGTGCGGGCTCAGCCAGAACATCGAAATGTTCGTTTTCGCCCGCGTGCTCCAGGGCATCGGCGGCGCGTTGATGGTGCCGGTGGGACGCCTGGCCGTGCTGCGCAACACCGACAAAAAAGACCTGGTAAAAATGATCGCGGTGATTACCTGGCCCGGCCTGGTAGCGCCCATTCTCGGGCCAATCGTGGGCGGCCTGATCGTCACCCACGCATCATGGCCGTGGATCTTTTACGTCAACCTGCCGCTCGGTGCGTTGGCGTTATTTGCCGCACTGTGGCTGGTGCCCGAAGGACGCGAAGAACACGTCCGCCCGTTCGACGGCAAAGGCTTCGCCCTGCTGGCCGGCGCCTGCGCCTCGCTGCTGGGCGGTCTGGAATGGCTGGGCAGCCAGCACGGCAACGCCATGTACTCAGGATTCGCGCTAGTGATCGCCGGCATGATCCTCGCCGTGTGGGCCGTGCACCACTGCCGACATCACACCCACCCGCTTTTGCCGCTCGGCACCGTGTCCATCAACACCTTCCGGGTCAGCCTCTTCGGCGGATCACTCTTTCGCCTGGCCATCAGCGCCTTGCCGTTTTTGCTGCCGCTGCTGTTCCAGGTCGGCTTCGGCTTATCGCCCGTCGACGCCGGCCTGCTGGTGCTCGCGGTGTTCGCCGGCAACCTGGCGATGAAGCCGTTCACCACGGCGATCATGCAGCGTTATGGCTTTCGCCAAGTCCTGCTGGTCAACGGTGTCATCGGCGTTATCTCGATTGTCGCCTGTGCCTTCTTCACCCCACAGACACCCTTCGCCGTGATTGCCGCCGTGCTATTTATCGGCGGCTTGTCGCGATCCATGCAATTCACCTGCTACAACTCCATCGGCTTTGCCGACGTGCCCAAGGCGCGGATGAGCGAAGCGTCGGCGTTGTTCAGCCTGTTTTTTCAACTGGCCATGGGGTTGGGGGTGACGGTTGCTGCGTTGTTGTTGCGAGCGTCGATGTCGGTGCAAGGCCATGAGTTGCAGGCGCAGGTGGCTGACTTTCGAGTGGCGTTTGTGGGTGTGGCGGTGTTGGGATTGTTGGCGTTGGTTGATGTGATCAGGTTGCCCAAGGATGCGGGGGATAGTGTGTTGAAGCGGGTTTGAGCCTGCCTCAAAGCGGCTGAACAGAGACGGCTCATTCGAGCCGCCGCTGTACTTGATTACCCGCGTTTGGGCAATTTCCAGTTGGGTCGGATGAAGTGGCAGGTATAACCGTCGGGAAGCCGTTCGAGGTAATCCTGGTGTTCCGGTTCCGCTTCCCAGAACGGCCCGGCCGGGGTGATTTCGGTGACCACCTTGCCGGGCCAAAGGCCGGAAGCTTCGACGTCGGCCACGGTGTCTTCGGCAACCTCTTTCTGCTCATCGCTGAGGTAGAACAACGCAGAACGGTAGCTCGCGCCGACATCGTTGCCTTGGCGATTTTGGGTGGTGGGGTCATGAATCTGGAAAAAGAACTCGAGAATCTGGCGATAGCTGATTTGTTGCGGATCGAACACGATCTCGATGGCTTCTGCGTGATTGCCGTGGTTGCGATAAGTCGCGTTCGGCACATCGCCTCCCGAGTAACCCACCCGTGTGGACAGCACGCCGGGGTAACGTCGCAGCAAATCCTGCATACCCCAGAAGCAACCACCGGCCAGGATGGCGGTTTCGGTTTGCGTCGTCATGAACGGTCATTCTCCTCAATGAAAGTAGCGCGTTATTGATTACGGATCGGACTGTTGAACGAGTCGGAGTAACTGCCGCACAGGTGTCGACGCAATGATCATAAACCTTAACCGCTACGCCGTAAGCTCGACGTAGCTCGACTCCCCTCCACCCGTCGCGCCCGACAACCAACCCCAAACAAAGGCCAGAGTGGTACGCCCGGCGTGATCAACGCCCACCGTGCCACGAGACCAGCCGGCAAGCATCTCGCCATCCGCCGTCAAACACTGAAAAAGCAGCTCAATGGTATCGGGACCTGTCACACGCCCGACTTGATGACCGATGCGTATCCGTCCGCCCTGGTAAGTGCTCGAAATGGCATTCCCCTCGACGTGGTAGTGAAACACGGTGCCTGCACCGGACAGCCCTTGAGTGTTATTCGCGACGGTAAATCGGCGATTGTTCAAACGCTCGCTGATTTGAGAAAAGGGGGTTTCCATGAGTGTCGCGTCCTTTGGTTGAGAGGTTCCGTTTTTAGGCTTTGATGATCCTAACTCAATCTTTTCCGAGGGATGAAGGCACTGGGTTGGCGATCTCTGATGCTGCGGCTTCAATCCAAAAACAAAAAAAGCCCTGCCCCGACTAATTGGGGCAGAGCTTCTGTTGGCGCATCACGTTACATCAACGCCCTCGCCTACTCCTGCGGGTCAACCTGATCCAGCACCCGATTCACCGTCAATTCCGCTAACGCAATCATTTGCTGAATGCCCAGTGCCAAATTGCATTTGGGACCTTCGAGTATGAACGCCAGCTCACTGGCCATAACGCTTGCAGAAGCGAGTGTTTCGCACGCGTGAACCAACAAGGTTTCAGTGCTTGCGGTGGGGACGACGGCGAAGATCGGGTTTGGGCGGCGCTCGGCCTCGGCGGGTTTGCGGGGTGGGGATTCGGAATCGACTTCTGTGCAGTCATCCGTATAGGGGGGATTCGGGGTTTCTTTGATCATTGTGGAGCCTCTATGAAGTGGACCTCTCCAAATTTGCTACCACGCAAAATAAGGAGACGGCTGTACACAGGGTGGTAGACCGGTCATAGAAACCCGGCAGGCCGAAGCCTCCCATGCACAGCCGCCACAAAGCAGCCAGCACAAAAAAACGCCCTGAGGCGTTCTGGGTCTATGAAGTAACCGGGCTACCACACCCGTTCGCTGAATTGGCAGCGACGGGGGCAGGTTAGCGAGGTGTGTTCCGAAGAGCAAGTACATTGGCCCGTCGAAAATCCCCGAAGGCCGATGTAAGTTCTCAGCTTCTATCGGGCCAGAGTGTGTAAAACTCTGCAATCGGTTTCGATTTGCAAAGTAAAAAAGGCGACCTAGCCCATTTAACAAAGATGGAGTCGCAGACTAGCGAGCTATTCATCAAGGCCGAAACGCAGCGGTCCTCCATCGACACGATCTCTAGGCAATCGCCCACCGCATTCGAGGTCGAGCCATGCTGTGACAACGGAACGAACGAACTCTCGTGCCTCCGTTAAAGTCATCAAGTCATCTTGCTTAAGGCTCGTATCCCGCTTTGATGCACCATGGCGGCCGGACAAGCGATTGTTCGCTGCCATCTTGAATCCATCCAGTGGTCGCCGTTCCGCAATGCCACTTCTCGTGAGCTTATCAAGCGTCGTTCCTCGATGCCCCGCGATATCTTCGAGCAAGCGATAGTAATCAGCCCAAGAAGGCTGGCCAGCGATAACTGTGGCCGCGTATGCGGCAAGCGGATTGTTTTGCATGAAGTCGACACGGCTATGCATTAGTTGGTGAATCAAATCATGTCGGTTGGTACTGATGCATCGAGTAGGCCGGTTTACATTGGCTGATCCAAAGGTCGCGCAGCCAGAAGACGTGGCCCCATCCCATGACACAGAGACTGGTATAACGGGACAATAATTACTGTCCGCGAGAACGGCATAACCGTTAAGTGCCGCAAGAATTTCACTCGCAACCCACTCCATTTCTTGCGGCCCTTTTACCTCGATCAGAGACAAACAACCGTCGCCCGTCAGGAATGTGTCTCGACAGTCTGCGTTTTGAACACGATCGAGCAGTCCGTCTTTCACGCCGGTCAGCTTAGTCACAATGTGGAAACTAGGATGCGCACCCTTAGGAAAAAGCAAGCTGAGTGCGTACAGATCATCGACGTGACCATCAAGCACGATGTTAACTGTAGTTCTAGTCATCTGACGCTCCTTAGGTTCCAGATCTCAATTGTTGGCAGCTAGCTTGGCCATCCAAGGTGGCTTCTTTCAGGGGGATCCGCCCCTATGCGGTCTTCGATTGTATGTAAAAATCCGGCGATATCATGTTGGGCAGTACGTGACAATTTCCGGCCGAAAAACGCCTAGTTACATACAGCATTGGCTAGGTCGGCTTTCGGCCGATTCTGTTGAAAAAGTAGCTCCCCTATCTGGCCTGCGGCAAAATATCTGCATTGGCCAGCAGGGAAGCACGCAGCATGATGGGACAGTTATCGAGTGGGCAGGAGCGACTGTTTTACTCGTTCAA